>CAVTDN010000012.1:0-392500 GCA_963733595.1 uncultured delta proteobacterium | reverse complement strand
TCTCCCTCCGAATGACAGGGGAAATAGCCGTAGCTCACCTTGGGTTGAATCCACCCCTCGGCAAGTGATTTGCGCATCAACTCCTCATACAGCGGCTGGACGGTCCCCTGTATCAAGTCGGCGTACTCCCCTGCCCCCAACTTGCCGCGCCTGTATCCCCAGCGTCCACGAAAAAGCGCTTGGACATTAATCAAAGGAAACAAAACCGCCGGGTCGATATCCTCAATGTACCGTTGCCCTAAAAACGGCGGCGTCGGCACAGGATTGGTCCGGTCAACCTCTGTAGCCTTAATGCCTGGTTTCATTGGCTTGATGGCGGTCGCACTATCATAGGTGGTCGATGTCAGTTTCCCTGCCTCAAATTCCTGAACCGCTTTTAACCCGGCAAAGGCGTCGGCACAATAGACGACCGGCCCGCCGTACCCTGGGACGCAGGACTCTGCCACAAATTTCGAGGTCAGGGCAGCTCCTCCCAACAAGATGGGCGCAGTGAGCCCGGCGTCGCGATACTGGGTCATTGACTCCTGCATGACAATGGCCGATTTGACCAACAAGCCGCTCAAACCGATGAGATCGACTTGATGTTCTTTGGCTTTTTCTATAATCGTCCCCGTCGGCACCTTGATGCCGATGTTGTACACCTCATAGCCATTATTTGAGAGAATGATATCAACCAGGTTCTTGCCGATGTCATGTACATCCCCCTGAACCGTCGCCAACAGAATTTTGGTGGCTGTACCGCCCTCCGTTTTATCCATATACGGCTCCAGTAGAGTAACCGAGGCCTTCATTACTTCAGCTGACTGGAGGACAAAGGGCAACAGAATTTCGCCTTTGCCGAAGAGCTCGCCTACATGGCGCATGGCAGGGACCAAGATCTGATTGATAATGTCAATGGGCTTAAAGCGCTCCCTTAAGATGGCCAGAATATCATGCAGATTCTCTTTATCACCATCCATCAACCGATGAAACAGCTGCTCCTCCGGTGTGCGGATAACGCCTTGTTCCTCATCGGCAACCACTGTTTTTTGCCCACTGAAATGTTCAATAAACCGCATCAGGGGATCTTTTTCCCCCGTTACTTGCCGATTATAAAGCAGATCGAGACTAATTTCCCTGTCCTCCGAGGGTATCCGCGCTAGCGGCACAATCTTGGCGGCATCGACAATAGCGGCATCAAGCCCCACTGCCACTGCCTCGTGAAGGAAAACAGAGTTGAGGATGCGCCGAGTCTGTGGCGCAAGCCCAAAAGAAATATTGCTCAGTCCGAGGACCGTCAAGCAGCCCGGCAATTCAATCTTGATTCGGCCGATCGCCTCCAAAGTCTGAATAGCGGCATCGCGCAGACTCTCATCACCGGACCCGACAGTGAAGGTGAGACAATCAAACAGCAGATCCTTCGACCGCAAGCCGCACTCATCGACGGCAATAGCATGGATGGCTTTGGCGACCCGCAATTTGTCGTCGCTGCTCATGGCCATGCCTTTTTCGTCAATGGTCAGGGCAACGACGGCGGCCCCATATTTCTTGGCCGCCCCGCAGATCCGGCGGATGTTGATACCGCCATCTTCAAGATTGATAGAATTGACAATAGCTCGCCCCGGATACATCCGCAGGCAGGCCTCGATGCACTCCGGGGTGGTCGAATCGATCATCAGGGGCGCCTTGAGGGCTCCTGCACACAACCGCACCAACGTGGTCAGATCCTCTTTTTCGTCACGGCCGGCATAGGCGGTACACAGGTCAATAATATGGGCGCCTTTAGCCTCCTGTTCAACAGCGATTTTCAGACAGGACTGGTAATCATCGGCAAGCAGCAGTTCGCGAAATTTCTTAGAACCATTGGCATTGGCCCGCTCCCCAATTAGGAGCGGCGGGATCTCCTGTTGCAGTTCAACAGCCTGGTAAAGGCTCGACACTGAAGGCTTCATGCGCTCACCTCCCGTATCGCCGGTTTTACACCGGCCAGGGTCCGCACCAATTGCCGGGTATGCGCCGGGGTGGTGCCGCAGCAGCCTCCAACCACGCTGATCCCATACTCGGTGACAAACCGCTTCATCTCACGCCCGTAAGTCTCGGGATCCAGGGGATAGCAGGTCTTGCCGTCAACCACCTCCGGCAGTCCCTGATTGGGTACACAGGAAATTCGACCAGGCCAGTGGCGGCTCAAATAACGAATGTGGGGTTCCATATCCATTGGCCCGGTAGCACAGTTAAGTCCAAAGGAGAAAATCGGATAGGGTTCAAAAGTGACGGCGGCGGCGGCAATGTCGGTTCCGATCAGCATGGTGCCGGTCCGTTCGATGGTCACCGAAGCCATAACCGGGATGTCCATGTGCAGAGACTCCAAGGTTTCAAAGCAGGTGGTCATGGCTGTCTTGATCTGGAGCAAATCCTGGCAGGTCTCGATTATAAGCAGATCCACCCCTGCAAGAGCCAGCGCCCTGATCTGCTCCTCATAGGCGCTCGCCAGTGCATCCACCGAGATATGACCAAGCGAGGGAAGCTTGGTTCCCGGCCCGATCGAGCCGGCAATGTAGGTGTCAGCCTTGCCGCCGATGGCTGCGCGGACGTTCTCGACCCCGGCACGATTGATTGCCTCAACCTGATCCTGCAGGCCATACTCTTCCAGAACGATACGGCTGGCACCAAAGGTGTTGGTTTCAATCACCATGGCCCCGGCCTCGACAAAGCCCGCGTGGAGTTGAATAATTGTATCCGGGGCTGTCAGATTGAGCAACTCGTTGCACCCCTCCTTCCCTTCCCAGGCCGTTGGCGGGATATGCATTTCCTGAAGATTGGTTCCGCAGGCGCCGTCAAGGATCAGCACCTCATGGTCGTGTGGTCGCATGGCTTGTTTGTCTCGTTTGTCTATAGATCTTCATGTGAAATCGGGGTTCGCAGACTGATTGTCTTCATTCTTGAAGAGAGGAATGCGGCTCCGGGGATCGCTTCAGTCCGCTCACTGTAAGAATGATGATGCGGATTCGCATCAAGTATTTTTCAATAAAGGAGGAAGAATCTTCTCACCCTGAAAGACCGCTCGGGGCGAAAGGGAAAGCACGATTAGCCCGGCAAGGTCTTTCTTGTCAAACCGCTCATTTTTTTCTACAGTAGGCTACTTTTTTGATTTTTCGTTTCTCGGACAAGAGCATTGCCATGAAGCCATCGATTACCGCCGTTGTTCTTGCCGCCGGCAAAGGAACCCGCATGAAATCGGCCCTCGCTAAGGTCCTGCATGAGGTCTTTTTCCGACCGATGATTCACCACGTCCTCCTCGCTGTTAACGAGGCGGCAATCGACCGGTGTGCGGTCATTGTCGGTCATCAGCGGCAGGAAGTTTTAGATGTTCTCGGCGGCTACCCGATCACGCCGGTTGTCCAGGAAGAGCAACTGGGAACAGGTCACGCTGTCCTCTGCGCGGAAACAGCCTGCGGCGACGCAGATCAGGTGCTGATCCTCTGCGGCGACACCCCGCTCATCCAGGCCGCCACGCTCAGGGCACTGATCACCACGCACCGGCAACAGAAGGGGCCCCTCACCCTGATGACGACCCTGGTTGACCAACCCTTCGGCTATGGCCGCATCCTGAGCGACAAACAAGGAAACGTTCTGGCCATCGTCGAAGAAAAGGATGCCAGCGAGCAACAGCGGAGCATCCGAGAGATCAACGCCGGCATCTATCTGGTCGATCGAACCTTTCTCTTTACGGCCCTTCGTCGGGTCGGCACCGATAACAGCCAGGGCGAGGTCTACCTGACTGATATCGTCGCCATCGCTAACAGCCAAGGGTCACCCGTGCACACTTTCGTTCACCCCCAGTCCATTGATGTTTTGGGCGTCAATTCACGGATTGAACTGGCCCAGGCCCATGCGACCCTGCAACTTCGCCGCAACCGTGACCTGATGCTCGCCGGCGTCACCCTGTATGCACCGGAAACCACCCTGGTTGCTCCGGACTGCATCATCGGCCAAGACACCGTTGTCGAGAGCAATGTCCGAATCAGCGGCGGTGCATCAGTGGGCAAAAATTGCCGCATCGGCAGCGGCTGCGTTGTGCATGGCTGCCATCTCAACGACGGGGTCACCGTCGGAGCTAACAGCGTGCTTGAGCATTGCGCAATTTCTGAAGGCGCTATGATCCAGCCATTGACCTATCGCCACGGTTGACAACACGCCTTTTTCACCCGATGCTGTCAATCATCTGTACTCCGTGCTTTTGCCGAATACGCACACCATTTTATCAACCGCTTACGGCCATCGAACCCCACACTACCTGCTGCTTTTCACATTCATCTCCCTTCCTCTGGAGCTTTGCGCACAATGACTGATCTAAAAAAAATGTATACCACCCTTCTCGGCGACTCGTTTCCCATGGAGATGACCATTTCCTTTGGCGGCCAGACCCTGGTCTACCGGAAAAAGACTTGGAAAATCCCTATGGACGATGGGACCATTGATGAGCGAGGGTTGCGCTACGGTGAAAATCCGGATCAGGAAGCGGCCCTCTATGAGCTGGTAAACGGCAATCTCCTGCTTGGCGACTGCCGTTACATTGAACCGGGCAACGGCCTGGTCAGCGCCATCACAGTGGAGGACATGCTGCAGGTGGGCAAACATCCGGGAAAAATCAATCTCACTGATGTCGACAATGGCCTCAATATCATCAAATACCTGATCGATAAACCTGCGGCCGTCATCCTCAAGCACAACAATCCCTGTGGCGCCGCCATCGGTACCAGCCTGGCCGACGCCTACAACCGCGCCAACCGCTGCGACCGGATTGCCGCCTTCGGCGGGGCCGTAGTCGTCAGCCGCCCGCTCGACAAACAAACCGCCGAATTGATGGCGGAAAATTATCTCGAAGTGGTCTGTGCCCCGGATTTCGACGAGGGCACACTGGCCATACTCGCCCGCCGTAAAAATCTGCGGGTGATCCGCATGGCCGGCATCAGTCGCCTCGCTGATTTTGAGCAGCATCGCTTCGTCGATTTCAAATCGCTGATCGACGGCGGCATCATTGTCCAGCAGTCGGCAGTTAACTCCATCCGCTCAGCCGTAGACCTCAAACCTGCCGCCACAACTTACAAGGGCGTCGCTTATAGCTGCGAACGCCAGCCAACTGCCCGCGAGATCGAGGACATGCTTTTTGGCTGGGCAATCGAGCATGGCGTCACGTCCAACTCGGTGATTTACGTCAAGGACGGCTGCACCACGGCCATCGGTGCCGGCGAACAGGATCGGGTCGGGGTTGCCGAAATCGCGGTCCACAAAGCATATGCCAAATATGCCGACATCACCTGTTTTGACATTCACGGCATCCCGTACGTCGATATGGTCGCTGAAGTCGAGCGCGGGCGGAGGGATAATGCTGACAAGGAAGCGATTGACACCAAGGTGCGCGCTGCCCGGGCCGGGCTTCCCGGGTCGGTAATGATCTCCGACGCCTTCTTCCCATTCCGGGACGCCGCCGATATCGGTATCCGTGAAGGAGTCTCCGCTATTCTCCAGGCAGGCGGGTCAATCCGCGATTTTGAATCGATCGAGGCCTGCAACGAGGCAGATCCCCAAGTCGCGATGATGTTCACCGGCCAGCGCTCCTTCAAACATTAAGTTCGCTGAAGTCCAACAACCGGGAGTTGCCACAAAGGCAACTCCCGGCCTCAAACCTCTTCCCATCTCCCCCTGACCGCCGAACGCAGGCAGGCCTCGCAGATGCGCACTGCCGCCACACCCTCCTCGCCCGGTATCGGGTTGGATTGCCGTCCAAGGAGACATTCGAGCCAGTCCTGCAGCAAGGGCACAAGGGTGCTCACTGGCTCGCCGGTATCCAGAGGGACACGATTCTGTCCGTGAATCAATTCGCACACATGGTGCACTTGATCGCCGTGCAGTTGCCCCTTGCTACCGATAAATTCAAACCGACCTGAACGGGCTGGCCCGATTTTGGAACAATCCACCGTGCCCACCACCCCGTTCTCTAACTCCACCAGCACAACCAAGTGGTCTTCCAGGCGCAGACTGCGCAGACAGCGGATCCGCGCCATCACCCGGACGACCTCGCATCCTGTGATAAACCGGAGAGCATCAAAGACATGAATGGCAGAGTGGAAACTCACACCGGCACCAGCCAAGGAAGGATCGTCCAGCCAGGCTAGCGTAGCCGGTTCGAGGCGCTGGTTGGCGGTGAAACTGCACAGGGCTCCAATGCCGGCCAACTGCTCGCGCAGCAGTCTGATTACCCGATTGTAGCGCAGCGTCTGTCCGATGGTTAGCGCCACTCCCTGCCGGGCAAAAAGCTCGTTGATCGTTACCGCCTCCCGGGCGGAAACCGCCATGGGTTTCTCCAGCAGCAGAGGTTTGCGGGCAAGAGCGCAGGCCGCGGCAATTTCCGCATTCAAGACAGGCGGCAGGGCGGCGACGACACAGTCCACCTCGGAATCGGCCACAAGCTGCCGCCAATCCGCATGCCAGCGGCAGGACCATTGCTCGGCCTGCACCTTTCCTTCTTGTGATCTGCGGCTGACCGCGACCAGCTCCAACCCCTCAATATCCTGCACGATATGCTGGGCATAACGGCTACCGTGCTTGCCCGTGCCGATCACGCCAGCTCTCCAGCGCTTTTCAGTTCGATTCACTCGCCTGCCTGCCCACTTTGTTTATTGAGAAGATGCTTCTCATGGCGGACTTGTTCGATCCGCCTGAAAAACCGTAAAGCGAAAGGGTAGCTGACTACAGCAAGAGGCAAGGCGAGAAGAGTGCCGCCGGTTAAGAGAACCAAGATGGCATCAAGGCCCAACGTGCCGACAATGCGGAACGCTTCAATCAATCCGGCCTGTTGCATCTGCTGAACAGCTGCCTGTAAACCGGTCCAACTAAGGCGGCCTGGGAATAACCAAGTGCCAATCAACCAAGAAACATAATAGCAGGGAAGGATGGTGAAGGGGTTGCAGACCAGTGTGCAGGTTAGGATTGCGGCGACCGTGCTGCTTCTGGCTGGGACAGTTAGCGTGACGTTGAGAATCGTGCGCAGAGGAGTCAGGGGGAGTATACCAGTAAAGACCCCCACCGCGGTTCCTCTGGCAAGAGCAATCGGCGCTCCTTGCAGCTGCCAGAATCGTTGTAAAAGGGGCTTGAGGGAAAAAGTCACGGCCGAAATCCGGCAACTCAAAAATTTTTTTCGCAAAGAAAAGACCAATTATCAGGCAGATTGACCGGATCAATGTCCATCGCTAGTGCAAAGGTCAGTAAGGCATCAGCCGAACAGTTGATTGAAGGTGATCGTTTTCCGGAACTCACCTCGTCCAATTCCAGCCAGAGGTAATGCAACAGTGAAACGGCAGCTGTCCTCCTGAATTCTTCATATGGCCAGCCAATTTTTTCAATGAAGCGGACAAAACGATACCAGTTGTGATTCGCCCGTCTGATACCCCGGAATAGTGAGAGATCCCGGTTGGCAACATCGAGATCACGAAGAATGATTTCCTGGTACCGGGCGAGAGCCGCTTCATACAGATGTTTGATTTCCTCCGACGACAGGATCAACCGAGGCCCTTCTTCATCATCACAGAGAAAGTGCAAGCTTGCATGCAGGGCCACTTCAGGAATTTCCCCGGAATGACGAACGAGCAGCAACTCCTCTTCCATCAAGGCATTGCGTTCACTGCTCATCACGGTAACTCCTGGTCGTCGGCACCATTATCCAGCTGATATAATTCGCGGATGTTCTTAATCCGATCGGGCAGGCCAACACAATGGTTGTCGCTTTTCAGATAATGCAGAGGCGGATACACGACCTTGCCGGTGATGGCGGCCACCATCTTTTCCAATCCCTGACATGTCTTTTCATCCATATCTTCTAAACGGCCAAGGGTTTTCTCGACCTCAGAACGGACTTGCTGTTCGACCATGGCACGCAACTGAACGATGGTCGGCGTTGATTCCATGTTGACCAGCCACTTGCCAAACTTCAGTTTTTCCTCTGCAATGATCCGTTGCGCTTTGACCGCCTCTTTGTCACGCTCGGACTTGTTCATTTCGACAACATTGTGCAGGTCATCAATGTCGTAGAGGTAGACGTTGTCGAGATCGTTGATGGCCGGATCAAGATCGCGAGGAACGGCGATGTCGATAAAGAAAAGCGGCCGGTTGCGCCGTTCACGCATCACCGGACGCACATCTTCCTTATGGAGGATAAGGCCGGGAGAACCTGTTGAACTTATAAGGATGTCAACATGTTGCAGCTGGCCCAGTAATTCTTCCAAGGAAACCGCCTTGCCGTTGTAGCAGCGGGCCAGATTGATCGCCCGCTGCAGGGTTCGATTGGCGACAATAACCTCGGCAACCCCCTGCCCGACCAGATGTTCGGCAGCCAACTCAGCCATCTCGCCGGCGCCAACCAGCATGACTTTTTTCCCGGCTAGATCACCGAAAATTTTTCTCGCCAGTTCGACCGCCGCGTAACTGATGGAAACCGCATGGGCACCGATCCGGGTTTCTGTCCGAACCCGCTTGGCCACAGAAAAGGATTTGTGGAGCAATTTATTGAGGACAAAACCGCTGCATCCGATCTTGGTAGAATGCCGGTAGGCCTCCTTCAACTGCCCGAGAATCTGGGCCTCGCCGACAATCATTGAATCGAGGCTGGCCGCAACCAGGAATAGATGCTCCACCGCCTCGCTGTTCACATACCGGTACACATACCTGTCAAGCTCTTCAGCGGTAATACTCTGAGCAAAAAGCAGCTCCAGTACCCGGTTTTGCGCCCGTTCGATATCCGAGCAGGTAAAGAGTACCTCCACCCGGTTGCAGGTGGAGAGCAAATAATACTCCCGTAACTCTTCCAACTGCCCCAAGGCCTGCAGTGGCTCTTCATAACCCACTGAAAGAGCAAGCTTTTCCCTAACTGCAAGCGGCGTTGTTTTATGGTTGACGCCGAGCAGTACGATGGCGTCACGAGACATAGGCGTGGATCCCTTTCAGGAGAAAAGAAACACCCCAGAGGGTAAACAGAACAGAGAAGAAAGCCACAATACTGAGGATGGCCACCCGCCGCCCGCGCCAACCAACAGTGAATCGTTGATGTACAGCGGCAGCATACAAAAACCAGGTAATCAGTGACCAGGTCTCCTTAGGATCCCAGTGCCAATAGGCTCCCCAGGCCTGCTTGGCCCAGAGCGAGCCGGTAATTAGGCCAAGGGTGAAGAGAGGAAATCCCACGCTCAGACAGTGCTGATTGAGCTTGTCGAGCGCCTCCAGGGAAGGCAGTCGCGAATAAAACAATCCGAACCGCTTTTTCTTGATTCCATGCTCCTGCAGCAGATACATGATGCCGCCGATGCAGGAAAGGGCAAGAAAACCGTCGGCGAACAAGGTGATGGAGGCGTGAACCGGCAGCCACCAGGATTGCAAAGCCGGCGGCAAAGGAACGATGGCGCGCGAAGAAAAGGTTGCGACCAGCATCAATACCAGCACCAAAACACTGACGAAGGTGCCCAGATTTTTCACCGTATAGCGCCAGCGGAAAGATAGATAGCAGCAGCCAACGGACCAGGCAAAAAACGAGACCGTCTCGTGATGACTGGTGATGGGGGTGTGCCCGGTTTCGACGGCGCGAGCGATGATGTTGATGGTGTGGAGCAGAAAGGCTATCAGGAAAATCGCCCGGCCGGTGCGGCGCACCTCTGGTTTCTGGGTCAGGAAAAAAACAAGATAGGCGGCGGTGGAAAGCAGATAGACTGCAACGCTCCCTTGAAAGAGCAAAAAACTCATGGATTCTCCTTGATCAAGGTCTCCAAATCATGGCCGACCGATCGGCCGAGTACGCTCTCCAAATGCTGCTGAACCTTCCCCCACTGACGTTCCCGGAGCCAATCGAGAATATCGTCATGGAGGATCTTTTGAAACAGAATCTTTGTCTTTTCGGAGTCGCCCTCTTCCGCCAGAATTTGGTCGCGGAGCAGGGCCGCAAGCGCAGTGAGCAATCCGTATTCCTCACCAAATTCGCGGTCGAGTCGGCGCCTGACCATGGCTGCCACGGCGGGGCTCCTGCCGTTGGTGGCAACACTGAGAGTCAGATCGCCCCGGTGGATGGTCGCAGGTACCTGGAAATCACACAGCTCGGGGGCATCGGCTACATTGATCAGCAAACCGGCCGTCTGAGCATCACGGCGGATAGCCTGCTGCACATCGGCATTGTTGGTGGCGGCAAAGACCAATAAAGCGCCTTCGAGATCCATCCGGCTGTATGTTTTCCGCCTCCACTCAATGACGTGTCGGTCCGCCAGCACTGACAAGCCTGGGGTAATAGCCGGACTGACAACCCGGACACAACCGGCTGACGCAAGGATCCCCCTGACCTTACGCTCGGCGACACCCCCACCCCCGACAACCACGCAGAGACGTTCGGAAATATTGAGACAAAGAGGATACACCATGCGTTTCACCGATCTTTGATGTGTCGTCATCGATGGGCCATCATCGTGGATGGCTAACTCTTTCCCGCCTAAAAAAAGCTTAACCGCGTGGCTGCAAACGGGTGAGAAGAATTATTTTATCCTCCTCTACACTTTTCAGTTTTCGCTGCGAGGCTGAAATGCGATACTCCTTTTCAGCCAGCTTCAAAAAAGGTTCCAAACTCCGGCGTTTGATGTCATGCGCAAGATAAACGACGCCTTCCGGCTTGAGCGCCTTGCGGAGCACGTCAAGCAGGGGTTGAAAAAATTCTTCCCGAAAGAGAATCTCCGCCCCAACGATGACGTCATATTGCTCCATCTCCGGGGGATTGAGCCAATCCAGCATGACAAAACGCACGTTGCCTAGATTGCTTGCAGCCGCGTTGATTCGTTCAAAATCAAGAATCAATTGCTCGTAATCGGTCAAGGTAACCGAAAAACCGGCAGCGGCTGCGGTCAACCCCGGCGCGCCCAATCCGGCGCCAAGCTCAAGTAAGGTTGTTTCCTTTTTATGAGGTAGCCCTGCGATAAACTCGGACAGGACAATAGCCGCTTCCCACAACCTAATCCAGAAGGGAAAGGTGGAGACGTCCTTCAATGGATCCTTACCTTCAAGGATCTGCTCCAAATCGTTGATTTTGAGCAGTTGCAGTTTATGCTCCCTGATCTTGAGTGGTTCAAACGCCACTTTATAACGATCCTTGATGGCATTGTACAGTGTCTGCTCATAGGTCGGCAACGTCTGTGGATCCATTCTCGGTCTCTCTCTTGAAAAAAGGTCGTCGGCAAATTGGAAAACAAGGATGACCGGCTCTATCAGAACATCGAACCGAAGCACGCACGCCTTGCTATCCAGCCGCTCTTGCAGTTATGAAAAGTTAGGCCAAACCTGGGCTCAATTCCAGCCCGTGGGCGAATAAAAAAAAAGAGCGGGTCGATTTTCATCGGCCCGCTCTTGAGTTCAGCAAAGAACTTTCAGGTTATCAGCAACCTTCTAGAGCTTTTTTAGCTTTCACGGTAACTTTGTCGCCTGCCTTAAAGTCAGCTTTGTCACAAGTTACAGTCGCTTTTACGCCGTCAACACTGTCAACAGTACATACCGCCGCAAAAACCACGCCCGTGCTCAGCGCAAAAGCTGCAACCATCAGGGCAACCACGATCTTTTTCATAACATTCTCCTTTCTGAACTTTATAAAATGGGGTTGAGCAAACCAAACCTATTACCTCTTTTCCCTTTTTAATAATTTAAGAAATCCCTCTGGGATTGTCAACAGCAAATGACCAACTATACGGTATTCGAAAAGAAGATCAAAACCCTGACGCACCATCCCTTTCAAGCAGATCTGGAGAAGCGAATCATCCCGTCGACCATCAAAACGAGACCCTTTGTCGTCTTTAAATTACATTTTTTATGCCCAGCGACGGGACACTTACAAAAGCGATCGGCAAACACGAAAGGGTAACTCTTTTTGGTAACTGATACCGACTTCTGCAGGTAGACCAGACTCTCCTTGCAAGAATTCCACTTACCCGGCTCTTCAGGCCTTGATGTCAAGCACACTCTGCAACATTTGGTCCGCTACCTGCAAGGTCTTCAGGTTGGCCTTGTACCCGTGAACAATGAGCATCATGCTGGAGAGTTCCTCACCAAGATCGACGTTCGACTGTTCAATCATCTCCATCCCCTGATTCGTCTGCTCGGCTATAACCGGCCCAGGGGCCCCGACCTGCTCAACGGTCGCCTTGACGCCCTGGGGAACTCGCGCGGACAGAACGACCCGCTCTTTCTTAAATCCTATTGTGTACAGATTTCCGACATTCTTGGCATTATTTTCGATTTCAGTCGTGAATGCCTGCAACCCGCTCAAGGCTGATTGGATTCCTGTGATCATGTGCTTTCTCCTTGGAAAATGTACGTCCAAATTTCTTCTTTCATTTCTAGCAAGACCAGGGCCACATAACGGGCCAAGCCGACCATTTTATATCAGCGAGATGGGCGGCTTTTCTGAAAACCGTTGCACCTTTACCTTGATCCGGGTAGATAGTTGTGCGTATCCTAGGGAATGTTCAGCATTTACTTTTGAAAAATCTTCTCGCCCCCACACGCTCATGATTCCGCCAATCTATTTTCTCGCCTTTCTTTTTTTATTCACTTTCTCCTCGTCTGGAACGCTTGCCAACGTTGTCGACCGAAGCGTTGCCATTGTCAACGAGGATACGATTACACTTTCCGAAGTGAATGAACTTGGCAAATTGTACTTCAAAAAAATTACAGATGAAACGCCTGCGGACCGTTTGGCTGATTCCTTGCAGCAGGCACAGAGAATTGTGATTGAAAAATTGATCGACAAAAAACTTCTGGTCCAGGAATCTAAAAAATTTGGGATCCAGGTGAGTGATCAGGAGGTTGACAATGCATTTAAGCGGGTTCTAGCCAACAACAAAACAACCATGGAACAATTCCGCAAGGAGATGAGTTCCATGGGCATGAACGAAAAACAGTACCGGGAAGAACTAAGGGAGCAGGTGCTGAGCTCGAAGATGATCAACCACGAAGTACGCACCAAGGTGGTTATTTCTGAGGATGCAACCCTTGATTATTACAACACCCATTTCACTACAAGAGTTGACGGCGGAGGGTATTACATCCTCCAGATCGGTTGTCTATGGGGGCCAGGAAACCAGGGGGGAACCACATCCCAGATGGAGGCCAAGGAAAAAGCAACGAAGGCGCACAAATTAGCCGCGAAGGGCGGGGATTTCAAAGAACTTGCGAAAAAATACTCCGATCTACCCTCAGCCACGGATGGTGGTGACCTAGGAAGCTTTGAGTCGAATGAAATGGCCAACTACATGCGTGATGCTGTCGTCAAACTCAAACCTGGCGAGGTCAGCTCGATTGTTGAAACTGAAAATGGATACCATTTCTTCAAACTCCTTTCCAGTCAGGAGGGAAAAATTGTCGCCCATGAATCCTTCGAATCGGTCAAAGAACAAATCCGCGAAAAATTGTACCAACAGGCCATGGAACAACGCTACAATGAATGGTTGAAATCAATGCGGGAAAAGGCGTATATCAAGATACTCTAAGATATGTGCCTAATCTTTGAAAAAAAATGCAGCCATCCCCCCTGTTTGAAATGCTCTTTTCTTTAACCAGCCCTGGATACGTGGGCGTTGACTATTGTTGCTTATGAAAATCGTGGAGCCCATTTCCCCTCTCCCTCCCGAACTCCAATGCGTTGGCGAGCAACTCAGGCAAGCACGTCAAGATAAATCATTGACCCTGGACGAAGTGGCAGCCTATACGAGAATTCGACGCTCCAATCTCCAAGCCCTTGAGTCGATGGCGTATGGTAAACTACCTTCCGACTCGTTTACCAGGGGACAACTCGTCCTGTACGCTACCTTTCTGGGTATGGATGGTCGCCTGATCGCCGACCAATTTTTTGCTGAACGGGACGGAAATGTCAAATCCCACCTTTCTTCTTTGCAAAGGAGTCTGATTAAACAACCGCTGACCCCTAAAAAGCTGGCTGAGCCGACTCATGTCTCTTCTGCCGCCATCGCCGGCATCCTTTTGTTGCTCATTGTTTTATCCATCACCGGTTTTTGCTTGTATTTCTCTTGGAATCCTCTTGCCTTCCTAGCCGGCAAAGCCTTCAACCTCTCATCTTCCAAGAGCAACATCTTTCACCCTGCCGATCCGGCCACCGGCAACGGCGCCATCCATAAGCCCCTGAAACTGGAAGCTCTCTTTCATAAGGATAGCCGCATTATCGTTATGCTGGACAACAAACAGCCCTTTGAACAGCAATACGCTAAGGGAACAAGTGCGCATTGGGAGGCAGAAAAGCAGCTTCAAATAGAATTTTTCCAGCCCAGCAGTGCCGAGTTGCAACTGAATGGCACGCCCCTTCGCTTTCCTGATGGCGCGGATGGTCATTACAAACTCCGTATACCCGCCATCGCATCGGCTCCATGACCCTCCGCAGCACCTGCGGGATTGTTTTACGCATTGCCGAACATGGCGAATCTGACAAACTGGTCACTTTGTGCTGTCCCGACCTCGGACGAGTGACTGGTATTGCCAAAGGGGCGAGAAAAAGCAAACACCGATTTGTTAATAAGCTCGAAGAGTTTTCCCACCTGTATTTTTATTACCGCGCCCCGAAAGGATCTACAGGATTATTCTTGATCAGCGAAGCTGAATTACTGGCCGCGCACCTATCGCTGCGAACCGACGTCCAGAAGTACAGTGCCGCCATGTACCTCTGTGAACTGATCCTCCGTTTCACCCGCGACCACGACCCCGACCCGCAACTCTATGCCTTGCTGAAATGGGCACTCGCCGCCCTGCATTACAAAAAAACGCCACTAAAAATAATCACCCTCGCGCATCTGCACCTTCTCGCCACAGTCGGCTATCGTCCGGAACTCAGCCAATGCACCGGTTGCCGCCAAGCTATCGGGCCAAGCCGCACCTACATGTTTCTGCCCGGCAGTGGCGCTCTGTTGTGCAGCACATGTTCTCCCCAACGGGGAAGCCGCTCTCCCTGCTTATCGGTACAAACACTTCGGCTCCTTGCCAATGCACAAACATCTGACCTTGATCGACTTCATCGCTTGCAATTCCCGCAGCAGGCACTCTCTGAGGCGATGGATGCCTTGCATTACTTCACCCTCCACCTCTTGCAACAGGATGTGCATTCTTGGAAGCTCCTCCGTTCACTTGCCGTTAGCCATTCCCCATCTGGGAGTTCCTCCTCACCGGGTGTGACGTAAAGCAAGCTATCCCCCGTTTTCTTTCAACACCATTCTCTCTGTTATTATCAACAATTAGGAGAGATGGCTCTTGACTGTCTTCGGGTTTTCATTTAATCATCGCACAGCCTGCTGCCGCGCCATCGATTGACACCAAGAGCAGGTTGGGAACTGGAATGGGGAAACATAGAGCGCTTGTACCTCCCCCTTATGCTCCCTAGAAGCGTTCCATTACGGCGCTGATTTTTTAAATTGACGCTATAAGAATTATGTATCTTTTCCTTCACCGCGAGCAGCAGATTGTGCCAGATTTGAGTAGCCACTCCTCTTTTACCTTTTTAACCTGACTCACACCCTATGAATCGTTCCAGTCTTATCATCACTTTTATCATGGGCTGCCTTGCCGTCCTCCTCTGGGGGGTGGTCAACGCACCCAATATTGAGCCCTCCTGGCCGTCAAAAATCCAAGGATTCTCCTTTTCGCCTTTCCGTGAAGGGCAATCTCCCAGCAAACAAATTTATCCAACCGTTGAACAGATCGACCGGGATCTGGCGACCCTAGCTGGCGATGTCCATGCGGTCCGGGCCTACACCGTTGAAGATACACTGGCCGAGATTCCCCGGCTTGCTGCAGCACGTGGCCTTAATGTCGTTCTCGGCGCCTGGATCGCCCGTGACACCGAATCGAACGAGGAACAGATCGCCAAACTGATTAAGATTTACCGGGAAAACCATCGCAACATCGTTCGCGTGCTGGTGGGTAACGAGGTTCTGCTCCGCACCGATCAGACCGTGGATCAAATGATCAAATATATCGACACCGCCAAAAAATCCATCTGGGCCCCGGTGAGCATTGCAGAACCCTGGCATGTCTGGTTGCAAAACCCTAAACTGGTCGAACATGTCGATTTTATCGCCGTCCACTTCCTGCCCTACTGGGAAGGGATTCCGGTGGATGAGGCGGTCGACTACTGTGTGATGCGCTATAACGAGTTGAAGCAGGCCTATCCGGGAAAAGAAATTGTCATCACCGAGGTGGGATGGCCAAGCGGCGGCCGAATCAGGCAAAAGGCTGTTGCCAGTCCGACCAACCAAGCAAAATTCCTCCGCCGCTTTCTTGATGTGGCGGAAAAGAACAAGTACACCTACTACATTATGGAGGCCTTTGACCAGATATGGAAAAAGGATTTAGAAGGAGAAGCGGGCAGCCTCTGGGGCGTTTACAACGATCAGCGGCAACCTAAATTCGAATTCACTGAGCCGGTCATCCGAATTCCCCATTGGCGAGAACTGGCCGCCATCAGCATTTTCATGGCTGTCATCATCTTGCTTCTGCTGTTCAGGGACAGCAAGGGTCTGCTGGATCGAGGTCGTGGTTTTCTGGCGCTCGTCGCCTATGCCATTACCACCTTTGCCGTCTGGGTAGTGTATGATTTTCAGCAACAGTACATGACGGCTTCCACCCTGGTGGTCGGCATCGTCCTGCTATTTGCTGCCACTGGCGCCATTCTGGTTATTCTCGCCGAGGCGCACGAATGGGCCGAATCCCTATGGATCAAAAAATGGCGCCGCCTACCGCAACCGGTTGAGGCCGAGGCCGTCGCCGACGTCGATCTCCCCAT
The DNA here is from genome assembly GCA_963733595.1 of uncultured delta proteobacterium. Taxonomy (GTDB): domain Bacteria; phylum Desulfobacterota; class Desulfobulbia; order Desulfobulbales; family Desulfobulbaceae; genus Desulfobulbus. Next base: position 375,660 of record CAVTDN010000012.1, on the reverse strand, counting down.
GGTCTCGATTCATGTTCCCGCCTACAATGAACCTCCCGACATGATGATCCAGACGATCAACGCCTTGGCCGATCTGGATTATCCGAGGTTTGAAGTGCTGATCATCGACAACAACACCAAGGATCCGGCGGTCTGGGAGCCGGTGGCTGCCCATTGTCAAACCCTGGGGCCACGCTTTCGCTTCTTTCATGTCGATCCGCTTGCTGGTTTCAAGGCCGGCGCCCTCAACTACGCCCTGCGGGAGACTGCTCCCGAGGCGGAAATAGTTGCGGTTATCGATAGTGATTACATTGTCGAGCACAACTGGCTCCGGGCCCTGGTGCCGCAATTTGCCGACGAAAAAATGGCTATCGTCCAAGCCCCACAGGATTACAGCGATGGGAACGAAAACATCTTCAAAGCTATGTGCCTGGCCGAATATCGCGGCTTTTTTCAGATCGGCATGGTCACCCGCAACGAACGCAACGCCATCATCCAGCACGGCACCATGACCATGGTCCGCCGCAAAGTGCTCGATGAGGTCGGCGGCTGGGCCGAATGGTGTATCACCGAGGATGCGGAACTGGGTCTACGAATCTTCGAACAGGGCTATGCGGCCAGTTACACCCCTCATAGCTTTGGCAAGGGGCTGATGCCCGACACTTTTCTTGACTATAAGAAACAGCGGTTTCGCTGGGCCTACGGTTCTGTGCTCATCCTCCGGCACCACATGATGGCCATGTTCGGCCTGAAACCGACTCAACTTACCCGGGGTCAGCGCTACCATTTTCTCGCCGGCTGGCTCCCCTGGTTTGCCGATGGCATCAACATGCTGTTTAACATCCTTGCACTGGGCTGGTCATGGGGCATGATTCTCTTTCCCGATTATCTGTCTCCCCCCAACATTGTCTTTGCCTTGTTGCCCGTGGTCCTCTTCTTCTTTAAGAGTCTGAAGATGTTTTTCCTGTACCGCTCCAGGGTGAGCGCATCCCGCCGGCAAAGCCTAGCAGCGGGTCTCGCCGGGTTGGCTCTTTCCCACACTATTGCACGGGCCATGCTCACCGGATTCATCACCCGTCGCATTGGTTTTTTCCGGACACCAAAAAATGCCCAAGCCAACGCTTTCCTCAAAGCACTGGGCGACGCACGCGAAGAATTGCTGTTCGTAATCGCCCTTGCTCTGGCAATAATCGGCGTATTGCTGCGAAAAGACGGTGACATGCTTGATATCCACATCTGGGCGGCGGTGCTGGCCATACAGGCCGTCCCTTATGCCGCATCGGTAGTGGTTTCGCTGATCAGCGGTCTCCCCAAACTGCCAGCCAAACTGATCGGCGTCATGGCTCCGCTCCGGGGAGTGGGTGACGATTAATGAGACCGGATCAGCTCGAGCAACTCCTCGGCGCTGATCCGGGTACTGACATCGGCGCCTTCGAGCAGAGAGTTGGCAAGATCCCGTTTTTCCTGATGTAAACGAACGATTTTTTCTTCGATTGTATTGGCGGTAACCAGCCGGTAGACGGTGACCGGCCGCTTCTGGCCGATCCGGTGGGCCCGGTCAGCCGCCTGATCTTCGACCGCTGGATTCCACCACGGATCCATATGGAGGACATAATCGGCGGCGGTCAGATTCAACCCCAGGCCACCGGCCTTCAAGCTGATCAGGAAGAGATCCCCTTCCCCCGCCTGAAAACTTTCCACCTGTTGCTGCCGCTCCTTTGTTGGTGTTGTGCCATCCAGGTATTTGTAGGCAATGCCCCGTTCATCGAGAAAAGCCCGAATCAGGGCGAGATGACCGGTGAACTGGCTGAACACTAAGGCCTTGTGCCCGCCTCCCAGCAGTTCGTCAACCGTCTCGGCAAAGACCTGAAGCTTTGTTGAAGCGATATCAACCTGCTCATTGATCAACTTGGGGTTACAGCAGGCCCGCCGCAGGCGCATGATCTCCGCCAGGATCCGCAGGTGTCGCCCTGTTTTTTCACTGCTCCCCTCGATGTTTTCGATAGCTTGCTGCCTGAGTGCCTCATAGAACCGCATCTCCTCAGGCTGCATCTCGACCCTCAGGGTTATCTCGGTTCTCGGCGGCAGTTCTTCCAGAACCTGTGATTTGATCCGGCGCAGCATGAAGGGGCGAATAAGTTTTTTCAGCGTTCTTCTCGCTTCCCGGTCATGGTATTTCTCGATGGGGATGCCGAATCGCCGGTTGAACTGCTTGTAGGTCCCCAGTAATCCGGGGTTGATAAAGCCAAAAAGATTCCACAACTCTCCCAGATGGTTTTCAATAGGCGTACCCGTGGTGATTAAGCGAAACCTGCCGTCGAGTTGCATAGCGGCCTTTGATCGTTTGGTTGCCGCATTCTTGATGGCTTGTGCTTCATCCAGCACAATCGACTGCCACTTGACCTGACTAAGCAGTTCCACTTCCTGTTGCAACAGGGTGTAACTGGTAACCAGCAAATCAAATTTTCCCAGCGACGGAATGATTTCGTCCCGATTGGATTCGGAAAACATGTGAAAAATGAGGGTTGGCGCAAAACGGTTCACCTCGGCCTCCCAATTCATGCACACTGAAGTAGGGGCAACCACCAGTGACGGCCCCTGATGGGCATGGCTGAGAATGACCGCAATTGCCTGCAGGGTCTTGCCCAACCCCATGTCATCAGCCAGACAAGCACCGACTCCGAGATGGGCCAGACGACTCATCCAAACAAACCCCTCCTTCTGATAATCGCGTAAGTCGGCCTTCAATGTCGAGGGGAGCTTCGGAGACAACTCCTGGGCATCGGCGATCGCCTGCAACCGCTGTCGCCACCCCTGGTCGGCCTTTGTCTGCGCCTGGCGGGTCAGCTCTTCCAGGGCTATAGCGGCCAAGGGATGAATCTTGACTTCGTGTTCGCTGCCCGGCTGATTGTTGCCGTAGAGGATGAGTTCCTCCAACCGGTTGCGAAATTCCTGGGTCAAGGCGAGAAAATGCCCCTCCCCCATAGGAATAAAACGACTCCTGGTTTCCCTAACCTTGTCCAGCAAGGTCTTGAGTTCCATGACCTCGTCCTGATCAATCTCCAGTTGCCCCGAAAGGGAAAACCAATCCTGCTGACTGGTCCGGATGTTCAAGTTCAACTGGTTGACGCCGGCCTGCCGGCGTACCGAAAGTTTTTCGCCTTCCGGCCATTCCAGAATCACCCGCTCCTTGATTTCATCGATCTCAAGGAGCACCTGCAAGCACTCTTCGGGATCGACCAGATGCCACTCCCGTTTATTCTCCTGCTCAAAATCAATGGCCAGATCGAGCATAGGACAGCTCTCTTCGATCTCCCGCGCTTTCTCTTCTTCCAGCCGCAAATCCCGCTTGGTCCGCAAACGCTTGCCATCAATCTCAGCGATGAGATTGGCTACCCCGACGCCGGGCTTCAGATAGGGGCCGCCACTGGTAAAGGGACGGACAAACAGTTCGATGCGAAAGCCGCTACCGTACGGGATGATGTGGACATGAACAGTGGAATTACTCTCCACCATTTCGACGGGCACGCCCTCACCAGACACCTCAATGGCCGAATGTACGGTCATAAACGAGGCGATATTGCCGATTGCGTCCAGTAACTGGCGACTTGCGGCAAGGGGCACGAGCAAGCCTTCTCGACCGGTAATCGCAGCCACCTTTCGATGTTCCTCGCTGATGCGAATGATGCGGAAACGGGTGGGAGTTTCCGCATGGACAGCGACGGTATTCTCGCCGATATCCTGAAGAAAATGAATAAAGAGCGACTCGCCTTTACGTTCGACCACAAGCTCCGGCTCCCCGGCTACGATCTCAACCGGCGTCTGGAGTGATCGTTTGAGATAGACCTGGGAATGCCCAATAAGGGCAGGGAGGGCCTCTTCCGGGTCAAAAACATAGCCTCCGTTCTTCCCGCCGCTGTCCCCTGACTGATAAAGTGCGGCGCAGATCGACCGGTCCTGACTGGTCAGGTAATCGATCTCCCGGTCAAAAAGCAATCTTTGAAAAGAAATGCTCCGCCCCTTGGTCCAACTACCGGCGATCGATCTTTTCTGTTCCCTGGGTATCAGTTCCAACGTACCACCTGCATACTCGACAAGCCAACAAAGCCGCGTCGATCGTTCCGGCTCACGAATCTTGCTTGTGACTTCAATCAACTCCTGCAAGCTCTGCTTCCAAGGAGCATTAGGAGCGATGATGTGCGTCAGGTAGCGGCAATCCAGCAGGGTGGCCAACTCTTGCGCCGACTGCTTCATGGCCATCTGCTCGCTGTCCAGGGCAGCAATCAATTCGGCCGATTCCATGGCAACCCATAAAAAACCGTTGTCTTGGGCCTGCTGATGCAATTGAAACAATATCGCTTGAAAAGTGGACGGCACCTCAACACCCATCCAATGGAGCGACAGCAGTGCCACCAGGGAACTCAGACTGCGCTTATCAGCGACCAGTCCTTCCGTGAGCGCCAGCATGTCCGGCAGGGTCTCATCGGTTGAGCGAAGTACCGCATCAAGAAAACGAAACGGTATCTCCTCGGCACAGCCATGACAACGGCGCAATACCGTGGCAACAGCCTCGCGAACGCGGTCACGGTCGCCAATTCCATCGCGGGCCAGCAAGGCAAAAATGCAAAACAGGCCGGTTATGCCGAAGAAAAAACAGGGATGTGCGCCGGCATACTGCTGTAGATGTCGGAGGTCTTCAGCAAACAACTCCAGTGCCTGCTCGGTATCGCCTCCCAGAAAGGCCACTGATCCGGCAAAGCCTGAACCGAGAAAAGAGTCGCCATGCCGTTCGAGAAGTAACCGCAAATCATCAAAACGTCCTTGCAGTAAATAGCAACTGGCCAATAATCGGCGGAAGGGAACACGTTCGTCCGGGGGAACAGTCTGGGACTGCTCATCCTCAAGAAAAGCGACAATGGTGGGAAAATGGTGGAGCCTTTCCAGCGAATAACGGATCACCTGATCAAGAAGGAAAAATTGAAACGAACCAGGTAGGGACGTAAACCAAAGATGGTCAAAAGCACGTGCAGCCACCAGCACCGCCGGAGGCTCGGTTTCGAGGTAGCGATGGCACTCACCCTCGATAAAAACGAGGGCCGCGTCCAGTTTATCAAAATCCTGCTTGTACAAACTGATACGAAACTGCCGCAGGGCCCGCCAGCACCTTGTCGGCCATTTACCGTGCGTGTAATCAACCGGGGCGGCCTTTTCAATCAGGGTAGCCAGTTGCAGAAAATGTTTCTGGGACAAGGCCTGACGGGTCAACCGTTCAGCCAGCACTGGGGGGCATTGATTTTTCCCGTTCAGAAAACCTTTATGCCTCAGCCGGGCGACCATCTCGCCGATCTCCTCGCTCCCGAGACGTCGCCCCCCCCAAAGGTTGGGGTCGAGAGTGGTCAGGCAGCGGGAGAGAAAGCTGATGGAAACGGGTTCATACACAATGGAGATGAATTGCAACAGTAGTTGCTCTGCTGCGGGGAGGCCAGAGACAGCCTGAAGATCGACGGAGTCCATGGACGCCGGAGTTTGTGTTTCCGATAGAAGAGGTTCAATAGAATCTTTCAAAATGTCCTTTGTTCGCCTGAAATTAACTGTCTTGCCCTTGGCCGTAAACAGGCAGACCATAAAGGATCATGCAAAACCGGACTCGCCTCTGATTGCATCATTGCTGCGCTCGCCAAGGCCGGGGGCCCCATTCTAGGTTATAGCTTACACCACAGGGTGTACGCTATAACCTGTCAGGGTCATTTCAACATCCTGGCATTTGTCCAAATTTTAGCCTCTTTCCTCAACTGACCAAGCCAGTCGACAATCAAGGTATTTTTCTCAGCGGCAAGCAGCTGCTGTTCGAGATTGCGCAGCTGGTTGGGGTCCATTTCTTCCTTGCGCTGGCGGGAGTCAAGAATCTTATAGAGATAAAAAACAGGGCCAACGGTGATCACTTTCTCAGGAAAAACATCCTTCCCAACCCGCGAGAAGGCATCCTGGCGAAGTTCCTCAGGAATGGCGACCAAGGGCCCGCTTCGCTTCATGTATTCTGTCTCCTTACGTTGCGATTCCGAGGGCCAACTTTGTTTCTCCTTCGCGTTCTTTAACAGTTCTTCGGCGGCTGACCGGGCCAACACAACGCTCTTGTCCTTCTTGTAATCTGCAACAGCACCTTCGCGAACTGCGGCAAGTTGGGGCACCACTGCTTCTTTAACGTCATCGACAAAGAGAATTGCATATCCGCTCGCGGTTTCCACGATTGAGCTCAATTCACCCTTGCGTAAACTGAAAGCTGCCTGCAAAAATGCGGCATCGCTGACCATGCCTTCTTTGGGGGGAGCGTCCTGAGGAAAAAAATCGGTTTGCTTGACAGGACTGGCACCTTGTACAGTGCTGTACTTGGCCATGCTTCCGGCCCTGATGATATCTTCATAGGCGGTCGAGGCTTTTTTAAAGGTGATTGCCCTGACGCCTTGCCGCTCCAATATTTTGCGAATATCGCCGCTGACCTCCTCCAGCGTTTGCGTCTTGGCCGGCATGATTTCTTCAAGCTTGATAAGGTGAAAACCAAAAGGAGTTTCCACCACACCGCTGATTTCACCCTTCTTCAGCGTAAACACACTGTCCTCAAAGGGCTGCACCATCTGCCCCCGGATGAAAAATCCCAAATCACCGCCCTTTGTTTTGGTCGAATCCTCCGAGAATTGGCTGGCCAGCTTGGAAAAATCGCCTCCTTTTTTGATCTGGAGCAGAATTTTTTCTACCTCAACCTTTCTTGCGGCCTTGGCTTCCGGGGTCGCTTCGGCATCAATTTTGAAAAGGATATGTCGCGCCCGACGTTTCTCCGGAGCATTGTATATTTCAGCATGTTCCTGATAATAGTTTTGAATTGCGTCACCACCGACCGCAACCTGTTTCAGGTCATCGTTAAAGTTGAACGAAAGGTAATGCAGCTTAGACTGCGGTTGGGTTTTGTAGTTTTGCTTGGCGCTCTCATACCAAGCTGCCAACTCATCGTCGACCACCTTGACCTGATTAATATAGTCTTCACTTCTGACCGCTGTATAGGCAAGCTTGATTTCCTGATCAGTATATTCAATCCAATTGCGCACTTCCTGCACGGGCACAATGGAAAACGATCCCAGGGCGTCAATAACACGGTTCATGAGTAGATCATTTTGAATTCCCGTCTCAAAAGAGATGGGCGAGAGCTTATTCCTCTCCAGAACCGCCTTGTAGTTGGCGAGATCGAATCGGCCATTACTGTTGAAGGCGGCCATCTCCTGTATCTTACGCTGAACCGACTCTTTACTGATTTGTATGCCAGCTTTTTCGGCGCCCTGCCGCAACAATTCCGCCTGAATCAATTGGTCCAGAACCTGCTCTTTCAGACCGATGCTCTCGAGCAAACCCTGGGGTATCTGCCCCCCGAACTGCTGCTTGTAACTCTCAATCGCCCGCTCATAGTTTTGTTGAAAGTCACGGTAGGGTATTTCCGTGCCGTTGACGACCGCCAGAGCATTGCGATTGTCCATCAGGTTGGAACCAACACCCCAAAAAATGAAGACTATGGCGATAATAACGACAATGGCTTGAACGACAACCGACTGAGCATTTTTTCTGAGAATATTCAACATGATACGCAAAACTCCCTGGGCGGTTCGATGGTGTCCTATTTTTTCGGAGGGCGCATTATGTTCAATTTGTCAGCAAGTTACCAGAGAAAAATGCAGACCGTCGGCGGCAAAGCAATGTCTGAGGCCTCATTCAAAAAAATCAGGGTGTTTGCTTGACAAAGACCACCCCCTATAGTATTAAACTGGTGATTTTTTAGAATAGGCTTTCATTACTCACCATAGTAAACACTTTGGCCAAAGGAGGAACACATGGCAACTATTGAGCACAAGGGAAAATCTTACGAGGTAGACGAAGACGGCTTCCTGTTGAAAGGCGCTGAAGAGTGGGACGAGAACTGGGTTGACTACGTAAAATCTGTTGAAGGTATCGTAGACATCACCGATGAGCATCAGAAAGTTATCGATGCGCTGCAGGAGTACTATAAGAAGAATGGTATTGCTCCCATGGTTCGTATCCTTTCCAAAACCACTGGGTTCCCGCTGAAACGCATTTACGAGCTGTTCCCGTCCGGACCTGGCAAAGGCGCCTGCAAAATGGCCGGCTTGCCGAAACCGACCGGTTGCGTCTGATCGAGCAATTTTTATTCGTGCATAAAAAAAGGCTGCCATACTGGCAGCCTTTTTTTATTTCAGCCCGCCGCGCAGGGGGTTGGAGGTGTATGCATGTCGTTTGCAATCGGCAACTATGACGCTAAAACGACATCTCAAGAAAATGAGCGTGAAAGTGTGTCAGGTCTGCCCCGCACTTCCCGCAAATAAATTTCACTTCACCGAAAATTTCCGTTGTGTTTTCCTCCGGTGTAAAGGCCCCGTCGCTGTTTTGCTGGTAATGGGTGGTCACCAGGACATTTTCAGCAGTTTCGACAAAATGTTTGGCGTTGCCGCACTGCTGGCAGGAGATGCGCCCGGCCGGCTCACCAGTAGGAATGTGGACTTTCTTCATAAATCACAATAGATAGATTTGCATTGAGAGTAAATTGCCAATCCCTCCACCCCGACACAACCGGGTTTTTCAGGAGGAAAAACGGATAGAAAAGGGGCCGCATTCCCCCTGTGGCTCTTCTTCATGCCATTCGACACGGGTGACGTGGGCATAGGGTGAGCCTATGGACAGCCAGGCCACCAGCGTATCGACTTGAGTGTCCTCTCCTTCAGACAACACTGCAACCGTGCCGTCGAGCTGATTTTCCACCCAGCCGGATACTCCTAGCCGCTCGGCTTCCCGGCGCGTAAATTCACGAAAGGCCACTCGCTGTACTCTGCCATGCACTGTTGCCCGCACCCGTTTTCGACTCATTGGAACGCACCCTCAGCGATCAAGGAAAGAAAAAGTTGCTCCGTAAGGATAGCAACCCCCATTTCCTCGGCCTTCTTGCTTTTACTTCCCGCATTTTCACCGACCACCACGTCCGTTACCCGCTGACTGATGCTCGTAGCCACCTGACCACCATTGGCCCTGACCAATTGTTTGGCTTCTTCTCTGGAGAGGGTTTGCAGAGTTCCGGTAAAGAGAAAAACCCGGCCGATCAGGGGCGTACGCTTTTTTTCTTGCGACTGAACAACAAGCCCTGATTGAAGAAGCTCATCGACCATTTGCCGGTTGGCTGGTTCTTGGAAATACTCGACCAATGAATCCGCTGTCTGCTCACCGATACCCTCTATTTGGATAAATTTGTCTTTTCCTGCCGCCATCAATTGCGCAACATCGGTAAAATGTTGCGCCAGCAGGCCAGCGGTTATCTCGCCTACATGGCGGATGCCGAGGGCACCGACGAACTGGGCCAGCCCCATCGTTTTCCTGCTTTCAATTGCCGCCAGAACATTGTGGGCCGATTTTTCGCCCCAACCGTCAAGGCCTGCAAGCTTCTCCGCTTTGAGCCGGAAAAAATCAGGGATGGTACGAACAAGTCCGTCGCGAATCAATTGCTCGACGTTTTTCTTTCCCAGTCCCTCCAGATCCAAACCGCTCTTGCCGGCAAAATAAATCAGCTTCTGCAGGTGTTGGGCCGGGCAATAAGGATTGACGCAGCGGATCACCGCTTCCCCAGAAGGGTGAATCAAGGGCTCACTGCATTCCGGGCATTCGAGGGGGAAAACAATCGGTTGTTCCCGGCCATCTCGCATTTCCAGCATGACCTTGACAATCTCAGGAATAACGTCGCCAGCCCGTTGGATGAGCACTGTGTCGTACAGGCGCAATCCCTTTCGCTCAATCTCGTCCCTGTTGTGGAGTGTTGCCCGTTTGACCACCACACCATTGACTTCGACCGGCCGCAAATGGGCGACAGGTGTCACGGCCCCGGTTCGCCCCACCTGAAACTCAACAGCCTCCACCACCGTTGTCGCCTGAATAGTGGGGAATTTCCAGGCAACTGCCCAACGGGGTGCTCGGGCAGTAGATCCCAGCCTCTGCTGCAAAGACAAATCGTCCACCTTGACAACCATGCCGTCGATCTCGTAATCAAGGTCATGCCGGACAGCCAATATCCGTTGGAACTGCTCTCCGACCTCCTTTAAATCGCCACAGATCTTCACCAATCCATTGACCGGAAATCCGAAACGGGAAAGGTCCGCCAGGACGGCCGCCTGGCTCGTCACCGCCAGCCCCAAGGGGTTGCCTATTCCGTAGACGAAAAAAGCAAGCGGCCGTTGGGCCGTGATCCGCGGATCGAGTTGGCGGAGTGAGCCGGCAGCGGCATTGCGCGGATTGGCAAAAGGCGCCTCACCATCTTTCTCGCGTTGCCGGTTGAGACAGAGAAACCCTTTTTTTGATAAAAACACCTCGCCCCGGACGATCAGTTCTTCAGGAACAGCCGCCCCGTTGCTTGATTGGAGGCGCAACGGAATTGACTGAACGGTCCGCAACTGTGCCGTGACATTCTCACCGACCAGACCATCCCCCCGGGTCGAGCCCAGAACAAAAGCACCCTGCCGGTATACTAATTCCACGGCCAGGCCATCAAGCTTCGGCTCGGTGATGAAACGCAAAGGCATATCCGTCTTGAGATATCGCCGCAGCTTTTCTTCAAAGGCGACAAACTCGTCGTCACTGAAAATGTTATCCAGACTGAGCATGGGCGAAGCATGCTCAGCCTGGGAAAAGGTTTCCAAAGGTGGTCCACCGACTCGACGACTTGGAGAGTCCTCGGTTATCAACTCAGGATGTGCTGTCTCAATGGTTAGCAGTTCCCGGAACAGGGCATCATATTCGCCGTCGGAAATAACCGGATCGTCCAATACATAGTAGCGATGCGCGTGAAAACGGATCCGTTCCCGCAGTTCCTCGAGCCGGTCGACCTTTCTCCTCTCCATGGTTCTACATGTCCTCGATCAACACCCCGCCTTTGGCGATATTGTCCCGACTCTCCTCATCAATAAACAGAAGGACGGCTTCTTTCGGTTTTCCGGCGACCTCGGCAATCACATCGGTGACACCTCGGGCGATCTTCTGTTTCTGTTCTTTGGTGAGCTTTCCAGCTACACGAATACTGACGTAAGGCATAGAATTCCTCTTAGGTTAATTTTTCAGATTGCGTGTGAGCTTGCAAACGGGGCTCCGATACAACGAAGGGAATGCGTTCTCGGCATTTTCAATCGGCAACTGACAAGGGCCAATCGGAGTCAACACGCATCCCTTTTTGCAAGACAAACACCTTCAAGACAGGTAAAAGATAGCAGAAATTATCGGGTAAGTCGATGAGGTTTCCGCAACCGCAACACGAAGCGCAGTCCTGAACGAGGAGGGCAACATGCATGTGATCGTCACCGGCGGAGCCGGTTATATCGGCAGCCACACCTGCCTGGAACTTTTACAGGCTGGCTACCAGGTCACCGTGATCGACAATCTCTGTAACTCAAGCCGAGAATCGATCAGACGGGTGGAAGAACTGACCGGCAAATCCATCGCATTTTTCGAGGTCGACCTCCTGGACGCAGACAAACTGCGCAACGTTTTCGCGCTGACTCAGGATGCCGCGGCGGTTATCCATTTTGCGGGCCTCAAGGCAGTGGGCGAATCGGTGGAAAAGCCGTTGCTCTATTATCAAAACAATCTCGGCTCAACCCTCAACCTCTGCAAGGTTATGCAGGAGCATAGTGTAACCAACATTGTTTTCTCCTCATCAGCCACTGTCTATGGTGACCCGGCCTCTGTACCCATCCGAGAAGATTTCCCACTGTCCTGCACCAATCCTTATGGCCGCACGAAGTTGATGACCGAAGAGATCCTGCGCGATCTTCATGTCGCCAACCCGCGATGGAACATTGTTCTTCTCCGCTATTTCAATCCGGTCGGCGCCCATATCAGCGGCCGGATCGGCGAGGATCCCAACGGCATTCCCAACAATCTCGTGCCCTATATTGCTCAGGTGGCGATCGGCAAACTGCGCGAGCTGTCGGTCTTCGGCAATGATTACCCCACTCCCGACGGCACCGGGGTCCGCGACTACATCCACGTGGTCGACCTGGCACTCGGCCACCTGCGGGCACTGGAAAAGCTGCAGGAAAATCCGGGAGTAGCCGTCTATAATCTGGGCACGGGGCGGGGCTATTCGGTTCTGGAGATGGTCGCGGCCTTTGCCCGAGCCAGCGGCAAGCATATCCCCTACCGCGTCACCGACCGGCGCGCCGGCGACATTGCCCAGTGTTACGCCGATCCCGATCTGGCCTTGCGTGAACTGGAGTGGCAGGCCCGTTTCGGCATAGAGGCGATGTGTGCAGACACCTGGCGCTGGCAATCGGCCAACCCTCAAGGATACACCTAAGATTACCTATCGTTGCAGAACATGGAGACTGGCACACCGAAAGGCGGAGCCCCTCTCTCCACGTTCAATCAACAAACACCCGCGAGAAACAATGCTGTGACAAGGACCGAGGATACCCTCTACACCACCGGAGCGGTCGAGGAAGATTTCGCCTTTAACGATCGGGTTGCAGAAGTCTTTGATGACATGCTTAGCCGATCCATTCCCTATTACCGGACGGTCATCGATGGCATGGCGCAACTCCTTGCCAGCCGCCTTGAGTCCGGCTCGACCCTCTATGACTTGGGCTGTTCGACAGGCACGACCCTGCTGGAATTGGCCAGGCGCCTGCCCGACAGGGGTTTTCACTACATCGGTATCGACAACGCTCCGGCCATGCTGGACAAAGCCCGCCGAAAAAGCGCTATGTTCAATAAAAGCGAAGTGCTTCAATTCCAGGAAAACGATATCACGGCGTGCCCCCTGCCCCAGGCGGCGGGCATTATCTGCAATTATACTCTGCAGTTTCTCCGCCCGTTGACCCGGCAGTCTTTTGTCCGACGCATCTACGAGGCACTGCCCGAAGGCGGCATCTTCTTTCTCAGTGAAAAAACCATCTCCCATTCCGGCCGGCTCAATCGCGATTTCATCGATATTTATCACTCCTTTAAAAGGCAACAAGGCTATTCGGAACTTGAAATCGCCGCTAAACGCGAGGCCCTGGAGAACGTCCTGATCCCCTTTTCTCTGGAAGAAAATATCGCTTTGCTGCGACACGCCGGTTTTGAAGAGATCGAGACCTTCTTTAAGTGGTTCAATTTCACTGCCATCGTGGCCCTGAAACGGTAATCTTATGGACCTGATCGACTTTTTTCCCCAGGCCGACGCCGACCGGCTCAAATGCCTCCTCGCGGAAAAATCCGCTTGGATCAACCAGGAAAAAAAAGGATTTCTCCGTTACAGAAGCCTCTTGCAGGCGGTACAGCACCTGCAAGCCTCAACCTGCGATTTTTCCAGCGATGTGGTCCGGGTCGGCACAGCCGCCGATGTGAGCCCCGGAGACCAACAATTCGTCCGCGAGGTCCTCCGCGGGCTCATGCCCTGGCGCAAAGGACCCTTTTGTATTTTTGGCGTCGACATTGATGCCGAATGGCGCAGCGAACGGAAATGGAACCGCATCGCCCCCGAACTACCCGACCTCTCAGGCAAAATCGTTGCCGATATCGGCTGTAACAACGGGTATTACATGTTCCGCATGGCCCATCATCAGCCTTCTTTTGTTCTCGGATTTGAACCCTACGTTCAGCATTACTATGCCTTCAACACCCTCAACACCTTTGCCCGTCAGCGGCAGCTCCAGGTTGAACTGCTCGGAATCGAAAATCTCAGCCTCTTCCCCGAAAGCTTTGACGTGATCTTTTGCCTGGGCATCCTGTACCACCGTCCCTCACCCCTGGAGGCACTGCGTGATCTCTATTCCGCGCTGAAACCTGGCGGCTGGCTCATTGTCGAATCACAGGCCATACCTGGAAACGAGCCGGTGGCTCTCTTTCCGCAATCGACCTACGCCAAGGTTCCGGGCACCTGGTTCGTCCCCACAGCCGCCTGCCTGCACAACTGGATGACGCGCACAGGATTCCGCGACGTCCGCCTGTTCTGCGACCATGCCATGAGCAGTGACGAGCAACGGCGAACCGCCTGGATGGACTTTGAATCCTACGAAGATTTTATTGACAAGGAAAATCCGGCGCTTACTATAGAGGGGTACCCGGCTCCCCGCCGGGTATTCTTCAAGGCTGCAAAATAGCAGTCCACGCAGTGAGTTACCACCAACGCTACCCTCGGCTGGAGACCACCGGCCTGACAATCGTACAACGAACTAACAAGGTGAATTGATTATGAATGCACAAGATTGCACATTGTATCACGGCGGCCTCAAAGGGGCGGAATCCGTTTTTGGCGAGAACGCCGAAAAATACGCTGTCCAGGAGGTGGTTTTCACCTTTGACGGTCATCGTCTCAACCGGGATCGCAACACAGTGTCCCTGAACGAAGATGACTTACAGCGTGGTGACATCAGTATGGAACTCGCCTCGCGGATGATGAATCGGACTTACTATGAAACCGAAAAAATCCGCCGGGTTCTACAGACGATCTTTCACATGGTCAATAAAGGGCACCAGGTTTTTGTCATCGGCACCATTTTAGAGGACAACTCGGTCAAGGGTGGCACCGGTTGGGCGGTGGAGTTGGCTAAACTTTTCAACCGTCCGCTACACGTCTACGACCAGACCCGCAGCCAATGGTTTAGTTGGAAGGATGGGGCCTGGAAAGAAGACAGCCCCAGAATTTGCTACAACACCTTTGTCGGCTCGGGAACCCGTTACCTCAGCGACGACGGTCTTGCCGCCATCAATCAACTTTTTGCCGACAGTTTCGGCAACTGAACGATCCCCGTAAAGCAGTCCCTCTTTCGACGATCAGATATCCCCGATCTCCTCGCATCAACTGCGGGAAATCGGGGTGTTGTGATTGCTCCTCACATTACTTACCGATACAGAATTGGTTGAACACCGTATCCAGGACCTCGTCCGGAGTGGTCAGCCCTGTGATATCGCCTAGATAGTCAAGGATTGACTGTACCTCGACCGCCAGCAGGTCGACTGCCGCACCCTCTGCCATGGCCTGCTCGAATTTCCGGCATGCCTCTATCGTCTGCGTAAGAACGGCACGGTGCCGAGTATTGGGTGCACAGGTCATCTGCTCGGCAATTTCCCCTTTATCGGCAACGACCGCCCGATAAATGGCCTCCTGCAGGTCCTCTATTCCCTGATGATGCTTGGCCGAGATCATCACAACCCCGACGCCGGCAAACATTGCAGCCAAGGTGGCCAGTTGCCCGCTGGTCACAAGGTCGCGTTTATTGACCACCACCAGATGGTTTTTATCCCGGAGATTGTGGTAAAATTCTCGGTCACTCTCACCCATTCCGGCAAGGGCATCCACCAGGAACAGCACCAGGTCGGCCTCCCCGAGTTTCTGTCGGGCCCGCTCAATTCCCAACGCCTCGACCGGATCCTCATGCATCCGGATCCCTGCAGTATCAATCAACTGCACCGGTATGCCGCGAATGGCAATCCGTTCCTCAATGGTGTCCCGGGTTGTGCCAGGGAGCGGCGTCACGAGGGCCCGCTCTTCCTGCAACAAGGCATTCAGCAGACTTGATTTACCGACATTCGGCCGACCTGCAATGACCACCTTGACGCCTTCCCGGATAATCTTGCCCTGATCGGCCAAGGCAATCAACTGTTTTAAGGGGCTGATGACCGCAGTATGCAGATGCTCGGTAACCTGGACGGCGTTGAATATTTCGACATCATCATCGGGAAAATCAATGGCCACCTCCAGTAAGGCAAGGATGGAAATCAGATGTTGACGGATCGCCTCCAGCCTGTCAAACAGTTGTCCCCTGAGCTGATTGACTGCAAGGTGGGCACCTGCTTCGGTCTGCGCTTGCAAGAGATCAAGAACCGCCTCGGCCTTGGTCAAATCGATCCGACCAGCAAGAAAAGCCCTTTTGGTGAACTCGCCGTGTTCGGCGGGTCGGCCACCGTATTCAAAAATAATGCGCAGGATGGCCTGGAGCACAAGATAGGATCCGTGACAATGCAACTCGACAACATCTTCGCGGGTATAGGTGTTAGGTGCCCGCATGTACACGGCTAATGCCTCATCGAGAATTTGCCCTTCCCGGTTGACGACCGTGCCGTAGTAGAGCGTGTGGCTGGTAAAATGAGTGCGGGGTTTGAGGGGAACAAAGAGTTTGTGGAGCAGCGGGAGGGCCTCCGGACCAGAAATCCGGACTATGCCGATCCCTCCCGTGCCGGGCGCCGTGGCGATGGCGGCGATGGTATCAGTCGTCGGATGGACGGCCACCTTGCCCTCCTCTCCGCTTTTTCGATACCGGACGGCGGCCCTTGCCTGGCTTATAAATCAAAACCTTCTTGAACAATCCTTCGCCAACCGAACGGCTACGAACCCCTTTGTCTTCCTGCAGCACCATGTGCACCACCCTTCGCTCGGAAGGATTGAGCGCAGCAATGGCCTGGGTCTTGCCGTCCGCCTTGACCAGAGCCGCCAGTTCCACGGCTCGCACCTTCAATTCCTCCGTTCTGCGCTCACGGAAGTCACCGGCATTAAGGGCCAGCATGATTCGATCGGGAAGATGCCGGGCAACCATCTTGCGCAGCAGGTACTGCAGGCTGTCCAGTGTCCGCCCCTCGGGACCGACGATATGGGCTTCATGTGGGCCGGTAATATTGCACTGGACAGTGTATTCCTCAAATACCACCTGCACCTCAGAGGGGAGGCCCATCAAGGCTAACAACCGGTGGAGGTCGGCCTGGATGGCGGTGAGGCTCTCCGCCGAAGGCGGCTCGACGGGAACAACCTCTTCGAACGCTTCTGTTTCGGCCTCCTGCTCATCCGCGTCGGTTTCTCCCTTGTTCAGATTATCCTCCTCCGCTGATACGGAAGGTATCTCCTGCTGAGAGATTGCCTCTATTGAGGCGGTTTCCGATTCCGCAGGCACCGGGGCAACTGGCTCGACCGGGGCCACTTTCTCGGTCGAAGCCACAGGCGGAGCAACCGCTTCGATCTCCTCGGACCGCGAAACAGCCTTGCGTTGTACCCGGATATGGGCTTTTTTCTTACACAGGCCGAAAATACCCGCCGAGCCGGTTTCCAGAACTTCGATATCCAGGTCTTCACGGGAAGCCCCGAGGTTTTTGCATGCCTGTTCTATGACTTCGGCTATATCTTTGCCGTAAAAATCTTTTCCTTTCGCCATGATTAACCTTCTCTGCCCGAGGTTCAGGCCTTGTTCTGCCGATTGATGAGATACTGTTGCAAGATGGAAAGCAGGTTGTTGATCAACCAGTACAGTACCAAGCCCGAAGCAAAATTGATAAACATGACGGTGAAAACGATCGGCAAAAACTGCATGATCCGTGCCTGGGCTGGATCGGCCGTGGTCGGGGACATCTTCTGTTGGAAAAACATCGATGCGCCCATCAGCAGGGTCAAGACCGGAATGCCATGCAGATAGGGAATATCGAAACCGATCCACAGTCTGTCAGGGGCGGACAGATCGTTGATCCACAGCATGAAGGGGGCGTGCCGCAATTCAATGGCCGCCAAAAGCACCTGGTAGAGAGCAAAAAAGAACGGAATCTGAATCAGCATCGGCAGACAACCGCCCACCGGGTTGACCTTGTAGGTTTTATACAGGGCCATCATCTCCTGGTTCATCTTGGCCGGATCATCCTTGCACCGCTCCTTCAATTTTGCAATTTTGGGCTGCAGCTTCTGCATGTTTTTCATGGACTTCATACCCTTTTGGGTGATGGGCCAGAAAACCAGTTTGATCAGCACCGTCAGCAGGATGATGGCGACACCGTAGTTACCGCTGTACTGATGAAAGAAATTGAGCAGCCACAGCATAGGTTTGGCTAAAACGTCAAACCAGCCGAAATCAACTGACTTGGCCAGCTCGTTGCCAGCCGCCTCTAGGATCTGCAACTTTTTCGGACCAAAATACAGGGTATAGGCATACGTCTTGACCTCATGGGCGCCCACCGTCTGGATGCCCTCGGAAATGAGCGTCCGCACCTGCTTTTCCGATCCTTGCAGGGTCACTGTCACCGGATTGGCTGTGGCCGGAATGACAGAGGTCATAAAATAATTATCAACAAATCCAGTCCAGCTCACTTTACCCTGGAGGATCACCGGCTTCTCGGTCAGCGTCTTGGGCTTGGTTTCCACCAGTGCGCCGTTAATATAGGCGGCCGGGCCGGAGAACAAGAATTGGCTGCTTTCACTTGCATGGGCAAAGGGTTCGTTGTCCAGGGACAAGGCGGGAGAGATCGGCACCGGTTTATCGGTGGCATTCCGCACTTTATATTCGACATTGATCAGATAACTGTCGCCGCGAAAGGTTAAAGTGCGCACAATCGTCAAACCATCGGCCAATGAGGCGGTCATGATCAGCTGGGCTGATTCCGCCTCTTGGGCCAGGGTGATACCGTTCTTATCCCCCTTGAACAGGGGCAGAGATGTGCCTGTACCGTTGTCGACCGAGAACAGTACGGGCAGATTGCCGGGTCCTTTGCTGAGAATCAACTGCATCGGCCCGGAATTCTTCTCCATTTGATTGCGGTACTGCTTCAGGACAAAACTCTTGAAGCCCCCTCCTTGCTCATTGATCACCGCGGTATAGAGCGGGGTATCAACAGTGATGTCTTTGGCGGTTGGATTCAGGGCTATCGGAGGCTGGGCGCTGGTAGCGGCTACGACAGCATTCGAAGCCGGAGCCTGCTGCTTGGCGGGCTCGCTTGCCTGTTGTTGCGACGGGGAGGCGGCTGTTGGTTGCGGAGGGACGGGCGTGACAAAAAAATACTGATAGCCGACCAGAATAAGAAACGAGAGAACAATGGCCAAAAAGGCTCTGTACAGATCCATGGTAGTACCTTTAGAAACCCCTGATCGCCCAGAGGTGTTGACGGAAAACAAATGTTTGTCTGCGAGGGTGGTTCATTTTACCGGATCGTAGCCGCCCCGGGAAAAGGGATGGCACCGTACTATCCGCCACATCGCCAGAAAAGCACCCCGGATGGCACCGTGTTTGGTGACGGCTTCAATCGCATATTGGGAACAGGTAGGAACAAAACGGCAAGCAGGAGGAAAAAGGGGGGAAACAAGGTATTGATACCCTCTGAATACCGCTATCAAGCATATTCCCGGCAGCTTGAACCATGCAGAAAAACGAGGAGCTCTTTCGTTAGAGGAGTTCTCGTGGTGCTTACGCAAGGGCATTCTCTTCCACCTGTTTAACCCCGATGATTCGAGCCACATTAGTCTGCATGTCAAGCAGACTGTTTATTGCGAATCCTGGGCGAACAGTGATCACGATATCGGCAACCGGTGGAAACAGTTCCCTGTGCAGACGGAAGACCTCCCGTATCAGCCGCTTGATTCTGTTCCGCCGCACCGCATTTCCGGCTTTTTTCTGCACACTGATTCCCAAACGGCTGTACTCAAGTGAGTTTGGCAGGAAGATCACGGCAAATCCGTCACCTCGGAACCGCCGACCGGCCTGGTAAACGCGCTGAAAATCCCCGGTCGTTCGCAATAGATGGTTTTTAGGAAGTGTGAGACGATCCAAAAGGCTCAGGCAGCCAACTGCTTACGGCCTTTCGCTCTTCTTCTTTTGATTACCGCCTGACCGGTGCGGGTTTTCATGCGCACAAGAAAACCATGGGTGCGAGCGCGTTTGATATTGCTGGGCTGATAGGTTCTTTTACTCATAATCCAATTCCTTTATTGCAGACAATCTGTTTAATAGAGATCATAAGGTGACGGTTTTCCCTATGGCTCGACAATTCTGTTTTTCTCGCCCCAGGCCTGCGCGCCGGCAATAAAAATGCAGGCAAGAGGCTTGCTGAAAGAGCAGCGGCGGCGAGAGGCCGCCTGTGCACGCTTCAAAAGAGGTCTATTTTAATCATAGTAAGCCTTATCTGTCAAATTATTTCACCCCGATGAAGGTCACGCATGCAACTACGGCGATACCAGGACATCGACTGGGGCCTTCTCTGGCAGCAGTCGCAAGCAGAAAAGTCGTGGCAATCCAAAGGTGCAACCGATTGGGACGGCCGGGCAGCCACCTTCGCCCAAAGAACCGAACAATCGCCATATACCGAAAAATTTCTCGCCTTGCTTAAGCCAGAACCCGGCTGGTCGGTCCTTGATGTCGGCAGTGGCCCTGGGACCTTAGCCCTGCCACTGGCCGCCCGGGTACAAAAGGTCACCTGTATCGATTTTTCGGCCAATATGTTAAACATCCTTGCCCGCCAAGCCAAAGAGCAGCAACTAGCCAACATCAGAACCTGCCATATTTCCTGGACAGATAATTGGCAACAACACGGCATCGCCCCGCATGACGTAGTCATCGCCTCGCGTTCCCTGGCTGTACCCGACCTTGGGGCTGCCCTCCGCCGTCTCACGGAATTTGCAGTGCAAAAAGTGGCGGTTACCGACCGAGTAGGCCATGGCCCCTATGACCCCGACGCCTTTGCCGCCATCGGCAGGCCCTTGCATACCGGCCCGGATTACATCTTTACGGTCAACCTGCTGTACCAGATGGGCTACCTGGCGACCGTCGCGTTCATCTGCCTGGAAGAGACTGCGCGCTATCGCTCCCACGAGGAAGCAGTCTCGCGGTACTTGTGGATGTTTCCGGGACCTGACAGTAAACGAGACCGACAAGTTGCGGCGCTACATACGATCTATCAGTGACCAGGACGAAGATGGCTCGGTTTCACTTCACAGTCGCCATGTACCGACCTGGGCCTTCATCAGTTGGCATCCTGGATGTTCCCGGCGCTAGAGAGTGACGAATCGGCACCGGACATCAGCTTATCAGAACACCCCCTCTCCTGGAGGGTTGCAAATATAGCCCGATCCCTTATAATACCGCTCTTTTCCGGAGCTGATTTACAGGCCTTGCGTCCGGAAATCTCGACTTGCCAATCCTCTGCTGTTGCGCTGAGCGCACCCACGGACAACCATGACTGACTTTGATATCGCCGTAATAGGGGCGGGCCACGCCGGATGCGAGGCAGCACTGGCTGCGGCTCGCATGGGATGCCGCACCCTTGTTTGCATCATCAATGCCGACACCATTGGCGCCATGTCCTGCAATCCGGCTATCGGCGGCTTGGCCAAGGGCCATCTGGTCAAAGAAATCGATGCCCTCGGCGGCGAAATGGCAAAAAATATCGACGCCACCGGCATTCAATTCCGCAGGCTCAACACCAGCAAAGGGCCGGCGGTTCGCTCCTCCCGGGCTCAAGCGGACCGGTTACTCTACCGGCTCCGCATGAAGCATCTTCTGGAGAACCAGCCCAACCTGGCCATTCGCCAGGCGGTGGTTGACGAAATCCTGGTTGAAAACGGCAAGGTAACCGGCTTGCGCACCTCGCTGGACGAGCATATCCGGGTCAAGGCGGTCGTGGTGGCCACCGGCACCTTCCTCAACGGTCTGATCCATATCGGCCTGAAAAATTTTCCTGCCGGCCGCATGGGGGATGCACCTTCAACCAAACTGGCCCAATGGTTTGCCGCCGTTGGTTTCGCTGTCGGCCGCATGAAAACCGGGACAACGCCCCGCCTTGACGGCAACACCATCGACTACTCCCGGCTGGAGGCCCAGCACACCGACGAGATACCCGCTCTTTTTTCTTTTTCCTCCGGTGACAGGCCACCACTGGCTCAACGTCCTTGCTACATCACGTACACCAACGAACGCACCCACGAGATCATCCGCGGTTCCATCGATCAGTCACCCATGTATGCCGGCATCATCGAGGGCGTGGGCGCACGGTACTGCCCGTCCATCGAAGACAAAGTCATGCGGTTTCCCGAAAAAATCCGTCACCAGATTTTTCTCGAACCCGAAGGCCTTGAAACCATTGAAGTGTACCCCAACGGCATCCCCACCAGCCTGCCGCTGGCCACCCAGGTCGCCATGGTCCAGTCCATCCCCGGGTTGGAACAAGCACGGATCATTCGCCCAGGATACGCCATTGAGTACGACTATGTCGACCCGAGGGAACTGAAGCCTTCGCTTGAGACCAAAAAGATCGGTGGCCTTTTTCTGGCCGGCCAGATCAACGGCACCTCCGGGTACGAGGAGGCCGCTGGCCAGGGCCTGATGGCGGCGATCAACAGTGTCCAGTATGTACGAGGTGAACAACCGGTGATCCTGGACCGCTCCCAGGCCTACCTGGGAGTGCTTATTGACGACCTGGTCACGCTTGGCACCAAAGAGCCTTACCGGCTCTTCACTTCAAGGGCGGAATATCGGCTGCTGCTACGGGAAGATAATGCGGATATGCGGCTCAGGGAAATTGGTTACCGGATCGGATTGGTGGATGAGCCAACCTGGAAGGCTTTTCAACTCAAGCAGCAGCGTATCGAGGCGACGGTCCAACACCTCCGGGAGACCCGCATCAAACCTCTTGCTGCGATCAACACCTTTCTTGCGCGGCATAATTCCACGGCCATCACCCAGGCTATGACCCTGGCGGAAATGCTTCGCCGACCGGAGATCCGGCTGCACCACCTCTACGATCTGGTCCGGGAAATCGAGCTGCCGCTGACAATTCCCGCCGAGGCGCTCACCTTCCACGACGAAATTGAACTGCAGCTCAAATACGAGGGTTATATCAAGCGGCAGGAAGAACAGATCGGCCGTTTCAAAAAACTTGAACGCATTGAACTGCCACCCGACATGGCCTACAAGGGCTTGCCGGGCCTCTCCAATGAGGTGGTTGAGAAACTAACCAAGGTGCAGCCCCGCTCCCTGGGACAAGCATCACGGATCTCTGGGGTGACCCCTGCGGCACTGTCCGTCCTTCAGGTCCACCTGAAGCGCATGGGAATCCTCTAACCACCGGGTTCCTTATGCTTGAATATCCTACGATCAATCCGATCCTCCTCTCCCTCGGTCCTTTGCAGATCCGCTGGTATGGCCTCATGTACGTCATCGGCTTTACCGCCGCCTACCTGCTGGTCGTCTATCAGGCAAGAAAATTTCACTGGGATCGAATGCTCGACCATGTCGATAATCTTAATCTGGCCCTGATTTTTGGGGTCGTCATCGGTGGCCGCCTGGGATATACGCTCTTGTACAATCCGACCTATTACTTCTCCCATCCCATTGAAATACCTGCCATATGGTCAGGAGGCATGTCCTTCCACGGAGGCTGCCTGGGGGCACTTCTGGCCGGTGCTCTCTATTGCCGCCGCACACGACTTGATTTTTGGAAAGCCGCTGACCTGTACATCGTTACCGTGCCGGTTGGTCTTTTTTTCGGTCGACTCGGTAATTTCATCAACGGCGAACTGTACGGCCGGATCACCAATTTTCCCTTGGCAATGATCTTTCCCCAAGGCGGTCCTCTTCCCCGGCACCCTTCGCAACTCTACGAAGCCTTGCTTGAAGGACTTGTCCTCTTTCTGATCCTCTGGACAGTGAAGGCCAAACCGTGGCAAACGGCGCGACCTTCTCGATGGCCGCACGGCACCATGCTGGCGCTTTTTCTCGGACTCTACGGCTGTTTCAGATTTATGGTTGAATTTGTCCGCGAACCCGATCCCCAGATAGGGCTCATTGGGTCAACTTTTTCGATGGGGCAGCTGCTCTGCCTGCTGATGCTCTGTGCGGGGATATTGCTGTGGGTCGGGCGAAAAAAAGCGGGCACAAAGAAATCCAGCAGGTAACGCCGTTTTCCCATCCCACTTGGGGCCACCTTTTCTTTCACTGAATTTTTACAGAGAGCTCCTTTCCCGGACGAAATTTGACCACCCGACGCGAAGGTATGGGGATTGATTCACCTGTTTTCGGATTCCTGCCGGTTCGAGGCGCACGGTCAACAACCGCAAAACTGCCAAATCCTGTCAAGGTTACCCGTTGACCATCTTTTATCGCTGCTGACAAAGAAGACAGCAGCCCATTTAATCCCCGTTCCGCAGCGCTTTTACTGATCTGTGCCGAAATGGCTATGGATTCGACAAGTTCGTTCTTATTCATGGGGTTTCCTCGCTTCTCTTGATAATAACCGCAGGCCGCACCAGTTGGTTCAGGCATGGCCGATCAAAGAAATTGCAATAAAACCCAGGAATAAAGAAAAAACAATTGTGCGAACTACCTAATACCTTCTAGGTAATTCCACCTGAGAGCTAAAAATATTTGAATGAAACGAGGGGGTTGCCGAAAAGGGGCTCCTTTCGAAAAAAAGGAGAAAAATCATTCGCCGGGAGGGAAATCGCCGTTTCGGGCCACATGATTGACGAGATCAACAGTTTTTTTCATTTTATACTTTTTCAGCAGGTTCGCCCGGTGATGATCGATGGTTCTTGGACTGAGACCGAGCCTCTTTCCTATCGTCCTGCTCGAACATCCCTGAACCACCAGCTTCAACACTTGCTTTTCCCGATCACTGAGAGTTAAAAACGGGGACTTGGACTGATCACGGAGACGGACTAGCACTTCACCGGTGACCTCCGGTGATAATTGTGCGGAAATGTAGAATTTCCCTTCGCGGATCGACCTTATTGCCCCAAGCAACTCGTTGTCGGAATCGTCCTTGATCAGGTAACCATGGACCCCGGCCGCCATGGCCTGATAAAAATAATGCCCACCGGAGTGCATGGTCAAAATCAAGATGGCCATCTCAGGGAACAACTTCTTTATTTCTCCGACAGCCTCGATGCCATTCATTTGCGGCATGGTGATGTCAAGAATGACCATGTCCGGCGGACTGTGCCGCAAACATGCCAACAATTCAACGCCGTTTCCTGCTTCAGCAATAATGCGCAACGAGGGGTCTAGGTGAATGAGGCTCTTTAGCCCCTGCCTGATAAGGCTGTGATCATCGGCGACAACAATGCGATATGCTGTCATAACACATTGACCTTCATCGAAAAACAACACTCACCGGGCAATGATCGGACCCGGTGACATCCTCATGAATGGCTGCATCGACGACCCGGGCACCGCTGGCTCGATCGACGATAAAGTAGTCGATCCTCCAGCCAATATTTTTAATCCGGGCATTGAAGCGATAACTCCACCAGGTATAACGAGCCGGAGAGGGATCAAATTTCCTGAAGGTATCGATATAACCGGCAGCGGTGACTTTATCCATCCAGGCCCGCTCCTGCTCGGAAAAACCGGGATTTTTCATATTTGCCTTGGGGTTGGCCAAGTCGATTTCCTTATGGGCCACATTTAGATCGCCACAGAGAACCACAGATTTATGCTGAGAGAGACGGTCCATGTGGGCGAGCAGGGCCTGGTTGAAGTCCTGTTTGAAAGCAAGCCGCTTCAGTTCAGGCTGCGCATTGGGAGAATAGCAGTTGATGAAATAATAATCGGCAAACTCAAGGGTCAGCACCCGCCCTTCATCGTCAAACTGGGGAGAGTCAAGCCCGTACCATACTTGAAGCGGCGCTGTTTTGGTGAAAACCGCTGTCCCGGCGTAGCCTTTTTTCTTGGCCGGATTCCAGAATAACTGGTATCCGTCAATACTTCGCACGGCATCAGGCAACTGGTCCGGTTGAATTTTGATCTCCTGCAAGGCGACAATCTCGGCGTCAAAATCGCACAGCACCTTGGAAAATCCATTTTTCAGGGCAGCCCGCAGTCCATTGACATTCCAGGAAACAAATTTCTTCTCAGCCGGATTGGGCACGGAATCGCTCTCTTTTGCTCGCCGCGGCGTCACGCCAATTTTCGGGCACCAGACCGCCAGTACGCAGCAATCGCAATGGGGCCGCAGGGGCGTGCAGGTTCCCTGGCCAAAGGCGACCAGGAGGGCGTTAATGCCTATCCAGTGTTGCTCCGGCAATTTTTGCCGCAAGGCCATCTCGGTCTGCCACGGCGTCGCGGTCTGGACATAACCCCATATATTCATGATGCGGTGCACATGGGTGTCCACGCATATCGCCGGCTTGTTAAAAGCAACCGCAACCACGAGGTTAGCAGTCTTGCGCCCTACACCGGGCAGGGTGAGCAGGGAGTCGATATCCTGTGGAACAATGCCGCCGAAACGCTCCTTGAGCACCTTCGGCAATTCGCGAAGAAACTTGGCCTTATTGCGAAAAAAACCGACCGGATAAATCAGTTTCTCCAGTTCCTC
This sequence comes from uncultured delta proteobacterium, assembly GCA_963733595.1. GTDB lineage: Bacteria > Desulfobacterota > Desulfobulbia > Desulfobulbales > Desulfobulbaceae > Desulfobulbus. The sequence continues at coordinate 349,554 of CAVTDN010000012.1, read as the reverse complement.
GACCGAGAGCAGCGCCAACTCATCCACCGTCCCTGCCCGGACAAAGAGTTGACGGGATGCGGTTGCGGTTACCTCGTCCTTGGTCCGCGCCGAGAGGATGGTGGCCACTAAAATCTTAAACGGATCACGGGTCTGGGCGGCAATCAGATCGACGACCGGAACCTGATAACCGCTGATCTCACGCTTCAAAAGTGGTAAAATTTCTTCGAGGGGAAAGCTCATCTACGCTATCGATCAAATGAAGACATCCAGTTTGACTTAAAAACAAGGACGACAAATGTCATTTTTCTAGCACAGGAAAACCGAGAATAGCAACCTGTATCAGCAGTTGCAAGAAGATGTCGATTGAGAAAAAGAAAACCAACGCCTCACGACATTGGTTTTGGGGGACAGCGCAAAATGCCAGAAAATGAAACGCTGGCACCTCTCCTTTTCACGCAAAAAAAGCCTTGCGGTCAATCCCGCAGGAGGTCGCCCCCAAGACTTTAGGGGCATCACAAGACAATCACTTCTCCGGTGTCCAGATCGTAGTAGGTTGCAACAACAAACACTTTCCCCTCTTTGACCAGATCGGCGATAATTGGTTCCGATTCCTCGATCTTCTTGGCTGTGGTTTTGGCGAGTTCCCTCGCGGCATTGTTGGTCCAGTGCCCTTCCTGGCCCTTTGCTTTTTTCAAGGCCGCCTCAATCGACGGTGTTAAACTGGCGATATGGCCACCCAATTTAACGCCTTGTGCAACCGCCCCGACGGCTCCGCAGGACGAATGCCCCATCACCATAACAAGCGGAGTGTGCAGATGCGACACCGCATATTCAATACTGCCCAGGATGTGATCGTTAATAATATTGCCCGCGACTCGCAAAATAAAAAGATCTCCCAGCCCCTGATCAAAAATATCGACCGGAGGCACCCGTGAATCGGCGCAGGCAAGAACCACCGCGATCGGGTCCTGACGGGAAACCAAACCTTTCCGGGATTCTTCACAATGATTGGGATGTTCAAGATTCCCCGAAAGGAATCTCTTGTTACCCGCTAACAAGAATTGCAGTGCTTCTTTCCCTGTCATTTGTCTTTTTACTGCTTGCATTGCACCATCCTATTTATGGTCTGAGTTGTTGTTTCATTCTGGAACAAAACATGAGGCCAAGGGGATTTTCACCCTTTATCCTTGCGGAAAAACCGCAAAAACATATCAGTAATCATCCATTTCAGCTACAAGGAAAATGAGAGGGCGCGGTAATCAGACGCAACAGCGCTGCCACAATGGACAAAACGACAACGGATTATTTTTCGCTGTAGTAATATTCCTGCTGGTACTCGTAATAGCCGAACACCTTGTAATCCAGCATGGTTGCCCGGTAGGCGTTGAACACCACCCCCAGTATCTTGTCCCGACCGATGGCGTCGGCCAAAGCTTTAACATATTCACGGCGCGAGGTGCCATATCGTACCACCAACACCACGCCATCGACATGTTGGGCCAAAACGGATGTCTCGCTAGCAGCATGGAGCGGCGGGCTGTCCAATAGGACAATCCGGTCATCATACCGTTTCCCCAACTCATCGACCAAACTTGTCATGAAGCCGAGCCAAGGAGTTCGGCAGGATTGATCGAGCGTGGGCCGGCCGGCAGAAGGGAAAGTTTTTCAATGCCGGTAGGAACCAGCAGTTCCGACAACTGCTTTTTATGTTGGAGATAGTCGGCCAGTCCGGCTTTATTACTCAAACCAAAAAGGTTATGCAGCATTGGTTTGCGCAGGTCGCAATCAACCAGCAAACAGTGACTATCTATTCCCTGAGAAAGGGAAATGGCTAGATTCGCACAGATAAAGCTTCTTCCCTTCACCAGGAGAAGCGCTGGTCACCAAGATTCTTCGCGGGATCTCTCCGGACTGGGGAAAAAGAATGCGCGTCCGCAGGGCGCGAATGCTCTCTGCCACCGGGCCGGTCGTCGCCGTTGCGAGAGTCAGCCGATCATCCCATTGCCCTGGTCGCTGTTCACTTTCTGCAACAATCTCTTCCCGAGGTGGAGGCTGCGGCAGCCGGGCTTGATTCCCGCAGGATCGGCTTTTCATCCTCGACCTGCGCCACCCCTTCTCTCTCCAGATCCACTGATTCATCAGCCCGCTTTAAGGCCTCGAATACCTTTCCCACATTATCCTCCGACTACCCTTAAAAAAATGCAGATGCTGCGGCCAAGAACCGGCAGCATCCTGCCCGAAGACGGAACGCCCCAAATTACCGATAATACTTCCACAGAAAAAAGACGCAAAGCAAGCCAACAAGTACCATGCCACCGAGAATTGCCAGGCGTCCCCTGTTCGTTGCTCTCGACTTAGCCACCGGAAGAGGGGTCTCCTCACCGGGAAAATGGAGATCGTCCACACTCTCTTCAATCAACTCGGCGCTGATCACTGGTTTACTCTCGGCAAACCCGGTGAGCAGGGCATGATCGCAGATTATATTGATCAACCTGGGTGTGCCTTGACTCACCCGGTGGATCAAGGCAATGGCATCCTCGGAAAAAAGATTGAAGTGGCGGGCGCCGGCATGGCGTAAACGAAAAAGAATATATTGCCTGGTTTCATCCTGCGTAAACCGATGGAGATGAAAACGAATGCCGATTCGCTGTCGCAAGGGCAACAGCCGGTCATCGCTCATGCGCTCATTGAGTTCCGGCTGGCCGACGAGAAAAATGGAGAGGACATCCTGTCCCTTTTCCTCAAGATTGGACAGCAAACGAATTTCTTCCAACAGATCGACAGGGAGGACATGGGCTTCATCGAAAATCAGCAGCACTCGCTCGTCTTTATTGTAACAATCCTTGAGCAGGTTACCGAATTCGATCAGAAACATCGCCTTGTTGCCATCCCAGTGCAGTCCGAGCTTTTTGGCAATGTAGGAGAAAAATTCATCGCGATAGAGTATCGGATTATTGAGCAGACAGAGATGCACATCCTGCTCAAGAGAACTCACCAGGGCCTGAAGAAGGGTTGTCTTGCCCGAACCGACATCGGCGGTCAGCACCAGAAAGCATTTTTTACTGAGAATCCCGTATTTGAGAATAGCCAATCCTTCCTGGTGGGTTTCACTCAGAAAAACCACGGAGGGATCAGGCGTGAGGGCAAACGGTTTCTTGGCAAGCCCGTAATACTTAGTGTACATGCTTTTTTTCTCGGAAAAATGAGAACGGAAGTAAGTCTCAAACGATAATCAAGCCCTTAACCCACATAATGGCGATGGCTGCCAACAAAACAGCCCCATAGACCTGAAACCAAGGCCAACGTGACTCGAGAAATGAACTTTTCTTTCTCTGGTCTCAGCCTCTTTTTCAATGAAGGGGTATGGCACAGATCACCGGCACTCCGATGTATTCCTCCAACTCGCCGACATCCTTGAAAGACGTGTCGATAAAATCCAGAACAAACAGGTACCGAAACCCAATGCAAACCCGGTTGCAAGGGCAACGAGGAACATTTTCAAAAAATTTGGGCTGAAACGGTTTTTCGGGAAGACGAGCGGAATCGACAATCTTAAATTTACTGCCCTTTTGACTGTGCTCTAAATTCTCGGCGGACTGTGCTTGCAGATTCTGGGCGACCAACTGGTCGTAATGACGTCGCAACTCAGTGTAATCCCTGGTCAGGGCATTCCATTCCGCCTCCCGTACGGGTACGGCCTCAATCCAACGCTGATATTTAGCTATCTGGGCTGGAATCTGCAGCTTGCTCCTCGCGGAGTTGCTTGATATTGGTATCAATTTCTTTAAGTTGGATCTGCAGACGCTGGTTTTCCATGGTCGGCATATAATTTGCACTGTTTGGAACCGACGCTCGCAACCCTGACTCGGCGTCACCTGCTCATTGCCGCCCTGTTTTTCCAACTGGTCAATCAGTTGCTTTGTCCGGACCACTTCCGGATGATTTTCAGTGTATTTAATGAGAAGTCCATCGAAGATACCCGCGCAATCGCACTAATCGTTCTGCATCTGTTTCCGTGTTGCCTGGAAGTTGCATTGCCCCCCCCCGATCGGCATCTCAGTGGCCATACGCAGTGCGGACAAACGCTGCTGCATTCCTGCCTGCTCCTGAGCCATAGACCTTGGTTCGCTCAAGATCTTGAATGGAATTCTGGATCCCCTGATTCTGTGTAATAAGCGCCTGCAGCTGAGTAAGATTGCCTTGACGCTGCTCGGGCATTTCGTTGAAATATTTCAGTTTATAATCCCGCATCACCTGTTCTTTTTCATCAAGCACCTTTTTGGACATGGCCAGTTCGCTTTCGGTATATTTCGAAGTCTCGGTGGCTCTTTCTTCTCTGTACTTGAGATTTTCCTCGATAAAAAGTGATGCCAGGGCATTGGTTACCTTGATCACCTTTTCCGGATCGTGTCCCTTGAAAAGAAACACTGAAAATATCCCCTTGCGCCGCAGGGCTTGATGTCAATATCCTTGCGCATCGTCTCAATGACATCATCAATCGGCAACCGCTTGCGAGCCCCCTCATACAGAGAAAACTGAGTTATAACCTTTTCAAGGCTGGTGCGACTGGTTACCAATTCCTGTAAAGTTGGCCAATGCTTCCCGAAGTCTGCTTCTCCCTTGTTCGGGATCCATTCGTGCGCAGGATTGATCTGCTGCTGCTCGTAACTCAACAACAGCAGTACTTTGATACATTTTGGGAACATATGAGATAATAAACAATCCCACGTTGTGGCTGAGACCAACACACTGGCGGCAACAAGCCACCATCTTGCTGATTATAAGATCGACATACTTTCTAATCAGTTGACGTTGTTTAGTGTCCATAATCCCTAGTCTAAACTTTAGAAGTATCTGTTACCAGTCATTATGCTTGCCAACTAACTCAACCACCTGCGTGATCGGGGATATCCACGGTTGCCACTCTTCGCTCACCCTGTTGCTGGAAAAAGTCCTGCACCGGGCGGACACACTTGTTTTTTTGGGCGATTATGTCGACCGGGGGCCGCACTCCAAACAGGTCTTGGCAACCATTCTTGCAATATGCAAAACGCATCCCCGTGTCGTTCCACTTATGGGAAATCACGATTCCCTTTTTCTCGAGTACCTCACCGGAGGAGACAGCAGCCTCTTTTTCCAGGTCGGAGGACTGCAGACGCTCGCAAGCTATAACCTTTCACCCTCGGCGAGCCGGGAAGAAAGGATGCAGCGTGTTCCGCCCGAACATATAGCCTTCCTTAAAAGCCTACCGCTCTTCTGGGAGGACCAACATGCCCTGTATGTGCATGCCGGTCTACAGCCTGGTCGGCATCTAAGCCAACAGACAGCTCAATGGTGCCTCTGGGCTCGAGAGTCCTTTCTCCTGAATACGTCTGATTTTGGCAAGCCGGTTGTCTTTGGCCACACTGTTTTTCCCGAGCCCTATCTGACAACAGACAAAATCGGCATCGACACCGGAGCCGTTTATGGTGGCCGCCTGACAGCATTATTACTGCCGGAACGGGAATTGATCAGCGTTCCAGGAGAAGTAATTTCATTCTAATACTGCTGTATCGTAGATGAAGTAAAAAAAAAGACAAAGAGATACCTTACAAATCTTCAAAAATAAAGGGTGTGGCCGCCGCTATATCGGGGTTTCCCAGCAGGAGCATACACAACCTGTCAAAACCAAGGGCGATACCGGCCGTTTCGCCAACCAGGCTCAGCTCTGTAAGAAATTTTTCCGGAAGAGCGCCACCTCTGCCTTGTGATTGCAGACTGTCGATTTCCCGTACAAATCGATCCCGTTGCTCCTGCGGGTCAACCAATTCGGAAAAGCCGTTGGCGATCTCCACGCCGGCGATATAGAGTTCAAAGCGTTCCGCCACTTCGGGATTCTTTTGGCTGCGACGGGCAAGGGATCCCAGTTCAATGGGGTAATCGTAGAGGAATACCGGCCGTTCCTGTCCCAGGTGTGGTTCGATCTCCGTCACCAAGACCTCATCAAAGTCCCCTGCAGCCAAAACTGAATTAACGTCTCTGTTGGCGTAGCACAGAAAAGCCTCGGCCACGGTCAACCGATCCCAAGGCGGTGTCATTGCAACGCAACTGTCCCGCCAGCACAATTTCTCGCTTTGCCCCATACCCGGGAAATCGGAAGAACAACGCACGAGGGTATAGATCAGCTCCTCGCACTGCTCCATCAAAGCAAAATAATTCCACCCCCTGTGGTACCATTCAAGCATGGTGAATTCGGATTGATGCAACCGTCCGTGCTCTTCCTTGCGGAAACAGTGACAGATCTGAAAAATGCGGGTACAGCCCCTGGCGAGCAGCCGTTTCATGCACATTTCGGGAGAGGTGTGCAGAAAACAGTCTTCGCTGGAAAAGGGAACAAGATTGGATTCGGGAATCAGGACCGGTAGTCGCAGGGGGGTATCAACTTCCACATAGTCCCGTTCGAAAAAAAACGAACGAATGGCCTGCAGCAGGTTTGAACGCTGCCGCAGACCTTGGGGCGTGAGCATACCTGTTTATTCTTTTACCCGTGTGATATAGGTGCCTGTTCGGGTATCAATTTGAATCTTATCGCCTTTTTCGACAAAGGGAGGCACCTGGAGCTGAAAACCGGTCTGTACCGTCACCGGTTTGGTGTCGGAACCGGAAGTGTCGCCCTTGGCCCAAGGGTCGGCTACCGTCACCTCAAGATTGACAAAAGTCGGCAAGGTGACATCAATGGGCCTGTCTCCGAAAAACAGAACCTGCACTTCCATATTGTCAATTAAAAAACTAAGATTATCGCCCAACTGCTCGCTGGAGAGAAAAATCTGCTCAAACGAGGCGGTATCCATGAAATGATACTCGTCATCCTGAGCATAGAGGAACTGCATGTTCCGTTCTTCAAGATTCGGCCGGTCAAATTTATCATTGGATCGATAGGTTTGGGTAAATTGGACCCCAGTGATCATATTGCGCATCTTGGTCCGGTAGAGGGCTTGCCCTTTTCCCGGTTTTGAGAAATCAAATTCGGTGACAATAAACGGTTCGCCATCAATTTGAATTTTCAACCCTTTGCGCAAATCAGAAGCTGTGTACATAGATTCATCCTTAACTCTTTATTAATCGGTTGCTTTAAAGACGGGCATGTTACGGTACACCTCTATTTTTTGCAACCTCTTCCTGGACGATCAACAAAATTTTCCTGTCCTCGCCCTCTCTTCTCTTGTTTTCGAAAAACAATTTTTATAGATTGCGGCTTCACACTTAACAATAACCATGGCAACGAGGAACGATGATTCGAGCAGGGGTTCTCTCTGACACCCACCTGATCCGTCCGGATAAACATTTCACCGAGCAGGTCCGGGATTGTTTCCACCACTGCGACGTCATCATCCATGCCGGCGATCTCACTGCGCTGAAGATACTCGAGGCCTTTCACGATAAAACCGTCTATGCGGTTTGCGGCAACATGTGCGACGGCACGGTCCGAACGCACTATCCGAAGCAACTTTTGTTCACCCTTGGCAGATTCACCATCGGCCTCACCCATGGCGACAGACGGGGGCAGGATATCGAAGATTCCCTCTGGCACCTCTTTCCCGAGGCAGACTGCATGATCTACGGTCATACTCACCGACCCGTCTGCCGCCATTATGGCAAGACGCTTTTTCTCAACCCTGGAAGTTTCCAGGCCACCAGCCGATATGGCACACCAGGAACCTTCGCCATCCTGGAAGCAGGCGACGAGCTTTCCGCCCGCATTTTCGACGTTGCGCAAACGCCATGAACACACTTTGGGCTCCCTGGCGGATGGAGCATGTCCTCGGTACAGCCCCCCCAATCAGCGGCTGCCTCTTCGAACCACCTGGAGCCGCCGCGCAGGATAAATCACATCTGCTCCTTTTTCGCGATGCGTTGACGGTTGTCCTGCTCAACCGTTTCCCCTACGCCAACGGTCATCTTTTACTGGCCCCACGGCGTCATCTTGCCGACCTCACCGAACTCAACGGCGAGGAAAATGCCCGGCTTATGACGATGCTGGCCACCTGCTGCACTATCCTGCGCCGCCATTTGCGGCCCGAGGGCGTTAATATCGGTCTCAACCTGGGGATAGCTGCCGGTGCCGGCATTACCGACCATCTCCACTTTCACCTCGTACCCCGCTGGGAAGGCGACCATAATTTCATGACCGTTTGCGCAGAGATCAGAACAATTCCCCAGCACATTGAACAGACCTTCGATCTCTTGGGTCCGGATTTTTTCCAACTGATCGCGCCGCCTATACCATGAGCACGCCGCCTAAAATAACTCCCATGCTCCAGCAGTATCTGGAGATCAAGGAGCAACACCCGGACAGCATCCTTTTTTATCGTATGGGTGATTTTTACGAGATGTTCTTTGACGACGCCATTACCGCCGCCAAGGTTCTGGGGATCACCTTGACCTCGCGCAGTGCCAAAGACGAAGTCAACAAGATACCCATGTGCGGTGTGCCCTTTCATGCTGTGACCGGATATCTGGGCAAGATGATCAAGGCCGGATTCCGTGTAGCCATCTGCGAGCAGGTGGAAGACCCGAAGGAAACCAAAGGCATCGTCAAACGAGAGGTGGTTCGGGTTGTCTCCCCAGGAGTGACCACTGACGATCAGCTCCTCGACGCAAAGTCGGATTGTTACGTCTGCGCCCTTTCGATCAACCGGAAATCAGCAAAAGAAATGATCGCCGGACTTGCACTTATTGATATCTCCACCGGCCGTTTCCAGGTCAGCGAAGTCATTTTTTCTCTCAAGGATCCGACGCCGCTGGTTGACGAGTTTACCCGCCTGCACCCGGCTGAACTCGTGCTCGCCCAGTCCGAAATGGAAGTTTGTGCCAATTTGACCGGACTGCTCACCACGCAACTGGGACAACTCTGCCTCACCGGTCGCCCCGATTTTCATTTCGAAACCCGAACCGCGCTCGCTGCCCTCACCGAACATTTTCGCACCACCAATCTGGCCGGATTCGGCTGTGAAAATTTTACAGCAGCAATCAACGCCGCCGGCGCTCTACTGCTCTATCTGCGGGAGACGCAACAATCCGATCTGTCTCACATCACTCAAATCAGCCCCCTCAGCCACAGCGGGTACCTGATCATCGACGATGCCTCCCGGCGCAATCTGGAACTCAGCGAAACCCTTATCGGCGGGCGGCGGGAAGGCTCACTCCTGTCGGTTCTCGACCTGACCGCCACCCCTATGGGCGCCCGTCTTCTGCGCCGCTGGCTCTTGTTTCCCTTGCAGGATCTGGAGCAGATACAAGGTCGCCTGAACAGCGTCCAGGAACTGATTAACAATTCTGGAACCAGAGCCAGTCTGCGGACGCTGCTCGATTCTGTCTATGACCTAGAGCGGTTGTGCAGCCGACTGGTGCTGGGCCACGGCAATGCCCGGGACATGAGCGCCATCAAAAGCTCCCTGGCACAACTGCCAGACCTGCAGGCAATGTTGAGAGGCTGTTCATCTCCCTTGTTGCGCATGATAGATTCAGATTTCGATACCCTGGCGGACATCCACCAAATCATAGACAGCGCCATTCGCGACGACGCCCCAATCACCTTGCGAGAAGGCAGCCTTATCCGAGAGGGGTATAACGCTGAACTCGATCATCTCATCCATCTGCTCCGTGATGGCAAGAAGCTCATTCTTGACCTAGAGAATGCTGAACGTGAACGTTCAGGTCTCGGTAAGCTCAAGGTCGGCTACAATAAAGTGTTCGGCTACTATTTTGAGGTCAGCCGCAGCCAAGCCGATACCTTGCCCGAATATTTCATCCGCAAGCAAACCTTGGTCAACGCCGAGCGTTTTATCACTCCAGAATTGAAAGAACTGGAAAACTCCATCCTTACAGCGCAGGAACGGCGCCTGGAGTTGGAATACACCCTTTTTCTCGACATTCGTGGGCAATTGGTCCATCACAACCAGCGCCTCCTCGCCACCGCCAATCTGTTATCCCAAATTGACGTCCTCGCCTGCTTTGCCGAAATTGCCAGCCGCTACCGCTACTGCCGGCCAACAATCAACACCGAACGCTCCATCATCATTGCCGAAGGCAGGCACCCCGTCATTGAGCGAACTATGGAACCTGGTAGGTTCGTGCCCAACGATGTCCATTTAGATCAGCAAAGCAACGAACTGCTGATCATCACCGGCCCCAACATGGCCGGAAAATCAACGGTGCTTCGCCAGACTGCCCTGATTGTGCTCATGGTCCATCTCGGCAGTTTCGTCCCGGCGGAGTCCGCCGACATCTGCCTGGTCGATCGTATTTTCACCCGGGTCGGAGCTATGGATGACCTAAGGCGAGGTCAATCGACCTTCATGGTCGAAATGAACGAAACCGCCAATATCCTCAACAACGCCACCGAAAACAGCCTCGTCATCCTTGATGAAATCGGCAGAGGAACCTCAACCTATGACGGACTAGCCATTGCTTGGGCGGTGGCGGAAGAACTGGCGCAAAAAAACGAGATTGGCATCAAAACCCTCTTCGCGACTCACTACCATGAGTTGACTGATCTGGCGGCCATCAACGGAAAAATTCAAAATTACTCAATCGCGGTGAAAGAATGGAACGATTCCATCATTTTCCTCCATAAACTGGTCAAAGGAGCAACTAATCGCAGTTACGGCATTCAGGTGGCCTCCCTTGCCGGTGTCCCCGGGCACGTTATCGCGCGGGCCTATGAAATCCTAAAAAACATAGAACTAGGTGAATTCAACCTGCAGGGCCAGCCCAAAATCGGGGCTGGCAGGAATAGTAAAAAATCAACTCCACGCCAGTTGCCCCTCTTTTCCCCGCCGACGAGCCCGTTGCTCGACCTCCTTGCCAAGGTCAACCCAGACGACCTCACGCCCAAACAGGCACTTAATATTCTCTACCAGGCCTTAGGATATATCAATGATACTGAACGGTGAAAGGTGCGTCTTCGCCGCTCACTCCCGATGCCCTCTGCACACGCTCCTAAATTAAATTTTTTAAATTAGATAACCGTTTCAGAACACTCCGTTTAATAAAATTTAAACCCCACCCCCCTCGAAAGTACAATTTCTTTTACCTTATCGCGTAAATACGGTATAGTAGGCATAATTTTACATTATTGAGGAGACTAATGCGTTTTCACTTTTGAAATTTCCTCATTATTACAAAATATTACCCGCACCACTCATCCCATGCACGGACTGCCAACTTCAACTTCATGCTTGAGTTCCACCCGCTGCAGAAAGTTGATGTTTCTGATTGCCGCTCTTTTTATTGTTATTGGTGCGGCACCACCGGCAATTTCCGCCGTTAAAGCGCCTACAAAAACCGCCAAGATAGAAAATAAAAGCCCGGAACAGCAATATAAGGCCGCCAAAGAGTACGCTTTGCTCCTCGAAAATGGGGGTGCACTAGGAAAAGAACGATCCAATTGGCTCATCGGGGTCCACAATTTTCAAAAAATTTATTTGGCGGAAAGAAAAGGTTCTCTGGGACCATTGAGTCTTTACATGACCGCCAAAATATATCGCGGAATGTTTGCGCAGTTCAAGGTTCCCCTGGATCTTGAAAATGCATTGAACAACTTTCTCGAACTGGCAGATATCTATCCGGGACACACTCTTGCCGATGACGCTCTCTACGAAGCGGCAGAATGCTCGTTGCTCCTTAAAGGAAAGGAACAACTGGCTCAGGATCTCTACAGCAAGGTTGTGACCATATATCCCCAAGGCGATCAATACGAAAAGGCGAGGGCGCGACTAAAAAAACCGGATAAAGAAACGTCTCCACCAGCAACGACTGCAGAACTATCTACATCTGCCGAACTGCCCGATTCCACAATAAAAAATCTTACTTTAATCTCGCCTGTGAAATACTGGTCGTCTACAGGTTATAGCCGCATCGTTATTCAGACCGCGGCACCGGTTTCTTTCACGGCGGGGATGATGGAAAAAAGCAATAACCAGCCACGTCGCCTCTATGTTGACTTTTCCAAGAGTTATGTGCCTGCCAAATCGCGTATTCCGATAACTGTTCGCGATGGCCTCCTGAAGCAGGTCCATTCGAGCCAAACCGGCGAGAACACTGTCCGGGTCGTCTTGGATCTCCAATCCCTGTCGGAATACAAGATCTTCAGCCTGAGCGATCCATTCAGGGTGATTGTCGATGTCCATGGTGCCATATCGGAAACACAGAATGCGCAAACCCCAGCAAGTGCACAGACCATCCCCCCCCCATCGTCGTCCCTAACCACACCAAACATCAAAACAACCCAGCCAGGTGAAGAAGAAGGCAACCGGGCATTAATTAGCCTTACCGAGCAAAAGAAGCGAAGCCCCCAGACTGAGTCAGACCGCTCCTTAAAAGGTGGTCATCGTGAAAAATTGTCGCTCGCCCAGCAACTCGGGCTTGGGATCCGGAAAATTGTTATCGATCCAGGCCATGGCGGCAAAGACCCAGGAGCCATGGCCTTTGGTTTAAAAGAAAAAGATATCGTTTTGAAGATATCAAAAAAAATCACCAAAATTTTAAATAACACCTACCATTATGAAGTTGTGCTGACCCGCACCAAGGATATCTACCTTCCCCTCGAAGAGCGAACAGCTATAGCTAACACCCACAAGAGTGATCTCTTCATTTCTATCCACATCAACGCTCATGCGGACCAGGCAAGCGGAGGAATCGAAACCTACTTTCTCAATTTGGCCACCGACGCCAACGCCATGCGGATTGCAGCGCGGGAGAACGCATCCTCAACGCATAGCATCGGAGAATTGCAGGATATCCTTGTGTCTCTGATGAAAAATTCAAAAATCGACGAATCATCCCGGCTGGCTGGTTTTGTCCAGACCAATCTGGTTTCAGGACTGGGACGCAGTTACAAACCCCGTGACCTTGGGGTCAAACAAGCTCCTTTTTACGTGTTGATTGGCGCCGAGATGCCTGCAATTTTGGCAGAGATCTCCTTCATTACCAATCCAGATGAGGCAAAACTACTGCAAGACGACCAGTACCTCAACAAGATCGCCGAGCAGCTGGCCGCAGGTATTGTCGCCTATGTAGACCATCATCATACCGCCGCAGTGAAACTGTAACGATAGACAACTTGAATTGTTTCTCTCGGTTAAACGACCTTTGCACTACAAGGATGAAAGAGAACAAATAAAAAAAGCCGCCTTTTCAGGCGGCTTTTTATCGTGCATCTAAGCGAAAAAGATCAGTGGCGCGCCATCTCCGCTGTCCTGAGACGCGCCAGGGATCTTTGCAACGCCGCTTCAGCGCGGGTTCGATTGATCTTTTCAGTGGCCTGCTGCGCTTGAGCTATGCGCTTTTCGGCACGTTCCTTAGCTCGCATAGCACGTTCCACATCAATATCGGTACCCGATTCGGCACTTTCAACAAGAAAGGTGATTTTGTTGTTGGATACTTCGGCAAAGCCTCCGGTCACCATCAAATATTTGGTCACACGATCTCTTTTAAAGCTTAAGGTGCCCGTTTTAATCGTGCTTAAAAAAGGAGCATGATTGGCGAGTACACCAAACTCACCGCTAACACCGGGTGCAGTGACTATATCGACTTCCTCACTGACAACGGCCCCGGTAGGTGTGACAACTTCCAGATGAATTTGCGCCATTTGCTTTTACCTCGTTTCAGCGTACAAGTAATCAGGCTTTAGCACGTTGCGATGCGGCTTTCTCAACTGCTTCTTCAATTCCGCCCACCATGTAAAAGGCTGACTCAGGCAGGTCGTCATGCTTGCCTTCAAGAATTTCCTTGAACCCGCGAACAGTGTCTTCAACTTTGCAGTATTTACCTGCAAATCCAGTAAAGACCTCGGCTACATGGAAAGGCTGCGACAGGAAACGCTGCACCTTACGCGCACGGGTGACGGTCAATTGATCCTCCTCGGAGAGCTCGTCCATTCCAAGAATAGCAATGATATCCTGTAGTTCTTTATACTTCTGCAAAGCAACCTGAACGCCCCGAGCAGCGGTGTAGTGTTCTTGACCGACAACATTTGGATCGAGAATACGGGAGGTGGAATCCAGAGGGTCAACCGCCGGGTAGATGCCGAGTTCGGCAATTTGCCGGGAAAGAACAACCGTGCCGTCCAAATGGGCAAAGGTGGTCGCAGGGGCGGGGTCAGTCAGGTCGTCTGCAGGAACGTAGACACACTGTACCGCCGTAATGGATCCTTTAGTGGTGGAAGTGATCCTCTCCTGCAGTGCACCAAGGTCGGTGGCCAAGGTTGGTTGGTAACCAACAGCAGAAGGAATACGACCGAGGAGTGCCGAAACCTCAGAACCTGCCTGGGTGAACCGGAAAATATTGTCAACGAAGAAAAGCACGTCCTGGCCTTCCTCATCACGGAAATACTCAGCTGCGGTCAATCCAGTCAAGGCAACGCGGGACCGGGCACCAGGAGGTTCCGTCATCTGGCCATAGACAAGAGCAGCTTTGGGCAGTACACCCGATTCCTTCATTTCGTTGTAAAGATCGTTTCCTTCACGAGTCCGCTCGCCAACACCGCAAAATACGGAAATACCGCCGTGCTGCATGGCGATGTTATTAACCATTTCCATCATGATAACGGTCTTGCCGCAGCCGGCACCGCCAAACAGACCCATCTTGCCACCGCGGGGGAATGGGACCAGAAGGTCGATGACTTTGATCCCGGTTTCAAGAACATTAACTTCGGTGTCCTGCTCAGTGAACAATGGGGCAGGTCGATGAATGGACATTTTTTTATCAGAAGCAATGGGGCCTAAACCGTCAACAGGACGCCCAACGACATTCATAATACGCCCAAGTGCCGGAGCACCGACAGGGATGGTGATAGGTAATCCGGAATCGCGCACTTCCATGCCGCGAACCAAACCATCAGTTTGGTCCATGGCAACCGTCCGGACGACGTTATCGCCAAGGTGCTGGGCGACCTCGCAAACAAGATTGTCCGGCTCATCACTGATGGCCGTGTTTGACAAAAACAATGCATTCATGATTTCAGGCAGATTTCCCGGTTCAAACTCAACATCCACTACCGGTCCGATTACCTGTATTACTTTTCCTACTCGTAACTCACCCATTTGAAAAGGCCTCCTCTAACCTAGTAAAATACCCTGTGGTACTTGAATTATCCTTTAAGTGCCTCGGCACCGCCGACAATATCCATCAACTCGCCGGTAACGGCAGCCTGACGGGCCTTATTGTATAACTGCGTCAGTTGCTTAATCATGTCCTTGCAAGCATTAGTGGCGTTGTCCATGGCAGTCATACGAGCAGCATGTTCACTGGCGCCAACTTCGAGCATGGCATGATAGATCTGAACATTTAAAAAGAGCGGAAGCAGCACTTCCATGATTTCACCGGGATCAGGCTCATAACTGTACGATCCTGATATTTCGGCCTTGACCTGAACACCGCTCTTCTTCGGAGGTTACGGGCTTAATCGGGAGCAATTCTTCACGTGTCGGTTTTTGTACGGCAATGGAATGAAACTTTCCGTATACAATATCGACTTGATCGCTTTCACCATTAAGAAAACCTTCGGTGATATTTTGCGAGATCTCACGGGCGTTGAACATCTGAAAGGAACCCATGATATCATTGAAATGGATTCGCAGTTTACCACTTTTTTTAAACGCCTGCGTCCCTTTCTTCCCAACGGTGACAAAGCTGACGGTTTTCCCTTCCGCCTCATATTGTTTTTTCAGCTTTTCAGCGGTTTTTATAATATGGGCGTTGAAACTACCGCACAGTCCGCGGTCAGAGGTGACCACGACAATCTCAACCTTTTTCACCTCGCGGACTTCCATCAAGGGAAGATCGCTGCTTTCCATGCCTCCGGAGAGATCGCCCATCGCCTGAGCAAATTTGCCGGCGTAAGGGCGAAAACGCTCCATCTTTTCCTGGGCCCCCCGCAGTTTAGCCGAGGCTACCATGTTCATGGCCTTGGTAATCTGCGCGGTTTTCTTTACACCTTTGATCTTGTCTTTAACGTCCTTTAATCCAGGCATGTGAGTCTACCCTTGTGCTCAGTTCAGGCCCTTTGTCGCCTTGAAGCTTGTACCAAAGGTTACCAGTGTCTTTTTCATTTTCTCTTCGAGTTCAGGCGAAATGACCTGTTTTTCCTGGAGCTCTGTAAAAATGGAAGGCTCGTTGGTCTCAATGTAGCTGTAGAGTTCTTTTTCATATTCAGCGAGCGTGTTCACCGGGAACTTGTCAAGATATCCCTTGGTTCCGGCAAAAATGATGGTCACCTGCTTTTCCATCGGCAGCGGCTGATACTGCGGCTGCTTGAGAATCTCAACCAGTCGTTCGCCACGGGTCAACTGTGCCTGGGTGGCGGCATCAAGATCGGAGCCGAATCCAGCAAAAGCAGCCAACTCACGATATTGGGCAAGATCGAGCCGCAAGGTACCTGCCACCTGCTTCATTGCCTTAACCTGGGCAGCACCGCCGACACGAGAAACGGAAAGACCGACATTGATCGCCGGACGGACACCGGCAAAGAAGAGACTTGGCTCTAGATATACCTGACCATCGGTGATTGAAATGACGTTGGTCGGGATAAAAGCAGAAACGTCACCAGCCTGGGTTTCGATGATCGGCAGGGCGGTCAAAGAGCCAGCGCCAAGAGCATCGTTCAGCTTAGCAGCGCGCTCCAGCAATCTGGAATGGTTGAAGAAAATGTCACCAGGATAGGCTTCACGTCCAGGAGGCCGGCGCAGCAGCAAGGAAAGCTCACGGTAGGACACAGCCTGTTTTGAAAGATCATCATAGATGATCAAGGCATGTTGGCCATTATCGCGGAAGTATTCGCCCATGGCGCATCCGGCAAAAGCGGAAATATACTGCATCGGCGCGGGATCAGATGCGCAGGCGGCAACCACCGTGGTGTACTCCATGGCGCCATGTTTGCGCAGATTCTCCACGACAAGTGCAACAGTTGATTTTTTCTGACCGATGGCGACATAAATGCAATGCACATCGGTATTCTTCTGGGCGATGATGGCATCAACACAGAGAGCGGTCTTGCCAATCTGACGGTCGCCAATGATCAACTCGCGCTGCCCTTTACCGACAGGCGTCATAGCGTCAACAGCTTTAGCACCGGTATAGCACGGCTCATGCACGCCTTTTCTTGCGATAACACCAGGGGCTATGACTTCCATTTTACGGGATTCTTTAGCATTGATCGGTCCCTTGCCGTCGATTGGCTGACCGATACCGTCAACAACACGTCCTTCCATTTCTGGGCCGACCGGAACCATGGCGATTTTCCCGGTCCGTTTGACGATGTCCCCTTCCTTGATTTCACGAACATCACCGAGAACGGCGCAACCAACGTTGTCCTCCTCAAGATTCAAGGCGAGGCCAAAAATGTTGCCTGGGAACTCGAGGAGCTCCATAGCCTGACAGTTTTCGACACCATAGACGCGAGCAATACCGTCACCTACTGAAAGAACGGTCCCCGTTTCCTTCAGATCGATATCATTTTTAAAGCCAGCGATCTGCTCTTTGATAATCTGGCTAATTTCTTCTGCTTTGATCTGCATTGATTATTCTCTCCCCTTGATAGATTCCTTTAATCCATTAAGTTGCGTCTTTATACTTCCGTCCAGCACCAAGTCACCAACCTTGGCAATAATACCGCCGATAATGGACGGATCAACCTGGGTTTCAAGTATAACCTTATGGCCTGTCAATTTTTCCAGCGTTGCCTGTATTTTTTCGAGCAACGTGCTGTCGAGCTCTACGGCGGAGACGACCGAACCATGACTGATGTTCTGATCCTCGTCCACCATCCCTTCCATAGCTTCAGCGATGTCAGGGAGAATATCTGCTCTTTTTTTCTCGATGAGCAGATTGAGAAAGCTGGTCATAATGGCGTCTGCCTGCATGGACTCAGCAATTCTGGCCATTACTTTCTGCCTGACATCAAGCGGGTACAACGGATTGGTGACAGCATCACCGACTCCGGCCGCCTCATCGGCATACAGGCTGGCAAGACCTAGCAGCATGTCCCGGTACTCTTCTGTTTTCCCTTGCTCTTTCCCTAAAGAAAAAAGCGCCTTCGCATATCGACGAGCTAGTATTGTATGTTTCACTGCACCGCACCCACCCTTTCAAGATACTGTTCAGTTATCGTAATCTGATCCGCTGGAGTCAGGTTTTTCACGATCAACTCTTCAGCCATGACAGCAGCCTGCTCCGCAATTTCCGCCAGAAGAATACGCTTCGCATCTTCCAGTTCAGCCTGAACAGCTGTTTCCGCCTGACGCTTGATATCTCCCGCAGCCTTCTCCGCGTCCGCCAGAATTCGCTCTTTCTCTATTTTCGCTTGCGCAATTGCCCGCTCGACAATCAACTCTGCCTCTTTCTCCATGCCGGCCAGCATGACTTCAAGATCCCTAAAAGTCCTTTCAGCCTGATCGCGACTAGCGACAAGGACGTCCAACTCCTCGCGGATCCGCTGCTGACGCCCGCTTAGACCTGAAAGAATCGGCTTGGCTCCAAATTTGACCAAGATGACGACAAGAGCGAGAAAGTTGACCGTCCGCCAGAATAAATCCTTCAGTTTATCCGCCGACAAAGAACCGCCTTGGGCCTCACCGTGTTCAAGGGCTTTCGCCCCATGAACGATAGCATCATCTCCCACTTTGAGACGATCAAGGTCATGCGCCGCAGCCTTCACTTCCTGGCGCACACCGCCGCCTGCCGGGGCATCGGTCGCCAAAGCCAGCGCTGGCGGCAATGCGCCAATCAGAACGGCCAGCAGAAACGGCTGTACAAGTTTTTTGATACAAGCTCTCATGCGTCCAGACTCCTTCCAAGTATCTTTCCTGCCATTGCCTGTGCAAACCCGGCGACATTTCCCTGAAGCTCTTTCCTGGCACCCTCGACTTGCGACCTGAGGTCTGTCAGTTGCTTTTCTTTAACGCTGTCGGACTCTTTACGGATAGCAGCCAATTTCTCGGCACCGACAGCCTGAGCCTGTGCCCGAGCGCCATCCAAGGCTTTTTTGGCCCTGTTGCTCGCCTCTCGTATCTTTTCATCCCTTTCAGCCGAACGTCGACGGGCATTCTGCTCAAATTGAGCCACGTCGCCGTTCAGAGATTCGATTTTTTGCGCCCTTTTCTCAAGAATCCCCAGCACCGGCTTGTAGAGAATTGCATTGAGAACGAACATCAACACAAACATGTTGACCATGTGCATTAACAGCGTGACATCAACCGAAATCATACTAACTACTCCTCTTTGCTGAAAATATGGCAATTACCCGTCAAAACAAGTGAATGGCGGTTCATCTTCCGCCCCCGATAACTACTGAAAAATGTTTCTGCTGTCAAACCTTTTTAAATAAAATTTATAGGATTTTTCAGTTACGCTTGTTTCAAATCTGCACAACAAAAAACATTGCCAGAGGCGACCTGAGGAACAACCTTTCCACAACCGGAATTTCTTCTCTAGCCCCAAAGAACCGAAGCAAAAATAGCGAACCACCTAAAAATTGCCAATACTCTTTGTCGGTTGTCGTAGACCGCCTTCCCTGTATTATTTTTTCATTTTGTTGTTATGGCTTGACCTTTCAACCATTCCACCAACCTGTCCATGCCGGAATCCGTAGAGACCAGTGGGCTATAGCCCAGCAGCTTTTGCGCTTTCTGATGGCTGAACCAGTGGGATTTCGCCAGTTGACATGCAAGGAACCTCGTCATCCTCGGTTCCTCTGCCTTGCCGAGCACTGCATACGCACCCTCTAACGCCATCCCTGCACAGTAGGCGACGGCCAGCGGAATTCTTCGAGTCACAGCTGGAACCCCCAGCCGCGTGAACAGATCGTTGATCCATTCCCAGATACGTACGGGTTGCTCCTGGCCGATGAAAAAGGACTGGCCTGCCCCACTGCCTGTGGATTCCAGGTTATTCGCAGCGAGGACGTGGGCCTGGACCACGTTATCAATATAGGCTATATCGACACGGTTCTCGCCCGAACCAACGATCTTGAGAGCCTTTGCCCTGCCGCGCTCAAGGAGCCGGGGAACAAGATGATGATCCCCAGGTCCCCAGACAAGATGTGGCCTGATCGCGATGGTCTGCAACTCTCGTGAATTGGCCCGCAGAACCTCCTGCTCCGCCAAAATCTTGGAAGCTGCATAATGGCACAGTGGCCTAACGGCATACGCGGTGGTTTCGTCCACCCCTTCCAGGTTTGCCCGGTCAAAGACCACCGATGGGGTTGATGTGTGGACAAGACGAGGCACACCGTTTCTCCGGCAGGCGGCAATGATATTGGCCGTGCCGATGGCGTTGATGGCATAATACTCTTGTCGTGGCCCCCAGATGCCGGCCTTGGCGGCCACATGAAACACGGTGTCGTAACCGGCCAGGGCATGTTCGAGAAAAGCTTGATCACGGATATCGCCTTGAAGACAGTGCACGCCCAAGGCTTCCAGATCCGGATAGGCGTTACGTCCGACCACCGCCGTCTCAATGCCACGCCCGATCAGTTCGTGCACCAGGGCTTTGCCGATAAAGCCGCCTCCCCCAGTCACCAGCACCCTGTCCATAGCCTCTCCTGATTGGTTGCGGGCATCTTATTGGTGAAACAATCGTTTAGTTTTTCTGTCCCGCCGTCCACACCGGACGGCTCGATCTGTTATCAACCGCAGGGCAGCTGCACTCTCTTGGCCGCCCAACCAGCCAATTGTTCACGGAAAATCTTAGCATTATGACGGATATCAACTGGAAAAGAATGATGAACCAGGAAGCACTCGATATTTTGGGTCAGCGGATTGGCCCTTGCCAGCACTCGCAATTCGGCGAAGAGGTGCTCTTCATGGCCAACCGGTGCCAAGGGCTCGACCACGATCACCGGTACCTGCTGTGCGCCTGTCCCCAAACCGATCAAGGCCGAACGCCGCACCTGGGGATGTTCGTTGAATATAGCCTCGCAAGGAATGGTATCCATCACCCCGCGGGCCGTGTGGACCCGGTGGGCCTTGCGGCCTCGAAACCAGAGCCGCCCTTGGTTGTCAAGCACTCCGATGTCGCCCATCCGGTGCCAGAAGGTGGAGCCGTCGGCGATCTTGGCCAGCCGGGTTTCGTCTTCGTTGCCGGCATAGGATGCGGTGACCACTGATCCACGAACCACGATCTCCCCGGTAGCGCCTGCTTTCAACTCTTCCACTTCCCGCCAGGAGTCAATCGGCCCATCCACTGGCGCGATAATTCGAATGTCGATTCCCGGCAAGGCACGACCGACACAGGCACCGTGCCCAACTCGGGTCCGCGGCCAGGTCTGCTGCACAATTTCACGACCTTCGATGGAGGCAACCGGCAAACTTTCGGTGGCGCCATAAGGAGTGAAGATCCGTCCGTTCTCAGGTAAGACTCGCTGAAGACGTTCGACAAGTTCACCTGATACCGGGGCACCGGCCATCAACACCTTCTTTAACGGCAAGACAATACCCTTGTCCAGGCAGTAGCGGCTGACCACATTCCAGATCGCCGGCGAGCCGAAAGAATAGCTAACCTGATGCTCCAACAGGGTACGAACAAATTTCTCTGGGTCGACCTGGGCCGGTCGGGTCGGATCCATGTCCGGGATCACCGCCTTGACGCCCAGGGCAGCGGCAAACAAACCGAAAAGCGGAAAACCGGGTTGATCGACATCTCCGGGGCCAATGCCATAGTAATCACGGATCAGCCGCAACTGGGCGTGGAAGATGCCATGGGTGTATTCCACACCCTTGGGCGGCCCAGTGGAACCGGTGGTGAAAATGATGGCAGCCAGGTCTGCGTCTCCAGCCTGATACCGGGTAGGTCGATCACCCATGCTTGATGCCGGTTCAAGCCCGCCTCCCGGACACCATAGCGACCGACCGACCTGAATGCGTTTGCGGACCGTGGCAAAAGGCGCGCGAAAAATCCGGCTGAAGAGTATAGCCTTGGGAATACCGATCAAAATATCCGGCTGTACCGAGCCGATACAGCGCAGCAGGTTCTTGTAGCCCATCCCCGGATCAATGAGAATGACCACAGCCCCCAGTTGGAAAAGAGCAAAAGTCAGGCAGATGAATGCCATGGAAGGCCGCACCATCAACATCACCCGATCACCCTGTCGCACCCCCCCGACATGCAGCGCCGCAGCGAAACCGTCGCTGTTGTACCGCAATTCGGTAAAGGACCACTGGCGCCACTGCTTTCCCTCAAAAGTAACCAGAGCGGTCTGGCCACCCATGGTTGCGGCCGTTTGCTGGAAGGCTTTAGCTATATTACAATCCGCCATCCCTTTCACCCCAGGGTGCCGTGCAGGAAATGCTCGATCAACGGCTGGATGGCAGCGAGAGCATCCTCGAGCACGTAGTGACCGGCATCCGCGAAATAATGGGCTTCGGCCTGGGGAAAGCGTCGTTGCCATTCGTGGTAAAACTCGTCGTTGAAGCAGAAATCGCGACCGCCCCAACAGAGCAGCAGGGGGCATGCCTGCAAACGGTCAAGCGACTCTTCAACAGCCACCAGGGTACCCCAGGTCGGATGCTGTTCATCCATCGGGATGTCCTCAACAAAGCGGAGCACCGCAATCCGGTTGCGCCAACTGTTATACGGAGCGAGGAACCCCTTGGCGACCTCGGATCGCATCGGCCGGGTCACGGCCATGGAGATGGCGCTCCCGGCAAAAGCGTTCAACCCGCGCACCAGGAGTGCTCCAAGAACCGGCCAACGGCAAACGGCGATGCGCAGGGGGATGCGCTGGGAGCGGAAGGCGGCGGTATTGAGTGCCACCACTCCGGCAACACGCTCCGGATACTTGCCCGCCCAGCCCATACCGATAGCCCCGCCCCAGTCGTGAACCACGAGGACGCAGCGTTCCACACCTAAGCTGTCGAGCAATCGTTCCAGGTTGTCGATATGGTTGCGGAGACGATACGGATAGTCAGTCGGCTTGTCAGAAAAGCCGCAGCCGAGATGGTCGGGGACAATGCAGCGGTAACGGTCGCAGAGTGCGCTGACCAGATTGCGGTACAAGTACGACCAGGAGGGATTGCCGTGGACCATGACCACTGTGGGCCCCTGCCCTTCGTCCAGATAGGCCAGGGAATGGCCTGCGATGTTGAAGAAACGGGGTTGAAACGGGTATTCCGCCAAGGGTCGGGCGATCATTACCAGTCGATACCCAGCATGAGCGAATTGATGCCCGAGCCGATGCCCAGAATCGCGGCACGCTGTCCCGGAACGAGAGCCTTTTGCTCGATGCCCAGGGCCATGGTGATAGGGGCGGAAACCGAACCGACGTTCCCTAGGATCGGCAGAGTCTCGAAATTCTTGGCCGGATCAAGTTCCAAGGTTTCGAACAGCAGGTGGGCATGGGCCTTGCCCACCTGGTGGCAGAAAAACCGAGCAATAGTCTCTTTGGACCATCCCAATTCGTCCACAAAAGACTGCCAGCAGGCAGCGGCCGTCTCAATACCCTTTTCCAGCAACTGTTCGGAGTCGGTTGACATCAAGGTACCCTGTTCGGCGTTCTGACCACCCTGACACAGATCGTTGTGAGCGGTGTTGGCCCGGCAGGCGCCACCCCGCAGGTAATGACCGGTATCCCGGTAGTCCCGGCTGGTCATAACCAGGGCCACGGCTCCAGAACCGATGGTCAAGGATGCAAAGAGCGGTTTGATCGACTTGCGGGTCAGGGACAGATCCGCGAGCAGGTGGGTAAGCGTGGATTCGATCAGGTTCTCGGCGGTCTCGCCAGCCACCAGCAACCCGGCCTTCACCTGTCCCAGTTCGAGCATGTTGGCCAGCATGACCATGCCGTCGAGAAAACCGAGACAGGCATTGGAGATGTCGAAAAGCAGACAGGCAGGCGGCAGGTCGAGACTGCGATGAACAAAGGAGGCGGTTGCCGGTTCCATCATGTCACGGCTCACCGAGGTAAAGAGCAGGCACTCCAGGTCAGCCACCGGCACCCCCGCCCTAGCGATGGCCAAAGCGCCCGCTGCTGCCGCTCCGCTGCTCGGTCGGGTTCCCGGCTGCCACAGACGCCGGGTCTTGATGCCGGTCATCAGTTCAAGCCGCCCAACCGGCAATTTTAACCGCTCGTATAACGGTTGCAGTCGTTCTTCCATCGCGGCTGAGGCAAGCTCGACCGGTGGCAACACATAACCGAAATCGTGCAGACAGACTTTGGTGTACCGCATGTTCAAACGAAGGTTCCTCTCATTCCCGCGCCATTCACCTACATCTGCCTGTTGAATTGATTGTATACAAACGTCACAGTTACTTTGGAACTTTAAAACTGTTGGCCCAGGTAATGAGCAGGGCCGCCAGAGCCAGATCGTCCATGACACCAAGTACCGGTATCCATTCAGGAATGAGATCGTAGGGCGACAAGGTGTAGAGCAGGCCTAGGGCCAGGACGACCTTTACCGGCAACGGTGTTGTCGGCGACAGAAACACCGCCTTGGCATGCTTGATCATCTGCCACAAACGGGCAATTATCGGCCACTGCTGCATGGTTTAAGCCTTGATATAAAGAACCGGCAATCAGCGAACTGCCTTGCTAACAATTCCGTTGTCGAAATAATTCATGCCCATGCCGGCATCCACCACCAGGCACTGACCGTTCATCCCTGAAGACCTGGGAGACAGCAGAAAGACGGCTGCATGAGCGGCTTCCGTGGTCTGCACCGCCCTCTTGCGCAGGGTAGCCTGTTCGGCAAAGAGATAACTTTCGATATAGCCGGGGATACCGGCTGAAGCCGAGGTTTTAAGCAGGCCGGGACAGATGGCATTGAACCGGATCTCTGAGAAGGCGGAAAAGCTTTTGGCAAGAAAACAGAGCGAAGATTCGAGAGCCGCCTTGACCGGTCCCATATAGCCATAGTTCTCGGCAGCCATGCGGGTGGAGGATATAGAGATGGTCACCACTGAGGCCTGTTTGGCCAACAGTTCCTTGAAATGGTTGGCAATAGCGATCAACGAGAAGCAGGAGATGTTCATGGCCTGGAGAAAATCTTCTTTCCGGGTTTCGTAAAATGGCCGCATTCCATTGGAATAGTTGGCAAAGGCGATGGAATGAACAATGCCGTCAAGGGGGTCAGCTATCCGGCCGGCAATCTCGTCCCTGACCCGAATAATATTACCTTCGTTCTCGACATCGCAGACAAACACCGGACTGTCGGGAAAAAGCTTGGCAGCGGTTTCCGCCCGCTGCTCACTTCGAACCACATGGATCACCTTGGCGCCGGTCTCAACCAGCGCCCGACCGATGGCACAAGCCACCGACTTCTTATTAGCCAGACCAAAAACAACAATCCGGCGTCCTTCAAGCTGCAAAAAATCCACTCAGCCCCCCTTTCGCGTGCAGGCGAATTCCACCTGCACCGCAGCTTTGCCGCCAACCCGAACAGCACCTTTCATCAGCCAAGCCGGCCCCATCCGCTCTACCAGGGTTGCCGAAATCTCCAGGGTGTCGCCCGGCCGCACTTCCCGCTTGAATTTTGCACCCATGATCCGGGTCAGCACGGGCATCCCTTCTCCGCTTTCTCTTTCTGACCCATCTCCACGAATCAACTCTCCTATCAACAGGGCCCCGGCCTGAAATACCGCTTCACAGAGGAGCACTCCGGGCATCAGCGGGTAATCGGGATAATGACCCTGGAAAATGTCCAAATCCATGGGCACCACCTTTTCTGCCCGGATCGACTCGCCGCTGATTTCCAGCACCCGGTCAAGCCAGAGAAAGGGTGGCCGGTGCGGGATGCGGTTGAGGATGAAATCATCGGCCATCGGATGACTCACAGCCCGCCAGTGATCTCAAGCACGGCGCCGTTGATGTACGCCGCACGCTCTCCCAGGAGAAACAGCACCGCCTCCGCCACCTCGGCCGGTGTCCCAAACCGGCCAGCAGGCACCATTTTCTTGTATTCCTTCATCTGCGCTTCAGGCAGATCGTCGAGGAAATCGGTGGCGATAAAACCGGGCGAAACGCAATTGACCGTGATCTTCCGCTTTGCCACCTCCTTGGAGAGCGACTTCATCAGCCCGATCTGACCGGCCTTGGAGGCGGCGTAATTGCTCTGGCCGGCAAAGCCGAGATGCCCCATAGGCGAGGTGATAAAAACAATACGTCCGAACTTCTGTTTCATCATCAGCGGTACAGCAAACTTGGCCATGTTATAGCCGCCGGTGAGGTTGATGTCCAGCACCCGCCGCCAATCTTCTTCCTTCATCAGGGCCAAAACGGCATCCCGACGAATACCGGCGTTGTTCACCAGGATGTCGAGGGTGTCCCATTCCGCCTCTAATCCCGCGAAAAAGGCGGCCACAGCCTGGTAGTCGCTGACATCAAGTTGCATGAGCCGCAGCCCCCCTTTGTATTGGCAGCACTCTGCAGTCATAGCCTCGGCAGCCTTCCGGTTAGCCCCGTAAAGACCAACCACGGTTGCCCCCTCAACGAGCAACGCCTCGGTGATCGCTTTGCCTATGCCGCGAGTTGCACCGGTGACGACGGCTTTCTTTCCTTCAAATTCGCGCATGGGCCCTCACCTATTATCCTTTCATCCCGTAAGCGGCAGGTCTGTCCAAGCCGGCTCTACGACCTCAAATACCCATCGACATCATTCGCCACAATCACCCCGTAGTTGATCGCCCCCAACCAACCGCTCATGATTATACCTACGGAACCGACATGGAAAAGCCCGCCGATCTCCTTGTGCAGGGAACGGGAAATGTCGAGTCCCTCGAACTTGGTGCCGAACGAGGTCCCCTTGGTGTGCAGGGTGTAACGATGGAAGGTGCGCGGCGTCGCCGACTCGATGGTGTCCACCTTGGCCCGGACGCCGGGGATGTAGCGCTCCAGATCGTCGAAACAGCGTTCAACCATCGCCTCTTTGGCGGCACGGTAGGCACCCTTGTCGAGCCCAGCCCAGTCGTCGAAGTCAGCGTTCATCGAGGCGACGATGGTGTAATCGGGTGGACTCTGGGGTCGTGTCCGGGGGTAGTAAAGGGAAAAAGTGCGGCTTTTCGTGTCCATCCTCCGCATCTCTTCCGAAGAAAACTCCTCCGCCGTCGAGGTAAACAACAGGTCGCCGATGTCGGTGATGGTCTCGCCCTTGCGGATGCCGAAATAGACCTGGCAGCTCGAATTGTTGACCCGGACCTTGCCGAAACGACCAAGAAAATCAGGGGAGAACTGGGCTCGGCCCACCAGGTTCTCAATGGTGTTGGTAACACCCGCATTGGAAATAACGGCTTTAGCCTTGATTTCCCGCCCACGGACCACCACGCCTGCAGTGGCCCCTTTCTCCACCAGGATGCGGTCGACCCGCGCCCCGGTGCAGATATCGACACCCTTGTCTCGGAGTTCGTCCGCCATCAGGCCGATCAGCTTATCGGTGCCGCCCTCGAAAGTAAATACGCCCCGGTTCATAAAGTTGGAGAAGACGATGCCGTATGTAATGGCCGGCTCGTCGAGGGTTGAACCGTTGGCGTAGGTGATGGGCTCCATCAGAAGACGATGAATGTCACTCCGGCCCGGAAAAAACTTCGCGAACAACTCCCTAGTGGTGAACGCCTGGTCATCGTAAAAATTCATCGCGTCAACGGTGGCGAAGAAATCTTGAACCACGGCTGTGGTGATGCCAAAACGCTCTTGGAGAATGCGGATGAAGTCGTTCTTGCTGAAGGTTGTGGTCAAGGAAAACTGGGGATTGTCGAAGACAATATTGTTCAACTGAACAATGGAGTCGCGGATGGCCTTGCCCCAGTATTTTTTGCAGGTCTTGACCATGCCGTAGGGGAAACCATGCAGGGAGACATCAAAAATGTGCCCCCCCCGATTGAACCAGGTGGCCAAGCCCCCCAATTGGACGTGGTGCTCCAGCAACAACACCGAGTGTCCGGCGGTAGCCAGCCGGTTGGCAGAAGTCAGCCCGCCAAGGCCGGAACCGACCACGATGACATCATATCGGGACTGCACCCTATCCAGAGGTGTGTATTGCATCGTGTTCCATTTCGTTGACTTAAATAACACTAGATCAACAGCCCCAACGGTTGCGGTCGCACCAATACCGCCGGAGGTCAATACCGCTGTGCGGCCGAAAAATTGAAGAATTACCGCAGAATGTGTTGATTGACGACCGTTATTCCGCTCAGCATCGCCCCGACAATGCCGAGATATCCCTGGTCCGTGCCGGCCAGGAAAAGATTAGGCCAGGGAGTGACACCGTTCTTGATTTTCATGCCGCTCCCATAGACCGCCCCCTGTGCTTTGCGGGTAAAGCGTTCGATAGTCACCGGCGTGAAGCTGTCCTGATATACAATGGACTGACGATAATTCCCAATAATTTCCTCGCTGGCGGCGGTGGCAGCCTCGGTCTCCCGCTGTTTCACCAGATCATAGGCCTCGGGGGAAAGCGCTTTCCACAGTGGATAACTCGCGGCGTTGGTCACCCGGATCTGTAGGAGTTCGGCCGGAGGTAGCCCGAAAAAATTCTCGGGAAAGCAGATCACTCCCCAGGAGGTGTCAAGATAAGCATCCGGTCGGCGGTAGCGGAGCCGGGCTTGGTTGTGATAAAAAATGATGGTTCGTTGCCGGTCGATCGTTGCGGCCAGATCGTGCGGGACAAGTGAAATCGTTTCCATGAAACTCATCCGACCACTAAATTTCTCCTGATCCGCCTCCCAGCCGGAGAGACGAATGGTTTCGGGAATGCCGGCTGTGGACAGAACCGCATCCGCCGTCAACACCTCACCTCCCCCCAGCCGAACACCAATAATCCGGCCGTTTTCGATGACGATCTCCTCCACCGGGCTCCGATAACGCAACTCGCCGCCAAATTCACGGTACTGCTGCACCAGCAGATCGAGGAACTCGCGCATGGTTCCGGCCGGACGGAAAAAGCCTTCTTCAAAAACCGCCCGGAACATGATGACGAACTGGCCCAGGTCCATGTCATGCTCTTCCGCGTTGCCATAAACCATCAGCGGCAGCAGCAGCATATCTTCCAACTGCGGTTCTCGGAGCTGTTCAGCAAGAAACTGCCGGGTGGAGCGCCACGGAGCAATGGCAAAGGGATCGTAGGCGGCAAGATGTTTTTTAAGTTGGCGGAATCGATCGATACAGTCCGGAAACTCGCGGGCAATCTCATTCTCCAACACGCCTGGATCGTTGGTGAACAACAGACAGCGCCCCGCAAAACGAATTTCCGAGGCAATCTGTTCATGGAGGGTAAACTGCTTGCGGGACAGACGTAACTGGCGGAAAAGCCGGTTGAGCGGCGCATGTTTTTCGCCGGGGGCAGCACAGTTGGTCATGGCGTGCAATCCCGTTTCAAACAGCCGCCCTTGGCGGACATAAAAGGAATTGAGCCCGCCGGGAAGGGTGTGCTGCTCGAGGATCAATGTTTTGGTGCCGAAGCGGGCGGCGCGGATACCAGCCGCGAGTCCCGACAGACCGCCTCCGATGATAATGAGCTGATACTCAGCCATGCGAACGGGCAATCCGGTGGATGTATGGAACCTCTGTCTCGACGAAGGGCGCGCCGGAGAGAAAAATCAGACGTGGTGCAATTTGGGTTCCAGATAGTTGACGCAACTGGTCAGGGTGGCGAGCTGTGGATATTCCTCTTCCGGTATCTGCAGTTTGTAGCGTTTGCGCAACTCCATGACAATATCCAGAAAATCCATGGAGTCGAGGTCCAACTGATCTCGCAGGGGGGCATCGGCATCAAGACTGGAAAAATCGGCTTCTTCGTCAATATCTGCTATGATTTCAAGGATAACGTCCTTGATTTCGTCACGGGTCATTCTTCGATTCCTCTATATAAAAAAACGGATAAACGTATTGTACTCAAGCGAAAGGTGAGAGAAATACCACAGACCCCTCTAGTTCGCCACAAATCTCTCGACAATGACCACCGAATTTATCCCCAACATGCCGAAGGAATTATTGAGAATGGCATCGACCCGCTCAAGCTGGTGCGGGGCATTGGCGATCAGACCGGGCAGGGCGCATTCCGGGTCGAGGTTGTCCAGGTTGATGGTCGGGTGCACCAAATTGTCGGTGAAGGAGGGTAAATTTCCGGCCAGTTCAAGCACCCCGGCAGCGCCCATGGCGTGACCGATACTCGACTTGGTGTTGTTGATCCAGGTGTTGGTGCAACCGGCAAAGGCTTCTCGGATGGCATTGCACTCTTCGATGTCTCCCTGCTTGGTGCCGGTGGCATGGGCATTGAGGATGGTGATGTCGCAGGGCCGCAAACCTGCACGCTGCAGAGCTAGTTCCATGCACTGCCGCTGCCGGGGACCGTACGGAAGCACGAAGTCCCTGGCATCTGAGTTCATTGCATAGCCGGTGATTTCACCATAGATCGTGGCATTCCTGGCCAAAGCCCGGTCCAGACGCTCCAAGGTAAAGACGCACCCCCCCTCGGAGATGACAATGCCGTTGCGGTCCTGGTCAAAGGGACGACTGGCCCTGGCCGGATCGGCATGCTCAGCCAGGGCCCCCTGGGCACGAAAGCTGGCGAAGATACCAAACGAGCCGACACATTCGGAAATACCGCCGCAGAGCGCCAAATCGACCTCACCCAGGCGCAGCATCTGCACGCCCTGAATCAGGGCCGCGTTGCCGGCAGCACAGGCCGCGCCGATCGCATAATGCGGTCCGGTCAAGCCGAGATTCATCGTAATCTCGCCCGCCGGATTATTCAAGACGGTCCGGGGATTATGGTGGTGGGTCCAGTAATTGACGTCATGCCCGTACTGACCGATGTTATAGACCTCGTTTTCCGTTTCGACCGTGCCGTGCTCGGTGAGCCCGATGTAGACACCGGTTGCAGCCCGATCGTAGCTGGAAAAATCGATCCCGGCATCAACCAGGGCCTCGTTGGCGCAGTACACGCCAATGCAGCCTGCGCGGGTCCCCCTGCTGTTCTCCCGTTTCTTGCGGTAGCGGGTTTCAGCGAATTGGCAAATCCCAGCCGGGTGGACGCCCATATAGCGCAGATCAATGGTGGTAATCCCGCTCCTGCCGGCCAGCAGATTAGCCCTGAAATCGGTCAGATTGGCGGCGCCGGGGGCTGCCAGACCGATGCCGGTAATGACGATCCGCTGGTTTTCAGCTGACTGTTTCATGAAATAATGACTGCTGTTTAGCGGCCGGAAACTAATTCTTTGATCATTCCGGTCACGCTGGCTACAGCCTCATCAAGTTTATCGGGCATGGACCCGCCGGCCTGGGCCATATCCGGCCGACCACCACCCTTGCCGCCGACAATCGACGCCACCCGGCTGATCAGGTCACCGGCCTTGATCCGGGAGGTCAGCTCC
Source organism: uncultured delta proteobacterium (assembly GCA_963733595.1). GTDB lineage: Bacteria > Desulfobacterota > Desulfobulbia > Desulfobulbales > Desulfobulbaceae > Desulfobulbus. The sequence continues at coordinate 318,237 of CAVTDN010000012.1, read as the reverse complement.
TTGCTGACCATGGCCAAGAGTGCCGCCTTGCCTTCGAATTCACCGCCGAGGACAATAATCCCGCTGGCCATTTTATCACGGATCTTATCGCCGATTTCCCGCAGGGTTTTAGGAGAATCCAGCGGCACCCGACCGGCAATCACCCGAATGCCTTCGACTTCGACACTTGCAGCCAGTAACTGATCGAGATCAGTCAGGGCCATAGCGGCATTTAGCGTGGCGATCTGTTTTTCCAGCTCTTTCTGCCGCTTGAGCAGACCCTGGATCTTGTCAACGGCACCGTCGATCGGGCCGGAAATCACCGCACTGATTGCCGCCGTCTGCCGGGCGACTTCCTGCACCCAATGGATCGCGCCCGCACCGGTGACCGCCTCGATCCGGCGGACGCCTGCGGCGATGCCGGTCTCCATAATGATCTTGAATAAACCGATGTCACCGGTCATGCGGGCATGGGTGCCGCCGCACAGTTCCTTGCTGAATTCGCCGATACTGACAACCCGCACTTCGTCCCCATACTTCTCGCCAAACAGGGCGGTGGCGCCCTCGGTGATCGCCTGTTCCCGCCCAAGCAGGGTGGTGGCCACCGGGATATTTTTTCGAATCTGGGCGTTGACCAATTGCTCGATAGTGCAGAGTTCAGCATGGGTCAACGGGGTAAAATGGGTGAAGTCAAAACGCAACCGGTTATGGTCGACAGCCGAGCCAGCCTGTTTGACATGGTCGCCCAGCACATTTTTCATCGCCGCCTGGAGGAGATGGGTGGCAGTATGATTGAGAACGGTTTCGCCGCGCCGGTCGGCGACCTGCAATTCCACGCGGGCACCAGTGGTCAGAGTACCCTGTGCCACCTTTCCTTCATGAAGGATCAAACCCTCAACCGGAGCCACGGTCTTGACGACGACAAAACGGCCACCCGTCCAGGTAATTTCACCCTGGTCGCTCATCTGGCCGCCCGACTCCGCATAAAAAGGTGTCTGCCCGCAGAAGAGGCGCACTGTTTCCCCAGCCTGGGCTTCGGCTATCAACTGTCCGGCCTCGCTGACAATGCCTTCAACCACTGAAACCCCGTGGGTAGCAGAATAGCCAATGAACTCAGCCTTCTTTCCCTGGGCTGCCAATTCGATGATCCCGGCCTCAAGATGGTCAACGTCGCCGCCTTTCCACGATTTCCGTGATTGCTCACGCTGCTGTTCCATAGCCCTGGCAAACCCCGGTTCGTCAAAGGAAACGCCTTTTTCGATAGCGATATCGCGGACAATATCCACCGGAAAACCGAAGGTATCGTAGAGTTTGAAAATAAAATCGCCCTGAATAACAGCCCGATCGCCCTGCTCCTTCTTTAGCCGCCTGATCTCCTGGTCGAGTTTATTCAGTCCATGATCCAAGGTCTCACCAAAACGGAGTTCCTCATTGGTGACCACCTTGGCCAGCAACTCACGGGTCTCATTGAGATGCGGATAGGCGTGGTGCATCAGTTCCGTCACCAAGGCGCAAACTCCGGGAAAGAAGGAGGTCAAGCCCAGGGCGCGGCCGTATCGGATAGCCCGACGCATGATCCGGCGAAGCACATAGCCCCGGCCTTCATTAGAGGGAAGAACACCATCGGCCACAAGAAAGGTCGTGGCCCGGGCATGGTCGGCGATGACTCGCATGGAGACGTCGTCCGCCGCGTTTTCGTAATATTTTTTTCCGGCTAACGCGGCGACATGATCAATGATGGGCGTAAAAAGATCGCAATCGTAATTGTTAACTTTGCCCTGAAGGACAGCGGCCACCCGCTCAAGTCCCATGCCGGTGTCAATGGAGGGTCTGGGCAAGGGAGTCATTGTGCCGGTTTCATCTCGATAAAACTGCATGAACACCAGATTCCACAGTTCGAGAAACCGGTCACAATCACACCCGAGAGCACAATCGGGGCGGTCGCATCCGACTTCCGCACCCTGGTCGATGTGAATCTCCGAACAGGGCCCGCAGGGACCGGTGTCGCCCATGGCCCAGAAATTATCCTTCTCACCCATTCGGACGATGCGGCCCTTGGGCAGGGTCTCTATCTGTTCCCAGAGTGCATAGGCCTCGTCGTCATCGTTATAGACCGAAACCCAGAGTTTTGCAGGATCGAGCCCCAGTTTTTCGGTGAGAAACTCCCAGGCGAAAGCAATGGCGTCCTTTTTAAAATAATCGCCAAAGGAAAAATTACCCAACATTTCGAAAAAGGTATGATGCCGCGCGGTATAGCCGACGTTTTCCAGGTCGTTGTGCTTGCCGCCGGCCCTGACGCTGCTCTGCGCGGTGGTCGCCCGCACATAAGGACGGGTTTCCTCGCCCATGAACACTTTTTTAAACTGGACCATGCCCGAATTGACAAAAAGCAGGGTCGGGTCATCATGGGGCACCAAGGAGGAAGCGGCAACCCTTGTGTGGCCTTTGCTCTCGAAAAACTCTAAAAAACATTTTCGTATTTCGTTACCGGTCATTGCGTCGTCATAGCGTTAGTTTTTTTTGGGACGATCCCCACCGGAGCCCACTAGGCCCTCATCCATGGTGTGAACAGGCGCAAGCATGAAGTTCAAAAAAGCAAAGTTTTGCATGATACCATGAAATAAAATGTTGCAAAGAAAAAATGACAGCAAGGCAAGCCGATAAAAAAACAGGCGGAATGCATCGCATCCCGCCTGTCTGTTTCTCCAAGATCATGCGGCCTGTTCAGGGCCGCACGATTAATGGTTTGCCGACTGTGCCAATCACACCATCTTCTTTTTGCCGTCGACCAGATTGTCGACCACCGACGGATCCGCCAGGGTGGAGGTATCCCCGAAATCGGAAAAATCGTTGGCTGCGATCTTGCGTAGGATGCGGCGCATGATTTTTCCAGACCGGGTTTTCGGCAGTCCCGGCGCCCACTGGATCGCATCGGGGGTGGCGATGGGGCCGATCTCCTTGCGGACATGCTGGCGCAGTTCCGCCCGCAGTTCCTCGCTCTCCTCAGCCCACGACATCAGGGTGACATAAGCGAAAATAGCCTGTCCCTTGATCGGGTGCGGCATGCCGACTGCCGCAGCCTCGGCCACCGCCTCATGGGCGACCAGGGCGGACTCGATTTCCGCTGTTCCTAGACGATGCCCCGAGACGTTGATAACGTCGTCGAGCCGGCCCATGAGCCAGAAATAACCATCCTCATCCTTACGGGCGCCGTCTTCAGGATCGTAGGTGTCGGGATAACGGTTGAAATAGGCTTTCTTGTAGCGTTCCGGATTGCCGAAGACGCCGCGGAGCATACCCGGCCAGGGTTTGCGAATGACCAGATGTCCGCCCTCGTTGGGGCCGGCTTCCTTGCCCTCTTCGTTGTAAATAGCGGCATCGATGCCTGGCAGCGGCATGGTGGCCGAACCAGGCTTGAGCGGCGTCACGTACGGCAACGGCGAAATCATAATGCCGCCGGTTTCGGTCTGCCACCAGGTATCGACAATGGGCAGTTTCTCTTTGCCGATGTTGATATAATACCACATCCAGGCTTCGGGGTTGATCGGCTCGCCCACCGTGCCGAGGATGCGCAGGCTGGAGAGATCCCATTTTTGGGTTGGCTCGACCCCGTCCCGCATGAGTGCGCGGATGGCGGTCGGCGCGGTGTAGAAAATGTTGACCTTGAACTTCTCGACAATCTTCCAAAAACGGTCCGGCCCCGGATAGTTGGGCACCCCTTCGAACATGAGCGCCGTGGCACCCAGTCCCAGCGGCCCGTAGAGGATGTAGCTGTGACCGGTGATCCAGCCGATGTCGGCGGTGCAATAGTAGACGTCGTTGTCCTTCAGGTCGAAGACCCACTGGGCGGTATGCATAGCATAGGTCAGATAGCCGCCGGTGGTATGGACCACGCCCTTGGGCTTGCCGGTGGAACCGGAGGTATAGAGGATGAACAGCATATCCTCGGAGTCCATAGATTCAGGTGCACAAAACGAGGAGATGTCAGGGGCATTGACCTCTTTATGCCACCAGCAATCGCGGCCGTCTTTCATCTCAATCTCATTGCCGGCCCGCCGTACTACCACACAGGCCTCAACGCTGGGGCAGGTCAACATGGCCTCATCGGCATTGGGCTTGAGCGGGATGGCTTTGCCGCCGCGCAGAACGGCATCAGCGGTAATCAGAACCTTGGCATGACAATCCTCGATGCGGCTCTGCAGGGCGATGGCTGAAAACCCTCCGAAAACAACCGAATGAACGGCACCAAGCCGGGCGCAGGCCAGCAGAGAGATGGCCAATTCCGGAACCATCGGCAGATAAATCGCCACCCGGTCGCCTTTTTTCACGCCCTTCTTCTTCAGAACATTGGCGAAACGGCAGACCTCGTCGTGCAGCATCTGGTAAGTGTAGACCCTGACATCCTCTTCTGGTTCACCCTGCCAGATAATGGCCGCCTTGTTGCGCCGACCGTCGGTGAGATGCCGATCGAGGCAATTGGCGGAGACATTGAGCTTGCCGCCGACGAACCACTTGACCTCGGGGATGGACAGATCACACTCCAGCACTTTGTCCCATTTTTTGTCCCAGGTGACCAGCTCTTCGGCACGCTCGGCCCAGAAACCTTCATTATCCTCCATGGAACGGGCATAGGCCTGCTTGTATTCCGCCATCGATTTTACCCAGGCCTGGTCACGCCCTTTTTCCGGCGGCTGGAATATTTTGCCTTCGGCCAACAAACTGGTGATTTTATCTTCCATTGCACTCATAGGATTCCCCCCTCAACGAAAACCGCTTTTTACAGTTCACCATGCCGCCCTCATCCTACAGACGCGGACCGCATGACCAGCCAACTTGGAAAGCTTGTGCCCTCTCATCCGACTGTACCTGAGCAGGAGGCACAGCCGCCACCGGTGCATCTCCCGGTTCCTGCATTGATGACTTCGGACCAGGATTCCAAAATTAAACATCTACAGGAGTTTTTCAAAAAAAGAAAAGAAATCCTGCACGCCCTGGCCATCAATTCGTCTTTTTTTGCGAAAAAGACTCAATACCGTGAAGCGCAGATCCTATTCATCAAAACAATAGCAAATGACCATCAATTCTCCTGCTGTTCCCAGCCTGAACGAGCGCATTTTCAAGCCGCTGTCCCTCTCGTTACTGACTTGGAATGCATATCGTTAATATGCATTCACCGGATTGACGAGAAACAATCCAGCAATTACCTCTCTCCACGATTCCGAGATCCACGGCTAAAAGCCTATAAAAGAGCAACCAGCTTTATTCATCATGTATCAAGGGAGTATTTCATGATTATCAACGATTGGATTCACGTCTTTGCCGGTTCCTTTATCCTGCTCAGCCTGGCCCTGGGGTGTCGACAGCCCAATCAATCCTTGCTTTGTCAGCCGCTACTGGCTTCTGTTCACGGTCTTTGCGGGCGCAAATCTTCTCCAGTTCGGCATCAGCAAGTTCTGTCCGCTCGGGCTGATCCTGAAGAAACTGGGCGTGCCTGAAACCAGGTAAACCCAAAAAAGAAGCCGGAGCAGCTTGAGCCCTTCAGGAATCTGCGGTCTTGGAGCGACTCCGGAAAAATCCGGGCAGACAAATAAGTGAAATCAAGACCAAACCAAGCGCCAGGTACCAGGGGAAACAACCCATGGTCGCCTTGAAGGCCTGATCCTCAACAAGAGTTGCCGGCCAATCCGGGTGCATGGCCGCCTGCCCATGGCGGAAATGCTGGATCAGGCCCGCAAATGCCAGGCCGATGAACCCGTAGGCCGCGTTGAAGGCCAATCCCTTGAAGCTCAGCACCGTGGCTCGTTGACTTGATTCGGTGATCTCATTGAGGTAGTGGCTGGTGAAATAGCTGGTCAGCATCAGCCCGACAAACACCGCCATCATCGGCAGCAGGCCTAGATAGGGAACAAAGAGGGTCAGCATAAAAAGAACGAACAACATGGCGGCGCTGAGCAGCAGGGCATTTTTTCCGGGAGAGAAACGTTCGGTCATTTTTCGCGCCAGCCTGGGGACAAACAGCCCGATGACCGCCACCGCCGAACCCAGGAGACCGAAGCTGGCTTCCGGCAGATCAATCAGGCGGTAGTACTTGCTGGTCAGGGTGACGATCATCCGCAGGGAATGATCAAAGGTCATGGCAAAGAGGATAATTGCCAGAGCCATGGGGGTGCGCAGAATCCAACCGCCGGCCCGTCCGATCAGGCGGGCGACCTCCCATGGAGTGACAGGTCTGGATTGTCGTCCAGACAATGCAGACCCCAGCAACCTGCGGCTCCCGCATCCGCAGCGTTGCAACCAGCGCCAGCAAACCAAAGACCAGGGTCAGGTACACTGGAAAACGCATGCTCATCTGCTGAGTGACAATACCCTCGAAGCTCAACCATCCGAGTAACCGGTTGACTACGCCGGGGTCATAGACCACCGCACCCAGCGTCATGGCAAAAATATAGCCGACATTCTGGGCCCGCATCTGCACCTCCAGCACCTTCGACCACTCACCAGCAAGTCCGTATGCGACCAGGGTATCGTAAGCCAAAGCCTCGTCGGCACCGCTGGCCATGGCCTCGGCCAGGCCGCTGAGCACCCGGTTGACCAAAAACGCCCAAAAGACAACCTGCAGATTCCCCAGCGGCACAAAGGCGATGAGCGACATTTCGGCGATCATCAGCAGAGAAGTGGCCACCAGCAGCAGCTTGCGCCCCAACAGATCGGCCAGGGCGCCGGAGGGTACTTCGGCCAGGACAATAGTGAAGGCCCAGACAGTATTGAGCAGGGCAAACTGCTCCAGGCTGAGGCCGAAATCTAAAAAAAGAACAGTAAAAACAGGATAGTAAAACCTGGCGTTGAACAAGATCCGAAAAGCGATGAACAGGCGGATATTCGGCAGCACGTAGGGTGAAACCGGCCGCTGTCCCTCTTCTCTTCTTGTCCCTTCCTCAAGCAAACGCTTGGCCGCCATGCCCGCCCCCCTTCGTATTGCCTCAATAGAGGTGCCCGTACAATCCCTTACGGGAAAGCACCGCTCGAAAAAACCGGCCCTAAAACAATAAAAACCACCGCCCTGGCGTAACACAATTGGGATGGACGACGATGCTGCTCTCCGGTATATTCTACAGAACACCTTCTTCTTCAGAAGGCGCCCGGAGTTTGAACCCGGCGTCTCACCATTCTCCCGTTCATTTCAATCCCCTGGCCGGGATGCGGAAACGCAATGATAACGGTACCGAAAACTTTTCTTTCCTATACACTGTTTCTTCTTGTTCCGCTATTCGCCGTCCTGGCTGCCGGCGGGCATATCGCCGCCAACCACTTGGCCGATCGGCTGGAACAGGAAGCCCGCGATAATGCCGCTTCCGTGCAGCACATGGTCAAGGCCGCCACCAAGGCATCTTTTACTCAGATGCTGCGATCGGTTGCGGACAACAACCTCGAACTACTCGCCTCGCTGCATCAAAAACAACAATCCGGAACACTTACCCTAGACGAAGCCCAATGGCTGGCGCTTGAAACCCTGGGCGCGCAGACCGTGGGCAGCAGCGGCTACCTTTTCGCCTTCGACGGCCAGGGAGTCATCCAGGGACATCCGGACAAAGCCTTGGTCAACACCCTTGTCAATCACAACCTCCTCGAGCGGCTGCAACAGCTCAAGCCTCTGGAGCAGGGTGAATATCTCGGCTACCTGATCCAGGATTCCCGCAAGCAGCAGCCCTTAGCCCTGTTCAAGGCAGTGTTTGCACCCTGGGATTGGACCATCGCCCTCGTCTGCAGCGTCAACGATCAGCACCAGATGGTTTCCCTGACGACCCTTGCCGGAGTAATCGGCAATCTCCGGTTCGCGGGCGGCATGCAGCCCTTTTTCCTTGATCAATCCGGACATTTCCATCCCGATTCTTCCGTTCCTCACGCCCATACTCCGGATGGGAAAAACGCCCTTATCCCCTTGGCCGCAGCCCTTCGCCATCAATCTAACGGCCTCATTACCTGGTCGCTACCGCTCCCGGACAAGACCATTGAAGACCGAGTCTTTGCTTTTCAATACCTGACTGATGCCGATCTGATCGTGGGTGTTTGCGTCCCCCAGTCCGAGCTGTACCAACCGCTCACCACCTTCCGTCTTTGTTTTCTCTTTACCCTGTTGCCCCTTTTCCTGGGAGCCCTGGCAGCAACCTATCGCCTCTGCCAACGACAGGCCAAACCGCTGCATCTCTTTGCCCAACGCCTGGCACTGACTGATGAAAACAGCAACGAGGTGCGCCCGGACGACGGTCACCAGGATCTAGCCCTGATAGCAACGGCGTTCAACCGCTTGCTGATCGAATTTCGCCGGCAACGCGAACAACGGGAAACGGCGCAAATCGATGTTGATCTTCTTCAGCAGCAGCTCCGCCAGGCAACTATCGCCCGGAAGGAAACACGGCAAAAGCTCCGAACGGAAATCGCCTCCCGGGCAAGCGCGGAAAAATACCTGCTTCTGTTCAAGGGTATTTTTGATAACGCCATCGAGGGTATCTACATCACTGACCCCAAGGCGCGCATCCTCACGGTCAACCGCTCATTTTCCCAGATTAGCGGCTACCAGCCCGACGAAGTCATCGGTCGCCACCCGAGCATGCTCGGCTCAGGTCGCCAGAGCAGCGATTTTTACCAGCGGATGTGGCACAACCTGCGGCATAACGGTTCCTGGTCAGGCGAGATTTGGAATCAAAAAAAGGACGGCACTATTTGCCCGCAGTGGCTCTCTATCAGCGTCATCAAGAACGACCAGCAGCAGATCACCCATTACTTCGCCTTCTTCCACGACATTACCGAACTCAAACGCAAAGAAAAACAGATCTCGGTCATGGCCTACAGCGATGCACTCACCCGACTACCCAACCGGGCCGCACTTGAACTCCGCCTGGCCAAGGCTATTGCCCGGGCTACGCGGGATCATCTGACCCTGGCGGTCTATTTCATCGACCTGGATAATTTCAAGAATGTCAATGACTCCCTCGGACATGACAAGGGGGACGAGGTGCTGATCGAGGTGGCGAACCGGTTGTCGCAAATCATCCGCAGCGAGGATACCCTCTCGCGTCTTGGCGGCGATGAGTTCATCCTCCTCAGCGAGAGCATCGAAAACGAGCATGCGGTGTACACCCTAGCCAACAGAATGCTCGCCGCACTCCGAGAGCCCATCGTGCTTGTACCGAATACGATCTACATCAACGCCAGCATCGGCATTTCCCTCTTCCCCGACGACGGCAAAACCACTCAGGAATTGATCAAGAACGCCGACATGGCTATGTACAAGGCCAAGAGCGAAGGCAAAAACAAATTTATCATGTTTACCCAGGAGATGAACGACAAGCTTCTCGATCGCATCCGGATCGAAAACGCCATCCGTTCCGGGCTCAAACTCAGGGAATTTTCCGTTTTCTACCAGCCCAAAATCAACGTGGAGAGTGAACAACCGACCTCATTCGAGGCCTTGATCCGTTGGCGGAAAAACGGCACGGTCATCGGTCCCGACCAATTCATCTCGATCGCCGAAGATTGCGGCCTGATCGACGAGATGAGTTTATACGTTCTGGAAGAGGTTTGTATTTTCCTCGGCAAAGTGCAAGGGCACAGCCTGCAAGTGTTGCCTGTCAGCGTCAACATGTCCCCCAGAACCTTCAACAATCTCAAAATTGTCGAAACCATCGACGCCATTCTCAAATTGCATCATATCGGTCATCATCTGATCGAGTTTGAGATCACCGAAACCACGGCCATGAAGGATGTCCAGCATACCCTTGCCACTATGCAGCGATTCCGGCAGAGGGGTATCCGTTTTGCCATCGACGATTTCGGCACCGGTTATTCGTCGCTCAGCTATCTCAGCGAGATGCCGGTCTCAACCCTCAAGATCGACAAGCGTTTCATCAGCACCGACGACGCCAATAGCCGGAGCATCGTTTCTTCCATTACCGCCATGTCGAAACAGATGCGGCTCAATGTGGTGGCCGAGGGCGTCGAAACCCGCAATCAGTTGTTGTGGCTCCGGGAAATCGGCTGCAACGAAGTCCAGGGGTTCTACTTTTCCCGACCGATGCCCGAAGGGGACACCCTGCTCTATCTGCAATCAGGGCTCGGCGCGTCAACGCAGAACATTCTTCCCGTTCACACCTCCATCCATTGACGCAATGTCCGCCGCAGCCTATCATTCTCGTATTCCGCCTTCGACGCCAATGACCTGCCCCATGGTGGGGTCATGCTGTACCTGCACCGCTGCAAGCATGCCGCTGTCCAGAAAGGGTTGGCTGAAAAAAATGAGCAAACTATGGAGGTGAAGAAGGTGACACCATGCGGCTAGCCAACCTCCTTTTCGATCTGGACGGCACACTGACCGATCCCAAGATCGGCATTTCCCGCTGCATCCGACATGCCCTGAGCGCGCTTGGCCATGAACCGCCGGATGCAGGTGCATTGGATTGGTGCATCGGCCCGCCCCTGAAATACTCCTTTGGCCGGCTGCTGCATTCAACCGATGAGAACCTGCTGGAACAGGCGACTTCCCTCTACCGGCAACGATTTGCCGAGTTTGGGCTTTTCGAGAACCGAGTGTACGACGGCATCCCCGAAGTCCTGACTGAGTTGCGGCGGCAGGGCTTCCGCCTCTTCCTTGCCACCTCCAAGCCAAGAATATTTGCCGAGCGGATCCTCGAACATTTCGCCTTGACCGAATATTTCGAGGCCGCCCACGGTAGTGAACTGAATGGACAACTGACCGACAAGCCTTCCCTGGTGCGGCACATTCTTGCAGCCGAAAGGTTACAACCCGATCAGACCATGATCATCGGTGACCGAAAATATGATATTATCGGTGGCAAAGCGAACGATATCCGTACCGGTGCGGTGACGTATGGGTATGGAACGTTGCAGGAGTTGCAGTCTGAGAGGCCTGATTTTTTGTTTGACTCGCCGGAGCAGCTCTTGCTGCAGCCGAACCTGTCTCTTTTCACCCGGCTCTCCACTCATGAGTGAATCATGGATGGAGAGCCCTGCTCCTCTATCAGTTGTTAAGAAAGGAACAGCAATAATCGGTGATTACCTTCACTTTCAGGTTGAATGACGATTGCGCGGCCACCTCAAAGGCCTCACCGCCCTGCACTGTTTGCCATTTCTTTTCTCCCGGCAGCAGCACATCAAGGGTGCCGGACTGAATCTCCATCAGCTCTTTGGCGTCGGTATTAAACGTATATTCTCCGGGCAGCATGATCCCCAGCGTTTTTTTCGATCCATCGGCAAACACGATGGTTCGGCTGGTCACCTTGCCGTCAAAATAGACATTTGCTTCTCGCACAATTGTCACCCCTGTGAATTCTGACATCATTTTCCTCTTTTTCATTTGTTGTTTGAGTTAAAATCAAAGCCCACCATCTGGGCGCTTCTGGAGCACGATCAGGATCACGCCCATGCCTATGTCAGACTTCCCTCTTTCCCGAACGCATCCTTCATCTCACATCTTCCCCTGCTGCTGGAACAAATGCTGACTAACCAACGTGAGAAGGATAGCGAAGACCATGGCCGCACTGCCCAGGAGGACATTATAGTAGACCGGTGCCACCAGGGCGAGGCGGATCATCAAGGTGGAAAGGGCGTAGCCGGAATTACGAAAAATCATCTTGGATGAGGGATGAAAACACTGTGAAACCAGAACGATGAGAATATCGGTGAGGATTAACTGGGTGTAGAAACCGTGGAAAAAATCCGGGTGTTCGATGCCGAGCGCTGTCTGGTAGAGCGAGTAACCGCCCATGCAGACAAAGGAGAACAGCAGCAGCAGGGAAATCGCCTTTTTTGAGGCGACGAACCCATACAAGTCAATCTGACGACTGTCTTCTTCGCTTCGTCTCTGGATTTTGTAATAGACGCCCAGCAGAGCAAAAATCAGCAACGCCCCGAAACCGTTGGCCAGGATGTGCAGAATTTTGTCGATATTGCCTTCATAAATAAGCGGTTCCCCAAAATAGGAAAGTTCCTTAAAGGCGTTACGGATAAGGATCAGGGAGAGAATTTCGAACTGCTTGCCCAATGAACGGGAAAAAGAGCAAGGCAAGACAAAGATCAGACTGATGACCTCAAGGATCAGAATAACGGTGAAGGCCGCATGGACCGCGAAAAAATGGTTTCTGGGCAGAATCGCGGTCAGATCGGCGGGCAACAGCCCCTGGCGGTTCAGTTCAATGACCGCTAGGCTGCATAAAAAAAGAAAGACCAGCGAGACGGAAATTTTGCGGAAGAGCCTTTCATGTTCGTAAAAGGTCTGCAGTGGATCGAAAATGTAGGTAATCCGGGCAAAAAGGGCGCTCATAAAGCTGGTTCTCAATTGGAAATAGAAACGCGCGCCCTGCGAAAAGGGGCTGCGAGAATCGCACCACTTACCTTGGGGCAAACAGGTTCGCAAGTGGAAACGCGCTGCGTCTGCCACATTCTTGACATTTTACCAAACAAGCAACGACCGCAATAGCGTTGTTTTCCAATCACTGCAGGCGCATCCCCTCTTCTGCTTGCTCACCGGGATCGAAAAAACCGAAGACGATTGGCGTTAGTGACTACGGTCACCGAGGATAGCGCCATGGCGGCGCTGGCGAACATCGGCTCCAGCAGCCATCCGGTGAAAGGATAGAAAAGACCAGCGGCTAAGGGGAGACCAATCACATTATAGATAAAAGCACCGAATAGGTTCTGCTTGATGTTACGGATGGTGGCACTAGAAATGGCTATGGCGGTGGCCACCAGGAGGAGCGAGTCGCCGGCCAGGGTGATGTCGGCATTCTCGATGGCCACATCCGTGCCGCTACCGACGGCAAAGCCGGTATCCGCCTGAGCCAGGGCCGGAGCGTCGTTGACGCCGTCGCCGACCATGCCGACCTTGAATCCCTGCTGCTGCAGGTTCCGGATGACTTGCAGTTTCTCTTCCGGAAGAATCTCACTGTGTACCTCGTTTATCCCTACCTCCCTCGCCACGGCCTCGGCGGTGGCCCGGTTATCCCCGCTGCACATCACCACACTGATTCCCTCAGCCTGCAAAGCCTTAACTGCCGCCGCCGAGTCCTGACGCAGCGGGTCTTTAAGGATCAACAGGCCCAGAACCTGCTCATCCCTTCCCAACCAGACCGGTGTCCCCCCCTGGGCACCCTGACGATCCGCCTCGGCCACCAGGGCGGTGGGAAGTACGAGGCCCTGTTCAATGAGAAAATGATGATTGCCCAGCACGCATCGAACCCCTTCATGTTCTGCCTGCACGCCTCTGCCGGGAATGGCGACAAAATTGTCGAGGCTCTGCAATGGTTTGCCGCGTTCCACCTGGGCCGCCAGCACCGCCTCGGCCAGCGGGTGTTCGGAACCGCTTTCCAGGCTGGCAGCCCAAAGCAGGATCTCGTTTTCGTGGACTCCTTCAACGGGAAAGATCGCGGTCACTGCCGGACGCCCCTCGGTAAGGGTGCCGGTCTTGTCGACCACAACGTGGGTTAAAGTGGAGGCCGTCTGGAGGGCGTCGCTGTTGCGGATCAGGACGTTGCACTGGGCGGCCCGGCTGGTGCCGACCATGATCGCGATCGGCGTGGCCAAGCCCAGCGCACAGGGGCAGGCAATGACCAGCACGGCGATGGCTGCGGTCAGGGCGTGGGCCAAGCGCAACTCGGAGGCAAATCCCAGCCAGGCAAAAAAAGTGGCCAGACTGATGCAGAGAACCACCGGCACGAAGACTCCGGCAATCTTATCAACCAGACGGCCGATGGGCGGTTTGCTCATCTGCGCCGTCTTGACCATGCGGATGATCCGGGCCAGGGTGGTCTCGTCGCCCAGCCGGGTCACCCGGAGGACAAAAACGCCGGATCGGTTCATGGTGCCGCCGGTGACGGGGTCGCCGACCTGCCGGGCTACGGCCAGCGGCTCACCCGTGAGCATCGATTCGTCAATGGTGGTCCGCCCCTCGACGATCTCGCCGTCGATCGGCACCTTCTCGCCGGGCTTGACCTTCACCCGGTCGCCGAGGCGCAGGAGGGAAACCGGCATCTCCACCTGGCCTGCCGCCCGGATCACCCAGGCGGTGCGGACCCGCAGGCCGACCAGAGCACCGATCGCCTCGCTGGTGGTCCGCTTGGCCCTAACTTCCAGGGCATGACCCAACTGGAGAAAGGCGAGAATCATCACCGAGGCGTCGAGGTACAGGTTATTGCCAGCTCCGGGGATGAACTCCGGGTCGGCAATGACCACGACCGAGGACAGCCAGGCCGCGCCCGTTCCCAAGGCAACGAGGGTATCCATGTTGGCCGCCCCGTGCCGGGCCTGATTCCAGGCGCCGACGTAATAGCTGCGACCGCTGAACACCATGGTCAGCAGGCAGAGCAGAGCAGCCCCGGCCCAGAACAATTGACCATCTTGAGGATGGGGGAAAAGGCCGGACATGTGCCCAACCATGATCATTCCGCCCACAAACCCGGCGAGGATCGCCCGCTGCCAGGAACGGCGGATCTCCCGTCTGGTCTCCTCGGCCTGTTGGAGGCCAGGATCGGCAAAAGATTCCTCAAGCACCGCTTGGTAGCCAATATCGGCAAGCCGCAGCAGCACGTCGGCCGGGTGTTGGGAAGTGGCGATGCGCAACCGCTCTCCCTCGAGAGTTATCCTGGTTGCCCTGTCCTGGGCCAGGAGAACTTGGCGAATCTGTTCCAAATCCACCGTTTCCGGCAGGGAATGCAGTGTAACGAAAAAGGTGTCGCCTGCTGGCCGTTGCCGTAGGGAAGCACCGTACCCCTGGTCGAGGATTGCCTGCACGACCATGTCCGGAGTTCCACCCCTCACCTGAGCCTTCTTTTCGATCAGATTGACGGCCGCTGCAGTCACCCCGGAAACGGCGAGAATGGCCTCTTCCACCCGACGCACGCAACTGGCGCAGTGCATGCCGAGAATATCAATCTCGTAGACTTCTTCGGCAGAGGGGTGCTCATCTGCGACGACCGAGGCCCGATATCCGGCTTGAACGACCGCTGCCACGACCCGATCCGGATCGCCACCACCGACGCTAGCACTCTTTTCCACCAGGTTGACCGCCGCCTGCCGCACCCCCTCTACAGCAAGGATGGCTTGCTCGACCCTGCCGACGCAACTGGCACAGTGCATGTCTTCCACATAGAGCAGATAATTCTTTGGCGAAAGTTCGCGTTGAGGAGCTGTCGGCCTCGTCACTGGTTTCGGCATTGCGCAGGGTGACGGTTCGTCTATCTCCTGCAACTCGGCTGGATACCCGGCTTCAGCCAACGCCCGAATCACAGCCGCCGGATCACCGCCGTGGATCGTTAGGGTTCCCGCCGCCAGATCGACCAGGGCCTCGCTCACGCCCGCCACCTCCAGGGCCGCCTCCTCCACTCGCGCCTGGCAGTGCTCGCAGCTCATATCGCCGACCTTGAAACAATGGGACGGAGCAAAAGCAGGTTGGGTGATGGGGGAAGAGGTCTGCATGATTGTTTGCCGGGGAGGAGTGAAAAAGAATCCGGCGCGTTCACCAACTGATGGTGATCGCGCCGTGAGTTATACCTTAACCGGTACTATAAATCGCCCGGCCGCATTCATAAAGGCAGAATATGTACTTCTTCCCGCAGCTGATAGTTGCCCTCGATCAGGAGCCCGTGGCGGCCGTCGATGGCGATCGGCGTGCCGAAGGTTATGCGGGCACCATTGATCACGGCATATTCGTCGGCCTCGAATACCTGCATGTCGCGGCAGCCGACGACGCAGGTCTTCTCCAAACGGGTGGCCACTACCGAGGCGTGCGAGGTCTGGCCGCCACGCGAGGTCACGAGACCGTCGGCCAGCGATATCTCCCGGATATCCTCGGGCACTGTATCCCGGCGGATGAGAATCAGCAGCGTGCCCGGCTCCTCCTGGCGTAGCCTGCTGATATTCTCCTCGTTGAACACCGCCTTACCTGACATCGCCGAGCCGGAAACGCCGATGCCTTTGGCGAGGATCGCCTTGTGAGCGAGGTCGGAATCGACAAACACATTCAAGTGTTCTTTTTTCTTGATGGTGATCATGTCCCTGGTCTGAAGGATGAACAACTGCTCGGGTTCCGGCCCCTCAAAGGTGAACTCTATCTCCTGCGGGTTCCACTCCTTATCGTAGACCAGTTCCCGGCTGATGCTAAGCAGCCGCTGATACACCTTGGGAAAGAGCCGCTCCAGGCTCTTGTTCTCGTCGCGGCCGTCGATCTCTGCCTGTTCTACCGATATCGGGTAACTGGTCACCAGTCCGGAAACGATGTCCTCGCCTTGATCACCCGTGGCGTAATCACCCCAGAGGGCCACCCGCCGTACCTTGCGGTAGGGATGGGCGGTGAAGAGGACGCCGCTGCCTGCCCCGGAATCGAGATTGCCGAAGACCATAGTCTGCACGATAACTGCGGTGCCCCAGTCGTCGGAGACTCCCATCAGGTGCCGATATTCCTGTGCCTTGGGCGTATGCCAGGAATCAAAGACCATATCGACAGCACCGATCAGTTGCAGCCAGGGATCATCGGGCATGCCGAAGCCGCGACTTCGCACTGCCTGCTGGTAGTTGAGCGCCAGCTGGCGCATCTGCTCTGGTGAAAAATCCCTCTTATACAGTACGTTATGCTCATGCTTGTGGGCATTCATCAGTTCCTGAAAATCCTCACGTTCCATGCCGTTGGCCATGCCCCAGGATTGGAGGAAGCGGCGGAAGTTGTCCCAGGCAAAATATTTCGAATGGGGATGATTGGCAACATACTCCTCCGTCATCTCCTCGTTGGCACCGACGTTGTGAATGGTGGACATGATGCCCGGCATGGAGATGGCCGAACCGGAACGGACCGACAGCAGCAGCGGCTTTTCGGGCGACCCAAACACCAGCCCGGTCAACTGTTCGAGACTGGTGACCGCCACCCGCACCCGCCGCATGTATTCATCTCTCGCCCGCTCGAATTTGCGGATCGCCCGATAACAGCGGAAGACCTCGGTGGTGATGATAAAAGCCGGTGGTACCGGCATCTTATCCCGGGCCAACACCACCAGATTAAACCCCTTGTTGCCGAGGTGGATCAGGTTATGGGTGCGCAGGTTCTCCGCATGCAGGCTACTGATTGACTTCTCCGGATTGTAAGTCATCAGCAGATCAAGGGTCTTCTCATCAAGAAGATCCTTCTGGGCCTCAAGGGTACCGATCACCTTGCCGATGAAATTGTCGAGATGCTGGAGTCCGAAGGTGGTGGAAATCAGGTCGCGAAAAAAGATCTCCGATAGCCGGAGGACGTTTTCCGGCATATTTTTTTCATCCCAGGAATGGTGATACTTGGGAAGGAGGTTGTCCTTGCCGATCTGCGGCACGATGATCGACAGGTTGTTCTGATGGATATTGGTGTAATAGGCATAGATGATATCCTTGACCCCTTCGGAGAGGCCGCGCATGATGTCGAGGTGCTGGGTGTAGGAAAAACGCCGGATGCCGATGGAAGTAGCCAGCAGACTAATGTAGGTCTCCAGGCGGCGGCTGGAGATACCGTCGATCTGCAGGGCCCGGGTGAAGAGACGCAAACACTTGAGGATGCGGATAAAGGTCGCCTGGGTAATAAAGCTGAGATTGACCGTGGCAAACAGCTTTTCCAGATAAACGTTGGCCAGGCTCTCGAGGCGGAAGGTCAGGCCGAGGGCGTCGAACTTGCGCTCGCTGTACCGGCCATAGACCGAAGGAATATCGACAGCAATATGCCGCTTGTAATAGATTTCCTCTTTGGGCTCGAACTTCTCCACACTGAGGATCGTCTTCTGCAGATGCTCCAGCTCGTCGAGCAGGGCGTCGAGACAGTGGATGGGATCGTTGATTTCAAGCACGCCAAGCAGGTGGGCCAGCTCGGGAAAACCGGCGTTGATGGCGTGATGCAGCTGGTTTTGGATCTCGGGCAGGCTCAGGTTGTACTTGAGGTGGAGCAGTTTGTACATCCGCACCAAGAGGGCAAAACGCCGTCGTTCCACCTCGGAGAGATCCTGCTGCCGATCGAGAAATTCCTGGCGCTCGTCCTCCCCCCAGGCAAGAATCTGCTCCATCCGGGTGAAACGCAGCTCCTTTTTGATCCGACCTGCCAAGTTGATGCTGATCGTCGATATACGGCCCCCTGATTTCGATCTGCCGCAGGACCTCCTCGGGCAGGTACTCGTGAAGATAGCTGCGGTCGAGCGTGATCCAGAACGTGAAGATCGACTCGATGAAGCCGACGATCAAATTGCTCGACTCGACATGGGCCTGCTTGCGCAGAAAGTGGATCAGCGGGTCACGGCGTTTGTGGATCTCGTCGAGTTCGGTCGAGACGTCACGCAACTCGCCCTCGGCGCCGATCTCGTTGAAAAAAACCGGCATCAGTTTAGTGAACTGTTTGGCCAAGTTGTAGATCGGCCCGATAGGGTGGTTGAGCAGCTCAGTGATGTCGCGCTGGAAGAGATCGGTATCACGGACGCAGGTCCCCGAGAGGTGCAGGTTGATGATCAGGGCTGAAAACAGGGTGGAACACCATTTGGGTTCCTGCTCGATCAGGTTCAGCCAGACGCGGATGTTGGTCAGATGGGCGGGGTTGGCGATGGGCTGCCAATCCTCGTCGACGCCGCGCACATTGGCATACTGGAAACCAAAGCGCACCGCCTCCCAGAGGAAGGCTTCGACCAGACGCGAGTTACCGCGCTTGAAGACCTCGTTGCCGATCACCTGGATACACTGGAGCGAGGTGTGCGGGTAGCGACGGACATTGGCTTTGAGCAGGTGAAAGGTGGTGACGAAGAACTGCTCGATCTCCTCAAAGTTCTGCTTGCGGATCAGCTGCACCAGGGAGCGGTTGATCTCGCGCAGGGTCTCCTCGTGGATCAGCGACAGCCCCTTGGTGTCCATGATCCTGAACAGGAAGAGCAGCTTTCGGTTCTCGACAAAGTGAGCCGAGGTTTCATCGGCCAGTTCCGCCGCCACCATCTTGCCCGGTATTTCCTTGTAGAGGCGGACGATGTCCATGTGATTGGGCAGGGTAAGGATCAATTCCAGTCCGGGTTGGTAATCGGCCGCAAAATCTACATTCTCAAGGGTTTGCAGGCACTCACGGATACGCCGATGCGAGATGCCCAGCAACAGATCCTGACCGTGCCACTGGCGGCAGTAGTCGCCGCACTGTTTCTCAAACCAGGGCAAGGGATCCTCCTCACCCAGCCAGTACTCGTAGTTGCGGCGCAAAATGGTCCGCATCAACAGGGCTAATGCCTGCAGATCAAAAGGCTGGCCTGGCTCCTGCTTGCGCAGGACTATGATCTTCTGGGCCATTTTCCGCACCGGATGGTGTCCCTGAACCATGGACAGCATCACCTGGGGATCGGTTTCATCCAGTTGCCGCAATCGGGTAAAAAATTCACTCAAGGCGGAATCGAACCGAAAAAGAGCCGGACTTTCCAGGGAAAGAATCAGCTTGTCGGCATAGGCGAGCATGGCCTCCAAAATCCGCTGCAATAATTGATCGTTACGGCTCGAATCCTTGAGCGCTTCAAAAAAAATGGCCGTAAACAGGGAAAAGGCCTCTGGTCCCTGCTCATGATCGCGGTAGTGGTTGAGATTCTTGAGCACAAAAGCCCGCAGTTCTGGAATGATCAGCTTCCAGTTGTGATAAGGGTGGCTGATCTCATAGAGCAGGGTATCGAGTTTTCCCTGCAGCCCCTGAAAACGGCATACAACCTCCCGCAGTAGGTTGTATGCCGGGTTGATGACCACGGGGGCCGCAGTTTCCCGCAAATTGGCCTTGAGTGCATCGGAGGCAAGGGGTAAGGGACAGGGATCAACGGACATGGGCAACCTCGGGAATTGAAAAGACGGAGACGAGACCACAATTATTGTATTGTAAATATGTTAACCGAGAAAGTCAGCAGAAGTTTTGCACGGACGGCCAAGGGAAAGGAAACTCGAGCTGGCGCTCATGCCAGTCACCTGGGCAAGAGGTGATAGACCAAAGGCAGGCTGAGGGCAGGCAGCAGGTTACCCACCTGATCTTGGCCATGCCCAGCATGTTGATGCCGATGGCGACAATCAAAAGGCCGTCAACGATGATGGCTCCTGCGTTAACGACAGATCCCAGCATAACAAATTTCCTGACCGGTTTTGCGATGGTGTCTCGCCGACTGATTGCACCGGCCGCGAAACCGCCGTCAACGAAGCGCGACAGAATCCTCCTTGGAAATCAGGAGGGCAGTTGCTACTATATTTTTTCCTTTGGAAAGGAAAGTCCCCTGTGTCCGCCCTTTGCGCCGACCAGCACCCCTATCACCTGCACGGAGATACACATCCTCCGCCGAGAACACTATGAACCGTTACACCCTTACCATCATTCTCTTAGCCTGCAGCAACATCTTCATGACTTTTGCCTGGTACGGCCACCTCAAGAACCTTTCACACAAACCCTGGATCATCGCCGCCATGATCAGTTGGGGCATCGCGCTGATCGAATACCTGTTCCAGGTGCCGGCCAACCGCATCGGCCACCACGTCATGTCCGTGGGTCAACTGAAAATTTTGCAGGAGGTGATCACCCTCTCCATCTTCGTGCCCTTTTCCATTTTCTACCTCAAGGAAAAGCTAACCCTGGATTATCTCTGGGCCGGGCTCTGTCTGCTGGGTGCGGTCTTTTTCCTCTTTCGCGGCAAGCTTATGGGTGCCTAACCTCCAATCCTTCCACCTACTCCCATTGCCATGAACCACACCGCCCAGCCCCATCGCATCATCCTCGACCTGCCGGACTGGGTCCCGGCCGAATTGCTGCAACTTCCCGAATTTTTGCCTGACCTGGAGGCGCGGATGGCTGCGGTACTCCGCTTTGCCCGCCTTAATACAAAAAACCAGACCGGGGGCCCCTTTGCCGCCGGAGTCTTTGAGCACGACTCAGGACGGCTGATCGTCATCGGCGTTAACCGGGTCGTGCCGCTCTCCTGCTCCTCAGCCCACGCCGAGATCATGGCTCTTTCACTGGCCCAACAACGGTTGGGGGTTTACGACCTGGGCGGCCCCGGCATGCCCGCACATCAACTGGTCGTCAACTGGAGCCCCTGCGCCATGTGTTTCGGGGCGGTGCTCTGGTCCGGCATCCGCTCGCTGGTGGTCGCCGGCGCGGATTCGGAGATGGAGGCTATCACTGGATTTGACGAAGGTCCGATGCCTGAGCAATGGAGGAAAGAGTTAGCCAAACGCGGAATCGAGCTGGTTGAGGGAATGCTGCGGGAGGAGGCTCTAGCCGATTTTCGCACCTTTGCCGCCTCCAATCCAATCGTCTACAACGGTCGCCAGGGCTAAGAATTTTCCCTTTGAAATTTCAAACAAATATCCAATGAACCTATTAATATTTCTCAGTTAATGTCCTTATGGATTGTACCCTTTCGAGAGGAAGCGGCATGGAAGAGAACTGCCCTAGTAAAACGGCCCTGCGTGTTGCCCTGCGCCGCGCAGCCCATCAAATTCTCGATGCCCCCAAGATATTCGACGACCCGCTGGCTCTCCGCATCGTAGGGCTGGACCCGGAGGCCTCACCAGCTCACGGCCAGGAGTGGCTGGAGGAAACGCCTTTGTCCCGTGTATTGCGGGCCTCCCTGGCTGCACGCAGTCAATACGCTGAAGAGGAACTCAGCATTGCGAGAAAACGAGGGATCGGGCAATTTGTTATCCTGGGTGCCGGGCTTGATACTTTCGCTTATCGAAACCCTGCTCTCGGGAATGCATTGCATGTCTTCGAGGTGGACCATCCCGTCACCCAGAATTGGAAGCGCAAGCGCCTTGAGGAGGCCGAAATACCGATCCCCGAAAACCTCACGTTCGCCCCGGTTGATTTTGAAACACAGACGCTGCAAGACGGATTGGGAGAAGCCGGGTTTGATTTCAAAAAAAACACTTTTTTCTCCTGGCTGGGGGTGAGCATGTACTTATCAAGCAGTGCGGTTGAGACCACGTTACGATTCGTGGCCTCGTTGCCAGCCGGAAGCAGCATAGTTTTTGACTATATGATCTCACCGTCAACGCTGAGCCCGAACGCACGTAAAGTTTTTGATGGATTAGCGCAACGGGTGGCCTCGATCGGAGAACCGTTTCAGACTTTTTTTGAGCCCCCGTTGCTTGAAAACAGCCTGCGGGCAATGGGGTTCGGGCAGATCGAGGATATGTCACCGGAAAAAATGGAGGCCAGATACCTCCAAGGACGCACTGATGGTTTGAGAGTTGGAAAGCTTTCCCACGTCCTGCATGCATGGGTCGTGTCTCGTTTGACAACCCATCATCCAGCACGCTCCTAAGACCCGCCCTATTGCGCCCGGCTTTGCCCAGACAGAGCATCAGCCCTGCTCATCACTGCATGAACCTGACCAGACTGCGCAAATTGTCGATTGATGGAGGACTTATACTCTTTTTCTTTTTCTTCTCTTGTCAGCAAATGACATTTGATTCAACGCTGATTCCGTCTTGAGCTTTATATAATTCTGATAGTGCTCCTTTTGCAGCTTGCCGTCTTCTATCGCCTCCAAAACTGCGCATCCGGGTTCATTTGTGTGATCGCAATTCGTGAAGCGACAACCAGGAGCGAGCTGCTGAATATCAGCAAAGTTGTCATCCATGCCTTCGCGGGCAAATAAAATACCGACCTCGCGCATTCCCGGCGTATCAATAAGCATTGAGCCCTGTTCAAGAAGAATAAGTTGACGGCGAACCGTTGTATGTCGCCCTTCGCCGGAATGACTGACTGTTCCTGTTTTTACTATATCATGGCCAGTGAGTTGGTTAATGAGCGTACTCTTGCCAACTCCTGAGGAACCGACCAAACAGTACGTTTTGCCAAAACGCATCAACTCTTTGATCTGATCCAAACCAGATCCGTTTACATTGCTTATAGCAATAATCCTGGCACTGATCCCTGCATCACGAATTTTTACAATCAGTTGTTCCAATGTATCTGCACTCACCAGATCTATTTTTGGTCAAAACCAACACTGATTCGACATGGCCTTCACTCGCCATCAACAGATACCGTTCAATCCTGCTCACATTAAAGTCGTAGTGGCACGATTGAACGATGAAGGCTACATCAATATTTGCAGCGATCATCTGGAATTTGAGGCCCTTTCCAGCAGATTTCCGCCGCAGAAACGATTTTCTTGGCAGAACCGCATGGATACTCGCGGAATTTTCAGAGTCGGGATAATCCACACAGACCCAATCCCCGACGCAAGGCATATCAATCGTCGATTGCAGAGAGCCCATGAATGCACCTGTTGCCTTGGCCGGCACTTCCCCATGCTCATTTTTCACAATACACTGGCCACGATCAACAGCCGTTACCCGAGCAACTTGCTGTTCAGGGGCACAAAGGGCATCGGCATGGCCTTTAAACCAATGATCCATCCCAATTTCACTCAATTCCATGGAAGTCGCTTCCGCTGTTCGTCCTAATTTACCAGTCACTTTCGCAAAAAATATCGACAATTCAAGCGTCCACTGCCCACGTTTGCCCCTTGGATGACGCAAGGGGACGACACAGAAAGGGAGGAGGGGGAAACAGCTCTGCGACCTTCCTTTTCTCACAAACCTTCTCCCTTTAATTGTATCTTTTTCGTTCTGTATCCTGGCTTGACAAGGATTTCCAAATAAAACGATCCAAGCTGCTGTTCTTCAGCCTTATCTATACATTTATTAATTTCTGACAGGTGAATAACCTCAGCCTCTTCAGCATTCTGGCCAAATTTGCAGTCGAAATCCCAGAAGTCGACATCTTCCGGAAGCTTTTTATTGCGTTCTCTTTTGATGTACTTTTTAACATCGTGTTTTATTGCTTCCACAAGTCTGGCTAGTTTTATTTTCGGGTGGGTTAATTGAAATGTTTTTCTCATTTGTATCCTCAAGAAGTGAAATGGGCCTGGTTAACTTGACCTCAAGTTTCGGACTTGTTCTTTCTAGCTTTAAAAGATGTCCAACAATTTGAAATAGTATAGTTTTAATGCGGAAAACCTCTTGCTTCCCGACACCTTAGACTTAAAAATACATAATAATATCAAACAGAAAAGCATATAATGGACAATACTCGATACTACCAGGAGCAACAAGAGGCAAAATGTAAACTTTCAGGAGATACCTTTACTTTCTGCTCAAGTTTCGGAGTTGCTCTAACTTGCCGTTATTACTTTTTTACTTTGCGCCCATCTCTTTCCCGTTTGCAGCATATCAACGGCAAAGCCCATGACTGCATCAACAATGGCTAGCACTGCATCTTCGGCGAGGATGCCGGCAGTCCTGACTTTGTCCAAGGCCAGATTGAGCAGCCGCTGCATAGCCTCAACCAGACTCAGGTCCTGTTGCTCTTCGCTGCAAGCATAAAAGAGCGAGCCAAGGGTGCGGGGATCGTCATGACAGCGTTGCTCGAGGGCCAGGAAAACATAGCGACTCATGACAATGGTGATATGGCCGATGATGCCGTCAAAATCCCGCAGTTGGGTCTCCCGTTCGAGGTTGAGGTAGTGTTTCAGCATCTTGAAGAACACCTCGATATCCCACCGTTTCTCCATCCGGCTCAGATAATTTTGCATCTCACCCGCTCTTTGCACCGCAATTGGTCTCCAGCGATTTCGAGAAGTAAACACTTTTCCTGATCTCTCTAGCTGAGTGAGTAAACATATTTCCAGTCAACATGAACAGGAGAAAATCTTGACTCTTGCGCCCCGCATAACCGACCGGCAATGGAGCACAGCGGAATTGCCAGTCCGAAGAGATGCGGTTGCTCGCCGAGAATCATTTCCCAAATTACCATGTCAGCCTTTCAGTGGTTCGCGAAGTTTCTCCCCCAGATCTTTCATTGAGAACGGTTTTTGGATGAAGTGAACGCCTTCGTCAAGCACACCGCGGTGGGCGATGACGTTGGCGGTGTAGCCCGACATGAACAGCCGTCGGATGTCCGGGTAGATGGACAGCAGTTTTTTGGCCAGGTCGCGACCGTTCATCTCGGGCATGACCACATCGGTCAAGAGCAGATCGATGCGACCGGGGTGTTCCTGAGCCAGGCGGATGGCCTCGCCCGGGGTTCCGGCTGCCAGCACGGTGTACCCCAGTCTTTCCAGCATCCCCGTGGTCATCTCCAGGATCGCCGGTTCGTCTTCCACCAGCAAGACTGTCTCGTGGCCTCGCTCGCCTGGATTATCCAGTCCCTTTTCCGGCAACGGGACCGTTTTGCCCAAGTGGCGCGGCAAGTAGACCTTGAACGTTGTGCCCTGCCCAGGCTCGCTGTAGACATTGATGAAACCGTTGTTTTGCTTGACCACACCGTAGACCGTGGCCAAACCCAGTCCAGTGCCTTTGCCCATCTCTTTGGTGGTGAAGAAGGGCTCGAAGAGATGAGCTTGGGTCACTTCGTCCATGCCGCAGCCATTATCGCTCACGGCCAACAGGACGTACTCGCCGGGGACAAAGCCAGCGTGATGGGTGCAATATTCCTCATCGAATGAGACTGTGCCGGTCTCGATGGTGACTTTGCCCGTGTCAACGATGGCGTCCCGGGCATTGACGCAGAGATTGGTCAGAATCTGGTCGACCTGGGTGGGGTCTATCTTGACCGGCCAGACTTCCTTGCCCGGCTGCCAATCTAGGTCGATGTCCTCACCGATGAGTCGCCGCAGCAGCTTAAGTATGCTCTCGATGGTGTCATTGAGATCGATCACCTTGGGAGACACGGTCTGTTTTCGGGCAAAGGTCAGGAGTTGCCGGGTCAGATCGGCGGAGCGCTGGGCAGCCCCTTGGATTTTCTCCAGATTGGCATGCAGGGGATTGCCTGGATCGACCCGCTCCATGGCCAGTTCCGTGTACCCGAGTATTACCCCCAGCATGTTGTTGAAGTCGTGGGCGACCCCGCCGGCTAGACGGCCTACGGATTCCATCTTCTGGGCCTGATGGAGTTGGACTTCGAGTTTCTTTTTTTCAACTTCTGCCTGTTTGCGATCGGTGATGTCGATAAACGTTTCGAGCAGGCATTCTCGCCCTTCAAGCATGATGGGTGCGACGGTCTTGAGGATCGCCGTATGACCGCCATCTGCCCTAACCAATATCGTTTCGCGGTTATCGAATGATTCACCCAGATCCATGATGGGGCAGGCGCCTTGTTGACGGGTGCAGATGAAGTCGTGGCAGACAGTTCCGACGATATCGTCCTGCTCCGCGCCGATCATTGCCAAAGCCGTCGGATTAGCCGTGGTGATCAAACGGGTTTCAACGTCGATGACGAGTATACCGTTCTGAATCGAGTGCAGGATAGTCTCGGTGCGTTCCTTGGCGTTGTGGAGCTCAACCTCCGCCTGTTTGCGTTCGGTGATGTCCATCGCGATAACCGTGAACTCGCCGTCTGGATCATTAGGAACCATCGGTGCTGCCGAAAGAAGTACATCAACGCGCTGTCCGTCTTTTCGACGCCAAACCGCCTCGGTCATCCCAGTGCCTTGTTGATCAATTTGCGCATACAGCTTATCCCCGCTGCTAAGATACTCCTCATCCGTCAGATACAAAAACCGAGTTTGCTTCCCAAGCATCTCTTCGCGGCTATACCCGGTAATGTCACACATAGTCGGATTTAACTCAGTAACCATTCGCCCTTTGGTGACAGCGATCCCTGCGGGCGCGACTCTTAAGATACTGTTTAACTTTGTTTCGCTTGCCGCCAGGCTCTCATCGGCGATTCTGCGTTTCGCGATTTCGCCTTGCAAATCAAGCAGCATTTTATTGAACGATTCGGCCAAGATTCCAAGTTCATCACGACTACCGGAGGGTACACTTACTTTAACAGCATTTAGATTATCAAGCGTTACGCGTTCGACCGCAGTCGTCAGCTCCGCGAGCGGCTTTTTCAGCAAACGAACAAATACCAGCTTGAAGATCAGCCATAACAAAGTGATTTCAACGACCGTCTTAACACCCAACATCAAAAAACTCGCCTTAACCCGGTTGAAAACGACGGATGCATTCGAATAGAGCGTCGCCCGTCCCAAAACCCGCGGTTGCTGATTAACGGAATAGATGATCGGGAAATCCGCCTCGAACAATTCAAACCGATACATCTCCCCCTTATGAACCTGCTCGTCCTCGGGGGCGCATCCTTGCAGATGAACATGTATGCCAGTGTCCCCTTTGCCGTTTCCAGTGTTTACAATACCTCCCAGGGCGATGGTCTTTCCGTTCTCGTCGGCAATTTTCACCCCAACAATGACCGGCAGCTCGATCATCCCCTCCACCGTAGAGCGCAACGCATTCTCATCAAGATGCCACATCTGCCCGGCAAGGACATTCTCAAACGAAGTTTGAATATTCGAAAATTCCTTGCGGATGCTATTTTCCTGATACCGATACTCGATAGCCATCTGCACGATCGTTAAACAAATGACGACCACGAGGAAGAATCCGAAAACGACCCGCAGCAATCGGGTCGCCAGCGGGCGACTGACCCTTTGATTTAACTCACTTTTCATCAGCATGCCCTTCCAAGGTAATTCCCTGTGTGGCCTCGTCCCATAAAAGTTTCAACCCATTGCGGTCCCGGTGGGAATAGGTTTTTTGCAAAATTCGATTCCTTTCATAGAAATTCGGGAACCCGAGTTTAAGCCGCCCAGCCTCTTCGGGAGTCAAGAGATCTCCAATATTTGTTATGACTGGAGTGAGAGACATGTCGCGCAGAATGTGTCCCACTTGATAGTCCGTCGTCAGTAGTTCATTGATGTATTCTTCCGCCACTGTTTTTAAAAAGGGTTTGTCCTGCAACGCCCAGGTAATTGCATAGTTATCAACCCAGCAGACCGTCCCTTCGGCAGGCTCAGCTATTTTCCATTGTTCGCCACGCGATTTAAGCGGTCCCAATGAATCGCCCCAGGAAACTGCCAGCGGCCGACCCGCTAAATTGTCCGGCTTATCCACCCCGATCCAGAACGAATGGGCATTAACGACGAGTGAGCGTAGCTTTTTTTTAAATTCCGGATTATTCAACGCATCGTAATCACCGATCAGTTTGCGCGGATAGCCCAACGCCAGCGCCGTAATGTTGACATTGTAGATATACTCATTAGCCCCAAGAACATACTGCCCCTTGAACCGAGGATCCCAGAAGATATTCCAGCTCTGCGGCTCACTCTCAAGTAACGCGGTATTATAGGCCAGCCCATAGGGGCCTTGACTGACCGGAACCGCATAAACCTGCCCTTCACTCAACAGGTATTCCGCCATCCGTATGGCCGGGATTACATGCTTGAAATTGGGAATATTGGCAAGGTCGATAGGCAGTAAAAGCCGGTTCTGGATGTAGTTAAAACGCTCATCTTTATACGTATGATGCGTCATCATAACGACATCAACCGCTCGATCTCTGATCGCATCATAAAATTCTTCCCCCCCTTTGACGTAGGTGATTTGAAGTTTCACCGAACGCCCATGTCGGTTTTCGACCTGTTTCTCAAACCTCTCAATCCAGACGTCCGGTGCGTGTCCCTCCCAAATCAGCAACCGCAACACATCGGGCTCCGCGTTACCGGGTTGTGCCATCGCCGACGAGGCCGGCAACCCGCCCTGGAGTGCTAAAAGTTGGGAATGGAGGGAGTCATCGGAAGGCTCTGCAGCGAAGGCGATGGCGAGGAATAACAGCCAGCCGCAAGCGGCCAGGAGAACCAGGCAGGAGTGGACGGAAATCCACCTGCCCAACCAGGTGGCCGGGATGTCGAGATTATGGCGACAAGCGGTGAGTTTCATGGTTGGCCCGGGGGTTACCGGTGGTTAGGGGTGATAAGAAGCCGCTTGCCAATACAGTCCTATAAAATCGGCATCCTGATCGAACTTACTTATATTTATACGAATTTATCATATCTGGCATGACCATTAATGCAAAGTTTTTTATGCCTTGCGGCCTTGCAGTGTCACCTAAAGGCGCACGAGGCTTGATACAATTAATGCCTCCACTGCGAGATATCTCCAAGTCGCGGATCCTTTTAATCCTCAAGAAAACATTGCTGGCATATTGCGCCGAAACCCTTCTATGAGAAGGGATAGGAATTTTACACCGGTGGGTAAAGATATTTCCTGACTATACGCTCTTTCGTACGTAATGGGGAGCACCTTGCATATTCTTGGGGTGAAAGAGGGACACCACGCACATTTAACGATGCAAAACAAGCATTAATAAGTATGGGTAACACTGTATTGGTAAACAGATACTGTAGCGGATTGCGAAATAACCCATACTGACCGGCGACGAAAGGACGAAGAAAAGGAGACCTCACGATGAAAAAAATGTTGATGACTTTGGCAGCAGTCACTATTGCCTGTGTTACCCATGTTCAGGCTGCTGATGTAACCTGGCAGAAAGATATCAAACCGCTCTTCGACAAAAACTGCCTCAGTTGCCATGGCAAGGAGAGCCCGGAGCATGACGAGTTCGCCAAAGACAAGAAAGGCTACACTGAGAAGAACATCGGAATGCGGATGGACACCTTCAGCCATCTGATTACCTACGTCGGCTGGCCGTACACAGGTGCCCTGACCCGTCGTCTCGACGACGGCACCAGCCGTGAAGACAAAAAACCTGGCAACATGTATGAGTACCTGGGCTCAACCGATGCTGAGCGCGAGGCCAACCTTGCCACCTTCAAGAACTGGGTCGGCACCTGGAATGTGAAACGGTGGAAAGATATCACCAAGGAAGAGCTGGATGCAATCCAGGCGAAGTACTGACATCTTTGTGAGGGAACAGAAGGACATCTATACAAATTTTCTTTGCAGAATCGGGTAGCCTTGTGGGGCCGCACCAGGCGGCTGCCAATCACTTTTTTTGAGGAGATCTGCGCTTTAGCCGAGATAGATTTGCCATGGCAAGGCTCGGTTTGAAAGTCCGCCTCTAAATTGAAACTATTCCTGACAGCCTACTCACGCCGAGACCAGCACCATCTTCAATCTGCACTTATGAATGCAGGAGTTTTGCCCCGACCACGTTCATCACAATCAAGACCCAATCATTGAGCATATGGGCTCCGGCACTGACCCAGAGGTTCTTGGTCTTGATGTAGGCCAGCGAGAGAACAAGTCGCGCCGTGCCGATGATAAGCAAACATTGCGCCCAATTCCAGTCGTAGGTCGGCAAATGGACAGCGCCGAATAGGACGGCTGTGAGCAGCCAGGCCCAGAAGACGCTGGCAGCGCGGCCTATGCCGCAACGGGAAACCAGCCACTGCAGCAGCGCCAGCAAGGGCAAGATCGTCAACACCTCCTCCCCCACCAGCTGTACTGCGGTTTTGGCGAGAAACAGCACGAGTTCTCCGGGCGCAAGGCTGTTTGCCGTGGCGATCGCCTGGTTGGCGGTGGCGCCGATGGTAGCCTTGACGATGGCTCCAACCACCATGGTGACCGCAAGGTTAAGCAGGGCAAACAGGACCATGCTCTTGATTTCCCGCCATCCAACGGCGCCAAACAGCCTGCCGGCGTTTCCTTTGCTTAGCAAAGAGAGGCCAACCAGGGGAATCACAGGGAACAGCACTGCCGGTGCAAAGGTGCCGGCAGTGCCTCCCGGCCAGGAAATCGGCACTATAAGCAGCGCGAAGGCCGCCGCCAGCAGTGCAAGGAGCAGCAACCACTGCCCGCCGGTCAAATCGGTTGGCACGCCATTATAAAAAGGGAAATCACGTCCCGGATTTTCGGGCAGTTGCATGGGCTCAGTTCTCCTTTTTGCCTGTGGCCAGATCTTTGAGCATTCGATGAACGGCCGCCTCCAACTGGGGATCGCGGCCGGCGGCGATATCGTCGGGCGTGTTGTAGGTCAGAACGTCCGGCACGGTTTCGCTGTTCTCAAACCATCCCGTCTCGCGGTCCTTTGCCCCCAATTGCGGAATGCCGTACTTGATGTTGCCATTGAGCTGTAACATCCACCAGACGGCGGTGCCGGTGCCGGGTACGCGGGTGCCGACCACAGGGCCGATCTTCAGCCGCTGATAGAGATGGGGAAAGATGCTGCCGTCGGAGTAGCTGGAGGCATTGGCCATGAGGATGCTTGGCTTGCCCCAGCGGTCCACGGGGATGCGGCTGGCGTGGAAGCCGTCGTGCGAGAAGAAGTCGGCGGTGACGTCACCGGTGAACAGGGTGGCCAACTGGTCATGGAGCATGCCGCCGCCGTTGAAGCGGACATCAATCACCAGGGCTTCTTTATCACGCCCCTCGCCAAAAATATAGTCCACGGCGCGCTGGTAGTTGCTGGCGTCCATTTCCGAAACGTAGAGATACCCCAATCGCCCCCCCTGAAAGATCCGCTGTCATCTTCCGGCGCTGCACCACCCAATGATCGACCGCCAACGCCTTCGCCGCATCAAGGCTGACGGGCGTAACGATGATCTGGCCTGGTGTCGAGCCTGCTTCGGGTGTTACGTTCAGTTCGATGGGCGTTCCGGTCTTGCGATTAAGCATGGCGTGGAGGTGCTCAATATGGAGCACTGGGATACCGTCCATTTTGGTGATGATCGAGCCCGGCTTGATGGGTTTGATGGCCAGGTCGCAAGGGCCGCCGACAAGAATATCCTTGACCTTGACGCCCGGACCCGCGTAGCCGTTGTCCTCATAAATGCCGAGCGAGGCGGTTTGATCGGCCAGTGGCGGCTGGTGCAGCCAAAAGCAGCCCATGTGCGAGGCATTCAGCTCGCCCGCCATTTCGCCCATGAGGTCGCAGAAATCTTCCCATTGCTGGAGGCCGGGCAGGAATTTAGCATAGCTTTCGCGCAGGGCCTGCCAATCCCGGCCGTGCATGGTCGGCTCGTAGAACTTGAGCTTGGTCAGCCGCCAGAAGTGTTGGAACAGCCACGCCATTTCTCCGCGCGGCTCATAGTCCAGTTTCGCCTCAAAGGGGATCATCCGCGAACTGCCGTCCGCCAGCGAGATGCGCTCGATGCCTGCAGGGCTGATGGCATAGAGGGCCTCGCCGCGATCATCCATGGACACGGACACCGCCGTCAAAGGTTTGGCGAAGATCTGCTTGAACGATTCGCTCGCCAGCCCGACGCGGTAGCCCAGAAGTTGCCCCATGGCGTTGGTGGTCAGGACCAGCAGTTCACGGCCATCCGGGAAGACCTTCATGTAAAGCACGCCGCCCAGCGAGACCGGGGTGAGGCGGGTAATGCGGTGGCGGATGCCCTCGGTCTGCGGCTGCCAGGCAGTGTTCTTTTTACTGGCATCGTTGACCTCCGCCTGTGCCGGGACGGTGGCGCCGGATCGGGCCAGCTTGAAGGCGTCAAAGGCTTCCTGGGTGAGATGGGCGATGAAGATGTCCTCCTGAGCCCCCTTGCCGTGCGGGGAGCGCAGGCCCAGCCGGTCGCTGGTCCAGAGCACGGATTGCCCGTCAGGCAAAAAGAAGGGACTCATATTGGCATAGCCGCTCTGTGACAGGTTCACCGGCGGCTTCTTGCCGGTGGCGTCGCACAGGGCGATGTCGATGTCACCAACGATTGAACCCGTGGTCACCAGCAGGAATCGGCCATCGGGTGACCAGTCATAGCCGAGGTCGCCATCGGCGTAGCTGTACACTTGGCCCGGCGGCAGTGGAACGGCCGTGGTGTTATTGACGCGGTCCCAGACCTTGATGCTGCTGCGATTGTCGAGGTAGGCAATGCGATTGCCGTCCGGCGAATAGGCCGGGAACAGCAGATCGACCTCACTGGCGATGAGTTTCTTCTCCTCAAGCCCGCCGGGGGCGGTGAAGCTGGCGCGACCCTCGGGCAAGGCCACCTCGAAGATCTCGGAAACGCCATCGCGCTCGCTGCAAAACAGCAGACGGCGGCCGTCCGGGCTATAGCGAACATGCTGTTCAAAGGCTGGGCTGCTGGTGATCCGGCGGGAAAGGCCACTGCCGGTCGAAGCCACAAAGATCTCGCCACGGGAGACGAAGGCGACCTCCGCGCCGTCTGGCCGGGTGGCAATTTCGGACACATAGGCGTTGGCGGAGAAGGTGCCGGAAACAAGAGGAGATTGACGGATGCGGATCTCGAGCGGCCGTGCTTCGTTGTCGCCTGCCGCGCGGCGCCAGATCGCGCCGTCCTGGGCATAGACTAGCTGCCGTCCTGGGCAAGACTGACAAAGCGGGCCGGACGGCCTTGATGCTTGGTGATCTGCCGGGGCACGGCGTCCGGTTCAAATCCGGTTTGCCAGACGTTGAAACTACCGCCGTTCTGTTCACTCGTGTAATAGACGCTCTTGCCGTCAGGGGCAAAGAAGCCGTCCCGGTCTTCGCCCCGGTTGCGGGTCAGTTGGCGATGGGTGCGGGAGGCAAGGTCATAAAGCCACAGATCCCTTGTGCCGTCGGAGACAGCGCCTTTTCGCCACTCATTTTCATAGATGGGACAGTTGTCGTAGATCAGGGTTTTTCCGTCCGGACTCACCGCCACGTCGTGGCCTGGGGTGGGCAGAAGCAGCTGTGCCGTGCCTCCAGCGGCCGGGACGGTTTACAACTGGGTGCTGCCGTGATAGGCACCGATCAGTTCAGTCTCCGGGCTGCCGAACCGGGAGGAGCCAAAATAGATCGTGCTGCCATCGGCCGAGAAGGCATACGGCACATCGTCTGCGGAGTGGTAGGTAAGTCGGCGCGGGGTGTCGCCTCCCATCGCAGTGATAAAAACATTGTAATTGCCATTGCGCTTGCAGGCAAAGGCAAGTGATTTGCCGTCGGGCGACCACACGGGACGGGTGCTGTAAAAGTCGCTGCTGGTCAATGGCACAGCCTCGCCGCCCTCCGCTTCTACTATCCAAAGTTGGCCACCGGAGGCAAAGGCGATAGTGCGACCGTCAGGGGAGATTGCCGAATACCGCAGCCATAGCGACGATGCAATCTTCTCCTCCGCTACGGCCTGAAGGGCACCGCAAGCCAAGAAACATGCTGCACTGAGCAAATAATTGAAAACATCACGCATCGAGTTTTTCACGAGTTCTCCTTCAGGATTTTTGAGTTCAGGGGAAAATCTCTATTTTAAAGTCGATCATGTGGTATCAGATACCTATTTTCTCAATGCAAAGTCAAGATTGTTCCAATTTATACGTAACAAAATAGAAGCCGAATATATGGTATAATTCGGTCATCAACAGCCTGTTTTTTCGACAAAAGAAAAAGGAGGTTATTATGGCCGAACAACATTGGACACCTGCCAATTTTCAATCCAGCGAATGGGTTGGTGTTCTGCAGGAAAAATACAACTCCATCAGTTTCCCTTTAGACACTCCAGCAGAAGCAAAATTTCTAAAATCCCCGCCAGCAGCTCTTCCTCAAACAGATCGGTCACCACCTGACCGGCATACCAGCAAAAAACGTCAAGAAGTTGATCATCTTTCTTCTCGGATTACCGGCACTGGTCTGATCGGTGCAGACCTGGCAGTGGGGTATCTTCGAGAAAAATATCGCAATAATAATTCGATTGCAACTATCAAACAGGCCGGTTATGTGGTCTTGTCCTTCCTGCATTTCCTGAACAAAACAGGTACCAATATTTATAAGATTACCCGTCAGGATATCTGTGCCTTCGTCGAGCATGAACAGGATCGTGGATTGAAGGCCAACTCAGTCATAAGCAACTTGAGGAGTGTGTATACGTTTCTCAACTTTCTGGTTGCGCAGGAGATTCTGCCACAGGCAATTCTGTCCAAGAAAATTCACCTGAAGTTACCTGATTCTTTACCCAGAGCCATTCCGCCGGAACATGTCACTCTTTTGCTTTCAGCAACTAGCAACACTCGAAATCGCACTTTAGTCCTCCTTTTGCTGCGGACAGGCCTGAGAATTGGCGAATTACTCAATGTCAAAGTCTCAGACATCGTTCTACCGGAAAGGAAGATCCTGATTTACCTGGCAGAAAAAAACGACCAGGGACGTGTGGTTTACTTCAGCTCAGATGCTGACACTGCCCTTCAGGAATGGCTGAAGATGAGAAACCAGCAAAAGGACTACCTTTTTTACAGCTCGAACAGCGAGAAGATTACATATGCGGCAGCGAGGAAGGCATTTGTGAAAGTTCTCGAAAGGGCTGACTTATCTCACTATGGATACAGTCTCCATAGCCTGCGCCATACCTTTGCCACAGACATGCTTAATGCCGGGTTACGAATAGAGGTTTTACAGCAAATCCTTGGTCACCAATCAATCGAGATGACCTTGCGTTATGCAAGGCTATCGGATGCGACACGGGAAAATGAATATCTTCGTGCAATGACCGTTATTGAAAAAGGAGGGCATCATGCATCTCACCGAATCAGTACTCAATTACAGGCGGTATTTGAAGAGAAAAAACTACTCACCTCACACCGTAAAAAATTATCTGCATAGACTGCAGAGATTTTTCACATGGCTCCCGGTTCCTCTCGAGTTGGCGAGCCCGGAGAATGTAAATTGTTATATCGACTTCCTGCTCGGACAACAACTCTCTGCCCAGACTATCAATGGTCATCTTGTCGTTATCAGAATGTTTTACGATTTTCTGAAGGATGAAGGAGAAATCCAGATAGATAATCCTGTCCTCAGAGGCATGCTGTTACGGGTTGCCAAACCGTTACCCCGACATCTGCGAGACGTTGATGTTCCGATATTTTTTGACGTCGTCACCAGGCATCGGGACCTGGCAATATTTATGCTTATGTTGCGATGTGGCCTCAGAGTTGAAGAGGTAGCTGATCTCACACTCGATGCCATTGATTATCAGCGAAACCGGATCCTGGTCAAATCAGGCAAAGGAGGAAAGGATAGAGTCGTTTTTATCAGCAACGACGCCACGGACGCTCTGGCAGCCTATTTGCGGATAAGGTTTCACACGCATGAACAGAAAGTCTTTTTAGTTGAGAAAGGAACCCATAAAGGAAAGCCCATATCGGTTCGAGGCATCCAGAAACGAATTGAATACTACTCAAAGAAAAGCGGGATATCCGTATCCTGCCATCAATTGAGACATACCATGGCAACCCAACTCCTCAACGCTGATGCAGATCTGGTCACCATTCAATATTTGCTCGGCCATACAAGGATCAAAACGACCATGAGGTATTGTCATCTTTCCAACATGAAGGCACAGCGTGATTATTATAAGGCCGTTGCCAGGGTAATAGAAAAAAGCAAAGGCGCTCTCACATAGAGCACGAGGTATTAACCCGCCCCGCCAAGGGCCGGCTGCTCCGACGAGCAATAAGTAGAGGCCCATTCTCGCAACCGGCCCTTGGCGGGGCTCCCTCTCGGAAAAAACTTGACTTATTAGGAGCTAAAAGAGAAAATAAAATCAGGCAACAGCTTAATATAAAAAGAAAAAACAGGTTTTGTTACATCAACGATTGCGACAAGGTCGCGGTGGCCGGTTGCATCAAACTTCTCGATCCAAACATTCACATGGTTCAATCCGTCGACCGGATTGCTCTGCCAAGGTTTTCCAATGCCTTACGCTTCGCTTTTAAAGCGATACCCTACTCCCGACTCGGTTAGAATATAGCGCGGCCGCGAGGCATCATTTTCGAGTTTATGACGGAGGTTGCTGATGTTGACCCGCAGGACATGCGGCTGTTCCAGATAGGCGGCGCCCCATATCTGCTTGAGCATCTGGCGATGGGTGAGCACCTTGCCGGCATTGGTGATCAAAAGGCGGAGCAGTTCGTACTCGGTGGGCGTCAGCGAAACGACCTCGCCTCGCAACCGTACCAGCCGGCGGGCCAGATCGACCTCCAACTCGTCGATCTTGATTACCGGCTCCGGCGTCTGCTGCAAGGACCGCCGCAGCATCACCCGGATTCGGGCAAGCAATTCACTGACGCCGAATGGTTTGGTAAGATAGTCGTCGGCGCCTGAGTCAAGTGCACTGACCTTATCGCCCTCGCGATCACGGACCGAAAGGACGATGATCGGCACTTGCGACCATTGCCGTATCCGTTTGATCACCTCCACGCCGTCCAGGTCGGGAAGGCCTAGGTCCAGTAGAATGACGTCCGGCTTTACCGTCACAGCGGCAGAGAGGGCGGCATGGCCGTTTTCCGCCTGAAAAAGGGTGAATTCACCATCCATCAGTGCTGTTTTCAGAAAACGGCGGATAGCCGGTTCATCATCGACGATCAATATACGCGGTAGATGTGCGTCCTTCAAAGATACATGCATTGGTCACACAGGAAGGCGGCAGACGATACGCAACCCGCCGCCGGAGCGGTTTTCAGCCCGGATCGTTCCCCGATGGGCCTCAATGATACCTTTACAAATGGATAGCCCTAATCCTGTTCCGCTTACACCTTCCGGCACGGGAAGACGATAGAATTTTTCAAACACCCGCTGCACATCGTCCTCAGGTAACCCGGGACCGCGATCAAGCACTTCCAGGACCATTTGGTCGGCATCGAGGCTGGCGGCAACTTCAAGGGGGCTGTCCGCTGGTGAATATTTCAAACCGTTTTCTAGCAGATTGACCAGCACCTGGGTCATCAAGACCATGTCCATACTGACCAGAGGCAGTTCCGGTGCAAGTTGCACGCTCACATCGCGTCCTTCCAGTTTTTGGTCAAGAATGGTGAGGGCAGTGCCGATCAAATCCTGGACATCGCACTGTTCGTGATTGATCCGCAGCTCTCCTGCTTCCAGCCGGGTCATGTCCAGCAGATTGCCGACAAATCGGTTCAATCGCTCGGCCTCGTCCCAAGCACCGTTCAACAAAGCTTGTTTTTTCCGATCGGAGAGCTGAAGATTGTCTCCGCGCAGGCTACCCAAAGCCCCAATGATGGTGACCAAGGGCGTCCGCAGATCGTGGGAGATGGAGTTGAGCAACGCCCGCTCCAGTGTCTCACGCGCTTCCAAAACCTGGGCCTGTTCTGCCTGCCGAGCCAGATGCACCCGTTCCATAGCCAGGGAAATCTGGGCGACAAAGGCCTCCAGGAGACGGCGA
The DNA here is from genome assembly GCA_963733595.1 of uncultured delta proteobacterium. Lineage (GTDB taxonomy): Bacteria > Desulfobacterota > Desulfobulbia > Desulfobulbales > Desulfobulbaceae > Desulfobulbus. The sequence continues at coordinate 280,288 of CAVTDN010000012.1, read as the reverse complement.
TGAAGGGGAGAAAAATACTCCGATGCACCCTGCAACGAAACGCCCAGTGCCCCAAAGGTGTGACTGGTTGTGAGTAAGGGCAGATAGAGGAGTTTAGCCGAACCGAGCGTTTCCGTGCCGTTGCCCGCTGCCCGCCGATTGCGGAAAGCCCAATCAGCCACAGCCTGCTCCTTCTCGTCGAGGGTCAAGCCCTCGCTGATCGCCGCAACATGGATGTGCTCATCCTGCGCGATCAACACCGCCAACCGGGCATGCAGAGATTCACCGATGTTCTTGATCACTGCTGCCAGGATGGAGGGTATATCGACGGCGGCGGCCAGATCACGGCTCAGGTAATAGAGACTCTCGGTCTGCAGTTCGCGCTCCCGCAAGGCCTCGGCCCGGTCCTTGGCCTTGGCCACCAGGGTACTGATGACCACGCCGACAATAAACAGACCTAAAAAGGTGAACAGGTATTCGGTGTCCGCGACGGTAAAACTCCACCGGGGTAAGACGAAAAAGAAATCAAAGGCCAACACTCCGAGCGCGGCGGTGAGGATAGCCGGCTTCAGACCGAACCGGACAGCAGCCAGCACTACGGCCAGCAGATAGACCATGACCAAGTTAATCGGCGAGACATGAGGGCGCACTAGAGAGGACAACAAAGTCGCAGCAGCAACCAAGGCCAGGCTTACCAGATATTCTGACCAGGGACCTACCCTCGGCGGCTGCACGACAGGGCTTTTCTGCCGTATCGATTCCTGTTTGAAACTGACCACATGGACATGGATCGAACCGCTGAGGCGGATAATCTGATCAACGATGGGGGGGCGCAATAGTTCTCGCCAGCGAGGTTTGGTGGGTTTGCCGACCACAATGCGAGTGACGTTGTGGCGAATGGCGTACTCAATAACCGCTTGAGGCACAGAGGAGGCTGTAATGGTCGCCACCTCGGCACCCAGGCTTTCGGCCATTCTGAGATCATGCCAGACCCGCTCCCGGTTCTCCTGCTGTTCTTTAGCCAGGCGGGGGGTTTCGATGTACACGGTGAACCATTGGGCCTTGAGTTCGTCGGCCAGGCGTCGGGTTGTGCGGATCAATTGCTCGCTGAAGGGGCTGCCGCTGGCGCAGACTAGCAGCCGCTCGGTCACGGGCCAGGGGCCAACGATGGACCGGTTCTCCATATAGGTCCGCATCTCGTCGTCCACCCGGGCGGCGGTCCGGCGCAGTGCCAGTTCCCGGAGGGCGATGAGGTTGCCGGTCCGGAAAAATTTCTTTGCCGCTTGGGACGCCTGCTCCGGAACATACACTTTGCCTTGGCGCAGCCGTTGCAGAAGGGTCTCGGGCGGAATATCCACCAACATGATTTCCGCCGCCAGATCCAGGAGACTGTCGGGAACGGTTTCCCTCACCGGAATGCCGGTGATTTGGGCGACAATGTCGTTGACGCTCTCGAAATGCTGGACATTGACCGTGGTATACACATCAATGCCAGCGGCAAGAAGCTCCTCTATATCCTGCCAGCGCTTTTCATGCCGGCATCCGGGCGCATTGGTATGGGCCAGTTCGTCGACCAGGGCCAGTTCGGGCTTTCTCGCCAAGGTCGCATCAAGGTCCAGTTCGGTCAGCGCTACCCCTTGATATTCGCAACAGGCTTTGGGCAGCACCTCCAAGCCTTCCAGCAAGGCATCGGTTTCCGCCCGGCCATGGGATTCAACATAGGCGGCAACCACCTCGCGGCCATCCGCCTTAAGTTGGCGGGCCGTTTCCAGCATGGCATAGGTCTTACCGACACCTGCGGCGTAACCCAAGAAAATTTTAAGTCTCCCTCGTTTTCCACCTCTTTCCTCTGCATTTGCCGCCTTCAGCATGGCTTCCGGCGATGGACGCATCTCTTCCTGGGGCAGGCTCATGGGAACACGTGATCCCAATCAAGAGTGAGGGACGGTCTGTTTCTCTCCGGTTCTCCGACAAGGGCAATCGATCGAATTTTTGTCACAATCAGGTTGGAATCCTGTGCTTTTTTAGCGATTCCTCTTCATCATTGCATCAAACAGCTCAATAATTCATAGCATACCGGAGAAACGATACACTCTACTTCGTTGCTTTGTATGTTTTGTTGTGCACCGATTCTTGAAAAGCGGCCAATACAGCGTCGCACTGCGCCGCGATTGTACGTTTTTTTCCAAAAGAAAGTTCCATTGACTTGATATTGCTATTTTTTCTTGACAGTTGAATCACCTCGGCCGTCATTGCAACAAACTCGGAAAAAGCTGTTTTCGCCTGCGATACAGCTTCCAGATGTTCTGCGCCAACAATGCCGCTCAGGGCAGTGAAAGAATCGGCAACCTTGTTTTCCTCCCCTTTCATCTGTGCCTCAAGTTGGTCCATTTTCTCATCGGTGGCCTCGGCGATATGGGTACTATGTAGATTGTACAGTTTGAGACCAGCGATCAGGGCATGGGAGACCAGTCCATCAATCCGGCTTTCGTCCTCGGTTCCCGCAGACAATTGGAGAAGATGCTCAAGGGCCTGCTCGAATCTCTTTATCGCTTCGGCCCCTTTCTCCCTGGAAAGGGTTGCCGCCTTGAGATTCGTGTTCTCCACCGCGAGTTCCAAGATGACCTGATCAAGCTTGCCGAATTCTGTCCAACAGGTACTGAATTCATCTATAAGCTTCTTCTCATCCTGCGAGGGAATTGCGTCAACCAGTGAACGAAGGCTATTCAGGTTATGCTCCACTGTCGCCGAGGCAGACCGCGATTGGTTCGCAAAATCCAAGGAATCCTGATCGGTGTGTGCCATGACGGCATTTTTCTCCATTTCAACAGATTTAAGCAAATCGATGCGCATCTGCGAGAGTATTCTCTTTTTCTCAAGGGTGTTTTCATACAGGCTATTCTTGGATATTGAATCACCACTGTAGTGTGCAATGACGGCAAAAAGAATGATGGCCAAGACGATGCCAATTCCCACCATGAAAGCGATTTGTTCCTTCTTGTTCGAAAATCGCATATCTCTTCACTCCTTTGATTCAATTGAAAAGTTAAATACCTTCTTTGCCACTGCGGGCTCGGCTTAAATGGGATAGCTGTCTGAATGACCTACTGAGTTTGTAAAAAAAAATTATCGCGGCATCGTGTCCAGTTCCATATTGACTGCCAGGACATTCACCCGCGGTGCACCCAAAAATCCCAATTGGCGGTCTTCAAGATGGACGGCGATGATACTAGCAACCTTCTCGTCGCTTAAGTCCCGCGCCAAGGCGATACGGTGGATTTGGCTCCTTGCGGCCGCCGGGGAGATATGGGGGTCGAGACCGCTACCGGAAGCCTGGACCAGGTCAGCGGCAACCGGTCCACTGACTCCGGTAGCGTGCAACCATTGCAATCGTTCGTCAACCGTTTTCTGGTAGTTGGGATTGGTGGGCCCGGCATTGGATCCGCCGGAGGCCAGCGGGTTGTAGGCAAAATCACCGGTTGCCGAGGGGCGTGGCCATAGATATTTCGGGTCGGAAAACGGCTGGCCGATGAGGGTAGAGCCGACTGCTCTGCCCGTAGAGTCTTTGATTAAACTGCCTTGGGCCTGGGACGGGAAGAGGACTTGGGCTAGACCGGTGACTAAGGCGGGATAAATACCGCCGCAGATGATGGAGAACAGGAGAAGCATGAACAGGGCAGGTCGTATTTCTTTCATGGCTTGATATCTTCGTTGTTGGTTGGAATCAAAGCAACAAACCAATGCCCAGATCGATGGCCTTGATGCCGATAAAGGGAACAATGATGCCGCCGACTCCATACACCATCAGGTTGAAAATCAGCAGTTTCTCAGCCGGCATCGGACGGAACTTGGTGCCCTTGAGCGCTAAGGGCACCAGGAGCGGAATAATCAGGGCGTTGAAGATGACCGCCGACAGAATGGCGCTGTAGGGGCTGGCCAGTTGCATGACGTTCAGTGCTCCCAGCTGCGGATAGATGGAGACCAGCGCCGCCGGGATGATGGCAAAGTACTTGGCAATGTCGTTGGAGATGCTGAAGGTGGTCAGGTTGCCCCGGGTCATCAGGATTTGCTTGCCGATCTCGACGATATCCAGCAACTTGGTCGGGTTGCTGTCGAGATCGATGATGTTGGCCGCCTCGCGGGCCGGCTGGGTGCCGGTGTTCATGGCCACTGCCACGTCGGCCTGGGCGAGGGCCGGGGCATCGTTGGTGCCGTCGCCGGTCATGGCCACCATGAAGCCGGCCTCCTGGTTCTCCTTGATCAGACGAAGCTTGTCCTCCGGTTTGGCCTGGGCCAGGAAGTCGTCGACCTGGGCCTCGGCGGCGATGGCGGCAGCGGTCAACGGATTGTCGCCGGTGATCATCACCGTTTTGATCCCCATGCTCCGGAGTTGTTGAAAGCGCTCCTGGATGCCGCTTTTGATAATGTCCTTTAGATTGATGACACCCAAAACCTCGGCTCCCTGACAGACCACCAGCGGCGTCGCTCCGGCGTGAGCAATTGCATTAACCTTCCCTTCCAGATCCTTGGGGACGGAGCCGCCCTGCTTGCGGACAAAAGCAGCGACGGAATCGGCCGCCCCTTTGCGATAGATCACGCCGTCTATATCGACCCCGGAGAGACGAGTGTCGGCGCTGAAGGGGATCGTGGTCGCGCCGACGGGGAGCATGTTCAGTTGCAAATCCTGCTGCTGTTGGGCCAAAGTCACCACGCTTCGCCCTTCCGGCGTTTCATCGCCGAGCGAGGCCATCAGGGCCGCTTGCGCCAATTCCCGCTCCGTATGCCCACCCACCGCCACAAAAGCAACCGCCTCCCGATTGCCATGGGTGATGGTCCCGGTTTTGTCAAGAAGCAGGACGTTGACGTCGCCGGCGGCCTCGATGGCCCGGCCGGAGAGAGCAATGACGTTCTTTTGAAAGAGACGGTCCATACCGGCAATGCCGATGGCGGGCAAGAGGGCGGCGATGGTGGTGGGTGCCAGGCAAACGAAGAGGGCCACCAGAATGGTCAGCGAAACCGGAGCTCCCCTGGCCGGCTGCCGCGACACTGTAGATGGAGAGCGGGCTGATGTTGACACAGACCAGGAGAAAAACCAGGGTAAGCGCGATCAGCAACACCTCCAGCGCGACCTCGTTGGGGGTCTTGCGGCGCTTGGCCCCTTCGATCAGCGAGATCATCCGATCAAGAAAGGTCTCGCCAGGGTTTGCGGTGATCCGGACGATGACGGCATTGGCAATGACTGTGGTGCCGCCGGTGACCGCGCTGCGATCTCCCCCCGATTCGCGGACCACCGGGGCAGATTCGCCGGTCACCGCCGACTCGTTGACCAGGGCAGCGCCGGCCACCACTTCGCCATCACCGGCGATCAACTCACCCGCCTCCACCAGGATGTAGTCATCTTTACGGAGTTCGCTGGCGCCAATCGTGCTCTGAGGGCTCGAAAAATCAAGACTAGCGAGCCGCTTGGCAACGACATCGGTGCGGGACTGGCGCAAACTCGCGGCCCGGGCCTTGCCGCGCCCCTCGGCCAGGGCCTCGGCAAAGGTGGCAAAAAGAACCGTCAACCAAAGCCAGATGGACACCGTGCCGGTGAACCAGACCGGTTCGCGGTTGGCACCGGTGAGCGAGAGGATGAGGGTCACCAGGGTGATGCAGCTGGCAATCTCAACTGCCAGCATGACCGGGTTACGCCAGAGGCTACGCGGATCGAGTTTTTTGAGAGCCTCAAATAAAGCGCTGGTCAACAGTTCTCTGTCGAAGGCCGATTTGGCTTGGGGGATATGTTTTGCCATGGTGTTAGTTGCCTCCCAAGCATGGTCAGGTGTTCAACGATCGGTCCCAGGGCAAGGGCCGGGAAAAAGGTCAGAGCGCCGACGATAAGGATGACCAGGGTCAGCCAGAAGGCAAACGGGCGCCTTGTCTGTGGGCAGTGTGCCGAGGCTGGGAGGAACATACTTCTTGCTAGCGAGAGAACCGGCCATGGCCAGGATGGCCACCGCCGGGACGTAGCGGCCGATCAACATGGCCAGCGAACCGAAGAGATTATAGAAATTGACGTTAGCATTTAGGCCCGCAAAGGCGCTGCCGTTATTGTTGGCCATGGAGGCGAAACCATAGAGTACCTCGGAGAGGCCGTGGGCGCCGGGATTGGCCATGGCGGCCACGGCGGCAGGGGTAATCATGGCGACTCCGGAAAGAATCAGCACCATGATTCCGGAGCTGAGGATGGTGATGATCGACATCCACATCTCCCGCACTTCGATCTTTTTACCCAGATACTCCGGTGTCCGGCCGATCATCAGCCCGGAGACGAAAACCGCGATAACGGCAAAGGCCAACATCGTATAGAGGCCCGAACCGACCCCGCCGAAGACGATCTCGCCCAGCAGGATCAGGGAAAGGGGCACCAGGCCGCCAATCGGAGTAAGCGAGTCGTGCATGGCGGCGACCGCGCCGCAGGAGGTGGCGGTGGTGGCCACTTCAAAGAGGCTGGTGCCGGCGATACCGAAGCGGACCTCCTTGCCTTCCATATTGCCGCCTTCGATCCCCAACTGGGTCAATTGCGGGGTGCCGTTGATCTCGGCCCGCTGGAGAACGCCAAAGGACACCATCAGCAGCAGGAGCATAACCGCCAGCAGCGCCCAACCCTGACGGGTATTGCCGACCATGCTGCCGAAGGTGGAGGTGAGACCGGCCGGGATCAGCAGAATAAGCAAGATCTCCAACAGATGGGAGAGCGGGGTCGGGTTCTCGAAGGGATGGGCCGAGTTGGCGTTGAAAAAGCCGCCGCCATTGGTGCCGAGTTCCTTGATCGCCTCCTGGGAAGCAACCGGCCCCATAGGAATGGTGACCTCGTTGACCACCACGGTGTCGATCAATGGCTTACCGCTCGCATCCAGACGCAGTTGACCGGTATCGTCCACTTGCGCTTTGTTAGAGGTAGTGGCTTGAACCAAGGGCACGGTCTGGTAGGGACTGAAATTCTGGATCACGCCTTGGGAAACCAAGATGAGCGCGGCAACCAACGCCAGCGGTAGCAGGATATAAAGAATGCCGCGGCTCAGGTCGACCCAGAAGTTACCGACAAGCGCGGTCTTGCGCCGGGTAAAACCGCGGATCAGGGCAATAACGATGGCCATGCCGGTGGCCGCTGAGACAAAGTTGTGTACCCCAAGTCCCATCATCTGGGTGAAGTAGCTAGCTGCCGCCTCGCCGCTGTACGCCTGCCAGTTGGTGTTGGTGGTGAAACTGACTGCGGTATTGAGCGCCAGTTGCCAGGAGAAGGCAGGCAGGTTTTGCGGATTCAGGGGCAACAGATGCTGCAGGAGCAGCAGGGCAAAGAGCGTTGCAAAGCCCACAAGGTTGAAGAGGAGCATGGCGACGGTATAGCGCCACCAGTTCATCTCTTCATCCTTGTTCACCCCGCAGATCCGGTACAACAGATTCTCGCAGGGGCTAAGGAGGGGGGTGAGCAGGGTCCGTTCGCCCTGATAGACCTTGGCCATAAAGGTACCAAGCGGATTGACCAGAAGGAGCAGGATTGTGAAAAAAAAGCCCGTTTGTAGCCAATCAAAAACGTTCATTACGATACTCCTGACATTTTGTTCTCGAACCACTCAACGGGTCGCAGGTTGAGGTGGATCCGTGATTGTGTCTCTTGACTGTATCTGTATAACACCTTTGGCATCAAAATATGGTCAAGACATCAGGGAAATCTGTCAATTTAACATCAAGATGAGAGCCCACCCTTCTGAGGCATGCGCACCCTGAACTGAAAAATATTGCAGAGCATGACGAAAGGTAGGCATCCTCTCAATTCAAGAGTTTTTTGACTAGATAGTAATTCGATATGACGGATGATTTAGGGAGAATGGCGTATCCTATACTGTGCACTACAGCGCAGTGGCGATGGCATGACATGAAGATAGTTGAGGAAAATTATAACTCAACATGGTTGCCCAACTCGATAACACGATCCGGAGGCAGTTTGAAGAATGAGGTGGCGTTCCAGGCATTGCGTGACATGTAGATGAAAAGTACTTTTCGCCAATGGGCCATGGGAGCCGGTCCTGTGGCCGACATGTTCTCACGACCCAGGTAGAAGGAGGTGGAATAGATATCGACGGGCATCCCCTTGTCACTGAGCAGTTCAATAATCTCCGGCATTGCCGGTGTTTCCATAAAACCGTATCGAGCCTTGATGCGATAGAAACCCAAACCAAGATCCTCAATGCTGACCCGGTCCTCTTGGGCAACGGTTGGCGTTTCCGCCGCGAGGATGGAAAGCAGCAATACCCGTTCATGCAGGGCCTCATTATGCTTGAAGTGGTGAAGCAAGGTGTGCGGGATGCCTTCAGGTGAGATGGACATAAATACAGCCGTACCGTTTATCCGCTGGGGGTTATATCCCGTCAATATCCTTGAGAAAAACCTCCGTCGGAATCTTCATCAAACTGTAGTGCTTGGCAAGTATTACCCGGCCGTCACGCCAGGTCATCATCGCAATGAGGATACTGACGGCAATACAGAGGGTGATCCAGCCGCCGTCGGCGACCTTGAGCAGATTAGCTCCCAGGAACGAGCAGTCGAAAAACAGGAAAAGAACGAGGAGCAACGCGCCCTGCCACAACGGCCATTTCCATCGGAGACGGGTCACCTTGAAATAAATGAAGGAGGTGATGGCCATGGTGGCGGTGACGGCAATGCCGTAGGCGGCCGCCAGTCGAGTGGACTCCTTGAAAGCGATCACCAGCGACAAGCAGGCGATCATCAACAGCCAGTTGACCGTCGGCATGTAAATCTGCCCCTTGGTTTGCTCAGAGGTGTGGATAATGTGCATGCGCGGGGTGAATCCCAGTTGAATGGCCTGCTGGGTCAACGAATAGACGCCGGAGATCATGGCCTGCGAGGCAATGATGGTGGCCATGGTCGACAGGCCCACCATGGGATAGAGCAGCGACTGGGGCACCAGGGCGTAAAACGGGTTCACCTCTACCAGTTCGGGATGATGCAGCAACAGCGCCCCCTGACCAAAGTAGTTGAGGACCAGCCCGGGCAGAACTGCGCAGTACCAGGAGAGGCGAATAGGGAGGCGGCCGAAATGGCCCATATCGGCATAGAGTGCTTCGCCGCCAGTGATGCAGAGGACAACCCCTCCCAGGACCACGAAGCCATGCAGACCATTGCGGAGAAAAAAGGTGACAGCCTGCCGGGGATCAAGGGCGGCAAGGATCTCCGGATTGTTGACAATGGCCCGTACTCCGAGGCCACCGAGCACCAGGAACCAGACCACCATGATCGGGCCGAACATGGTGCCGATGCGTGCCGTGCCATACCGTTGGACAACGAACAGGATGATCAGCACCAGGCAAGTGAGCGGCACGATATAACCGGCGGCGGCATCCGTGGCCATATTGAGTCCTTCAATGGCCGACAGCACCGAAATGGCAGGCGTAATAACGCCATCGCCATAGAGCAGAGCCGCCCCGAAAGCGGCAAGAAAGGTGAGCAACGACCACTGTTTCCCACTTATCTGCAGCCCTTGGAGCATGGAGAGCAGCGAGAAAATTCCGCCTTCACCCTTGTTATCAGCCTGCATGATAAAGACGACATATTTCAAACCGACAACCAGCATCAGCGACCAGAAGACCAGGGACAGGATGCCGAGGACATTGGCGGCGGTCGGTTCGACTCCATGGGCGCCGGTGAAACATTCTTTGATGGTGTAAAGCGGGCTGGTGCCGATATCACCGTAAATAATCCCCAAAGCCGCCATGGCCAAGAGCGGCAGGTCTTTACTTGTGGATAAGGCAGCACCTTTTCCTTGTCGCATATGAGCGGCGCCCTCCGGCGTGTTGACTGAATTGATGCGATGCAGATACATGATAAAATCCTCGAAGAGGTCTGGAAGTTGGATGAAACTTACCCAGACCGTGTGATTGATTGCCCCATCGTGCACAGCCTTATGTCCGTCCGTTTATACAGGGTTGTTTTCCTTAAAAAAGCTCAACCGTGGCTGGACAAAACAAAAACGAGTTGGCCGGTGCCTCATTTTGCGAGAACGTAGCATTTTTTGCGTAAAGAAAGTGTCAAGATGCGGCAGGAAGATATCAAGATTTCATCAAGGTGAACGATTGCGGGCTGCTCTTTGTATTGCAGGAAGCAAAAAGGTGGAACGAACAGGTCAGAGGGGGCAAGCGCCTCTCTGCGAGCGACAGAAACTCAGGCCGGCGGATGCCATTGGGATTGGCTGACCTGCCCCGGACATTATTTTTTTGCGGGGAACTGGGAAGATAAAAAAACGTCCTGCGTGGACGGAAAATCAGTAGGCCGGATACTGGCAAGAACCGATGACGTACTCTTTTAGGGGCTTGCCGTCTTGATCGAGAACAGGCCTGCCGTTGTTGTCCAACACAAAGCGCTCCCAGCGGCACATGCCCGACGAAGCCTGGCGTGCATACGCATGCAGCGGCGGCGGATAAGCCAGAGGAGCCGGATCAAAGGCTGCCGCGAAGGGCGAGGCGAGAAAGGCGGCTGTCCGCTCTCCAACCGATTCGACACCGCTGGCAGAGTACGACAAAGCGGTCGAGGGCGGCAAGGACATCACCATCATACTGAACATTATTGCATCTATTGCTTTTCCAGCCATTTTCTCACCTCCTGCTGACAGCCGCATAAAGGAAAAAGGCCCTGCACCAAGGCCCCTGCGAATTAACCTTGGATGGAATTCTGTAAACTAATCATTCCTGCGCCAACGACGGCAGAGGGGAGAATATTCATTTTCCCCGTCCAACGGGAGATCCCATTGTGCCGCGTTTTCTCCGCTTGCATCGGTCTTCACCAACCGCGTCAATCGGCAGAAGCGGAAACCCTCCCGGAAACAGGAAGGTGTATCTGCCTGGCATCTTGACTTTCGCTCTGTTTTCCTCCACTATGGAAGCATGAAAAAGAAAGAAAAAGCGGATGACAACCCCATCCTGATCGTCGACGACAACCCAGTCATTGTCAAACTGCTGGGAGCAATGCTCACCCGCGCGGGCTATCAAGTGGCCGAGGCCAAGAGCGGTCACCAGGCTATGGCGATCCTGGAATCTCTCCTGCCGGACCTGATCCTCTTGGATATCGACATGCCGGGGGTCTCGGGACTCGAAACCTGCAGGATGATCAAGGACAATCCCCGGACTGCGGACATTCCTGTTATTTTTGTCACCGCCAGCGACGACAAACACGACATTGTCGCCGGATTTTCTGCAGGTGCCCAAGATTACATCATCAAACCTTCAACCAAGGAAGAACTGCTTGCCAGAGTTAGAACCCACCTCGCTCTGTGCAAGACCCAGCAGGCACTGAAGGCAAGCCGGGCCCGGTATCGTGAGTTGTCCTTCCTGGATGATCTTACGGGTTTCTATAACACCCGCTATCTCTACAAAACCCTGCAGGCGCACCTCGACAAGCACCCGGATCGGCCCGTTACGGTTATCTTCATAGATATCGACAAGTTCAAGCATGTAGTCGACACCTATGGTCATCTCAACGGCAGTCGCGCCATTGCCGAACTGACGGCGGTCATCAAACCCCTGCTCCCCAAGAACGGTTTCGGCGTCAGCTATGGCGGCGACGAATTTGTCCTTGTTCTTGCCGGCCACGACGGTGCCACGGGCGTGCAGATGGCCGAGCAGATTCGGGCGGCAATTGCCGCCAACTGCTTTCTCACCTCGCAAGGCCTCGCCGTCCGGCTTACCGTCAGTTGCGGCGTGGCCTCGTATCCTGATGACGCCCGCAACCTGGTTGACCTGCTTGGCAATGCCGACCATGCCCTGTTTGAAACGAAAAGAAGGGGAAAAAATGCGGTCGTCACCTTTGCCGAGATGAAGGCTATCCCACGCAAAGGCCGTTTCCTGCCGGTCGAACAGCGCTAAAACTCACATCGTCAGCAGTTTAAAAGCAACGGCTGGGCGCGTGGACACATCACGATGACCCAGAACGTCAGGCTTGAGATTTCCACCCCCTGAACCTGAAAATGAGGTGGGCCCAAAAGGTATAGAACACCAGGGGGCGAACGTATTTTTCAACCCATCAGCGCCTTCAGGCCGCTCCAGAATATTTCAACACCAATACAGATAACAAAAAAGGCGACCATTTTGGAGACCGCCATTGCCGCCGCCGGAGAAAATTTCTTGTCGATGTATTTCAGGTTGGCATAGCAAAAATAGACGACCAGGCAGATTGCTGAAATTCCGATAATCCCGGCTATATGCCCAGACATGGAGTAGACCGTGGCATGTCCGAGATGCGCCCCGAAGGTCAGCACAATCGCCAAGCCGCCCGGACCAACAGTCAGGGGAAAGGTAAAGGGATAAAAGATTTTATCTTCCGCTGACTTAGAGGCATGATGGTCGTCATCGTCCGGACCTGTCTTCTTGCTCTCATCGCTGCTCATCAACATCTGCCATCCCATGCATGCCAGTACGAGGCCACCCGATACCTGCACCACCTGGATGGTGATGCCGAAAAGCTTCAGGACCAGAAACCCGAACAGGAAAAACGAGGTTAAGACCAAAAAGGTATAGATTGCGATCTTCAGCGAAATGGCCTTCCACTCATCCGGTGGCACATCTTTGGCCATTCCCGAAAGGATGAGCGCCGTTCCGATGGGGTTGATAACCGGAAACAGGGCTATGAAAATGGTGGGCACGATCTTGAGTACGGCAAGCAGAGTAGCAACCATCGGTAACACTCCTGTTGGGCAAGGTTGAGTTGCGGGCATGCAACATCATTGAACTTTACCGTAAAAATAGTCAAATATCGATGTATCGCAACCATAAAAAATGCATCCGCACATCCTTTGGTGAAATTCTTTCTCCTTCAAAAATTCAGAGGAAATAACTTTTATTGCGCCCGGTTTTGCTATTCTGATCGAGGTGTGCCTGCCGAACCATGGACGGAACACTTGTGCACGAATGTCCCTTATCAATTTACTGCGGGCCCTCACTTCCCCAAAAAATACCCCGGCGCCAGGCCAGGCTTCCATTTGATGTTGCAACCCATGCTCGGTTGCTGCTCCTCGGAGATCGGTCTGCCCGCCAAAAGGGCGTCCAGGGCGCGGCGCAGATCCCGGCCAGTCACCGGCGTTTCCTTGCCTGGCCGGGCGTCATCCAACTGGCCACGATAGACCAACATTCGGTCGCGATCAAAGAGAAAAAAATCCGGGGTGCAGGCGGCACGGTATGCCTTGGCCACGGCCTGGGTTTCGTCGTACAGATAGGGAAAGGAATACTCAGCCCGCCGGGCTTCCTCACCCATACGCGTAAAACTGTCGTCTGGATGGGCCACGGCGTCATTGGCGTTGATGCCCACCATGGCGATGCCTTTAGGAATATACTCGCGACCGATGGCGGCCAGTTCCCGCTGGATGTGCTTGACATAGGGGCAGTGATTGCAGAGAAACACCACCAGCAGCCCGGCCGATGCCTTGAAATCGTCAAAACGAACAATTTTTCCCGTCGTGTCAGGCAGAGCGAAAGACGGAGCTTGTGCGCCCAATTCGAGCATTGTCGATGCGGTTAAAACCATGATTGTCCTCCATTACGTCTGGTGTGGAAAAAGTGGACGCTGATAGCCTCCCGATCTGCGGTTCCCCTCAAAAATCGGCTATGTATCGCCCCTCTCATTTTTTTCAGGGGAAAAGTTTTTTTTTGCCATGATTCCGGCTATCATGCGCTTAATGGAATACTACAAACTCGTTTTCTTCACCCACAGAGCCCCCTGATCATGCATAAAGGCACCTTCCTTGGTCTGGCAACAGCCGACATTGTCTACTACGTTCCCCATCATCTTGAACGCAATCAAAAACTCAAGGCCGAACGCCAACTCTCCTATGCCGGCGGGCCGGCGACCAACGCCGCGGTCGCCTTTGCCTCCTTCGGCAACGAAGCTTCGCTGATCACCGGACTCGGGCTGCATCCCCTGGCCCATGTGGCCAAACTGGATCTCACCGATCACAAGGTGCATTTGGTCGACTGTACCGACCAGCCAAGAAGGCCGCCAATACTCTCTGCCATCATTGTCGACCTGTCCAATGGTGAGCGCAGTATCGTCTATTCCAACAACGATCTTCGCAAACTCCGGCAGGACGCTGTCAATGAAAGTACCCTTGAATATGCCGACATTCTCATGCTCGACGGCTACTATCTGCCACAGGCGATCCAACTGGCCAATCTGGCAAAGCCGCCGCGCATTCCGGTCGTTCTCGACGGTGGCAGTTGGAAAGAAGGACTGGATAAGCTGCTGCCCCTGGTCGATTATGCGATCTGCTCCAGCGCCTTTACTCCGCCGGGCTGCACGGATGCGAACAGTGTCATCACCTGCCTCCGCGAGTACGGCATTGAAAACATCGCTCTCACCAGCGACGGTGCCCCGATCATCGTCCACACCCAAGGGCAGACCAGCGAAATACCGGTGATGGCAATCAAAGCAGTGGACACCTTGGGAGCCGGCGACATCTTTCACGGCGCCTTCTGCCATTACATCCTGGAAAACGATTTTCTTCTCAGCCTCGAGCGGGCCGGCGAGGTGGCCAGCCTTTCCTGCACCTCGCTTGGCACCAGAGCCTGGATCGAACAGGAAAAATTCATCTGAGCCAGGCGAGAACCGAAATCGACCACGCCTTGTCTCCGCCGGAACGGCCCCGCTCATGACAGAAACCTGCGGCAGGTGATGTCATGGCCCAGGACTCCCAGAAGGATATCGGCGCAGAACTCCCCGGTTAATGCCTCGATTTCCTTCATTGCCTTCCCGGTTCCGCCTCGTCCTGCACCTGGGACCCAAGTGGAAGTCCAAATCATTCTTGAGATTTACACTGTCATCTGGTAAACAAGGGACGCCCGATCTAACATGCCGGAATTGAGCCATTTACCCTTTTGAACCCGTAGGCAATCAATATACCCCGGACGCCGCGAGTGCAGGCGACCGGCGGAAAATATCCCTTGCCGGTTTGTGCAGAGACCCCTTCCGGCAAACACCTTGCCAATTTCACCCAGGTACCCTATCCGATGTACAGAAATTTCAAAATAGTCCCCAACATTATTTTCGGCCGCGGCTCCTTCAATCAACTGGGAGACATCCTCAAATCCAGACGGGTTGCATCCGACTCTTACATGGTGTTTGTCCTGGATGATGTCTTCAAGGGACGTGCCCTTGCAGGTCGCCTGCCGATGGAACAAGACGACCTGCTGCTCCTGGTTAATGTCGATGACGAACCAAAAACCGGCTATATCGACCAACTGGTCGCCCAAGTCAAGGCCTTTAATCCACGCAAACCCGACGGCATCATTGGTCTCGGCGGCGGCTCCGCTATGGATATTGCCAAAGCGGTTTCGCTGCTGCTCACCAACCCCGGTTCGGCGGCCGATTACCAGGGTTGGGATCTGATTAATAACCCGGCGGTTTACCATGTCGCCGTCCCCACCCTGGCCGGCACCGGCGCGGAAATTTCGCGGACCACCGTGCTCACTGGCCCGGTGAAAAAATTGGGGATCAACTCCGACTACACCCTTTTCGACCAGATCCTGCTTGATCCGGAACTGCTCGCCGGCGTACCCAAGGAGCAATGGTTCTATACCGGGATGGACTGCTACATCCATGATATCGAATCGCTCAACGGCACCTACCTCAACGAATTCAGCCGCGCCTACGGCGAGAAATCGGTCGAACTCTGTCGCCAGGTCTTTCTCGAAGATCATCCGGATAAAGACGACAAGCTGATGATGGCCTCCTATTTCGGCGGCATGAGCATAGCCTATTCGCAGGTTGGGGCTTGTCATGCCCTGTCCTACGGCCTGTCGTTTGTGCTCGGCACCCACCACGGCATCGGCTGCTGCATCACCTTCGATTACCTGGAAGACGTCTATCCGGAAGGGGTTAGAGAATTTCGCCGGATGATGGAGAAACATGCCATCACGCTGCCGCGCAACCTGACCCGTGATCTCGACGACAAGGCGCTGGACACCATGGCCAATGTGGCTTTGGGCCTTGCCCCGCTGTGGGAGAATTGTTTCGGTAAAGACTGGCAGAGCATCATGACCAAAGAGCGGGTCCTCGACCTCTACCGCAAAATGTAAAAAAAGCTGCCGAAAACGGCAGTTCCAGCAACATGAAAGGTGAGAGAGCACCCCGGAAACTGCCCGCAATTATTCTTCCCCCCTTGCTTTAACAGTGACAGGGGAGCAACCAAAGACGCGTATCGTCGTGTTGATGATTGTTACGTTGTTTGCCTATTTAATAATTGTGACCTTTGCAGGCTCAACGGGAAAAGATGAACAGTATGGAGAGACAGGGCGTCAAGCCGGAATGGAAGACAAAAAATAACCCCTTTTTCTTCGCTCTTCCTTGCGTAAACAACAAATCAGGGATGCAATGGCAAAGTCTGCACACCCCTTTGATGGATAAGATTGCCCAAAGAGTGCTCCCCTTCCCCCAAACAGTCGCCGCCAAATGACGGAAAAAAACGGTTCCCGAACTGCCCTCTCTTTTTTTGCTCCGGTGAACCTCAGGAAGAGGGTACGACAACATGAACAATATCGAGCAAGCCTTCCCCGACGCGCTTGCCTTGGGGACTGGGTGCCTAATGTCCCATCATGGATTGAATGATGGAAAGCGATGACAAATTTTTTTCTATGCTTAAAAAGGCCCTTGATTCAGACAAGGGGTCTCTGCCTATCTTCAACGCTATCTCCCTGCAAATTCAGCTCGAATTAATAAAAAAAGAGCCAAATCTCGACACGATAGAAAAGCTCATCGTTGCGGAACAGTCGCTTTCGAGCACTCTATTAAGAGTTGCCAATTCTGTAAGATATTGCGGCTTGGTTGAAACAACCACTGTGAAAGCGGCGATCATCAGGATGGGCATGTCTGAAATTTTGCGCATTGTCTCGGCTGATATCGGCAATAATATGTTCAGTTTTCATGATGTTCAGCTTAACGCCATCGTGAAGAAATTATGGCAACATTCCGTTGGATGCGCTTTTGCGGCTGGCGTGCTTTCAACCCTAGGCAATTATGGCGTAAAACAAAATGAAGCTTTCTCAGCAGGCCTTTTTCACGATATCGGCAAATTGCATATTCTGAAAATCGTAACAGAGAAAACGTTAAAGGACACCTCTTGTCCAGTTCCACAAGAATTGCTCCTGAATGCCATAGAATCATTTCATGCACAAGAAGGGTACAGACACATGAAACGAATCAATATGCCGAAAATGTACGCCCTTGTCACCCGCGACCACCACATGGAGGATTACGATCAAGAAAATAGCCTCCTTGTACTCGTTAAATTAGCAAATGCTCTCTGTCACCAGATGGGGATAGGGCTGGTACACGATCCTTCTCTTGAAATAATGGCGACTCAAGAGGCTCTCAAGCTCAATTTGGCCGAAGCGGACTTGGACAGATTGAAAAATTTTTTGCTGAACACTCACCTCCTTGCTGATGAGTAATTTTCACCACGGTCAACGAAAGACTGTCGAATCATCACAAAACGCCACCATCTGCACCGCGGTAACTCTCGCCGCCTGAAAACGAACTTCCTCAAGGCAGACTCTAAATAGACCATGCCAGATCTTTCATTATTTCCGGTAAAACCTCGGAATAAAAGGACCAGCACGGTATAAATCCCCAAGCGTCCCAGAAGTATATCGAGGGAAAGAATCTCATTAACGACGATGCCTACCGTGGGCCGTAAAAAACCGGGGAAATACGTCCGTGCAACAGCCGGACAAAACCGTTTCAAATTGCGGTTGAAAATAGTGAGGATCACACCGGTTTCATCGTGGTGGCAGTGGTCGAAATGATCAGCAAGGATTGCGCGAATTTTGCCGCTGTCATTTGCAACCCGGTCAGCGACTTCTTATAATTATTGGAACAATACTGACCATCACGGTCCGAGTGGTGAATCAAACCTGGCTACGGCCGCCTTGCCTCAACATCACGAAACAAAGTGCGACCAACCAAGTTTCTCGTCATCCGGCAACTTATTACCTAGCCGCCGATCTCCTTGTACCACGGGTCCCGTCTTGGTAGCATGCCAATCCCGAACCAAGAAAACCAGAGCTAAAGCAATTTCACGAACCGTTGATAGGCTCAACCATGTTGAACTGCGGACTCAACCTTTCCCCCTGAACCTTGTGAACTGGCTGAGGTCCGATGGTAATCAGAGAAATTGACCTGTCGTTTTTATATTTTTTTTTAAGGTGTACCATGCAAGTGATTGCAGTGAGGTGGAGCGAATGTATTGAGGTTCGATTGCCTGTGCACACTCTGCCTCATTGATAATCCTCAATACCTTTGCCCCGGACAACCACTTCCTGCAATTGCTCAATGTTACGCTCAAAATGGCCAAGCAGCTGGCTCAACTGTCTGGTGGTCGGATCCTCCCCGCTTAGCGCCTGCTCGGTGCGATTCAGTAACTCCAATCCTTGACGAAATAACTCCTCCATCTCTGATAATACCTCTTTTCTCTGTTTCTGCTTCTCCTGTTCGGAACAGATTACCGGCAGCAATCGGCTGATTGAGATCTCGACTAAAAGATCGCGGGGGATGTTATAGGTTTTGGCCACATAATCAAGGGCCACCAGGGAATTTCGGCTTAGGACATAGGTCTTCTGCTGCCGTTGTTCCCCGTGCTGTGCATACCCCTTCGCCCCGGCTGCTACCTGCTCAAGGATCTCCTGCTTTTCCACAAGCTGATCAAAGAGAGATTTTTGTTTCAGCCCCAACTGGCTGGCAGCAAGGCTGAGCAGGCCGATGATCCGGACCGGCAATCTAAAAGTCGCCCGTACCGATTGCCTGCCTCGTAACCCCTCCGCCGAAAGCCCGAAGACCAAGCCGTTTCGCTCTGATTTGACGTTATTCTCATCATGCATATTCACTCACCCCCGTTAATGGTATTTTTTTTATTACTTTTATATAATTACACATATTAAGTAATGCAAAGAAAATTTTTATAAATAGTATTGACTCGCTTTTCGTTAAGATTATATTTTTTATACACATAGAGAAGCGGTGTCGTCTAGACATTGCACCTAAAACCCAAGACATGAAGGAGGACAACATGATCGCGCGACTGAACGACCTTAATTCTTTGCTTGGCGCCATGGATTCGTTCCGCACCCGAATGAACACCGTGTTCAACGAATTCGATCGGGGCATCGGTTGGGCAGCGGTCGAAACCTACCCGCGGACCAACCTTTGCGACACCGGTGATAATCTTGAAGTCATTGCCGAGTTGCCAGGAGTAGCCAAGGAAGACCTGAACGTGAAAATTCAGGGTAATTACTTGGTGATTGGCGGAGTGCGAAAATCGGATATACCCGAGGGGTATGAAGTGAACAGGATTGAACGGGATACATCCAACTTTTCTCGCAGCTTTACCCTGCCATATGAGGTGGATGCCAGTCAGGTGGTTGCCACTCTCAAGGACGGTCTGCTCAAAATGACCTTGCCCAAATCGGAGGCGGCTAAGCCCAAACAAATCAGCATCAATTGATCGAATTGAACCATATCTCATTTTCAACAGGAGGAAGACCTATGAACGAGAATACCGAACTTGTTGCCCGAACCGGACAGAGTGGTGCGATTGCCTATCAATTGCCGCTGACTATGCCGACCATCGATGTCTTTGAGAATGACGGTGAGATTTTGCTCCATGCAGATATGCCGGGAGTGACGAAGGAAGATATCTCGGTCAACATTGATAACGGCAAGATGACCCTCTCGGGGATTCGGCGACTCCATACAACCGGCACCGCCAATTGGCGGGAGTTTGCGGATACAGAATTTCGGCGCATATTTTCCGTGCCGCAGTCTATTGACATCGAAAAGGTCCATGCGGAGCTCAAGGATGGAGTATTGCGTCTGCATCTGCCCAAATCAGATGCGGCTAAACCACGCCAGATTGAGATCAAAGTGGGATAACCGCCACCCCGAACTACAAAGGGAAAAATACATGAGGAGGGAGCAGCCATGGAACTGAAGCTGAAAAAACTGGCCCCGTGGAACTGGTTCAAGAAGGAGGAGGAGGTTGATCATTCCGTACCGGTCAAGCATGGCTCGAGCACCATGTACCCTCAACGCGGGCATGACTCGATGCTACAACTGCACCGCGATATAGATCACCTCTTCGATCGATTTTTCAGGGAGTTTAATTCCCCCCTATTGACAGGATGGCCCACATTCCCCTCATTCGAAGGACAGGGGGTGCTCAAACCGAGAGTAGATTTGAGCGCCCGTGAACAGGAGTATTTGCTCACGGTCGAGATCCCGGGGGTCAACGAGAAGGATGTCCGCCTGGACATCAGCGGCAATATGATGACGATCCAAGGTGAAAAAAAGCAGGAAAAAGAAGAAAAAGAAACAGATTACTATCGGATAGAACGCAGCTATGGCTCCTTTCAACGGGTCTTGTCCCTGCCCGAGGATGTGGAGCAGGAGAAAATCAAGGCCAGATTCAAGGATGGTGTTCTTTCTGTGACCATGCCGAGAAAGACTATGCCCAAAGGCGAGGTGAAGCAGATCAAAATCAACGCCGAGAATGAGATTGAAAACACGAGCTGCCTCTGAGCAGGTGGTTGTAACCAGGGGGGCAACGGCATAGACCGTTTGCCCCTCTTGTCTTTGGCACATCAGAAAAAGCAACGATTGCTCCATTATGTCGTCCACAGGATTCGTCTATCAGGGCACCGCACCCCTAGCTGAATAGATATTTTATACATCTATTATATATTTGTTTTTACTTTATATCCAAATCGCTTCTCGCAATCTATTCTGTTTCCTACAACCAATCGCCATGTCATTTCCGGCATGTAACGAACGGAAGAAGAGCGGGTGTCTTGGCGATCAGCCGCACGTTTTTTTATGAAACAGGGATGATTTTTCCCAAGGAGGAGCACATGCAGAACATTCAACAGATTATCGTACCGGTTGATTTTCACCAACACACGGACGAGTTGGTGGCTTTTGCCATGGGTATTGCCAATAAGTTGGAGGCAAAACTGACCTTCCTCCATATGGCTGAATATATAGTGGAAGTCACCAGTTACCCCGATGTGTACCCGACCTCTTTTACAGTGGTCGATGAAGAAATCTTCGCTCACGCCCAAAAAAAGATGGCCGCCTTGGTGGCGAAAAATAGAAGCGCCTGCCCGGGTTGCGATGGTGTGGTGCTCAGAGGAAACGTGGCCGATGGTATCGTTGACTATGTCAAGGATAAGACGATTGACCTGATAGTCATGGGCACACACGGCGCTAAAGGCATCGAAAAAATTATGTTGGGTAGCGTTGCTGAACGGGTACTGAAAAGAGCCTCGTGTCCGATCCTTGTTTTTAACCCGTACAAGGGGGAACGCGGCTATCAGATCAACGCTCCGATCAATGAGGCCGTGCAACCCGTGTAACCTCGGAGAGGTTGTATGTACCTCTTTGAGAGTTGGAGCATGTGGAAAAATGGATTTTTTTGACGATATCACGGATGTGTCATAAATGTTCAACAAAAGGAGACTTTCCTCATGAACATGAACAAAATCAGAGAAATAGCCAAAAGGATGAGTATTGATCCCGGGTCGATGGACAAGAAAGAACTGATTCGATTCATCCAAGAGCAGGAAGGGAATATTCCCTGCTTCAAGACCGATCAGCCGTCCTGTGACCAGTATGATTGTTGTTGGCGTGGTGACTGCAAACCGGGCGAGACCATCGCCATGTTGTGAACAACCCAGCAGCACGCCATGCATGTGCTGCCGTTTGAATCCACTCAAATCAGGAGGAAAAAGCCATGAGCGACCCAAAAAAGGAAGAAAAAAAGCAGGAACTGCAGAAGATGCAACCCCGAGGACTCTCTTCGCCCTTCGAGCGGTTTGACCTCTTCTCTGATGCCGGTTTTTTCAAGGAAATGGACCGATTTTTTGAGGACTACCTGCCACGCAGGTGGCGGCAGACGCACTTCGGTTGGCCAGTGAGCCATACAATGCAGCCATTCGAGGGTAAAACCCCGCGTGTTGATATCCAGGACCGGGAAAACGATTTTCTGATCAAGGCAGAGATGCCGGGGGTGGAGAAAAAGGACATTAACATCACCATCGCCAATAACGCCCTCACGCTTGAGGCCTGCATGAGCAAGGAAGAGAAGGAGGAAAAGGCCGATTATTTCCGGCAGGAAATTTGCCGTGGCTCCTACCAGCGCACTATCGAGCTACCCGCAGCGGTGAAGGAAAACGAAGCCAAGGCCACCTTCCAGAATGGTGTTCTGGAACTGACGATTCCGAAAATGGAGAAGACCAAGCGATCGACCATCAAAGTGGAATAGAATAATCAGCGGTTCATCAGACCGATAGTCCGGACCTTTGCTTGCACTCCGACTATCGGTGGTTGACAATCTGGCAGATTATTTTTTTGGGCCATCTTCAGCGCAGCAGAGCAACCCGTCAAGCCGGAGAATGTGAATGAGCGAATCGTCATCAAGGGGATTGTTTATGATCACCACCAATAGCATAACTCTCGCCTCCTGAAAACGAACTTCCTCAAGGCAGACTCTAAAGACCATGCCAGATCTTTCATTATTTCCGGTAAAACCTCGGAATAAAAAGTACCAGCACGGTATAAATTTCCAGGCGTCCAAGGAGCATATCAAGAGAGAGAATCCATTTGGCAAGCGTAGACATGTCATAATAATTGTCCACGGGACCGACATTTCCAAGCCCCGGACCGACATTACCAATACAGGCGATGACCGAGGTAACACTTGTGATGAGGTCTGCTCCTGTTCCTGATACGATAATGACAGAAATTGCAATCAAGAGAAGGTAAAGGCTCATGAACCCCCACACGCCTGTCATGACGTCCGGGGCCACCACCTGCCGGCCGATCTTGACCTGAACCACAGCCCGCGGATGAATAATCCTGAGTAACTCACTGTAGCACTGCTTCAGGATCACCATGATCCGCATGCACTTCACAGCCCCGCCCGTCGACCCCACCGATCCGCCGATGATCATGCATATGAGGAGGATACATTGGGCGAGAGCGGGCCAAAGCTCGAAATCAGCGGTCACATATCCGGTGGTCGTCATGATGGAAGCAACGGTAAATGCCGCATGACGGCTAGCTAACCCCACGGATTCCGTCTGAGTGCCTAACAGATCAATGATGACAAGCACCGTAAAGACCAGAAAAGTGACCACGAAAAAACGCCACTCCCCGTCTTTCCACATCGCCTTGGGGTTCCCCTGGAAGAGCTGAAAATGGAGAGCAAAATTCATCCCGCCTATAAGCATGAAAATCGTCACCACCATCTCGATATACACACTATTATAATAACCGATGGAGGCGTTCTTCGTAGAAAAACCTCCGGTGGCCATGGTTCCGAAGGTGTGACAGAGGGCGTCAAACAGATCCATGCCTCCAAACATGAGAAGGATGGTTTGGATGACAGAAAAAGTCACGTAGACCTTCCATAGGATCACGGCAGTATCTTTAAGCCGAGGCTTGAGCTTATCAGGAACAGGCCCAGGCACCTCTGCCTTATACAGCTGCATCCCCCCCACCCCTAAAAAGGGCAGGATGGCGAGCCCAAGGACAATAATTCCCATTCCGCCCAACCAATGTGTGAGGCTGCGCCAGAATAAAATGCCTTTGGGCACAATTTCCACATCACGGATAACAGACGCTCCGGTAGTTGTGAAACCCGAGATGGACTCAAAGACAAAATCAGCAGGATGAGGGAGAATGTCGCCAAAGAAAAAGGGCAGGCCACCAAAAACTGCTGCGCCTACCCAGCAGAGTGTCGTCGCGGCCATGCCCTCTCGATGTGTCAATGGAGCTTTGGCAGATGGTCGTTTTCCTATGATGGCGAGCAAGCAACCTGATATCACCGTAACACCGATGGAAGCGAGAAGAGACTTTATGCCCGCATCGAAGTAATACAGTGAAAAACCCAAGGCGACCACCATGCTCAACCCAATGCAGATCACCAGGACACCAACAATATGGGAGATGATATTCCATCGCATCAAATAAACCGCCGCTTGCTTACGAGAAGTTGCTCCACTCGAGCAAGGTTCTTGCGGGTGGAAAGAATTATAAGTCTATCCTGCGGTTGAATGACTGTCTCTCCGCTAGGTATCAAAACCTCATCACCGCGAGCCACGCAGAGGACCAAAGCCTCCTTTGGCAGCTTGATATCCTTGAGGGGGGGGCCGACCATTTCGGAGTTGGGTAAGGCCACTGCCTCCAGCACCTCTGCTTCCTTTCCCTTGATAAAGACGGTGGACATAATTTTGCCCCGACGCATGGAAGGCATAATCGAATCGATTGCAGCCCTCCGCGGACTAACAATATGGTCGACGCCAATGGCATGGACCAACGGAATGTAGGCAAACTTGTTGACACGGGCCACCGTTTTCTTGGCGCCAAGTCTCTTAGCCAGAAGGCTCGCCAGAATGTTCACCTCTTCATCCCAGGTCACCGCCACGACTATATCCATGCTGCCTGCATTTTCCTGCTCCATAAAAGCCTGATCAGTGGCATGGCCGTTCAGAACCATAGTGCGATGAAGATTCCCGGCCAGAGTCTGGCAACGCTCCGCATCCATCTCAATGAGCTTCACGTTGAATTTTTTGCCGTCGAGCTGTTGCGCCAGGCGGTACCCTATCTTGCCCCCCCCCACTATCATAATGTTTTTTACAGGATTGCCTTTTCTGCCGAAGAGTTCTAGCACTTTCGACAACTCACTGTCTTGACATGCGAAGTAGACAAAATCATCGGCTTGAAGAGTATCCTTGCCGCGCGGAATAATCAGGCGGTCCTCTCGCACAATGGCCGCCACCACCATACGGTTCCTTTCCACTATTTTTGGAAGCTGCATGAGGCTGATGCCGCTGAGGGGGCTTGCTGCTGGTAACAGCATACCCACCAGCCTGATTCGGCCATCGACAAAATCATGGATCTGATCAACTTCAGGGACACTGATGATACGCAAGATGGAATTGACTACTTCCACCTCGGGGTTGATGACGAGGCTGATATCCACCATGTCCCGTGCCAGTTTTTCCTGGTACGCGCCATAGTCGTCGTTACGGATGAGAGCGACTTTTTGAATATTGGGAGCGAGCAGATTGGCAAAGATACAGGCGACCAAGTTAACTTCATCATTGTCCGTGACGGCAAGAATGATATCTGCTTTTTCGATACCTGCATCCTCCAAAATCCGAGGACTCGAACCGGAGCCGCAGAGAGTTTGAACATCAAGGTGATTCATCATATGACGCAAAGCATTTTCATCCTTGTCAATGACCACCACTTCCTTGCGTTCTGAAGAAAGCCACTCAGCAAAATAGAAACCTACTTCTCCGCCTCCAACGATGACCACTTTCACGGGAAAACCTCCTTGATCATTACGATCATGCACAGGAAGATGATTGAAGAAAATGCAGTTAAGTGAGAAATGGGGAGAATAAAGGCGGTTTGAACCAGAAGAAATGAAATGAATTCAAAGCCGCCGAGAGCTTTAAGTATGAGCCAGAACACGCTATCCATTCTCTCACTGCGGCTACCGAACCTTTCATTTCAGCGAAGAAATTAATACGGAGCTGAGATATGCACGTCAAGAGAATTCTACCCGCCAAGAGAAAGCATTGAAAAGGGGGTGCCGTTGACCTGAACACAAGGCTGTGACCGACAGCAGCCCCCCTGTTGCTCCCTGCTTGTAAAACTCGGGAATCCTTGACCAGGGATGCCCGGCGCATTCAATGCACCTGCAGACGATCCCCCGCCAGAAGCGCAAGCCTGTCATCCCCCACAGGGAAGATCGTCAGAGGCGGTTTGCGCGAGATAGTAGTCGTAATCACCCTCAAATATTCGCATCTGGCCGTGATCAATTTCGAAGACCCGGTTGACCAGGGAGCGGAGGAAATGGCGGTCGTGGCTGACCATGATCAAGGTGCCGTTGAACTGCTGCAGAGCCTCCAGCAGCACCTCGCGCGATTGGATGTCGAGGTGGTTGGTCGGTTCGTCGAGGAGGAGAAAGTTGAGCGGTCGGGCCAGGAGCATGGCCAGAATCACCCGGCTCTTTTCACCGCCGGAGAGGAGCCTGATCCGCTTGTCAACATCATCGCCCTGGAAAAGAAAAGCGGCGCAGAGATTACGGACCACGCCGATGTTGGCCTGGGGCATAGCCTCCTGGACGGTGGCGGCTACCGTCATATCGCCGTCAAGCAATTCCATCGAATGCTGACTGAAATAGCCGGCGAGGACATTGGCCCCTGAGACTGCCGTGCCTGTGGTCGGCTCGACCTGACCGGCCAGCACCTTGAGCAGGGTCGACTTGCCGGCACCGTTCCGGCCGGTGAGCGCGATTTTCTCCCGCCGCCGGATCATGCCGGAAACACCGCTGAAGACCTGGCGGGTCGTACCGTCAGGCTGGAGCCAGACCTTGCCGAGGTTTTCCAACCGCGCAACATCGTCGCCACTGCGCGGCGGTTCGGTAAATTCAAAGGTCATGGTCCGCTGCTCCGGCGGCAATTGAATCCGCTCAATCTTTTCCAGCTTTTTGATCCGTGACTGCACCTGGGCAGCATGGGAGACCCGAGCCCCGAAACGAGCGATGAAATCTTCCTCCTTGGCCAGCATCTCCTGCTGCCGCCGGAAGCTGGCCAGCAGCTGTTCGCGTCGGATTTCCCGCTCGCGCAGATAAAAATCGTAGTTGCCGCTGTAGGTGGTCACGTTTTGATTGGCGACCTCAACGATCCGACTGACCACCCGGTTCATGAACTCGCGGTCATGGCAGGTCATCAAGAGCGCCCCCTTGAACTCACTCACCAACCATTCCTCCAGCCAAATGATCGATTCGACGTCGAGATGATTGGTCGGTTCGTCGAGCAGCAGGACATCGGGGTTAATGGTGAGGATTCCGGCCAGGGCGATGCGCATCTTCCAACCGCCGCTGAAGGATTCGACCGGAAAATGGTATCTGTCGCTGCCGATGCCCAAACCGGTGAGCACCGCCTGGGCCCGGTTCTCCAAATCATAGCCGCCCCGGTGTTCGAACTCCTCCGTGGCGTTGCCGTACCGCTCCAATAGAGCCGCCATCTCGTCCTCCGTCATTGGCGTGGACATGGCCGCCTCCATCTCCCGAATCTGCTCGCCCAGGGACGTAACCTCACCGGCGGCAGCCATGACCTCCGCCAGGGCCGAACGGCCCGACATCTCTCCCACCTCTTGGGAAAAATAGCCGATGACCGTCCGCTTGGAGCAGGAAATCTCGCCCTTATCCGGCTCCTCCTGACCGGTGACCAGCCGAAACAAGGTGGTTTTTCCGGCCCCGTTGGGCCCGACCAGGCCGGTGCGGGTGGCGGGGAGGATCTGCATCGATGCCTCGCGGAATAAAAACCGGGAACCGTGCTGTTTGCTGATATTGGTCAGATGGATCATAGAAACTCACAAGGCTATGGACAGATTGAGACAGACGAGCGACAAAGTCGCCCGCCGCAAAAAGGGCGAAACATAGCCGGGAAAGAAGGCCCTTGCAAGGAGCAAGCGGCTTTTTGTGTGCCTGCGTTGTCAGACCTGGCCAGGGGCGGAAAACCGCAATCTATAGGTGCAGCGGCGGCAGAGAGGCTCAACCAGCCATTGATGCCCAAACCCCTCGCGCATTCTGCGGACGCGGGGACCGGTGAGAATATCGTGCAAGGATTGGCTAAAGATATTGCCAAAAGCTATGATGCCCTCGGCATCCAGACAGCAGGGGACGACCGTGCCATCAACCAGAATGGCGAGATGATCGCGCAGACCGCGGCAACACCCCTGCCGCCCGCGGTCCGGTGCGGACAGTTGCGGCCAGGAAAACTGCGCTTCGGGATTAAGAAAAACTCTAGGCGCCAGGGGGATGCCGCGTTCCGCCCGAAGAGCAGCGGTTCGGAGGCGAGGAATGGCAAAGGCAGCGGTCAACTGCTCTAAAAGGTATTCATTCCAGCCATCGCCCCCCTGCCCTTCCCCTGACCCCAGATTCCACAACCGCAAACTGAGATAAAACGCAGCGGTACGGCTCGCCTCCTGGGCAAAATCAATTATCTCCCGCAGATGCATATCCGCTGCCGCTTGCTCCATCTGCGCCAATCCGTGCAGGGAGATGTTAATCTGCCGCAGCGCCGGAGCGGCAAGCAGGGTGGGCCGGTGCCGACCAAGCAGAGTGCCGTTGGTGGTAAGATTGACCTGCATGCCCTGCTCATCGCTGATCGCCAGCATTTGGCCGAATTCGGGATGAAGCAGAGGCTCACCGAGCACATGGAGGGAGATAAATCGGGTGGTGCCGTGGATCCGCCGCAGCACCTCGGTAAAAGCCGAAGCAGCCATGAACACCTTGGCACGGCTGTTCTGGGCACAGAACGGGCAGGCCAGGTTGCAGCGGTTGGTGATTTCGATATAGATTTTTTTGAAGCCGGACAAAAGCTTGACCTCAGATATACCGTTTGATCAATTCGTCGCAGACCGCATCGACATTCTCGGGCGTAACCATCCATTTTTCGACAAACCCTTGGGCCTGTCGGCGGAGTCTTGGGTCGCGGCAATCATCGAGCCGCCGAAAGAGGCCGGTGCGCCGCCCGATCTGATAGAGGGTCTGCTCCTCAGGATCCATGGCGAGGAAACGGCGGATCACGGCCAGCATTTGCTCGTGATCCGTCGGGCAGAACGCCGTCGATCTCCTCGAACAGGTTGAGAATGTGATCGCTCCTGACCCGGCTGGTGATCCCGGCAAGCGATTGTAGAAAGACCAGCAGTTCCTCTGCTGTTTCCCGGTCGCCCATTTTCTCGAAATCGCCGCTTACCTGTTCACTGGTTAGTTCAAGCCCATCGGGCAGAGCCAGGGTGCGCAGCCGGATAAAATCCGGATTGATCCGATTGAGGGCATCGGCGCTTTCCAGGGCATGCTGCCGCGAGAGTGCCCGCCCGCCAAGCCCGGGCATGAAGTATTCCGAGAGTTCGATCCCTGCCTGCTTGACCTTGCGTCCGGCCAGGATATGCGCCGCCTTGTCTGCCCCTTTTTTCACCCGGCTTAGAACCTCATTGCAGCCCGATTCCAAACCGATATGGATTCGGTTGAGTCCGGCGGCGGCGATACGGGACAGATCGCCATCGCTCATTCGGGCGAGTGTCTGGGAACGGGCGTAGGAGGTGATGCGTTCGACACCTGGGAAAGAGGTCTTGAGATGTCGGAGAATGGTCACTAGGTGGTCCGGCTTGATGATCAGGCTGTTGGAATCCTGAAGGAAAACCGATTTACCGCCCGCCAGCAGCCAGTTGCGGGCCGCGCACAGAGCCATCTGATCGCCCCGTTGCATTGCCGGATCACACTGGGGGAGCGAACCAGCCCCACCTCTCCCCTGCCCATCGCGCAGCAGTTCGACGTATTGGTGCACCGTATCGATATCCCGAAGAATATCGGCCACGGGTCGCTGGCTGAACGGCGCGCCCTTGTACAGGCCGCAGAAGGTGCAGCGGTTCCAGGGACAATTCCGGGTCACCCGGATAAGCAGGCTGCCGCTCTCGCTGGGGGGCCGGATCGGCCCTTGCTCAAAGCCCTGGTAGGTTTGCTCAATCTTGATCATGGGTTGTCCCCCATTGGGGGGCTCTCTCATAAATGGGTAGAGGCGGTTGATCGTCACCGCCGTCCGCGACGATAGAGGATACCGGCACCTTGCTTACAAAAACAATGCTCTCAGTGGAGAACAGTTCACTGGCCCCTAAAAAAACGATAAATTACAGTCAAGTACATATAATCCCGCGCTCACAATAGATTAAGGACGATTTCAACCACTGGAAAATAATAAAAAAAGAATTATTTGTATAGTGATTGTACTCATTTCCGTAAAAGCAAGCCGGTTACATTTTTCATCGTTCGACCCCGCACCCTTTTCTTCAATTCAGGCGTTGGCGTAACGGGCGATAATTTGCTATAGAGACTCACATGGAATCCCCGTTGCGAACAGAAGCCGCCGTGGCTACCATCATCACCCGCGAGCCGGCAACAGAAGTGCTGGTTCTCAAACGCAAGGCCAACCCGAAGGACCCCTGGTCCGGTCACTATGCCTTTCCAGGAGGACGGCGCGACGAAGGCGATACCACCCTGCTGGCAACCTGCATCCGTGAGACCTATGAGGAATGCGGCATCCTGCTTTCCGCCGATCACCTGATCAAACAATATCCCACCCGCAAGGCCGGAAACCATCTCAACCAGCCGATTCCCGTCACAACCTACCTGTTCGAGTTGCCCGAACAACCAGCCATCAGGCTGCAGGCCACGGAAATCAGCTGTCATGAATGGCTCGGGCTTGATTATATTGCCGATGCATCGAATATCATTCGGCGGCCAATGAGTCCCCGTTGCCCGGAGGTGCTTTTTCCCTGCATCCCCGCCACCGCCGGCTTTATCTGGGGGTTCACCTACGAGACGCTGATGCTGGTGATCGCCGACCGTTACGCCCGTATTTCCTAAAAAATCTCTCTTTTGCAGAGAGATACGCCTTGCATCAAAGAGCGCTTGACTTTTTAGCCGTTGACCTGTATCAATAACGCCGGATTTGAAAGGGGATTTGTCTCTTTGGCTGGAGCGTTCAGAAATTCTTTACATTTCATCCGTCTTCCGGAAACGTGCCTCATCCGTGTCACGCTTCCCGTCCAGCCGCCCAAGCCACTTCCAAAACATCCTTTTTTTTCATCTCCATCGCCAGACCATGCTTCACCAAAGGTACACCACTTCTTGCTCGACATTCCTTTCGCAAGGAAACGCATGACAACGTTACGGTAGGTTACCAAATTTTTGGTCTACTAATTGTTAGGTTCAACCACAAGGAGAAACAAAATGAAAGCACCAGTACGTGTAGCAGTAACCGGAGCGGCCGGCCAGATCAGCTATTCCCTCATTTTCCGCATCGCCAGCGGCAGCATGCTCGGACCTGACCAGCCTGTCATCCTCCAGCTTTTGGAAATTCCGCCGGCAATGGGCGCCCTCCAGGGCGTTTTGATGGAACTCAACGACTGCGCCTTCCCGCTGGTTGCAGGCGTAATCGCCACCGATGACCCCAATGTCGCATTCAAAGATATCGATTTTGGTTTGCTGGTCGGTTCCAGACCGCGTGGTCCTGGCATGGAGCGCTCCGATCTGCTCAACGCCAACGGTGCAATCTTCACTGTCCAGGGCAAGGCTCTGAGTGACAATGCCAAACCCACCGCCAAGATCCTGGTTGTCGGCAACCCTGCCAACACCAACGCCCTGATTTGCATGAAGAATGCCCCGAAACTCAATCCTCGCAACATCACTGCCATGATGCGTCTGGACCACAACCGGGCCATGTCCCAAATCGCCGAGAAAACCGGCACCCACTCCACCAAGGTCGAGAAGGTTGTCGTCTGGGGTAACCATTCCGCTACCCAGTATCCCGACATCAGCTACGCAACCGCTGACGGTAAAGCGGTTAAATCTCTGGTCAGCGATGAGTGGAACAAGAGCGACTTCATCCCGACCGTACAGCAGCGTGGTGCCGCTATCATCAAAGCCCGCGGCGCTTCCTCTGCTGCCTCTGCAGCCTCCGCCGCAGTTGACCACATGAGAACCTGGGCTATGGGCAGCAACGGTCAGTGGGTCAGCATGGGCGTATTCAGCAAGGGCAACCCTTACGGCGTCGATCAAGATCTGATTTTTGCCTTCCCGATCACCTGCGAAAACGGCGATTGGAAGATCGTTGAAGGCCTGGAAATCAGCGAGTACAGCCGCGAGATGATCAAAAAGACCGAGGCCGAGCTGCAAGGCGAAAGAGCCGCTGTTGCCGATCACGTCAAATAATCGTTCTCTCGATTCCTGATGTTGTTCTAAGGGGTGCTCTTTGAGCACCCCTTTTTTTATAGGGATTTTTCCATCGCCTTGACAAAGGGTACGACCGACGGCTACGCTCTTTGCAAGCAAACACCAACAAGGAGCTGAAGTTGGACACCATCCCAGCAGCACCCATTCAGGACATGATCAAGGCCGGCCGGATCGTAGAGGCGAGGACCCTGCTCACCGTGCAGGAATCTGCGCTCAGCACTGAAGAGCTGCGGGCATTCACCCTGGAGTTGGAACAACGACAGGCTGAGGCAGAAGCCGCAATTTCGCAGGCGGAGAGGCTTGAGATTTCAGGAAAAACCGAGGAGGCCAAGGCACTGTACGAATCTGTCCTGCTCTTTGCCGTCGATTATCCCGGCATCCAGGAACATGTCAAGCGAATGGACGAGGCCTTGCTGCTCACCAAGGCGATCAAACATAGAAACCGGCGAATCCGGGAATCTTCGTCTGTGCCCAAGAAAAGGACTGCTGGCAAACGGCTCCTGACGCTACTCGGAACGGGCGTGGTCGGAGGCCTGACCGTTGCCATCCTCTTGCTGTTACTGGAAAAGCCTGAGCCACAGCAGATTCCGTTCTCTGAAAAAACATCGCCTACCGCGCCGGGGCAAACATTGGCGGCAAAGCCGCAAGAGATGAAAGCGGCAGCCACTGAACCCTCAGCCCCGCCGCTGAAAGAAAAAGCTTCACCGGAACAACCCTCCGTTCCGCCGGAAGCTCAAGTGTCGGTACCGCCAATGCCTTCACTGCCCGAAAAAACTCAAGATGCACAGCCAGCCGCCCCCGAACAGGTGGTGGTGCCGCAAAACGGGTTACCACAATCGCCCCCTCCTCCGCTGCCCGTCTCCGAGAACCTGGCGGTAGCCGTGCCCCCTCCATCGCTGCCCGAGAAAAATGGCCGGAAACGAAACTTCACCTACACGGTTCAGGTCGGCGACTCCCTCAGCCTGATCGCTGCACGGCAGCTCTGCCAGGAAGAAGCATGGAAGAAAATTTATCAGCTCAACCGAGAGCAGATCGCCGAGCCCCATCGGCTGAAACCCGGCATGGTCCTGCGCCTGAGCGGCATCGAAAACCGCTGTCCCGCCGTGCCCTGATGGTCAATTCGCCTGCAATAGTTGCACCCGTCAAAATGACGGTTTCGAGGAGAATGCCACCATTTCACCGGTTCCCGGATGCTCGAATTGCAGTTCCATGGCATGAAGCATGAGCTGGTCGCCCACCTGTCCCGTGCCGTACAGGCGATCACCGACGACGGGACAGCCCAGCCCCAGCGGGTGGCTGGCATGGAGACGGAGCTGGTGCGTCCGGCCAGTCAGCGGCGTAAATTCCACCAAGGTGTGACCAGTCCTGAACTCGACCTTCTGCCATCGGCTGACCCCCACCTTTCCTCGCACTGGGTCATAAACCTGAAAAGGGCGATTCTCCGGATCAAGCCGGAACGGTAGCCTAACCTCACCCGATTCTCCTGTCACAATCCCCTCAAGCAGGGCCAGGTACCGTTTGCCCACCCGCCGTTCAGCGAACTGGAGCGACAGGTGACGATGTGCTGCAGGCGTCAGCCCCAAAACCATCAAGCCGGAGGTGTCCATATCCAGACGATGCACCGCCGGCTGCTCTATACACCAGGGCATCATCCGTCGAACCCTGCCGGCCACCGAATCCTGTTTTTCCGGACCCCGGCCCGGAACCGCCAGCAGGCCGCCGGGTTTGTCAACAACCGTAATCGATTGATCCTGATACAGGACGCGCAACAGAAATTGCTCGCTCATTCCAGGCCGCACAGTTGAAAGCCCATAATTTTCTGACATTTGGCCATACAGGCTGTATAAAATCCGCCGTGGCGTTTGGAGGCCAAGCCAGTGCTCCGCCCCCAGTAGAATTCGGCCAGTGCCTCCGGACGCAAACCGTATTCCGCCGCATGATGAAGCAATTTGGGCCCGCAGCAATCGCCTGTGCCCGCCGGCGGCGCTCCATCACTGCAAACGGCTGCGGTGAGCGGCAACTCCTCGCCGCGAAAATTTTTTAACCGGTAAAGGTCGTGAATTTCACGCATCAGCTGGCGGGAAAGGGCTCTCCGTTCAAGGACGAACCGACGACGGCGAGACGACCCCTTGGGCAATGACTCCACCGCCCGACCGATGCGCTTGATTTCCTGCTCAGGTTCACGGATGAGCTGCGTAAAAGTGGCCGCGTCAACAATCGGATCCACCCAACCAGCCACCTGCCACAACCCGTTGAACTGCCCCGAAAAAGCGCGTAGCACCCTCCGCGCTCCCCTTGCGTCTCGACAGCTTAGGATGCCGAACATCTTGCCGCCGCCCTCGCCGAACAAGGAGTCTGTCGAGCAGCGGGGATCGGCCATAGCCGCCGGAACCTGCCAATCGATCCGCTGATGGTGCTGGAGAAGCGCCATCAACTCCAGACTGGGCTCTCTTGCAGGTTCCGAAGGAAGGGTGTGCATTGTTTTGCAGCGAGCGCACCAACCACCGCTCACAGGGGGCTGACAGACATCTTGATCTTCAAAATAGGGGGAAAAGAAAGATGTAGCGGCAGAGTGAGGCAGCAAAATTATTTCCGGAACAACCAAAAGATAATAGTAAGCAGTACACTGATCAATACACAACTGGTGAGAGGGAAAAAGAAACGAAAATTTTCCCGAACAATAACAATGTCGCCGGGAAGACGGCCGAGCGGCAGAGTGCGCAGCCAAGGCCAGAGCAATCCGGCAAGGATACAGCAGATGCCGACGAGGAGCAGGGTTCTGTTCATGGCGCACACGACTGCTTGTTCCCAGCTGCATAATCCTGACTGAGCAATACACCACTGAACACAAGGGCACAGGCCATCCATTGCCAGAAAGTCAGCCGCTCCCCCAGGACAACAAACCCCAGGAAAATGGAGAACACTGGAATCAGGTTGACAAAGGCCGATGCCTGGCTTGCCGGGATCCGGCTGATGCCGAAATTGTACAGTCCATAGGCGCCGACGCTGACCACTGTACCCAAATAGAGCACTGCCAGCCAACCATTGACCGACAGCGATGCCGCCCGAACTGAAGGCAGCAGCAGGGCCGGAGCAAAGAACAGGGCGCCGGTGAAGGCTTGTAACCCGGTGAGAAAAAAAGGATGGAGTTCTTTACTTAACTGTTTCATTAGAATAGTATATCCCGTTGCACAAATCATGGCCATGAATTCGAGAAAATTACCCAAGGCGGGATGCGGAGCCTGTGCGGTTCCCTTGCCGCCCATGCTGAGCCAGAGTGCGCCGGCAGCAGCGATAACAAAACCGCTGACCGTCCGGCTCGTAATGCGCTCACCGAGAAAAAACCCGGCGCTCAAGGCAACCATAAGCGGCAGCATGGAGGTAATCATGGAAGCCTGCGAAGCGCTGGTGTAGACTAGGGCAGCCGATTCAAACAAAAAATAGAGGCAGGGTTCGCACAGACACATCGCCAGAACCGGCAACAAATGTCGGCGCCGCAGGCCCATCCTGGCAAACGAACGAAAGAAAGGAAGGAAACAGAGTGAAGCGATCACCATCCGCCCCAGAATAACCATCAGGGGATGCATCTCCTGAAAGCTGTATTTCAACGCCACAAAAGAACTGCCCCAAAGTGCCATGGCCAGCACCAAGGCCATAAAAGGCAGCATTCTTTGCAACCCTTCAGATTCCATCAACCCACTGTTCACATTATGCAACGTCACACTCTCTGCAGCCGGCTTTACCGGATCTGCGCCCGCAACCTGCTGTTTCTGGCCGTGTTTATTGTTTGTTTATCCGGATCCATGCCGTCGGCTCGCGGGGCGGCATTCCAGCCAAACGAAGTCAGCACCCAGCAAACCCTCGGCATATACCAGAATATTGCCGGCTTGACCAGTCAGCAGATCGAGTACGGAAAAACTGCCATTGCCAAGATGAACTATAACTCCCAGCGCATCTTCCGCAAAATATGCTCCCTGCCTGGAGTCAACTTCGATTACGCCAAAGAGGCGATCGACATCCTTGCCCGCGAACGTTTCAACTATGAACAGGTTGTCACCTTCGAATCTCTGAGCAATCTCGGCACCGCCGACATCAAACTCGGCATGGCCAGCCTGAACACGGTCAAAACCCTCGATTTCGATGCAGGCCGTGCCATACGCGCTTTCCTTGCCCTGCAAGGAGTAACTGCCAATCAGGCGGCAAGCATGATCCCGCTCCTCAGCAACCTGGATAACGCCAATAACCGGGCGGCCCAGGCCTTTTTCGCCGTCAGTGGCATGCGGGTCGACATCGTACAGAAAGGAATGCCAGCCCTGATGCGGCTCAGGAACAACCAGGCCAAGGCTGCGGAAACCTATGCCAAGATCCCCGGCATGGACCCTGAAACTATGCTAGACGGCCTGGAACTGATCCTCAAACTGCACCAGGACGATGCCTGGAACGCCCGTTGCCTGTTTACCAACAAATCCCTTGCGCCGCGCGAAGCCTGGAATTGGCTGGTCAGCTACTTCGCCTTGCCCGACAACATTCAGGAAACCCAGTACGACAAACTTGCCAGCAACCAGAAGACCGTCCTGCTCCAAGGACTGTATGAAGGCGGCACGGAGATCATTTGGAAAATTAACAATCTCCACGCTGTCACGGATGCAAACGGCTACGAACTCTCCGAGTCCACGCTCAACAGTCTTTCGATGAATCAACTGAGCAACAAATTCGAGGAACTTCCTTCCTCGGTCAAGGCACGGTTCAACGGCCAATTTGCCGGCGGCAGCAAGGGTCAGGCCATCGCCGTTCTCAAACAGGCCACCTCGGCTGCACGGGTCCAGACCGCCCGCGACCTGACCGTGGCCAACGCCTATGCCGTCATGGCACAGGGCAGCGAACTCTACGACTCTTCGTTCCGCGAAATTCTGGTGCCGGTACTTCAGGCGCGGATTGCCAGCAGAAACCAGGGAGACCTGCTGGCCTTTCTCAAGTCGATTGATCCGGAAAGCCGCCTGGTCTCCGATTTCATATCCAGTTGTGCCCAGAAAGGCAAACTGACCGTCTTTTTCCCGAATGATGCTGGCAAGCAAAAGGAAATCCTCAGCCTGGTGGCCGCCTCCGCCTTCCGTAACGAGGATTCGATCCTGCTCTTTTCCGCCACCTTGAGCCATCTCCTCAAGGCACTCACTCCCGAAGCCCGCACCTATCTTATCACCACTATGGCTCAAAACAGCGAATCGGAAAACTCAGCCTTTTCCACGCTGATCAACGTCATTCTCCAGTATTACCTGCAGACCTACCCTGAACTGCTCGGTCCGGCAGATCGCATCCTCATCAGCCGGCTTATTGTCCGTCACGGTGCGATCAACCTTGATAAATATCAGGTCACCCCGTTTGCCGAGTGGAAACAGGACGGTCGCCTTGCTTCGGTTTCCATGTTCCATCCCGACGACGACGGGCGACAGTCCTTTATTTCCAATGCCAATTTGCTCATGAACAGCGGCTACAAGCTGGTGCCCTCGCAGCAGTATACTATAAGCTCTCTGAGCCCCGCCTTTCAGCAGGAGATTCAACGGTGGACCGGCGCCGGCATGACCACTCTGTTTCAGGCGATGCGTGATCGCCACTTCGCGGTGGCATTTGTAAAAAAAGTTGGTGATATCAATATTGTTCATACTCAGTTCGTCTATTCCGATATGCAAAACCAGATGGAGATGCTCAGGCGCTTCATCCATGCCAAAGACGAGATGCTCGCTCAGCGCGGTCACAGTTATTGGCGCTCGGAGCAGATCGTCGAGCCGATGGAAAAACTGCTCGAAGAAAATAAAGTGACCGAGCAAGATCTCCGCAGCAAACAGCGCTTCCTCAGTCTCGGTTCGTGCGGCGGACTCAAGGCCTACACGCACCTGACCCGGCTGTTTGAGAGCTCGGTGGACATTCTGGCCACCATCGGCACTGGCCTGGCAATGATCAATGACCCCTACAACAAGATGCTGTTTGAGATCATCGCCAGCAATCCGTCCACCATTTCCTGGAAAAATGTCGCCCAGCAAACCTCTAGCATCTTCCAGGGCGGCAGGGGCCAGGATTATATCCAGCCCGGGTCACTGCCCTCCATCCTCCACAAGATTGTGGATGAAAACCGGGAAGCAGCAACGGGCACGAGGCCCAAGAACCGGTCCGAACGGCCGCAAAACTGATCCTCCGAATATGCCGCTCTTCACCCGTGAAACCCTGCCCGCATTGTTCGCGCAAGCGGCAGCCAGTTCCTCACAGGTGTTTCTGCTATTCGGCGAACGCTATCTCTGCCATAATGCATTGGAACAATTGGAGAAGGTGCTGCTGGAGGGAACGGGCGGCACCGTTCACGCCATCGACGGTGACCAGGAGGACAGCGCCGCAACCTTTGCCAAACTCCGCAGCTTCAGCCTCTTGCCAGGGCGCCAGGTCTACAGGGTAACTGACACCCGTCTTTTTCTCTCCCGACAGGTTGCGAAAAACATCTGGGAACGGGCTATCAAGGCCCAGGCCGATGCCAAGCCTGAACTGGCCGGCCGCGCCCTCCGGGCCTTGCTGGAAAGCGGTGGGCTCGACCCTCAGGCCCCGGACAACGACCTGGAAACCATGCCCGCAGCCGAGTGGCAGCAATGCTTCGGCTTCGCCCGCCCCGATGGCGACCTGAGCTGGACCAGGGACCATCTCTCCGCCGCAGCAGCAAACGGCGCATCCTCATCGGCCACACCATCCGATCCGGGAGAAATGCTGGCTGCCGTCCTTGCAACCGGCATCCCGCAGAACAATACCCTCATCCTGCTGGCCGAAGAGGTCGACAAACGAAAGAAACTGTTCAAACTACTCAAGGATGAACAGGCGGTGGTCGACCTGAGCGTGGAAGGCGGTTCCGGAGCAAAAGCTCAGAAGGAACAGAGAGCTGTGCTCCAGGAAATGGTTCAGCAAACGCTTGCCGAGCAGAACAAGACCATGGCATCGGGTTTGATTGAGCTTCTCCTGGAACGGGTCGGCTTCCACCCCGTGGCTGTGGTCATGGAACTGCGCAAGGTGATGGCCTTCATCGGCCAGCGTCGGCAGATCACCCGCGACGATATTGACCTCCTCGTGGGCCGGACACGCCAGGAAGCCCTGTTCGAACTGACCGCCGCCCTCTCCCGTGGCGACCGTGAACAATCACTGATTATCGCCGACCGGCTCCAGGAAAACGGTATTCACCCCCTGGCCGTAGTCGCCACCTTGCGCAATTTTGTCCGCGGACTCCTGCTCTGCCGCGCTCTGCTGGAGCAGCCCGAGGTGCTCTATCAACCGGCAATGACCGCGGCCGCCTTTCAACAGACCTGCGTGCCTCGTCTCAAGGAACGGGAACAGTGGAAAAAAGAACTGGGCGGCCATCCTTATGCCCTCTTCATGCAGTTCAAAACCGCAGCCACCTTTCCCCTGCCGGTCCTCACCGCATGGCTGCAACTCCTTCTTCAGGCCGAATTGCGGCTGAAGGGCTCGCCAATCGCAGCAACCACCATCCTGCAGCACCTGATTCTGTCCATGCTTACCCGATAACCTGTAAAAGATCGAAGAGCCCGCCGAGTGACCTTGCAAAAACAAAAGTGGGCATTAAAATGATGGTATGGGTTATCGTTTTTTCCGTCGGGATCGGTGATGATAATTCTGGCCCTGTTTATCCAGCGACCTCCGCCAAGGAATATGCCATCAGGGGAATGACAAGGGGACAGGGTGCAGGCCATCTACCCCCGTTAGGTTGAGGAATGGCAAAAGAAGATTCATTTATCCAAGATAAAATTGAAACCACGGATCGGGAATCCCTGCAGGAACCACCCCTTTACAAGGTGCTGCTGCACAATGACGATTACACCACCATGGATTTTGTTGTCATGATCCTGCAATCGGTTTTCCACAAGGATACCGATGAAGCTACCCGGATTATGCTCAACGTCCATCATCAAGGCGTGGGAATAGCCGGTCTCTACACCCGGGAAATTGCTGAAACCAAGGTGGCCATAGTTCACCGGATAGCGAAAAGGAATCAATTTCCGCTGAGATGCTCTCTGGAAAAAGACAATTGAACAAAGCACGACCCAACGGACATCGTTCAATCCGCACAGACAGCGGCAGATGTCTTCCTATCGAGGAAAGAGATTATGTTGAGTAAAGAATTGGAACTTGCCCTGATCAAGGCGATCAAGGAAGCAAAAAATCACCGGCACGAGTATGTCACCGTTGAACACATGCTCTATGGTTTGCTGCATGACGATCTTGCCCGTCATATTATTGATAAATGCGGCGGTAACAACGATACCCTCAAAGATCGCCTCGAGCGTTTCTTTGAAAGCGGCATGCCTGTTATGAAAGCTGAAGACGCCGAGCCTGCCCAGACCGTCGCCTTCAATCGCGTTTTGCAACGGGCGGTCAGCCATGTCCAGAGTTGCGGTAAAAAGCAAGTCGACACCGGTGACGTCCTCGTCTCCATTTTCACCGAGCCTGATTCACATGCGGTGTATTTCCTCGGCAGTGAAGGTGTCGGCCGGCTTGAAGTGGTCGAGTACATCTCCCACAGCCTGCCGGAGTACCTGCAGAGCGAACCGCTCAGGCAGCCGCCATCAGGGCATCCGCAATCGAAAAAGAAACCGGACAAGCCAACCGATGCCCTGGATGAATTCACCGTCAATTTCGCCAAACGGGCCGCAGAGGGAACGATTGACCCCCTGATCGGTCGGGACAATGAATTGTACCGGATGATGCAGGTGCTCTGCCGCCGGAAGAAAAACAATCCATTGCTGGTCGGAGAACCGGGGGTGGGCAAGACGGCCATGGCTGAAGGACTGGCGCTCAGGATTCATGAAGACAGCGTTGCCCGGCAGGAACTCTATCCGGATCCGAAAAAGCTGATCCCCGACCTCCTGCAGGATGCCGAGATTTACATGCTCGACCTCGGCACCCTGGTGGCGGGCACCAAGTACCGGGGCGATTTCGAAAAACGCCTGAAAGAGGTGGTGGCGGCTATCGAGAAGAAGGACAAAGCCATCCTGTTCATCGATGAAATGCACACCATCATCGGCGCCGGTGCCACCAGCGGCGGCTCCATGGATGCATCCAACCTGCTCAAACCCGCCCTGCAGGCCGGCACCATCCGCTGCATCGGTTCGACCACCTACGAGGAATACAAAAATCAGATCGAAAAGGACCGGGCCCTGTCCCGCCGTTTTCAGAAAATCGACATCGAAGAACCTTCGGTTGACGATACCTGCAAAATCCTGCGCGGCCTCCAGTCCCGCTATGAGGAGCACCACCAGATCAGGTACGCCAGAGCGGCGATCGACGCCACGGCTGAGTTGGCGCAGCGATATATCAACGACCGGTTCCTGCCCGACAAAGCCATTGATGTCATGGATGAGGTCGGCGCCTTTTTCCGCTTGAACGGGAAAACCGGACGGACGGTCGGGGTGCGCGATGTCGAACAGATCGTCTCTAAAATCGCCCGGGTGCCGGTCAACAGCAAGGCAACCGGCGACACTGG
This sequence comes from uncultured delta proteobacterium, assembly GCA_963733595.1. GTDB lineage: Bacteria > Desulfobacterota > Desulfobulbia > Desulfobulbales > Desulfobulbaceae > Desulfobulbus. The sequence goes on along the minus strand of CAVTDN010000012.1, from coordinate 238,880 downwards.
CCAGCTTCTGCACCTGGAAGACAAACTGAAAACCGTCATTTTCGGCCAGGATGAGGCCATCAATGCCGTGGTCAAGGCGGTCAAGCGCTCGCGCGCCGGACTCGGCAATCCGCAGGCGCCGACGGGATCCTTTCTTTTTGCCGGTCCCACGGGCGTTGGCAAGACCGAGGTGGCCCGCCAGTTGGCGGCGTCCCTTTCCGTCCATTTCGAGCGTTTCGACATGAGCGAATATATGGAGAAACATGCGGTCGCCCGCCTGATCGGTGCTCCCCCCGGCTATATCGGCTTTGACCAGGGCGGCCTGCTGACCGACGCCATCCGCAAGCACCCGTACACAGTGCTCCTCTTGGATGAAATCGAAAAAGCGCACCCGGATGTGTTTTCAATTCTGCTTCAGGTCATGGATCATTCGACGCTCACCGACAATGCAGGCCGGCGGGCCGATTTCCGCAATGTCATCCTGATCATGACCACCAACGCCGGTGCCCGCGAGATGAGTGAACGGGCCATCGGCTTTCTCGGCGATTCCAAGGGCAAGGAACAAAAAGCGATTAAGAATCTCTTTTCACCGGAATTCCGCAACCGGCTCGACGCCACCATCACCTTCTCGGCTCTGGGAATCGAAACCGTGGAAAAGGTGGTCGACAAGATGGTTCAGGAACTGCAGCAACAGCTCACCGGTAAAAAAGTGACCATAACCCTGAGTCCCTCGGCCCGCTCCTGGTTGGCCAAAGAGGGATATGAACCAGCCTTTGGCGCCCGGCCGTTGCGACGGCTGATCATGAAGGAAATCGGTGACGTTCTCACCGAGGAGATCCTCTTCGGCAGCCTGACCAAAGGCGGCAAAGTGCAAATCAGCAGGAAAAACAACAAAACCATCTTCTCCTACCTTTAACACCCCCACCAGCCGGACGGCCTCAGGCTGTCCGGCTGGCTTTTTCTTCTCCCTCCCCGGCGGCCCCATTTTTTCTTATCGTTAATTTTGTTGCGTTGACATCAGGAAACAAGCGAGATAAGAAGAAACGTATTAGGAATCCTACTTATTGTTATCTGGGGGTGCACGCTGGAGATAGGCTCCTGCCGCTCAGATTATAAGTGATGTAAAATCTGTTATTCAACCTTGAGGGAGGGAGAGGAATGGTGAAAAAATTTTCCGTGCTGGCCGTTGCTGGGCTTATGGCGCTACCTGCGTTCGCGTTCGCCGGCAGTGGCGGCAAGAGCTCGGCGGATCTGGAGCGCAAGATCGACGAACTGTCACGCCAACTGGATGAACTCAAGACCCAGATGGCCAGGCAAAACGAGACCATCACCCAATACGGCGACAAGGTCGAGGACATGGACACCCTGCTCGAAGAAAAATCTGAGAAATGGGATCTCGCCTCACGCTTCCAATTCGATGGCGATTTCAGGGCCCGGGGTGATTATTACGACGCTAGCAATGTTTTCGCAGCCGGAACACCTCTTCTCATGACGGGTTTTAACCCGATCACAGGCATGCCGACCTTCGGAGCAGTATCAGGCGGTGATCAATCGAATGATTCCCTCCTGACCAACCGACTCCGCCTCAACATGCGGGTCAAGGCCACCGAGAATGTGGAATTCAAAGGCCGGCTGGCCATGTACAAAGCCTGGGGCATGCAGTCGCAGCCCGAGGGTATCGCCGACGGCTACCCGGTCTTTGACGGCAATACCACTCGCACCCCCAACGACAGCGCTCTCTATGTCGACCGGGCCTATGTCAATTGGAACAATATCGGCGGACAGCCGATCTGGTTCTCGATTGGCCGGCGACCGACCACGGATGGCCCGCCAGCACAACTTCGCATGAATAATGATCAGCGCATGGCGACACCAGTGGAGTATATGGACTATCCGTTTGACGGCATCTCTCTTGGCTATGCCTACAACTGGGGTATTGATGCCCTGGGTGAAGGCCGGGTTCGCTTCTGCTACGGTCGCGGTTTTGAGAACGGCCTCCAGTGGAATTATAATCCTTACAATCAGTCTCTCGACGATACCGATTTTGCCGGTATCAGCTGGGATGTCATGAAAAAAGGGCCCCGTTCCCTCACAGTCCAGGCCTTTGGCGCCTACAATCTCTTCAACTATCCTGCATTTACCTATCCCTTTGTCCGATACGCCGCCGCCTTTCCCCAGAGTGCAGGTGGATATGGTCCCGAAATCAATGTGGGCAATATCTACCACACGTCCGGTGTCTATATGGATAAAATCAAAAACCTGAATTACTTCCTTGCTGGCGGCTGGAGTCGTTCCGACCCCGACAGCAACGGCATGTTCAACAACTACGCCGGGATGGCCATGGGTACAACCGGGCCCAACACTGACTCCGAGGACGGGTATTCTTTTTATACCGGTGTTCGCTACGACATGGACAACATCGGCCTGAAGATTGGTGCAGAGTATAATTACGGCTCACAATACTGGGTGGCCTTCAACCCGGGCAATGATGATCTCTACAGTGGAAAACTAGGCACTCGCGGCAGCGTCTATGAAGTATATCTGATCTACGACCTGCCCACCGGCGAGGCAATTTCAAAATTTGCAAAAACTTTTATGCGGTTGGGCTGGCAATATTACACCTTCAACTATGCCGGTGGCTCTGATTACAACATGAAACCCTACGATCTTGATAGTGAAAAGGGTGCATTACAGATGCTTGGTTTGAATCCGATCGAAAGTGCCAATCAGGTCTACGTCACTTTTGAGGCGTATTTTTAAGTTTTCCCTGTTCATCTCTTAGCACAACGAGGGAAGACCATTATGGTCTTCCCTTTTTTAATCCTCTTCTTGCGTGACGGTTCTCGATGCAACGCCAGGAACACCTGCTCCCGTTCTACACCAGCCAGCTGTTATCCGTGCCCCACGGCATGTTCTCCACTTCCGGCGGGGTGAGCAACGAGCCGTTTGCATCGCTCAATCTCAGCTTTCATGTCGGAGATCAGTTGGCAAACGTCCAGGCCAACCGCACCCGCTCCCTGACGTCTCTTGGGCTTTGCCAGTTGGTTTCAGTCCACCAGGTCCATTCCGACCGGATTCTTGTGGTTGAGGAGCGGCATACGAGGGAAGAACTGGGGGGCTATGATGCCCTGATTTCGACGCTGCCGGACACCGGGCTGCTAATTCAACAGGCCGATTGCCAGGCAGTCCTTCTTTGGGCGCCGCAGGCAGGGGTTATTGCCGCTATTCATTGCGGCTGGCGGGGCAGCGTCCTTGACATTATCGGCAAGACGATTCAATGCCTGCAAACACGGTGCGGCGTGGCCCCAAACACTCTGCTTGCTGCCATCAGCCCTTCACTCGGGCCGTGCTGTGCCGAATTCATCCATTACCGCAAGGAACTGCCGACCTGGATGCATGCCTATCAAATACGGCCGCACTACTTTGATTTCTGGGCAATCAGCCGCCAGCAGCTGATCGATGCAGGAGTGCTGCCCGCACATATTGACGCGGCCGCCATCTGCACCTGCTGCAATCCGCAGTTCTTTTCCTATCGGCGGGCAACAAAAACTTCAGGGGGAAGAACAGGAAGAAACGGCTCCATCATCGGCCTGCCGGCAGCCATCTGAACTGGAATTTTTCGAGATTGTTGCGAGATTTCCTGATCAGAAGGTAAAGTCGCAGATCAGGGGGGCATGGTCGGAAAAAGTCACTGTCGGGATCTGGAACTGCACCACCTTCAGTTCCGGACTGTGGAGGATGAAATCGAGTTCCCGCTTGGGGGCGCGGCTTGGATGGGAGGGTTTCTTTTCGGGATTGGCGCTGACCAGGCCGGTTGCACCGAGAAACAAACCCAGTTCCCGCATGCCCCAAAGGACATTGAAATCTCCAGCCAGGATCATTGGCCGGTCAACTTCGCGGATCAATTTATACAGCCGTTCAAGCTGATATTGCCGGTTGCGGTAGGTAAGGGAGAGGTGCACCAGAAAGACGGTCAGATGTTCGGTGCAGACTTGGATCACCAACCGCTTTACCCCCTCGTCGAAATAATGAAAGCGATGGCTGATGATCGGCATCCGGGTGAGTACTGCGTTGCCCTGGGTTTTGAGAAGAGGCAGCTTCTGTGCCATCGAACCGGTTCCGTACTTACTTTCGATGACATGGTGATAGCCCAATTGCTCGGCGATCATCTCCGCCTGGCACTGCCGGCCGGTACGGAAGGAGCCGCCATCCACCTCGACCAGCCCCATGACATCCGGCTGCACCGACTTGATAAAATCTCGGATTTTCTCGAAATTTATGCGAGAGCGCCGCAGATACCCTGCATAGGGGAAGGGAAAATGAAAACGCCCGCCATTGCCGGCGGCATAACGGATATTGTACAATAGAAAACGCAACCAGACTCCTTCCGGCCGGTTAATCGCGGGGACGGCGAAGACCGAAAACCCCGGTCTTTGTGCTGCTGAACGCCGGATTAACCCCGCCTCGCCCCCGGGCCTTCGATTCGCCGTTGCTTTCGCGAACAGGAGTAACCACCTCGACAGCCACCGTTTCCTTACGCTCCGCCACGAAGCGCTCAGCCTTGACAGCCTGGATGCCCTGCGACTCCAGATAGATATCAAAAAAGCGGGAGCAGTCCCTGTAATAGCTTTTCCTTTTCAACCATTTGGGATCGTCACCTTGATTTCGGGCATGATGGAAGGTTGAAAGGTTGATCAGCAGAGTGGTCAACGACTCCTTGGCCATGCGCTGCACATTAAACGGCTCGCCAAAGGCAAGATCGACATCTTCCCGAATTTTTTGGGATAATTGATGAAAGCCCTGCCCCCGGGCATTGGTTTCCGGCAGTTTGAACCGGTGGCAGGCCCACGGCAGGAGAAGAGCGGCAAAAAGAATGGCCTCGGGCACCTTGACTGGCTCGGCTTCTCCCTGACGGGCATGGAGACGATCCAAGACGGCGAAAATGTTCAACAGCTCCTGCTGAATCCGCTCACCCTGCTCACTCTGAACATATTCCTCATAGAATGGAAAGAGCGCCGGCCAGAGTCCCGAAGTCATGCAAAGATCGGCCCAGGACCGGCTGGCGCCGGACTGCAAATCCTTCAGCACCTCATCACGAATGCGCGAAGGCGGGCAAAGTCGGATTTCCTCCCGGTGCCGTTGCAAAGCGGAAAAAGTTTCCGCTTCGATGCCGAAACCGGTACGAGCTGCATGGCGAACAACCCGCATCATCCGCACCGGGTCTCTGGTGAAACGTCGGTCGGGGTCACCAACCATCCGGATGACCCCTCGATCAAGATCCTGCACGCCGCCGGCATAATCGATGATGGTGTGCGTCTCGATCTCGTAAAAAAGAGCGTTAATGGTGAGATCACGACGAAAGGCGTCTTCTTCCAGGGTGCCGAAGGTGTTATTCGAGGCCAGCACCTGTTCTTCGCCATTGATGTCGTACTCGCTGCGTGAGCGCAATGTCGACACTTCGATAATCTTGTTGCCCCGAAAAAAAACCTGCACCAGACGAAAGCGACGGCCGATGGTCCGGCTGTTGCGGAAAAGCTGCCGCAACTGACCAGGGCGGGCATCGGTGGAGATATCAAAATCCTTGGGCTCGCGACCGAGATACAGATCGCGGACACCACCTCCCACCAGATAGCCTTTGAACCCGGAATCCCGGAGGCGATACAATACTTTGAGCGCTTCCCGGTCAAGCATCTGCTCGCGTATGGGATGTCCGGATTCGGGAATGACCGTGGCCATTATCGCACGACATTCCTCCAGACCGGGAGCCTGCGCCTGCCGATCAACAGTCATAAAACCTGCGGTGAAAGAATGGGCTGTCAGTCTTCATGAAAAAGACGATCTCAGGGGTTCAACATGGGGCAAGTTTTTCCTTGTACACCGACTCCGCAGCCTTGACGAAGTTGTCAAAGATCTCCTGAACCGACAGGATCTCTTTCATTTTAAAGGTGTTGGCGCCGGAAAAGACCAAACCATTGGTGACATCACCTTTGAAGGCCGCCGTCAGCCGTTCGCTGATACAGTACTTATAATTGCATTTTTTCAAGCATTTATACATGCACTTGTCGGCCGAGATATCTTCGCCTTTCAACATTTTCTCGACAAAAGGCGTTTTAACCGCTCGTCCCGGCATACCGACCGGCGAGGAGACAAGAACGATATCCTCCTCCCTGGCGTTGAGGTACGTCTCCTTAAACGCCTGCGACACAGAGCACTCTTTGCTGAGAACGAAACGGGAAGCAATCTGGACGCCGTCGGCACCGTACTTGTCCATCATTTCGGCCATCTCAAAACCGTCGGTGATACCGCCAGCGGCAATCAGGGGAATTTTCGAAACCACTTTCCGGATGGGGGGGAAAAGGTCGCGCAACGATATCTCGGTTCCTAGGTGCCCCCCAGCCTCGGCCGCCTCGACAATAACTGCAGCAGCGCCCAGCTTTTCCGCCATCGTGGCCAGGCCAGGTGACGAAACGATCGACACGATGGGGACATTGTGCTGTCTGCCGATTTTAAATACATCGCGGGAAAAACCGGCACCGGTGATGATCATGTCGGCACCCGCCTCGATGGAGCCCATCACCAGTTCGTAAAAGTCTTTCATGGCATACATGATATTGACGGCGATCACCCCTTTGGTGGCCTTCTTGGCCTTGCGAATATCTTCCTGCAATTCGGGCACCGGAATTCCGGAACCGCCGATGGTGCCGATACCGCCGCACTCAGCCACGGGAATAGCAAGGGCCGAGGTGGATACCCGGATGGACATACCGCCCTGGATGATCGGAATTTTTGCGATAAACGAGCCTATTTTAAGTTCTGGCAGTTTCATTCAAGCCTCTTGGTCAGTTGTTGCTCTCTGAAAAAAATAACAAAACGCTTCGCCGTTCCAATGGATGCCGCACTAAAATTTGAAAGATTGCAGGGCGCCCATCTGTTTGTCAAGCCCGGAGGCCTGCCCGAGGCACCGGGGACGCAGAAAAGCGAAGATGCTTTGCATTCTACCACAATAAAGCCACATCGGCTTGACTTTTCACCCGTTTCTCGATTAGATTTTACTTCTTTTATTGGCACCTGCGCCCTCACCGGATAACAGGCAATGCCGACCATGGTTCTCAGTGGAGCGTATTTTGAAGATTCAGGCTATTAACGGTTTTAAAGACATCCTGCCCGACAGCATCGGCCGGTGGCAATACATTGAACAACGGGCCCGGGATATTTTCGAGCGGTTCGGCTTGCAGGAGATTCGCATGCCGATTCTGGAGAAGACGGACCTGTTTGTCCGCTCCATCGGTGAAGCCACCGATGTGGTGGAAAAAGAGATGTACACCTTTGCAGACAAAGGCATCACCATGCGCCCGGAAGCCACCGCCTCCATCATGCGCGCTTTTATCGAACACGGCCTCCATGTGCAGCAACCGGTACAACGGCTCTACACCATCGGCCCCATGTTCCGCCACGAACGACCGCAAAAAGGTCGGTTGCGGCAATTCCACCAACTGGATGCGGAAATCATCGGTGCCGTTGAACCGCGGATCGATGCTGAGCTGATTGCCATGGGGCACATGCTGCTCGACGAGCTTGGCCTACAGGTCAGCCTGGAACTCAACTCGCTGGGCTGCCCAGTCTGCCGTCCTCCGTTCAAAGCCCAGTTGATAGCCTTCCTTGAACAAAAAACCGAAGATTTGTGTGATGATTGCAAACGACGGACCCATACCAACCCACTGCGGGTTCTCGACTGCAAAAAACCGGCCTGCAGGGCCTTGGCCCAAGAGGCACCGAGCCTGCTCACCGCCCTCTGCCCCGAGTGCGACCTTCATTTTCAGGAAGTTCGGGGAGCCTTGGACAATTTGCGCATCCCCTTTCAGATCAACCGGTTCATGGTGCGTGGCCTTGACTATTACACCCGCACCACCTTTGAATTTCTCACCAGCGATCTTGGCGCCCAGGCTGCCGTAGGGGCGGGAGGTCGGTACGACGGCCTGATTGAGCAACTGGGCGGACCAGCGCTTTCCGGCATCGGTTTTGCCATGGGATTGGAGCGCATTGCCCTGCTGATGGAGCAGCAAGTTACAAATAAACTCCCTGTCAGCACCATGGATATTTTTCTGGCCGCTCTTGGCGGCAATACACTGGCGCCGTGCAGTCAACTGGCCCACACCCTGCGCAAACAGGGGGTAAAAGTAGCCATTGATTACAGTGGCCGCAGCCTCAAGGCGCAGCTTAAGCTGGCAAACCGGGTCAATGCCCGCTACACCCTGATCGTCGGAGAGGATGAATGGGCGCGGGGTGAAGGCATCCTCAGAAATATGAAAACCCAGGGGCAGCAGATCTTCTCCCTGACCGGCTCTCCAGAAGAACAGGGGCGCCGCCTACTCGAAGCCTTGGGCACCGTCACCATTTGATACGACCTGGATTCACGCAAAGACAACCCACAACAAACACCTGGGTCCGGCACAATTTATTCGGGTCTGCCCACAGACGGCTACCCGCCCTTTTTTACGGAGAACAAACATGGAATCAATGGGCGCGCTACGGCGCACACACACCTGCAACGATCTTGGTCTAGCCTTCCTCGACCAGGAAACCGTCCTCATGGGCTGGGTGCTCCGGCGCCGCGATCATGGCGGGGTCATTTTCATCGATCTGCGCGACCGCTGGGGTATCACCCAGGTAGTTTTCAATCCTGAAATCAACGAGGAAGTGCATGTCAAGGCGCATCAGTTGCGCAGCGAATGGGTCATTGCCATCCGCGGCAGGGTCGTCAACCGGCCCGCCTCCATGGAGAACCCGAAACTGCAAACCGGCGCCATCGAGGTCTTCGTCAACGAACTCCGCATCCTCAATACCAGCGAAACCCCGCCCTTCCCGCTGGACGAGGAGATCGAGATCTCCGACACCCTTCGCCTGCAATACCGTTACCTCGACCTGCGCCGGCCTGAGATCGCCCAAAACCTCATCCTCCGGCACCAGGCCCTGCAAACCGTCCGTTCCTATCTCAACGACCATAACTTCCTTGAGATTGAAACACCGATGCTCACCCGCTCCACGCCGGAAGGCGCCCGGGATTATTTGGTGCCAAGCAGGGTCAGTGCTGGAAAATTTTACGCCCTGCCCCAGTCGCCGCAACTGTTCAAGCAGCTCCTCATGGTTTCCGGCATGGACCGGTACTACCAGATCGTCAAGTGCTTTCGCGACGAAGACCTCCGCGCCGATCGTCAGCCCGAATTCACCCAGATCGATATGGAGTTGAGCTTTATTACCGAGGAGGAGATCATCACCCTCGTCGAGGGCATGATCAAAAATCTATTCAAGGTTACCCGGGACATTGACCTGCAACCGCCTTTCCAGCAGATGACCTATGATGAGTCGATGCGCCGTTTCGGCACTGACCGGCCCGACATCCGCTTCGGCCTCGAGCTGGTTGACCTGACCGACATTGTCCGCGACTGCGGCTTCAAGGTCTTCAGCTCGGTCATTGAAAAAGGTGGCGCAATCAAGGCGATTAACGCCAAGGGCTGCGGCGGATTCTCCCGCAAGGATCTCGATGACCTGACCGAATACGCCGGCCGTTTCGGCGCCCGCGGCATGGCCTGGATCAAGATCAAAGACGAAGAATGGCAGTCGCCGATCACCAAATTCTTCAGCGAGGCGGAAATTACGGCCATGGGCAAAGCCCTTGATGCCCAACCCGGCGACCTAATTTTATTCGGCGCGGACACGATCAAAACCGTGCATCAGGTGCTCTCCGAACTGCGGCTGGAATTGGCACGGCGGCTTAACCTGGTCCAGGAAGAGACGTTCAGATTTCTCTGGGTCACCGATTTCCCCTTGCTCGAGTACGATGAGGAGGAAAAACGGTACACCGCCGTGCACCACCCGTTCACCGCACCCAACGAGGATGACCTGCCCCTGCTGACGACCAATCCCGCCGCAGTCAAAAGTCGGGCCTACGACCTGGTGCTCAACGGCAGCGAGATCGGCGGCGGTTCCATCCGTATTCATAGCCCGGCTATGCAGAAAACAGTGTTCCAGGCTCTGGGCATCGAAGCCGAGGAGGCGCAGGAAAAATTTGGGTTTCTCCTCCGTGCCCTTGAACTTGGGGCCCCGCCGCACGGCGGCATTGCCTTTGGCGTCGATCGGTTGATGATGCTGCTCACCGGCTCCTCGTCGATCAGGGACGTCATTGCCTTCCCCAAGACACAAAAGGCAACCTGCCCGCTCACGGATGCGCCCTCCTCAGTCTCTCGCAAACAGCTGACCGAGTTGCACCTTCGCCCGGATTGGAAAGAAAAAGGGTGAGATCCGGGCCAGCGCAACCGCCTCCCCAGACAACCCCGCAAAACATTGAGAAAAGTGACGGGCTCGATTCCCGAGTCCGTTGCTTCTCCCTCCGGTCAACGGTTCATCTGCTGTTTGACGGGATTCAAACTTGCTCCACCCACTCCCCGTTGAACAGCAGTTCATGCGGGCGAAAAGCGTTCTTATAGCTCATGCCGGCATGACCGTCGATCCAGTAGCCGAGATAGAGCAATTCGATCTTCTGTGTTCTGCAGATATGGTTGAGGGTGAGGACATTGAGGGTGCCCGGACTGCGCCAACCCTGTTCCGGGTCAAAAAAGAAATAGACCGCGTTCAGCCAGGACGGGGCCGCGTCAACGATCGCCACACCAAGCAATTGCTCGCCAATCCGATACCTGATTTCAAAACATCGGCTGATGCTGGTAATGAAAAATCCAGAATAATAGCTCTCAGCACTGCTCTGGCCAGCAGGAAAACGGGTGGCGAGAAAATGTTGCAACAGGGCCAGATTTTCCCGTGACATGGTCAGGGGCGCAATCTCGACTGCTACATCCTGATTTTTTTTCCAAACGCGGCGCTGGTTGCGGTTCGGGCAAAACCGTTCCGGCCGTAGCCGTATCGGCACGCACAGGGCGCATCCCGGGCAACGCATGTTGTAGATACAGTTGCCGTTACGCCGATAGCCGTGAGCAAGGAATTGCCCCATGGCCTCGTCGTCGAAGCGGCCAAATATCCCCTGATGATAGACGGCTCTTGGGGCCATCCCATAGGGGCATTCGGCCACAGCGTGGACAAAAAAGCGCTCCAGATCAGCAGCTATGCTCTGAGGGGCATCCCCCTGATGCGAACCTTCCCTCACCGTCTCTCCAAGCCTCCCCTGCCGCTACACCAGCCCCTGGTCGAGCATGGCACTGACAACCTTGACAAAGCCGGCGATATTGGCCCCGGCAAGATAATTGCCTTCCCGACCATAGGCCGAGGCAGTATCAAGGCAGGTACGGTGAATGCGCTTCATGATCGCATGCAAGCGCGCATCCACCTCCTCGCTGGACCAACTCAACCGCATGGAATCCTGGGCCATTTCCAGCCCGGACACCGCCACCCCGCCAGCATTGGTGGCCTTGGCCGGCCCGAAGAGAATGCCGTGACTCTGGAAGATGTCAATGGCCTCGGGGGTCGAGGGCATGTTGGCGCCCTCGCAGACCAGTCGAATACCGCCGTCCACCAGATGAAGGGCATCCGTGCCATTGATTTCGTTCTGGATGGCCGCCGGAACGGCGCAATCTGCCTGATGACGCCAGAGCGGGTTCCAATCAAGTGTCGGATTGGCCGGGATGAAGGCTGCCCGCGGATACCGCTCACAATATTCTTGGATGCGGCCACGACGGCAATTTTTCAATTCCTTGACATACGCCAGCTTGGCAGCGTCGATTCCTTCTTCATCGAAGATATACCCGGAAGAATCGGACATGGTCAGCACCTTGCCCCCCAGATGCAGGATTTTTTCCACGGTAAACTGGGCGACATTGCCCGATCCTGACACCAGCCAGCGCTTGCCTTCCAGGGTCTCGCCCTTAAGGGCAAGCATTTCCGAAGCAAAATAAACCACCCCATAACCGGTGGCCTCCGGCCGTATCAGACTGCCGCCCCATGCCAGCCCCTTACCGGTCAGCACCCCGGTGAACTTATTCTGCAATTTTTTATACATCCCGAAAAGGTAACCGATCTCCCGTGGTCCCACGCCGACATCGCCGGCCGGCACGTCGGTGTCCTCGCCGATATGACGGAATAGCTCGGCCATGAAGGCCTGGCAAAACCGCATGATTTCGTTATCGGAACGTCCCTTGGGATCGAAATCGGAGCCGCCTTTGCCACCGCCCATAGGAAGAGTGGTCAGGCTGTTCTTGAACACCTGTTCGAAGGCAAGGAATTTTATGATCGACAGGTTGACCGAGGAATGGAAACGCAGCCCGCCCTTGTAGGGCCCAATAGCGGAATTCATCTCCACCCGGTAACCGCGATTGACATGGACATTGCCCTGATCGTCCATCCAGGGAACCCGGAAAAGAATCATCCGCTCCGGTTCGGCCAACCGCTCCAGAACCGCCTGGCGCCGGTACTCCGGATGACGTTCCAGCACCGGTCGAACGCTGACGAAAAATTCCCGGATTACCTGATGAAACTCTCGCTGTTCGGGGTCCCGCCCGACAATGCCTGCCACAACCTGTTCCATGCCTCAGTCTTTCCTCATCGATGATAATTCGCCGGTTGTATCTTCCGTTTTTGCCGCCGGTTGCGCAAGTGCCGGAGGCTGATCAATGTCCTGAGGTGTGTTGACATTGCGCCAGGAAAGCCGCACCAGGAGAGGCGGCTGGGGCGTGATCACACCTTCTGCATCCCGCAGCAGGTTCATCCGCCGCTGCCCGGTAGCTGCCATTTCTTCCAGCAATGGCCGGCATGCCCGATCATAATAGGCGAGCAAGGGTTCAATCCGGCCGTCTGCGGCCAAATCCGGCATGACAGCCAGCACACCTGGGCGGCGGCAATCCAACAGCCATTGCAGGGCTCCATCCTGCATATCCGGCAGATCGCAGGCCGCGACCAGCCAGGATACCTGGGGGTAGCAACGAAAAGCCGCAAGGATGCCGGCAAGCGGCCCGCCGAGTTCCGTCACATCATCGACCCGTCTGACACCGGCAAGGGATGCGGGTACATATCCAGCTCCGGCGATGACCACCTGCTCAACCCGTGGCCGAAGGAGCGAAACCGTCCGTTCGATCCAGGTGAGCCCATCCTGTTCCAGCAAATGTTTCGGATTCCCCATACGGCGGCTCTTACCGCCAATCAGTACGCAGGCCCAGACCGGATCCACGTCCATACGATACTTTGTGATCATGACCAGTCTGATCCGCCGGGAAATAGACCGGCGGCGGCGCCCCGTCGCAGAAGTTCTCGTACGGCGTGCAACCCTTCTTCGCCAATCGCCTTGGAGTACTCGTTGACATACAAATCAATATGGCTTTGCATGACCTGATCGTCCATCTCCTGGGCGTGCGCCCGGATATAACCCCACCCCTCCGAAGGATGGGCTTCTGCCCAGTGAATACTGGCGCTGATGGCCGCATCGATCTCTTCGCGGACCAACAGCGGCAGGGTCTTTTTAGCCGCAATGCAACCCAGAGGAATGGGGAGTCCGGTGGTTTGCTCCCACCATTCGCCAAGATCCTGGATGCAATGCAACCCGAACTCCCGATAGGTAAACCTGCTCTCGTGGATGATCACGCCGCCATCGATCGTTCCTTCGGCCAGGGCTTCCAGGATCCTATCAAAACGCATGACCACGAGATGGCTGCAAGCCGGCTGATAGAGTCGAAGCAGGAGGGCGGCGGTAGTATGGATCCCGGGAATGGCGATCTTCCAATCAGCAAGGCGGACGGGTTTATCGCCTTTGCCAGCAATCAGCAAGGGGCCACAACCTCGCCCCAAAGCCGACCCTGCCTGCAGCAACGCATATCGGTCCCGGACATGGCCAAAGGCATGGAAAGACAGCTTGCTGACGTCCAGACGCCCTTGTAGAGCCCAATCGTTAAGGGCCTCCACATCCTCGAGATGTACGTCGGCCAAACTGCACTGGGACAATGGCACCTTGCCGTGCACTAGGGCATTGAAAATATAGGTGTCGTTGGGACAGGGGGAGAAACCGAGAGTGACCTCCATTTTTTCAGCCATATTGCAGTCCTCTGACGACAATTGCCGCAACCTCACCGCAGCGGGCGCAGGCTTTCTGTAATTGCCAGTTCTGGAGGCTGCGATCCTCGACCAGATTGGAAATGCAACGCAGCTCAAGCAAGGGCAGTCCAAAATGTCGGCATACCCGCGCTACTGCAGCACCCTCCATGTTCTCACACAGCGCCTGGTGCTGACAGGCAAGCAACACGCCCCGTTTTCGAGTTCCGCTGACGCAATTGACGGTGGCAAAGACACCACGTTTGTACGGGATGAACGCGGAAGCAAGTATCGATTCCGCCTGGTGCAGCAAGCCGGTGTCCAAATCGAAGGCATCCAGGATCTCAAAGGCCTCACCCCGTAACGGCTTCATCGCCTCGCCATAACATATCCCCAGATCCCCCAGCACCTCACGTTCCGCCAGACAGATATCAAGCAAGCCCGCACCGGGCTGATCTTCCTGGATATACGCTCCAGCCACCCCAAAATTGACCACTCCGTGCAACGGTGCGACAGATGTGGCGAGGAAGGCGGTCAAGCGAACAGCCGTTTCAACCGGACCAACGCCGGTTACCAAAGAGGTGATCGCGGCCGCTGGCGAACAGGCGCTTAGAAAGGCTGCCATCTCAAAATCGGTGGCGGCGGTCACTAGAAGCATTGTACTCCTTCCATAGCGATGAGCAGACGAAGAAACCGCGACCACTCCGGTCACGACAAATTCGGCCAAGACTTTTCGCGCAATGTAAAGTAGGTTATCGAGCTTTGCAAGAAAATCACCCTGTCTCCTCGATGCCGCTGAATCCCATGAACGATCATTCTCACTGTCTGGACGACTACGACTACGATCTGCCTGCAGACCGAATCGCCCAGTTCCCGGCGGCGCAGCGGGATCGTTCCCGCCTGCTTGTCCTTAAAACCGGTGCGACATCCTTTGCACATCGGGCTTTCTCCGACATCCTTGACTATCTCCATCCCTCGGATTTGCTGGTCATCAACACCACCAAGGTTTTTCCGGCTCGGTTGCTTGGACACAAGCAGACCGGCGGCAAGGCCGAACTTTTCCTCCTCTCCTTTCCTCGCCCCCTGACAACTGTCGGTGCACGACCAATGTGGCAAGAAGCCACAGCACCGGCCCTGATTAAGAGTTCCAAACGACCAAAGATCGGCAGTCTTGTGCATTTCAACCAACAACTGCGGGCTCGCATCGATGAGTTCCGCCCGGATGGCAAGGCAGAGGTGACGCTGCAATACCAAGCGGGGGGTGATCAAACCCTGGAGATGTTGTTAGAAGCACACGGCCAGATACCGCTACCGCCGTATATCAGTCGGCCGAATGGCAGTTCCGTCGATGATTCGAACAGATATCAAACCCGTTACGCGCGGCAAACCGGTTCGGTCGCAGCCCCGACGGCCGGACTGCATTTCAGTGATGATTTGCTGGAAGAGATACGGCACAAAGGGGTGGAAATCGCCAGCATTGTCCTTCATGTCGGATACGGAACGTTTGCCCCGGTGCGGGCAGAGGATATCCGCGATCATGTGATTCACAAGGAGACCGTGGAGGTTTCGCCAGAGACTGCGGAAAAAATAAACCGGGCGAAGGAGTCAGGTGGAAGGATATGGGCGGTGGGAACCACCACGGTTCGGACTCTCGAGTTTGCCGCCAATGGGCAGGGACGTGTCCAACCCGGCACCGGAACCTGCGATCTTTTTATCTATCCCGGTTTTCAGTTCCGGGTCGTAGACAACCTGATCACCAATTTTCATCTACCCAAATCTTCGCTTCTTTTTCTGGTGTCAGCCCTAGCCGGCCGACAAAAAATTCTCGAGGCTTATGAAGAGGCTATTACCGCTGACTATCGTTTTTTTTCGTATGGAGACGCAATGGCCATCATCACCAAACCGTGCTCGTGACCAACCATCCCACCTGAACTGTGATGGCGCCTGAAATAAGAAACCCGGCTCAAGGCCGGGTTTCTTGCACAAAAACGGGGATAGTTCACTGTGCCGCCGGGCAACTGCAGCAGGAACCCGCAGCCCCCGGGCAGGAAGGCGAAGCGCTGGAGTCTGAACAGGGAGCACTGTCCCCTTGTGCTCCCTTGCCGCAGGCAGCACCGCTGTACCCATCTGTATACCAGCCGCCGCCTTTTAACTGAAAAGAACTCATGGAAATCAGTTTCCTGACATTACCGCCGCAATCTGGACAAACCGACACGGGTGCATCGGCTATACGTTGCTGAATTTCAAAAATTTTCTGGCACCCACCACACTCGTACTCATACACCGGCATGACATTACCTCGCAACTCTGTCTATAATAAGGTTAAAAAAAAAACCGAAACATCAAACTGCAGCAATTTTAATGTTTCCTCTGCGCCCTGTCAACTCCCGCGACGGGATAATCTGGTACATTAAACAACGCCAACTGATTTTAAAAAATTCTTTTCCTGCGGCAACGTCAGAATCCCTACCGGGAATCATGCGCTCAACGCGCCTTTATCAATAGATCCGCCCGATCATTTTTCCCTTCATTCTTTATTTATTCTGTAACAGCACAAAAAAATTGCGTTGATCAGGTTCATGTTCTATTATTGCATTATTCGCAGAAACAAGCGATATGCATCCAATTAATTTCTATACTCAGGAGAAACCGATGAGTAAATCACTCGTTGAAATGACCGCCGAAATCATCCAGTCCCAAATAAGCAGCAAACAGATGACCACCGAAGAAATAAAAGCGGCTCTTAACGATACATTTCAAACCCTTAAGGCGCTCCAAGACTCCGAGTCCATTGGGATTGATGCAGAGCCTGAAGAGACGAATCCTGTTATCGATCCGAAAAAGTCCATCCAGAAGAATAAAATTGTCTGCCTGGAATGCGGGCAGGAATTCAAGATGCTTTCGCCAAAGCACCTTAAATCACATGCACTCACCTCAAAGGATTACCGTAAAAAACACGGTTTTTCTGCCCGCCAGCCGCTCTGCGCCAAGGCCCTCTCTGAAAAACGCTCGCAATCCGGGAAAGAAAGAGGATTACCTGACAATCTGCGCAAGGCTATTGAAATGCGAACCAAGGGCAAGAAAAAATAATCCTGTTCCTGTTAACAATATCAAGCGATATATTCCAGGCGGCGGGGTTCCTGTTTCCCGTCGCCTGAGCAAATACTCCTGAAATTTTGCGGCCACTTCGACAACACAAAGGATGTCCGCCTTGTGGGTACAGCCTTTCCGCATTACATTCACACTCACTTCCGTGTCGGTACGCCTCGCTTCCTGCACTTCGTTAATAACCGATAATATTGTATTATGATTGGCATCTTCGACTCCGGCGTCGGCGGCATGACCGTTGCCCGCGCCATTGAACAATACTGCCCGGGATACCCCCTGGTGTACCTCGGTGATCTTGCTCGAACTCCCTACGGCTCTAAAAGTCCAGCCATGATTACCGAATACTCGCATCGCAACACCGAATTTCTGCTCAAACAAGGTGCGAAATTGATTGTCATCGCCTGCAATTCAGCCGCGAGCACCGCCTCTTCCTTCCTAAGAACGCATTACAGTCAATCGATCATTGATGTTATCTTTCCGGCAGTGTCTAAGGCAGCACACCTCAGTAAAAACGGCAGAATCGGGATTATCGGCACCAGGGCCACAATCAATTCAGGTCTTTATGAACAGCGCCTTCAGGCTTCCCGCCCGGAGTGCAAGGTTTACAGCCAAGCCTGTCCTCTATTGGTGCCGCTTGTTGAAGAAGGTTGGCTGGATTGCCGGGAAACCAAAATGATCGTTAAAAAATACCTTCACCCCCTGCGCGATAAACAGATCGACACCCTAATCCTTGGCTGCACCCACTATCCACTCCTCAAAAAAACGATTGCACCCCGTATCGGACGCAGGGTAAACATTATCGATTCCTCGGTTGAAGTGGCACTCCATCTCAAATCGATTCTTGATTCCGATGAACAACTCCGCAGCAAACTCTACTGTCCCGACACACCCAGCCGTTTTTTTGTCTCCGATATGCCCTCGCCAGTGCATGCCCTTGCCAGCACAATTTTCGGACGCTCCGTTCTCTTGGAGAAAACCGATGTCTGAAATTGCACGTTCCTTCCTGATGTTGTTTTTGTTGATTACCGTCTGCCCGCTTCCTGAAGTCACGGCAGCGGAAACGAGTTCCAGCCCGGAATTACGGATACTGCAGCTCCAAAAAAAATATCAGCAGTTGCGAAGCCTTGTCTTCGAGTTTTCCCAATCCACTCAGACCGGCGGCAGGATCAAACATGGGGCTGGCAACGCCATCTTCTATCGGCCCACAGCTCCAAGCAAACCCGGGGTGACGAATCAGGGGATAATGCGCTGGAATTACATCGAGCCAGCGGAGCAGACCATCATAAACGACGGCAAGGCCCTCTCCATCTACACCCCCCAGGACAAACAGTTGATTGTCTCACCGGCGCAGAACATGGAATCCGATATCACTTACGCGATTTTCACCGGCACCAAAAGCCTGCTTGATGAGTTCAACGCCTCACCCGAGGACAAGCTTTTTATCCTCAATGATCGCCCGACTGGTTTAGAGGCCATCCTGCTGACCCCCCGACAGCCGCAACCGCAGGTAAAACGGGTTCAACTCTGGTTGAACAGCGATCTCACCATCCACCGCCTGCTTATGGAAGACCATTTCGGCGCAATGACTGAGCTGACCTTTACCAGGGTTCGTTTCAACACTCTAACAGGGGATGCGCAACAGGTGCAATCCCTGCGCAAACTCGATTTGGTGCCCGGCACGGAAACCATACAGCAATGACTGCAACAGAACCCTGACCGAAGGCAGCCTCTCTTCCTACTTGCTCATTCCCTCTGTTCCCAGTTCGGTAAGAAAAGACATTGCCCCTGCTCTGTAAGCGGGTTAAAGATGGACAGTTTGTTCATTGTGCCGCGGCCCTGAGTATTTTTTTTACGCAGGTAGCTCAATACGATCAGATCGACATCATTCATCGACCTTCATGCGCATTGCAGTTTTATCCGACAGTCATGACCACATTCCGAACCTTCGCCGGGCTGTCTTCCGTGCCAACCAGGAAGGGGCCGAACTGTTGCTTCACTGCGGGGATCTCATTTCTCCCTTCATGCTGGCCCACCTCGAACAATTCAGCGGCCAAGTACACTTGGTCTACGGCAATAATGCCGGCGACCAGCATCTTATTGCCTCGCGATGCGCCTCGCCCGACAGCAGAATCCAGCATCATGGCATCCATGCAACCCTTGCTGTTGGCACACTGCGTATCGCCATCGAGCATTATCCTCAATGGGCGCGCGTACTGGCTCAATCTGGAGACTTTGACCTGGTCTGCTACGGTCATAATCATGTTTTTCATGTCGAACGGCTGGGCAAATGCCTATTGCTGAACCCCGGCGACCTCCTCGGCAAGGATGCGGTACCTTCCTTTGCCCTGCTCGACACCGATGATTTTTCTGTTCGTCGGATTGATGTTGGAAAAAAATTAGTATTCGACAATTGATCGCAGACCTTGTGCGATTGTAGCGCCGGCGAGAATTTTCAAACCAGCTGGCTAACTTTTACACCCCATAGAGAACCATGAGTGACGAAACCTTTGCAGATCTTTTCCAGGACAACCCCCTTGCCCGCACAAACCTCCAGCCTGGCAACCGGATTGAGGCAACCGTTGTTGGCATCAGTGGCGAGAATATTTTCCTCGATGCCGGCGGCAAAAGTGAAGGTGTTCTCGGCGCAGCCGAACTACGCAACGCAGATGGAGAATTGACCGTTGCCGTCGGCGACCGGGTAAAAGTCTTCTTTCTGGCCGCTCGGGGCGGCGAGATGGTGTTCACTACCCGGCTCGGTTCCGGCCAGACCTCCTCCCGCGAACTGGAGGAGGCTTTCCAGTCCGGCATTCCTGTTGAAGGCAGGGTGACAGGGGAGGTCAAGGGCGGTTTTTCCGTTACCGTCGCCGGCCAGCGCGGCTTCTGCCCCTACTCGCAAATGGATATCCGCAAAGTCGAAAATTCTGAGGAATACATTGAGAAGACTTTTGCCTTCAAGATCATTGAATTCGGTAGCCAGGGGAAAAACATCATCCTTTCGGCGCGCGCCGTTCAGGAAGAGCAACGACAACAGGAGCGTGAGCAGCTCAAAGAACGACTCACCGAGGGCATGCAGGTCAGCGGCACAGTGACCTCAATCCGTGATTTTGGTGCTTTTATCGACATCGGCGGCGTTGATGGGCTCGTCCCTATCTCGGAATTGGCCTGGGGCCAGACTGACCGAGTTGAGGATGTTTTGAGCCGTGGCCAGCAGGTATCAGTTGTGATCAAACGGCTTGACTGGGAAAAAGACAGGATCTCGCTGAGCCTCAGGGAAACAACAGAGAACCCCTGGGATAAAGTAACGATACAATATCCGGTTGGTTCGATCCATCAGGGCCGGGTCTCGCGGATGGCCGCCTTTGGCGCCTTTGTCACCCTGGAACCCGGAATCGACGGCCTGCTTCATATTTCCAAGCTCGGGGCAGGTCGCCGGATTCACCATCCCCGAGAAATACTCGAAGCAGGCCAGGAATTGACTGTTAAAATCGAGTCGATTGATGTCGGGCAGAAACGGCTGGCCTTAGCGCCTGAAGATTATGTCGCCAAGGAGTCGACCGAGGCGTACATTCCGCCACCGGTGAACAAGGAGTCACCTTCGATGGGAACGCTGGGCGACCTACTGAAATCGCAGATAAAAAGCAAAAAATAGAGGAGTTACTGATTTCGCCGGGACGACGGACGACGTTGTCCCGGCAACAGTGCGACAGGCAACAACCCTGCAGGTTCAACTGGACCGGTGGGTAATCTCAAACATGATGACCGCTGCGGCAGCCGAAGCGTTAAGCGAATTAAACGCGGCCTTCATCGGAATCGTCACCAGAAAATCACACTGTTTTCGCACCAAAGGCCGGATTCCTTTTCCTTCGCTGCCGATCACCAGGCAGACAGCTCCTGAAAAATCGGTGTTATAGACCGAGGCGGCATCAGGTTCCGCCACTGCCCCATAGATCCAGAATCCCCGCTCCTTGAGAACATTGATCGTGTCAACCAAGTTGACAACCTGACAAAGTTGGAGGTGAGCCACCGCACCGGCAGAAGTCCGGGCGACCGTGCCGGTTACAGGCACACTCCGCTCCCGGGTCATGATCACATGAGAAAAACCTGCGGCCAGGGCTGAGCGTAGAATGGAACCGAGGTTGCGTGGATCTTGAATAGAGTCGAGGGCCAGAACCCTCGCCGCCCCTGAGGCATATTTGCCAGCAAGATTTTCCAGGAGGGCATCGAGCGACAATCATCCGGGCCTCGCTCTGCCGGGCCACCACGCCCTGATGCCGGCAATGGGAAGGAACACGCATCCTGCCGGCCTCGACGAAGCGGACAGCGACGGAACGCTCTCTGGCGAGATCGATGATCTGTTGCAGGCGCGGCCCGGCCTTGCCCTGCTCGATCAGAATTTCGCTGATTGCAGCAGCATTCTGCCCCAATGCCTCGCCTACCGCATTGATCCCCCATATCAGGTCATCGGCGGGGTCGCTCGCCACGGACTGATCATTGTGATCAGATTTTTTCTCTTTTCTTCTTATCTCCATCACGCACCCCATCGCATCAGTTGACCACCGGGGGCACGACGCTGGCGGCAGCGCTCGGCAATGATGATACTGCGCAGACTGTCGACAGCACCATCGAGTCGGTCATTGACGATCAGGTAATCATAGGCGCCAACACAGGCAAGTTCCTTCCGGGCATTGTTAAGACGTACCGCAATGGTAGCATCATTTTCGGTCGCCCGCCCGCGCAGGCGACGTTCTAACTCGGCAAGTGACGGCGGGGCAATAAAAATGGTCACCGGTTCGGTTCGCTGCCGAACCTGAGCCGCCCCTTGAACGTCGATGTCGAGAATGACGTCGCAACCAGCCTGTTGATGCTTAGCCACTTCCTCGACACTGGTGCCGTACATGTTGCCGTGCACCTCGGCCCATTCAAGAAAGCCTGTTGGCTGCTGATTACGTATGGCCGAAAAAACCGCCCCCTCGACAAAATGATAGTGGATGCCGTCCGCCTCTCCGGGCCGAGGCCTCCGGGTGGTGTGCGACACGGAAAAAACCAGTCCAGGCAGATTGCGCATCACCCGGTTAACAATAGTTGTCTTGCCGCACCCAGAAGGAGCGGAAAGCACAAGCAATAGGCTGTTACTCATTACCTTCCCCATTCCTTCCTTTTACCAACAGTAATTCCGGATTACGCTGTTCCTGCTCCAGAGCCAACAGGCGTTGTCCGATGGTTTCTGGTTGAACCGAAGACAAAATCAAGTGACCAGAATCAAGGATAAGGATAGCTCGGGTCCGCCTGCCCTCGGTAACATCGATCAATTTCTTCTCGATGCGCGCATCCTCTTTCAATTTCCTGATGGGCGAGGAACCGGGATTGACGACGGCTAAGATCCGATTAACTTTGACCGCATTTCCAAAGCCGATGTTAACAAGTCTGCTTTCCATGCTTAATTACGGGGTGGTCGGAGGAGGAGAAAAAAAATGGGGGAAAGCGGCGGCGTTATTCGATGTTCTGTACCTGTTCGCGTAATTTTTCGATTTCGTTCTTCATTTCAACCCCCAAGTGAGCAATGCAGGCGCTGGCAATTTTAGAAGAGAGGGTGTTGACCTCGCGGAGGAATTCTTGCAGGAGGAAATCAAGCCGCCGACCCACCGGTTCCTCGCTGGCGAGAAAGGTTCGAAACTGCTCCATGTGGCTATCGAGCCGCGTAATTTCCTCGGTAACATCACTTTTGTCGGCCATAATCGCTGTTTCTTGGGCCAAGCGGATGGGGTCGAGATCAAGCCCTTCGAGCAACTTGCTCACCCTGAGCTTGAGATCGGCCTGGCGCTGCTGCTGCAGCTCGGGGATTTGACTGTCAATCTGCCGGACAACAGATTCGAACTTGGTTAGGCGACCGAGGAGATCCTGCTTCAGGGCCTGCCCCTCTTTCTCCCGCATGATATCACAATCCCTGAGGGCGGCATCAAGTGCGGTGCTGATCAACAGCCACTCTGCATCCATATCGGGCCGCTGTTCTTCCAAGCTGATCACATCACGCAGAGTCAGCATGTCCCGCAGTGTCACCGTACCATCAAGTCCGTAATCGGTAATCAATCGCTGAAGACTTCGGTGATATTGCCGAGCCACGCTCTCGTTGACCACAAGTTGTGGCTCAACAGTAGAAAGCCCTTGCTGGCTGAAAGCGATATCGACCCGACCACGATCGAGAATGGCCGCCACCTTTTTTTTAACCGGCTCCTCGAAAACGGTAAAGGACCGGGGAAGGATAACCCGCTGGTCAAGAAAACGGTGGTTCACGGTCCGGATCTCGGCCACCCAGGTTCTGCCATCCCCCGAGGCTTCGCCTCGGCCAAACCCGGTCATGCTTCGTGGTCGCATTCTCTATCCTTTCCGTTTTCGGGTATTCATGGGTTGAAGAAAACTAAAGTCTGCATCCGCTATAATTTATTTGCTGCAATGGCTTCATACAATTCGGTGGCTGAGGAGCAGGCGGTTCCAATCTTGCCGACCACGATGCCGGCGGCATGGTTGGCTAAAACCGCAGCCTCGTTCATCGCGAAACCGGCTGCAAGCCCAAGCGCCAACGTGGCGGCCACCGTATCCCCGGCACCGGTGACGTCATAGACTTCCTTAGCCATTGTCGGAATAGTGACAAGTTCGTCGTCGGCTTGCAGCAGAGCCATGCCGGCCTCACCCCTGGTGATCAACACCGCCTCGCAACCGATATCATCACGAATATGGCGTGCAGCAGCCATTAGGCTCCGCTCATCCTCGATCCTCATTCCGGCCATCTGCATCGCCTCGTGATGATTGGGAGTGATGACGGTGGCCCCGACGAAGCAGTGAATATTTGCCGGTTTGGGATCGACTATCAACGGCAGCTTTCGATTCTCACGTGATCGGGCCGCATAGAGCAGGTGATGCAACCGAACCATCAACTGTTCACTGACCACACCTTTAGCGTAATCCGAAACCACCACCGCATCAAAGGTATGCACCTGCCCTTCCAGATAACAGAGCAGGGCGTCCAGCGAACTCTTTGAAGGCGCACCGGTCTCCTCCCTGTCAAAACGGACAACCTGCTGTCCTTGAGCTACGACCCTGGTTTTAACGGTCGTCGGGCGTTGCCCAACGACCAACCCGTGGGTCGAGACACCCAACTGTTCAACCAGTTCAACAGCTTTTTGCCCCATGGCATCATCGCCGATAATGCCACAAAGGGTACCATTCCCTCCGAGGGAAACGATATTCCTCAGGACGTTGGCACTCCCCCCCAGCAGAAGTTCCTCGCGCTGGACATTGACCACCGGTACCGGGGCTTCAGGAGAAATGCGGGTCGCAGTCCCCCAAAGAAATTGGTCTACAATAATGTCGCCAACAACCAGGACATTAGCATTGGCAAACTGGGAAATAATCTCCCGAAGCCTTTGGTTGGTCATGATCATATGAACAAACGCAGAGCAGATCCTTTACTTCATCACTTTGTTCAGTTCGGTAATGATCGTGTTCGATATATCAATCGAATCGGTTGCATACATTGTCATCTGTTTGGGCAGCACAAGCGCATAACCACCATCGGCGGCAATTTTCGGTACAATTTCCTCAAGTTTCTTTTGGATAGGCATTATATGCTGGTCTTGCAGCTTCTTGAGTTCCTGATTGGCCTCTTCCTGCTTAACAGCGAGATCACGGCGCTTTTTCTGGAAGGCTGCGGCTTTCTCCTGCTTGACGCTGTCGCTCCAGGCCGAACTCTTTTTCTCAGCTTCCTTGTTCAGGGCAACAATGGCGTCTTCCTCGGTTTTCAAGGACGCCTGCAGAGTATCCCTTTTCTGCTTGAGAATACCTTCCGCTTTCTTACCGGCGATGGAAGTGGCCATCACCTGCTTCATATCAATGACGGCAATCTTGGTGTCCGCCGCCAACGCCTGACCATTAAAAAGAACAGTCGCCACAATCACCAGGCTGCCGATGCAGCCAACCGCATTTTTTACAATATTCACAGTCACAGCTCCTTGAAAATTGGTTACCTGCCGCCGCCGTTTCATTGTCTACTTAAAAGACAGCGCCGGGCAGAAAAATACAAAACCGGGTAGGGACAAAAGCCCTTACCCGGTCAATTAACCATTAAAAAACATTTCACTTTGCAATAACAAAATCATCCCGTCGATTCTGCGCCCATGAAATTTCATCATGGCCGAACAGAAGCAGTTTCTCTTCACCAAAACTGACCGTCGACAAATGCTCAGCACGGACACCCAGGTTAACAAGGTAGGACTTGGCACTCTGAGCTCGGCGTTCACCAAGGGCAAGATTGTACTCCTGCGTTCCTCGAGGATCACAATTTCCCTCAATCCTGATTTTCAACTGGGGATTTTTTTTCATGAAATCTGCATTCGTTTCAATCCGCTGAACTTGCTCGCCGGTAATCTTAGAACTATCAAATTCAAAGTAGACCGGCACCATCGGCCCGGAGGTTCGGCCTTCCATAATCCCCGAATCCGCAGTTTCCAGCGATTCCGTTGCACCAGCGCCCTCTGTGCCTGCCCCCGCCCCCTGCTGTGCGGTTTCAGACGATTTCTTGCTGCAGCCGGTCAGACCTCAAGCCCAGGACAGCTGCCAGTAAGGCGGCAAAATATAACATTTTCTTACAGCTCATCTCCCTCTCCTTTATTATAAAATAATTAAAAATTACAGAAATAAATATTTTACTGCACAACCCAAGAAATACAACATTTTTTTCCTGAAAATTTAATTTCCTTGCAAAAGAACAACAGCCTATCTAAACTTGTGCCGCTCACAATTTTGAAGAGAATTTTCTCCTTTTTTTAACAATAAAAAGAATCAATCACATGGGTTCCACGCTTCTCAGCTCACTCAATCTCCTCGAGCAAACTGTCTGTTCCAACCGTTTTGGCACTTTTTTTGGTGTGACACAACAGGTTTTCGACCAGGTGTGGGGCAACTTGACCCGCTCCGATGGCGACTCTATTGCCTATGTCTCGATGGAAATAGGGGCCGATCCCGATGTCTTTCACCCTGTCAAAGATTGGCTGGAGAAGGAAGGTATCACGGAAAACCCAAGCCCTCAACTGAACGCCTGGCTGCAAAAATACTTATCAGGTCCTCGCAAAATCCCCAACTATAGCGGTGGGCTTGGCGTGCTTGCCGGCGACACCCTCAAAAGTTTTGCCGACATGCGCATCCCGGCACTCGCTATCAGCCTGCTGTACCGGGAAGGGTATTTTTCCCAGATTGTCGACTCAAAGGTGGGCCAGATTGACCACGCGACTCGCTGGACGCCTGAAACGACCCCTACACTGTTTCAACTCCAGGACCCACAGTCACCCGGCCGGCCGCTGACGATTCAAATCCCCTTCCACAACGGCCAATTGAAGCCGACGATGATCAGGGCCCATGTCTGGATGAAATTGGAGATTGCCGGCGAACTTGACTATTTCGTCCCGGAATTTCTGCTGGATTACAGCCTACCGGAAGCCCCGGCCTGGGTTATGGAATCGGCCCACCAACTCTACAATGCCAAATCAGCCATCATTAAGGCAAACCAGCGGCGCATGTTAGGTTCCGCCATCCTGCCGCTCCTGGAAGCCCTCGGATTCACCGCACAAACCATTCATCTCAACGAACAGCATGGCGTAACCGTTACCCTTCACCTCATCCTGCAAGAGTTGCAGACTTCGCTCGGCGACACCTTCCTTGACAGCATGAACGACGCCGACATTCTCGCAGCAGCGGAAAGGGTTTCCCGCAAAATCGTCTACACCATCCATACTCCTGTCAAAGCAGGGCACGACCGATTTTCCCGCGACCTCTACTCGGCAATCAGTCATAATACCTTTCAGCGGATACTCAATCTGCTCGCCCACGATGAAGAAGCCAGCCATGAATATAATTTCACCGCCATGGCCATGCGAATTAACCGGGCGATCAACAGCGTCAGCCGGTTGCACCGTGATGTTACGAAAAAACAGTTTCCTGCTTTTTCTCACAAAATAAAGGCGATCACTAATGGCGTCCATCATTTGACCTGGATCAGCGAAAACCGTGCGGCCTGCTTCAACAGCATCCCTTCGCTGCAAAATTGGCGTACCGATCCCAGTTGTTTCGCAGCCGTTGCAAGCCACGACCTGCCTCAACTGGCCCAAGCACTTGAGCATGCCTGGAGCGCGGACAACCGGCAGCTGATCGATTTTGTCAATACCATGCTCAAGAGCCACCGCGAGCAAATGGTCGTGACCTGGATAGATCCACCTAACCATCTCTCCAGCCTTCCTGAAACGGAATGGCTCAAGCCTGGGGTATTCACCCTTGGCTTTGCCCGAAGATTTTCCACCTACAAACGGGCTGATCTGATTTTCGATGATATTGATCGCCTGTCCGACATTCTCATCGAACACAACTCGCCGGTCAACTTTCTCTTCGCCGGTAAAGCCCACCCTGCCGACGAACCAGGGAAATCGGTACTCAAGCTGATCCTCGACAATCAGGAAGAACTGTACACCCGCAGCAAGGGCCTGGGTAAACTTGTTTTTATTCCGGGATACGACATGCATGTCGCCAAGCTGATGGTCAGCGGCGTGCACGCTTGGCTCAACAGTCCAAAGCGCCCCCTTGAGGCCAGCGGAACCAGCGGCATGAAAGCAGCCATGAACGGCGTTCCCAATATCAGCATCATGGACGGTTGGTGGGTGGAAGGATATCACGAGGGACAAACGGGCTGGAAGTTTGGCCACGAAGGTCCGGTTGAGGACGCTGACCTCAGCGAAGCCCCCGATGCCCTGCTCTATACGGAGGATGCCGCCGCTTTCTACGACCTCCTCCCTTCCGTGCTCCAGACATTTTACGCACAACCCAAATCGTATGTAGTGCGAGCACTGAACAACCTGCAACTCAACATCCCGATCTTCAACACTCACCGGATGTCGGCCGAGTACGTTGGGCAATACGGCATACGATTGACCCCGGAACTGGAAGATAACATCAACCGCTTTCGTCGCCTGTATCAAAGTGAAGAAGACTAAACTTAAAAAGCCCGCCCCTCCAATTCTTCTTCAGGCGCGATCGCCCGTGAGTCTAAAGGAGCTTTCCCTGTACAAAAGCAGTGCTTATCATTTCCAGTGTACAGTATAAGTATCATACTATCCACTTGGCTTGATTAGCAGCCAAATGTATCTACAAAGGGAAGATTGAACAGAGCAACTTCACACCTGTTTTCGCCCCGCAAGCAGCTACCAGGTAGCCGCAGCCGCAAGAAATGGCAACTTGACTGACGTATAGATTACCTCCAAGGAGCAACCAATGGCCCGCCACATCAACCCAAGCAATTCCACCAATAAAACCATTGACGCCATTGACCGGAAGAGAGAACGGGAACGGCAATTCATGCTGAAAAAATCCCGAGAAATGGCACCGGAGTTGGCCGTAGCCTTGGTGCAGCGTCTGCTGGATTTGCATATCATCGAGACCAATTCGGTCCAAGCCATTCAGGAGGTTATGGCCAGACAGTTGCAGCAGTTGGGCGACATGGAAGAATTCGACATGCAATTTAAAATTGCGCCGATCAGAAACCTGACTCCAGACCCTAACGTCATCAGCCTGTTCCTGACACAATATATCGTCGAAGATTTAATCAATCATACCAACATCCAGGATGTCTTCGGCGATGATCTGGAGATATACCGGGCCGTGGATTCGATTCTCTCGAAGATCCGTCCTCGTTGATCATGTTTCGTCATGGCGGTTGCCCACCCCAAAGTTCTTCCTTCTTTGCTCTTTGCCACAAGCACAGGCAAAATATTGGACTATGGCGGCCTGATCATGGCCGGAAGCGCAGCCGGCAGGTTTTATAAACCGCAACCGGAAGACCTGATCGAACTGCCCCCCGGAAGCGAACTGTTTGCCTTGCCGGGTCGCTTGCCGGTAGGCATTGAACCAGAATCGGGGGAGCCCGCCTTACTCGACGCCAATCCCTACAATCCCGGAGAATCCATACAGGCCGTCGCCGCTTTCATGGCACCCGCCCATACCGCTATTTTTACCGCTGCCTATGAAAATAGCGCGGTAAAGGCAGCCCTTCTGCCGCTCTTCGCCTATACAGCTGTTGGTTGGGCCGATGGCAAGTTCTGGGTGGCCGGTTTCCGTAGTGATGCCGATTGCCGGCAAGATGCTGATCAATTCAATCAGCGCCTCCTAGAACAACGGACTAAAACATACCTCCAGCGGCATAGCCATAACCGCCTGATTCAGCATCTCGGTAAATGCTGCCTCACCTACAGCTGCCCCGCTGCCCGCAACTATTTTCTCGGACGATGGGAAGCGCCGCTGCCCTGTTCCCCAAACTGCAATGCTGCCTGCGCTGGTTGTATCTCTCTTCAGCCCTCGGGTTGCTGCCCTTCAACCCAAGATCGGATTACCTTTGTTCCCACGGAAAAGGAAATTTCCGAAGTCGCGGTAGATCATCTTGAGAAGGCCCCCCGCCCTGTGGTCAGTTTTGGCCAAGGGTGTGAAGGAGAGCCGCTGCTCCAGGCGGGTGTCATGGAAAAGAGTATTCGCCTCATCCGATCGCGAACCAGCAGGGGCACGATTAATCTCAACACCAACGGCAGCCTGCCTGAGGCAGTCGAGCATTTGGCCAAAGCCGGCCTAGACTCGATCCGCATCTCCTTAAACAGTGCTCAGCCTGAAAAACACCGGCTGTACTATCGCCCCAAGGGCTTCACCCTTGCAGATGTCTGCCGTTCGATCACAATCATGAAAGGCTATAATCGCCATGTTTCCCTCAATTATTTTATTCTGCCCGGTTGCACTGACGACCCAGCTGAGTTTGCGGCCCTCTCGGATCTTATCACCGAGTACCGGCCCGATTTTATCCAGTTACGCAATCTGAACATGGATCCTGAATACTACCTGCAGGTCATCGAGCACAAGACAACCGCTTCGCCTTTGGGAATCAGGAATTGGCTGCAAAACGCTTAGAATAAAGTTTCCTGACCTAGGCTTTGGTTATTACAATCCGGCGCTTCGGCCTTAGTAGCAAAGGGAGAAAGCAACTCCTCGCCACCTTGCGAATCATTCACCGCGAAGAAGTTTACCGCCCGCCCCCAGGCCTCTTCGAGCGAGCGACTGGCTTGGACCTTGGATGCCAGATGGTGGCCGAAAAAGTAGTTTTTAGCAAAGTAGTGCGTGAATTCCTTCATCCTTCCTAGCCGCCGGTCTGGCTGAAATCGCTGGATCAGCGCCTCAACATATCCCTGATAAAGATGCGGCAAAGAGACCATCGGCTCAGGGATCTCCAGCCCATAGACCGCCCTGGCAATGGCTGCAAAAACCCATGGCGTCCGTGCCGCCGCCCGGCCAATCATCAGGCCATCAGCGCCGCTCTCCTTAAGACAGCTCTGGGCACTGGCCACCGAGTCGATGGATCCGTTAGCGACCACGGGAATGTCGACCCATTGCTTCACCTTGGCAACCCAATCCCAACGTGGTCTCCGAGCGAAAGGCTCCGAGCGCAAACGAGCATGTACCGTGAGCATATCGATCCCCTCCCCGGCGAGCATCAGGCAAAAATTTCGTAACCTGTCCTCATCGAGGGTTTCGCCAAGGCGAATTTTGGCCGTCAGCGGCAGCGGGGTGCATTTTCGGGCGCTAGAGATTATTTTGCGCACCCGATCCGGGGCTTCCATCAGACTGCTCCCCCCGCCAACTCTGCGGACTAAGGGGGCCGGGCAACCAAGATTGAAATCGACAGCATCCGCCTGAAGACGATGAAGTGCCGCAAAAATACCCGCCATATTTTTATCGTCCGTCAAGAGAAGCTGATAAGAAAGGGGGTATTCCTGACTGGTTCTGAAAAGATAGGGCGAATGCTGCGCCCGCTCTGCTGGCAACCGTGCGGCTGCAAGCATTTCCGTGCTGAACAACCCGACTCCGCCAAACCGGAGAATCGTTGTACGAAGGGCTGAATGGGTCAGTCCTGCCATGGGCGCCAATAAAAGAGGTGGCCATATTTCCCTCTCCCTTATTCGCATCCTAACCTCCCGACGCTGCGACATCGTGGCACTTGCCACTTCTGGCTTGACATGAAAACCTAACCCGTGGTAGCTTTTGATAATGATTATTCGACTAAATCTTCACTACCAATGATAGAGAAAACCATGAACGCACCCACACCAATAATCCGGCTGACAACCCAACGACAGGTCATTCTTGAGGAACTGTCGAAAGTAAAAACACATCCAACGGCCAGCGAATTATACGATATGGTCCGGAAACGCTTGCCGCGCATTGGTCTCGGCACCGTTTATCGCAACTTGGAGCTGATGGCGGACAGCGGCATGATCCTCAAAATTGAGGTCGGAGGCACCCAGAAACGCTTTGATGCCACCACGGAAGAACATTACCATATTCGTTGCTCGGCCTGCGGCAAGGTGGATGACATTGATGTGCCGGTGGTCAAAGAACTCATCGACCAAGCAGCTGACGCTACGCCTTACCTCATCCTTGGTCATCATGTCGAATTCACCGGCATCTGCAGCGTTTGCCAGAAACGGCAACAAACATATTATACTCACTGACGATTAAACACTATCCATCCGCCCAGAACAGCAAGAGCGGCTCTCCCGCAGAGGAGAGCCGCTCTTTTTTTGCTCTGACAGAATAGAGTTAGGAAAAGGTAACCCGGCAAAACCGCCGCTTCCCGACCTTGAGGAGAACAGTACCCGTGGCAGGAATAACAGCATTGACATCTTCGACCTTTTTCCCTTCTATTGAAACCGCCTGCTGCTGCATCATGCGGCGGCCATCGGAGGTCGATTTCACCAGCCCCGCATCGAGGAGGAGTTTCGGCACCCAAATCTCAGCTTCGGCGGCTGCAACCCGTACCTCTTCAATCTCATCGGGCACTTCGTGGCGGGCAAATACCTGCTCAAAATTGCGCTCTGCATCCTCAGCGGCCCCCTGATTGTGAAACCGCGCAACCATCTCTTTAGCCAACTGCACTTTCGCGGCCTTGGGGTGGATCTGGTCAGTGGCAATTTTTTCCTTTAAGGCCAGTATTTCTGCCATCCCAAGATCGCTGAGCAACTCGTAATAGCGAAACATGAGATCGTCACTGATCGACATGATCTTGCCGAAGATGCTGTCCGGAGCCTCCGATATGCCGATATAATTACCGAGCGACTTGCTCATCTTGTTGACACCGTCCAACCCTTCCAGAAGCGGCATGGTCAGCACCACCTGCGGTTCCTGCCCCCGGCTTCGCTGCAGATCCCGCCCCATCAGCAGGTTGAATAATTGATCAGTGCCGCCCAACTCGACGTCAGCCTTCATAGCCACCGAATCATAACCCTGAATCAAGGGATAGAGAAACTCATGAATGGAGATGGGTCGGTTCGACTCGAACCGCTTTTTAAAATCATCCCGTTCCAGCATTCGGGCAACGGTCAATTCCGAGGCTAGGCGGATCATTTCAAAGGAAGTCAATTTTCCCAACCAGGTGGAGTTGAACACGACCGTGGTCTTCTCAGGGTCGAGAATTTTGAACACCTGTTCCTTATAGGTTTCGGCATTGCGCTTTACATCTTCCGGGGTCAACGGCGGCCGGGTGTCGGACTTGCCGGTTGGATCACCGATCAGGCCGGTGAAATCGCCGATGAGAAAGTGGACATTATGGCCGAGGATCTGGAAATGCCGCAGTTTTTGAATAAGGACCGTGTGCCCGAGATGCAAATCCGGAGCGGTGGGGTCGAACCCAGCCTTGATGGTCAGCGGCACCCCTGTCTCCAGCGATCGGTGAAGTTTTCTGACGAGATCTTCCTTGGAATGAAAATCCACTGCGCCCCGTTCGATCAGGGCAATCTGCTCTGCTACCGACTTCATCACCACCCCCCTACTTAGCATATTCCACCGCTCTGGTTTCACGGATGACTGTCACCCGGATTTGCCCCGGGTAGGTCAATTGTTCTTCAATGGCCTTGGCAATATCACGACTGAGCAGAGTGGTCTCCTCGTCTTTCACCTTCTGACTGTCCACTATGATGCGCAGATCGCGGCCGGCCTGAATGGCGTAAGACTTATCCACTCCGTTAAAGCCATTGGCGATTCTTTCAAGATCCTCAAGGCGCTTGACATAACTTTGCAGCATCTCTTTTCGGGCGCCAGGACGGGCTCCGGAAAGGGCATCCGCTGACTGCACCAGAACGTCAAGCACACTTTTGGGCGGCTGGTCCTCATGATGGGCGCCGATTGCGTAGATAATGTCTTCAGCCTCCCCATATTTACGGGCAAGGTCACGACCGATAATGGCGTGCGAGCCTTCCACTTCGTGGTCCACAGCTTTGCCGATGTCATGAAGCAGGCCGGCACGCTTTGCCTTCTTGACATCCAGACCGAGTTCAGCCGCCATCACCCCGCAGAGAAAAGCAACCTCCAGTGAATGCTGCAGGATGTTCTGTCCATAGCTGGTGCGATATTTGAGGCGACCGACAAGGTTGATCAATTCGACATGCATACCATGAGCACCGACATCAAAGGTGGCGCGCTCACCGGATTCTCGAATGCCGACCTCTAGTTCCTCGGCAACTTTTTTCACAACCTCCTCGATCCGGGCAGGGTGAATGCGGCCGTCGGAAATAAGCTGTTCCAACGCCAACCGGGCAACCTCGCGCCGGATGGGGTTAAAACCGGAAAGAATAACCGCCTCGGGGGTATCGTCAATGATGATGTCAATGCCGGTTGCAGCCTCAATCGCCCTGATATTCCGCCCCTCCCTGCCGATAATGCGACCCTTCATCTCCTCGTTAGGCAGGAGGACCATGGAAACGGTCTTGTCGGCTACATAGTCGCCGGCATACCTGGCGATGGCAAGGCCTAGTATATTTTTCCCTTTTCGATCCGCCTCCATTTTCATCTCATTTTCAATGCGCGCCAATCGTTTAGCGCAGTCCATTCTCGCTTCACTCTCGATAGACTGCATGAGTTGGAGTTTGGCTTCCTCACGATCAATGCCGGCAATCTGTTCCAGTTTGTAGCGTTGCTCGTCGATCAGACCGTCCAACTGTTTTTTCCGCTCAACAACCTCAGCTTCGTCAACATCTAAACGCTCCTCCCGGTATTTCAAGCTGGCCTGTTTTTCTTCAAGAATCTGGAATTCCCGCTGAATATCATCGAATTTACGATTCAAGCGACGCTGATCTTCCTTGATTTCCAAGCGGTTGGCCTTCAATTCACGATCAGCCTCCTGTTTAATCAGAAAAGCCTCTTCCTTGGCCTGGAGCAGAGCCTCTTTTTTAATCTGCTCTGCTTCACTGATGGAGTTTTCAATGATCTGACGGCCCTGCAACGCAATATTTTTCTGATTTCCCTCCACCAGTCTTTTGCGCAGAATAATGCCTATGGCCAAACCGGCCACAAGATTCACCAACGCCAAAAGTAAGGTTATTATATTTAGTTCCATCATAAACCACCTGTCCCTCTATATGAATATATGTACCGACAACGCGACGCGATTACCTGATGCGTACGATTTGTCGTAACGAAGAAAGGGGAATGAGAGCTACGGAAGGCGCGGCAATGAGCGCCGCAACGAACAGAAACGCTGATGACATCAGCGAAGGGGATCCCGAGCTTTATCTCGACAGGCTCAGATCGTCCCGGTGGTCCTCAGTCTTAAAGAAATGCAAGAAAAATTTCTGACGCAATCCACTCATTCGACATGTATTTTTCTTGATAACAGCCCGAGTGGAGGGTTACTCGTATATGGTAAACCTGATCGCATCAGAGTTGTCTTTTTATCACTGGACCAGCAATGTCCGTTTGACCCACGCAACCATCTTCTTTCTACATTGAAAATGGTCTCTATAAAAAGGCGGTTCAATCCGCCGGCAAAGAAAAGCCCCCGCGCTGCCGTGTCAACGAAATGATTAAACCTAATTGAATTAGGTGGGCAGTGCCCCCGCTGACGGCTGGGAATCAATTAAGATTTCCATAATTCAGCTACAGGGCTGCCCTTTTCATGAGAGTTGGCTCAATACTTCGCTAATCACCAACAGAGCAGGGGTGCATTCTTTTCTAATTGCTACTATACCAGAACCATCCTCCCAGCCAAAAGAGAATCTTTAGGGAGTCAATCTAAACCTGACGATACTTTGTCTATCAGGTGGGAGATGGTGCATTCCTGTACCTGCCGAAACTCGCTGTATTCACGATTTAAATGAACATATTTCGCTGCAATACGTAAACACCCCAGAACCAGCATTTTGCTGGACGGCACTGAGCTTCGGTTTACCTTTTCACTGCTTTCCAATTCTTGACGTAACAAATCTATGACTGTTTGCACCTCTTCTTCGGGCGCATCGCTATAAAAGGTAAATTCCTGTCCGAACAGGTGAAAACGAACAAGCCGATCCTGCATCAGCGTCAGTGGTCAGTCTCAGTTGTCTTTGTCTTCAGAGTCATCACTAAAAAGCGACCCCTGGACACTGCCGTGAGAACCGCTCTTCTCAACGGGAGAGGCTCCTTGTTCGGATTCCCATTGTTCGATACGGTCAAGCAACCCGGCGACCCTGTTGCCGACCTCGGTCCGCTCGGTGCTCAGATGAAAGACATTGCTTTTCAGGTCTGAACACTCGTCATCACGTTCTCGCAAGGTCTCCTGCAGTGCATGATAATCCGATTTCAGCTGATTATATTTCGTCAACAGTTTATCGACAAACTCCTCCAGGCGAACCAATTCCGCATTATTTTCCATGACACGTCCTTTAATATTTTAAGTTGCCGAAAAGGTTAAAAAAGCATAACCTTTCGAAATTATGACAGAACTAAACAGGGCTTAAATATACCGATCGAGTCACCTGAACGCAAGGACTTTGCTTGGAGCCGGGGACGGTTACACTCTTTTTTCCAGACCGGCTTTACATCCGAGTATATTCCCATGCAATGGGCCGCCCTTGGGCATAGGGCATATATCCGTGAAAAATACGTGGATCCGAATCAAAAACCAGAGGAAGAAAATATCGGTCACCTTCCCACATAGGCAATCTGGCGAGGTCGACGATCGGGTGCCAAGCGAGCTCGCCCTCCTCGTTTCTTTTCTTTAGCTGCCCCGCAATGGCTGTAATCAAAAAAACAAAACCAAGCCAGTTTTCCCCCTCGGGCCCAAATCCCGTCCAATTGATTGTGCCGCGCAATTGCAACCGGGTGCACTCAACACCGGATTCCTCTCGGATCTCTCTTCTCATGCAGGTGATAACATCCTCGTCCGCCTGCATCTTGCCCCCCAAGCCGTTATACTTGCCCAGATGCTGATCCGATTCCCGGGCAGTACGATGCACAAGCAAGGTCTGCAGACCATCGGGGGAAACAATGTAACCAAGTGTGCCAATGATGGGCATGTACATGCAAAACATTCCAATAAGCATAGAAAGACGACAACTTGTTGCGAAACGATATCTCACTGCAACTTTTATCGCCGGACAGAACACGATATGATACAATACCCTATTGTTAACCGGTATCCTTTCCTTCCCCTCTCCAGTAGAATCTGCATTTACCATGATTTCATCCCGGCCGGAACGCAAAGCAACCCAGCTTGTTCTCTTTTTTATATTTTCCTTCTGTTTTCCCTTAATGCTCTGCACTTCGTCCGCACTGTCCGTGGCAACGGAAAACTTTCCGCTCTATCCATGCCTCAGTGCAAACGTAAAATTCTGGGAGGACGTCTACAGCCGCTACTCCACCCGCCAGGGCATCTTACATGATACAGACGATCTCGGCCGTGTGTATGCGATTATCGACCTCGTCGACTGGGAGATACCGGATTCGGCCAAAATTAACGGTGAGCGCATCAAAGTCGCCAAAGCCCGGATCCATGCCCTCCTCACCGACCTCGGTTCGGGCATACCGCCTCGAACCGCCGAAGAACAAAGGATTGCCGGCCTTTTCCCAAAACAACGCCATACCACCTATCATGAGGCACGGGATAATGTCCGCCTGCAAATTGGGCAAAGCGACCGCTTCAAAGAAGGGGTCATCCGCTCCGGCAGATACCTGGCTCAATTCAGACAAATCTTGGCTTCCCTGGGACTTCCAGCGGAACTAGCCTACCTGCCCCATGTGGAATCCTCTTTCAATATCAAGGCCCACAGCAAGGCCGGCGCCGCCGGGCTCTGGCAGTTCACTCGTTCCACCGGCAAAGATTACCTGCTCATCAATCAGCTGGTCGATGAGCGCTACGACCCCTATCGCGCCACCCAGGCTGCAGCCCTATTACTGAAAGAGAACTACAGTCAGCTGCAGACATGGCCCCTGGCCCTCACCGCCTACAACTACGGTCGCGCAGGAATGGTGCGGGCTGTCAAAGAGAAAGGCAGTTATGAAAACATTTTCAAAACATACGACCAAGGAGCTTTCAAATTTGCCTCCCGCAATTTTTACTCGGAATTTCTTGCCGCCATGCGGGTGGCAAAACGGATGGGGACCGACTCGAAATTACCCTTTGAGCAACCGGAGGCAACTGTCACTTTGCGCCTCAAGCAAGATACGCCTATTAGCCGTCTGCGATCTTCTTTCCGCATCTCTTCCGAGAATATCGCACGGCTGAATCCTGCCCTTATGCAACCTGTTCTAGACGGAGAGAAGGCTATCCCCCAAGGGTACCTTGTGCGAATGCCCGCAGACGTTCAGGGAAAAACTCAGCGTGCTCAATAAAACACTTCGTGCAGGCTTCGTCGAACGCCTGACAGGTCATACGACAACACAGGCAACCAGCGGTTGAATGGAAAAATATCGTTCATCGTCGCTGTTAACAATACGATCAATCGGCAACCCGCCGCACAATGAATGAAAAACACCATGGACATCTCAAAAACCATCGCTGAAATGAAAACCCGGGCCGATTTCAATGACAAAGTCGGTATGATCCTCATCCACAACGGGACGGTGCGCAGTTGGTCGCGAAACGACCGCCAGCAAGTAGTCGCCCTTGAGACAACGGTCGATTTCGCAAAGATTGAGCGTCTCCGCCAGGAATACCTTGAATGGCCAGGTATTTATGAGATAATAGTTGAAGCCCGCTCCGGTCGCTTTGCTCCCGGCGACGACCTGCTCTTCATCATTGTTGCCGGCGATTTACGAGAAAACATCAAACCAGTACTGGCGGAACTGCTCGACCGCATCAAAGCCGAGGCTGTCAGCAAAAAAGAGATTGCCCTGTAGTGCCTTTCCACCCGGGTCGGTCTATGTTCAGGCAACACAAGGAGCCTTTTTATGACTTCAGCTGAAACTCTTATTGAAAAATTCAAGAAAATCAGGACGCTTCCTCATATCGTCACACGACTCGTCCAATTGGTCAATGACGAGGAATCGACCCTGCAGGATTTTGAAGAGGTTATCCGGCTGGACCCTGCCCTTGTTGCACGATTGCTGACCCTGGTAAACAGTTCTTCGTTCGGGCTGACCCGGAAGGTTGATTCCATTTCCAGGGCCGTCGCTCTTTTGGGCATGAAAAATCTCCATAATATCGCTGTAACCGACGCCATCCAAGGGATGCTCCGCAGTCACTCCGGCTCCACCGAATTCTCTCCTCAGCGCTTATGGCTCCACAGTGCCGCCTCAGGCATCTGCTGCAAGATGATTGCAGAGCGCATTTTCACACTTAACGGGGACGACGCATATCTCTGCGGCATCCTCCATGATATCGGATTGATAGTAGAAATGGAGGCCGAACAGGAAACTTTTCTCCAACTCATCGAGCAGCTTACGGCCGGGGGACCTCCCATAGTGGAACTGGAACGCCAGCTGTTTCACACCGATCATTGCCAAATAGGGTATATCCTGGCCAAAGACTGGCACATACCCGACCCGATCGCCGAAGCAATTGGCGATCACCACCAGGAGGATAACGGTGCCATTGCCCCCCATTCCCCGACCGGAATTCTCCAAATGAGTGAGTATATTATTCAACAATTGCATTTTCCTGCCATCAAGGAGGGACTGGTACCGAGGCTCGCCCCCTCCCTGGCGGCGCACATTCAAACGAACGTGGAAGAGTACAGGGTTCTTGCGGAAGATCTTCCGGAAGAAATCGAAAAAACTAAGAAAATGTACGGCGGCTGAGGTTATACTCCATGACCGTGACACCTCTTTTTGCGGACCTTGTTGACCCGATTGGACAATTGACAGCTTTACATACCCATCTGGAGCAAGAAACGGAAGATCTTCTCTTTTTCTGCCTAGATCACTCCGGCTACAATGTAGCTTCCGCCGGCTTTCCCCTAGAGGCTAGCCAAGCAATTAGTTACATAGAAGAAAATCGAAAGAAAGTCTTCTGAACTCGCCTTCTCTGTTTTGAGCCGGATGTTTTTCCTTTTAGCCGTTCCCGATCTCCAGGGATACATATTGGCGACCCCAAACGATTCCAAGCAGGGTGAAGCCAGCCATTGGGCTGCGACCATCATCCGCCTTGCGGTCCGCCTCTTTCTCGCCCATAGGGAGACGGTCGAGACAGTCAACCGGCTCCGCATCCAAAAGAAACAATTTGACCGGAAATCGGCGGTTCTGGAAAAAAAATTCCAGGAAATAATGGCCGAAAACGAACAGAATTACAGAAAAATACAAGACCAGCAACTCAATTACGCCAACACCTTGCAGGCGGAAATCAAGAAACAAACCACAGAATTGCGGACTGCAAAAAAAGCAGCCGAGGCCGCCAACGTTGCCAAGAGTGAGTTCCTGGCCGCCATGAGCCACGAAATCCGCACCCCGATGAACGGCATCATCGGCTTCACTGATATGCTTCTGGAAACGGGGTTGGACGGAGAGCAGGAGGAATTTGCCCAGACCATCAAGCGCAGTGCTGACGCCCTGCTTTCGCTGATCAATGACATCCTCGATTTCTCCAAGGTTGAGGCGGGAAAACTCGATCTGGAATGCATCAATTTTGATCCTGAAATTACCGCTCAAGATGTCTGCGACCTGGTTCGACCCAAGGTTGTTTCACGACCGATCGAGGTGCTCTGCCGGATCGACGAAGCCCTCCCTGCCAATGTCATGGGCGACCCGGGCAGATTCCGTCAAGTCCTCGTTAATCTCATGGGCAATTCGGCAAAATTCACCAAACAAGGGGAACTTGAATTGGCGTTGATGGTTGAGGAGGAAACTGAGGAAACCATCACCCTGCATGCCACCATCCGCGACACGGGCATCGGCATCCCCGGAGACAAACTCGAGTCGATCTTCGAGGCCTTTCGCCAAGCTGACGGCTCTACCACTCGGGAATATGGCGGGACGGGCCTGGGGCTTTCCATTTGCCGCAAAATCGCCGGCCTGATGGGCGGCCACGTTTGGGTCGAAAGCCAACTCGGTACTGGCAGCATCTTTCATTTTACTGCCACGCTGAAAAAAGCGCAGCAGCAGCAAACCAAAACCTTCAGCAAGGTCAGCCTGGCCGGCAAACGGGTATTGATCGTCGACGACAACCCCACAAATCTCAGCATTCTCAAACACATCCTCCAGGCCGCGAAACTTGAAGTCGTGGCAGTCGAGGACAGCAACGCTGTACATCCCATTCTGCTCCAGGCCATCAATAATCGACATCTTTTCGACCTCATCATCCTCGACATCCAGATGCCGGCGCCGGACGGATACGCCTTGGCCCGACTGATTCGCCATGAACTCCCTGAGACAGTCGCCATTCCATTGCTGGCCTACACATCGACAACGGACAGGAATGCCCAACGCTGCAAGGATGCGGGTTTCGATGCCTTTCTCACCAAACCGACCCGACGCGAAATCCTCTTCAAAACCATTGAAAAACTCCTAGGGACCGACCAACCCATCGTCTCTGACCCGGCGACCAAGGAAACCTTCATCACCCAGTACAGCGTTCGGGAGGAAATCAAACAGTCGGTCCGCATCCTCCTAGCCGAGGATAATCCCGTCAACCAGAAGCTTGCGGTGCTTATTCTCACCAAGGCAGGCTACAAGGTCGAGGTGGTCAATAATGGCCGGAAAGCGGTTGAAACATTCACCGAATCCCCAGAAAACTTTGACCTCATCCTCATGGACATCCAGATGCCCGAGATGGACGGACTGGCCGCAACCAAGGAACTGCGGGCTAACGGGTTCAACTCTATCCCCATTATCGCCATGACTGCCAACGCCATGAAAGGCGACCGGGAAATCTGCCTCGGGGCTGGAATGAACGATTACATCACTAAACCGGTGAAACGAGAAATCATCTTTGAGATTATCGAGAAATGGCTGCACCGCGAACTGGGGAGATAAGCAAGCCGGAGGAGACCGGTGCAACGCTTTCGGCAGCGCCCCCTGGCCCCATGCCCTCGCCCCCTGACAATCCCCACCGGCTTCACCAATGGGCCTTTTCCATGGCGCCATCGGCAAACAAATGCGTTCATTGTTTCCGTATTTGTCTGCGGATCCTCTTGATCATGTACGAGGAATTTTTCCGAACCCATCTGGCGATCAGAGCCTCTGCCCTCACCTATGCCATCCTTCTTTCCCTGATCCCCATTTTGGCGCTCAGCACGTCCATCCTGAAGGGGCTCGGCAATGATGAGCAATTGAAACAGGCGGCCATACGCTTCATCGACCAACTGGAAGCACCGGTTCTCTCCGAAAGAAGTGCCTGTAACCACGGACCTGCCGCACATCCAACCTGCCACACCTGGCCAACCCACCGCATTTCAGCCCCCTAACCCTTCGCCGACTGCGCATCTCCACCGAGCCGTCGATATTATCTTTCAGTACGTTGACCGCACCAACTTTGCCGCCCTTGGCATTTTCGGCGTCCTTGGCCTGATCATTGTCGTCCTGCTCGTTCTATCCTCCATTGAAGAGGCGATGAACGTTATTTGGCATACCCGGCAAGGGCGGTCATTCCTGCGAAAAATAATGGATTACATGGCGTTGCTGATCCTGCTGCCCATTTCCCTCAATATTGCCCTGGCAGCGGAAGCTATTCTCGCCAACAAAAAATCATGGATTATTTGGGTGTGCTCCTGCCGTCGGCCTGGATGGTGCCCTTCTTCATCAAACTGCTGCCTTTTGTGTTCATTGTCATCACCCTGATGACCATGTACTTATTCTTTCCCCATGTGAAGGTGAAGACATCAGCGGCTCTGATCGGCGCGGTGTTTGCCTCTGTTTTCTGGTTCATCTTCCAGAAACTCTACATAGGGCTGCAGGTGGGAGTGGCGAATTATAACGCCATCTATGGCTCTTTTGCCTCGATCCCGCTCTTTCTTATTTGGCTGCAAATCGGCTGGACCTTTATTCTCCTTGGCGCTTCTCTGGCCTATGCCATCCAGCACCATCATCATTACCACCATTCTGGCGGAAAGCTATCGCCGCAGAGACAACTTCAGATCGCCTTTGACGTTCTCCGGATCGTCTACGACAACTTTGAAAGACGCCTGCCGACCACCTTAGCCTTGCTTTGTGAGAACATGCCACAGACCCGATGCGCGGATATCAAAGCTGCAGTGCTCCTTCTCATCAAAGGACGTCTGCTCAACAACAGCACCAACCAGCACGAAGACATGCTTATCCCTGTAACCACAGCGGCCAGATTGGCTCCCAGCGAAGTGGTGCGATTGATCCTCGGCGGGGAAACCTCCCCTTCAACCGGCGGACGCATTGCCGCGCAGGCTGTTGACGCGGCAGGAAACGCTTTAGATGCAACTTTTCTCCACCGCAACCACTTGTCAAGCGACCATGATTCAACCATTGCTCCGGACCATTCACTGAATTCCTGGAAGCAATAATATCCTCATCGTTTTTTCACCGAAGGGTGTGCCACCTTCTCGGGGAGCCGACCGGACAATGATCTCGTCGATCTGCCCATGCACCAGCCGGGTGGAGCTTATATCCTCGCCGTTGTCAACACCAAGTGCCAGAGGGAGATCATGGATCTTTCAGCCCCCGAATCTTTCTCCTCATCCGATGCGCATGCATTGCATCGAACCCGTTGATTTTTTCAGATTTTGTTTTATAATAAGTAAACAAATTTTTTCGTTTTCTACTATCTAACGGAGGTTGCAATGGCTGACGAAGCAAAGAAAAATGTGTGTCCTACCTGTATGGGAAAGGGTGTTATCGAAGGTGTATGCGAAACCAGCGGTGAATGGCAGGGGAAAAACGCGGATGGCCAGGTCTGCACCCCTGACCAAAAGTGCCCGACCTGCAAAGGTACAGGATAC
Organism: uncultured delta proteobacterium; assembly: GCA_963733595.1. Taxonomy (GTDB): domain Bacteria; phylum Desulfobacterota; class Desulfobulbia; order Desulfobulbales; family Desulfobulbaceae; genus Desulfobulbus. The sequence continues at coordinate 195,546 of CAVTDN010000012.1, read as the reverse complement.
ATAGAAGGCTGATTTTTTTATCTGCTGCCGGAAGCATGTGGAAGCATGCATTCGGCACTTGTTGCCCGCATAAAAAACCGGGTTGTTTCACTCAAGCTCAGCTGACGCTTGAGTGAAACAACCCGGTTTTTTTATGGTTTTCAGAAAAACGCCCTCAACGGTTCTTCACCCCGCCGAGCGTCTACTTGTCCCTCACCAAAGCAACTTTACAGGGGTTTATTGGCCTCCATATGCAGCACCAGATCCAGCATGCGGTTAGAATAACCCCATTCGTTATCGTACCAGCTCATAATCTTCACCGATGTGCCCAAAACCTTGGTGCAGAGGCCATCGACAATCGAGGAATGGGGATCTCCCTGGAAATCGATTGAGACCAACGGTTCTTCGGTGTATCCCAAGTATCGGTTGGCGGCAGTTGCAAGGGCCTTGTTGACCTCCGAGACCGTCGTTTCACGTTCGACCTCGATCACCACATCAACGAGTGAGACATCCGGAGTAGGAACACGAACCGCCAGGCCGTCGAACTTGTTCTTCAACTCAGGGATGACAAGCGATACTGCCGCAGCAGCGCCGGTCTTGGTCGGCACCATCGACATAGCGGCAGCCCGTGCCCGGCGAAGATCAGAATGCGGGAAATCAAGTAACCGCTGATCGCCGGTGTAGGAATGGATCGTTGTCATTAAGCCCCGCTTGATGCCGAAATTATCCAAAATAACTTGGGCCACTGGCGCCAGACAATTGGTCGTACAGGATGCATTCGATACCACATGGTGTACCGTGGGGTCATACTCATCTTCGTTGACTCCCATAACAATGGTCTTGACCTCGCCCTTGGCAGGCGCCGAGATAATGACCTTGGCCGCACCACCGTCGATATGTGCCTTTGCTGACTCCATATCGCAAAAAAGACCTGTACACTCGAGTACATACTCAGCACCGAGACTTGCCCATGGTATCTCATTGGGTTTGCGATGACTGGTTATGGGAATAGTCTTGCCATCGACAATTATACTGTTTTCCCCGACGGAAACCTGTTGCTCAGAACGACCCATAACCGAATCGTACTTCATCAAATGGGCGATAGTTTTTACATCAGTAAGATCGTTGATCCCGACAATTTCAATGTCCGCAAAAGCGGAATCCTTGCCCAACGCCCTGAAAATATTTCTTCCAATCCTGCCGAATCCGTTAATACCCACTTTTATCGTCATAGTATGCTGCTCCTTATAGAAAAGTTACGGATATATGCCTATTTTTTTCCTTACGCATCCCCCAGCTCCTTCACAAGGATTGCACGTAGTTGCGTTACTTGGACAAGAGCCTCATGGCAACACTGGTCAACACTTAACGCCCTTTCGTATAGCCTTAGGGCCTGTGGATACCATTGTCCCCGCAAAAAACTCCCGCCCGCCAGGCAAAAACCTTCGGCTGCACTGCCAGCAAAGATGCCGGTGAACAGTTCATCAAGGGATTCTCCCCAAAGTTCAGTCACGACTTCTTCCGCCTCCGCCAACAGGCGAACAACCAGACTGTTTTCGATCAATGCGGGCAACATCAAACGTAAAAGATAATTCACCTGCCCAAAAAGGAAACCTACCCTTTCCATTTGCCGGGCTACATCCTGCGTGATCTGGGCAATTAACATCCTGACATCTTCAACCGAAGAAAATCCGGCCGCCAACGGCTGCCGCAAGCTAACCTGCTCAACAAGATTATCCACGGTTGTGGTTCTCGCTCCATAATTGTTCAGGAGATAGAGATTTTCCTTGAGTTTCATGCACTCATGGAAAAGAGAACCGATCAGCCAGTCAAATAGAACACCGTGAATAAGTTGTTCCTGCTGGGCATGCGGCCAGATTTGATGACAAAGATCTTTTAATTGCCAAAGCAGACCAGTGTCCTTTTCCGTGCCCACCATGAGGGTAAACTGCTGCAACAACTCGGCTTGAACAGCCAGCCTTTCTTGTTCTGACGCACTGCCCTCGTTGAGTTTCCCTGGCCGCCACCCCTCAAGATAGCCATCGTAGAGTTGCTGAAACCAGGTGATGAGGTGGAGGCTATCACTGACGACCTGACGGACAAAATAATCTCGGCGGTCTTTGAACCAATTGCCGTCACCCACTCCCTTAACCATGCCCCCTACGCCGCAAATCCATCACACCGCCTGCACCCCGCTCGGCCATCCTCATTGCCTGTCGGTAGAGATACAGATAACCATCCCGCACCTTTTCCCAGGTATGATGCTGCCGGATCCGATCAACCGCAGCCACCTGCATCGACCGGATGGTTTTGGGATCTCTTCTGTATACTGCCAAAGCCTCCGCAATAACGGCAGACAGGCTTGCCGACGAATCCTCGCTGTAGGAAAAACCGGTTACTCCGTTGATCACCTTGACCAGCCCCCCTACCCGATGAACGATCGGCAAATTACCGAGTAATTGGGCGATGTAATCGGTCAGGCCACAAGGTTCATAACGTGAGGGAATCAGAAAAAAGTCCCCTGCGGCATACACCTTGTGAACGAGCAAGGGATCGTATCCCTTCAAAAAACAAATCCTGCCCTCGCCCATCCCAGATACTGCCAATTGTTCGAGCTCCTTCTCAAACTCAGATGCTCCAGAGCCAAAAAAAAGAAACTGAAAAAACGGCTCCCGCGGCAACAACTCATGCAGGGCCTCTATCAGGATATCCACCCCTTTTTGCGCGGTCAAACGGCCGATGAAGGTGCAAAGCGGCATATCCGGTGAATTGGTCAAGACGCCGTACTGTTTTACCTGCTCCCAGGGGCCATGCTCAGCAATCGTCATCAACAAAGAGCGTTTGCACTGCCTTTTCCCTTCCAGTTCGCCACGGGAGACATCATATCCCGCCGCAAGACCCAAGATATCCGGGGTGCTCGAGTTGAAGGAGGCGGGATCAATGCCGTTGGTGATACCGGCCAGGGTTACGCCCCGTTCAAGAAGGGCGTGCCCCAACCAGCCGGTGCGGACATCATCCGGCGTTTCTTGCAATTCCTGAGCATAGTTCTCGCTGACCGTATTAAGAATCGCGTAATTCGAGGCGGCCATGAAAGGATCAAAATTGCCGCCGAGCAGGGCCTTCGTGATCACCTGCATCGGGAGATCGGTCACGGCCTGGGCAAATGCGAGATCACCGACCTCCTGATGATACCCCTGACCGGCGTTGTGAATGGTAACGACCGCACCGGTGCGGCGGAAATAGTGCCGGTAACCGCTATTCTCACGCATCATCGCCGGCAAAGTTGCGGCGTGCCCGTCCTGGCAGTGAATGACATCAGGGCGGTCACCAAGGAGAATCATCAGATCAAGCGCCGCCTTTTGCAGGAGAATGTTCATGGCAAAATAGTCGTAATGCCCCCCCCCTTTGCGCTGCCAGGCGACCTCGAGTTCATCTTCTTCGGTATAGGTATACACTCCACGCTTCGTCGCAAAACGATCTGCCTCAACCAGAAAAACAGTTACCCCGTTCATCCCCGCCTGCCAGACAGCTACCGGTTCCCGCCGCTCCTCCTCCGCGTAATTCATGTCCACTTCGAAAATGTGGTCATAACGACGACCAGCAATACGACCGCTGCCGTGACCGGCACGGACGAGAGAAAAACCGAGCCGGACGGCATCCATGAACCCGTAACGCGGCAGCACAACCCGGACCGAACAGTCGCCTCGAGCGACCAGTGTTTCCGCCAATTGACGACAGACATCCTTGACGCCGCCAGCGCCGGCCAACTTATCGTACTCCCGGGTGACCATCCACACCAGGCCGATATCGTTATTCTCGTTCCCTATCCTATCTTCCACGTTCATGGTTTCCCTTGATTGGTCGTGCAGATATATGTCGCGTAACACCCACCGCTCATCTGTCTCCAGCTTTCCCGATCATTACGCGCCGAATTTCTTCAGCGAGCAATTCCGGCGTCTTACCAACGGTTTCAAGCCGCAGGTCCGAACCGGCTGAATACAGCGGCCTTCGCTTTTGCAACAGTTCCTCGATCTCATCCTGAACGGCATTGCCGGTGAGCGAGGGCCTTTGCTGTGAAGAATTGGGATCATCGAGCAGCCGTTGTCTAATGGTGCCAGGATCGGCATCCAGCCAAACAACAAGTCCGCAGCGTCTCAACGATTGCCATTCTTGCCGGTGCTCGATAGCCCCGCCGCCGGTGGCGAGCACAGTTTCCTTCATCCCGGCCAGCTCACGCAGCAACTCCCCTTCGGCCTCCCGAAAAAAAGCCCATCCATGGCTGACAACGATTTCTGCTATGGGAGCCCCTAGCCTTTGGCACAGCAGGACATCCGAGTCGAGAAAGGCCCACTGCAATTGTGCGGCTAGCGCCCGCCCTACCGAGGTCTTTCCCGTGGCGCGAAAACCAGTCAGGACAACAATCTGCGATTGTGCTTTCATAGTTTATTGATTCTAACATAAAAGAAACATGGTCGGCTCTTCAAGGAGAAAGCGGCGACTGTTTTTTTTCTTTTCTTTTTAAGAAGCTCTTCTTACTGTTGGGTACAGAAAACTCATAGACAGGTTACCGGTCATTAGCATGGAATACAAAGACTACTACAAAATACTCGGTGTTGCCCGCGATTCAACCCAAGACCAGATCAAACAGGCCTATCGCAAGGTTGCACGCAAGTTTCACCCCGACGTCAGCAAGGAATCCGACGCCGAAACCAAGTTCAAGGATGTCGGTGAGGCTTACGAAGTTCTGAAAGACCCGGAAAAGAGGGCTGCCTACGATAAATTTGGCGCCAACTGGCGAGAAGGCCAAAATTTTGAGCCGCCGCCCAACTGGGATGCCGGTTTCGAATTCCGAGGCGCAGGATATACCGGCGGCGAGGCTGGCGGCTTCAGCGATTTCTTTGAATCTTTGTTCGGTCATGGCCAGGCAGGGCGACACAGCCAGCACGTCTTTCGGATGAAGGGTGAGGATCAGCACGCCAAAATCATGATCCCTCTGACAGATGCCTTTTCGGGCGCTCGACAGACAATCACCCTGACCCGCCCGGTTGTCGATGCCAACGGTCACGTCACGACCACCCCCCATACGCTGCATGTCGTCATTCCCAAGGGAATTATTGAAGGCCAGCGGATCCGCCTTGAGGGCCAAGGCCTTCCGGGCTACGGCGGCAGCCCGGCCGGTGACCTTTTCCTGGAGATCGCCTTCCAGGAAGACCGTCTTTTCCACGCCGAAAAACGCGACATTCACTTGAACTTGCCTATCGCGCCCTGGGAGGCCGCCTTGGGCGCAACCCTCACCATCCCAACTCTTGGCGGCAATGTGCAGCTGAAAATTCCTCCCGGCTCACAGGGCGGCAAAAAACTGCGCCTGAAGAACAAGGGCCTCTGCTCTGCCAGCCATCATGGTGACCAGATCGTCACCCTGCACCTCGTTATACCCGAGGCAAAAACCGCGGAACAACGCAGCCTTTACCAGGCCATGGCGGAAAAAATGCCGTTCAATCCGCGTTCCGAAATGGGGATCTGAAAGATGACCGAGCAAAGAATATACATCCAGGGCATGATCCTGAACGAAGAGACCCGTTGCACCCTTGCCGATCTCTGCAAGCTGTGCGGGGTCAATGCCGAAATCATCCGTGAAATGATCGAAGAGGGGATCATCTCCCCGGAGGATCCTTCTACACGGGAGTGGCAATTCACCTCGATCGCGATCAAGCGGGTGCAGACCACGATCAGGCTTCAGCAAGATCTCCGAGTCAACTTGGCCGGGTGCGCTTTGGCGCTTGACCTGCTCGACGAACTGGAAGAATTGCGCCGCCTTTCCCGCCGCCGTTAAGATCGCAGAACAATTTTCCCCAGCTTCGTGAATCCGTTCACCTCAATTTTCGGCCAATTGCAAATTGACTCCTTTTTCCTGGGAGCAGTTGCCGGAGCAATGCTCGTCACCCTCTTTTTTCTCTTCACCCTCAACCGCTCGCAACGGCGGCAATTGACTCTTGCCCTACGCCTGGAGCGATTGCAGGAACAATCCCGCTCAAATGAAAACGAAATTCAGCGATTGCGCTCTGAACGCAACGATCTGGCCAAAGAATGCCGAAAAATAGACGCCGAAAATGCCTCGCTGCAGACCGCTTGCACGGCCATACAGCAACAGGTCCAGGAACGAAACGCCTTGCTGACCGAGACCCGCAAACAGATAGAGCAAGACTTCCAGTTTCTGGCCGGAAAAATCATCAGCGAGAAAGGGGAATTGCTCAACAGACAGCATGAATCTGCCCTGACTTTGCTTCTTCGCCCATTCCACGACCAGTTGCTGGAGTTCAAAAGAAAGGTGGAAGAGGTGCATGACCGTGACTCACGGGATCGAGTGTCCATGATCACGGAGATCGATCACCTCAAGCAACTCAACCGACAGGTCAGTGCCGATGCAGCGAACCTGGCCGAGGCTCTTCGCGGCAGCAACAAACTTCAGGGGCAATGGGGCGAAATGATTCTGGCCCGACTTCTTGAAGCGTCCGGACTGCGGAACGGGACGGAATTTGCTCTCCAGGTCAGCCTTAAATCCCATGAAGGAGCAACATTTCAACCTGACGCTCTTGTCTACCTTCCCGAAAACAGGACGGTCGTCATCGATGCCAAAGTCTCGCTCAAGGCCTTTGTCGAAGCCCACAGCGCCCGAGATGATGGACACAGGCAGCAACACGTCAAGCTGCACCTTGATTCCATTAAGCGCCAGATCACCCTCCTTGCCGGCAAACAGTACCAGCAGCTGACCGGTTCCGGATCCCTTGACTTTGTCCTGCTGTTCATCCCGGTCGAAGGAGCGTTTCAGCTGGCCGTTGAACAGGAACCGGACATTCTGATCAACGCCATGCAGCGGAAGGTCATCCTCGCCAGTCCCTCGACCCTGCTTGCTATCCTCAGAACGGTCCACCATCTCTGGCGCATGGACGAACAAAACCGCAACAGTTTAGCCATTGCCAAACAGGCGGGGAATCTTTATGATAAATTCGTTGGCTTCACCGAGGCCTTTGAGGAAATAGGCCTACGCCTCAATCAGACCCAACAAGCTTGGCATACAGCACGAAACCGATTGAGCTCCGGCCAAGGCAATCTGATTGCCCGGACCGAGGCGCTGAAAGACCTGGGAGTGCAGTCGAGCAAGCAAATACCGGACTCCCTCAAGCACACATCTTCCGTTGATGGAGAAGCGCCATGAAGTACCTCAGCCTTATCACCCTGCTTTTTTTGTTGTTCCTCTCCTCCTGCGCCACCAAGGGTCAGACCGGTGCTGTTGGCGGCGCTGCTGCCGGTGCCCTCGTCGGCCAGGCGATCGGGCACAATACCAGCGCGACGCTGATAGGAGCGGCTGTAGGAGGCATGCTCGGCTATATTGTCGGCAACGAGATGGATAAGTATGACCGCGAACAACTTAACCACACCTACGAAAGGGGGGTTTCCGGTCAACGGACATCGTGGGTGAACCCAGACAGCGGCAACCAGTACACGGTCACTCCGCAGCCCGCCTATCAAAACCCGAGTACCCACAGCGTCTGCCGAAAAGCGGAAATTGAGGCTATGATAGACGGTAAACCGCAGAGGACCTACAGCACTGCCTGCCGCGACCAATACGGCGCCTGGCAATTGCAGTAACTTCTGCTTTTGGAGAAAACGATGCCCAAAGGTGAACTGCCTGTTACCACCGGCAGACTACTGGAAATGATCGACCTGACCGGGCGCCTGCAACAGATTGTTTCCGCCAGCGGCATTGATGAAGGCGTTTTCTATCTGTACAATCCCCACACCACAGCGGGATTGACCATTAACGAGGGGGCTGACCCGGACGTTCAACGGGATATTCTTGGCGGACTAGGCCGGATTGTTCCTTCCGATTACCCCTATCGCCACCGTGAGGGCAACTCACCCGCCCATCTTATGAGCACCCTGTCCGGGACGTCGGTCACGGTGTTCTTCTGCCAGGGGCGCCTGCAACTCGGCACCTGGCAGCGCATTTTTTTCTGCGAATTCGATGGGCCACGTGATCGCCATGTTTGGTGGAAAATACTCGCAGGGTAACATCTCTGCCAACGGGAACCCCTATGTTCTTTGGACTCAATCGCGCCACGGATGAACAATCCCTTATCACCTTTCTCCGCCAATTCGCCGATGATCGCCTCACCCGTAAACTTGTTCCCCGGATGAGCGAGGAGGAAATCCTTCAGGTGATCGACCTTCTGACCCTCATCATGCGAAACCACCTGAGCAGCGACGAATATCATCGCCTCTTCCTCGGTGAAGAGCATCACCACCACTGATCGATTCAGCAACCCGAAATGCCCCAATTCCAGCGACCCCAGACCATGCATTCACTGACCAATCTGCGCGAATTTATTGAATTGCTGCGGGCCAACAACCAGCTGCTCACCATCGATACCCCGGTTGACCCCTATCTCGAAATTGCAGAAATTCACCGACGGGTCATCGCCAGGGGAGGCCCCGCCCTCCTGTTCACCCGAGTCAAGAACTCCAAGTTTCCAGTGGTCACCAATCTTTTCGGCGCCAACCAACGACTGGAGTTGGCCTTTGGCCGCCGTCCGCTCGATTTTGTCCGCGGCTTGGTCAATCTGGTGGAAAACTCTATGCCGCCCTCGCTGGCCACCCTGTGGAATGCCCGCAGCCTGCTGACGCAGGGGCTTCACGTCGGCCTCAAGCGAGCCCGAAACGGCCCCATTCTCGATTGCTGCCAACAACCGGCGCAACTGAGCGAATTACCGATGCTTACCTCCTGGCACTCGGATGGGGGAGCCTTTGTAACCCTTCCCCTTGTGTATACCGAACACCCCGACGGCCTTGGTCACAATCTCGGCATGTACCGCATCCAACGTCACAGCGATACCACCACCGGCATTCACTGGCAGATTCACAAGGGGGGCGGTTTTCACTACTTTGCCGCTGAACAGCTCAACAAAGCACTGCCCATGACGCTGTACATCGGTGGCCCTCCGGCACTGATGCTTGCCGCCATCGCCCCGCTCCCCGAAAATATTCCGGAACTGATTCTCGCATCCCTCCTTCAAGGGAAAAAGCTGCGGATGGTTGCGGATCCCAAAGGAGGTCATCATCTGGTCGCCGAGGCGGAATTTGCGATCAAGGGTAGTGTTCCACCCCATCTTCGCCACCCAGAAGGACCTTTTGGCGACCACTACGGGTACAATTCCCTGCAGCACGACTACCCGGTTTTCCAGACAACCCACCTCTATCACCGCAAGGATGCCATCTTCCCCGCCACTGTGGTCGGGCGGCCCAAACAGGAAGATTATTTTATCGGCGACTTCCTCCAAGACCTCCTCTCACCGCTCTTTCCGCTGGTGATGAAAGGGGTCATCCAGTTGAAAACCTTCGGCGAAACCGGCTTTCACTGCCTAGCCGCCGCCAAGGTGGCCGACCGCTATCCCCGCGAGGCCTTTGCCGCAGGCCTCCGCATTCTTGGTGAAGGCCAACTTTCGCTGACCAAGTTCCTCCTGGTTACCGACGGCAGCATCGATGTGGCCAATTTTCCAAGACTCTGGCAGCATATCCTGGAACGAATCCAGTGGGATCGCGATCTTTTTGTCTTTGCCAATGTCTCCCAGGACACCCTCGATTACACGGGACCATCGGTCAACAAGGGCTCAAAGGCCATGATGCTCGGCCTGGGACAGGCCAAATGCCGGGAACTGCCACATGAATTCTCAGGATCACTGCCGGAAAAATGCAGTCGCCCAAACGTCTACCTGCCTGGCACCCTTGTGGTGCAGGGAACCTCTTATGCTGTTTCACCGGGACTGGCGTCAGAACTTGCCCGATTCCATGGCGTATCCGACTGGCCCGTCATACTCCTGGTCGACTCAACCGAAGCAGCGACATGTTCCCTGCAGGAGTTTCTCTGGACCTTTTTTACCCGCTTCGAACCAGCAGCGGATATTCACGGCAGGGAGCAGACCGTCCATCGATTCCATGTCGGCCTACAACCACCCATTGTTTTCGATTGTCGCATGAAACCCTGGTATACGGATGTCCTCGAGGTTGATCCGGTCACCAAGCGGCAGGTGGATGAGAAAATCGAAAAAATGCTGCCCGCGCAGTACCGATAAGCCCTCCTGTTTGTTGTTTTAACGGCGTATCCCCATCACCTGGGTCAAATCCATGGAAGAACGGTTGCAAAAAATCCTCGCCAAGGCCGGCATAGCCTCACGTCGAAGTGCCGAGCAGTTAATCCGTGACGGGCGGATTCGGATCAATGGTCAGGTTGTCATGGAGATGGGATGCAAGGCCGACCCTTCGCACGACCGAATCACCTGTGACGGAAAACCGATCGTCTTTGAAGAGAAAAGCTATGTTCTCCTCAACAAACCGGCCGGTTACGTCACCACTCTTTCCGATCCCCAAGGCAGGCCTGTTGTCTCCGATCTCATCAACGGGATTCCATTGCGCCTCTTTCCTGTCGGGCGGCTTGATCTTGACACCGAAGGCGCACTGCTCATGACCAACGATGGTGAACTGGGCAACGCCATACTCCATCCCCGCTTTGAAGTGAAAAAAACCTATGAGGCCTTGGTTACAGGTGCCCCTTCCCTTGAGAAACTCAGGCGCCTTGAACTGGGTATAGAAATTGACGGCGGCAGAACTCGTCCCGCGATCATTCGAGTGCTGAAACAGTACAAAGACCAAACGCTGATCGAAGTTATCATCCACGAGGGCAAAAAACGGCAAGTTCGGAAAATGTTCCAGGCGCTTAATCATCGTGTCCTGCATTTGAAGAGAACGGCTTACGGAAAACTGGGATTGGGCACTCTTCCCCTCGGAAAATTCAGGGTTCTGGCACCAGATGATCTAAAAAAGATCTTCTCAGGAAAAATTCCCTTTACAATCAAAAACATACCTGATTAAATTTCAGCAACGTCCTGGAATCAGTTTTTCTTATATGTTGAGGGCAATTTTTCGCCGGTTTCCAGGCGCAACATGCAGGCGTTTATCAGTTAATCCGAAAAGGATCCTGGGGGAGAGAAAAGAATGAACAAATCCGAATTGATTGAAGCCTTGGCCGAAGCGATGGATATTCCCATCCGTGAAGCCGCCTCAATAACCAACACCATCATTGAAACCATGAGCGATGCTCTTGCTCGAGGTGAGTCCATAGAAATTCGAGGATTTGGCAGCTTCGTCGTCAAGGAGTATGAATCATACACCGGCAGGAACCCCAAGACCGGAGAAAAGATCAAGGTGAAACCAAAAAGGCTCCCCTTCTTCAAGGTGGGTAAAGATCTGCGGGAACAGGTCAACAAGGACAACGGCAAATAGGTCCGTTTCCGCACTTCAGGGCTCTTCCTGCCCTTCAAAGACTTCACCGACCAGATCGTAGGTGTGAGCCTCGGTGATTTGTACAGAGACGATATCACCGGGGTTCATCTCACCTGATGTTATATACACGCAACCGTCAACTTCCGGGGCCTGAAATCGGGTTCGCCCCTCAAGCAGCAGATCACTTTCCCTGCTGACGCCCTCGATCAACACCGGTTCCATCCTGCCGACAAACCGTTTTTGACGTTGTTCGCTTGTAGCCGCCTGCGTTTCCATCACCCATTGGTAGCGAGCCTCTTTCACCTCGTCCGCCACCTTATGCGGCAAACCTGCAGCCAGACTTCCTTCCTCGTCCTGATACTGAAAAACACCGACATGATCAAGTTTCCATGCCATTAGGGAGTCCACCATAATGGCAATATCCGTCTCGGTTTCCCCGGGAAAACCGACAAGCATAGTGGTACGAATGGCGCAATCGGGGACGTGAGTCCTGATGCGCTCAACGAGATCATCAAGCGTGGAGCGACCGTAATGACGGTTCATTGCCTGCAGCACGTGGTCGCTGGCATGCTGGAAAGGGATGTCGAGGTATGGCAGGATACGCGGCTGCTGCGCCATCAAGCGCAGGAGATCATCGGTCACGCTGGCTGGGTAGGCGTACAGAAGACGCAGCCAGGGGATGTCCGTGTTTTTCAATAGCGATTCCAGCAAGGTGATTAATGTCGCATGCCCGCCTAGGTCCCGCCCATATGCGGTCAAATCCTGTGCAATCAGCGCAAGTTCTTTTACCCCACACTGTTCCAGGCGGATAGCTTCCGCCGTCAGGTCAGTAATGGTTCGACTGCGAAGCCGTCCGCGAATGGAAGGAATCATGCAATAGGCGCAACGGTTGTCACAGCCCTCGGTAATCTTCAGATACGATCGAAAAAAAGGGGTGGATAGCCTTCGCGGTACAGTGCTGTCCATTAGATAGGTAGCTGCTCCTGCTGTAGCAATAACCCGATGATCTGGTTCGATGCGTTCGATCAGTTCGCCAATCCGAGGAAAATCGTCGAGGCCGACAAAGAGGTCGACCTCGGGCAGTTCGGCTACTAACTCTTTGCCGTAACGCTGAACCATACAACCGGCGACCACCAGGAGTTGGGTGGGTGCATTCTCCTTACAAAGGGCCAGTTCCAGAATTGTGTCAATCGCCTCTTCCACCGCGGGACGAATAAAACCACAGGTGTTGACCAACACAACAGACGCCTGTTCCGCTCCTTCCACCACCACAAATCCTGACTGTTCCAGTGCGGCGAGCATGATTTCGGAATCAACAAGATTTTTGGGACAGCCCAGACTGACCATATACAAGGTTTTCATAACGGCTCACCGGATTGGATTATGGCACAGAGCTTCTCAAGCAAGCGCCGAGAATGTGTGCGAAATTTTTTTCGCTGCAACTGGGGCGCCCATTGCGGGTGAAACAACTCGTCGGAAACGAGCAGGATTGCAGCAAGGCTGACCCGGCGAAAGGCGGCAACGGAACAAAGGGCCATGTACTCCATATCAACAGCAACAACCCCTTGAGCGCTGTACTCCACAACCTTTTTTCTGGTTTCGCGGTAGACAGCATCCGTTGTCCAAATCTGCCCTTGTTTGGGCAGGCATCCCTCTCGGGTCAAAGCTGTATGGAGAAAAAGGCGCAAAGAATCATTATCCCCTAGATTTTCGGATTGATAGTGAGCGCTCGTTCCTTCCTCGCTGACACCTCCAACGGGTATAAATAACTCACCAGCACCCAAGGATGGGTGTAGCGACCCACACCAACTGTAGACGACTATCCGGCGCGCCCCTAGGGCTATTAATTTTTCCAGGCAGATGGTGGCCATGGGCGCCCCAACCGCAGGACCCGCGAGAAAGAAGGCAGCATTACTGTATAACTGTGCATTAAAAAGAAAATGCTGCTCAAGTCCGTACTGTCGGGCTAAGGCAGCAAAGCCTGAGCTATCGGAAGGATTGACCGCCAAGATTCCGTTCAAGGGAAGACTTGGGTCGCCTTTGCTTCTCAATGGATTGATTATGCAGGTGGACATGGTGCAGAGGATAGCAATAAAAAAGGGCTGCGGCAATACCGCAGCCCTTGTTGGGGACGTATCTTTGTATCGGTTTGAATTACAGTCCGAGCGCAGCCTTGAAGGGGTTAGCGTAGAGCAGGATAAAGGCGATAACCAGACCATAAATGGCGATGGACTCGCAGAGAGCCATACCCAGAATCATGGTGGTGGTGATGGCACCTTTTGCTTCAGGATTACGAGCAACGCCTTCGCAGGCGCCGCGCAGACCGTTACCCATACCGATACCAGCACCAAAGCCGGCAAGGCCGATGCTGAGAGCAGCGCCGATACAAATAAGGGCCAGACTAAGTTTATCCATTGTTGTGTTCCTCCGTACTAAAGTTATATAAAGTTGGCCTTCTTCTCCGTTAAACGGAACTCAATAAACAAATTAATGTGCGTGTTCGATAGACCCCGCACAATATATCAAGGAAAGCAGGACAAAAACGACCGCCTGGATTACCGAAACCAGGACACCTAGGCAGAGAATGGGCAATGGCGCAAAGAAGGCGCCAGCCAGCATGAAGAGCACTCCGAGCAGAACCTCTTTGGCAAGAATGTTGCCAAAAAGACGCATGGAAAGCGAAATCAGTCGGGCAAAGTTACTGATCAATTCGAGCAGAAACATAAACGGCGCTAACACCTTGTTCGGCCCCATAAAATGTTTGTAGTAATGCAGTCCATGGTATTTGAATCCCAGCACATGGTGAGTCACCCAAACAATGATGGTCATGGCAACGGTGATGTTGAGGCTGGAGGTAGGCGACATGAACCCAGGGATAAGCCCGATCATGTTGGCAATGATGATATAAAAGAAAAAAGTGGCCATCATCGGAAACAGCAACTTTGCCTCTTTTTCACCAAGATTTTCCGCACAGAAATCCATCAATCCGCCAACCATCACTTCCCAGAAATTCTGGCCGCTACCGGGAACCATCTCCAGTTTCCCCATGGTCAATTTGGGCACGATGATGAGAAAAGCCATGACCATCCAGGTATAGGTCATGTACGGCTCACATATTTTTTCTAGGAGGGTGTGCCCGATTGGTGTGTGCGGAACCGGCAATCCCAATGCCTGAAGAATCAAAGAAATAAATAATATCGGATGTTCCATAACCTACACTCTCCTCAAACTTTGCTCGGCATCAAGCACTTGCCCGTGCTCAAACCGATAATGACAACACTGACCATAACCGTGGCAAACCCCAAAGTAAGCCCAATCACATTGATCGTCACTTGTGAGGCCAGCGCAAATAACAGTAATCCAAGGACGACCAACCGGGCAAACGACCTAAGAAGAAATCGGGTTTTCTCAAAGTCGCCCCCTGCCACGGAATCTCCGCCAGCCTCACCGAACCTCTGCATCAGTCGTTGGGCATCTTTCTTCAGCAACCAAAAACTGCCGTTGACCAATAGGCCACCAATCAAAATCGAACGAGCGAAGGACCAGTCGTAGAAATAGCAACTGCCGGCAACAAGCACACCCAGCAAAAACAGGCTGAAAACTATCACTTGTCGAACCATGGATGCGTTGTTCTCATTGGCCCGGACGCCCGCTGTTGCACCTTGCTCAATCATTTTCTATTTTATTTTCCGGGTCAACTCCCAGAGCCCTTTAAATCCGGCCAAGATACCGAACGCCAAAAAAATAAAAGTTAGATACGGAGCTGTTTTTCCGTCAAAAACCTTATTGTCAAGCGCCCAGCCCATGCCGAATCCAATGAGGATGGAAAAGACAAAAGACATACCTGCCTGGCTGTAGACCGCCAACTGCCTGAACATTTCCCTGCGGTCTTCCGACATAGCTTCCCTCGCGGTCGCCTACCGGACGCGACAATCGATGCTACAGGTAGCATGCGCAACCGGCAAACGCAATAATTTTTTAATTAATCTATCAGTTTTTTGAATGACGATTCAGTCATAGTCAGCACTTTTTCTAAGTGCTCGCGATCATGGGCAACTGATAAAAAGGCTGCCTCAAACTGGGATGGCGCCAACCAAACACCTCCGGCAAGCATCTGCCGGTAGTGTTGTCCATAGACAGCGGTATCGGCACGCAGGGCGGAAGTAAAATCCGTGACCGGATCCGACGTGAAAAAACAGGTCATCATCGAACCGATGCGGTTAAGAACCGCTGGCACGGGGGAAGCGTCCACGATTTTCTCCATTTCAGCACCAAACCAAGCGCTCTTCTTTTCCAAGTCGGCATAAAATCCTGGGCGTTTGACGACCTCGAGCATGGCCAGCCCCGCCGCCATGGCCAGTGGATTTCCGGAAAGGGTCCCGGCCTGATAGACTGGACCGTCGGGCGCGATCAACTCCATGATCTCACGCCGACCTCCGTAAGCCCCGACAGGCAAACCACCCCCGATGATCTTGCCAAGACAGGTCAAGTCCGGCTGAATACCGAAACGCTCTTGCGCCCCCCCAAGAGCCAGGCGAAACCCGGTAATGACTTCATCAAAGATCAACACAACTCCAAGTTCACGTGTCAGTGCACGTAACTTAAGGAGAAAATCCCGCTTCGGCACAACCACGCCCATATTACCGGCCACCGGCTCCACAATGACGCAGGCTATATCAAGGGAAGCATCACGCAAGGTCTGCTCAAGTACCTCCACGTTGTTGTAGGGAATCGACAAAGTATTTTTGACGATGTCATCAGGAACTCCTGGGCTCCCAGGTATCCCAAGAGTAATAACACCTGAGCCCGCCTTTACCAGGAAGGAATCCGCATGACCGTGGTAACAGCCGTCGAACTTCACCACCACCTTGCGCCCGGTATAACCACGGGCCAACCGGATCGCGCTCATGGTTGCCTCGGTGCCTGAGTTGACGAATCGAACCAGCTCGATCGAGGGCACCGCCTCGCAGACCCGTGCCGCCAACTCCACTTCGAGGGGAGACGGAGCGCCGAAACTTGTCCCATCCATTGCTGTCCGGCGAATCGCCTCGACCACCTCCGGATGCGCATGTCCGAGAATCATTGGTCCCCAGGAACTTACCATGTCAATGAACTCATTGCCGTCGACATCGGTGATCATGCATCCCGAAGCCTTCCGCACAAACAACGGATCACAGCCAACGGAACGGCAAGCCCTGACCGGTGAATTGACGCCACCGGGAATAAGTGTTTTCGCCTGGGTAAACAGTTGTGCTGATCGATCCGTCTTCATCGGGCTCTCTGGTGTGCGTTGCAGTGGAATGCGGAGTTGTTGCGAAAATGACTGTTCTTTATAGCATGGGTTTTTTTCTAAAGTCAAAACCAAAAAAAATGATGGGCAACCTGAGATGACAGCCGCCTCATAATGTCAATTTTTTCTTGTCACCATCGGACGTGCAAGGTAGAATGGCAGTCGATGTAATCTGCCATTACATAACCATCGAAAATTCATTCTTTTTTTATTCATATTTTATTTAGACAGCTATCCAAAAGGAGAACACCGAGATGGCAAGTGACAAAGTATTTCATATTTCAGACAGTGAATTCGAAAGCAAGGTGATCGGCAATTCTCTTCCCTGCCTGGTCGATTTCTGGGCCCCATGGTGCGGACCCTGCAAGGCTATTGGACCGGTTATTGATGAGTTGGCTACGGAATTCGACGGCAAGGTGCTCATCGCCAAGATGAATGTGGACGATAACCCTGCCACCCCTGGAAAATTTGGCATCAGGGCAATTCCTACCCTCATCCTCTTCAAGGGCGGCGAGGTTGTCGACCAGATCACTGGCGCTGTGGGCAAGTCGCAGTTACAGGATCTCATCAAAAAAGCCATCTGACAGCTTTCTTTTCCGGCACGGTTTTTTTGCGCAGAGCAAAGGGCCGTGCCTTCTTTTTTGGGTGGCAGCGTCATGCAACAGGCACAGTATCAACTGATCATCGTCGGCGGCGGACCGGCTGGACTGACTGCCGGATTGTATGCTGCCCGCGGGCGCCTCAAAGTTCTGCTCATTGAAAAAGGTGCCACCGGTGGGCAGGTGTTGGTGACCGACTGGGTCGATAACTATCCAGGCTTTGTTGAAGGCGTGTCAGGCTTTGATTTAATGGACAAGATGACCGCCCATGCCGATCGTTTTGGCCTGGAAAAAAAATTTGCGTCCATCGCCAAGTTGCATCTGACTGGTGACGTCAAGTCTGTCACCCTGGAGAACGGGGAAACCCTCACCGCCAAGACCATTATCCTCTGCACCGGAGCCAAGCCGCGAAAACTCGACATTCCGGGCGAGTATGAACTCTCGGGTAGAGGAGTTTCCTACTGCGCCACCTGCGACGGCCCCTTTTACCGCAACCAGGAAATCGCCGTTGTCGGTGGCGGCAACACTGCCATCCAGGATGCCCTGCATCTGACCAAATTCGCCATGAAAGTCACCGTCATTCATCGCCGCGGCGAATTGCGTGCCACCAAAATTCTCCAGGAAAAAGCCTTCTGCAATCAGAAAATCGATTTTCTCTGGAACACCCAGGTGCTCGAGATCAAGGGCGGCAAGAGCGGCGTCGAAGAACTCCTGCTTAAACACCACAACGGTGACGAATCAACCCTGAAAGTAACCGGCATTTTCATTTTCACCGGCATTGTCCCCAACACCGACATTCTGCCCCTGGATCAACTACGCACTGACGACGGCGGATTTATCATCACCGATGATGAAATGGCCACATCCATCCCCGGTGTCTATGCCGCCGGCGACATCCGCAGCAAACGATCCCGCCAGATTATCAATGCCGCCGGAGAAGGTGCTGTCGCCGAACTGTCCGCCGAGTATTACCTTGGCAACCAAGCGCCGGATCAACCCCTCAACTGCAGCGAATAGGACCCCTCCCATGCCCAACTCCCGGAACACGTTGTCCCTTGATGGTTGCAAGTGTCTATTGCTGGTTTTTTTTGTGTTGATCACCGCCACCATGGCGGGCTGCTCGACCTTCAAAGGTATGTTCAGCAGCATCGGCTTCGGCGAAGACGAAGACCCAAAATCGCAACCTCCCGAAACCCTGATTGTCCAAGGCATGGATGCCTATAACGTCGGCAACTATGGCGATGCCATCAAAAGTTTTAAAATCATCCTCGACGAACATCCCTTCAGCGCCCAGGCCATGCTTGCAGAGCTGAAATCCGCCGACGCTCACTATTACAACAAACAGTATGTCGAGGCCAAGGTTCTCTATAAGGCGTTCGAAGAGCGTCATCCCACCAACGAGGCCACACCCTACGTTATGTTTCAAATCGGTATGTGCGACTACCTTCGCACCGATCGGATCGACCGGGATATTTCCGGCCCCCAGGAGGCGATCAAAGCCTTCACCCGCCTGATTAACGCCTACCCCCAGTCGCCCTACACCAAGGAAGCAAAGACAAGGATCAAGGAATCCAAAGAATTTCTCATCGAGCACGAATACCTTGTCGCCGTCTTTTATGTACGGACAGGCCGGTACAACGAGGCCAAGCACCGATTAAAATATTCTCTGGCCAGGTATCCCGACTCAAACATTGCCCCGAAGGAAAAAGCGTTGCTCGACCTTCTGGAGGCCGGAAATCCGCCAACCTGGGGCATGAATCGGTGGTTGCCGGATTTCATGACCAAATCGCCTTCTGATAGAAAAGAAACGGCCATGCCCGAAGAAAAACCGGTTGAAACCCCGAAAACCGGTGCGAGCCAACAGACCGATACCGGCTCGAAATAGCCGCGAAGGAATTCGAAAAATTGGACGGGTGGCTTAACCTTGAAAATAAGGTTGCGCCGCCAGCCATGCCATCAGCGCCTCAACAGGTTGGTCCGTGTTCAGCTGGATGCAATCGTCTTCAAACCTTGCATCCGGCATCTCGAAGGTTTGCTTCTGGTACAGATAGATCTCCCAGCGACCATCAGAAACGGCTTCCGGATCTTGAGCTCGCAGCTCAAGCCTTTGCCGCACCTCATTCTCCGGACAGGTGCAGAAGATGAATACGCATTGCGCCCCGATCTCAGCCGCCATGGACCGGACCTGTTCCCGGTCAGCCCGCCTGCTGAAAGAACCGTCGAGCACTATCAGCTTCGCCCCCAGGACAAAATCTGCCCTGGCATGATTCAGCATGGCCCGGTAAGTCTTCTCGGTGAACGCCGAGGTATAAATCCCGCGCCCGACTCCATCTGGACGTTTATCAGAGGCCTGCAAACCTGCCAGTTCTTTACGGACCCGGTCGGTGTTGTAATAGGCCGCATGGCATTGGCCGGCCCAGGCCTTTCCAATGGTCGATTTACCCGAAGCCGTCATCCCGAAAAAGACTGCGATGGTTTTCCTGCCTGGCGACCGCTCGGCGCCCGCTTCATATGACGGCATAACGCTGGGCCAAACGAAAATACCGGGCGGCATTCTCGATGCTGGCGGTTTTCACCGCCGAATCGACTGCCGGATCAGCAGCGGTAAACAGACTTATTTTACCGCGAACATAGGCTCGATAGCATTTGTAAAAATCCAACATCTCCATCAGCCCAGGGTCTGCGGTTGCTTGCACGAAATGGTCGATGAATCGGCGAGCCAAATGATCCAGCCCATAAAAATCAAGGTCCATGGCTAAAAAGGCAACATCGCTGGCCACATCGCAATAACGGAAGCGCTGATTGAATTCGATGCAGTCGTAGATATAGACTTTATCTGCCAGACAGATATTGGCGGAATAGAGATCTCCATGGCAGTCACGGATATACCCGCCATCGATCCGCTGCTGAAACAAGGCCTCCCTACCGAGAAAAGCCCGGGCGGATGACGATATACAATCAAACTGCTCCTGACTCAAGGCACCCTGGCCAATAGAGCCTCGCGTCTGATCGAAATTTTCCAGGACATTGACGCCGACGGCGGAGGCTGTGCCGAATCGGGTGATTTCAGCACCGCCATCAGCCCGCTGGTAAAAACCAGCCAGAACGTTTACCAGGGCATCCACATGCGCCGCACTCATTTCACCCGAACGGATGAGATGGGGCATCATCCGCTCTTCCGGCATTCTCGCCATCTTGACCCCGTACTCCACAACTACCCCCTTCCCATTCAAGACATAGCCGCCATCCGGTTCGGCGGTGACCTCGACCAGGCCGAGGTAAATATCAGGGCAGAGCCTGCGATTGAGCAGTAATTCCTGCTCGCAGTAGGTGTGCCGCTTTTCCAGATCGGAAAAATCGAGAAACCCGAAGTTCACCGGTTTTTTGAATTTATAGACGAAATCGCCGGCCAGAATCACCGACGAAATATGCGTCTGCACCAGCTTAAGGTCGGGTGCCGGATGGTCGTAACGCTCCGGCCTCAGCAGCGCCTGAAGAAAAGGGGGAAGTTTATCGTTGGCCATGGAATGTTCTCCTTCTGCCTCGGGCAGCTCCTTTGGGATAAAATTTGGCGGCAATCTAACAGAATAGGCGGACAGCGTAAACTGTTTACGTGCTGTTTTCGCCATGGTAGAGTCACCAGCCAACCTTGGAGGACCGCCTTTTCATGAATGAACAATCGTTGTCAGCACTCTTGCAGCAGGTCCAAACCGGCACGTTGGATGTCAGCCAGGCTCTTGACCAACTCCGTCGATGGCCAGTGGAAGTTCTGGAGTCGGCCCGGATTGACCACCATCGACCCATCCGGACTGGACTGCCCGAGGCGATATTCGGCGAAAATAAAACCGTTGCCCAGCTTGTTGAGATCCTCACAGCCATGCTGCGAACCCCGTCGGTTGTTTTGGCCACACGGGTTACACCGGAGAAAGCCGCGGCTGTCCTTGCCCACCTGCCCGACTTGACCTATCATCCGACGGCACGTATTCTGACCGGTAATGATCATCACATCCCGACTGACCAAGGTCACGGGACCGTGGTCATCGTCACCGCCGGCACTTCCGATTTGCCGGTGGCGGAAGAGGCCCGCATCACCCTGCTGCAGTTCGGACATTGCGTGGTCACCATCTACGACGCCGGAGTTGCAGGCATCCATCGCATCCTTGCCCACTCGGCCCTGCTCCAGCAGGGCCGAGTAATTATTGTCGCGGCCGGCATGGAAGGCGCCCTGCCCTCGGTGGTTGCCGGTCTAACCGGTGCGCCGGTCATCGGCGTCCCGACCAGCATCGGTTATGGTGTTGGCGCTGGCGGCTATTCCGCCCTGCTCGGCATGCTCAACAGTTGCTCGCCCGGGCTGGCTGTGGTCAATATCGACAACGGCTTTGGGGCTGCTTGTATGGCGGCAGCCATAAACCGGAAAAGCTGAACACCCTATCGACTCCTTTTACCTTCCGCCCGCATTCCTTTCGCCAGCAAAGCTGACCTTTTTTCCCGTAAAAGATCGATCGCGGCATTGCAGAAAGCGTTGTATAGACGTATAATCTGCCGTTTTAACGCAAACGGAACATCTCCTCTCTCACCCAGTTACAGGTACTTTGTCAATGAATTCCACGTTAAAGATAAAAATTGGGCTTGTGCTCTTTCTGCTTTTCTTTTCCGGACTTGTCCTTGCACCTTCCCTGGATCCTAACCTGCCGGACTGGTGGAAAAAACATCTTGCCCCCGCAGGGTTGAAATTAGGCTTGGACCTTCAGGGCGGTATGCACATCGTTCTTCAGGTCGACCTGAAAAAAGCGGCGGAGAATTCTCTGGATCTTTCGGCTTCAGATTTCAAATCGGCACTGGCTGAGAAGAATATCAATGCGGTCCGGATGGAATCAGCCAATCCCAGTACTATCCTGTTCACCCTGCCCAACACCGGCGCCATCGAGACCGTCAAACAGATCCTGAAGGAACAATTTCCGAACCTCGACAGTCAGGTCCAGGCAGAAGCCGGTACGTTTCCCCGCATCACCCTGCAACTCAAGAGTGATGAAATCGATTTTATCAAGAAAAATGCGGTCAATCAATCTCTTGAAATCATCCGCAACCGAATCGATCAATTCGGCGTAGCCGAGCCGATCGTTCTGCGCCAGGGAGAGAACCAGATTGTCGTCCAGCTTCCTGGGGTCAAGGATCCGCAGCGGGCTATGGCACTCATCGGCCAGACGGCGCAACTCGAGTTTAAAATGGTAGCTGAGGCGCCCGGAATCAATCTGCCGCAGTTGATCAGCGAGGTCATCAAGACAGGTCAGTGGCATGAGGGTGAGAGCAGAAAACAACTGAACCTGGCGCTGCAGAACCGGCTCCCCCAGGGAACCGAGATCTATTTCGAAAGGGTGGTCGACAATAAAACCAAAAAAGAATCCAGGGTGCCCATCCTCTTGAACAGTCCGGTTCTGATGACCGGCGAAATGGTGAAAAACGCTCAGGTTCGCATCGGCGGCAACTTCAACGAACCCTATGTCAGCCTTGACCTAACCTCGCGGGGCGGCCAAGTGTTTGCCACAATCACCGAGAAAAACGTCGGCAAACGGCTGGCTATCGTCCTAGACGAAACCGTCCGTTCGGCGCCGGTAATCAGGGAGAAAATACTCGGCGGCAGTGCCCAGATTTCCGGCAGTTTTACCCATAACGAAGCTACCGACCTGGCCATCGTACTCCGAGTCGGCGCTCTACCGGCGCCAGTCGATATCGTCCAGAACCTCACGGTCGGCGCCAGTCTTGGCCAAGATTCCATCAATAAAGGCATTTATTCCGGCCTGTTCGGCACCTTGATGGTTGTCATTTTCATGGCTATTTACTACCGACTTTCCGGTGTCATCGCCAATGCGGCCATGGTGCTGAATATACTCCTGCTTTTCGTCGGCCTGGCCCTCTTTGGCGCGACCCTGACTCTCCCCGGTATTGCCGGTATCATTCTTTCCATCGGCATGGCGGTGGATGCCAACGTTCTGGTGTATGAACGGATGCGTGACGAGTTTGCCCTCGGCAAATCGTTACGAGCCGGTGTTGACGCCGGTTTCAGCCGGGCCTTTTGGAGTATCGTCGATGGCCATGTAGCCACCTTGATAACGGCGCTGGCCCTGTTCCTTTTCGGCACCGGTCCCATTAAAGGTTTTGCCATCACCCTTTCCTTAGGCCTGATGATAAATCTCTTTACCGTTTTGTTCTGCTGCCCGATCGTTTATGACGTCCTTTTCAGTTATAAAAAGCTGAAAAAGCTTAATTTTTTCCACTTTGTCAACAAATCGAATTTCGATTTCATGCGGGTCAGGAAATTAGCTTTTGCTGTTTCCGCATGCTTTGCAATTCTCGGCACTGTAGCTTTTGTCCAGATTTTACGGGGGCATGCCAACATGGGGGTCGATTTCTCCGGAGGTGCGCTGCTCCAGTATAAGGCGGAGAAACCGTTCTCCCTTGATGAGGTTCGTACCGCATTGCATAACAATGGACACCCTGGGGTCGAACTCCAAGAGGTGACCGGTGAAAATCGACTCATTATCAAAATCAAGAAATCTGAAGAAAAAGTTGGCAATCTGGATGAGCAGATTACCTCAGTGCTCCACAAGGAGCAAACCGACCAAAAGTTTTCCTTGGAAAGTAAATCGGAGATTGGGTCTTCAACCTCTGCGGATCTTCGCGATAAAGCGATCATATCGATCATCATTTCCATGTTCGGGGTTATGCTGTACCTGGCACTTCGTTTCGACTTCAGATTCGGCCTGGCAGCGGCAGTGGCAACCTTCCACGATGTTCTGGCTGTGCTTGGCATCTTCTGGCTGCTCGACAAGGAGATGACTTTGCTGATTATCACCGCCTTGCTCACCCTAGCGGGTTACTCGCTGAACGATACGGTCGTCATCTTTGATCGTATCCGGGAAAATATGCAGAAAGACGAATCCTTCAATCTATACGATATTATCAATAACTCCACTAATCAGGTATTAGCCCGCTCGATTATAACCGTACTCACCGTTTTTTTTACGGTCGCAGCACTCTTTTTCTTTGGCGGATCTGCTATCCATGACTTTTCCTTCGCCCTGCTCATCGGCCTGATAGTGGGTACATACTCTTCCATTTTTGTTGCCAGCCCACTCCTGGCCATCAAGTGGAGGGCCTAGCAGTGACCGACGCGCCAATGCCTGATAATTTCCGGCAGATAGCCGCAGATCAGCCTTTTGAATTTGCCTGTCATCCGGCTGTCCCCTGTTTCACCGAATGCTGCCGGGAACTCGACCTGACCCTGACGCCGTATGATGTTCTCCGGTTGAAACAGCATCTGCATCTCACTTCCGGCCAATTTCTTGCGCAGTATGTGATCGTCGAATGGGACGAAGAGCAAATGCTCCCCACCTGCTACCTGACCATGGTGGACGATGGCCGGGCCTCCTGTGTTTTTGTCGATGGCAAAGGCTGCTCCGTATATGCCGACCGACCTGGAAGCTGCCGGGCCTATCCGCTGGGCAGGGGGGTTGCAAGAAGAGGTGACAACGATGCCACGACCGAATCGCATATTCTCTTGCGGGAACCGCATTGCCTTGGATTTGCAGAGGCATGCCCGCAGACGGTGCGGGCGTATCTGTGCGACCAAGGGTTGGAGGTCTACAATCGTTTTAACGATGCCCTCCTACCGCTGCTGCAGCATCCGAACATCCAAAACCGGACATTCCGGCCCTCGCGGCAGCAACTCGACCAATACATACTGGCCCTCTATGACCTGGATCAGTTCCGACGACAGATGGGAGATGGCCGCATTACCCAGCATCGACCCCTGACTCCAGCGCAGTTGAAAGGGTTGGCCGGTGACGATGAAGAACTGCTGCGCCTCGGGATACGCTGGCTGCTGCAGGAATTTTTCGGCGAGTGAGCTAAAAAAACGATACCAACCCTGCCGATGCCCGCCCCCCAACCCATCGCAACCGAACTCCTGGAGCGGCTCAAAGAGATCAGCCATTCCTTCTGTGTGACCGAAGGCGGATCGCATGGCCCTGATCACAGCGAACGGGTCCTCCATAACGCCATGACCATGGGGCTGCAAATGCACGCCCGGTTAACGGTTCTCGCACCCGCTGCCCTTCTCCATGATATTGGCCGCAAAGAAGAGAGTCTGAGCCGGGGAAGGGTTTGCCATGCTCAGCGGGGAGCGGAAATGGCGGCGCCCTTGCTGCGCGAGTTGGGATATCTGGAATCTGAAATTGAGGCGATTTGCCACTGCATTCATGCCCACCGCTACCGTGGCGGCATACTTCCCGCCACGCTGGAGGCTGAAATTCTCTACGATGCCGACAAACTCGATTCCATCGGGGCCATCGGTATTGGCCGGGCTTTTCTCTTTGCCGGCCAGATCGGTGCCCGGCTCCACAACCCTGACCAGGATCCCACCGGCACATCCCCTTATTCGCTCGAAGATACCGCCTACCGGGAGTTCCGAGTCAAAATGTCGAGGGTCCGCAACCAGATGCTCACCCCCGTGGGGCGGGAAATTGCCGCACAACGACATGCGTTCATGCAAACTTTTTTCGACCAACTCACCAAGGAAACCAGCGGCATACTGCCGTGAAACCCACAACCTCCCTCTTACCCAATGCTCAAACTTGTCGTTTTTGATTGTGACGGTGTCATGTTCAGTTCCCGGGAATCGAACCGGATGTACTACAACGACCTTCTCCAGGCTTTTTCATGCCCGCCGATGAACGAGGATGAGCTCAATTACGTCCACATTCATAACGTCAACAACTCGGTTGCTCATATCTTTCGCAACCACCCTCGGGTTGCGCCGGATGCGGTCAATGTTTACCGCCGCAATCTCGATTACACCCCCTATCTGCGCTATATGTCGATGGAGCCTGACCTGATTGCGTTTCTAGAAGTGATCAAACCCCGGTATCGCACCGCGATATCCACTAACCGCACCGATACCATGGAGACCATCCTTGACACCTTTGCCCTCCGCCCCTGGTTTGACATGGTGGTTACCGCCCTCGTCGCCCCGCGCCCCAAACCGGCGCCAGATGGCTTGGAGATGATCCTTGAGCGTTTCCAGGTTCGGCCGGAAGAAACCATCTATATCGGAGATTCAGTGATTGATCAGGAACACTGTGCCGGTGTCGGGGTTGACCTGATTGCGTTCAAGAATAAAACGCTCGAGGCCCGCTATCATGTGGATGATTTCATGAGCATAGTCAAACTGTCTCCTTTCCAGGGAAATGGCTTGGCTGACTACCGGGGGGTGGGGTAATTATTCGTCTTCGTCGAGGCGGCGCAGCCCTTCCATAAGGATCATCATGAAATCGCCGATTTCCCGCGTCTTCATCAACGCATCCGGCAAACCGGGAATAAAATGGAAGGTGCCCTTTTTTTGAGCCAGCATGGCGTAGATCGCCTCCTGATTGTCAAAATCTTCGTATCGTGCAGCCAGGAGGCCGCCTTCTCTGAAGGTAACCCGGGCTGACCCGTTTTCAAACTCCAGAATCAGCCGTCCAGTTTTCTGATGCATGTGAAAAACCTGCAACAGTTCTGCCGGGACAATCGCCTCGATCTGGCCGCTCATCACCGATTCAGTGTTTTCCTTGAGCGCGGCGGCACTTTTACCGGCATTGCCTGCTACTGGCTTATCCGTCAGTTTGAATTTGATCAACCCGTTGCAACCACCGCAGGTGAATACCGAATTTCGTTGCTCGGCAAAATGGTTGGCCGCATGCGGCATGAGCGCAAACAGGAGTCCGGTCAACTCCCGCACCAAAATAAGGCAGGAAGAACGACCCAATGGTAGCTCAGCCGCCTTATCGGTCAAGAGAAAGCACTCGTCCTGGACATAGAACGGACAATTCCTGACGTTTATAATCTCAAAAGCGGCGTTAAAGGTGTTCATCAACCTCTGTATAGTAATTGTTTCAGGATGTGATATTAGTGTACACGCGAATCGTGCCCCACTCAATCGAATCTTCTTGAGATGCGGCTCTTTATCTTTTTCGATGGCCATGTAAAGCTCACTTGTTTCCACCTGCTAAATGCTATACAATCCTCAACAAAAGTGGCTGCTGTAACCAATCCCGGACAGCATTTGTCGCCGGTTCTATCATCTCATTTCGAAAAACCGACCGGGGACGTCATGTAACAGGTCGACAACACAGGTTATTTTTATGGCCATGGGCTCACAGCAGATTGCTGAAGATTACGAACAACTCAAAGATCTCCTTGAATTATATCCAAATATATCCATCGTTAAAACTGAGGGGCAACCACCAGATAATTACGAAATTGAATATAGGCTGCGCGGCTATATCAAGGAGGAGGACGCCACCATTGCCATTGGGCAAAACCATCGGGTGCGCATCAGTCTCCCCTTCGGCTACCCCCATTTTGCACCGATCGCTAAACCCCTGACCCCGATCTTTCACCCGGATATCGATCCGGCTGCCATCCGCCTCGCCGATCGCTGGCAACAAAACCCCTCCCTGCCCGATCTTGTGCTCCATATTGGCGAAATGATCTGCGGCAACGTCTATAATCTTCAGGATCCATTCAATCAAGAGGCTGCGGATTGGTACACGCGCCAGCAAAAACAATTGCCCTTGGACTCGATCAACGTCGCGGACATTGAAGAAACAGATATGGCTGGTGATTCTCTGGTTGACGACACCTTCGCCTCGCTAGGGCTTGAAAATGATGATTTTCTTTCGCCCGAAAAACCGGCTGATGCCAGAGATATCCAACATATCCGTGATCTCGTGGCGGAAAACAAAATCTTCGCCGCCAACAAATTGCTTTCAGATTTGCCTGACAACACCGTTTTCCCGGACCGGGATGATCTCCAACAGAATGTTGGCAAGGTGCTTCGTAAAACCGACCAACTGTTTAAATTGGCTGAACAATTGGAGGATATGAGCAAGTTTGACGAAGCGTTAGAGGTGACTGACAATCTGTTGGCGATTGCCGCCGACGCTCCCGGGGCTGAGTCACTGCGCACCAGGATTGAGCAATCGTATCAACTGTCGCAATCGGTAGGCATTTCTCCTAAGAAAGAAAAACGAGCTGAAAAAACGCCGGAGACGAAAGAGGCACCGCCCTCCCCGCCCCCAATAATCCATTCTGGGTCGCGGACCTTTGGGAGTGCTCTTCCCTTCAAACCAATCCTGATAGTCATTCTGGTCCTGGGTATTGCCATCGGCTCTATATCCCTTTATTTCAAGGATCAAAACACCCTCGGTCAATCGCAGGCCAGCCTACTGAAAGGTCAGTTGCTTATTGATAAAAAACAGTTCGACAGCGCCCTGGAAACTTTGGAAGAAGCCAAATCTGTCCTGTCGCAATTGTCTATTCTCCGGTTCCGCAAAACTACCCAGGAGAAGGAGATCAACACCCTGATAACCTCCACCGCTTTACAGGAGGGTCTCAAGGGGCGGGTGCTGTATCAGGGTGAATATATCCCGACAGGTATGGCGTTGGCACAAGAGGAACTGACCGTACTCACAGATCAGGCGCAGTTTCTCGCTGGACAAAACAAAATAGTCGAATCACTCACTCTTTACCGCCAGGCACTGAAATTTGCTATTGACCACAACTTGGGCAAGCAACAGGCCGTCATCAATGAAATAATCCAGTCCCTGGATTTGCGGTATACCCTGTCCGTTGCCGAGCGGGCTGAACAGGATAAGAATTGGGACGGAGCGGCGGTCGCCTACCGGAAGGCCCTTACTTTATCCGGAAACATAAAAAATCTCGGAACTGCAAGTGATATCACCCATCGGATGACCGCTGCCAGCTTCCGCCATGAACTTGATCAGTCAAAAAAAGCCTTTACCCAATCTCAATGGAGGGAGACAATCAAGTATCTCGAGCAGGCGCAACAGGCGATCAACGTTAATCCCAACGTAGTCACCGAGAAGGAACGTCAGGACCTGCATCGGTTGCTTGTTAACTCCCGTTTGTATCTGATGCTGTCCAACGGGCGGGAGGCCTACCAACAAAAAAACTGGGGCCAGGCCATTGAGGAATATCAGAACGCCCTCAACCTGTTGGCGAGCGAACCGGATTCAGCAGAGAACATGCTCGGTGAGTCTCTCGGCAAGATTGAAAAGACCCTGTTGATGGTCAAAATTGCGCAAATCCAAGACCTCGTATTGGTGGCTGAAAGCAAGGCAGACACGGCCGCTGTGCTGACTCACTGTAAAGAAATCCAGCGGCTCATCAAATCAAGCAACCACCAAACCGACCCAGCAGTCAAAACTGTGCTGCAAAAGATTAACGAAAGGATAGAAAAACAACAGGATTTGGTAGCCCAAAATGAAAAAATCACGTGGCTGGAAGAACATTTCGAGGAAATTTTTCGTGCCAACTACCCGACCTTCAAGGGGTCAAAACTCATGCAGCCCAAAGCCGTCTTCATGAAAAAAGTCGGCAACAAGATGATTTACACCCTTACCTGCCTCGAACGGAGCCAAGGTAGCTCGTCAAAGCTGGAGTTGAATTACCAGCTCGACACCAGCACGGGAAAGTGGTCCACCTATAACGACTAGATAACGAAAATATTCTTCATCAATAAAGGGGGGGACACGCCCTAGATCATGAACCTGAACTCTCCTTTCCCCAAGAGATCGTGCAGATGAAGAATTCCTTCAAGTCGCCCCTGGTCGTCAACGACCGCGAGGACAGTGATTTCAAGCTGCTGCATAATACTCAGGGCATCAGCGGCCATCAGGAAACTTGAAATCGCCACCGGATTTCGTTTCATCCCTTCCTGCAAAGAAATGTCCTGTAAATTTTTTCCCGATGACAGCATGCGCCTGATATCACCATCGGTGATTATACCAAGCAACATTCCCATACCGTCCTTAATAAAGACAGCTCCAAGATTCTTTGCATTAAGCTCAATGACAGCCGCTGTTAACGTGGCATCACTATTGATGACAGGAACCTTCCCGGCAGTCAGCATCACCTCCCGCACGGCAACCTTGAGCCTCTCACCTAAACTGCCGCCAGGATGATTCCGCCGGAAATCCTCGGCCCGGAATTGCTTTCTGTTCAAGAGCGCTACAGCCAAGGCATCGCCCATGGCGAGCGTGGCTGTTGTTGAGGCCGTCGGCGCCAAACCTAACGGGCAGGCTTCTCGTGGAACCGCAACATTCAAGGTCACCACAGCATGCTGACCAAGATTGGATTGGTTGTCGCGGCATAAGGCGATTATGGGAATATTCCGTTCCTTGAGACTGCTTAAGAGTCTGTTCAACTCCGACGTTTCGCCGGAATAGGAGATGGCGAGCACCACATCGGTGGGGGCAATCATGCCGAGATCGCCATGCACGGCCTCAACCGGATGAAGGAAAACAGACGGTGTGCCCGTCGAGTTCAGGGTTGCAGAAATTTTTTGCCCGACCAGTCCCGATTTTCCGATTCCGGTCACCACAAGTCGACTCGGGCAGGCCATGATAATATCAACAGCCTGCTCAAACTCCTTGCCCAAATTATCGCGAACCGCGAGAATTCCTTCGGCTTCAATTGAAAGCACCTCTTTGGCTAATGTAATGCTCACGCTGTTTCCTCCATATCAACAACACATCGTCCCTTGCTTTGTCCAGCCAGCATAGCTCGAATTTCAGCATCCAACTGCCCTAATTGAATGATGCGACAGACCCGGGGCAAAGCCATCATTTTCCATTCACAAGCCAATTTCTCCCAGATAAGCATGCGCTTTGCCATGACACAATTGGCAGAATAGATGCCGACCAGATGCACGCCGCGGAGAATAAAGGGATAAACTGTCAGGGGGAGATTCCATGAAGCTGCATTGCCGCAGCTAGCCACGACACCATCAAACCCAGTGCTCTTGATGGCAGCAGCCAAGATGTCACCGCCGACGGTGTCAATGGCCCCAGCCCAACGTACGGGCAGCAGGTGCTTCTCTCGACCCGATAACAGCTCTTGGCGGTCAAGTATGGCTGTGGCGCCTAAGGACATTAAATACCCGTGTGCCGATGCCTTACCGGTGAGCGCAACCACCTCATATCCAAGTTTATGCAAAAGCAGGATGGCGATTGTCCCGACACCTCCAGTTGCACCGGTCACCAGAATAGGACCCTTGTCAGGGGTGATGGCATTATGCTCCAGCTGCAAAACACACTGTGCGGCTGTGAATCCAGCCGTCCCAAGCTGCATGCTTTCGAGAAGCGAAAGACTTTGAGGCTTACGGACAACCCAAGCCCCGGGAACCCGGATATATTGGCCAAAACCACCGGAAGTATTCATGCCTAAATCATAACCGGTACAGATAACTTCATCGCCGACCTGCCAAATAGGATCAACGGAGTGAACGACGACGCCGGCCGCATCGACACCAGGAGTGTGTGGATACTTTTTTGTTACCCCTCGGTTTCCGCTGGCAGAAAGTGCATCCTTGTAATTAAGGGAAGAATACCTGACCTGAATAAGGACATCACCTGGAGGCAACTCTGCCACTGCTTTTTGGCGAATTTGTCGCTGAAAACAATGATGGGAGTCTTCAAACACCTCCAGAGCTGAAAAAAGTGTATTTTCCATAGCGCATGACCACTAATAGGCGGCTAAATTGTACGAAATAGTTGGGTAATCTCAATGCGAGAGAACATCTTTGCGGACACCTTGCTGGCGGCTATAGCGTACAGCATATCCATCATGAATGTGGACGAATTTGGCCACCAATTAATTCATGCTCTACTCCGGTGTCATCGAGGACCCGGTATAATCCCTGCGCTGAAATCCCTCTGCCGATGCCATTGATAGTTAAGGCCTCACTCGCATAAACGACTGGTTTGTCCAAGAGAAAATCATACAACTGCCATTCGGCGAGCAAGCGCTGCCGGTCGAACTTAAGCCGGGTGACGTGTGCTGTAATAGCTTGTACTACATGTTCAAGAAGTGGCTCTAATTCAACAGGTTCCAGTAGGTGCTCAAAAACGGTCGTTATGATTGATTGTATCTCAACAGCAAAATCTTGAATGCGGTTATTGACGTTCAATCCGACCCCGATGATGACCTTGGCCTTCTGTGATGCAAGGTGGGTGAACAGTAAATTTTCACAAAGAATACCTGCCACCTTTTTGCCACCGAGGTAAATATCGTTGGGCCATTTGATGTGCGGCTGCAGTCCGAAAGCCTGATGAAGAACATTGCGGCAGGCAAGGCCGGTGGCGAGAGTAATCAGCGGCAGGGCTTCGAGGGGGATGTCCGGTTCAAGCAGGAGAGAAAAATATAAGCCGCCGACGGGCGAATTGAAGTTCCTGCCATATTGCCCCCTGCCGGCTGATTGCGAGGCGGCGATCACAACGGTTCCGGAAGGTCTGCCTTCCGCGGCGAATTCTTTTGCCACCCGATTAGTTGAATCTATTTGGTCGTAGGAAATAATCATTACACGAGATAACAGCAGATTGGAAAGTGAGGCGGGGTAAGAAAAAAAAAGCAGAGATCCAGTGAGGATCTCTGCTTATAAAAAATGCCCGACAGGGAACAGGGGAATTAATGCTCCTCGTCCTGGATGCGATCCGGGCGTGCATACATGGTGGTGGAACCGGAAGACCAGAACATCAGTTCACCATCCCTGACCAGTTCGTTGGCCACGTTTTTAATCTCCCGTGGCTTGGCATCCGCATCACATTCATAGAAATCTTTGATATATAACTGAGGCTTGGGGGACTTCTTCGCTTTTTCGATAATGGCTAGCTTCAAATCTTCTTTACTCAGTGCCATAACGCGCTCCTCGGAGGTGTGTGAAAACACAAAAAATGATCGGCTCTGCAATCAGAGCCGATCATAAGTTTCCTGCTGTTACTTGGTGTATGCGGCAGTATGACTGGTGAACTTGAATTGCGTAGTTGTACGCCACGTGTCGTACGCCAGTCGATAGTCGTCGATTGATTTCTCGGTGAAGGGAATTCCGGTCTTCTCAAAGAATTTCTCCCAACCGATCCGCTCAGCCCACTCGCCGACACGCTCGTATTTCTTCGCGTCTTTGGCATAGGCATCGAGAATCTGACGAACACAGGCAACGGTTTCAGGCCAACGCGGGGTGGTGTTCGGCAGGAACGGTACAACCAGTTTAGAGAACTTCGGTGCGGACTTGGAGTTGGAAACCTTACCACCAACCAGGATGGCAATACCATCGCCATCTGGATCGGCCAGCGGCATCGCCGGGCACATGGTGTAGCAGTTACCGCAGAACATACAACGCTCGGCGTTTACCTTGACCGATTTCACTTCCTCGCCGGCAGAGTTCGTTGCCTTGGCGGGCTTAACAGCGCCGAGCGGACACGAGGCAATGGCCAGCGGGATCTCGCAGACACCGGTAATACGATCGTTGTCGATCATCGGCGGTTTACGATGGATGCCGAGGATGGCGATGTCAGAAGCGTGTACAGCACCGCACATATTCAGACAACAGGCGAGAGCGATACGCACCTGCGCGGGCAGGGTCATCGAACCAAAATACTCAAACAGATCATCCATGACAGCTTTAACCGGACCGGAAGCATCGGTGGCCGGGGTATGGCAATGGATCCAGCCTTGGGTATGCACGATGTTGGTGACGCAAGCACCGGTCCCGCCAATCGGGAATTTGTTGCCGTAGGATTTGATGGTCGCTTTAAGCGGCTCAACTTTTTCCTGGGCATCCACCATGAACTCAACATTGTTCCGGGTGGTGAAACGGAGGAAGCCGCCGCAGTGTTTGTCAGCGATATCGCACATATCGCGGATATAGTTGACAGTGACCAACCGGGGAGAACCGCAACGTACGGTAAACACCTTGGCACCGGTTTCGGCAACATGGACAAGGACACCGGGCTCCAGGATCTCATGATAGAGCCATTTGCCTTTATTCTCTTTGATGACCGGCGGCAGGAAATCACCGTAATACCGCGGTCCCAAGTCGGTAATCCGACCTACCATAGGATTCTTCGGATCGTAACCCATTATATTATCTCCTTATAAAAGTAGTTCCGTTAGAGTATATCGATGACGGTTATCAGGCTGCGTGGCGTTTTCTGAACTCAACAACGTCACGCTCCCAGCCACCAGGTACTTCCTCTGCACTCCAGAAGACATAGGGGTTGGAACGCGGCTCTTTCACATGCTGCGGCAATGCTTCGATTTCCATTGCCTTGAGGAAATTCGGCAGACCGATGCGCTGCATGGTCTCACCAACGCGCTCACGATTCTTGCCAACTTCCATCCACCAATCCCACACTTTCTCGATCATATCGACCAGTCCTTCAAAGTCATTCTCTGCGCTGACTTCGACGAAGGGGACGACAAGGGTAGCGAACTGGGCACCATCAAGGATCGGAGCTTTTGCGCCGATACAGATGGATGCGCCTTTCTCAAGGCCGGGACGAAGCGCGCGGGGCATGACGTTGATGCAATGCATGCAGCGGGTGCACTCGGCATCGTCGATCTTCAACTCACCGCCTTCCATCCACATACACTCGGTGGGGCAGAGGGCAATAACTTCCTTCTCAATATCAAATTTGCCCCACTTGCCGCCTTTATGGGCGCCAGCGTTGGCCGGATAGGCGGCATCACAAGCGATGTATTTCTGGACAGCGGCCTGATCGATACGGATATTGTCTTTCCAGGTGCCGATAACAGCAAAGTCGGAACGGGCAATGGCCGCAACGCAGTCGTTCGGGCAGGCGGAAAATTTAAACTTGAATTTGTAGGGGAAGGCAGGGCGATGGATCTCGTCCTGATACTTCTGGGTCAGGGCATTGCACGCTTCCTGCGCATCATAGCAGGCCCACTCGCAACGGGATTCGCCGAGACAGCAGGCGGGGGTACGCAGGTTGGAGCCGGAACCGCCCAGATCCTGCTTCAGGTCATGGGTCAGATCCCAGAACAGGGGCTCAAGATTTTCAGTGCGGGTGCCGAGGAAAATCAAGTCACCGGTGGAACCATGGAAATTGGTGACGCCGGAGCCATACTTCTCCCACAGGTTCATCAGAGCCCGAAGGTTCTCCGTGGAGTAATAGAGACCGGAAGGCTGAGCGATACGGACGGTGTGAAAATGCTCTACCCCAGGAAACTGTTTCGGCACATCCGAATAACGACCAACGATACCACCACCATAGCCGAAAACACCGACGATACCGCCATGTTTCCAGTGGGTGATCCGATCTTTGTACGAAAGCTCAAGCTGGCCAAGAATGTCCCAGCACTCAGGCTTGGTTGCAGCCTGCTGTTTGAGGTCGGTGACGAAACTCGGCCATGGACCTTTTTCCAGTTCGTCCAATAGAGGCGTTTCATGCTTTGCCATCAGTGTTCCTCCTAGAGATTATGTGGTTTAAAAAAATTACCAGTCGTTTAAAGCGGCCTAACGAAAAATGCACGTCAATACAGGCAAGAACGCACATCACCATATTGAATGCTCATTCAGAGAGGGAGCATAAACGTCCGTAAAGTCTTTGTCAATAAAAAATCATAAGCCATTGTCGCGCCAGAAAAACAGATCGGCACGACCACCTGTCGCTTATAATATCTTCGCCTGTCGCAGAAGGATTTCCTCGACGCCGCCCTCCTCAGGTTGCCCCGCCCCCCCGGCAAGGAGACGCAATAGGCGTGACGCCAAGATTTTCCCCAGCTGCACGCCCTCCTGGTCAAAGGAATTAATGTTCCAGCAGAACCCCTGAAAAGCAATCCGGTGTTCATAGATCGCCAGCAAAGCCCCCATGGTCCGGGGCGTCAGGCGGTCAGCCATCAGGACCGAATTCGGCCGGTTGCCCGGAAAACACCGGGCCGGGTTTTCATCCTTTTTCCCCAGGGCCAGCGCCAATGATTGCGCCAGCATGTTGGCGACCAGTTTCTGTTGCGAACTGGTCCCCTCCACCTCAAGATCGAGGTCGTACTGATTATGTCGAAAGCCGATGAATTCCACCGGCACGACTTCAGTTCCCTGATGTATCAGTTGATAAAAGGCGTGCTGGCCGTTGGTGCCCGGCTCTCCCCAGACCACCGGCCCTGTTTGCCATCCGACTGCGGCCCCCTGCCGGGTGACTGATTTGCCGTTACTTTCCATGTCGCACTGCTGCAGATGGGCAGGAAAGCGGCATAGCGCCTGACTGTACGGCAGTACGGCAATGGTGGCGTGTCCGAGGAAATTATGGTTCCAAATACCCAGCAAAGCTTGAAGCAAAGGGATATTAGCCCGAATATCCGGTTGTTCGGCAGCCAGATCGACCTCGTGTGCCCCCCGCAAAAACTCCATGACCGCTTCAAAACCCAGTATAAAACCCAGGGTCACGGCACCAACCATCGAAGTAGCCGAGTAGCGTCCGCCGATATAATCCTCCATATAAAAGGAGCGTAGATATTTGGCGGGGTCGTCCATGGGGCTGCCCTCGCCGGTAACAGCCACTAGATGGCGGGCCGGATCCAACCCCGACCGGACAAGTGCGGCTCGGATCAAGCGCTCATTGGTGAGGGTTTCCAGGGTGGTGCCGCTCTTGGATACGATGTTGAACAAGGTCCGCGACAGATCGAGATCCTTTAGGACCTCGGCCACGTCGTCGGGATCGACATTGGCGATGAACCGGGCCGATCGCGCGGGCAGACTGAAGGCCTTCAAGGCCAGACACAGGGCTCGAGGCCCCAGGTCCGAACCACCGATCCCCACCTGGACCATGGTCGTGAAGGTTTGCCCCTGGGCGTTGACGATTTTGGAACATGCGAGGTCGTCAAGGAAACCACGCAGTTTGGTTAATTCCTGTTTGGCCTTGGCGGCAGCCTCCGGCTCACTGGGAGAATCATCAAAAACGTCACGGCTGGCAGTGTGGAGAACCTGGCGATTTTCAGAGGCATAGCCCTCAATGCGGTTGAGCACGGCACCCTGTTTCATCGCCTTGAAAGCCTCAATCAGCCCGGCCTCGGCAGCAAGCGACTGGAGGGCGTCCAAGACTTCCGAGTTGACGCGCTGCGTCCCGTACAGCAGATCAAAGCCGCAGAACGAGGCCGAGTATTCGCGTATTCGCGACGCGGTCAAGCCACCTGCAGCCGCTAAGTCATGCGGTCTCCGCGCCAGGTCGGCGAGCTTTGCCACAGCCTTATAGGATGAAAAATCGCCTCTGTGCATCTGCCCTCCTTTTTTTGTTACTGCCGAGCCAACTCTTTCATTCGGGAAATGACCGCCCGGTAGTCCTTCTGCCCATAAATTGCGGAACCCGCGACAAAAATATTCGCGCCTGCAGCGGCCATCCTGGCGATGGTCGCCGGACTGATCCCACCATCCACCTCGATGCCTGCTCCAGGGTTGACACGATCAAGCATCTGCCGCAATCGCGTGGTTTTCTCCAGCGAGGATTCGATGAACGATTGGCCGCCGAATCCGGGGTTGACGCTCATCAACATCACCAGATCAACCTCGGCCAGGACATATTCCAGGGTGGACAAAGAGGTGGCAGGATTGAGAACCGCGCCCGCCTTCCTGCCCCTTGCCCTGATCAGAGGCAAGGGTTCGATGGAGATGGGTGCAGGCCTCGACATGCACGGTCACCCAATCGGCGCCGGCATCGATGAAATCGTCGACATACCGATCAGGGTCGCTGATCATCAGGTGGACATCGACCGGCAGGCTGGTAACCGCCCGCACTGCCTTGACAATCAGGGGGCCGATGGTGATGTTGGGCACGAAATGACCATCCATGACATCAACATGGATAACATCGGCCCCTGCTGCTTCAACCGCCCTGACCTCGTCGCCGAGACGCGAAAAATCGGCTGAAAGGATCGAGGGTGCAATCATAACGGATCTCATAGTGATATCCTAAAAATTAACCGAGAGTTATATAAAAAACGGAGTTCATTGGGCCTTAAATTATACCCGATCGCCTGGAAAAAAACTGGATATTTCATGGGATCTATTCAGGAAAAACCTCAATCATGACGCACGCGCTCATACTGCTGCCCCGGCAACTGACGGATCCGCCCCTGCAACTCCAGCTGCAAGCAGAATGCCGTGGATCTCGACAATGGCGAGACCGGTCAGGCGAACAAGGGTGTCAATGTCACGGGGGTAGGTGTCCAAATTGGCGAGCAGTAATTGCTCCCGGGCAGTGATCGCAACAGTTTCTCCTGGTGTTGCCTGCTTGCAGTTAACCGAACCCTTGTTCTTGTCCCAGGAAAGCCCCTCCAGAATATCAGCCACCGTATGCACGAGATGGGCACCCTGCTGAATCAACCGATGGGTGCCAGCGCTCTTGGGGGAATCGATTCGGCCAGGTACGGCAAAAACCTCGCGCCCTTGATCTAGTGCCAAACGGGCGGTGATCAGCGATCCTGATTTCTCTGTCGCCTCGACCACGATCACACCCTCGACCAGACCGCTGATAATGCGGTTTCTTGCCGGAAAACGAAACCCTTCCGGCGGTGTTCCCAGCGGATATTCACTGATGAGCAGGCCGCCGGCAACGATATCTCGGAACAAATCGGCATGTGAACGGGGATAGGCCACATCTATGCCGCAGCCAAGGACCGCGATCGTACCGCCGCCGGCCGCCAGCGCCCCGCGATGGGCCGCAGCATCGATTCCGTAGGCAGCGCCGGAAACGATAGTGATACCTTGGGCAGCCAGTTCGGAGGCGAGGTCTGCGGCGATGCGCCTCCCATAATCGGTGGCTGTTCGGGCGCCAATGACGGCTACGGCCGGGTGATCGAGCCAGTCGAGTGCTCCGCGGCAGTACAGCAGAACAGGGTTGTCGGGAATGGCGCGAAGAGGAGAAGGGTAAGCGGAACTGGCAGGGGTAAGAAGGGTGACATTGAGTTTGTCGAGCTGTTCCAGTTCGGCGCAGGCGCGCTGCCTGGCCGCTGCCACCTGGCTTGCATCGCGCAGCAGGGCAATCAATCGAGAGCCGGCACCAGGGATGCCCTTGATGCCGGCCTCATCCCTCAGCACGGCGCCCGGCGTCCCCAGGTGGTCAACCAGGCGGTTGATCAGGGTGCATCCCAGGCCGGGAAGAAACGACAGGGTCAGCCAGTCTTCGACTTCCAGGCAACGAGACAAGATGATTTAATCAGTCATAAAGGCATGCAACTCCTGGCTTCTGGCCGGATGCCTCAGTTTTTTCAATGCCTGCGCCTCAATCTGCCGGATACGCTCACGGGTGACGGCGAAGCACTGCCCGACCTCTTCCAGAGTATGATCGCAGCTTATTTCTATGCCGTACCGCATACGCAAAACTTTCTCTTCCCGCGGCGTCAACGAGCCCATCACCTTGCACAAGCAGCGTTTCAGGCTTTCGGTAATCGAATGATCCTGGGGATCAGGGTGCGCATGGTTCTCGATGAAATCGCTGAGCATCGTGTCCTCCTCATCATTGACCGGGGCATCGAGGGAAATAGCATCCTTGGCCGTTTTCAGTGCGACATGGACCTTTTCCACCTCGGTTCCCAACTGCGACGCCATCTCCTCGGGAGTCGGCTCCCGACTTTCAATGCGCTGAAAGTCCTTGGCAAAACGGAGCATCCGGTTGATGGTTTCAATCATGTGCACTGGCAGGCGAATGGTTCGCCCCTGGTCGGCAATGCCCCTGGTCACTGCTTGCCGTATCCACCAGGTGGCATAGGTGGAAAATTTGTACCCTCGTTTGTAATCATATTTTTCCACGGCCTTCATTAACCCGATATTTCCCTCCTGAATGAGGTCGGGCAACTGCATACCGCGATTCATGAACTTCTTCGAGACTGAAATCACCAGCCGAAGATTGGCGCGCACCAGGGTCTCTTTGGCCTGCTTGGCCGTCTCCCGGCCGGTTTCGATATCCTGCTGCACCTCAATGAATGCCGGCCAGGAAATACCGATGGTTTCCGCCAGTTCAAGGGTTACGCGCTGCTCAACCTCGGCCGGGTTAACCTCGCCAGCTTGGGGCTGCGCCTGATGACGGCGGGCGGCGAACAGCATTTCCTGCTGCCTGGCGACCACTCGAACCTTATTGAATTTCTGTGCCAGTTCCTTGACCGCGTCGGCGACTGAGAGCAGACCCTTGGAGCAGAGCCGGTACTCCTGAAACAAATTGGCAATAGCACCGCCAACAGTAAGAATATCGCCGACAAGCTGGGCTTCCTTGTCCCCATTCCCCGCATTTTTCCTCAGTTCAAAAAAAAGCTCCCGCCGCTGGGCATCAAGTTCGTTGGCCTTTTCCACCTGCTCAAGGAAGGCGTCGCGCACCGTGGTCAGTTCCTGCTCATCGTTATCGGAAAGACCACGAATCACCGAATTGATGCGAACATTGCCCCGGAGAAGATTCTCCGCCAGGTCATTGAGTGCGGTTACCCCGAGGGTCAGACGCAATATCGCCTGCTGGATGCGGGTTTCCCCGTCCTCCACCATGCGGGCAAGTTCCATTTCCTCCTCGTGGCTGAGCAACCGCTGGTTGCCCATCTCCCTTAGATAGATATTCATCGGATCAACGCTGCTGCCCGCTCCTCGCCGGTCATCACCGCGCCTGTCTTCGCCGAACCGACGATCCATAGCTGAACGACGCTCGATGTTGTTCCGGATGGCCCAATCATCATCCTCGGAAGTTTCCAGGGGCCAGTTTGGCTGCAATTCTTCGTCACCTTCTTCGGGTTCCTGGTCATCTTCCAAAAGGTATTTATCCGCGTCCATCACCCCTCCTTAAAACCGCTATCCGCTCAACAAAAGAGGTCCCGATATTTTCCCGTCCCCGGCCGATTCAACGAAAATATTCTTACATACCGGTCAGATACGAAAAATATCGCCCATTTCGCCTCAACTTGCCAAAATCACAGGAGATACATCACCACCACCTCAAAATACAATTTTTTAAACTTATCCGATTTGCATCTTTTTTCAACATGTTAAATTAAAAACCTCGTCTTTTTTGTTCCATCTCCTGTTTCCGGCGGAGCAAATCCATCAGCAGCCCTGTGTTACCAAGGCTTTCGGCCCGGTTGATCTGCTCCTGAATATCAGCAACGGATCGTTTGTGCTCAACCGAAAGCAGCCATTGCACCAGTTCATCGCACATCCGCCGCGCGTATTCATTTTTTTCTTCGGCTTCATAGGGCAGCACCTGCGTCAAGAGGTGCACGATATAGCCTCGCTCGTGTTCGTCCGAGGTCGTCTCCAGCAATTGCTCTGGCTGCCAGGGTATTGCTCCAGACGCCTGCTTCAAGAGACTGATAAACCGGACGGCGGCGGGTTCCTGGATAATGTGCTCCAAGCCGGCCTGTTGCAGTTCTCTGAAGTATTCCGGATAAAGAATGAGGAAATCGACCAGTTGTTTTTCCTGTTTGGGCAGGCGCGCCAGTCCCTGAGACGGCGCTGCATCGCCCGGCACGGACGGTATCTTCGGCGACCGTTGACCGGAATGGAAATATCCAGGCGAGACGCCCAGTTTCTCACTAAAATGGGCGGTCATCAGGGCCCGCTGTTCTGGATCAACGGACTCCTTAATCAGCAATTTCAATTCGCCAACTATTTTATTTTTACCCGCTAGGGTCAATCCGTGTGCGCGGACAAGAGTATCGAAGGCGAATTCAGCCAAGGGGCGGGCCCCTTCCACCAAAGTCCCAATCGCCGCCGGTCCTTCGGCGCGGACGAAAGAATCGGGATCGTGCCCAGCCGGCAACAAGGCCACCCTGCACTCAACCTGCTCAGCCAGGAAAAAGGGGATACTGCGCATGGCCGCCTTCAGGCCGGCGGCATCAGCATCAAACAGGAGAATCGCTTCATCGCCATAGCCGCGAAGAGTGTGGATATGATCACGGGTGAGTGCGGTGCCAAGTGGCGCGACCACGTTGTCGATGCCATGGACCGCCAGAAGGAGCAGGTCGAAATTCCCCTCGACCACCAGGGAGCGGCGCTGCTTACGGATAGCCTCCCGATGCTGGTGCAGGCCGAAGAGCAGACGGCTCTTGTCGAAGATCGGGCTTTCGGGAGAATTCATATATTTGGGCTTGCCTTCGCCGAGAATACGGCCACCAAAGGCCACCACCCTGCCGGTCATATCAGCGATGGGAAACATGATCCGTGAACGGAAACGGTCGTAATACCCACCCCGTTCCTTGCCGACCGCAAGTCCCGCCTTTTCGATGGCATCCGCGGGTATGCCCTTGGCCAACAATTGATCCGTGAGATAACTCCAGCCGGCCTGCTCCGGATCCGGCGCAAAACCGAGGCGGTAGCGGTCGACCATTGGAGCCGGCACGCCGCGCTGCTCGAGGTAGGATCGCGCCACTTTTCCCAGCTTCGGATGACGCAGGCAATGCTGGTAGGCAACTGCCGCCGCTTCATTGGCCTCGTACAAAATCTCGCGCCGACGCAACTGGATCTGCTCGGCCTCGGTCAACTGCCGCTCAGCCACCTCGATGCCGTATTTCTGCGCCAGCGTCTTCAGGGCTTCGGGAAAATCCATGTGGTGGTACTTCATCACGAAGGACAATACGTCGCCGTGCTCACCGCAGCCGAAACAGTGGAAGAACTGCCCCTGGGGGTTGACCGAAAAGGAAGGCGTCTTTTCACTGTGGAAGGGGCACAACCCGGCATAGCGGGCCCCTGCCCGCTTCAGTTCGACATATTCGCCAACCACCTCAACGATATCGGCGGCGTCCTTGACAGTTTCTTTTATGTGTTCACGTGCCGCTGGAACGGACATAACCTTCACTCGCACAGACTGTTTCGCCCTCATCCCCGGCGCTGACACCTGGCGGGGGGAATGGGCAACCAATAGAGAGGATGATCAGGCCTGTCTGCAGATAGCCGATATCCCAAAAGCATTTTTTACCATTGTCATTTATGATGCATTTGCACAAGCATGAAATGCGGCACCCGCCCTTGCGGTCGAGCGCGGCTTTTCGGCTGTCTTTTTCTTACGCCACACCATCGGTTGCACAAGAGAGGTCCATTATGCACGACATGGAAGAACTGCTCTCCCTGGAGATTAAAAAGGAGATCGCGGATCGTTACTTCGGTTTTCGCAAGATGATCGAGGACGACAGCCAGCAGTACAACCAGCATATCAGGGAAGCCTACCGGCAATTGGAAAACGAGGTTGGTTTCGACCTGATCAGGCTCTATATCCTTCTCAACCAGGAATCGCTGGTCCATGAGTTTTTCCGCCTGACCGGACTGCGTGATCAGATCTTCCTTGACCCGTACCTGCTCCAGACACCAACCATCCGACAACGCCTGTTCAAAGGGCAGCACATTCATGGGCTCACCCGCCGTTCCCGGTTTCACAACCTTTTTATGGACATTTACAACCGATTGCGCGGGGGAATAGAAACCTACGGGGCCACCCTCAAACACCTGGTTGAGGAAGGCAAGGCCATAGCCGAAGAGATTGAGCTTTTCCACCGAAAAAACGATGTGGGTTCCATGATGGGATTTCTGCGCCGGCTGGACAGCGGTTCCATGCAGGGAGAGGGGCCGATGGCTGGCGGCATCGCACCGCTG
Source organism: uncultured delta proteobacterium (assembly GCA_963733595.1). Classification (GTDB taxonomy): domain Bacteria; phylum Desulfobacterota; class Desulfobulbia; order Desulfobulbales; family Desulfobulbaceae; genus Desulfobulbus. The sequence continues at coordinate 151,868 of CAVTDN010000012.1, read as the reverse complement.
CGGGACAACTATTTCGAAGACAAGATGCGACTGACGGCCCCAACAGCCGCCGAAAAGCTGCTGCCGTCCTTTCTGGCCCTGCCCCCTGTCAAATCGTGCAGGAGCAAGTTCCAGGATTTGGTTGATGCTGCTTTCGAGGCCCAGGGAAGGCCGGAAGTACGAAATTATGCGTCCTGAAACGCTTCCGTCCAGACTTTCGACGCGGCGGTAGCCGGCAACGTATCAGCTATTTACAGGCCGACCCAGTAATCAAGCCGGTCAAGCGGATAAAAACACCCGCCCTGCTGATTCCATGTGCACACACCGTGGACATCCATCCCCTGGTGGATGACGGAAACCGGCCGATCCGAGGAAACAACCACCACAATTATATTGCCGTGTTCGGCGGTAAAACGCAGGGCTGAATTGTAGCGCGCCCCCCGGGCGAGATCCTCCCCCGCGAAAGCCCGGCCGTCAAGCAGGCAGGCAAAACCGTGCAGATGCATGTCCGCGCCGATGTGGAGCGCCCCGTCCACCTTGGTCAGGGATTTTGCCAGCTTCAGGGTATACGGTTTCCGCAGGTCCAAGGGAGGCGAGAGGCTTTGCCCAGAAATATGCACCGGACTTTCATTGAGATCGATGACAATGGTGCTGCCGTGCTTCCGCCGTTGGGAATGGTGCACAAGACTGACGACGATCTTGAAGATGAAAAAACTGTCGGAGCGCTCGAGATTGGACTCAAGCAGCAACTCCTCCAACTGCACCAGCTTGGCCTGATAAGAAGTTGAGTTGAACCTTCCGTCGGCAAAACTGCATACCTTGCTGCGGTTGACCTTGAGGAAACCGTGCCGGCCGCGAAAATCGGCGCAGAGGGAAAAGGCCGGCAGGGTGTCGCCGCAAATACCGAGAATCGCACGGCCATCACTCACCAGATAGCGGCCCGAGTTTTCAACGGTAAGCAGCAGCTTGCGCACATGCTTGTAATTGATCAGCTGGGGCCGAACTTCTTCCTGAAATTTAACAAGAAAATTCAGATGCTTCAGCATGCATGGATCAACCACCAGCAAGCGGCCCACCGGCCAGGCCCCCTCTTCCTGGGTCTCTGATATCATCAGAACAGCATCAAGCACCGGAAAGATGCGGATCGGACTGTCCCAGCCCAACAACAGGTTCATCTGATCGATGATATAATCGCGTACGGCGTGGGTGGCATACTCTTTGAGAAAATAGCCGGATATGCCGGTGTAGAGTTCCTTGTCGTTGGCAAGATCGTGGGAAAAACGCCAAACTGCGTGCTCCAGCCAACATTCGGTCGGGCCGGTAGAACAGAGATCGGGATGCTGCTCAGTAAACCATTGCTGAAAAAAAACAGCTCCCGAATACCCACCGTAGGAGAGGAGACCGGCGAGCCCTGGATCCTTGACCGGAAGGATCTCAGCGTACTGCTTCCGATCAAACTGAAGTTTTTCGTTTATCCGCCACTTTTGATTGTCCAGATACAGGCTCTTGAATATCGGTTCATGGCCTTTAAGCAGGTTCTGCGGGTCACAGAGCATCATCGGGCTGTCGGGTCGGAGGGAAAAAATGACGGCCGCCCGGCTTGCCCCGGAAAAATGGGTCAGACCATCGCTGAGGCCGTTGAGGATATCACTGACGCAACGGCGAAGAAATGATTGCTGGATCTGATCGATCATGGGAAAGGTAGCAAAAAATTGGGGGTTGGCCTGTCGGCTGCCGCTTGCTTGTTCCGCTCAATCAAAGTGATCGGAGCGCTTCGCCTCAACGTACCGGCAGGCGTCTCCTGCGTCAAGGCGATTTCCGGCGGAGGTTCCACTTCGCAGCGCCGGTTCCATTGTTTCGGACTGCTGAAACCCATGCTCCATACCTTGACAGTGACTATTTTATGCCGACTTTCTAAAAGTAATTATTAACTAAAGAGAAAGGGAGACGAACCATGGCCTATACATGTACAACCTGTGGAGCATCAGCCGAAACCCCGGGGCATCTGTGCAGCCCCTGTGACGAAACATCTTCCTGCAATTTTTGCGGCAAATCGAAAGCTGAAGCCCGGCATATTTGCCGGGATAAACTCGTTGCCCTGCAATTTTTTTGCACGACCTGCGGCAGAGTGGCCGAGAAGGAGAATTTTCTCTGCAAACCCTCACCTATCACAGAGTAACCCATTACAGCGACAAGTTCTTCATCGACCCGGACAAGTATCAGGCATGCATTGATGCTTGTTCGGCATTCGCACTTGGCATGCTGGCTTTACGATTCACCAGATTTACTCGCACACTCCCCCTATACTCTCACAAAAAGGACTTGGCCAAAGGTGATTTTCCGCCTATCATAACCGGGTTTACAAGACATCCCCCATTCTCACAATCAGATCGGATCGATTGCCAGTAGCGGTCCCGTACAGCGGTGTAGCCATGGAAGACCATATTGCCGAAGAACTCGTCGATATTATAAAAAAACAGAAAAAATCCGAATATGAGGAGGCCTTTGAGCGGGCCTTCGAACTGACCAAAGCCTATGCAGGTTCGGCCAATGCTCAGGCATCCACAATTCCCTTTGTCTTTGAGAAGCTGTTTGAGCTGTTTGTCACCGGAAAAACCAGATCCTGACCGGCAGCTACTCATCCCCCCTTCTTCCGCACCATTCGGCCAACACATTCCACATTCGGGGCGACCTGAAGACGAACTGCTTGTTGTTCTCTCCGGTTTAGTTTATTTCGCCCCAAAAATCTTATCGCCAGCATCGCCGAGTCCGCGAAGGATAGAGCCGTTCTGATTCAAGCGATCGTCAGTGGCGGCCCCCCAGAGATCGACATCAGGATGAGGCTCTTCCAGTCTCCGGACCCTTCAGGTGCCGCTATTAAAAAATTACCGATTATATCCTTGCAACCCGCCTTTTTCAGCATGCCGATGGTCGCGATAAGGGTGCCGCTCGTGGCCAGCATCGGGTCAAGAATCATGGCCTAACCCCCATCTATACCCTGGCCAAACTTCTTGCATGAGGTCAAAGGTTTAGGTGTTTTCTTATCGCGACACAACCCTGCCACCAGAACCTTGGCGCTGGGCAGAGCTCTCAGCTGCCAATCCATCATTCCCAGAGCGGTCTGAAGGATCGGAACGATGGTGATTTTCTTTCCTTTGAGCCGGTCGTCCGCAACCGGGCCGGACCAGGATGCAATGGTCATCTTTTCCGTCGGCAGGTTTTTCGTCGCCTCATAAGCGAGCAGTGCAGGAACTTCCAGGCCAGTTCACGGAAATCTTTGGTGGATATGTCTTTTCCTCGAAGGAGCTCCAGTTTTGTCGAACGAGGGGGGCGGAAGCAACCTTAGGTTGCCTGGAAAAGCAGCCTGAAAGGCTGACTTCTTTGAATCATAAAGCCTGCAAATGGCGCTGGATCATCTGCAGATCCTGCCAGGCTGCTTTCTTCAACTCTGCATTTTTGAGAAGAAGCCGGGGATGGAAGGTCACCATCACTTGCAGCGACTCTCCTGGCCCTCGATACTGATGGAACCTGCCTCGCAACCGGAAGACCGACTCCTCGCCGTCCAAAACCGACCGTGCCGCCCACTCCCCCATAGCGCAAATAACCTGGGGCCGAACCAGCTCAATTTCCCGAAGCAGGTGCCCCCTGCAACATTGCGCACTCTCGACTGCAGGCTGTTCCGCGGGCCGGGGACAACATTTCACTGCGTTGGCCACATAGACGTCTGCCGGAGCCAACCCGATGGCCCGCATCATGTTCCACAGCATGATATCTTCAGTCTCGCCAAGCTGGGTTGTCGCCGAAAAGCCCGCATCCTGGCTGGAATAATCACCGATCACCAGCAGAGACGAGCCCGCTGTACCGCTGCCGGTCACTACCCCCTGCCGGTTGGAGCCCAGGACACACATCCGGCAGGCCTCAATATCTCGCTGAAGCGCCAGCAGTTGCTCTCCCGAGGGCACTTTTGCCCGAGGTTGCTGCACGTGCACGCGGCGCGCGGGAGGCGTGACGGGCACGGCCGGCCTGCTGCTCTCCTTTGGTTCCGACGCCTTCCTTCCTTTAATCGGGGATGGCGCGAGCCCAGATGTCAACGGATAGACCTCGATGCCCATCTGGTTATGGAACCGTAAGGACGTGCGAAGTGCTGCGGCCAGGGCCAGGACAGAGGAGCGATCTGGAAGTGTGGTGCCTGGAGTCGTGCTGTCAACGCCAGACGTGGGGTCAACAGGTGCCATTGCCACCTCGGTGCGGGATCAAGCCGGCCCATATCCAATGAGGATAAGGATGCTGCCGGCCGAGCAACCGCCTATTCTTTTTTCTTTTTAGGTGGTTCAAACTCAAAGACCGTTTCATTCTTTTTCAGAAGGCCGTGTTTTTTGCGAGCGACCTCTTCCAGATACTTGTCATCGGATCGCAACCGTTTGATGTCCTCGGCAAGTTCAGCATTTCTTGCTTCAAGCCGGCTGTTTTCTCCGGTCAGAGCGGTGATCTCCCTCTGTAACTTCAGGTAATGCAGAAGACCGCGGCCGGGCGCAAAAAAAATCCACAACAGGAAAAAAACAAGGACTATTGCTCCAAGAAACCAGAGCACCTTCCTGTTCTGTCGGTTATCCTCCTCCTGTTGCTTGCGCATCGCCATACATTTCCCGGTTAACATTCTTTGTCTTTTATGTCGATATGGAACAACTGAAAACATGCCTGGTCAGCGCCTGCCTCACGGGATTACGTACCCGCTACGACGGACAAAGCAAGGCAAACCCTTCCTGCCTGCACCGACTGACCGAGTGCCATTGGATCCCGATCTGCCCCGAACAACTCGGTGGTCTGCCCACCCCGCGACCCGCCGCCAGCCTGGTCAATGGCGACGGATTTGGCGTCCTGGCGGGCACAGCCCAGGTTGTCGACCGACACGGCAACGACCTGTCCGAACTGTTTCTTCGCGGGGCCGGCATGGTCCTGGCCATAGCCCAGGCGCAGAACATCAACATTTGTTTTCTCAAGTCCGGCAGCCCCTCCTGCGGCCTTGCTCCCCTGCCGGGCGTGACCACCGCCCTCCTGCTGACCCACGGCATTCAGGTCGTCTCCTTCTGAGGCAAACGAAGGCGCACCGATCGGCCAACCGTACCCGCTATCAGGCGTCGGGGGTGGCAACTTGCTCGTTCTTCCCTTCCAGCCCCATCAGCCTGATCAGCAAAATCCCCGATTCGTACAGCAGATACAGCGGTACCCCCATCAGCGCCATATTGAAAAGATCGGGGGTCGGTGTCAATAGAGCTGCAAGAATAGCGACCACCAGCACCGCATACCGCCTGTTCTTTTCATAAAATTTTCGGGAAATGATCCCCACTTGGGTACTGAACACCATGAAAACAGGTAACTCAAAAATCATCCCAAAAGCAAAAATGAAAACAGTGACGAAATTGACAAACCGGCTGACCGAAATAAAGGCCCGGAGATCCTCCGTCTGATAGCTGAGGAGAAACTTGATGCCGAAGGGCAGGGTTACCGTGGCGCAGAAAATCGAGCCGCCGTAAAAAAGCACGCAGGTGGCCACAACAAACCAGAACAGCTTCTTTCCCGTAACACCAAAGGGCTTCCCCACTGCCTTCCACAGCACATACATGCAAAAAGGCATGAGCACGTACAATGCGCCGAAAAAGGATAGAGTGACATGGGCGAGAAAAGGCCCGGCCACAGAAAAAAAATAGAGTTTCTCTCCCAGATGCTCCTGAAAGCCGGTGAGCAAACGACTGGACAAAAAAAAGAGCGCTAAGGTTGTGATCGCAATCGTGATCCCCAGTGATTTCAGAAAATTGCTCAATTCTAGCAGAAAAATTGCAAAGGATTTGAGTGGTTGGTTCATAGCGTCGGGAGCGACAAACAAATTTTTGGGGGAGACAGGAAAAAGCAGGAAAAAAGTAGCAAAACAGAAGGATAAAAGCAATTGAATACCCGTTGCGTTTCCCCGAATGCCGTGATAAAAGCCGTTCACATCGGTAAACAGCCGTGCATCACAACTCTCACCTTTCTACTCTTTTTCAACTCACTTTACACCATCATGCTTGAATTACGCTTTGTCAGGGAAAACCTGGATCTGGTTCGAAAAAAAAGCCTTCTCCGAGGGGTTGACCCGCAACTCATCGACCAATTCTCCGAAACCGACGGTCGCCGTCTCAGGACGCTCAACGAGGTTGAAGCACTGAAAAACCGGCGCAACACGGTTTCCAAAACCATCGCTTCGCTTAAACAGGCTGGGCGGAATGAAGAAGCCGAGCCCCTGATTCTGGAAATGCGCGAAGTTTCCGATCGGATCAAGGAACTGGACACCGTTCTGGCCGAGATTGAGGTTCAGTTGCAGGATGTCATCATGTCCATACCCAATATCTGTGACGATTCTGTGCCAGAGGGAAGAAGTGAACAGGACAACATCGAGATCAAGCGATGGGGCGACATTCCGACCTTTCCCTTTCAACCGCTGCCACACTGGGAGATCGGAGAAAAACTGGGGATTCTCGATTTTGAAACCGCTTCCCGGCTTGCCGGGGCCCGCTTTTCCCTGTTGAAAGGTTTCGGCTCCAAGCTGTCGCGGGCCCTGATCAATTTTTTCCTCGATCTCCACACCCAGCGGCACGGGTACACCGAGGTGCTGCCGCCCTTCATGGTCAACTCGAAAACCATGACCGGCACCGGCCAGTTGCCGAAGTTCAAGGAAGACCTGTTTAAACTCGAGGGCTGGGACCTGTGGCTGATTCCCACCGCCGAGGTACCGGTCACCAATATCCACGCGGAAGAAACCCTCGACGAGGCCGAACTGCCGCTGAAATACACCGCCTACACTCCCTGCTTCCGTTCGGAGGCCGGCTCCTACGGCAAGGACACCCGGGGATTGATCCGGCAGCATCAATTCGAAAAGGTGGAACTGGTGAAGTTTGCCCGTCCGGAGACCTCCTGGGATGAACTGGAGTACCTACTGGCTGATGCGGAGGCGGCATTACAACTTTTGGAACTGCCTTATCGGGTCATCACCCTCTGCGCGGGCGACTTGGGCTTCTCCTCTGCCAAGACCTATGACATCGAGGTCTGGCTGCCGGGGCAGAACAGCTATCGAGAGATTTCCTCCTGCTCCAATTTCCTCGATTTCCAAGCACGACGAGCCGGTATCCGCTACCGTCCCAAGGGCGAGAAGAAGAGCCGCCTCGTTCACACCCTCAACGGTTCCGGTCTGGCCGTGGGGCGGACGCTGCTGGCCATTCTCGAAAATTACCAGCAGGCCGACGGCACAGTTCGCCTGCCCAAGGTTCTGGAACCCTATTTCGCGACCCGATTTTAAGCGACAGAGTGGTGTTGTTTATAAGTCAGGGGCAAACCGAGCCACTAAGATTGGGGCCGAGTCGCAGCATAGAGGCCATGAATGGCTCAAGGAAACCTGGGAGGGCGCAAAATCTGCCGTCCTCCCCCTCTATTCTGTGAATCTAAAATCCGGCGCAACCAATTTTCACCCACGTCATTCTAACCAGACAAACGCTTTGGTGAAGCAGTTTGTTCCCACCGGGTTACTGGCCCCGCTTGAAACTCTCGAGCTCCCATTACTTCCAAACCTCTATTCCCGAGGTTGTTGTAGTGTCTTTTGACCCACCGCCCTACTTCTGGCGAATACCAGTACGTCTCGACCACACGGTTTGAAAAACTGGTGCCCATGCTACTCCTTCCATCATAGTTTGTTTCAACTTCGACCTTAAGCGTATTAAAGGTACCTGCTTTCACCACAAGCTTGTCCTGGGTGATTGACTTGATCTTGGCCTGCGAGGTGAAGTTAACCGAAGGGTCAGTTTTGCTTTTTATAGTGTACTCAGGACCTGTATACGGCTTTCCGACCTCGAGGGGAAACCGGAAAATTTCTCGGCTCGGAGAAAAGATTGACGTGCCATCTTGTATTACATTTCCGCTCGGATCGTATTTCTCCATCCACGTTCCTTTGGATGAACTTTGAACTTCCGCTTCATATCCCCCACCCGGTTGCAAACTGACGACCTTATAAGTGGAGGTACTTGTATTCGTTCCGACTGATTTATGGTATGTCCATGTGTCACCGACCTTGATGACCGGACGGTCTACTTTCGTCGGTAAGTCTGCCGCGAATGAAGACGGAATCAAGACCATGAAGAAGAGAGCAACCAACGGCAGAATGTTCCATGTTTTCATAAAAACCTCCGCAAGATGCTATGGTGGGATGATGGCCCCCATCGATTAAACAACCAGAGCAACCAATGAAGGGCCCCTTTTTGAGTCCCGCTTTTGATCGGTGAGCGTACCGGGAATAATCCCGGCCGGTTACCTTCAACCCTGCAGACCGGCCGGTTTTTCCTGAGCAAGCTCGATCAGGCGATCCAGCAGGCCGCCGAAGGAAATCCCTGCCTCGGCTGCGGCCTGGGGCAGGAGACTGGTGGGCGTCATGCCAGGAATGGTATTGGTTTCGAGCAGATATAATTCCTCACCCACAAGGATCATATCGGTACGGCTGTAGCCTCGCAATTGCAGGCTGCGATGGGCGGTCACTGCGTATTCCTGGGCCTTTTGCCGTACCTGTTCGCTGACCGGCGCCGGGCAGATTTCCTTGCTGGCCCCCGGCTGGTACTTGGCCTCGTAATCGAAAAATTCATACTTGGCGGCGGGAATGATCTCGATCAGTGGCAGGGCGGTCAATTCTGCATTGCCAAGAACCCCCACAGTCAGCTCGCGTCCCTTGATGTACTTCTCGACCATGACCTCGTTGTCATGTTTCAGGGCCAAACGCAGGGCGTCCGCCAAATGCCCGATCTCCCGCACGATCGACATGCCGATGGAAGAACCCTGCCGCACCGGCTTGACCACGCAGGGCAGACCGACTTCGGTGACAATCCGGCTGGGGTTCTCAATATCCCGCGACTCCACCATCACCCAGGGTGCCACGGGCAGGCCATGGAGCCTGTACATGATTTTGGCAAGATTTTTGTCCATGGCCAGGGCGCTGCCCAGGACCCCGGCTCCCTGATAAGGAATGCCGAGCAGATCGAGAAAGCCTTGAATAGTGCCGTCCTCGCCGTTTACTCCGTGCAGCAGGAGAAAAGCGACATCAATCCGGGCGGCATCGCCGGCAATCCGGGCCAGATCGGTTGCCGGATCGTAGCGAACGACCTCATATTTGTTCGGATCAAGCGCCTTCTCCACCCCGGCCGCTCCCCGGAGCGACACCTCCCGTTCATCAGATGTACCGCCAGCAATCAATGCCAATCGAATTTTCGCCATGGTCGACCTCCTGTTGAATGAACATGGTTAGCTGCCCTGCCAAAGCCTTTGGCGAGCATGTTACCATCCAGACAGAGAAAAACAATCAAAAGGAACTCCAGGCACAAGGTCGATCGATAAACGAATGATTATCAAAAATCGGTTACCGGCCAATAGGGAGTTTCCCGTTATGGTCACGACTGGTTGCTCCGGTCGATTTTTGCATTGCCTCGCACCGAGGAAATGCGTGCACACAGACCGAATATCTACTAAAATCCGCTTTCCCGAATGATGACTGCCACTATTCGTTTGATCCCGTCCCAAAGCAAACTGTACGATTCCTTTCAATGTCGTAGCCTCGAATTTCACGGCATTCCGGTCCACACAAGAATTACCTTTAGGTAACATCCCATCTTTGCAGGGGAAAAACAAAAGCTTACGGTTCCAGAATCAAAAAAATGATCGTCTACATGGATCATGGGAGCAAAATGCAAGGCAATCTAAGTGGCTGCATTTGAAACCCCTCGATTCATGAATTCGGGCCAAAGGATTCAGCTGCTCCCAGTTGCACGGAAAAAACTATCCGTTTCTTGGACCACCTTTATGTTCCACACATGCATGAACACCTGTTATTTGCTGACAGTGGCTGATGACAGCGAAACATTCCTTGCACTGGCTCTTCCCTTGTCTCCGCCAAGACGCTGTACCAGCTGAAATCATATGTCCATAAAAATTGGCTGTTATCAAACCGGGAGCAAACATTTATTTGATTTGACAAGCAGGGAAAAACGGATAATTTAATGGTCTTTTGAAACCACACTCTTACTAACGGCCCTGGCCAACCACCAAAGGAAGTGATGCAATTATGATCGAAGTAGATGTCAGAGGTGACCTTGAATACGCGATCAGGCAGTTGAAGAAAAAACTGCAGATCGACGGTATCAAACGAGAGCTGAAACGGCGTGAGTATTACGAAAAACCCAGCGTCAAAAAACGCCGCAAAGCAGCCGAAGCCCTGCGTAAACTTCGCAAGTTCAACCGGATGCGAAGCCGGGTCTGAACTGCACGCCCCGACGGCCCGCCGTCGGGGTTTTTGCTTTCCCCCCTAGCCACATACGCCTCTGCAACACATCGATTACAACGAGCACCTGCAGCTTTTCCTGCAACATCTGACCATCCAGCGACGGCTGGCCAAAAACACTGTCGCCGCCTATAGCGCTGATCTGCACTCTTTTTTTCGCTTTCTCGCCCGTTCCGCACCGCCTTTCCTGGAAGATATCAGCAAGGAGCAGATTCAGCAGTTTTTCCAGGACTGCCACCAACGCCGGATCAGTGCGCGGTCTAATGCCCGCAGACTGGCAGCCCTGCGCGCTTTTTTCCTGTTCCTCCTCAACAGGGGGACGCTGAACGCCAATCCCTTGGCCGAAATCGATGCGCCGAAGATCGGGCGCAGTCTGCCCAAGGCCTTGAGTATTGCCGAAGTCGACACCCTGCTCCGCCTGCCGGAACGGACTTCGCCCATGGGGCTGCGCAACTATGCAATGCTTCACCTGCTCTACGCATCAGGATTACGCGTCTCTGAGCTGGTCAACCTGCCGGTGATCGGTTGTAATCTGAGCAGCGGTCATCTCCGCATCCTCGGCAAAGGGAACAAGGAACGCGTGATCCCCTTCTCAGCCCTTGCCGGCGAGGTGGTGCAAGCGTATATCGACAGCGCCAGACCGATGATCCTCAAACGCAAGCCCAGCCCGCTCCTGTTCTGCTCCAACCGGGGGGCGGCCATGACACGCACCCGCTTCTGGCAGATCATCCAGGAAATCGCCCTGGCGGCAGGCATCAGCAAAGAAATCAGCCCGCACATGCTCCGCCATTCCTTTGCCACCCACCTACTGGCTGGTGGCGCCGACCTCCGCTCGGTGCAGATGATGCTCGGCCATACCGACATTTCCACCACCCAAATTTATACCCACATTGAAACCGATCGTCTGAAGTCGATCCACCAGCGATTTCATCCGCGCGGGTAGACATTTCATCCTTCTGCTGCCAACCTTGCTGTCGATGGTACAGCCACTGGCAGTGGTCACAGAAATAATGGCGCCTTTCCCGTTTCAGACTGAACAATGCCAACCAGAAACGTCAGACGATAGGCAATGTGGTTCTTGTTCCAACGCGGCAATGGCGCACCCTCAAAAAAAATGAGTGGCATCGCATTCTAAGGACACCCCATGTCCAATCAACATGCCTCTCCGGTACTTTGGGAAAGTTCAAGGACCTTCACGGCACAACCTCCAACAGGGGGCTGGGCTGTCCTTGCGCTGAAAGAAGCACCCGTAATGTCTCCGCTCCTGATAGTCGCTGCCGTGCCTCCCGCAGCACCAAATCGGGATGATTATTGATCTCGCTGAGGTGGGCCAGGACCAGCAGCCGTAACCGCTCTTCCGCTAAACGGGTGGCAAAGTCGAGCGAATCGGGGTTGGCCAGGTGACCACGGCTGGAGAGGACGCGCTGTTGCAGCGGCAAGGGGTAGGGTCCGTCCTTCAGCATCTGGATATCGTGGTTGGCCTCAAGGACCAGGGCTTGGCATTGCAGCAGGTGATGGCGGATGAGCTGGGTAATTTTACCGGTATCCGTGCAGTACCCCAGGCTGCTGTGGCCATCGCTGACCACGAACCCAACCGGATCGGCGGTGTCGTGGGAGACGGAGAAGGGATGGACTCGCAGCCCATTGATCGCACAGGGTTCTCCGGTGCCGAACTCACGCCTTAACGACACCTTGCCGATTTGCCGCTCCGCTGCCCGGTGGGTGGCCTCGTTGGCGTACACCGGCAGATTGAGTCTTCTTGCCAGCACGCCGACACCCTTGACATGATCACCATGTTCATGGGTGACGATGATCGCAGTGAGGGTTTCCAGTTCTATACCCACCTGTTGCAGGCGGTGGACAATCTCCTTGCCGGAGAAGCCGTTATCGATGAGCAGGCGGGTCGAACCTGACTCCACCAAGGTACAATTGCCTTTACTGCCGCTGCCGAGAACCGAAAATCTCACGAATTGTCCGGACCAGAGACAGGGCTCTCTTCCATGCGCAGACCGGTATGACCGAATCCGCCGCTGCCCCGAATCGTCGGCGCGAGACTCGAGACCACCTGCAACGCCGCTCGCGCCACCGGCGCCAGAACCATTTGGGCTATGCGGTCACCGCGCTGGATAGTGAAGGAAACCCTGCCAAGGTTGACCAAGCCGACCTTGACCTCGCCCCGGTAATCGGCATCAATGGTTCCCGGAGCATTGATCACGGTGACACCATGCTTGACCGCAAGTCCGGAGCGCGGCCGAACCTGCATCTCATACCCCTCGGGAATGGCTACGGCAAACCCGCAGGGTACCAGCCGAATATCCCCCGGTGCAAGCACCAGCGGGTCAGTGATGGCTGCACAGACATCCATTCCGGCTGCCAGTTCGCTCTCATAGGTTGGCATTTGTAATCGGGCGGCCTGCCCGGGATCAAGCCAGGTAAAAGCCACGGCTATTGACTGCATCTTTGTTCCTCAAAAACCATATTTTCGTTCCGATCACGATAAAAAAAAAGCCGGCTTCCGCTTGCACGGTTACCGGCTTCTATTTACGACCGAACTGCTCCGGACAATTAGACTTCACCCTCGGCCAGGGCGGCCTTACGGCTCAACCGGATGCGGCCCCGGTTGTCAACATCAATCACCTTGACCTTGATCCGATCCCCCTCCTTGACCACATCGGTCACGTTCTTCACCCGCTCATTGGCCAGTTCGGAGATATGCACCATGCCATCGGTACCCGGGAAGATCTGGACAAAGGCGCCAAACTCCTTGATCGTGCGAACCTCACCCTCATAGATCTTGCCGACCTCCGGTACCGCCGTGATCTGCTGGATCCGTTGGATCAGGGCATTGGCCATTTCACAGCTGTTGCTGAAGATCTTGATTGTGCCGTCGTCTTCGACGTCGATCTTGGAGTCGTATTCCGCGGTCATCTCCCGGATGATCTTGCCGCCGGGGCCGATGATATCGCGGATCTTGTCCGGATGGATCTTGATGGTGACATATTTGGGCGCATGTTCGGAAACCGCTGCCCTGGGCGAACCGAGGGCCGCCTCCATTATTCCCAGAATATGAATCCGCCCCTTTTTCGCTTGGTCCAGGGCCTGCGACATGATCTGGCGATCAACGCCGTCGATCTTGATGTCCATCTGCAGGCCGGTGATGCCCTCGCGGGTACCGACCACCTTGAAATCCATGTCGCCAAGGTGATCCTCATCGCCGAGAATGTCGGTGAGCACAACCACCTTATCCCCTTCCTTGATCAATCCCATGGCCACACCGGAAACCGGTGCCTTGACCGGCACGCCGGCATCCATCAACGCCAGGCTGGCGCCGCAGACCGTGGCCATGGAGGAGGAACCGTTCGACTCCAGAACCTCGGAAACCACGCGCATGGTGTAGGGGAAGACGTCACCGGCAGGCAGTACCGCTTCAACACCGCGACGGGCCAAGGTGCCATGGCCGATATCGCGACGGCTCGGGCCGCTCAAACGCCGGACTTCACCAACGCAGAACGGCGGGAAATTGTAATGAAGCATAAAACGGCGGTAGACATCGCCGCCCAAGCCTTCCAGATGCTGCTCGTCACGTTCGCTTCCCAGGGTACCGATGACCAGCGCCTGGGTTTCTCCACGGGTAAAGAGCGCCGAGCCATGGGCCCGCGGCAGGATGCCGACTTCGCACGTGATGGGACGAACCTCCTCGAAGGAACGACCATCGAGACGCAACCCCTTGCTGACAATGCGATCTCGCATGACCTGCTTTTTAAAATCGCTGAGCAGGTCGGTGACCTGACCGGGAGCGTCGTACAAAGCGGGATCGATCTGTGCCAGCACCTCGGCCTTGAGTTCGCTGTAACGGCTGGAACGGGCCATTTTATCAGCAGTGGTCACGACCTCTTCCATACCGGGGGCGGCCGCCGTCTCAACTTTTTCCTTGAGGACGGTATTAACGGAGGGAGCGACCACCACCCTTTTAGTTTTTCCGGCCTCCTGTTGCAGATGCAGCTGAAGGTCAATCAGCGGTTGCATGCCGGCATGGGCAAAAAAGATCGCCTCAAGGATCACATCCTCGCTCATCTCCCCGGCCCGGCCCTCGACCATAACCACGGCTGTGCGGGTGCCGGCAACCACCAGACTGATCTGGGATTTCTCCAGCTGACTCTTGCTTGGATTGAGCACATACTGGCCATCGACATACCCGACCCGGGCGGCGGCAACCGGTCCGGCAAAAGGAATATCGGAAAGCATCAGGGCGGTGGAGGCACCGTTCATGGCCAGAATATCCGGATCGAGATCCTGATCCGCTGAAAAAACCGTGGCGATCAATTGGGTTTCGCTGGAATAACCGTCCGGAAAGAGTGGTCGCAACGGCCGATCGATCATCCTGCAGGTCAACACCTCCTTCTCGCTGGGCCGGCCGATCTCCCGCCGGAAATAGCTGCCAGGGATGCGGCCAGCGGCGTACATCTTCTCCTGGTATTCGATGGTCAGGGGCAAAAAGCCCATATTCTTGGACTCGGTTTCAGCGACCACGGTGACCAGCACCATGGTGTCGCCGCTGGAAATGACCACGGAACCATTGGCCTGCTTGGCCATTTTGCCTGTTTCAAAAGCGATGGTTCGCCCACCGATTTCGGTTGCAATTGTTTTTATCATAGATACTCCTGTTCCGGTTCCTCCGGAATGTACATTGTGGGACGATGAGACAGGTACAGCTCAATTCCGTCACAAAGGCACAAAGGATGCAGCGACAATCTCCATCCTTTGCTAATTCTCTCTGTGTCCTTTGTGTCTTTATGACTTTCCCGCTGCCGCAACGCAGTCACATCGTGAAAACTCGGGCGGCGGGTCACCATGACCCGCCGCCCGAAAACGAACTTACTTGCGGATACCAAGCTGTTGGATCAGAGTCCGGTACTTGGCAATGTCTTTCTTCATTAAATATTTGAGCAGACTGCGGCGCTGACCAACAAGTTTCAGCAGGCCACGCCGGGAATGATGATCCTTGGCATGCGTTTTAAAATGCTCGGTGAGATAGATGATACGTTCGGTCAGGAGGGCAATCTGCACCTCGCAGGAACCAGTATCGGTCTCGTGAATCTTAAATTTTTCAATCAGTTCTTTTTTCTTCTCCGTTGTTTGTGCCATGGGCACCTCCATTTTCCTTCTGCTGCCAGAAAAGCACTTCCCTCAGCCTCTCTGGAGTCTGGATAAAGTGTTCCTTGTCCTGGGTCAGAGGGGCGACCCAAGGGAACGTCATTGTACTTCTATACTCTAGGCCAATCAACCGTGGCAAGTTTAAAAGGTCAAGTGCCCGGCGATGCGCAGCATCTCTTCGATGCTGCATCGGCCTTCCTGCAACAGGTGCAAACCGTCCGCTGTAAACAGTGCCGAACCTGACAGACCGTCGTCCACGGAAAACAGACCGCTTCTGGTCCGTCGCAATCCGACCAGATGGGCCCCGCATCCGAGCGACCGGCCGATATCGGCCGCCAACACTCTTATATACGTACCCCGGCTACACTCGACGGCGATGGTCATCTGGCAGGTTGCCGCATCATAGCCCAAGCAATCGAGCGTATGAATTTCGACCGGCTTAGCCGCCTTTTCAATGAGCACGCCCTGTCGGGCATACACGTAGAGCGCTTTGCCTTTGTGCTTGGCCGCTGAATAAGGCGGCGGGGACTGCATCTGGGGACCGGCATGCTGTCGCAGGCAGGCGATCAAGGTCTCAAGGTCAAGCTCTGGGACCGGGGCTGTTTTGGTGACAGCGCCTTCGGGATCCTGTGTCTCGGTCTCTACTCCCAACTGGAGACGGGCAAGATAGGTCTTGCGCCCGTCCATGAACAGTTCGACATGCCGGGTGGCCGCTCGGCCGGCACACACAATCAGCAAACCCGTGGCAAAAGGATCAAGCGTTCCAGCATGTCCCACCTTTTTAATACCGAGCAGCCCGCGAATCCGGCGAACAATGGCAAAGGAGGTCATCCCTTCCGGTTTGTCCACGAGAAAAATGCCGTCACTCCATGTCTGCCTGTCTCCATGAACAGGTGCAACCACCGTCATGGGCGCCTAGGCTTGGACTCCCTGGCGGAGCAGAGGCAGCAGGGCATCACGCGCCTCCTCCATACTCTGCCCCTTGATGCGGAAGCCGCTGGCATTGCGGTGCCCACCACCACCGAACCGGGCAGCGACCAGAGAAACATCGCACTGGCCCTTGGCCCGCAGGCTGACGGAAACGTGATTCGGTTCGACCTCCTTGAGGAAAACGGCGACTCGCACCGAACTGACCGCCCGAGGCAGGTTGATAAAATACTCGGTGTCCTCCATGGTGGTGAAGGTACGCTCCAACATTTTCTGGGTTACCCGAATGATGGCAATCCGATCCCGTTCGTACATCTCAAGGGTGGCCAGCACTTCCTGCATCAGGCGCAACCGCCCCAAGGTATAATTGTCGTAAAGATTGCTGGCAACTAGCTCCGGACGCGCACCCTGACTCACCAGTTGACCGGCCACGGCAAAGGTGTGACTGCTGGTGGATTCGTAGCGGAACGAGCCGGTGTCGGTGTTGATCGCCGTGTAGAGGCATTCGGCGGCCCTGGCTGAGATAGCCGCGCCCAAGGCCACAGCCAGATCATAGACCATCTCGGCGGTGGAGGAACGATGCGATTCGATCCAGACACCATCGCCGAAGCCTTCATTGCCCGTATGATGATCGATCACCATCAGGGGGCGAAAACCGGTCAGTTCCGAGCTGTTTTTACCCAGCCGCTGGGCATCGCCACAATCAAGGCAGACGAGGAGGAAATCATCCTGGGCCTGGGCGACGAACTCCCTGGCCTTGGCCATATCGGTCTGGATCTGCCCGCAACCGGGGAGAAACCGATAGAGGTGCGAGACGGGTTCTTCAAGGTACCGGAACACCCGTTTGCCCATGCCTTCGAGAATCTCAGCCAGCCCGAGCAACGAACCCAAGGCGTCACCGTCGGGGTTGAAATGGGTGGCCAGGAGAACATGTCCCTTGCTCTGAACGGCAGCAAAAACCGTCTGGTCAGGACTGTTCACTGTTCCGCTCCTTCTCGATCTGCCGAAACAAGGTGTCAATACGATCCACCTCTTCATTGAGATTGTCAAAGTAGAAGAGCAGTTCGGGGGTATAGCGGAGATCAAGGATCTTGGCTAGATGGCTGCGGAAGAAACCCCTGGCCCGGTTCATCCCTTTCAACGCCGGGCCGCTGTCTTTCCCGACCGGCACGATGAAGTAAATCTTGGCCTGTTTGAGATCCGGGGTCACCACCACACGCGAAATAAGAGCGCCGGACAATCTCGGGTCGGCGACCTTCTGCAACAGGAGAATGTTGAGTTCGTTCTTAACGGCTTCCGCCACTCGCTTGGGCCGTGAGCTTTCCGGTTTTCCCAGTCCGGGCAGTTTAAAATCAAATTCCATAGGCATAGTCGAATCGATTACAGGACCCCTGCCACCTCATCAAGAACAAAGGCCTCCAAATTATCGCCGATCTTGATATCGTTGAAGTGCTCGACACCGATACCGCATTCAAAGCCGGTCAGCACTTCCTTGACATCATCCTTGAATCGCCGGAGTGACGAGATTTTTCCGGTATAGACCACAACGCCTTCACGGAGGACGCGCACCCGGGCATTCCGTTCGATCTTGCCGGCAATGACGGAGCAGCCGGCAATGGCGCCTATCTTGGGTACCTGGAAGACTTCGCGGACATCGGCGGTCCCGATGACCCGTTCCTCAAAAGTGGGCTCGAGCATGCCCTTCATTGCCTTTTCGATGTCTTCAAGGGCATGGTAGATGACGTCGTACGACCGGATATCAACCCCTTCCCTATCGGCCAGCTCCTTCACCTTGACCGTCGGCCGGACATTGAAGCCGATGATGACGGCGTCCGAAGCGGCGGCGAGGTGGATATCGTTCTCGGTGATCGAACCTGTCCCCTCGTGGAGGGAGCGGACGCGGATGACCTTGGTCGACAGACTTTCCGCCGCCTGGCCAAAGGCCTGGAGCGTACCCTGGACATCCGCCCGAAGGACGACCCGCAACTCCTTGACCTCCTGTTCAGCGATCTTCTCAAAGAGATTGTCGAGCGACACCTTGGAGGCCGAAGCCAGTTCGATTTCCCGAGCCTTGAGCTGCCGGGAACCAGCCACCGACCTGGTCATCTTCTCGTCGGTGAGGACGACAAATTCGTCGCCTGCCTGCGGCACGCCGGAAAGGCCCTGGACCTCGACCGGAATGGACGGGCCGGCTTCCTGGAGCTGCTCGCCGCGCTCGTTGGTCAGCATCCGCACCTTACCGCTGTAGATACCGGCAACGAAATGATCGCCGGGGCGCAAGGTTCCGTCCTGAACCAGCACCGTAGCTACCGGCCCCCGGCCCTTGTGGAGCTGCGCCTCGATAACCGTGCCCTTGGCTTTACGGGACGGGTCGGCCCGCAAGTTCGAGAATCTCGGCCTGCAACTGTATGGATTCAAGCAGTTCCTCAATACCGATGCCCTTTTTGGCCGAGGTCTGGCAGAAAATGGTAGTGCCACCCCACTCCTCAGGAATAAGCCCAAAATCGCTCAGCTCCCGCTTAACCCGGTCGGGGTCGGCATTATCCTTGTCGATCTTGTTGACCGCCACCACAATCGGCACATCAGCAGCCTTCGAATGGGCGATGGCCTCTTTGGTCTGGTCCATGACGCCGTCATCGGCGGCCACAACCAGCACGACGATGTCGGTGACCTTAGCACCCCGTGAGCGCATTTCGGTAAAAGCCGCATGTCCTGGCGTGTCGACAAAGGTCAGGTCGCCGGAAGGTGCCTGGACATGATAAGCACCGATATGCTGGGTGATGCCGCCGGCCTCACCCGCGGCCACGTCGGTTTTGCGGATGGCGTCGAGGATTGAGGTCTTGCCGTGGTCGACGTGCCCCATGACCGTGACCACCGGCGAACGGAGCTGGGCTTCGCCGCCCATCTCTACTTCCTGTTCCTGCAATACCTCCACTTCACGTTCCTCGGTCATGGCCTGCTCAACTTCATATCCGAAATCGGCGGCCACCAGGGCTGCGGTGTCAACATCCAGGGCCTGGTTCAGGGTGGCGAGGAGACCGAGTCGCATGAGGGCGGCGATGACCTCGCTGGCCTTGACGCCCATTCGTTTGGCCAGTTCGCCGACACTGATGGTGGCCACCACCTTGATCCTTTTTTTGATGGCCTTGGTCTCTGACACCTGCGCCTGGACCGACAGATCCTTGCGACTGTCTTTCTTTTTCTTACCTTTGCGCGGACGCATGAATTCGACATCGCCGTCAGGGGTGAATTCAATTCTGCTTTTTCCTTTTTTCAGTCCCTTGGCGCCTTTCTTGCTCAGATCCTCGTCATCCGCCTTGACGGTGACAACCCTCTTGGCCTTTTTCTTACCTTTGCCGTCAGTCCGAGAAGCCTCGTCCTTGACAACAGGCGCAACACTTACGGGTTTTTCTCCGGGGGTCGGACGTGCCGGACGAACCGGTTTTTTCATCACCGGTTTGTTGCGTTTTTCCGGAACAGGAATAACCACCCTGCCCACAATTCTTGCCAACTGCTTCGGCTTATTCGCTTCTTCCGCTGCCATACTCCCGATCACCGGCAAGTGTTCAGGCTCCGCACCAGCGGTGGAGTCCACCTCGGCCTCTTCGCCCGCTGCTGCTTCGGGTCGCCCAAGAGTCTGGTCATCGGCAGTCGGCGTATCGGCGACTACCGGTTTCGGGTCGGGAGTTGCACCGTCGTCTTCATTCTCCGCCGCCGGCTCTTGCGCCTGAACTTCGGCGGGTTCCGCCTCGACCGGTTGCGCCTTGGCCGCCAGCGATTCTTCCTGAAGACGGGATTCCAATGCCTGGATTTCTGCTTCCAGGGCAATGACGTCGGCTTCGTCCTGTTTTTTTGCGGCCTCTTCCTTGTCGGCCCGCGAGCGTCGACGAACTATGGTGGTCTTGCTTTTTGCGGCGGCGGGCTCAGGCCTGTTCTTCATTTCGATCCGCCCTTCTCCAGCACCGATACCCGCCCCAATTTTCAACTTCTTTCGAATATCCGCTGCCATATCGTCGTCTACACTTGAACTATGACTTGCGATGGGATAACCCATTGCAACCAGCTTGTCTGCCAGTTCCTTGCTCTTCAGCCCGGCTTCCTTGGCGAGATCGTAAATACGAACCTTACTCATCAAACGCTCCCTTCCTCTGTAACCCGCCAAGCTTGCTCAGTCCGCTTTCCGGATCTTTTTACTCTTTGCCAACCGTTCACGGCAGGTAATTTGGTTGCAACAGTATATTCCTCTGCCGGGTGTGCCGCCCTGCTGATCCTCAACAAGCCTGCCTTCAATGACGACAAACCGCAACAGATCAACGCGAGTTTTTTTATGCCCGCAGCCGCGGCAGGTACGTTCAGGGATGTGGCCCCTGCGCATCAACCGGGTTCGTTGTCCGGTTCTGCGGACAGGTCAGAATCAGCAGCTTGGCTGTCTCCGCTGCTCTGCAGACTGGCCGGCTCGACCGAACCCTGCTCGCCATTCTCCGAAGATGCGGACGAAGGGACCGGGGTCACTTCCGCCGGTTGCACCAAGGCAGCCTTCTCTTGCAGAACCCGTGCTTTTTCCTGATCCAGCCGCGCAAGCATCATCAACTGCTCAGTTTCCATGCCGGCCAACCGGCCAGCCGTGGTAATACCGGCAGCAAACAGACGGTCGGCAAGGCTTTCGTCCACGCCGTCGACGTCGGTTAGGCTGCGGTAACCATTATTTTCGAGATTGTTGTACCGTTGCTCGCTCTTGACATCAATCTTCCATCCCAGCAACCGGGAAGCGAGTCGGACATTCTGCCCCTGACGGCCAATGGCGAGGGACAACTGGTCGTCAGGCACGACCACCAGCAGGAATTTCCTGTCATCTTCAACAATGACCATGGACACTTCCGCCGGCGCCAAGGCATTATACACATACTTGGCCGGATCCGGGCTCCAGGGAACGATATCGATTCGCTCGCCCTGCAGTTCCTGGACGACATTCTGCACCCGCGATCCCTTGAGACCGACACAGGCTCCCACCGGATCAACATCCGACTCAATGGAAGAAACCGCGATCTTTGCCCGGAAACCCGGTTCCCGGCTGACGCCCATGATCTTGACAATACCCTCGGCTATCTCGGGGACCTCCATCTCAAACAGCTTGATGAGGAACTCGTTGCAGGTCCGGCTCAGAATCAACTGGGAATCGCGGAACTTGCCTTCCCGGGTTTCACGGCGGACTTCCTGCAAATAAGCACGAATCCGGTCACCCTGCTTGTAAGAACGTTTCGGGATCTGACCGTCACGGGGCAGAATGGCATCGGTGCGCCCGAGATTGATAATCATATCGCCACGCTCGAATCGCTGGACTATGCCGTTAACAATGGTGCCTTCGCGGTCGCGGTACATCTCATAGATGACGTCGCGCTCGGCATCGCGCATGCGATGAATGATCACCTGCTTAGCCGATTGGGCGGCAATGCGCCCGAGGTCGGCGATGTTATCCAGCTTTTCGCCGAGGTCGTCGTCCAACTCGATTTCGGGGTCGAGGCGGCGCGCCTCCTCCAGCGATATCTCGGTCTCTTCGTCATCAACCTCATCCACTACCGTGCGGTACTGAAAGACCTCGACCTCCCCCAGATCCTCGTTGAACGCGACCTCTATCTCCCTGCGATTACCATATTTTTTCCGTACGGCGGAACGAACGGCCTCTTCAATGGCATCAATCAGCAAAGCACGATCAATCCCCTTATCCCGGCAGATCTGATCGACAATTCGTTTTAGATTTTCCACTCCAACCATTTTCCACTCCAGCTCAGACAGTCTTTTGCGTGTTTCCGCGGCCCCAATGTACCGCTGCTCAACAGCGGCCCTAGGCGGGCTCTACAACGTCAAGCGTGCCTTTGATATATTTTCCAAATCTATGCGGACGGTTTCTTTATCCAGCGCCAAAACAACGGCGTCCCCCTCCAAGCCGAGAAGCGTGCCGACCAGCACCTTCTGCTCCCCGATGGGCTCCCTCAATTTGATCCGCGCCAGTCGATCGGCATAACGGACAAAATCTTCTCTCTTTCGGAGCGGGCGTTCCAGCCCCGGCGAAGAAACCTCAAGGTGGTAGGCATGGGGGATGAGGTCTTCCACCTCAAGATAGGTGCTGATTTCGCGGCTTACTTTGGCACAGTCGTCGATAGCGACGCCGCCCTCTTTATCGATGAACAACCGAAGTACCCAGCCATGGCCTTCCCGGCGGAACTGAACCTCCACCAATTCCATCCCCAGATCAACCAGCAAAGGTTCGGCAAACCCCTGGATGGCCATTATCAATTGATCAGCCGTATCTTCCACTGCCCTTGCGACCCTTTTCGTTGATATTAGGTAAAAAGAACCTTTGCACTTTCCTTTTCAGGAGCAGACAGCTCTTGGGAAAGGGCAATAAAAAAAGCGGGCAGAGCCCACTTTCACGTACACCGGTGAATCCGGTAGCCGATCCCGAAGAATCAAGGCGACCGTTGGCACCAGGCCAACTTCCGTCTGGAGCGGGCAACGGGGTTCGAACCCGCGACCCCAAGCTTGGGAAGCTTGTGCTCTGCCAACTGAGCTACACCCGCTCTGCTGATCCAGCCGTAAGTTGACTAAAATAGAGCATCAACGAGCAATTGTCAAGCAACAACAAAATGATGCCCAACACTTTTATTGTGCGTGGGGGCGTCCCCACAAGGGGATCTATCCAAAACAATCGGTACAATGTCCATGAGTTGCTCCCCGCCTGCCACCTTTAATAGCCAGCCGCACGCCCAGACATGAAGGGAAGAACGATGTACCGGGTTCGACCGCAACTTCCGGCCAACGACGGGGTTTTCTTTACAGATAACGCCTTTTGTGTATAATCGGCGCCATGGACATCATCACCACCCATATCGGCGCCGACTTCGACAGCCTGGCAGCCATGGTCGCCGCCAAAAAGCTCTACCCCGAGGCCGAATTGGTGTTTCCGGGATCGCAGGAAAAAAGCGTCCGCGATTACCTGGCTCAGGAATTCCGCAACATCTACGAATTCAAGAAGGTCAAGCACATCGATCTGACCAGGGTTCAGCGACTGATCGTGGTTGATACCCGGCAGGCGGAACGGATTGGCAAGCTGGCAGAATGCCTTCACAATCCCAACATCGCCGTCCATCTCTATGACCACCACCCGGACGCCCCCGGTGATCTGCACGGCGCCGTGGAAACCGTCGAATTCTTCGGATCAACGACCACCATTTTCACCCGCATCTTTCAGGGACAAGGAATCGTGCCCACCCGGGAAGAGACCACCTTGATGGCTCTCGGCATCTATGAGGACACCGGCAGTTTTCTCCACTCATCCACCTGCCCTGAGGATCTGGCCGCTGCCTCGTGGCTGCTCGCCCACGGCGCCAATCTCGATATCGTCACCCAGTTTGTCTCCCGCGAACTCTCCTCCGAACAGATCAGCCTTATCGGCCAGTTGCAGCAAGAAGCGCACTCGTATGTCATTCGCGGCGTGACGGTAGTGATCAGCAAACTGACCGTGGCCGAATATATCGACGATTTCGCGGTGATCGTCCAACGGGTAATGGTCATGGAAAACATCGATGTCCTCTTTGCCCTCATCAGCATGGGCGAGCGGACCTACCTGATTGCCCGCAGCCGCATACCGGAAATCAATGTCGGCACCATTGTCCGGGAGTTCGGCGGCGGCGGCCATGCCTCCGCCGCCTCAGCCACCATCCGCGACTTGACCATTGCCGAGGCTGAGGAACAGCTTGTCGGCCTGCTCCATCGCCATATCCGCCCCAAAGCCATTGCCGGTGAACTGATGAGTTCCCCGGTGATCACCGTTACTCCGGATGTCAGCATCGACCAGGCCAACCGGCTCATGACCCGCTATAACGTGACCGTCCTGCCGGTGGTCCGCACCAACGGTGGCCAGGAAAACGGGTCCCAGCCCGCTGGCCTGCTGGGCATGATCTCCCGCATGGTGGCGGAAAAGGCCATCTTTCACAAACTGGGCAACCTGCCGGTAGCCGACTACATGACCACCGAAATCGCCACCCTGCCGGAGAGCGGGACGCTCGCCGATATCCAGAAACTGATCATCGAGAATCGCCAGCGGCTCATTCCTGTGGTCCAAAGAGAAAACATCGTTGGCGTGATCACCCGCACCGATCTGCTCAGCCTGCTGGTCAACGATCCGGCCCACCTCTCCACCGACCTGCTTCGCGGCGACGAGCGCCCCTCAGTGGAACGGACGCGCAACCTCAGCAGCGTCATGGCCCAGATTCTGCCACGCGCCATGACCGTCATCTTGCGCAAGATCGGTGAAACCGCAGCGAGCCTTGGATGCAGCGCCTACGTCGCTGGCGGCTTTGTTCGTGACCTGCTGCTCCAGGTCAGGAACACGGACATCGACATCGTCATCGAAGGTGACGGCATCCGCTTTGCCAAGGTCCTCGCCGAACAGCGGCACGGCATCGTTCATCCCCATGAGAAATTCGGCACCGCCACCGTCATCTTCCCGGATCAAACCCGCATCGACGTGGCCACCGCCCGCCTAGAGTACTACGAGCACCCGGCGGCCATGCCCACGGTGGAACTCAGCTCGATCAAGCTCGACCTCTACCGCCGGGACTTCACCATCAACGCCATGGCCATCCACCTCAACCCGGAACGGTTCGGCACCCTGGTCGACTACTTCAACTGTCAGAACGACCTTAAGGAACGGAGGATTCATGTGCTCCACAACCTGAGCTTTGTCGAGGACCCAACGCGAATCTTCCGGGCGATCCGCTTCGAAGGGCGACTCGATTTCACCATCACCCGCCACACTGAGAAACTGATTAAAAATACGGTCCAGATGAACCTGTTTGACCGCTTCGAAGAACCGCGCTTTTTTCATGAACTCAAACTCATCCTCTCCGAGGACGACCCGACTCCGGCGCTTAAACGCATGGCCTTTTTCAAACTCTTTCCCTTTCTCTGGCCAGACCTGCGACCCAATCTGAAAATCGACCGCCGCTTCATCCATTTCCTCACCCAGGCGAGCCAGGCCGTCTCCTGGTTCAACCGACTCTACCTTCCGGACAAGATCGAAACCTGGATGGTGTACCTGCTGGCAGTCCTGAGCCGTTCGCGAACCAAGGAATTGATCGCGTTCTGCCACCGCTTCGCCATCCCACCTAAACAGCGGAAAAAGCTGATCTTCCAAAAGACCGAAGGCGAACGCCTGGCCCATGAGATGCAGAAGCGTCCTTTTCTCAAGCCCAGCGAGACCTTCTGGCTCCTGAGCGAACTCGACAACGAGGGTCTGCTCTACCTGATGACCATTGCCCGTAAGCGCCACATCCAGCAAGCGGTCTCCCTTTTTGTCACCGCGCAGCGCAAGGTGAAACCCCTCGTCGGCGGCGACGAGCTCAAAGCCATGGGCTACATTCCCGGCCCCCAATTCCGGGCCATCCGCAATCACCTGATTGAAATGCAGCTGGATGGAGATATTACCAGCCACGAGCAGGCTCTGGCCTTCATTCGCAATTCCTACCCGCTTCCTTCCGGAAACATCTGAGCCCGATCTTTTTTCTCGCTTTTCATTCTTTTCTCCTTACTTTTCTCCAAACCGAACCGCTCGACATACCACATCCAGGCACCATCATTTCCTCAGGAGACCTGAATTCCCATGAATTTTGACATTTACACCTTCATGCAGCAACTGATCATCCAGGCACCGCCCCTGCTGTTCGCTCTGACCGTGCATGAACTGGCGCACGGCTACGTGGCCTGGCGCCTGGGGGATCCGACCGCTAAGAATGAAGGACGACTGACCCTTAACCCGCTCAAACACCTCGACCCGCTCGGGGTCCTGGCCTTTATCATCATGAAGATCGGCTGGGCCAAACCAGTGCCGGTCAATCCCCGCTATTTTAAAAATCCGCAGCGTGACATGCTGCTGGTCGCCCTGGCGGGACCAGGATCGAACATCATCCTGGCCGTTGCCAGCGCCGCCCTGGCCCATCTGGCTGTCGCTCTCCACTTCCTGCCCCTTTTTTTCCTGCAGCCCCTGGTGGCCATGCTGGCTGCGAGCGTCTGGATCAACATCATGCTGGCGGTCTTCAACTGCATCCCCATCCCGCCGCTCGACGGCTCCAAGGTGCTGATAGGGCTCCTGCCGCCGGAAGCGGCCCGGGGCTATGCTAAACTTGAACCGTTTGGCTTTCTCCTCTTGCTTGCCCTCTTTTATACCGGAGTGATCGGCTGGGTGATCATGCCAATCATTCGTTTTTCCAACTCTCTGCTGCTGGGATAAAAAAAACGGGCCCGGAAAACTCCGGGCCCGTTGGCAAAAAGCAATAAAAAAATCGATTACAACTTATAACTGAAGCCGAAGGTCAACAGTTGGGCCGAGGCGTTTTCAAAGGTGCCGTTGACGGTCCCCCCAGCGGCAAGATTATTGACACTGCGGCTTTCCTTGTAATCATACAGGAAGGCTACGCCCAGTTCCATGTCTTTGTTCAGTTTGTAGCGCACACCCACCGAGTAGAGCAGCGCATCCGAGTCGGGCAGCTCAAAGCCCAGGGTATTGCTCGGGATCGGATTCTCATCAATGGCAAAGCCAGCCATAAGGATAAAATTATTCTTCATGTCGTAGGTGACACTCAATCGCCAGGCATTGGAATCCGACCAGTTTTTAGGAATGGTCCTGTCAAATGCCACTAATGGGTTCGGCGACCTGAACACCGATGCGTAATTAAAATCCAAATTGTCGTAAGCGGACCAGTAGGTGCGGTCATATTCGAGCTCCACTGTCAGCTTGTCGAAAAAGGTATAGGAGGCGGCAAGGGCCAGCACCGCAGGCAAGGGGATATCCACAGCGGCGTAGCCATTGTAATAACTGACCGGGCTCACCAGGGTCGCATCACCCTCGACGTTTAAATTTACCTTGGACCGATAGGTCACGCTGACGTTCATGTTTTCCACCGGACGTCCTGTCAGGGCGAGGTTGTAGCCAGCATCCCAGGAATCGCCTTCCAAATTTCTAGTGAGGCGATTGCTCGCGTTGCTTGTGACCGTTCCATCGGTATAAATCGCCCGGACACCGGCGCCAACGGCAAAACGGTCGCAAAACTTATAGGAGAGGGTGGGATTGAGGTCAATAACTTTCAGGCTGAACTCTTCAGCATAAGACCGGGGGTAGGGATCCTGCCACTGCTTCGACAAACCGGCCGGAGCAGTGACGGAAAAACCGAATCTGAATTTATTGTACTCCGGTGACACCGCAAAAAAGGTAGGAACATAAAAATTTTCGGTTTCCGACTCGCCATTGCGCAACGGGCTGAGGGTATCGGTATAATCGATCGAGCTCAGATGGATCCATGTTCCATCCACCTCCAGATAGCCGCGGTTTTCAAGCCAGGACATGTTGGCCGGATTGTAGTAGGTGGCATCGGCCCCCGGCGTGTAGGCCACATAACTGCCTGCACGCGCTGTCGAATTCACTGACTGTTCCGGAATGCGGTACCCGGAGGCAGAGGCCGAACCGGCGGCGGTGAGCAGGATCAATCCCGCAACTCCCATTCTTTTTTTCATTGTTTCCCCTTTTGCATGGTGGTTAGGTTGGTGCTGCCTGGCTACACGTGCATATTGTCAGCGGAATAGAGATATCGCTTGATCTTGTGGGTGGCGGTCTTCACAAAGGGCTCACGCCTCTCCAACACCCGGGACAGGCGGGAAGAAGTCGAAAGCTGCCCGTTCAGGCTTGTCCGCATCTCCTCAAGCAGTCCCGCAATGTACTGATGACGCTGGGTCCGATTTTGGCCGGCGGTCTTGCTGTCGATAAACTCATAATCCGGGTACACCCAGGCATCGAGCAGACCCCGATTCTCCACCACCAGCGACTCAACCACAAACGGATACGAATTGACCTTGTGCTCAATCGCTTCGGGATAGACATTCTCGCCGTTGGAGAGAACGATGACCGATTTCGATCGCCCCTTGATATGCAGGTTGCCCGCGGCGTCGATCAACCCCAGGTCGCCGGTCTTCAACCAGCCGTCCTCGGTGAAGGTATCCCTGGTCGCCTCCGGGTCGTTGAGGTAGCCGCGCATGACGTTGCGCCCACGTGCCAGAACCTCGCCGACCCCGGTCTCAGGATGGGGATCGTCAATACGGATTTCAACGTCGGGGACGGGTTTTCCGGTGGAACCGGGGCTGACCGAGGCATCGCCATGCGGCCCGCCAGCCAAGAGCGGTGCCGCCTCGGTCAAACCGTAACCGACGATGAAAGGGAAGCCGGAATCGCGGAGAAAGGTTTCCACTTCGGGATTCAACGCTGCGCCGCCGATGCCCATCACCTCGCAGACGATTGCCGAAAAATGCGCTCAGCTTGGCGCCGATCTTACGGTAGATCAT
Source organism: uncultured delta proteobacterium (assembly GCA_963733595.1). Classification (GTDB taxonomy): domain Bacteria; phylum Desulfobacterota; class Desulfobulbia; order Desulfobulbales; family Desulfobulbaceae; genus Desulfobulbus. The sequence continues at coordinate 123,073 of CAVTDN010000012.1, read as the reverse complement.
CTTCCTGCTGACACTGAACCGGCAGAGAAAGGTGAGCATTTTGCTCTTCTCCACCGCCGGAGCCACCCGTTTCTTGAAAATTTTCTCAATGATCAGCGGTACCACCAGCATCACATGAGGCTGTTCCTTCTCGCAGATTTTCTGGAGAATTGCTGGGGTGGGCGTCTTGCCGGCATAGACGATCCGGCACCCTTTTAAGAGAGGCAGCAAAAAGCCGACCGTAAATTCGTAGGTGTGGGAGATGGGGAGCACCGAAAGAAAAACCCAGCCGGGGACGATATGCATGACGCCGCTGGCCGAATAGGCGTTGGCGCAGAGGTTGGCATGACTGAGCATAACCGCCTTGGAAAACCCTGATGTGCCTGAGGTATAGAGAATGGCGGCCAGGTCGTCCGTATCGACCTTCGGGAACTCGAGTGTTTCGTCGCGGGCCTGTTCGCCGAATTCCAGCAGGGCCTCGGCGAGGAAATCACTGAAGGTCTGGAGGGTGATCAATCCAGTGTTGTCGCGATAATCGTCAAAGGTGATGACATGCTTCAACTGCTGCTTAAGATCATAGATCTTTTCGATCTGCCGCTGGGTAAGGAAAATAACGTCGCAGCGCATCTCCCCGAGGATGTGATGGACATCGGCTTCGGGCAAATCGGGAAAAATGGGCACCGTACTGGCACCAAGCCGGACTACCGCCAGGTAGACAGTTCCCCAGTTGTGGGAATTTTCTCCGAGAAGGGCTACCCTGTCTCCGGATTTCACTCCGAGACGGCGCAACTGGGCGGCAAGAGCAAGAATGCGCTCGTGAAAAGCCTTGTAAGTGAGGGGCTCTTCCAGCGCCATGCCGATGGCCGGCAATTGACGGTATTTGCGGCAACTGATATCGATCAGATCATTCAGCGTCGTCGCACTCTCCTGAATCACCGGCAAATGCTCCATAACGACCTGATCAGGGATGATGCCCTCATGCTCATCCCCGCTGTGTTCGGCTGTTTCTGGTGATGCCTGCATACCCTTCTCCCCGATCTTTCCTTTTGTCTGGCAACAACTTGTCGTTGGCCTGTTTACCATACGGAACGGTGATTTTCAAAGAAAACGGGCAATTCGCTTGACAGGGCAGGGAAAGAAATATTAAATTTTTACAATTAAATATTTACCCTTAACTGCTGTCCGGGCCCGTTATGCAACGACACCTTTCCTTTCTTCTTTTTTTTCTCGTGAGCATTGTTTTTCTCGTCCACCCGATACCGGATGGACAGGGAGCGCAACCTCCGGCCCCATCAAATACAAGTAAACAGCCGATAACGATAACCACCGCCAAGCATGACAAAAAACCGGCGACCGGCGCGCAATCCCCATCTACCGTCAAGACAAAAAACCTTCAACAACCGAATCAGACCAAGCAGTTGACAGCAAAAACCTCGACGACATCGACCGCACAGGCAAAAGCCAGCCGGCGCCAGATACCAACCGTCCGGCTTCCGCCACATCAGGTTCTGTCGCCAATGGCGTCAAGCAACCCCAAGCACAAACAATAGCAAAAACCCCCGTAACAGCCGCAGCCAAACAAGCAACAACTTCACCGCCAACTGCGAAAACCAGTAAAAGAAAGGCATCCCGCCCTGCCGAGACCCCGGTTTATTCGACTGTTCCCGCCGGCATACTTCCAGACATTGACAAGCAGATCAGCTCAAAAAGCGTCATGGTGATGGATGGGTCAACCGGCGAGACCCTTTTTGCCAAGGAACCGGACGATCCCCGCCAGCCGGCCTCGACCATCAAAATCGTTACCGCAATGATCGCCTTGAAATCATTGAAGAATGACGACGTCATCGACGTGAGTACTAAAGCCGCCGGCATGCCGAGTTCCAAGATCTTTCTCGATCCTGGCCGAAATTACCAGGCCAACGATCTGATCAACGCCGTGCTGCTCGCCTCAGCCAACGACGCAAGCGTCGCTCTGGCGGAAAAAATTGGGGGCAGCGAGGACAAATTCGCCACCCTCATGACGCTGAGCGCCAGGATGTGGGGCGCGCGCAACACCATCTGCCGCACCGCTTCGGGACTCACTGCTGATGGCCAGCAATCGACCGCCCGCGATCTGGCCAATCTTTTTCGTTATGCCATGCAACACGAGGAGTTTGCCCGCCGGATGCAGGAAAAATTCATCTCCACCTCCTACGGCAAGACCCTGCGCAACCACAATAAGGCTCTCTGGCGACTGGACGGCGCAGTTGGCGGCAAGACCGGCTACACCATAGCTGCCCGCCAGACCTATGTCGGCCAGTTTAGCCGTGATGACCAAACGATCGTGGTGGCTATCATGGGCAGCGAATCCATGTGGGCTGACCTGGCAAAACTGGTGAATTACGGTTTTAAGAAAAAGAAAGAGGAACAACTGGCCCGGATAGGCTCTCACCACGACGCCAGCACGGCAACGCGGGTCAACTGACACCCCTTGGCATGGATAATAAAAAAAGGCCTGCAGTACTGCAGGCCTTTTTTTATTATCTTTTATCCAGAAGAGGGGCGTCTCATTCGGGAGTAATCTGCTTCCTCACCAATTCAAGAAACGCTTCCCGCTTGAACGGTTTTTCCAGAGTGGCAATATCCCCAAGATACCCGGCCATGGTCAGGTATCGTTCCGCCTTGATGGCGCCGCCTCCCGAGATGGCCAAAATTTTCAGGTCGGGATAATCGCGCACCAGTTCCATGATAAACTTGAGACCGTCTTTCACCGGCATAATCATGTCGGTAATGACCAGATCAAAGGCATGTCGTCCAACCTGTGCAAGACCTTCTTCGCCATTTTCTGCTGTCTGCACGATGTACCCTTCCTGCTCCAACATCTGGGTCAGCATGGTGCGAATCTGCACTTCGTCGTCAACCACCAGTATCCGTTTCAAGGAACTCAAACTCCTTATATCGTGAAGGGCATCTTTCCGTTCACGATTATCCTACAAGCTGCTCCCGCTTGATTCAACAGCTTTTTTCCTGAATCACCTCTTTTTCTTGCCGGCATAACCGGCCAAAACCACCGGGAATAGTGCCCGAAGACCAGAAAGCCCGGCCTTGTTTGTAGTCGACAAACCACTGGCCCCCCGGTTTTCTGGTGGCATCGGCAAAAACAAACGGCTGCTCACCGGAAAAACAAGAATGCAGATACTGGTTGTTGGCCAATTTTTCCCGCTCAAGCAAAGAAAGAGCCTCGGCCACGGACGGCAGGCGCCAGTCGGAATATCCGGCAAAATTTTCTTCGTTGATGCGATTTACCTCGCGCCGCATCGAGCGATTACTCATAATATCGATGCCTCCTCGTTGCCACATCAAACCGGTCACCTTGTCGGTGACGGTCAAGCCGTCCCCGTTATCGACCAGAACCTTGGGAAAATGTCCCTGCGGGTTGCGCTCCTGATCGGCAAAACCAAACCGGATAACCAGGGCAACGACATCCTCTTCACTCATCTCGGCAGGCTTCGTCGGGCAAAGCGATTCTCTCCGAGACCGTAAGCACAGTCATCACTTCCCGGAAGTCCGGTGCTCGTAATCGTTGCATCGCCTGGAACATCAAGGAGAATCACCCTGGCATCATTTTCGCTCTCCATTACATTTGCGATCAGCCACTGCTTCAACTCTTCGTTAATCGGATGGGTTCGCTCAAACAGGGCCACCTTGCCCTGCTCCTTGACACACCGGCGGACCATCTCCGGCGGGGCAACAATTTCAGCCACCACGCGCGCATGTTTAATACCCCGTTCCATCAGACATAACTTAGGCTCTTCGTCCCAGGCATCAATAAAGAAATAATACACGCGTTCATTACTTACTCCGCACCCGCTCTTTACCGCCCCAACTTTCATAGGTTCCGAAGGTGTATTCCGGAGTCATCTCCCAGTCGATTGCCGGCATACCTTTAATGACCAATTTATCCAGTAAAGCCATAATCACCTCCACAACGGTTTTAAAAAGAATGACAAGCAAGTATGATGACCTCAGTTCATCATACTTCTCAATATAATGATAATAATTACTATTTCAATATGAAAAACGAATTCCGGAAAAAAGCCGGGTCACCGCTGCCGCTTGGCAGTACAATCACTGCGCAAGGAATCAATTTTTCACTCTTTTCCCGGAATGCTCACGCCGTCAGCCTGGTCATCGCACCCAACCCTGAACATCCTGACTGGATTGAGATTCCGCTTGAACCGAATATCCATAAAACCGGCGACATCTGGCATGTTCTGCTCACCGGCGCATCACCTGGCCTACGCTATGGCTATCGAATAAGCGGCCCTAATGATCCGAATGGCTCGGGGCACGCCTTTGACGCCACCCGCATCCTGCTTGACCCCTATGCCAGGGAAATCCATAGCCCGAACTGGGGCAAACAGCGCACCTGTCTCGGCTCGGAACCCTGCTGCCTGCTGGATCAGTACAACTACGACTGGGAAGGAGACCGGCCGCTCAGCATCCCTCTGCGGGACTCGATCATCTATGAACTTCACGTGCGCGGCTTCACCCGGCACCCCTCATCCCAGGTTCGCTGTCCCGGTACTTTCAAGGGCGTCACGGAAAAAATTCCTTATCTCAAACAACTGGGGATCACGGCGGTGGAACTGATGCCAGTGACCGAATTCAACGAAAACGAGGCCACCTTTGTCAATCCTCAGGACGGAGAACGGCTGAAAAATTTCTGGGGCTACAGCCCGCTGTCTTTTTTTGCTCCCAAATCCGGCTACAGCAGTGACCTTGAAGCCCCGCTGGACGAATTCCGCGACATGGTCAAGGCGCTGCACCGAGCAGGTATCGAGGTCATCCTCGACATCGTCTACAACCACACCGCCGAGGGCGGCGCCGATGGCCCCACCACCAGTTTCAGAGGCATCGACAACACCATCTATTACCTGCTCGACCCCTGGACGAGGGCCTACCTCAATTTTTCCGGCTGCGGCAACACCTGCAACTGCAACCACCCCATTGTTCGCAACCTGATCATGGATGCGCTGCGCTGGTGGGTGGTTGATATGCATGTCGATGGTTTCCGCTTTGATCTCGCCTCGATTCTCGGTCGGGATGCAAACGGCCAGGTGCTGGCCAATCCGCCGGTCGTGGAAATGATCGCCGAGGACCCGGTACTTGCCGACGCCAAGATCATCGCCGAGGCCTGGGACGCTGCCGGCCTTTACCAGGTGGGCAATTTTTCTCCCCACCATCGCTGGGCCGAATGGAACGGCCGTTTCCGCGACGATATCCGCGCCTTCATGTGCGGCCATCCCGGCATGGTCCCGGCCCTCGCCACCCGCATCGCCGGCAGTTCCGATCTCTATCAGCGCCACGGCCGCCGCCCCTGCAATTCGATCAACTTCATCACCAGCCACGACGGCTTCACCCTGGCCGATCTGGTCAGCTACAACGAGAAACACAACCTGAGCAACGGCGAGAACAACCGGGACGGTGACAACCACAACCTCAGCTGGAACAGCGGCGTCGAAGGCCCGACCACGGATAAAAAAATCTATGGTCCTCCGCTCCCGACGCATCCGGACCATGGCGGTCATCCTCCTTCTTTCCCAGGGCGTACCGATGCTGGTCGCCGGTGACGAGTTCGGCCGCAGCCAGCAGGGCAACAACAACGCCTGGTGCCAGGATAATGCTGTCAGCTGGCTCGACTGGTCCCTGGCTGAAAAAAATCGGGAGCAAGTGCGCTTCTTCCGCAAGCTGATCGGCCTGCGTAAATCCCACCACATCTTCAGGCGGGAGGATTTTTTTCTGCTCGACAAGAGCCCGGACAGTGCCGCCCATCCCCTCGAAATTCTCTGGCAGGGACTGCAAACCGGTCAGCAGGACTGGTCGCACGACTGCAGAACGCTAGCTTTTCTGCTCAACGGCGCGACTCTAGAAAAGGAGGATGACGATTTTTTTGTCATGCTCAATGGCAGCGCCAACGATGCCGCCCTGTTTGAGGTGCCGCCAGCCACCCGCGACAGAAACTGGGTGCGAATCATTGACACCGGTCGCCCTGCCCCCTTCGACTTCATTGACCCGAAGCGCGGTGATACGATAGAGTGTGGCCAAAGCGTTTCCGTAACCGGTATGGGCTGCGTTGTCCTGCAATCCCAAATAAGGAGGTAAGAAAATGATAAAACTGCTGATGCTCGGCGATTCACTGGTAGAATGGGGCGACTGGGAGAAACATTTGCCCGGTGTCACTGTCGTTAACCGGGGGATTGCCGGCGAAATGACCGAAGAACTGTCAGCCCGCCTGGTGGACGAAATCGAGGATTGCCCCCATCCGGATGCAGTGCTGGTGCAGTCAGGCACCAACAACCTGCTTTTCGGCTACATGTTCTTTCCCGCGATCTTCACGACCATGATGCAGCGGCTGCGGCTTTCTTATCCGCACACTCCGCTGATCATCTGCTCACTGACCCCCATGCCGATCGTCGCAGCGCAGGATATCGAGCGAATCAACCGGGAACTGGAGCAGGTATCGGCCGCTGTTGAGAATTGCTTTTTTCTCGACCTGGTCGCCCCCTTTAACGAGCAGTGCCTGCCCATCACCCATCCCGGTTTTCTCGCTGACCAGGTGCATCTCAGCACCCGGGGGTACCAAGTTTGGGCCAAGACGATCAGCCGCTGCCTCCATGAGCTTTTTCCCGACACCTCTCAAGGTTGACAGGGGTTGCCCTGATTCTTATAAGATTTCACTTATAACAGGTCGGTGGCTGACAGCTGCCACCAAGGCCTGCAAAGAGAGTCTACAATCCTGTCCCCTTTAACCTGGAGATGCATCCATGTTCTTTTTGCGCAAAATTTTTTCCTCTGCCGCCCTCACCCTTGCCCTGACCATGCCGACTATCGCCCTTGCCGAAGAAAAACCCGTCACCCCTCCGGCAAAGACAACGGCGGAAGCCTCGCTTGACGGACTCGCTCTCAATGGAAAGATCATCGAAACCATGAACAGCAGTGGCTACACCTACCTGCTGCTCAACGCGACCCAAGGAAAAATCTGGGTCGCCATCCCTGAGACCCAGGTGAAAACCGGACAGACCGTCGCCTGCACCCCGGGCATGACCATGTATAACTTCACCTCCAAGACCCTGAATCGGACTTTTGAAGCTATCGTCTTCTCTCCCGGTTTAGACAAGGGCATGCCGGCGGCACCGGGTCAAACCACGGCCAAAGAAGGGGGGGCGGGCTTTGGCGCGGCTTTGCAGGCGGAAGGCAGCGGAGCCAAAGCCCCCCAAGGAACCGGTGGCGAGGTGATGTCCATGGGGCCGTCGGCCGGCAGCGCCGGCGCAATGGTACCGTCGGCTGAGGTCAACGTCAACAAAGCCACAGGGCCGAACAGTTACTCGGTGGGAGAAAGCTTTGAGCAGGGGAAGGAACTGAACGGCAAGACTGTTCGCGTCCGGGGCAAGGTCATGAAAATCTCGCGGATGATCATGGGCAAGAACTGGCTGCACATCCAGGACGGCACTGGTAACCCATTGAAAAACCAGCATGACCTCGTGGCCACCACCACTGAGGATGCAGCCGAGGGGACCGTCATCACTGTCGAGGGAACGCTCAGTGCCGATCGTGATTTCGGTGCAGGATACAAATATGACGTCATCGTTGAAAACGCCAAGGTCGAGAAATAGACCGGTAGCCTGTCCATGATTGCCGCCAAAATTCACCCCGCCGAGATCGGTTTCGATTTCGACGGGGTCGTTGCCGACACGGTCGAGGCTTTTATCCGTATTGCCTGCGAGCAATACGACCACTGCGGCATCCGCCCGGAAGATATCACTCATTTTTCCGTCGAACAGTGCCTGGACATCGATCCAGGCATCGCAGAATCAATTTTTCTCCAGATCCTGCATGATTCTGTGGCTACAGGTTTGCGGCCCATGCCCGGGGCGGTCAAAGTGCTGGGTGAACTGGCCGGGCAATCACCAATGACGATAGTCACCGCCCGGCCGAAAGCAGAACCGGTGCGCCACTGGCTGCAATCCGTTTTTCCGGATCCGGTATGGTCACACATTCGCGTGGTTGCCATGGGCGATCATGACGACAAGGCCCGATACATCAAAACCCTGGGTCTTTCCACCTTTGTCGACGACCGGGCCGAAACCTGCCTGCAGTTGCGGAGCGAGGGTATTCGCTCCATTGTTTTCTCCCAGCCATGGAACCTCGGTCGGCACGACCTGCCCACGGTGCGCACCTGGGATGATATCCGTCATCTCTGTTATTAGCCCTTCCGGAGTCTTCCCCATGCCCTGCCCCTTTTGCGGCAACGACCTTCCCCTCTTTAAGAATCCTGCCCCGACCGTTGATATTATCATTGAAACCGCAGGCGGCATCGTCTTGATCGAACGGAAAAATCCTCCCCATGGCTGGGCTTTGCCCGGCGGCTTTGTTGATTACGGCGAGGCCTTCGAGGACGCGGCCCGGCGGGAGGCAGTCGAGGAGACAGGGCTGGCGGTCACATTGACACTCCAGTTTCACACATACTCGGACCCGAAACGAGACGCCCGCCAACATACCGCATCAACCGTCTTTATCGCCACAGCCAACGGCCATCCAATAGCGGCGGACGACGCCAAGCATGCAGGCGTTTTCTTTGAGAATAACCTACCTGGCCTGGTCTTTGACCACGACCGTATCTTACGGGATTATTTCGCGTTCAAAGCGACCGGAAAACGACCACTTCTTTGAGCGGCAGGGCTCGGACGACACGCGCCCTTTACCTGTGTCCGGATTCCTCGACCTGCAAGGTTCCCAGCTTGAGGGAGGGAGAAGGGGGGACATTGGTTTCGGAGGTTGCCTCCGCCGGTTCCACTTCTTCCGGTTGTATGCCACAACGGTTTGTTCGGTCACAACCGGAGAAGTGGCTACGAGTGGCCTAATCAGAATTTTCTGGGTTACGGGGGGTGACGGTGATGGGGGGGATGGGATTTCTTGACCACCTCGCCAGGCAAAAAGACAGAAGCAGCAGGAGTCCCAAGCAGACCGACTACCAGCCATAGACGACTCACCTCGTTTTTTTCTTTGTTCGCCTGGCAGCAGAAACGGCCACACCCTGCTGCTCTTCTTCCGAGGCCGGAATCTGCCGCCTAAACGGCGAATCCTGTTCCTCCATTTTAGTAGCGTTCCTGGCGACAAGTGCGGCCGCCAGCCTATGTTGTCTGTGACTCGAATGTAGTGTTTTGACGGCGAGCCTGGCGATAATTGCCTCAGCCCCTTCCAACGCTCTTTTCTCCTCAGCGAGTCCCGGAATGTCGATGGCGATCGCCTCCATCTCCCGGTACAGAGCAAATGCGCGATCCTTCTGCCCCTCGGCGAGGAGCGTCCTCGCCTGCTGCTGCAGTGTATCTACCCGGCTTAAAAAACCGGCCAGCTCACCCTCCAGGGCGATTTTTTCTCTCTCGCCGATGGTATCGCCCAGTTGCCGGCAGAGAAAGCGGGCCTCAAAGATACGCTTTTCCTTGATCCGGGAACGGATCAAAGCAACAGGATTTTCCACCGAAAGCACGGAGGCGGGCTTGCTGGTAGGCATCGGCACGCAACTGTCAGAAAAGAGTCTTCAAAACCGCATAAACAACAAGCGCCGCACCCGCAGAGCCGTACATCAGCAGTCAGGGGACGCACTCACCCCCCGACCGCCTGAGTATCACCGCAAAAGTGGCGATTCCGGCGAGAATCGCCAAACCGATCATGTACAGTTCTTCCATGGTACCTCTCTGCTGACAAAAAATCTACCCTCGTATTTTGGCGTCCTTCTTCTTGCGCAGACGAATGGCTTTGGGGGTAACTTCCACCAGTTCGTCATCATTGACATAGGCAATGCAGTCTTCTAGGCTCATGGTGACCGGGGGGGTGAGAATGACCGCCTCATCCGAACCCGAGGCCCGCATATTGGTCAATTTTTTCCCTTTGGCAGGATTGACGATCAGATCGGCCGGGCGACAATGCTCGCCAATAATCATGCCCGGATAGGTGTCGATTCCGGGTCCGAGAAAAAGCCGGCCGCGATCCTGCAAATTGAACAGGGCATAGGCCACAGTGGTGCTGGGTTCCTTGACAATGATTACCCCGTTGACCCGGTTCTGGATATCGCCGGCATACGGACCCCATTCGGCGAAGATGTAGTTCATCACGCCCATGCCGCGGGTATCGGTCATGAAAGTGGAGCGGTAACCGAGCAGGCCCCGGGTGGGCACTTTAAACTTCATCCGGGTCATCGATTTTTCCACCTGCATATCGAGGAGCACCCCTTTCAGTTTCCCCAGTTTCTCGATAACCACCCCTTGATACTGTTCATCCACATCCACCGACAACTCCTCGTACGGTTCCATGGTCTGGCCGTCGACCTGGCGCATAATGACCTGAGGCCGGGTTACCTGAAATTCGTAGTCCTCGCGACGCATCTTCTCAATAAGAATGGAGAGATGCAGCTCACCGCGCCCTGAAACCCGGTAGCCAACCGCATCGGTCAGCGGCTCGACCTGGAGGGCGACATCGGAGAGCGTCTCCCGGGACAACCGCTCTTCCAGATGGCGGGAGGTGACATATTTGCCGTCCTGGCCGGCAAAGGGGGAGTCATTGGGAATAAAATTCATCGAAATGGTAGGCGGATCGATCTCAATGAGCGGCAGAGGCTGGGGATTATCGGGATCGGTAAAGGTAACACCGACCGTTACGTCATCCATGCCGGCAACGGCGACAATATCGCCCACCGAGGCACTATCGACCGGCACCTTCTGGTCACCGCTGAAACCAAAAATCTTGTTGATCCGCACCGGGCTGATGGAACCGTCGCGCCGCGCCACCGCTAAATTGGTTCGCAGGTTCAAGGTGCCATTGACGATTTTGCCGATACCCAGACGGCCCATATAGGGAGAATAATCGATGGTGTTGACCTGGAGTTGCAAGGGTGCATCGGCGCTGCCCGATGGCGGCGGCACATATCTGACGATCATCTCAGAGACCGCGTGCATGCCGGTTTCGGGGGTCACCGGCATATCGGGGTCATCCACTGCAAATCCAGCCTTGGCGGAAGCGTAGACCACGGGAAAATCGAGGACACTGTCCGGGGCATCGAGACGATCGAGCAGGCCGAAGACCTGATCCACCGCCCAATCACAACGCGCCGCAGGCTTGTCGATTTTATTGATAACCACCAGGATGGGGAGACCCGCTGCCAACGCCTTCTTGACCACGAAGAAAGTCTGCGGCATAGGACCTTCCTGAGCATCAACCAGGAGCACCGCGCCGTCCGCCATGCGCAGCACCCGCTCCACCTGACCGCCAAAGTCGGCATGACCGGGGGTGTCGATGATATTGATTTTATAGTCCCCGTAGACGTACGATCCGTTTTTCGAGGCGATAGTGATACCGCGCTCACGCTCAAGATCCATGGAATCCATGAGCCGCTCCGCCACCTGCTGATTGTCACGAAACATACCGCTCTGTCGGAACAACTGATCGACAAGCGTTGTTTTCCCATGGTCAACATGGGCGATAATAGCGACATTCCGAATAAACTGCTGCTCCATACTGCTCCTGCCCCCGCAAGGGGCTCTTTGTGGTCAAAATAGATATCCCGGATTTCCGGGCGAGAAAATACGCTGGATAGGGGCCGACGAAATGTTCGGCTTGGTGGCCTCAGAAAAAATCGGGCCGATCCCCGAATAGAAAAGGATAGTATTTATACAGCAAGAAGAACAAGAAGACAAGGAGATTGATCGACGGGCCAGTGATCGGGACAAAAAAACTGCCAGAGCGTTTTGTTCGCCGGCAACGGAGCGCTGTCAGAAAAGATTCTGTAGCACGGATGGAGCGCAGCGGAATCCGGGACACACCCTGCGGGCAACGCATTTTCTTCATCCCCCCTGACTACGGCGCTCGCCATCCTGAAAAAACCGCACGACGGGACGCCGCTGAGCGCCTCAATACAGCTATGTTTTCGTCGACATAATCGATCACCCTGGCCCGCTTGCCCTCGGCCGGTCGCATGATCCGGCCGACCACCTGCAGCAGTCTTCCTTCAAATTTTATTGGGGTGGAGAGCACCAGGGTGGTCAATCCAGGGCAATCGAACCCCTCGCCGATAAGCTGGAGGGTGGCGATCAGCACCACGACCTGACCCTCCCGGACATCGGCAACGATCCGTGTCCGGTTTTCCGGGGTGGACTGACCAGTGAGAACCGGCGCCACCACCCCTGCCGCCTCCAGGAACTGAGCCAGGACCTGACAGTGCGCCACCCGGTCTGAAACCACCAGAATCGTGCCCTGATGCCCCTGCCGGATCAGAGCCAGGATGTCCCCAACAATCAAGTGATTGCGCCTGCTGTCGCCAGCCAGAGCCTTGATCAGCTTGGCGTATTCCCCCTGATACCCATAAAAAAAATCGGTCGGCCGCTGCTCCAGTTCCGGCCGGACAACCGCGCCGCTGGCGGCAAGCATCCGTCCGTCCACCGCATGCACCCGGTCCCCCATGAAAATGTGGATCAACCGGGTCATGCCGTCTTCCCGCCGAAAGGCGGTAGCTGACAGGCCGAGCATGTAACGGCTATCAAAGGCGGTAACCACATCGGTGAACAGGCTCGCCGGGACCCGGTGGCATTCGTCGACCACAATCTGGCCGAAACATTCGGCTAAGGTGTCTAAATTCTTTTTAGCCGTATTGACAATGGCCACGGTCACCGGCCTGATGTCGAAGAGGCCGTCACCGGCCAGTCCGGCTTCCAGGCTGAGGAACTGGTGAATCCTCTGCCGCCATTGTTGCATCAGCTCCTTGGAGTGGACGATGATCAGAGTCGGCTGCCGGCGATGGGCAATGACGGCCAAAGCCATGATTGTCTTGCCCGAACCGGTGCCGGCCTCGAGCACACCGAAAGAATGGGCCAGCACCGCCGCTGCCGCCTCCTTCTGGTAGGGGCGTAGAATACCGCCAAAGGTCAGCTCGATCTCCGGCAGGAGACGGCGCTGATCAACGATTTCGGGTGATACGCCTGTTTCCCGACGGCAGAGCCGCACCGCCTGGTTGCCAAAACCGCGCGGAAAATAAAGCCGATCGCCGTCTTCCCGATAGAAAATAAGCTGTGGCTTGAGTTTTTTACCGATCCAGCGCCCGAACTGTTTGGCTGCCTGATATTTCGGGTTGTCGATGGTCAACTCCCCGCGGATAGCGGCGCACAGCGAGGGGGCTGCGCCGGTGAGGCAACACTCGCGGTGCACGGTGAGCCGCAGAGGAGTGTCGGCATGCCCTGGAACGCCACTCATAGGGTGGCGACCCCCGGCACCCGCTTTTGCTTGCCGGTCTTGACAGAAAAAGGAAAATAGAGCATTTTAGCAGGTTCTTTCTTAATCCGAATCAACATGATTCCTGGCTCATCAACGCCGCCCTCCGTCCCTTTCGACCTTTTCGAAATCGCCAGAAGCGGCACCGCCGACACTCTTTCTTGTTTGGCCAACATGTTCAATAGAAATACCCTGCATTTTGTCTGCCTTCTTGCTGCCCTGCTTCTCTTGCCCTTTCCGGCAACGGGTGGCAACGGCGACAGCAAGATCCAAAAAAACATTGTCCTTACTCTGCCGGCGGAAACCGTGCTGACCTCGCTGCAGAAGGTTCTGCCGCTGGACATCCCCTCGCAAAGCCGCCAGTTGCAGGGCGACATCATCCTCGAATCCCTGGATCGGCTGGTCATCCATGACAACATCATCACGGTACACGGCGTTCTTTCCGGAAGAAACCTGGTAGTGGTGACCCAGTTTGCCGGCCAGGATCTTCAACTCAGGGTCGGCGAGGTCCGCCTGCCCTTGACCTGTGATCTACAGACCCGCTTCGACCCGGCCCAGCGGAAACTCTTCGTCACGCCCCGATTCACCGATACCGCGCAACACGCCAGCAACTCCCAGGATTCCCTGACACCCTTGCTCGGCGCCTTGGGCGGCCGGGAATATCCAATCGATCTCGATGCCCTGCAGATGATCAACATCAAGGTCGGCGGCAAATCGATCCCCATCGCCATGGAACCGGTCAAGATTGCGGCCGTGGACAATGCGCTGACCTTCCACCTGCTGCCGCGGGTCGGCACCCCACGGTAACCGCCAACGCTCACACCTACGAACACGAGAGGTCCATCATGCCTGACAACTGCCTGTTCTGCAAGATCATCCGCGGGGAAATTCCGGCAAGCACGCTCTACGAGGACGACGAAGTGCTCGCCTTTCGCGACATAGCCCCGCAAGCCCCGGTCCATTTCCTTGTTATCCCGAAAAAACATCTCAGCGGCCCCTCGGCGGTGAATGAGGAGGATGAACGAATTGTGGGCAAGTTGATGCGGGTGGGCAATGAAATCGCCCTTAAAGAAGGGGCGCCGCACTACCGGGTGGTGTTCAACAACGGCTCGCAGGCAGGCCAGACGGTTTTTCACCTGCACATGCACATCCTGGGCGGCCGCAGCATGAATTGGCCTCCAGGCTGAGTGGAGAGAGCGGCTCACCGCCGCAAGTACTCCGGGTGCCAGGTGTCAGTACCCGCCGGAGCCCTCCGCCCCTTCTCCGCTACGCCGGCAGCATGCCATAAAGGTAATTAATGATGTCGGTTCGGGTGACGATACCGATTACCTTTTCCCCCTGCACCACCGGCAGGTGCCCGATATTCCTCTGCACCATCAGATCCGCCGCCTCACTGGCCAAAGCCTCGGGCGAGATGGTCGTCACCTTGCGGTTCATGAAGGCCTTGACCGGGCTGTTCCACTGCTTGCGCAATTTCAGCTTTTTCAGATCCCATAGCACCACAATGCCCTGCAGGCATTCATCCTCTTCGACCACCACGCCACGAATTTTTTCTTCTTCCATGATATGCCGGATCTCGTGCATTGGCGTATCGGGTGTCACGCTGGTCACTGGGAAAGACATCATGTCAGCCACCAGGGCGCCGCCTCGCTGGACCTCGTGAAGGGCAGCAATGATCTTCTGCCGAATCTCGCCGGCAGCTATATGGGGATCGTTGATCATGGCCGACCCGGCGCCGGGATGGCCGCCGCCGCCAAACCGCTGCAGGACGGTGTTGACGTTGATCTCCGGTGTGCCGCTGCGGCCGATGACAAAATAGCCGCCGCTCTCATTGACAAAAACCACGAATACCGCATCGGCATTGACGATCTTGCCGTACAGTTGCACCACCATGGCCAATTCGACGTGTTTGTTGATATTGACCACGCCGATGCCAACCCGTTTGCCCTTGATCTCATGCTGCTCGGCATCGCGCATCAGACGAAACAGCACTTTTTTCTGCACCTCGCCGTAGGCCATGTTGAGAAAATCAACCGCAATGTTCAGGTCCGCCCCCTGCTCAAGAAGAAAGGCGGCAGCCCGGGCATCTTCGGGGGTGGTGGAACTGAAGGTCAGCTGGCCGGTATCCTCATAGAGACCAAGGAGAAAAAGAGTTGCCTGCAGGGGGGTGAGACGCAGCTTCTGCTGCTGAATTTCACGAACCAGCAGAGTGATGGTCGCCCCTATCTTCTCGACACATTGCCAATGCGGGTTGAGGTCGCCGATACCCATGTGATGATCCCAGAGCAACAGTTCGACCCCTTCCCTGTCCTTGAGATGATCCACCCGATCAAGCCGCCGCCATTGATTGGTGTCGGCAACGATCAGGCGGGTAACGGTGTCAAGTTCGACTTCCCCAACCAGAATAAGGTCAAAGGAGGTCTTGTGGAGCGAGAGAAAACGGTGGACATTGGGATTGACGTTCTTCGGACAAACGGCGACAGCACCGGGATAGAGCAGGGTGGCGGCGACGATGGAGGCCAGCCCGTCAAAGTCGGTGTTGCGATGGGTGGTGGCTATCTGCATAGGATCACATCCAGGTTGACTCCCGCGGAGGGGGCGCAAAGTGGGTAGAGGACATCAGGTCGCAGGCCGCTTGCCGGCAAAAAAGACTCTTGATTTCATACTCTGGACCACTGGTTTTAGTCTATAGGAAAGCAAGGAACTGTCAATGAGAGAGACGACGGGACCGTCATCGGCCCGCCAGACCAAACTGCCTCCCACTGCTCAGGAACAATTCCTGTTGCGTTCCCCTGTAGGCGGTGCTTTATTGGATGCTAAGATTTCTCAAACGTGCAGAGGACAATGAACGGGCTCTACGATCTCAATGAATGCAAGGACAATTGCGGCTTCGGCCTGATCGCCCACATCAAGGGCACAGCCAGCCATCGTCTGGTGCAGACTGCCATCGAGGCGCTGACCTGCATGACCCACCGGGGCGGGATCGCTGCCGATGGTCGCACCGGGGACGGTTGCGGCCTGTTACTGCAGAAACCGGATGGATTTCTCCGCAAGAAGGCGCTGGAATGTTGCCGGGCCGAGTTGACGCCTCTCTACGGTGTCGGCTCTCTGATGCTCAGCCAGGAAAAGGATCGAGCCGAAGCGGCGCGGGGTATTGTCGATGAGGAATTGGCCGCCCAGGGCCTGCAGGTGGCCGGATGGCGTCACATGCCCACCAACCCCGACTGCCTCGGCCCCATTGCACTTGCCTCACTGCCGCTCTTTTTCCATGTCTTTGTCAACTGCGAGGGCTTGAGTCGCGAGCAACTGACCGCTCGGCTCCTTATCGCCCGGCGCAGGGCGGAAAAACGGCTGGTCGCCGACCCCAATTTTTACATCGTCAGCCTGAGCGAAGGCGTGCTCGTCTACAAGGGGCTGATGATGCCCGCCGATTTGCCAGGCTTCTTTCCCGATCTGGCCGATCCGGAGTTGGAGAGTGCAATCTGTGTCTTCCACCAGCGCTTCTCCACCAACACCATGCCGCGCTGGCCGCTGGCCCAGCCCTTCCGCCTCCTGGCCCATAACGGCGAGATCAACACCATCACCGGCAACCGCAATTGGGCCGAAGCGCGCACCGGCAAGTTCAAGACTCCTCTCCTCCCAGACATCGAGGCCATCGCCCCTCTGGTCAACCGCACCGGTTCGGATTCCTCCAGCCTGGACAACATGCTCGAGGTCCTGGTGGCCGGCGGCATGGACCTGCATCGGGCCATCCGCATGCTCATTCCGCCCGCCTGGCAGAATGTCGAACACCTCGATGCCGATCTCCGCGCCTTCTATGAATTCAACTCGATGCACACCGAATCCTGGGACGGCCCTGCCGGGTTGGTGATCACCGACGGCCGCTATGCGGTCTGCGCCCTTGACCGCAACGGCCTGCGTCCTTCCCGCTGGGTGTTGACGAGGGACGACCTGCTGACCGTGGCCTCCGAAGTAGGGGTGTACAAATATGACGCCGGCGAGGTGGTGGCCAAGGGACGCCTCGGCCCGGGCCAGATCCTTTCCATCGACACCCAAAACGGCACGCTCCGCCATACCCGGGAGGTCGATGAAGAACTGAAACGCCGCCACCCCTACAAGCAATGGCTCAAGGACAACACCCTGCGTCTTGAGGGCACCTTGACCCAGGACCGGGCCACCCGGGAACTGGAGGGTGACCTCCTGCGGATGGCGATGAAGATGTACCAGGTCAGCTTCGAGGAACGGGACCAACTGCTCCGCCCTCTGGCGGAAACCGGCCAGGAGGCCACCGGTTCCATGGGCGACGACACCCCTATGGCGGTGCTCTCCCGGCAGCAGCGGCCGCTCTACGACTACTTCCG
The DNA here is from genome assembly GCA_963733595.1 of uncultured delta proteobacterium. Taxonomy (GTDB): domain Bacteria; phylum Desulfobacterota; class Desulfobulbia; order Desulfobulbales; family Desulfobulbaceae; genus Desulfobulbus. The sequence goes on along the minus strand of CAVTDN010000012.1, from coordinate 105,434 downwards.
CCAGCAGTTTGCCCAGGTGACCAACCCGCCGATCGATCCCCTGCGCGAGGCAGTGGTGATGTCACTGGAGACCTGCATCGGCCCGGAACAGCAGTCGATCTTCGAGGAGTCCGAACAGCACGCCAGCCGGGTTATCCTGACCTCACCGGTGCTGTCCACCGAAAAATTCCGGGCATTGGTCCACCTTGACCGCTGGGGCTACCAGCTGTGCCGGCTGCCGCTCGGTTACGACCCGAGAGAACAGAATCTGCGCGAAGCCATTGAGCAGTTACGCCTCCAGGCCGCCGAGGCGGTCCGCTCCGGCTGTGTCCTCATCCTGCTCACCGACCAGGATTGCCGGCCACCCCAGCTGCCGATCCACGCCCTCCTGGCCGTTGGTGCGGTCCACCATCACCTCAGCAAAGAAGGGTTGCGCTGCAACGCCAACATCCTGGTTGCCACGGCCACAGCGCGTGACTCCCACCAGATCGCCACTCTCATCGGCTTCGGCGCCACTGCCGTCTATCCCTACCTGGGCTATGCCGTGCTGAGCGACCTCTGCCGCAGCGGCGAGTTGGATATGGCCCCTGATCAGGCCCTGAAGCAGTATCGCACGGGTATCAAGAAGGGGCTGCTGAAAATCATTTCCAAAATGGGCATCTCCACCGTTGCCTCGTATCGGGGAGCGCAGCTCTTTGAGATCATTGGGCTTGATGAGGAGGTGGTCGATGGCTGTTTCCCCGGCACGCCGAGCCGCATCCGGGGCGCCGGATTGAGTGACCTCGAAGCCGACCAGAAGGCCCTGGCCAAGGAGGCCATCAGCCGCCAAAAACCCATCCGGCCAGGCGGCCTGCTCAAATTCATGTACGGCCAGGAATATCATGCCTTTAACCCTGGCGTCGTCATGGGACTGCAGGCTGCGGTCAAAAGCGGCGACTACGTGCAGTGGCAGACATACGCCGACCTGATCAACCACCGTGAACCGGCCACCCTGCGTGACCTGCTGCGTCCTCGCCGGGATCTGCAACCAATCCCCATCGACGAGATCGAGCCGGTGGAATCGATCATCCGGCGCTTCGACACCGCCGCCATGTCGCTCGGCGCCCTCTCGCCCGAGGCCCACGAGGCCCTGGCCGAGGCCATGAACAGTCTCGGCGGACGCTCCAACAGCGGTGAAGGCGGTGAGGACCCGGCCCGCTACGGCACCGCTAAAGTATCAAAGATCAAGCAGGTTGCTTCGGGCCGTTTCGGCGTCACCCCGCACTACCTGGTTAACGCCGAGGTGCTGCAGATCAAGATCGCCCAGGGGGCGAAGCCTGGAGAAGGCGGCCAGTTACCGGGCAGCAAGGTCAATGCGCTGATTGCCCGCCTCCGCTACTCGGTACCCGGTGTCACCCTGATCTCGCCGCCGCCGCACCACGACATCTATTCCATCGAAGATCTGGCCCAATTAATTTTTGATCTCAAACAGGTCAACCCCGAGGCCCTGGTCTCGGTAAAGCTGGTCTCCCGGCCCGGCATAGGCACCATCGCCGCCGGCGTCGCCAAGGCCTACGCCGACCTGATCACCGTTTCCGGCTACGACGGCGGCACTGCCGCCAGCCCAATCTCTTCGATTCGCCATGCCGGTTCCCCCTGGGAACTGGGACTGGCTGAGGTTCACCAGACCCTGCAAGCCAACGATCTCCGCGACAAAATCCGGCTGCAGACCGACGGGGGGCTCAAAACCGGCCTTGACGTGGTCAAGGCCGCCATGCTCGGTGCCGAGAGCTTCGGCTTCGGCACCGCACCGATGGTGGCGCTCGGCTGCAAATACCTGCGCATCTGCCACCTCAACAACTGCGCCACCGGTGTCGCCACCCAGCGCGACGACCTCCGGCGCGACCACTATCAGGGCACTGTCGAAAAAGTGGTTAACTATTTTCGCCTCCTCGCCCAGGAAACCAGGGAATGGTTGGCGGTGCTCGGCATCCGCAGCCTCGAAGAACTGGTCGGCCGGGTGGACCTGCTCGAACCCGTCACCGGGATCACTGCCCGGCAACAGAAGCTTGACCTGCGACCGCTCATCCACACCGATGCGCTGCTGGCGCGAAAACCCCGGCACTGCGCCATCAGCCGCAATCAACCCTTTGACCGTGGCCCGCTCGCCGAACAAATGGTGCGGGAAATCCTGCCCGCCATCGAGAGCCGCAGCAGCGGCGCCTTCGCCTACACCCTGACCAACTGCGATCGCTCGATAGGAGCGCGTCTTAGCGGCGAGATTGCCAAACGCTACGGCAATCAGGGAATGCAGGATGCGCCGATCAAGCTGAAGCTCACCGGTATCGCCGGCCAGAGCTTCGGCGCCTGGAACGTCGGCGGCCTGGAGCTCTATCTCAATGGAGACGCCAACGACTATGTCGGCAAGGGCATGGCCGGCGGCAAGATCGTCATCCGGCCGCCGCACCGCTCAACCTTCAAGACCGAGGAAACCAGCATCATGGGCAACACCTGCCTCTATGGTGCCACCGGCGGCAGGCTCTACGCCTCGGGCAGGGCCGGGGAGCGGTTCGCAGTCCGCAACTCCGGAGCCCATGCGGTGGTGGAAGGGTTGGGCGATCACGGCTGCGAGTACATGACTGGCGGCCTGGTCACGGTACTGGGACCGGCCGGGGCCAATTTCGGCGCGGGCATGACCGGCGGTTTTGCCTATGTGCTGGACCTCGACAACAGCTTTGTCGACAAATACAACCATGAGCTGGTCGAAATCCAGCGCATCCACTCCGGCTACATGGAGGAGTACCGCAACCACCTCCACCAGGTGATCGAAGAGTTCTGCCGCGAGACCAACAGCGACTGGGGCTGGCGACTTTTGGATGACTACCTCGACTATATCGGCAAGTTCTGGCTGGTCAAACCCAAGGCCGCCGACTTCTCCAGCTTGCTCGACCGGCTCCGGCAGCGCGGCGAATAATTTTTTTCTCCCACGGCACCTCCTATGAAAGAACGACTCAACAATGTCTTCCAGTTCCTCGACGTGGAGCGGAAACTGCCGCCCAAAGTCGGCCTGGTCACCCGAAAAACCGCCTTCCGGGAGATTTATGAACCCGTGCCCGAACTGCACCTCCAGCATCAGGCGCACCGCTGCCTCGCCTGCGGCAACCCCTACTGCGAGTGGCAGTGTCCGGTCCACAATTACATCCCCAACTGGCTGAAACTGCTGTCCGAGGGCAACCTGATGGCGGCTGCGGAACTCTGCCACCAGACCAACAGCCTGCCGGAGGTCTGCGGTCGGGTCTGTCCGCAAGATCGGCTCTGCGAGGGGGCGTGTACGCTCAATGACGGTTTTGGGGCAGTGACCATCGGCAACATCGAAAAATACATCACCGACCAAGCCTTGGCCCGGGGTTGGAAACCGGATATGTCTGGTGTCACTTGGACCGACAAGCGGGTGGCAGTGATCGGGGCCGGCCCCGCCGGTCTTGGCTGCGCTGATGTTTTAGTGCGGAGTGGGGTGCGCCCGGTGGTTTTTGACCGCTATCCGGAGATCGGTGGCCTCTTGACCTTCGGCATTCCCGAATTCAAACTGGAAAAATCAGTCCTTGCTCGGCGGCGGCAGCTGTTCGCCGGCATGGGGGTGGAATTCCGCCTCAACACCGAGATCGGCAGGGATGTCAGTCTGGAGCAGCTATTGGGTGAGTTTGACGCCGTCTTTCTCGGCATGGGGACCTATCAGTTCATGAAAGGCGGCTTTCCCGGAGAGGATCTGCCGGGGGTCCATGACGCCCTGCCCTTTCTCATCGGCAACGTTTGCCGCCATCACGGCTACGAAGGCCTATCCCCCTTTGTCGACACTTTCAACAAACGGGTGGTGGTACTCGGCGGCGGCGACACCGCCATGGACTGCTGCCGAACGGCTATTCGCCAAGGCGCGGCCAGTGTCACGTGCGCCTACCGGCGGGACGAGGCCAACATGCCCGGCTCCAAGCGGGAAGTGACCAATGCCCGGGAGGAAGGAGTGCAGTTTCTGTTTAACCAGCAGCCAATGGGGATTATGGGGGAACATCGGGTGGACGGGGTGGAACTGGTGACCACCGAATTAGGGGAACCCGATGACAGTGGCCGGCGGCGGCCGGTGATCGTTGGGGGCAGCCAGGTCACGGTGACCGCCGATATTGTCCTGATTGCCTTTGGATTCCGCCCGAGCCCGCCCGCCTGGCTGCAGGAACACGGCATCAAGTTTAACGAACGGCAGCGGGTGGTTGCCATGGAATCAGGTCCCTGCCCCCTGCAAACCAGCAACCCCAAGATCTTTGCTGGCGGCGACATGGTGCGCGGCTCTGACCTAGTGGTCACCGCCATCTGGCAGGGACGCCAGGCAGCCAAGGGAATCCTCGCTTACCTGGGGGTTGACTGACCGCCAACACTGCCACAGATCAAGCAAGCATGATCTATGTGCGGTCCCCAAAGCACCAGGGTCGGAGGTTTTTAAAAAGGCGCTTTGAGCTGCGGCGGCGGGGTTGGCTCCGGCGGCGGTTCTTCGATTTCGCCGCTGGTCGGCCCAACCAGGACGACGTCAACCCGCCGGTTTTGCTTCCTTCCCTCCTCTGTGCTGTTATCGGCGACGGGGCGATATTCACCGTAGCCGGTCACCGATATCTTTTCCGGGTTAAAGCTGTGCCGGTCCATAAAGTAATGGGCCAGAGTGGTGGCCCTTGCGGTCGACAGTTCCCAATTCGAACGAAATGCTGGCGAACGCATCGGGATATTGTCGGTATGGCCCTCGAAACTGATCGGATTGCCATAGGGGAGCAGTGCCTCGGCAATTTTGGCTAAGAGATCATGAGAAGTGGGGTTGATGGCCGCACTGCCCGAATCAAAAAAACCGGCCTCGTTCAGACTGATCACCAGGCCTCTTTTGGTGATTTCAATGTTCACCTTGTCTTGCGCCTTCTTATCAACAAGAAATTTTTCAAGGGACAGTAAAATCTCTTTAAAATCCTTCTTGGTTGCCTGCACCTTTACCGAACCGTCACTTTTTGTTTTCGGTTTTTCCGGGTTCTTGAGCTGGGGCCGCATTGAAGGAATAGGCATGACATCGGTCTTGGGAATGACAGACGGTTTCCCCGAGGAAACGCCTGAAGTTACGCCAAAGGCGGTGCGAAAGGAGGCGGCGACCTCTTCCACCTTCTTCTTGTCAGACTGTGACATGGCATAGAGGGTAACAAAGACCGCAAACAGCAGGGTGATAAAGTCGGCATAGGACACCAGCCACCGCTCATGATTGGCCGCTTTCTCCGGCTCTTTTTTCCTGGCCATCTATTTTTTCCCTCCTTCCTCGCCCGCACCTGCTACGGCTTTTCCACCCTCGCCACCGAGATACGATTTCAGTCGTTCTTCGATAAAGCGTGGATTCTCTCCATTCTGAATAGCAACGATCCCGGCAATGATAATCTCCTTACTCACCACTTCATCTTTGATGCGATGTTTGATCTTGGTAGCAGCGGGCAGACAGAGAATGTTGGCAGTGATCAATCCGTAAATTGTGGCCACGAAGGCAACGGCAATACCCCCGCCAAGCTTTGAGGTGTCGGAAAGATTGCTCATGACATGGATAAGGCCGAGGACTGCGCCGATGATGCCTACGGTCGGGGCGTACCCGCCGGCCGCCTCAAAAAATTCGACGCTCATCTTGGCATGCTCCTCAACGGCTCCCAGATCGATTTCCAGCAGTTCCCTGATATCCTTGGGCTCAAGTCCGTCGACGGAAAGAGAAATCGCCTTTTTCATGAATCGATCCTTGTGATTCTGGGCGTCCTGTTCCAGGGCGATGATGCCGTTTTTCCTGGCCTTGGCGGCAAAGCCGCAAATTTCGACGATGACGTCGTCGTTTTTGGGCGAGTTGGCGAACAGTTTCTTTACATCCTTGAAAGCCCCGATAACGGTATGCAGGGGGAAACTGATGAAGGCGGCGCCAAAGGTGCCGCCAAGCACTATCAACGCTGCGGTTGGCTGCACCAAGGAGTTGAGGTGTAAGCCCTCGAGAACGGCGCCGCCGATGATGGCGCCCAATCCCATGAGTAGTCCGATGATGGTTGCGATATCCATAGATTCTGCGATCGTTGATTGAAAAGGAGTAACGGCACAATTCGGCGCGAGTACCTTGGAATGCCTTGATGAGCTATTGTACGGGGAGGATTGGAGATTAAAAAGAAAAAAACGGAAAAAATGGCGAACCTTTGAACATACACCTCACGTCATTGCATGCGCAGGAGCACCCCAGGGGTATTCCGACTCGTGCCGCGACTCCATATCGCTGACCATTCATTCAAGCGGTGGCGTCGGGTCGAGGCTCTGTCTCGATTGCTGTAAGATCCTGACTCGATAGGTGACGATTTTTTCGATGATCTCCTCGGCCTTTTCCCGGACAAGAACATGGTCGTCATTGATCAGTTTGATAATCGTATCAGGTGTCTCTTCGATGCTCTTGATCAAATCGGGGTTGAGATAGAATTCCGATCTGTTGAGCCGGGTCAGCTTGATCATGGTGGCGGCCAGAGGCAAAAGTATGAAGGATGAGATAGTGCCGCAGGGAATAATAAACCTCCGAGAGTCTTCCTCTCAATCAAACAGGAAGACTCTCGGTATATTTTCTTTTTCTGTTGAAAAAACAGGCTGCCAGAAGCAGACAATTTCTACCCGACTTTTTCTTCTACTTCAAATTTAATCAGGGTCTCGCCGGCCTCAACCGCCTGCCCGCTGGTCACTTTGACCTCGGCAATGACGCCGTCCACCGGTGAGGCGACGCCGCTTTCCATCTTCATCGACTCGAGAATCACCAGGTTCTGGCCGCGGAAGACGCGCTCGCCCTTCTGGGCCAGCACATCCACCACCAGACCGGGCATCGGGCAAAGCAGGATGTTGTTGAGCAACTTGTCCGCTTTCTCCGGCATGAACCTCATCATCGTCCATTCCTTTGGGGTATAGACCTCAAACAGTCGGGAGATGCCATTGAAGGACATGAACATAAACGATTCCTCGAACCGCAAACGAAAGCGGTAAGCCTGCCCGTTGACCGTGAGTTTAAGCCGGCGGCGGAAAAATTCGAAGGAGGGTATAATGACTTGGTGAGTGGTGCCGTCCACCCGTATGGTGCTGATCTCGCCGCTTGCCGGTGTGCCCTCCAGGGTCACCTCAAAAAGCTCGCCCTGAGAACGAACCTTGTACGGATGGGTCCTGCCCATATCTCGCTTGCCGCCGATATCCGAGACCATGTGGCGCAATGACTCACGGACTGCCACCGTACGGGTGTGGTAGATGAGCGTTGCCGCCAGGGCCGCCAATTGCAGATATTGAAGCGATGGCGAGCGTTTTGACACACCGCCTTCAAAATGCTGCTCGATGAAGCCCGTGCTCAGATTACCTTCAGCAAACTCGGGCAGACAGAGCACACTGGTAACGAAATCGATGTTGGTGGAGACCCCCTCGATGTGATAGCCGTTGAGGGCCTCGATCAAACCTCGGCGAGCGTCTTCCCTTGTCTTGCCATGGCTGATGAGCTTGGCCAGCATGGAATCATAGTAAACATCTATTTTACCGCCAATATTGACGCCGCTGTCCACCCGGATGCCCTTGCCCCGGGGCGCAGCATATCGGGTAATCATGCCGGTGGAGGGAATGAACCCACGGGTCGGATCTTCGGCACAGATTCGCGCTTCGATGGCCCAGCCATTGAAGGTGACCCCGCTCTGATCAAAGGACAAGGGTTCGCCGCTGGCAATGCGCAACTGCCATTCCACCAGATCAAGCCCGGTGACCAGTTCCGTGACCGGATGCTCGACCTGCAGGCGGGTGTTCATCTCCAGAAAATAGAAATTATGCTGGCTGTCCATGACGAACTCGACAGTGCCCGCATTGACATACCCGGACTGTACGCGCCAGATCGCAGGCAGCCTTGCCCATACGCTCGCGGAGGTCGGGGGAAACGGCCGGTGACGGCGACTCCTCGATCACCTTCTGATAGCGCCGCTGGATCGAGCATTCCCGCTCTCCCAGATGGACCACATGGCCCTGGCTGTCGGCCAGAATCTGGATCTCGATATGGCGGGGCTGCTCAATATAGCGCTCGACAAAAACCCTGGTGTCATTGAAGGCCTTCTGGGTCTCCTGCCGACTGGCCGCCAGGGCTGCCTTCATATCCTCAGGCTTGGCAACAATGCGCATGCCCTTGCCGCCGCCGCCGGCCGCCGGTTTCAGCAGGATCGGATAGCCAACCTCCTCGGCAGCGGCCAAGGCCTCCGCTTCATCCTTGATGGCCTCGATAAAGCCGGGGATAACCGGAACACCGGCGTTTTTCGCCAATTCCTTGGAGGTGATCTTGTCGCCCATGACATCGACCACCTCAGTCGGCGGACCGATGAAAACCATGCCCGCCGCCTTCACTGCCTTGGCAAAATCAGCCTTCTCCGAGAGAAACCCATAGCCGGGATGCACGGCTTGGCAACCGGTGGCCTTTGCCGCGGCAATAATTTTGTCGATATTGAGATAGGACTTCTGCGACTGCGACTCGCCGATGTGCACGGCCTCGTCTGCCAGTTGCCGGTGCAGGCTGCGGCTGTCCGCATCGGAATAGACGGCCACGGTCTCAATACCCAGCCGGTTGCAGGTACGAATGATACGAATGGCAATTTCGCCGCGATTGGCGATCAGAATTTTATCAAACATAACGTACCTCAGAGGGGAATATTTCCGTGTTTGCGATCCGGGCCCTTGGTTCTCTTGCTGTCGAGCATCTGCAAAGTGCGGATGAGATGCGAGCGGGTGTCCCGGGGGAAGATGACGTCGTCGATATAGCCACGCTGGGCGGCGATAAAGGGGTTGGCAAAGGTGAGCCGGTATTCCTCCATCTTCTCGGCCAGCACGGCTTCGGGGTCATCCGCCGCGTAGATTTCCTTGCGGTGGATAACCTCAGCCGCGCCCTTGGGGCCCATGACCGCGATCTCGGCGGTCGGCCAGGCGTAGTTGACGTCGCAATGGATATGCTTGGAGTTCATCACCAGGTAGGCGCCGCCATAGGCCTTACGGATAATCACCGAGATTCGCGGCACCGTGGCCTCAGTAAAGGCGTAGAGCAGCTTGGCGCCGTGGCGAATGATGCCGCCGTGCTCCTGGTCCGGTCCGGGCATAAAGCCGGGAACATCGACAAGCGTAATCAGCGGGATGTTGAAGGCGTCGCAAAAACGGACAAAGCGGCCGGCCTTGAACGAGGCGTCGTTGTCGAGAACACCGGCAAGCACCGCCGGCTGATTGGCCACCAAACCTACGGTCTGGCCACCGAGACGGCCGAAGCCGCAGATGATATTGCGGGCAAAACCGGCATGGACCTCCATGAACTCGGCACCATCAAGGATGCTGAAGATGAGCACGTTCATGTCATAGGTCTGGTTGGAATTACTCGGGATGAGGTAATCCAGGGCCGGGTCGGTACGGCTGGGAGAATCGCTCAGATCGAGGATCGGCGATCGATGCAGGTTGTTGGAAGGGAGATAACTGATCAGTCGCCGCACCTCGCGCAGGGCAAGGACATCGTTGGCCACGGTGAAATGGGCCACGCCGCTCTTCTGAGCGTGCACCCTGGCTCCGCCCAGATCCTCGGAGGTAATGTCCTGGTGGGTGACGGTCTTGACCACGCTCGGGCCGGTGACGAACATGTACGAGGAGTCCTCAACCATGAAGACGAAATCGGTGATTGAGGGGCTGTAGACCGCACCGCCGGCGCAGGGTCCCATGATACAGGAGATCTGGGGTACGACGCCGCTGGCCCGGACATTGCGGTGAAAGATCTCGCCGTAGGCGGCCAGGGCATCCATGCCCTCCTGGATGCGCGCCCCGCCGGAATCGTTGAGGCCGATGATCGGGGCACCCACCTTGACCGCCAAATCCATGACCTTGCAGATCTTCTGAGCATGGGCCTCACCGAGCGAACCGCCAAGCACGGTGAAATCCTGACTGAAGACGAACACTTCGCGACCGTCAATGGATCCGTGACCGGTGATAACGCCGTCACCAAGATACCTTTTTTCCTCGCCCAGACTACCACCCCGGCCGATTTTGAGGACATCGAACTCTTCAAAAGAACCATCGTCCAGCAGCAGATCGAGCCGCTCCCGCGCGGTCAGCTTGCCCTTCTCGTGCTGATCGGCCTTTTTGGATTCCCCACCGGCGGAAACCGACTCCGCCCGCAATCGTTCAAGGGTCTCAAGGGTCGCATTATATTGAGTATCCATTGTTTTCACCTTGTTACGGACACCAGCCCATGGCACGAAACACACCAGAGAACCGGTTCACAGTTTTTCATCTCTCAGCCTCAATTACGGTGTACATCCCAGCCACCCTTCCTTCATCCGGAAGGATAAATAAAACACTTCTGTCAGGACAGTTAAGCAGTTTTATGGGTCAAATCACTCTTTTTTGTGCGGACCTTGTGGAACACAAGCCTTGCATGAAGGCGCATTGTTTTCAGACCGAGAAAAACGCAATCAACAATGAAAGATTGCAGCTTCGGTTGCACGGAGCACGAGAACCATCCGGCCTTTTATGATATTTTTTTGCACTATTAAACGGTTACCCTGCTCACTACCAAGAAATTTGGCCCCTGACAACTGGAAATCATGGCAAGAAAGTCAAGTTCTCGCCAGAAGCAAACCTTTCTCTCTTCCAGAAAATCAGAGGCTAGCCTTTCATGGTGCGAGGTGGTAGCTTCCACGCCAGAAACACACCCGTTTGACGCCAAACCGCACTCTCCCCATGAAACTTTATGAATTCCTGTCCCTTCAATCCCCCCTTCTGGTTGCGCAATCCGCATCTCCAGACCCTGTGGCCCAAGATGTTCCGCAAGAGTCCCATCCTTCCCCTACGGCGCGAGCGGCTCGAACTGGCCGATGGCGACTTCATCGATCTCGCCTGGGCCACCGGCGGCGCGGGACCCACTGTCCTCATCCTGCACGGTCTGGAGGGCTCCCTGCGCTCCCACTATGCCCTGCCGGTGATGGCCGCTCTCCTTCAAGCCGGATTGCAGCCGGTGTTCATGCACCTGCGCGGCTGCAGCGACGAGCCGAACCGGCTGTCCCGCACCTACCACTCCGGGGCGATCGAGGATTTGGCCGAGGTCCTGGTGCAACTTAGAGCCAGTGGCCGGCCGGTGGCGGCGGCCATCGGCTTTTCCCTGGGCGGCAACCTTCTGCTTCGCTACCTGGGAACCACGGGTTCATCCGCCTTGCTGCAGGCGGCGGTGGCCGTCTCCGTGCCCTTTGTCCTTGCTGATGCGGCCCGCCGACTCGAACAGGGAAGTTCCCGGATCTATCAGCACTACCTCATGACCCGGTTAAAGCGGTCGTACCAACGGAAATTCGCGGCCATGGCCTCGCCGTTGCGGGTCGACCTGAACCGGATCCACACCCTCTGGGAATATGACCAATGGGTGACCGCACCGCTCAATGGTTTTGCGGGGGCCGACGACTATTACGCCCGGTGCAGTTCGCTGGGTTATCTCCACGCCATCACCGTGCCGACTCTGATCCTCCACAGCACGGATGACCCCTTCATGTACCCGCACAATATACCCGGAACCGATCACGTCGGGCCCGGAGTGCGGCTGGCAATCCAGTCCCACGGCGGCCATGTCGGTTTCATCGAGGGCCGGTTTCCCTGGCGGACCGGCTGCCTGATTGACCGGCTGGCAACCGCTTTTCTGAACGAGCACCTAACCACAATTGCACCATCATGCTGCCCGGGGCCCCAATAGCCGCAGCCTGTCAACAGCGCTCAGGGCATCTTCCAGGTCAAAGATCTCGAAGCAGACCAGCATCTCCTCGTTGAGGAGCGGCACCGCCTTTTGCAGCGTGTCCTCGTCAAGCGGCAGGTGATCGGTCTGACCGTCGGTGCCGGAAAGGTGGAGTTCAACGATGTGGGGGTGGAAATGGCGGGGCAGCGGTTTGCCCAGCAGGCTGTGGGTCAGATCAAAGGTGAAGCGTGGGTGGAACTCGACCTGGTTGATCAGGTTTTCCATGGCCACCAGCATCGGCCAATCGATCGCCCGCCAGCCAGGCAAGGGATGCAGGGTCATGTTGAGCAGGGGAAAACCGCTCGCTTCGAAAAACCGGGCGGCGGCCAGAGCTTTCCCTGCCTCGTCAGTGGGCAGGTGGACTGTGTATTCCAGGTCAAGAATCGCCAGGCCATCGAGCCAGGAGCCGACCTTGGCCCGCATCTCCTTATCCCAAGTATAGACCAGGAGTTCGACAAAATCGACCTGCCCCTCGACCAGACGGGCGTTATCGAGGAAATTTTCCCCGGTAAGCCATGATGTGGTCCCCAATTTCATCGCGTGATTTCCCGATAGCGGCAAAGGTACCCATCTCTTCGATCATCCGCAGAGCAGCCTCGATAATACTGAACACCAGAGCGCAGCCCGTGCCCTCGCCCAGACGCATGTTCATATCGAGCATGGGCTCCAGGCCGGTGATTTCCTTGAGCAGTTTGGCGCCTGGCTCAAAGGAGATATGCGAGGGGATCATGTACTCGATGGCCTCGGGCTTAAGCCGCATGGCCACCAGGGCGGCGACGTTTGAAATCAGGCCGTCGGTGACCACCGGTACCCGGCGGGCGGCACAGGCCAGGTAGGTGCCGGCCATGCCGGCGATATCGAGGCTGCCCACCTTGGACAACACGTCGAGGGCATCATCCGGATCGGGCCGGTGCAAGTGCACGGCCTGCTGGACCACCGCTTTCTTACGGGCAAAAGCCTCGTCGGTCAACCCGGCGCCCCGGCCGACCACCCGGTCGATGTGGGCCCCGGTAAAGGCGTAGAGCACAGCGCTGCTGGCGGTGGTGTTGCCGATGCCGATCTCGCCGGTCCCTATCAGATCGTACCCCTGGTCGATGGCCGTATTGGTCACTTCGATCCCCACCTCGACGGCGCGGATGGCCTCTTCCCGGCTCATCGCCGGCTCCTTGAGAAAATTAGCGGTGCCGTAACGGATCTTGCGGTTGATCACCTTGGGCAGATCAACATCGACCTGGATGCCGATATCAACGGCAATGAGATCGGCCTTGGCATAGTTGGCGAGAAAATTGATACCCATACGGCCGGAGGTGACGAAATCAGCGCCGATGCGGGTGATGTCCTGGGGATACATGGCAATCCCCTCGGCACAGACGCCGTTGTCGGCCATCATCACCACAATCGCCTTCTTGCTGATCGCATTATGCACCTTGCCGGTGATCCCGGCTATCTGGCGGGCGATGTCTTCAAGCTTGCCGAGGCTCCCCGGCGGCTTGAGGCAGTAATCGATCTCCTTCTGGGCGGCGGCCATGACCGCCCGGTCCGTGGGTTTGATGGCCTCCAGGGTGCTGTTAAGCAAATGCATACTGCTTACCTGTAGTTGAAACGGATGAGAATGGGCAACTCGCCCATGAATTCGATTTCGCTTAAAGCGGCGTTGTCGACCTTGAACTTCCAGTAGCCCTTGGCAACCGATTCGCAGAAGAAATGGGCCAGGAGCGAACGGATGCAGCCGCCGTGCGAGACCACCGCCACCCGCTTGCCCGCATTATAGCGGACGATCTCCTCGACCACGCTGATCACCCGATGCTTGAAAGCGGGGAAGGCCTCGCCGCCGGGGATATGGGTTTGCTCCCAGTCGGTCAGCCACATCTGCCAGATTTCCGGGTACTGTTTGGCGATCTCGGAAAAATGCATGCCCTCCCACTCGCCGAAATGGAACTCCTGGAGACTGGAATCGGTGATGATCTGCGCCTCCTCGCCAAAGACCAGGGAGGCGGTTTCCACCGCCCGCTGCAGAGGGCTGGAGAAGATGGCATCCACTTCGAGGGCGTTGAGCCGCTCGCCCAGGGAGGCGGCCTGGAGGCGCCCCTGATCGTTGAGGGGCGTGTCGGTGCTGCCCATGAGGACGCCGGTTTTGTTCGGTTCGGTTTCACCGTGGCGGATGAGATACAGTTTGGTTGTGTTCATAGAAAAAATTTCCAGACAAGAAGAAAAACAAGGAAGCTGAGGATTTCCGCGAGTTCAATACTTGCGCCGATGGTATCACCGGTGATGCCGCCCAGCCGCCACTTGAGATAGGCGGCGAACAGCACCGCCAGGAGGATCGGCGGCAGATGGAGAATGAGGGCCACCAGGGGTACGGAAACCAGCGGCACACCCCAGAAGATGAGAATCCCGGTGACCAGAGCCAGAGAAACCAGGGTTGCGGCCGTCGCCTGGGGCAGGCCGGTCTGGTTGACGTAATCGCCGATGCCCTGCTCCTCGCGGGCATAGGGGGCTACCGCCGAATGCCAGGTCAGGGCCATCCGGCCAAGCACCGGCGTGATCAGCACGGCCGGCACGGCCCCGGCGGCCGGAATATTATGGAGGAGGATGTATTTAAGGAGAATGGTCAGCACCAGGGCGATCACGCCGTTGGCGCCCAGGGTGGAATCGCGCATGATTTCGAGCATCCGCTCGCGGGAGCGGTAGCTGAACAGGCCATCGGCAGTGTCGGCGATACCGTCAAGATGAAGGCCGCCGGTGACGGTGATCAGCAGAATCACCGCGACAATGGCCGCGACCTCGCGCCCGAGCAGGGCATCGGCAATCGCAAACCCGGCGGCAGCGGGCAGAGCCGCCAACAGGCCGACCAGCGGCATCCATTTCATCCCCTGAACAAAGCGCTCGGCGGTAAATTCGACCTGCACCGGAATCGGATACCGGGTCATGAACTGGATCATGAGAATGAGCGCCTTCATGGAACCGCCTTCACGCTCCCTTGAACTGCAGAGGAAGGCCGGCAACCACCAGATAGACCTCCGCGGCGGCGGCCGCCATCCGCTGGTTGACCCGGCCGGCGCAGTCGCGGAAAAAACGGGTCATGGGCGCAATGGGCACGATGCCGTAGCCGACCTCGTTGGTGACGGCGACCAGATCCGCCGAGCTGCAGGCAGCAGCGGCAACAATGGCCTCGATCTCGGCCAGCACGTCCGCCTCGACCGCGTTCAACTGGTCCACGGTCGGCTGGTCCCAGTCTATGTCGATGCATCAGTATCCGGTTGGTAATCAACACAGTCAGACAGTCCAGGAGCATGGCGGCAAATCGGTGCGCCTCGCTGGCAATCACCGCCGAAGGTCGGGTCGGCGCCTCAAAGGTCTGCCAGGAGGACGGCCGCTGCAGCCGGTGCTTGGCGATGCGGTCCGCCATCTCATCATCCAGGGCGCGGGCCGTGGCTATATAACCGATGTCCCTGCCAATGCCTGCAGTCAGCTGTTCGGCAAAGCTGCTCTTGCCGCTTCTGGCCCCGCCGGTGACCAGGATAATGCGTCCCATGAAAACACCCAGGAATAGCTGCCGCATCCATCAGAACGCATGCCGCGACATGGTTGAGCAAAAAGAGCGTTCGTCAGTGAGAAGTCGAGAGCCGTTTGCACGGCGCTGGTGTCTCGTTCCACGAAGACCCACGTTCAAGAGGAGTGTCTGGCTCTTCCGCTCGAAGCGGAATCACAGTTGCGGGACAGCACGGGATTTGCACCCGTTTCCTCCGGAAGAAAGACGGCACACGGTCCAGCCGGTGCCCAAGGGGTTTATATCGAATTCAGGAAAAAAAAGATAGGGCAAATGAGACGGGCTCACACACCCCATGGGAATGCAGCAGGGGGATGTTTCAGATCAAGGAGGAAAAGCAGGGCTATTTACAGGCGAAAAAGGTGACGTAGTTACCGATCTCGGCAATCCCTGCCTTATTGATGCCCTCTTTCAGCATGTTCTGGTCGTGGCCGACCGATCGTTGCCAAGCGTCGAACTGCTTGAGCGGGGTGCTGTAATTCCAGCCGACGTTTTCAACGCAGAGCCGGCTGCCGGAACGTTCGAAACGCTCGTCGAACTTGCTGTGGCTCATCCTTTTCTGCTGGGACATCGCAAAGCTATGCGTTTTGGCCAGATGAATGAGATTAGCGTCGAAACGTAAGGGATTCAACCCGTTGTCCTGACGGTACAGGTTGATCTGCTCGAGCAGAGTGCGGCCATAGAGCGAGGCGCCCTCGTCCTGCATCGACCAGGCACGTAAGGGGGCAATGGCCAGCACGAACAATCCGAAGGTGAAGAACACGAGTTTTTTTTGCATTGCAACCACACCTGAAAGAAAACAATCTGCGGGCCTGCGCTGGTCCGCACATCCTCAAGACCTACAAAAGGGGGGCGGTGATGTCAAGCACTGTTACGGCGAACGGGAGAGGCGGATGTACTCGATCCAGGCCCGGGCCGACTCATGGGTATTGTCAGAATCGCTCATCACCGCCAGGCTGGCCATGGCAGGCGGATCCTGGCCGAAGGCCTGGCGATAGTCCCGAACAATATCCACGGTATACTCCTGCCAGGTGTTGACCGTGCCGGAACCGGCGCTGACCGGAATCATCCTGGCCTCACTGGTATAGGCGTTGATGATGAACGGGCTGGAGGTGACCTGGTTGTCCCAGATATAGCTGATGGAACTGTCGGGCGGATACTGGCCGTACACTGCCTTGGCCGCCTTGTACTGGAGCTTTTTGCCGAGCGATGCCCGGTCCGAGTCGTAGAGGAACATCACATAGAGACGGGCGGGATAATCGTCGCCCTCCTTGGTGCGGCTGTCGCCCTTGCGATAGACATTGCTCACCTTCCAGCGCCAGGCAAGCATGGGATAGTCATAGACATTGAACGGCTGCTTGAGCACCAGGGCCGACGCCGAATTGTCGCTCTCCATCAGCAGGCAGGATCCACTCGGGCAGCGCGCGACTGTGTAGGTGGAATGCCTGGAGATTTTGGGAAAGGTGAGCGGCTGCCAGCGCTCAAGGGTCGTGAAACGTTCGTCGAGAAAGACGGCCTCGGCGGCCAGGACCGGCGGCGGTGCCACGACCGGCAGCAGAATGGCGAGCAGAACAGCAAGCCATGTGGCCCACATCTGCCTGCGGCGAGGCGGGCAACTCATAATTTCCAACCGTTGAAACGCAGGTAGGCGGCAAAATCATTCATGTCCGAGGCGCTCCTGTTCCAGGGTTTCAGACTAGTGTAAAAGGGATTGCCGCTTTCCTGGGTGTCGCCGTATTCCTTGTCCATACCGACGAACAAATCCAGGCTGACCACGCTGAGCAGCAGTGATTCCCAGGGTTTGATCGCCCCCTTGACATGCCCGCTCAGCGGCCAACCGCTATAGTACAGGCTGGTCAGGCCACCGTCCTCCAAGGATAGCTTTTTCAAGGCATCCAGTTCGAGCACTTCCGCCGGGCGCACCGTTCCGACCGGGGGCGACTGCCTGGGCACGACCTGAAGATCCATAATTCTTTGCACATCCGGCCGGACCCTCACCTGGAGAATATCGTTTTCGCCGATGGCCGGCAGTCGGGGCGGCAACCGTTCGCCGTACACTGCAATCGAGGTGGCAGGCCAGCCGTCGGGATACAGGGCAGCCGGCATCGAACCAGTGGGAATGCTGACCGCATAGCAGCCGCAGGTGCTGGCCGTGGTCACCAGCAGGACCTGCTGCCGCGCGTCCAGAGTTAGGATGACCAGCAGTCCCACATGCTTGCCGGCACCGAGATGAAAGGGAATCAGGCTGTAAGGCTGTTCAGAAAAATGAATCCGGTAGATGAGGTTGGTATAGTCGCCTTTTTCGGTGGTAAAAAAACGGGTGTCGACATAGATGACTGGCGTTTCGGGGTCAATCGAGACTCTTTCGGCACCCTTGGTTCCCGAGGCCCGTACCCTGCCTATCCGGTTGTGGCGATCCTGAACCTCCCGCAGGACAAAGGCGGGGGCTCGGGCCAGCACCAGGGGCGCGGCTGCCTCCGCCTGAACGAGAACCGTTTGCTGTTCCTGGACAACGCCGGCAGACCGACCGCCACATCCCGCCAGCAGCGAAACCGCGAGCAGCAGATAAACGCTCAACCAGACAAGACGGGGACTGGACACGACAGTGCAACGACGGGACATCATGGTGCACCTACGCCGCCAATGAAAATTCGGGCATCATCACGGCCTGTTGGAAAGAAATAGAGAACTTGCCCCCACTCCCGTAAATCAAGGAGCAGGCAGCCTGGATGAAGGGCAACGGAATCCTGGACAACCTCGCTGTTACCCTACCCCCAAATTATGCTTTGGCTTCTTCCGGGCTCCTTGCTTGATCAAACAGTCTTTCACCGCCCGTTGAAGTGTTGTCTCAGCCAGTTGCGCGCAATGAAGATGGGTTTCAGGCAGTTTCCCCATCTCGTCCATGATCATGACCATATTGATCTTTTCAACTTCCCCAAGACTTTTGCCCCTTGCGAGCAGGGTTGCCGCTTCAACACAGGACCGACTGAACGAGCAACCATTACTCCAGGCGTAGGTATCTGAAACCACGCCATGCTTGAACTGGAGGGCTATTTCCATGGTATCACCGCAGTTCCCGGTAATTCTGGCGCTCCCATCCGGATCGGCTATCGGCTTATTGCCCAAATAATGAAGCCCGAACCAGCAGAAGACCAGCAATAGAAGGGCTAAAAAGGCGAAAAGAATATGCATGATACGTCTCTTGCAAGAGTCTTCACAACACTCTCCGGCATGCTCAGACTGAAACCAGCGGGCTGGATGAACGTGATTAATGGAGCCTTTCCAGCGAGATGAGTGCCCGGCGAACAGGAGACTCCACAGGTCAGCCTTTGCAAAAAGGCGCTCTCGCTGCCGCCGCTCGAGTTTAATCAAGGAGAAAAGAAAAGTACCCACCGGGTGCACCGCAGCACCAATCAAGCAACGCCTCACTTCTCTCGATCCTTTGAATGATCCTTTGCCACCAGCATGTAGATTGAAGGGATAATAAACAGCGTAAACAACGAGCCGATCGCCATCCCGCCCACCAACACCAGACCGATCGAATTCCGGGCCGCTGCACCGGCCCCGGTGACCAGAGTCAAGGGAAAGTGACCGGCAATGGTGGCTCCGGTGGTCATCAGGATCGGCCGCAGGCGGGTCATTGAGGCTTCCAGGATCGCCGCGTGTTTGCTCAAACCCTGCGCCTGCAGCTTGTTGGCGAACTCGACGATCAGGATACCGTTCTTCGACACCAGGCCAACCAGGGTGACCAGACCAACCTGGGAGTAGATGTTGAGCGTCGTCGTCCAGCCCTTGGTCCAGAAGGGCACATTGGGATCGGGCATCTTGAGGAAGGTGAAGATCAGGGCACCGAACATCGCCAAGGGCACGGAACCGGCAAGAATGACAAAAGGATCGCGGAAGCTGTTGAACTGGGCCGCGAGCACAAGAAAAATCAACACAATAGCCAAACCAAAGGCCTGGATAAAGCTGCTGCCCTCCACCCGCAACTGCCTCGACTCGCCGGTGTAATCAAGCGTATACCCTTGCGGCAGAATCTTGGCTGCCTCATCCTCGAGGAAGCGGAGCGCTTCATCCAGGGGGCGGATCGGATAGGCGCTGATGGTGACCGCGTTCAACTGCTGAAAACGATTGAGGGACCGGGCCGCAGTGGTGTTTTTGAGGGTGGCGATGGTGGACAGCGGCACCAGCTGTCCATTCGGGCCGGTGACGTGGATATCGCTCAATTGGTCGGGATTGAGCCGGTCGACCCGCATGATCTGGGGCACGACCTTGTAGCTGCGGCCGGCAATGTTGAAGCGGTTGACGTAATTGCCGCCCATCATGGTCGTGAGGTCGGCGCCCATCTGCTGGAGGTTGAGGCCGAGGTCGGCCACCTTGTCGCGGTCGATGACGACCTCCGACTGGGGTTGGTCGATCTTGACGTCGATCAGCGGCGGAAAGGCAAACATCCGGCTCTGGGCCGCCGCCAGCTGTATCTTCTTGGCGAATTCGAGAATCTGGTCCAGCTCGGCGGTGGAGGCCAGAACAAACTCCACCGGGAACTGGCCGCCGCCGGGCAGGGCCGGGGGGGTGACCGGAAAGACGCGGATGCCGGTGATGCCGTGCAGCTTCCCGGCGACCTCGGGCATGATCTCAAAGATGGTCCGTTTGCGCTCCTGCCAGGGCTTGACCACCATGCCGCTGAAGCCGGAACTGGGCTGGGTCAGCTGAAAAACGAAGTTGGTCTCCGGCACGCTGAGAAAGGCCTTGTTGACCGCCGCCGTGTACAGCTGGTTCTGATCCAGGGTCGAGTTAGCCGCCGATTCGACAATGCCGAAGATGACGCCCTGATCCTCGACCGGGGCCAGCTCTTTGGCCGACATCTGGAACATGGGCACGGACAGCAGCCCCAGGACGATCCATACCAGGTACACCGCCGGCCTGTGCTGGAGGGTTGCGCCCAGCCACCGGCCATAGGCGCCGCGCAGCCGCTTGAAGTCGCGCTCGATCTTGCCGGCAAATCCATGCTCGGTCATGCCCGCCTTGAGCAGTTTGGAGGACATCATCGGTGACAGGGTCAAAGCCACTATGCCGGAGATGGTCACCGCCCCGGCCAGGGTAAAGGCGAATTCGCGGAACAGCGATCCGGTCAGGCCACCCTGGAGGCCGATGGGCGCATAGACGGCGGCCAGGGTGATGGTCATGGAGATCAGCGGACTGACCAGTTCGCGGCCGCTGAGCAGGGCGGCGTCGAGCGGCGTTTTCCCTTCGCTGAGATGACGCTCGACGTTCTCGACCACAACAATGGCGTCATCGACCACCAGACCGACGGAGAGGACGATGGCCAAGAGCGTCAGCAGGTTGATGGTGAAGCCGAAGACCTGCATGAGAAACATCGCGCCGATCAGCGAGAGAGGAATGGTGACCACCGGGATGATGGCTGCCCGCATCGAGCCAAGGAAGAGGAAAATAATGATGATGACGATCAGGAGCGTCTCGCTCAGGGTCTTGACCACCTCCTGGATGGCGTTTTCGATATAGGCGGTGCCATCATAGGCGATGCGCGCGCTCAAGCCGTTGGGCAATTGCTTGTCGATCTCCCCCATCTCGGCCCGCACCCGCTTGATCACGTCGAGCGAGTTGGCGTTGGGCAAGGGCCAGATGCCCATGAACACGGCGGTCTGGCCGGAAAAACGGACCTCGGTGTCGTAATCCTCGGCCCCGAGCACCACCTGGCCCACATCCTCGATGCGGACGATGGCGCCCTTGTCTTCCCGGATAACCAGCCGCTTGAAATCGTCGACCGAGCGCATGTCGGTGTTGGCGGTCAGGTTGACCTGGACCATCGAGCCCTTGGTGGTGCCCACTGCGGACAGGAAGTTGTTGGCGGCCAGGGCCTGGCGCACCTGCACCGGGCTGACGTTGAAGGCGGCCATGCGGGCCGGATCGAGCCAGATGCGCATGGCAAAGGTCCGGGCGCCGAGCACCTCGGCCCGCTGCACACCCTGGAGGGCCGAGAGGCGGGGCTGAACCACACGCACCAGGTAATCGGTGATCTCGTTCTGCTCCAGGACCTCGGAAGTGAAACTGAGGTAGGCCGAGGCAAACTTCGAGTCCGCCGACTCGACATTGAGGATCGGAATTTCGGCCTCAGGCGGCAGGTCGCGGCGCACCTGATCGACCTTGGAGCCAATCTCGGACAGGGCCTTGATCGGGTCGTAATTGAGCCGCAGGCGGGCGCTGATCGTCGATCTGCCCTGGGCGCTCTGCGACTGGAGGTAGTCGATGCCATCGGCGGCGGCAATGGCCCGCTCCAGCGGCGTGGTGATGAAGCCGCGCACCAGATCGGCATTGGCGCCGGTGTAGACGGTGGTCACCGTGACGACGGCGTTGTCGCTGCGCGGATACTGGCGAACATTGAGCGAGCCGATGGCCTGAAGCCCGGCAATGATAATCAGCAGGCTGGTGACCATCGCCAGCACCGGCCGCTGGACAAAAAGATCGGTGAATTTCATGGTTCAACCGTCCTTGGGCTGAGGTGCGAGCTTGAATTCCGGCGCGAGCGTATTATCGACCACTATGGACTGACCGTTGCGCAGCTTGAACACCCCGGTGCTGACCAGGGTCTGTTCCGGCGTAAGCCCGGAGGTCACGGCCACGAAATCGCCGCGCTTCTCGCCGAGGCGGACAAACTGCTGGCGCGCGACCTTGCCGCCGGCGCCGCCTTCTTCCGCCTTGGCCTCTTCGACAATAAACACCGAATCGCTGTACGGCGCATAGAGCACAGCTGTGGCGGGGATGGCGAGCACCGGGCTGGTTGCGGGCAGAACGACAGCAACATTGACAAACATGCCGGGCCGCAGCAATTCACCCTGGTTGGCCACCGTGGCCTGCACCCGGACATTGCGGCTGGTGGCATCGACAACGGGATTGACGGCGGTGATAGTGCCGGTGACCGTCCGCCCCCCAGGCAGGGCGTCGGAAGTGATCCGCACCGGATAGCCCAATTGCATCTGCGGCAGCTGCTGTTGGGGGACGAGAAAATTGACGAAAATCGGATTGAGGGCCTGGAGGGAAACAATAGCCTCGCCCTCCTTGATGATCTGACCGATATTGACCAAGCGGATGCCAAGGCGGCCGCTGAAAGGGGCACGGATCGTCTTCTTGGCAATGGTTGCCCGGATGTTGTCGGCCTGGGCCTGGGTCTGCTTGAGCTGAGCGTCGGCGTTGTCAAAGTTGGATTCGGCGACGACCTTGGTTTCGAGCATCTTTTTCGAACGCTCAAAGTTGATTCTCGCCAAGGCAACCGCAGCCTCGGCGGATCGCAGCTGCGCGGTTTCCGCAGCGATATCCTGCTGCACCAGCAGATCGCCTGTCTTGACCTGCGTCCCCGGCTCAAAGGGGATGGCGACTACCTTGCCGGTCAATTCGGCGGTGACGGTCACCCCCTGGACCGCCTCCAGGGAACCGACGGCGGCAACCAGCGATTCCCAGGTCTGCGGCTGTGCCTGGATGGTTGCCACCACCTCGGGCGGAATCTTCGCCGCCTTGCCATGTTTGATGAGTGTGCCGATCTGCAGGGCTTTGACGCCCGCCAACAGACCGACCACCACCGCTATGCCCCCGATACTGAGCAGAAGTGTCTTGATTTTCATCCCCATGTCTCCACATAAGAAAAGCGGCCCGGAAAACGCGCCGGAACCGCTCAATTCGCGATGCCGCCACGATAACACCGCGCCAATCGATGGTCAACAAGATGTGCCGCCGATCTCCGGTCCTCGTGGATGAGAAGAGGGGCAACGAAATGGTGAAAGGCAAGGGCACTAACCACTCGGCTCTAAACGACATCCTGCCAAAGAAGGTAATCGAAACGCTCCTGTGCCGGACTAGGTGGCTGATTTGTGGGACGACAAAGTGTGAGCGAAGACTAAAGCGACACGACTTTTTCCGGAGAAAAGACGCTGACAGCAGGGGAGGGCCGCAGGATGATCACCCACTCTATCGACAACCAACGCCGGATGTTCGCAATCCAGTTGGCAGGCTCGATCGAGGCCGAACATGTGGAAGTCGCTGCGTTTCTGCACTGAAGAGGAAGGAGAAGAGCCCTCTGGCCAGCCTGGCGGCCGGGCCCGCCATTGGCTTAAAAAACTGGACTACTCGACCACCGTGAACCCCTTGGCGGCAATGGCCCGCCGTACTGCCTCGCCGTCCAGGACCCCCTCAAACCGGGCCTCGCCCTTGCTCAAGTCAATCGCCACTTCGGTGGCCCCAAAATCCTCCAGAACCTTTTTCGCCGTGGCGACACAGTGCTGGCACTTCATGCCTTGAATGCGCAGAGTTGTCATGATTGCTCCTTTTCCTTGCTGCCACCATCGTGATTTCCGCCTAAGAGCGGTGATGCATTTGACGTTTTAATTCTGTCGATCAGTCCGGTTGTCGAGCGGTCATGCTCAAAGGGGATGCGCGCCACCCGACCGCCGGCAACCTTGACCTCGGCGGCGCCGACGATTTGATCTTCAGCCCAATCAGCGCCTTTGACCAGCACATTGGGCAGCAGAGCGGTAATCAGCCGGAGCGGTGTTTCTTCCGCGAACAGGACCACATAATCGACACATCCCAGGGCGGCGAGCACCCTGGCCCGATCGACCTCGCCATTGACGGGACGACCCGGTCCTTTGAGACCCCGCACCGAACAATCGGCGTTCAAGCCCACCACCAGACAATCGGCGGTGCGGCGGGCCTCTTCCAGGTAGCTGACATGGCCGGCGTGGAGGATATCGAAGCAGCCGTTGGTGAAGGCAATTCGGCTTCCCTGCCGCTTGATCAAGGCCAGTTCGACGCGGAGTTCATCAAGGCTGCGGATTTTCTGCCTGTCCGCGTGCAACCAGGTCCGATCGCCGGCCGGATAGAAGCGGCGGCGCTCTTCGTCAATCAGATCGTTGTCGAGCGGACAACCGATCACCGCTGCCTCAGTCCCGGCCGATTGTACCACTGTGCCGTCCGGGGCGACGATCATCGAATGGCCGGCCATCTCCATTGTGCCCGTGCGGCCGCAGCCATTGGCCGCCACCACATAGACCTGATTTTCGATGGCCCGGGCCCGCACCAGGGTCTGCCAGTGATCAAGCCGCGCCAGTGGCCACTGGCCGGAAACCGCAAGCAGGCGGCTGCCGGCAAAGACCTGCCGCCGCGCTGTCTCGGGAAATCGCAGATCGTAACAGATCAGACCGCCTACAGGCCCGTGCGGCGTCCGGATGAGCGGCGCTGCCTTGCCGCTTTGATAAAAAAAATCTTCCTGCCAGAAGGAAAAGAGATGCTGTTTTGGCAGACTGCCAAGCACGCCCCTGGGGCCGACCAGAAAGAGTCTGTTGAACGGCAGTGTCTCCTCCTCGGCCAGGTCTGTCAGGGTCCCGGCCAGGTATACCTCATGCCTGTCGGCGATCCGCTGCATGGCAGCAAGGATCTCTGGTGTCCGTTGCCCCAATTCCACAGTGCGCGGGTAATCAAAACCCGTGGCCCACATTTCGGGCAGGAGCAGCAGGGTGTCTGATGCGGGCTGGTATTGATCGATCAGCCTCTCAACCTGATTGATATTGCGCTCCACCTCTCCCAGGGCGATGGGGAATTGGACGCAGGCGGCAGCCGGGAAAAATTTCGGTTCCGTCATCGGTTCATTGCCTCCAGGGCCGATTGTGCCAAGGTCCCAACGGTGGTTTCTTCGAATACACCCTCACGGTACAGGCTCAGGGGGGCGGAATCAGCGGTCAAACGCCGCAGGATCGGCTCGGCGGCCATGATCTGAAGATTGCCGGCGGCCAGGGCAGCGAGGCCACGGGTCACCGGATCCTCCGCTGCAAGATACGGCGGAATGTCAGCGCCAGCGCCTCGCGCATGGAGCAGATCCGGCCGGCAGCCGCTCAAGCGGGCCATTCCCCAGAGCAGCCCGCGCTGCAGCAGGGGATGCTCAATGTAGTTGCCGTCCTGGCAGATCTCCGAACCATCCTCACGCATGTAGGAAATCAGCATGTGGACATACTCTTCAGCCAGCCCGGCATGGCGGCACATGACCTCGGCCAGGGATTCGGGTGCGCCCCAGCCGATGCCGCCGGATTCGTCGTTGAGGCTCCAGAGAAAACGACGCATGACAATCCGCGCCGCCTCCATCTCCACATCCGCAAGCCGCTCCACAGCCTCGCCCATGCAACTGACCGCAAACCAGCGGACATGCGGATCTTCCCGGCAGATCGCCGAGAACAGGGCGTTGATCGCATCCTTGGCCGCAAACTGCCGCAGTTCATCACAAACAGCAGCAAGGTCCTGGCCGTTCAACAGCTCCAGGACCCTGTGTTTGATTTGCCGACTGCCCAAGCTGCGATTCCCGCTTTTTATGCAGCAGCTGCCGGCATGGTAAAGACGCGCTTGCCCAGTTCGGCATCCACCATGAACAGCCCGGAGGGATTATCCTTAATCATCCTGAGCTTTTCGACGATCTGCACCCACACTGGCCTCTTCCTCCACCTGCTCGGAAACGAACCACTGGAAGAAATTATTAGAGGCATGATCCTTTTCGCTGATCGCCAGGTCCACCAGATTGTTGATCAGATTGGTGACATGCTCCTCATGTTTCTGAATAGCCTCAAAGGCGGCAAGCGGCGAAGCCCAGGCGGATTCAGGTTTGGCGATAGCCTCCAGAGTGACCTTGCCGCCGCGTTCGTTGACAAAGCTGTAAAATTTCATGCCGTGCATCAGCTCCTCCTGCACCTGGGCCCGCATCCAGGCAGCAAAACCGCTGAGGCTGATCGACTGAAAATAGGCCTCCATGGACAGGTAGAGGTAGGATGAAAACATTTCCGCATTGATCTGGTCATTGATCGCCTTGAGCATCTTTTTTTTCAGCATGGTATTCTCCTTTCAAGTCAAGCTGTTGGTATGGTTGTTGATTGCTGCCGAAGGAACATTGGCTGGAATATAAGCACAACCATGAGGAATTCCAGACTTTTCTGGAAAAATGTTGTTTTTTAAAGGCAAACCTGTTTCCCTAGGACAGATACGGAAGGAAAAAACTGTGCGGAAAACCATTCTTATTCCCGATGCGCCTCCGGTTTCGGCAAGGCCTGCACCAAGCGTTTTGCCAAAGAAGACTGGTAACTGATCGTCACCGGCAGATGTAAGATCGCCCCTTGGGCGAACAGTGTGCCGCCGCATGGCAGCATCTGCGCCGTCGAGGTCATGTCGACCCGCCAGAGTTGTGGCCCCCTGGCCATCCACAGAGAAGTCTCAACACGGAGAATCGAATGCGACGAGTTGTGATCACGGGCATGGGCATTGTCTCGTCCCTGGGCGACACCCTGGCCGAAGTTCTGGCCAGCCTGCGGGAGAGCCGTTCGGGCCTCCGTTTCCACGCACCCTACCGCGAGATCGGCCTGCGCTCCCAGGTCGGCGGCTTCACCAGCGTCAACCTGAAGGAGCAGATTGACAAGAAAAATCTGCGCTTCATGGGCAACGCCGCCGCCTACGCCTCGATTGCCATGCAACAGGCCATCGCCGATGCGGGCCTGCATGAGGAAGAGATTTCCCATCCCCGGACGGGCCTGATCATCGGCTCCGGCGGCACTTCGGCCGAAAACGTGGTCGCCGCCGCCGACACCATGCGGGAAAAGGGGCTCAAGCGACTCAGCCCCTTCATGGTGCCGCGCACCATGAGCAGCACGGTTTCCGCCTGCCTGACCAGCGCCTTCCGCATCAAGGGCCTCTGCTATTCGATCTCCTCAGCCTGCGCCACCGGCTCCCACTGCATTGGGGCCGCCATGGAGCAAATCCAGATGGGCAAGCAGGACATGGTCTTTGCCGGCGGCTCCGATGAAGAACACTGGAGCCAGACGGCCATGTTCGACGCCATGGGCGCCCTGTCCACCCGCTTCAACGACACCCCCGACCGGGCCTCGCGCCCCTATGACCGCCATCGGGACGGGTTTGTCGTTGCCAATGGCGCGGGGATTGTGGTCCTGGAGGAATTTGAGCGGGCAAAAAAACGAGGGGCACGGATCTACGGGGAAGTGATCGGCTACGGGGCCACCGCCGATGGTTCCGAGATGGTTGCCCCCTCGGGCGAAGGGGCGATCCGCTGCATCCGCCTGGCCCTGGACACGGTGCAGGAACCTATCGACTACATCAATGCCCATGGCACCTCGACACCCATCGGCGACCTGGTCGAACTGCGGGCCATCCGGGAGGTCTTTGGCGAAAATAATCCGCCGGTCAGCTCGACCAAGTCCCTGTCCGGCCATTCTCTGGGGGCCGCCGGAGTGCACGAGGCCATCTACTGCCTCTTGATGCTGAACAACAACTTCATCTGCGGCTCTGCCAATATCGAAGAAATGGATCCGGAGGCGGTGGGTATGCACATCGTCGAAACAAACCGCGAGGCGGCACTGGCAACGGTGATGAGCAACAGCTACGGTTTCGGCGGCACCAATGCCTGCCTGGTTTTCGGAAAAATAAGCGCCGACCGCTGACCCCCTGTCAAGCGAGGATCAGGGTCGGCCGAAAGACGCAACGAATTGTTGAGCGATCTTCTCGAGACGCCTTTTCAGGAGTCTTTTTCTTTCCGCTGGGCGTTGTCGTAGAGGGCGATGAAGTTGATCGGCTCCATCAAGAACGGCATGAAGCCGCCATCCACAGCGGCCTGACAGACAATTTGCCGGGTGAAGGGAAAGAGCATCAGGGGACAGTCGACCGCCAGAACGCGCTCATGGTGCTCCTGCGGGATGTTTTTCATCAGAAAAACCGAGGCATGCTCAATCTCGACGATGAACATCACCGAATCTTCGTTGTTTTTATCCAGCACCTTGGCGGTGATGGCGATGGAGACCTCACTGTGATCGTCGTCGAGCTTCTGGTTCTTCAGCTGCAGGTTGAAATCCACCTTGGGCTCCTGATTTCTCACCAAAAACACTTTGGGGGAATTGGGGCTCTCAAAGGAAAAATCCTTGATATACATCTTCTGCATGCGGAAAATAGGGAGTTCCTGCTGGTCCGGGGCTTGGTCTGCCATTGCTGCATCCTTTTAGTCTAAGTCAATAAAAACCGGCGTCCTTGAGACGGATCACCGGCAGATTGTTGTTTCTAATATATATCGTAACAGGCGATGTTCTGGAAGCACAATGAAAAAACCGCTCAGTCACCGCCAAGAAACTGCTTCACGAACATACCGGTATAGGAGCTGGGACAGAGGGCAACCTCCTCCGGTGTGCCGATGGCGATAACCCGGCCGCCGCCGTTGCCGCCCTCGGGACCGATATCGATGACATAATCGGCAGTCTTGATCACATCAAGATTGTGCTCGATCACCACCACCGTATTGCCGCCGTCAACCAAACGCCCCAAAACCCGCAGCAGATGCTGAATATCGGCGGGATGCAGGCCTGTGGTCGGTTCATCGAGGATGTAGAGGGTCTTGCCGGTGGACCGTCGGCTCAGTTCCTTGGCCAGCTTGACCCGCTGGGCCTCGCCGCCGGACAGGGTCACCGAGGACTGGCCCAGGGAAAGGTAGCCCAGGCCGACATCGACAATGGTCTGCAAACGGTTCTGGATCGGCGGCACATTCTGGAAAAATTCCAGGGCCTCCTCCACGGTCATCTGCAGGATTTCGGCAATATTCTTCGCCTTGTAGCGGATATCGAGCGTCTCTTGATTGTAGCGCTTGCCCTGACAGCGCTCGCAGGTCACATAGATGTCGGGCAGGAAATGCATGGCGATGCGGATGACGCCGTCGCCCTCGCAGGTCTCGCAGCGCCCCCCCTTGATGTTGAAGCTGAACCGGCCCGGCTGGTAGCCCCGCGCCCGTGATTCGGGCAGACGGGCCAGCAACTCCCGGATCGGGGTCATCACCCCGGTGTAGGTGGCGGGGTTGGAGCGAGGGGTGCGGCCAATGGGGCTCTGGTCAATGTCAATCACCTTGTCCAGGTTTTCCAGACCGACGATGAGCTGCGGCCCCTTGACAGTCCGTTTCTTATCAAGAAAATAACGGGCGGCTTCGTTGAACAGGGTTTCGATGACCAGCGAACTTTTCCCCGAACCGGATACGCCGGTAACGCAGGTCATCACCCCCAGAGGAAAACGGACCGAAAGATCCTGCAGGTTGTTGACGCTGGCCCCCCGCACCTCGAGGCCATGGGCGGCGCCGGGGCGGATAGGGCGGCGCTGCTCGGGAACCTCAATCCTGAGGCGGCCGGAGAGATAACCGCCGGTCTGCGAGTTCTCGCAATCGAGCAGACCGGGGACCGGACCGGAATAAAGGATCTCGCCGCCATGAATGCCAGCGCCCGGACCGATATCGAGTACATGATCAGCATTGGCGATGGTGTCCGAGTCGTGCTCAACCACAATCACCGTGTTGCCCAGGTCACGGAGATTGACCAACGTCTTGATCAGCTTGTTGTTGTCGCGCTGATGCAGACCGATGCTCGGTTCATCGAGGATGTAGAGCACCCCGGCCAGACCGGAGCCGATCTGGGAAGCCAGGCGGATGCGCTGCGCCTCGCCGCCGGAAAGGGTGCCGGCCTTGCGCTCGAGCGACAGATAGCCCAACCCCACGCCCTGGAGAAAAAAGAGCCGCTCGCGAATTTCCTTGAGAATAGGCCGGGCAATGATTGCCTGGCGCTGATCAAAATCCAAGGTTTCCAGTTCCTTGATCAGCTGCTCGATGGCCATCCGGGTGAGATCGATAATCGACCAGCGACCGACCCGCACCGCCAGGGCCTCGGGTTTGAGCCGGGCTCCGTGACAACTCGGGCAGCCCTGCTCGTTCATGAACCCTTCCACCTCCTCGCGCATCCGGGCGGAGGTGGTCTCGCGAAAGAGACGGTTCAGCCGGGGCACAACCCCCTCAAAGGCCATCTGCGACACCAGCTTGCGCCGTCCCCGGCTGTGAATGAACTCCAGTTTCTCCCGGCCGGTACCATGCAGCAGTCCTTTTTTTACCTTCCCGGGCAGATCGGCAAAGGGCGTGTTCGGTTCAAAACCATAGTGGCGGGCAAAGGCCTCGATCCACTGGTCGGACATGAGCCGACAACCGCCTCCGGGTCCAGGGCACGATGGCACCCGCCAGCAGCGAGAGCGATTCGTCAGGGACGATCAGGTGCTCATCAATGAACTGATTGACGCCCAGACCGCTGCAAGCGGGGCAGGCCCCCTGGGGATTGTTGAACGAAAACAGCTGAGTGGAGAGTTCGGGCACTGAGATGCCGCACTGGTGGCAGGCGGCGGATTCGCTGAACAGCACCTCCTCGCCGGTGTCCGGAAAGGCGGCCAGCATAGTCCCGGAACCAAGGGCCACGGCGGTGCTGACCGACTCATCCAGCCGCCGCCGGATCGATGACTTGATCACCAGGCGATCGACCACGGCCTCGATGTAGTGATGCTTGTTTTTATCGAGGACGATCTCCTCACTGAGCTGGTGAACCTCGCCATCCACCCGCACCCGGACAAAGCCCTCCTTGCGCAGCCGTTGGAAAACCTGTTCGTGCTGCCCCTTCTTCTGGGTAACCAGGGGCGCCAGCAGGATGACCTTTTCTCCTTCCTGCCGGCCGAGCAGCGTCTCGAGCATATCATGCACCGACTGGGAACGGATCGGCTGGTCGCACTGTGGACAGTAGGGCTGCCCGGCCCGGGCGAACAGCAGGCGGAGGTGATCATAGATCTCGGTGACCGTCCCCACGGTCGAACGCGGATTTCTGCTGGTGGTCTTCTGCTCGATGGAAACAGCCGGCGATAAGTCCTTCCAGCAAATCGACATCGGGCTTATCCATCTGCCCGAGAAACTGGCGGGCATAGGTGGACAACGATTCCACGTAGCGCCGCTGCCCTTCCGCGTACAGGGTGTCAAAGGCCAAGGTCGACTTGCCGGAACCGGAAAGGCCGGTAAACACGATGAGTTTATTGCGGGGCAGGTCGACAGAGATATTTTTAAGATTGTGCATGCGCGCACCGCGAATGCGCAGAAATTGTGGTTCCATGACGAAATACTCTGAAAGAATGAACAGGTCTGGAAACCGGCGTCTGAGGAAAATTGACTTGCAGAACCGCCGGGGCGGGACAGGGTCCAGACAATTTCGTTTACCATGACCCCGTCCTATGGTAGATTGCCGCATACTTGTAGCCATGATCCCTCAACAATCAATACCGTAAAGATTTCGCCATGTATTTTCAGGACATCATCGCCACCTTGAACAGCTACTGGGCATCCGCAGGCTGCGTTGTCATGCAGCCGTACGACATGGAAGTCGGCGCCGGCACCTTTCACCCTGCCACCCTGCTCCGGGCCCTGGGACCCGAACCCTGGAAGGCCGCCTATGTCCAGCCCTCCCGGCGCCCCACCGACGGACGGTATGGCGAAAATCCCAACCGCTTGCAGCATTATTACCAGTACCAGGTGGTGATCAAGCCTTCACCCAAGGATGTGCAGGCCATGTACCTCGAGAGCCTGGAAAAATTCGGCCTCAACCTGCTGGAGCACGATATCCGCTTTGTTGAGGACGATTGGGAATCGCCGACCCTGGGCGCTTGGGGCCTCGGCTGGGAGGTCTGGCTGGACGGCATGGAAATCACCCAGTTCACCTATTTTCAGCAGGCCGGCTCCATCGATCTCAAGCCGATCACTGCGGAAATCACGTATGGCCTCGAACGGATCGCCATGTACCTGCAGAAGGTGGACTCGGTGTACGATATCGCCTGGAATCAAGATGTGACCTACGGGGAAATCTTCCATCAGGCGGAAAAGGAATTCTCCGCCTTCAACTTCGAGGAAGCCAATGTTGCCGACCTGACCCTGGCCTTCGACAACTATGAACGGGAAGCCCTGAAACTGGTTGAAAAAAATCTTATTCTGCCGGGCTACGACTATTGCCTCAAATGCTCCCACACCTTCAACCTGCTCGACGCCCGCAAGGCCATCAGCGTTGCCGAGCGCACCCGTTATATCGGCAGAATTCGCCATATTGCCCGGCAGGTTGCCCAGCGCTATGTCGAGCAGCGGGAAGCAATGGGCTACCCTCTCCTTAAAAAGAAGGCCTAATCCGCAGCAGGAGGCGGGATAACAAGAAGTCGACGGTCACAGAGAAAAACCCGGAAAAAACATCGGGCAGCGCAGGATAATTCCCGGTAAAAAAGTTTGGTCAGCCGTTGAACATCTCTTTTTTGTCCCCATTGCCCAGACAGAATAGTTCGATCATCTGTGGTTCGCATTCACTCTCCATCACCTTCCACCCCAGTCCCCGTCGAACGTCCCTTTATTGCCTTCTTTCCCGATATTCGCCGGCAACCTCTCTGCCGAATGCAAAACGCCAACCGTTCCATCACCGCCGTTCCCGTCGCCCCAAGGGCAGCCATCGCCCCCCTGTTTTGCGTTACCCGTTTCCCGGACAGTGCGCCGATCCAACTCGCAGCGATTCATTGCGACTCGGTGCTCACCGCTCTCACCCCGCAGATCCTGTCGCAGCCCAGCGCCGCGCTCGTCTCATCCGCCTCCCTTCTCTCCACGCAATCACCGGGAAACTAACCGGAAAACGGCGGCATTTCCTGAACAAGGAAGAAGGGGCATGCACCTGCAGATGTTCTCGCCGCCATAAGACGTGCGGTCGGGGGGTATGCGGCAATACAAACAGAAAACAAACAGCGAAATGCCGCTTGCCGGCAAGACGTGCGCATTTTTTTAGGGTTGTACCAAACGATTACATTCCAGCGCCCTGTCGACGCGGTACTGGAACGAGATCAGAAGTATAACCTCTTCATGTAAAAATGGCCCGCAAACGGGTCAGCTTGTCAAGCCCAGACATAAGGAGGAACGGCAATGGCAGAGGGAACTGTAAAATGGTTTAATGATTCCAAGGGATTTGGATTTATCGAGCAGGATGGCGGCAAAGATGTTTTTGTTCACTATTCCGCAATCCAAGGGCAAGGTTTCAAATCCCTGAAAGAGGGGGATCGGGTTAAATTTGAGGTCGTCAGCGGGGCCAAAGGGCCAGCCGCTGAAAACGTGAATAAAATCTGATCGATTCTGAACAAAAACCCACGCACGATCATGGCCGGCTTGTCCTCCGGCGAGATCGTGCGTGGATGTTCCCTTCCCCGCAAGCGTCCCTCTCTGCCCCTGCTTGCTTTCTGCGCGATAACCCGGTCAACCGGTCCGCACGAATGCAAGATAGTCGGCAAACATCTCGGGGGCCAGCACCTGCAAGTCCTTGCGGGCCGCAATCATTGCCGCATGATCCTGGCGATGCCGGGCCCGCTCCGCTCGTCGGAGCGCCGCGTAGATGCGCGTTGCCACGGTGTCGGTGGCGATCTCTTGCTCCACCAGGGGTAACACCCGGTGCAAAAATCCATACACCGGGGCCATGGAGGCACCGTGTTCAGCAATGATCGCCATGAGCCGGTGGTTGCATAAGGTATAAGCACCCATTTGACCTGGATCGAGCAGCAAAGCGGTTGCATAAACTCCATTGGCTATTTCCCGCCGCCCCTGCAGCCAGAGGGCATCGGCAAGATACCCGTAGAGAAGGCCTTCCTCGGGAAAAGATTCAACCAGGCTGCGCAACTGGCTTTCGGCGGTGACGTAATCGCCCAACTGCAGCGAGAGATAGCCGCGGCACAGATCCGGCCGGATGTAATCGACCGCGGCCTGTTCCATACTGGCCTGCAGACGCCTGAGCAGATTGGCGCGCAATTCGCGATCAGCCTCGCTGCTGCCGAAGGGAAAGGCCCCCAGCCGCTTCCAGAAAAAAGCGACTGCCGATTCTCCCTGCATTTCGGCATGCGCCTGGACAACCTGCTCCCAGTAACGGACCGCCCCCAGACCGGCACCGGCAGCCTGATGATCGGGCAGGGCGTCAAGGACGCGGGCAAAGTGCCCCCTTGCCTGATCAAAATCAAGCCGGGCCAAGCACTTGTATCCGTTGCCGGCCTCCAACAAATCCCATTGAAAGAGTTTGAGTTGCATGAACGTCGCATGAGGCGCCGCTCTCCCCAAAACTCCTTCGGGAGCATTGTAGATCCGGCGCCTGAATAGGGTAACCAGCTGTTATCGGCAAAAATCGAGATGCATCAATCACTCATCGAGCAACCGAACCGCGCCCTGATCCGCGGAAGCCGCAAACCGGGCATAGACCCGCAGGGCCGTTGAAACAAACCGTTCCCGCTTCGGGGTAAAGGCCTGGCTGCCTCGAGCCTCTTCCGCCCGGCGGCGTGCAGCCAACTCTTCTTCACTGACGAGCAGGGAGATAGTCCTCTCCGGGATATTAATATCGACGGGATCTCCCTCGCGGACCAGGCCAATGGCGCCGCCGCCGGCCGCCTCTGGGGAGACATGTCCAATGGAGAGACCGGAGGTGCCGCCGGAAAAACGGCCGTCGGTCACCAGGGCGCAGGCCGCTCCCAGGTGCCGGGATTTGAGGTAGGATGTGGGATAGAGCATTTCCTGCATGCCCGGACCGCCCTTGGGACCCTCGTAGAGGATGAAAACCACGTCGCCCGCCTGGACCGCATCCCCGAGAATGGCTTCGCAGGCTTCATCCTGGGAATGATATACCTTGGCTGTGCCGGTGAAGTGGAGAATGGAGGCATCCACGCCGGCAGTTTTGACGATGCAGCCCTTTTCCGCAATGTTGCCGTAGAGGACGGCCAGGCCGCCGTCACGGGAATAGGCGTGCTCGATGTCGCGGATACAACCCGCTGTGCGGTCAGCATCGAGTTCGGGGTAGAGGGTCTCTTGCGAACCCATCACCAGATTGCGCACTCCTGCCGGCGCACTGCGATAGAGCTTCAGGGTCTCCTCTCCCGCCCCAGGTTGCATGATATCGTAACGTTTCAGAGCCTGATCGAGAGTCAGGCCATCCACCCGATGCACGCTGGTGTCAAGCAGACCGCCGCGTCCAAGTTCGGCCAGGATACCGAGAATGCCGCCGGCCCGATTGACATCTTCCACATGATAGTGGGAACTGGGCGCCACCTTGCAGAGATTGGGAACCTTACGGGACAGGGCGTCGATATCCGCCATGGTAAAATCAACCCCTGCCTCATGGGCAATGGCGAGGATGTGGAGAACGGTGTTGGTCGAGCCGCCCATGGCGATATCCAGGGTCATGGCGTTGCAGAAGGCCGACTTGGTGGCAATCGACCGCGGCAAAACCGTGGCGTCGCCCCGCCCGTACCAGGCCTCGCACATGGCGACAATCCGTTCCGCCGCCTGATCAAAGAGTGCCAGCCGCGCTGCATGGGTGGCGACCACGGTACCGTTGCCGGCCAGGGCCAGTCCCAGGGCCTCGTTGAGACAATTCATCGAGTTGGCGGTAAACATGCCGGAGCAGGAACCGCAGGTCGGACAGGCGGAACGCTCGACCACGGCCACCTCCTCGTCGCTGACCGAGCTGTCGCCGGCCATAATCATGGCGTCGACCAAATCCAGGGCCTTGTCGCCGGCCCGACCGGCCTCCATCGGCCCGCCGGAGACAAAAATCGCCGGGATATTGAGCCGCATCGCCGCCATCAGCATGCCTGGGGTAATCTTATCGCAGTTGGAGATGCAGACCATGGCATCCGCCTTGTGGGCGTTGCACATATATTCGACCGAATCGGCGATCAGTTCGCGGGACGGCAGCGAATACAGCATCCCATCGTGGCCCATGGCAATGCCGTCGTCAATGGCGATGGTATTGAACTCGGCGGCAAAACAGCCGAACCGCTCAATCTGGTGCTTGACCTGCTGGCCAATCTCGTGCAGGTGGACATGGCCGGGCACAAACTGGGTGAACGAATTAACCACGGCGATCACCGGCCGGCCGATCTGCTCCTCCCGCATGCCGTTAGCCCGCCACAGGGCACGGGCGCCCGCCATTCTCCTGCCTTCTGTTGTCGCCGCGCTCCGCAATGGATTCGCCATTCTCTTCACCTCAACACAATGAATTATTTTTTTCTTGTCTTTTTCCGCCAGGAAACGATAGAACCTAACAAGATACCTTTGTCAATTCTATACTGGGATGCGCTATGAAACAACAGGAGATTAACTACTGGATCACCGCCATGCTGGCCAAGCACGAGCGGGTTTCCGATCTCAATATCACCGTGGGCAAGACCCTGCAGGTGGAGAGCGACGGCATCCTGGTGCCGGTCGACGTCACCCCGCCGGTAACGGAGTTAACCCCTTTCCAGACCGAGGTCTTCGCCCTTAATCTGATCGGCGGCAACCGCCGCCTGCTGCGCGATCTGGCCACCAAGGGCTCCTGCGATCTTTCGTATTCCCTGGACGACAAAGTCCGCTTCAGAGTCAACATCTTCTCGCAAAAGGGATACTACTCGTCGGTCCTGCGAAAACTCGAAACCAAAATTCCCTCGATCAAGGGGTTCGATTTTCCCGAAGCCTTCAGCAAGATGTCCCGGGAAGTCAACGGCCTGATTCTGTTTACCGGCGCCACCGGCACGGGCAAGACCACCTCCATGGCGGCAATCCTCAACCGGATCAACCAGGAACGCCAGGTGCACATCGTCACCCTGGAAGACCCGATCGAATACATCCATCCCCACAAGAAAGCCACTTTCAATCAGCGGGAAATGGGCGACGATTTCGACACCTTTGCCAACGGCCTCCGCGCGGCCCTGCGCCAGGCACCCAAGGTCATCCTCGTCGGCGAGATCCGTGACCGCGAAACCCTGGAAATCGCCCTGACCGCGGCGGAAACCGGCCATCTGGTCTTTTCCACTCTGCACACCATCGATACCGGCCAGACCATCAACCGCGTCCTCGGCATGTTTGAAACCGACGAGCAACCGCAGGTGCGTAACCGGTTGGCTGACACGATCCGCTGGATCGTCAGCCAGCGCCTCCTACCCCGCACCGGTGAAGGCCGCATCGCCGCCCTGGAAATCCTCTGCACCAGCCTGCGGGTCCGGGACCTGATTGTCAACGGCGAAACCGAGGAGAAAACCTTTTACAACGTGGTCCGGGATGGTTCCGCCCACGATATGCGCACCTTTGACCAGCATTTGCTGGAACTCTTTGAAACAGAGCTTATCACCGAAGAATCGGCAATTCTCTACGCCTCCCACCGCAGTGAAATCAAACGAGGTCTGGATACGATCAAGGCATCCCGGGGCGAACGGACCTCCTCGATCGATGATCTGCGCATGGAGCAAGAAGAAAATGACCCCTACAAACGCTGGTAAGGAAAACCGCCCGGCAACCATGCGCCACCGCCCGGACGCTGCCATGGACGCCACCATCTTGAACCCGTTCCGCCACACCCGCAATGCACCTGTCCCCCACAACTGTTTAAGGAATCCCTATGCTGACCCATTGCCCCTCCTGCCAGCAAAAGCTCCCATTCACCAGCGAACAGATTTCCCGGCTGGAACATGCTCTTGCACAACTCGCGCCTGGCAAACTGCTGACCATGAAGTGCCCGCTTTGCCGCACAGCCCTCTCTCTTGAAAAGTCCGGGCTGCCGCCACAGAAAACCAGACTGCCGGGTACAGCCGCCACCGCCGCCAAATCTAGACTGGCTGCAAGCAGGCCTCTTTAAGGGCGAAGAAAAAGTAGAAGACGTGCCCATGGCCCTTCTTCTCCACCAGGCGGATGAGCAACGTCAACGAATCGGCGAGGCATTGGAGGCCGTGGGCTATCAGGTCTTCATGGCCGATACAGTGGCCGAGGCCATGGAGCGCATGCGCTTCGTCAATTTTTCCTGCATCGCCTTCCAGGAAAAACTTGAGACCAACCTCGAACAGTCCTCCTTCCATACCCACATGCGCAAACTGCCAATGGATCGAAGACGCTACATCTTCTACATCCTCATCGGTGCACACTTTCATACCCTCTATAATCTCGAAGCGTTAGCCTACAGTGCCAACCTCACCGTCAACACCGCCGACCTCAACCACCTCGACATTGTGTTGCGCAAATCGATTCCAGCCTATGAGGAATT
Source organism: uncultured delta proteobacterium (assembly GCA_963733595.1). GTDB lineage: Bacteria > Desulfobacterota > Desulfobulbia > Desulfobulbales > Desulfobulbaceae > Desulfobulbus. The sequence goes on along the minus strand of CAVTDN010000012.1, from coordinate 67,132 downwards.
GTTCGGCCCCATGCTCGAAGAATTGAACGTCTACGGCAAACGCTGATTACGGTGAGCGTCCCGGATCTGTTTATCCGCAAGAGCAGGAAAACGGGGCCCCTGCTCACGAAACCGTGCCCTCCTGCCCACGCTGAGCGCTGGTCCAGCGAGCCAAGAAATACCTTTTTTCAAGAGGAAACAGTTGTTTTCCAAAAAAAACTCTGGTAAATGACCTAATCTCACTAAACGGAGCGAGAAAGAGTTCTTTTTCGTGCCATCAACTACTTATTAAAGACCTCCACCGGTCACCACAGGAACACTCCATGACAAAAAACGGAACTCAACCCGCTTTTGCGGCAGATGACACCAGCTTTGAAGAAATGAGCTTTGCGGAATTGTTTGAACAGGAAGATAACAACACCGTCATCACTGTCGGTGAGGTTGCTCTCGGGACTGTCGTCGGGCTGAGCAGCGACGCCGCCCTGATCGATGTCGGCGACAAGGCGGAAAGCTATATCCCGCTCTCCGAATTCCGCCAAGAAGACCCGGATCGGGTCGTCAAGATCGGCGACCAATTCGAAGTCTTCATCGAAAAAAGAAAGGATGAAGGCGGCCTGCTGCTTTCCCGCGAAAAAGCGATTGCCATCAAAGTCTGGGAACAGATTGCCACAATTCAAGAAGAAGACGGGACCATTGAGGGCCGTATTGATAACCGGGTCAAGGGCGGCATGTCTGTCGATATTGGCGTCCCTGCCTTCCTGCCCTATTCGCAGATCGACCTGCGGCCGGTCAAGGATCTGGATGGACTCATCGGTCAGACCTTCGAGTTCAAGATCCTCAAGTTCAACCGCAAGCGCAACAACGTCGTCATTTCACGGCGGGCCATCCTGGAAAATCAGCGGACCGCCCTGCGCGAACAGATGCGCACCTCCCTCGAAGAAGGTCAGACCATTCGCGGTGCGATCACCAATATCACCGACTACGGCCTGTTTATTGACCTGGGCGGCATGGACGGACTCTGCCACATCACCGACCTGTCCTGGGGCCGGGTTTCGCACCCGTCCAAGCTGTACACCGTCGGCGAGGAGATTGAGGTCAAAATCCTCAAATACGACAAGAACTCCGACCGGGTTTCCCTGGGCGTCAAACAACTCAAGACCGATCCTTGGGAACGGGTTCCCGAACAGTATGCGCCGGGCTCCCGAGTCATGGGCAAGGTCGTCTCCATCACCGATTACGGTGTCTTTGTCGAACTGGAAGAAGGTGTGGAAGGCCTGGTGCATATCTCCGAGATGAGCTGGTCGAAAAAACCGCGGCATCCGTCCAAAATCGTCGGCGTCGGCGAAGAAATCGAGGTTCAGGTCCTCAAGGTCGAGGCCGAGACCAAGCGTATCTCCCTGGGCATGAAGCAAATGCAGCCCAATCCTTGGGATGTGGTTGAAGAGAGCTACCCTGTCGGTTCGGTCATTGAGGGCAAGATCAAAAACATCACCGATTTCGGTATCTTTATCGGTATCGAGGAAGGCATCGACGGTCTTATCCATGTTTCCGACCTCTCCTGGACCGAACGGATCAAGCATCCCTCCGAAAAGTACGCCAAGGGCGAGACCATTCAGGCGGTCGTTCTCAAGATCGACAAAGAAAACGAGCGCTTCTCCCTCGGCGTCAAGCAGTTGGAGCCCGATCCCTGGCAGGCTGCAGCCAGCAACTACCCGATCGGCTCAACCGTTGAGGGCACCATCACCAACGTGACCGATTTCGGTGTCTTTGTGCAGTTGGAAGAAGGTATCGAAGGCCTGGTGCATGTCTCTGAAATCTCCAAGGACAAGGTGAAAACACCGGTCGGCATGTTCAATGTCAACGAAACCTTGAAGGCCATGGTCATCAATGTTTCTGCCGACGACCGCAAGATCGGGCTTTCGGTCAAGGCGTTGCAGGAGAAGGAAGACAATAACGGCGCCATTCCTGAAGAATACCTACAGAAGGCCCAGAGTACGGCGCCCTCCACTTTTGGAGATCTGCTGAAGGCTGCCGCCGGCGAGGACACAAACAAATAAGCGCCACTGCTTTTAGTTTCGAGCAGCTCTAACGGGTGTTTCACCTGGCCGCACCATCGGCACGGACGAGGTGAAACACCCCTTCTCTTCAACCCGCGTTCAGGCGACTAACCGCCTGACCACAACGCGGTCGGTTAAAAAGGATACAGATCATGCTCAAGCGTGAATTGATCAATCAGGTCTCCGAGCAACTTGGCGACTACTACAAACAAGACATAGCACAAGCTGTTGAAATTATACTTGAAGAGATCTCGTTGGCCTTGGCTGAAGAGCGAAGAGTCGAGATACGGGGATTCGGCAGTTTTTCTGTGCGCACGCGCAAACCGCGAACGACGAAAAATCCGAAAACCGGCAAGATGATGAATATTCCAGCGCGCAAAACGCTGCACTTCACCATGAGCAAGTCGTTGAAGGAAGTGCTGATCGACGAAGTGCAATAACCGCTCTTTCCCCGCAAGATACGAGACCGAACCCGTCAAAGGGTTCGGTCTTTTTTATTTATCGCCGGAAAAAAGTGAAAAAGAAAGGCAGACAAAAGCCTTTTTATAAAAAGGAGCTGATATCCCCTTTTCCCACCCGCAGAATCTCGGGTTGCTCGGTCAGCAGAGAAATGACCGTGGAAGGTGCAGGAACAATTTCGCCGCTGTCGATGATCAGATCCACCTGTTTGCCGAAGAGTCGGTCAACATCGTAACAGGTGCACACCGGCTGTTCTTCTTCCTCAAGCATGGCGCTGGTGTTGAGCACTGGATTTTCCAAGGCCTCGATGATGGCCAGACAAACCGGATGATCCGGCACCCGGATGCCCACAGTCTTCTGCTTGGTCAGCATGATTTTAGGAACCAGCTTGGTCCCGGAAAGAACAAAAGTGTAAGGGCCGGGGAGATTTTTCCGCATCAATCGGTAGGCGTTGTTGCCGACATGGCCGTAATGGCTGATGTTGGTCAGGGAGGCGCACATGAAGCTGAAGGGTTTGTCCTTGGGACGTCTTTTAATCTGATACACCCGTTTCACGGCCTTTTGATTGAAAATATCACAGCCGATGCCGTACATCGTATCCGTCGGGTAACAAATGACACCGCCATGCTGGAGAATCTCGACTGCCTGGGCGATCAACCTCGGCTGCGGATTGGAAGGATTTATTTCAACGATTCTTGCCATAGAGTAAAACAATCAGCTAGGGATAGAGGAGACTGGTCGTAGTTATCCGCTGTGCGGCAACCCGTTGATTGGTGGTGCAAGCGCTGCCCTCCAAAAGCACACTAATAAAGCAGGAATACCCGGTAAAAGCCAGTGCTTTCTACAATGTCTGCCGCTGACTGGGCCCCAGCCGTCGTCACGCCGCATTGTCGGACAATCTGCCCCGAAACCGGCACCACCCTTTTTCGGGTCGACCATTCCTTTTTCGACAAGAACGTGTTATGGGTACAGCCATTCGGCAGATTCTCTTCGGTATGAAGAATAGATGCGACAACAGACTGGGTCGGGATCCGCTCTGTCCAATGCAACCGACGTCGAGTTCAGCCTGCTGCACTTTTTTTTGGACAGAACAGAGTGCACTCGAACCTATAGATCCGTAAACCCGATGTGGCCGACAGTTCTTTTCCGATGCTGACCACCTCACCCAGCCACCTCTTCGTTGGAAAAAAACAAACAAGCGCCAAACAACGGGATGACAATGAAAAAATCACCCGCTTTCACTCCAGTAGAGAAGGAGACCTTATGTTGCAGCAAGATATTCCCATGGCCCTCACCTTTGACGACGTCCTTCTTGGTGCCGGGAGCCTCCGAAGTCCTCCCTTCGGAAGTATCCTTGAAAACCCGACTCACCAACACCATCGACCTGCAGGCACCGCTGCTCAGCGCCGCCATGGACACGGTCACCGAACATCAGACCGCCATCGCCATGGCGCGAGAAGGCGGCATCGGCATCATTCACAAGAACATGAGCATCGAACACCAGGCCAAGGAGGTGGAGAAGGTCAAAAAATCCGAATCCGGCATGATCGCCGACCCGATCACGGTCTCCCCCTATCAGAGCGTGGCCGAGGTGCAACAGATCATGCGCAATTACCGGATCTCCGGGCTGCCGGTGATTGATGACGACAAGCTGGTGGGCATCGTCACCAACCGCGACCTCCGCTTTGTCTCCGACGACGGCCTGCGGGTCAACGATGTCATGACCAGCAAGAATCTGGTCACCGCCCCGGTCGGCATCGACCTGCCGCATTGCAAGGCCCTGCTCCACGAACACCGCATCGAAAAACTGCTGATCGTCGATGAAAATGGCCGCCTCAAGGGCTTGATCACCATCAAGGACATCGAAAAGATCAAGCAGTATCCCAACGCGGCCAAGGACGGCATGGGCCGCCTGCTTGCCGGCGCCGCCCTCGGTGTCGGTGCGGAGTTGCTGGAACGGACTGAGGCCTTGGTCAAGGCCAACGTCGATGTGGTGGTACTCGATTCTGCCCATGGTCATTCCGCCGGCATTCTCCGATCCCTTCAGGAAATCAAAGCCCACTTCCCTGACTTGCAGGTGATCGCCGGTAACATCGCCACCGGCGAGGCCGCCGAGGCTCTGATCAAGGCAGGCGTCAACGGTATCAAGGTCGGCGTCGGCCCGGGCTCGATCTGCACCACCCGCATAGTCGCCGGTGTCGGCGTGCCTCAGCTCACGGCCCTGAAGAACTGCGTCGAGGCCGCTTCAAAAAAAGGCATTCCGGTTATTGCCGACGGCGGCATCAAATTCTCCGGCGACATCTGCAAGGCCATCGGCATCGGCGCCCATTCGGTGATGATCGGCTCGCTCTTTGCCGGAACCGACGAAACACCGGGCGACACCTTCCTCTACCAGGGACGGAAATACAAGGGGTACCGAGGTATGGGATCGATCGGCGCCATGAAACAGGGTTCCAGCGACCGCTATTTCCAGGACAGCGAAAGCAGCAAACTGGTGCCCGAGGGCATTGAAGGCAAGGTGCCCTACCGCGGCCCGATTTCAGAGATGATCTATCAGCTGCTCGGTGGCCTGCGTTCCGGCATGGGCTACACCGGTGCCGCTACCATCGATGAGCTGCACCAGAAGGCCCGCTTTGTCCAAATTTCTACCGCCGGCCTGCGTGAGTCGCACGTCCACGATGTCATCATCACCAAAGAGGCTCCAAACTACCGGACCGAAGGTTTATAAGGCCCGCTGCGCTCCTTTCATCCTTGCATATACAGGTTGCCCATGACCACCCATACTCAGAAAATCATCATCCTCGATTTCGGCTCGCAAACCACCCAGTTGATCGCCCGTCGCATCCGCGAGCAGAAGGTTTACAGCGAGATCCATCCTTATACCCTGGACCTTGAACGTCTCAAGGCCATGCAACCCACCGGTATCGTCCTCTCCGGTGGCCCGGCCAGCGTCTACGATGATGATGCGCCGATCAGCGATCCCGGCATCTACGATCTCGGGGTACCGATCCTCGGCATCTGCTACGGTGCCCAACTGATGATGGTTCAGCAGGGCGGCAGGGTGGAAAAGGCTGAAAAACGGGAATTCGGCAAGGCCCAGCTCAACATCGAATATACCGGCGGCCTGTTCGCGGGCATGGAGGTCACGCCCGCCCATTACCAGGTCTGGATGAGTCACGGCGACCGGGTCGAACAACTGGCTCCCGGTTTTGTGGTCACCGCCACCAGCGCCCATTCCCCCTTTGCGGCCCTGCGGCACAGCGAAAAACCCTTTGTCGCCGTCCAGTTCCACCCGGAGGTCGCCCATACCCTGATCGGCACCGACGTCCTCCGCAACTTCATCTTCGGCCTCTGCGACTGCCGGCCGGACTGGACCATGCATTCGTTCATCGACGCCACGGTGGCCGATATCCGTGCCAAGGTTGGAACGGACAAGGTCATCTGCGCCCTGTCCGGCGGCGTCGACTCCTCGGTGGTCGCTGCCATGGTGCATCGGGCCATCGGCGACCAGTTGACCTGCATCTATGTCAATAACGGTCTGATGCGGACCGGCGAATCGGAAAGCGTGCTCCGTTTTTTCCGGGAAAAAACCCACCTCAAGGTGATCGACGTCAACGCCGAGGAGTTTTTCCTCAAGGCCTTGGACGGCATTGCCGATCCCGAAGAAAAACGCAAACGCATCGGCTACGGCTTCATCGAGATTTTCGAGGCCGAGGCCAAAAAACTGGGCAAGGTCCGCTACCTGGCCCAGGGAACCCTGTACCCCGACGTCATCGAATCCGTCGTCTTCCGCGGCAAGGCGCCGATCAAATCGCACCACAACGTCGGCGGTCTGCCTGAACGGATGCAGTTGGATCTGATCGAGCCCCTGCGTGAGCTGTTTAAAGACGAGGTGCGTGAACTTGGCCTGGAGCTGGGCCTGCCCGAGGAGGCCATCTACCGCCAGCCCTTCCCCGGCCCCGGCCTCGGTATCCGGATCATGGGCGTGGTCACCGCCGAACGGCTGCGCATCCTCCGTCAGGCCGACGTGATCGTGCTGGAAGAGATGAAAGATGCCGGCTGGTACCGCAAGGTCTGGCAGTCCTTTGCCGTGCTCCTGCCGATCCAGACCGTCGGGGTCATGGGGGATGGCCGCACCTACGAGCATGTCATTGCCCTGCGGGCGGTCGACAGCAAGGATGCCATGACCGCGGACTGGTCGCGCCTGCCCTACGAGATCCTGGGCCGCATCTCAAACCGGATCATCAATGAGGTCCGCGGCGTCAACCGGGTGGTCTACGACATCTCCTCCAAACCGCCGTCGACCATCGAATGGGAGTAAAAGAGGAGGCGAAGCGGTTTGGAATCAATTCAGCGCACACATTTCTCCATGCTTAAAACAGCCATTTATGTCGACGCCGAAAATATCAAGATGAGCGGCGGCTACGGCATGCGCTATGATGTGCTTGTCGGGCTGGCCAACAATAAAAACTCGGTGATGCTGCGGGCCAACTGCTACCTGGCCGAGGATCATGAGCGCACCCAGCGGGATCCGGATTACCGGCAGAAGGTCTATTCCTACCACAATATCCTGCGGCAGTGCGGCTTCAAGATCATCAAGAAGTATGTCCGCCGCTTCAAGGACGAGGACGGCAACATCACCACCAAGGCCAATGCCGATATGGATCTGGCGATTGACGCGCTCCTCCAGGCCCGCAATCTTGACCGCATCATCCTGCTCACCGGCGACGGCGACTTCCTCCGCCTGATCATCGCCTTGCAGAACATGGGCTGCCGCGTGGAAGTCATCGGCTTTCACAATGTCAGCAAGGAGTTGCGCGAAGTCGCCGACTCCTACATCTCCGGCTTCCTTGTGCCCGGACTCCTGCCCATCGCCGGCAGCACGCGACAACGGCGATCAGTGGCAGCGGGGTACGGTGGCCAATTTCAACCAGGAGCGGGGCTTCGGCTTTTTCCGTTACTTCCGGCTGCAGGACAGTGTGCTCCAATCAGAAACCGTCTTTTTCCACCTCTCGAAATCAACCTTGGCCTCCGATCATTTTTTTCAGGAACCCCATCGTATCTTCGAGTTTCGGATAGTGGAGAATCCTGCCAACAACAACCGCTCCGAGGCCTCGGACATCCGCCTTCTCAAGGAAGGGTGACAGGATGCAACAGCAGAACAACCTGCTGCTCGCCGGTGATATCGGTGCCACCAAGACGACGCTGGCGCTGTACGAGGTTGCAACAGAACCGGGCTCACCGCTGCGGCAACAGACCTTTCAGAATGCAGGCTATGCCGATTTTGACAGTCTTCTTCAGGAATTTTTAGGAGCGAAGAAGGCCGCACCGGCCACCGTCTGCCTGGGCGTAGCTGGGCCGGTGATGGCAAACGCCGTGCATGATGACCAATCTCAACTGGTCGATCGACGCCTCTCGGTTGCAGGCCCGTTTCGGTTTCCATCGGGTTGAGTTGATCAACGATCTGGTGGCCACCGCTCAGGGCGCACTGCATTTGGAGGTGCCAGACCTCCACTGCCTCAATTCGGGAGACAAACAAAAGGGGATGGCGATGGCGGTTCTTGCACCGGGCAGTGGTCTGGGCGAGGCATTTCTCATCCCCTGCGCCGAAACATATCTTCCCTGCCCCTCCGAGGGCGGACACGCCAGCTTTGCACCAAGAAACGAGGAACAAACCGACCTGCTTGCCTTCATGCACAAGCGGCATGCGCACGTCTCGGTGGAACAGGTCTGCTCCGGCCTGGCCATTCCCGACCTGATGACCTTCATGGCCACCCGGCTGCAGACCCCAGATTGGCTCCGAGCCGAACTGGAGCAGACCGCCGACCGGACGCCGATCATTGTTCAGGCGGCGCTCGCGGCCAACCGAGGTGAGCGGTCTTGCGACATCGCCCTGTCTACACTTAGACTCTTTGTCGACATCCTAGCCGACGAGGCCGCCAACCTCGCCCTCAAAACCCTGGCGATGGGCGGCATCTTTCTCGGCGGCGGGCTAGCACCGCGGTTGTTGCCACTCATCGACCCGCAGCGCTTCATGGCCATCTTTGCCCGGGGAACGTACCGGGACTGGCTGACCCGCATCCCGATCAACATCATCCGCAACCCGCAGGCCGCCCTGCTTGGCGCAGCAGCCTACGGTGCCCATGCAATGGCCCGGATCGGGCCGGGGCAAGCGCCACAGGAAGAGGCCTTGCCCCGGAGAAAAAAATCCCATCCGCCTTCCATCTGATTCCACTCTGCTCAAGGGTTCTTCCGGAGTCACGAGTACGCCAGACATGTCCCTTTTTGCGCTTTCCCAACTGCTGGTCGGCATAGCCATTGGTTTTGACCTGCTCTCCTTTCAGTTCAAAGAGCGCCGGCGGATTATCGCTTGCCTGATCGTCTCCTGCCTGCTCATCGCCGTCCATTTTGCCTTCCTTGGCCACTGGACCGCCATGGGTCTTGGCCTGCTGGCGGCTGTGCGCTTTGTGGCCAGTTACCTCACCACCTCCAAAAAGGTGATGGCCTTCTTTATCGGCGCCTCTATTCTGGTCGCCGCGCTGACCTTTCACGGGGTGTTGAGCGTTCTCAGTTGCCTTGGCTCAATATTCGGCACCATCGGCTCTTTCTCTAAGGAGGACAAGCAACTGCGGCAGGTGCTGCTGGTGGCCACCAGCCTCTGGCTGATCCATAACTGGCTGGCGGGCAGCCCGACCGCCGTGCTCATGGAAGCCTTGTTCATCACGAGCAATCTGCTGGGATACTACCGCTACTACTACCGGAGGGCGGGAAAGCCGGGGCTGCCGCAATCGGAGACGGACAAGAAGGAGGGATGACAGTGGCGAAAATTCAGACTCCGCTTTGCTCCGGCGGTATGGCCTGCAGGCGACGATAGATCTCCCGACCGATCCAGGCATCGGTGGCGGCATAGCGGATCTGTTGCGGGGTAAGATCGGGATTTGCCCAGTTGGTCGTGCGCTCCGACTTGGAAATGCGGATACCGCAGACCAGGGCTGCCAGCCCTCTGAGCCCATGATTTCGGATACCGAGACGCCGGGCCATCCTCGCCAGTCCGACAAACCCGCCCGGCTCGAACCATTGCAGCTCCTGTAAACTGCGCAAATCGAAATCCAGGGCGACCCCGGCCTTGATGATGTTCGGATCCCTGAGCACGGCCAGCAGGGATTCGGGCAGGCCGGTCTGCCGCAACTGAAAGACAAAGACATCTTCTTCGGTCGCCAATTGCAGCAGACTGGGGGAATACTTTTGCCCCTTTCTGAAGGCGGGCCGGGTTTCGGTATCAAACCCCAGCAAACAGGATCGCGCCAAACACTCCGCAACCCTTTCCACCTCTCCTGCAGTCCGTACTAAACGAACCGGCCCCTCCCATCGCCCGAGAGGAAGCTGGTTAATTTCCTCTTTACTGATCCGGGTTATCATGTCTTCTTTCCCACTCTGTACCACAGGCCTTCCCATCCCATCCCTATCCTTTCTGCAAAGCGTTCCTTGCCCATATGCGAGGGCACACAAGATCACATCCTTCCGGCGCGATCGATGCCCCGGCATGCCGGTTTACCCGACGCCGCCTGTCCTGTCATGCGGATTCACAATTTTTCAGAAAGATCATACACCTCTTCCAGTTCGATTCCACCTTGCACGCGGCTGAAGTTCCGGGAAGATCAACGGATCTGCTTCGCTTTTCTGCCTCGGGTGCAAGAAAAAGCCTTCCTTTGTCCCCTCTTTTTTTCTATTCTGCACCGTAGTAACTATTCTTATAACATCCCGTCATCTGTTCCCCAGAGCTATGGAGCGCCTCCCTTGAAACCGACAAACATCGAGGATCCGGAATACTTTCACAGGGTGATCGATTGCCAGTTCGCCTGTCCGTCTCATACCCCGGTACCGGAATATATCCGCCTGATCAGCGAGAAACGATACACCGACGCCTACATGCTCAACTGGGTGTCCAACGTCTTTCCCGGCGTACTCGGCCGGGTCTGTGACCGCCCCTGCGAACCGGCCTGCCGTCGCGGCCGGGTGGAGAAGGAACCGGTGGCCATCTGCCGGCTGAAACGGGTCTGCGCCGACAACCGCGACCTCGGGGTGTCAGCGCGATTCCCTGAAATACCAACGCAAAAAAACGGTAAAAAAATTGCGCTGATCGGCGGCGGCCCCGCCTCTCTGACCGTGGCTCGAGACCTGATGCCGCTCGGATACGAGATTGACCTTTATGACGACCAGGAGAAAGGCGGCGGCTTCATGCGCAGCCAGCTCCCCTCGTTCCGCCTGCCGGAATCGGTACTGGCCACCGAGGTTAACTACATCCTCGACATGGGAGTGACTACCCATTTCAACCACCGGGTCGAAAGCATGAAAGCCATGCTGGCCAAGGACTACGACGCCCTCTTTGTCGGCACCGGGGCACCGCGCGGCCGTGATCTGCCCAATCTGCCAGGTCGTCTGCAAGCGAATGCACACATCCACATCGGTATCGATTGGCTGGCCGGAGTCATCTTCAGCCACATTACCAAAGTCGGTAAACGGGTGCTGGTACTTGGCGGCGGCAACACAGCCATGGACTGCTGCCGCACCGCCCGGCGGATGGGCGGTGAAGAGGTGCGGGTGGTGGTGCGCAGCCCGCGCGCCGAAATGAAGGCCTCGTCCTGGGAGATCGAAGAGGCCCTGCACGAAGATATCCCGATCATCGACAACCATGTGCCGCTGGAATTTGTCCATGAAGATGGCCGACTGACGGGCATGCTCTTTGACCGGGTCGAGGCCGTCTATGACGAAAAAGGCAAACGTCTCCTGGAGTCGACCGGGGAGCCGCCGGTCTTCCTGCCCTGCGACGAGGTTCTGCTGGCAGTCGGGCAAGTGAACGCCTTCCCCTGGATCGAATTGGATGCGGGTATCCTCTTTGACGAAAACGGCTTGCCCGTGCTCGATCCCCGCACCCTGCAATCCTCCCTGCCCCAGGTCTTTTTCGGCGGCGACGCCGCCTTTGGCCCACGCAACATCATCACCGCCGTGGCCCATGGCCACGAGGCGGCCATCTCCATCGACCTCTTTTGCCAAGGCAAGCCCGGGCATGAACGGCCAGCGCCGCAAGTGAACCTGGCCGGCCAGAAGATGGGTGTGCACGATTGGCTCTACCATAACCAGATTACAGAAACCCACCGTCAGGCTGTGCCCGTCCAGTCCAAGGCCAAAACTCTTAAGGACCGATTGCTTGAGGTAGAACTCGGTTTTGACCGGGAGGTTGGGCAGACCGAATCGCTGCGCTGTCTCAACTGCGATGTGCAGACGATCTTTCATGCTGAGTTGTGTATCGAATGCGATGCCTGTGTTGATGCCTGCCCCGAGAGCTGCATCAATTTTGTCGACAACGGGACGGAGGAAGAGCTGCGCACCCGACTCAAAGCCCCGGCCACGAACCTGGAACAACGTCTTTATATTTCCGGGCCACTGCCCACCGGCCGGGTGATGGTCAAAGACGAGAATGTCTGCCTGCACTGCGGCATCTGTGCCGAGCGCTGCCCGACTTCGGCCTGGGAGATGCAAAAATTTCTCTATAATTCAGCACAGGCGGGACAGCCATGAAGCGACTGGAAGGTGTCAACGATTTTGTCATTCGTTTTGCCAACGTCAACGGCTCCGGCTCAGCCAGCGCCAATAACCTCTTTGCCAAAGCGGTGTTCCGCATGGGTGTGCCGGTCAGCCCGAAGAACATTTTCCCCTCCAACATTCAGGGGCTGCCGACCTGGTACGAGGTGCGGGTCAACGAACAGGGCCATGTGGGGCGGCGGGGCGATGTCGACATGGTGGTGGCGGTGAACGGTCAGACCCTGCGCCAGGATTACGACGGCCTCGTTCCCGGCGGGTATTTTATGTACGATTCCTCTAAGCCCCTGCCGGAAACTTTCCAGCGCGACGATGTCACGGTCATCGGCATCCCCATGACCCTGCTCTGCAACGAGACCTTTGACAATCCGAAGATGCGGCCCCTGCTGAAAAACATCATCTATGTCGGGGCAATGGCCTCGCTGCTCGATATGGAATTGCAGGTCCTGGTCGATTCCCTGCGCACGCAGTTCCGCAAAAATCCCAAATTGGCTGAACCCAACATCCAGGCCCTGGAATTGGGCTTCGCCTACGCTCAAGAGCATTTCCCGGGAACCTGCAAACTCTCGGTGCGCCGCAGCGATCGCGTCGGCGACGGCATCATCATGGACGGCAACACCGCCGTGGCTCTGGGAGCGCTCTACGCGGGTGCGACCGTGGTCGGCTGGTATCCGATCACCCCCTCCACCTCGATCATCGAGGCCTTTGGCCGCTATGCCGAAAAATTCCGCATCGAGACGGAAACCGGGCGGATCAAGGCGGCCATTGTCCAGGCCGAGGACGAACTGGCCGCCATCGGCATCGTCATCGGCGCTTCCTGGAACGGTGCCCGCGCCTTCACTGCCACCTCGGGACCGGGCATCTCGCTGATGAGCGAATTCCTTGGTCTGGCCTATTTTGCCGAGATCCCGGCGGTGCTGATCGATGTCCAGCGTACCGGACCATCGACCGGCATGCCGACGCGCACCCAGCAATCCGATCTTCTGGCCTGCGCCTATGCCTCGCATGGTGACACCAAGAATCCGCTGCTGTTTCCCTGCGATCCCAAGGAATGCTTCGAGATGACCGCCGATGCCTTTGACCTGGCGGATCGACTGCAAACGCCGGTGATAGTGATGAGCGATCTCGATCTGGGCATGAACGATCACTTCAGCCCGCCGCTCAGCTGGGATCCGCAGCGCACTTATGACCGGGGCAAAGTCCTTGACGCTGCCCAGCTCGACGCCCTGACCACCACCTGGGGCCGCTACCGCGACATCGACGGCGACGGCATCTGTTTCCGCACCTATCCCGGCACCCATCCTAGACAAGGGCGTCTACTTTACCCGGGGCACCTCCCGCGACGAGTATTCGGCCTACACCGAGGACAGCGCCATCTATGTCCGCAACATGGAGCGTTTGCTGCTAAAATGGGAGACCGCCAAAAGGCTGCTGCCCCTGGCCAGGATCAAGCTCACCAATGCCGAAGCCCGACTGGGGGTGGTCTTCTACGGTAGCACCACGCCTGCCGCCTACGAGGTCATCGACATCCTGCGCAACCGGGGTATCGCCGTCAACAGCATGCGCATCCGGGCCTTCCCCTTCCAGCAGGAGGTGATGGACTTCGTCCTTGCCCACGAATTGGTGTTCATCATCGAACAGAATCGGGACGGCCAGATGCGCACCCTGCTTGATCAACGAGGGCAGCCTGCCGCCGCACAAACTGATCCCCATTACCAGTTACGACGGTTTGCCGGTGGCCAGCCGTTTTCTCACCCAGGCCCTTGAAGACGCTCTTGCGGAACGCGGTGTCATTCTGCAGCAGCTCGTCTCCGGTCAAGGAGGTGCCCAATGACCTTTTCCCGCCCGACCTTTCGCCACCCCGAACTGCCGCCCAACGCCGCCGGTTATAGCCGCCGCGATTACGAAGGCGGAATCTCGACCCTCTGCGCCGGCTGCGGTCACGATTCGATCTTCAACGCCATCATCCAGGCCTGTTTTGAGCTGGCTCTGCCGCCGCACCGGATCGTCAAGATGTCCGGCATCGGCTGCTCGTCCAAGACCCCGGCCTATTTCCTCGGCAAATCGCACGGCTTCAACTCGGTGCACGGCCGCATGCCCTCCATCGCCACCGGGGCCAACATGGCCAACCGTGACCTGATCTACCTGGGAGTTTCCGGTGACGGCGACACAGCCTCCATCGGCATGGGCCAGTTTATTCATGCGGTCCGCCGCAACCTGCACATGCTCTATATCGTCATGAACAATGGCTGTTACGGCCTGACCAAGGGCCAGTACTCGGCCACCGCCGACAAGGGCTCCAAGAGCAAGAAGGGCGGAGTCAACGCCCTGGAATCCATCGATCTCTGTGAGCTGGCCATCCAACTGGGAGCCGGTTTTGTCGCCCGTAGTTTTTCCGGCGACAAGCAGCAGCTGGTGCCGTTGATCAAGGCCGGGTTGTCGCACAACGGGCTCTCCTTTATCGACGTCATCTCGCCCTGCGTCACCTTCAACAACAATCCGGAATCGACCAAAAGCTACCACTGGGTGCGCGAGCATAGCGAGGCCACCAACACCTTCGATTTCGTGCCCCTCCGCCAGACCATTACCACCGAGTACCCGGATGACACCATCCAGGACGTGACCCTGCACGACAATTCCATCATCCATCTGCATAAGCACCACGATGCCCCAGATATTACCGACCGGCGCCAGGCCATCGACAATCTGGAAGATCACAAGGCCCAAGAAATGATCCTAACCGGCGTGCTCTATATTAATCCCGACTCCACCGACACCCACGAGATTCTCAATACCTGCGAGCGGCCGCTGAACAGCCTCTCCGAGGCAGACCTGTGTCCCGGAAGCGGGGCTCTGGAGGCAATCAACGACGGCCACCGCTAACCTGTAATGGAAACAGTGAAGAAGGACGTTCTACTCACATTGCCGGGTATCGAACGATCCACAACTCTTTTTTTGCTTTTCAGTGATGTCGTCTCCTTTTTTTACGTGGCTCAGATTCGTAACCCATGGCGCAAACTTTTCGGACCAACTCACTATGACCACCAAGCCCCAATCCACTCGACCATTTCATACTACCCGCAAGCGACTGTCAAACCACTCATCACAACACTCAACCACCTTGCGCGACGCCCTTCTCATGCTCTGCACCGCACTGCTCTCTGTGGGCCTCACCGCTTGCGCCGAGCAGCCGAGCAGAAGTGTGCAACCGGCCCTGGCCAATGCACAAACAAACCGGCCAGCGCCCCGCGACGCCTCGGATGCGTTTCCGCGTAAAAGTGTCGGCCCTTATCGCGCCCAGCAGATTACCGGAGATTTTGCCGGGTATGCCAGCCTGCAGCAATTCGTCGAGCAGATGGTGCAGAAGCACGGTTTCGAGCGCGAATACCTGATGGGGGTGTTTTCGCAGGCCCACCGCAAGACCTGGACGCTCGACTATCTTGCCAAATCAGATCAGGGCTTAAAGGGCAAACCCGCCGTCGGCGGCTGGACCCGTTACCGGCGAAAAATTTCTGGATGAGCGCCACATTGCCGCTGGCGTTGACTTTGCCCACCGACATCGCGATGCACTACAGCGCGCCAGTCGCCAATACGGTGTACCACAGGAATACATTCTCGGTATCCTGGCAGTTGAAACCACCTTTGGCGGCAACGTAGGCAACCACCGCGTTATAGATGCGTTGACCACCTTGAGTTTTGATTATCCCCGGCGCGGTGAGTATTTTCGGGGTGAACTGGAAAATTATCTGCTGATGTCGCGGAATGAGGGCGTGGACCCGGCCAAACCAGTGGGTTCGTTTGCAGGAGCCATGGGGCTGGGGCAATTCATGCCCAGCAGCTTTCTCCAATGGGCGGTCGATTTTAACGGTGATGGCCGACGGGATTTGTGGAATGCCGAAGATGCTATCGGCAGTGTCGCCAATTACTTTGCGCAACATGGCTGGAAAGCCGGTCACCCTGTCATCACGCCCTTGCAAGCAAAGGGAGCTGTCGAACTGGAGCCAGGCATAGAACCAAAGTATTCCCTCGCTGCTTTGCAGCAAGCGGGGTTACAGCCGGCACGCCCTTGCAGCGCTGATGGTCAGCTCTGCTTGTTGCTGCTGCGCCACGCAAACAACGATCAATACCTGATCGGTCATCCCAACTTTTACACCATCACCCGCTACAATCACAGCACCTATTACGCCATGGCAGTCCACGAACTGGCGGTGTCGATCAAACGCAGGCTGTAATGACGATGGTAGCCGTTTGGTCATGGCCTGGCATTGCCCTGCGCGCACGCAAAGACCAAGAGATTGGGAAAGCGGTGCAACCAACAAGATAAGACTGGCCAGAGTATGAGGTGCATGCGAAAGGGCAGCAGTCAGCCTGAACCTCTGGCCAAAACAAACTACGCAAGACCTCTCGGCAAATCGATAGGCCTTGCGCGCAGATTCAGGGAACCATGACTATAAAAACAGGTAGGTTGCCGCCAGACCGGCCAGGGACATGGTGATGGTGTAGGGTAGGGCAAGCAGCACCATGCGGCCGTAGGACAGGCGAATGACCGGAGCCAGAGCCGAGGTCAGGAGGAAGAGGAAGGCGGCCTGGCCGTTGGGGGTGGCGACGCTGGGGATGTTGGTGCCGGTGTTGATGGCCACCGCCAGTTTATCAAGCTGATGCATCAACATCCCCGCCTGCTCCGCCGCCGCCTGCGGCAGACCAGCCAGGACTTCCTTGCGGGCGACATGGGGGTCGGTGAGCTTATCCATCAGTTGCTCGCCCGTCATGCCGATATCCGGAATGGCGCCCAGCATGTTGACAAAGTGCATTTTAGTTTCCGAGATATAGACCGTGGCCACAAAAACGTTGTCCGAGATGGCGGAAAGCAGACCGTTGGCGATGTAGTAGGCGGCCAACTGCGTGTGTCCTGTGAGGCTGAGCACATAGTTGATCACCGGGGCGAAAAGATGCTGATCGTGGATGACGGCCACGATGGCGAAGAAGACTACCAACAACGCGGTAAAAGGCAGCGCCTCCTCAAAGGCCCGGCCGATCTGGTGCTCCTCGGTGATACCGTTGAAGGCGGTGAGAAACACGATCACCGAAAGGCCGATAATCCCGACCGCCGCCAGGTGGAAAGCCAGGGCGACAATCAGCCAGAGGCCGGCAAGGGCCTGGATAACCAGTTGCAGTTTGCCCTTGAATCCACGTTTGGCCACCATTTTGGTCTCCGTTTCCAGGAGATGGGAACGAATATGGCCCGGTAGTTCAACGCCGTAGGTAAACCACTTCTTTTTTTCCACGTAGTAGCAGGTGCCCAGGCCCACCAGCAGCACCGGCAGAGAAACCGGAGCGACCTTGATAAAAAAGTCCATAAAGGTCCAGCCCATCTCGCTGCCGATCAGCAAATTCTGCGGCTCACCCACCAGGGTGCAGACCCCGCCCAGAGCCGTGCCCACCGCACCGTGCATCATCAGGTTGCGGAGAAATCCCCGAAACTGCTTCAGATCCTCCTGCTCTTTTTCCTTGAGGGCGAGGTCGCTGCTCAGATCATAGACGCCGGCGCTGCCCTCCTTGCCGGAAACAAAACGATGATAGATATCGTAAAACCCGTAGGCCACGGCGATGATCACCGCAGTCACGGTGAGGGCGTCGAGAAAGGCGGAAAGAAAGGCGCCGGCAAAACAGAACAGCAGGGAAATTTTGCATTTCGACTGCACCTTGACCAGGATGCGGGTGAAGGTGAAGCGGAGGAAATCCTTCATGAAATAGATGCCGGCCACCATGAAGATCAACAGGAGGATGACCTCGAAGTTGGTCAAGGTCTCCTTGAACACGGTTTCCGGCTTGGTCATGCCGATGAACACCGCCTCCATCGCCAACAGACCGCCGGCCGGCAGCGGGTAACACTTCAGGGCCATGGCCAGGGTGAAAATGAACTCGCCGATCAGCATCCAGCCGGCGATAAAAGGCCCGTACATATGCAGCAGAAATGGATTGGCGCCCAAAAACAGCAGAATGATACATTTGTACCAGAGCGGCGCATTGCCGAGAAAATTGCGGGCAAAGGCCTGGGGGTAGGATTGGGGCATCGTTGATTCTCCTGGGTTGAAAGAATGATGGATGGACCGTCGGGCTTCGGTGCGCCAGAACAGTCAGCTGTACGGGACTGCGTCGCTGCAGCGGAGGAATGAGCCTCCCCGGGCGACGGATGACAAGACGTGGGGTGCGGGAGTTGATCAACCGCCCGCCCGTTTGACCGTGTAGCCGAGCTGCTGCAGGGTTGCCACCAAGAGATCGCGGTGATCGCCCTGAATTTCAATGACGCCGTCTTTGACGGTGCCGCCGGTGCCGCACTTCTTTTTCAATTGGCTGCCCAGTTCCTTGAGTTCCGCCGGATCCAGCGCGAGTCCGGTGATCATTGTCACCCCGCTGCCCTTGCGGCCCTTGGTCTCGCGGCCCACCCGGACAATACCGTCACTTTTGGGGGTGGGTGATTTTGCCTTGCAGGTGCAGGCGGCGACCGGCCGGCCGCAGCCGGGGCAAATCCGGCCGTGTTCGGTGGAATAGACCAAGCCGGATGGTTTCTTTTTGACCATCATCTCAGCCTTTCCCCTGTTCATCTGACAGGGACCATCGGAGTTCCTGACCTGCCAGGAAAGGGCGGGCCGATCCATACAGTTCCGGAACCTGCCACGGTTCACGCCGGAGTTGCACGGTTTTTACCGGCGGGGTGATCCGGTAAAACCGCTGGGCATTGTCGGAAATGAATGCAGGCAATCGCTCCAGACACTCCACCTCCTCGAAAAGCTGCACCAGCATGGGCAGGGCCACCGGCGCGGAAAAAACCCCGGCGGCGCAACCGCAGCACTCCTTCTTATGGCGGGGATGCGGGGCCGAATCCGAGCCGAAGATCAGTCGAGGATGGCCACCGAAGACCGCCTGGCGCAGGGCCTCCCGGTCGCGAGGCGTCTTGGCGATCGGCTTGCAGAACAGATCCGGCTGCAGGAGACCGCCGGCCACATCGTCCAGGGTGATCAGCAAGTGGTGCAGGGTGACCGTGGCCGCGACGTTGTCGTACTTCTCAAGAAAATCAACCGCCTCGGCGGTGGTGATGTGCTCCATCACAATCCGCAGCCGGGGAAAGGTCTCGGCCAGCCATTGGTAGACGGGCAGAAACTCCCGCTCCCGGTCCATGACAAAACCGCTGGTCTCGCCGTGCACCAGCAAGGGGATGTCCAACTCCTCCAGCAGGGCCACGGTTGCCCCGATCCGGTTAAAATCGCTCACCCCGGCCTCGCTCTGGGTGGTGATTCCGGCCGGATAGAGCTTCAGACCGATGATCTCGTCCTTGGCTGCAACCAGTTCCTCACGGCTGTAGTCACGAAAGAAAAGGGTCATATAAGGCGTGAAGGTCTCAGAACCGCAGGCCTGAAGGATGGCTGCGCGGTAGGCCCGCAACCGTGCCAGGGAATCAACCGGCTGCACCAGGTTGGGCATGACCACCCCGCCGGCAAACTGGGCGGCACTGAAAGGGGTGACCAGGTTCAGCATCTCCTGCTCGCGCAGGTGCAGGTGCATATCGAGTGGCGCATCAAGAAAAAGGTTCATCGATCAGAATCGGGGTTGGGGTTCAGCGGCAGCAAGATCACGCAGTCGTTATTTTTTAGGCGGCAAGAGATCGGTAATCGAACCGTCGACCATCTCGGCGGCAAAGGCAAAGGTTTCGGCCAGGGTTGGGTGGGCATGCACGGTTTTGCTGATGTCCTCGGCATTGGCCCCCATCTCCAGGGCGAGCACCGCTTCGTGGATCAGTTCGCCCGCATTGAGCCCGCAGATGCCGGCACCGAGAATGCGGCCCGATGCCGCATCAAACAGCACCTTGCTCACCCCGTTGCCGGCGCCCACGCACAGGGCGCGGCCGCTGGCGCCCCAGGGAAATTTGCCTTTTTTATACGCAATCCCCTGCTGCTCGGCCTCTTTCTCGGTCAAACCCATCCAGGCGACCTCAGGTGCGGTGTAGGCAACCGAGGGGATGGTCATCGGCGTAAAGGCTGACTTGCGCCCGGCGATCACCTCGGCGGCCACCTTCCCCTGATGCGAGGCCTTATGCGCCAGCATCGGTTCGCCGACCACATCGCCGATGGCAAAGAAGTGGGGAAGGGCGGTCTGCTGACGCTCATTGACCGGGAGAAAGCCGTGTTCATTCAGAGAGCAGGCCGACCGTCTCCAGCCCAAATCCCTGGGTATTGGGCCGCCGCCCCACTGCCACCAGTACCGTGTCGAAGCTCTCGGTTGTTGCCGTCTTCCCCTCAAGGACGACTTCAAGGCCAGCCGGTCCGGCGACAATTCCGGCAACCCTGGTCTCGGTGAATATTTGATATTTTTTCTTCAATTTTAAAAACAGCGGCTGCACCAGATCACGGTCAGCGGGCGGAATGATCTGGCTCTGCATCTCGACGATGGTGATCGCGGAACCAAGCGCGCTGTAAATCTGGGCCATCTCCAGGCCGATGATACCACCGCCGATGATCAGCAGCCGCCCCGGCACCGTGGTCAGCGCCAGGGCATCGGTGGAGTCCCAGATGCGGGAATCGTCTGGACATCCCGGCAGAACAAAGGGATGCGAGCCGGTGGCGATGATAGTGTCGGTGAAGTTGACCCTGGTTTCGCCATCCTTGCCACTGACCAGGAGAGTCTGCTGATCGACAAAAGTGCCATGGCCGGTGAGTCGGGTGATCTTGCGGGCCTTGCACAGGCTGTCCAGGCCGGTGGTCAGTTGGGTGACGATCTTGGCTTTGTGGCTGCGCAGAGCCTCGATATCAATCTGCGGCGGACCGAAGCTCACGCCGAATTCGGCCGCGGCCCGGGCCTCTTCGATCACCGAGGCCGCATGCAGCAGGGTTTTCGAGGGAATGCAGCCGACATTGAGGCAGACCCCGCCTAGCCGCCCGCCTTGTTCGATCAGGCAGACGTCCTGGCCAAGATCAGCGGCGCGAAAGGCCGCTGTATAGCCGCCCGGCCCGCCGCCGAGCACGGCGACGCCGGTTTTCAATTCACGCACCATAAGTTGTTCCCCTTTCAGCAATTGTTTGATCAACATAACCACATCCCACCCCTCTTCTCAAGGAGAAGGAGATGGCGCCTGGTTCAACCCAGAAAGGATTGAATGCTCGCAGGCGCAGTATGAACCATAAAAAAAACCGACAAAAAAGTCGCCCCTGCTCTCGGCTCCCGACCAAGCGGAGAGTCCGCCGTAAATTTCCAATTGCAAGTTGTGCGATTTGTGCAAAATAAAAAATGTATTGCACAGGGTTTTTTTTCTCTTTATAGAACAACCGAAAGAAGTTCCCCCCGTTATATGGTTTCAAAGAGATAGGTTAAGTTTTCATGCGTGCATAAGCAGTTAACTGTACATCAATCAAGGAGGTGACAGATGAAGTCAAAGGTTGTGGGCAGCAACGATAATCTGTTGAGCAGTGTGACTCGCAGGGATTTCATGAAGTTCTGTACGGCGGTTGCCGCGTCTTTGGGACTGCCCATGACGGCGGTTCCGCAAATCGCCGAGGCCGTCACCTCGCCGAAAAGGCCCCCGGTGATCTGGCTTTCCGCCCAGGAGTGCACAGGTTGTGTCGAGACCCTGTTACGCACCGGGCACCCGACTATTGAAACTCTTATTTTCGATCTGATTTCACTCGACTATTCCGAAACCCTGAGCACCGGCTCCGGTCATCAGGCTGAAGCCGTCCGGGCCAAATCGATCGAAGAGAACAAAGGTAAATTCGTCCTCGTGGTCGATGGCGCCATTCCGATCAAGGATAAGGGTGTCTACTGCATGATCGCCGGCAAACCGGTCCTCGACATTCTCCTAGAGACCGCACCGCTCGCCGCCGCTGTCATCGCCCTCGGCTCCTGTGCCGCCTGGGGCGGTGTTGCCGCAGCCGACCCCAACCCCACCGGAGCAACTCCGGTGTACGAGGTGCTCAAGGCTAAGGGGATTCCGGTGGTCAACATCCCCGGCTGTCCGCCGAACCCTTACAATTTCCTCTCCACAGTCATCCATTTCGTTACTTTTGGCAAACTTCCTGCCCTTGATGACAAGGGACGGCCAATGTTCGCTTACAGCCGCCTCATCCACGAAAACTGCGAACGCCGGCCACACTTCGACGCCGGACGTTTTGCCGAGGAATTCGGTGACCCCGGTCATCGCCAAGGATACTGCCTCTACAAACTCGGATGCAAGGGACCGGAAACCTACAACAACTGTAGCACCCTGCCCTTCAACGACACCCCCGGCTGCTGGCCGGTGGCCACCGGTTCGCCCTGCTTTGGCTGCTCCGAGGAGAAGGTTGGCTTCCACAGCCCGCTGTTCTCCAAAGCCAAGGTGATCTTCCCGACTCCGCCGGCGCAGCAAGTCGATGCGGTCCCGGAAAAAGGTAGCGGCGCCCAGAAATTTGCCTACGGCGTCGCTGGTGCAGCCGTTGGTGCAGTGGCGGTGGCTCTGTCCACGAGAGGCGGCAAGGATGACGGTTCCTCAAGCTCGGGAGAATAAAGCCATGTCGATTAACAGACGCGATTTTCTCAAATTTTCGGCTGGTGCCGGCTTGGCGCTGTCGGCGGGCGCCACGCCTGCCCAGGCGGCCAAGACCCCAGAATTATCGCCGGAAGCAGTGGGGATTCTCTATGACGCGACCTTATGCATCGGCTGCAAGTCGTGCATGGTCAACTGCAAGAAGGTCAACTCGGAGCGGGGCGGGGCACTGTACGATAAGGACACAGCTGGCCAGATTCCCTACGTTTACAGCGAGCCCGATAAAATTTATGACGCACCGCAGAATCTTTCCGACAAGACCCTGTGCATCATCAAGGCGCATCGGAACGATGGCAAAGAGGCCAAACCCGCTTCCGGCCAGCAGAGCCTGAGTTTCCTCAAACTCCACTGCCTGCACTGCATCGAACCGGCCTGCGTTTCGGTCTGCCCGGTTGCGGCCCTGCAGAAAAACCCGACGACCGGCATCGTCACCTACAACAAGGACCGCTGCTTTGGCTGCCGGTACTGTCAGATTGCCTGTCCCTTCAACATCCCCATGTACGAATGGAGCAAGGCCTCGCCCTCGGTGGTCAAATGCCAGTTGTGCAATCACCGCTATGCCCAGGGCAAATACTCGGCCTGTTGCGAATTCTGCCCCACCGGCGCCTCCATCTTCGGCAAGGTCAAGGATCTGCAGGAAGAGGCCAAACGCCGCCTCGCCCTCAAGCCCGGCAATGTCTACGCCTATCCGGTCAAACGGATCGACGGCAAAGAACGCACCGAGAAGGTGGTGGCCAATTATGTCAACCACGTCTACGGCCTGACCGAAGCCGGCGGCACCCAATATCTTTTCCTCTCCGGGGTCGGTTTCGACAAACTAGGATTCAATCCGAGAATAACCAATCAGGTCTACCCCGACTTCACCTGGGACTATGTTTCAGCTGTCCCGAAACTGATCGCCACCCTGCTGGTCACCGGCACGGTGTTGCGTGTCGTGACGCAGAAACTTGACAAGAAGAAGAATGAATCCGGAAAAGGGGATGCGTCCTGAGAATCGGAACAACCCCGCGAAACCCAAGGAAATTGATCGACTATCCCCTGCCAGGAGAGCATAAAGGAGAACAAACATGGCCAAGAAAATAACCATTGATCCAGTAACCAGAATCGAGGGTCATCTACGGATTGATTGTGAAATTGACAACGGCAAGGTCACCAACGCCTGGTCGTCCGGGCAGATGTGGCGCGGCATTGAAATCATCCTCAAGGGCCGGGACCCGAGAGACGCATGGGCCTATGCTCAGCGTATCTGCGGCGTTTGCACCACGGTCCACGCCATGGCCTCGGTGCGGGCTGTTGAGGATGCCTTGAAAATGGAGATCCCGCTCAATGCCCAGTTCATCCGTAACTTGATCATTGGCGCCCACTGCGTCCACGACCACATCGTCCATTTTTATCAACTCTGCGCACTTGACTGGGTGGATATCGTTTCCGCCACCAAGGCCGACCCGCAGGCTACTGCCGCTCTTGGCCAGAAACTGTCGGACTGGAAGGGCAACAGCCCCCAAGAGATCAAAAAGCATCAAGATCGTTTGAAAAAATTCATTGGCAGTGGCCAGTTGGGCATTTTTGCCAGCGGTTACTGGGGCCACCCGGCGATGAAACTCTCGCCCGAGGTCAACATGCTGGCCACCACCCACTACCTGCAAGCCTTGGATTATCAGCGCAAGATGACCCAGGTAGTAGCTATACTCGGCAGCAAGAGTCCGCACATCCAGAACTTGGCGGTTGGCGGCGTTACCAACCCGATCAATCTTGACAGCCCCGCCACCCTGACCATGGAAAAACTGTTCGCCATCAAGACCCTGATCGATGAGGTCGGTGATTTTGTCAAGCAGGCCATGCTCACCGATGTCGCGGCAATCGGCGCTTTTTACGCTGACTGGACCAAGTACGGTGCTGGCGTACTCAACTACCTCTCCGTTCCCGACATGCCGATGGACACCAAGGGCACGGTCTTCGCCCTTCCCGGTGGCTACATCCCCGGTGGCGACATATCCAAATTCGCACCGATCACCAGCCAGAGGGATAAATCACTCTACTCCGGCATCAAGGAATCGATCAAGCATTCCTGGTACAACGGCAACTGGGACCGCTCGCCGTACGAGGAAGAGACAGTGCCCAACTACACCGGCTACGATTACGACAAAAGGTACTCCTGGGTCAAATCCCCGACCTACATGGGTAAGCCAGCCCAGCTCGGCCCCCTGCCCCATGTCGTGGCCATGTATCTTTCCGGTCATGAGGCGACCAAAAAATATGTCGACCTCACCCTGAAGAACGTCTCGGCCCTGGCCGGAACAACGGTGGGCATTGACGCCCTTCACTCGACCATAGGTCGAATCGCTGCCCGCGTGATACGTTGCGCGGTGATGTACGACACCATGAATGTCCAGTGGAACGCTTTGGTCCAGAATATCGGCAAAGGCGATTTCGCCACTTTCAACTCTCCGGTCTTCCCCAGCGGCGAGCAGCGCGGCACCGGCTTCCACGAAGCCCCGCGCGGCACCCTCTCCCACTGGATTGTTATTGAGAACGGCAAGATCAAGAACTACCAGGCGGTCGTTCCCTCAACCTGGAATGCCGGTCCGCGTAACAGCGAAGACGCGCTCGGTCCTTACGAGGCCTCGCTGGTGGGCAATCCCATCGCCGACCCCGAACTGCCGCTCGAAGTATTGCGCACCGTTCACTCCTTTGACCCCTGCCTGGCTTGCGCCATCCACCTGGTCGATGGCAAGAAGACCCCGATCAGCAAGGTCAAGGTCCTGTGATTGAAAGGCATGATGTGACGGCATTGGTCCTGGGTATAGGAAACCTGCTCATCGGCGACGAGGGGGTAGGTTGCCTGGCGGTCGAGGAGTTAAATCGCCGCTACACCTTCCCGCCCTCGGTTGAATGCGTGGACGGCGGGACAGCGGGATTTGAACTGCTTGAGATGCTCGACAGCAAGGAACACGTCATCCTGATTGACGCTCTGCGGGACGACCGTGAGCCGGGAACCGTGATCATGGTCGAAGACGAGCACGTACCCCAGGCCTTTATGGCCAGGACTACGCCGCATCAGCTCGGTATCTGCGATGTTCTTGCAGCTGCCAGGCTGACCGACATCATGCCTAAACATCTGACCTTGTATGGCATCGAGCCCAAGCAGCTTGATGTCGGCATCGGCCTGACACCTGAGGTGGAGGCTGGAATGGAAAAAACCATCTGTGCAGTTGTTGATCAACTCCGTCACTTTGGATATGAGGTGAAACGCAATGGAATCGAATCCGCAAATTAAGATGTGGACCCCGGCGACCATCGTCATGGTGGTCCTTATGATCATCGGCGGCGCGGTCGCCGGCTATCGAATGCTCTTTGGCCTCGGCGCGGCAACCAACATGAACGACGGTTACCCATGGGCCTTCTGGCTCGGCCTCGACGTCCTCGGCGGCGTCGCCATGGCTGCTGGCGGCTTCATCATCGCCTGTGCCGTCTATCTCTTCAACTGGAAGAAATATTATGTCATTGTCCGGCCCGCCATCCTCACAGCCTTTCTTGGCTACCTGATGGCGGTGGCCGCTATCTTTCTCGACATCGGCCACCCCTTCCGCCTACCAAACCCAATGCTCATGTGGCAGTGGCACTCGGTCATGTGGGTCGTGGCCATGCACGTTATTTTTTACACCGCCACCCTGGCACTCGAGTTCAGTCCCATGGTCCTTGAAAAGCTCGGCTGGCATAAGACACTCAAAGCCGTAAACAAGATCATGGTGGGCGCGGTCATCTTCGGTGTCATGCTCTCCACCCTGCATCAAGCATCACTGGGCGCAGTCTTCCTGATCACTCCCTCCAAGATGTCGCCGCTGTGGTGGAGCACCGTCATGCCGTATCATTTCATGGTTTCAGCCGTGGCCATGGGACTTGCCATGGTCAGCTTTGAAACCATGCTCAGTAAAAAGTTTCTCCACCACGAGGTGGACAAAGAAGTTATTTATGGGCTGGCCCGTGGCTGCATGATCGTCCTCAGTTTCTACCTGATACTCAAACTCTACCAGTTGTTCGTAAATGCCGGGATCGGCGCTGCCTTTGACGGTACCCTCGAGGCCAATATGTTCCTGCTGGAAATGCTCATCGGTGTAATCCTGCCCATAGCGGTCCTGAGTATTAAGAAAAACCGAACCAACGTCAACACCATCTTCAAGGTCAACATCATCGTCATCGCCGGCGTAATGCTCAACCGGATGAATGTGTGCCTTTTCAGCATGGAGCAGTACAACGTGTGGAAAGGCTTTTCCTATACACCTTCATGGATGGAGTTCGCGGTCTCCCTGGGCATTATTTGCCTTGGGGTTTTCTGCTTCAAGATGTCGGCAAAGTATCTGCCGCTGTTTTCGCACTGAAGCCGCGCCGACCACAAAACCTGCCTTGCGGCGGGGGCGGATATTGGCAAGGAACCCGCATGGGGAGGTTACCATTCTCCTGCTTCTCCGTGCGGGCCCTGTTCTCAGGAATTAGATGATTGTTTCCAGGCTCGATGAATTCTAGGAGGTTGTTGCTATGAATCAATTGAAAAAGGCATGGGCATGCAAGCTACTGCTTGTTCCGGCCCTGGCCGGAATTTTTCTGGCGGGTTCAGCGCTTGCCGGTGACGAATGCAAAGTACTTTTACAAAACAAGTGTTCTTCCTGCCATTCCGTCAAGGACTATGTTTGTCCAAAGATGGATGACAGTGCCGCAGGACGTCACTTTATGACCCCCGAAACGGTCTATTGGAAATGGGTCATGTACACCATGGTCAAGCAAGGTGCCGTTCTCACTGACCAGGAGAGTTCAACCCTGGTCGACTGCCTGAGTTCGCATGACGCTCAAGCTAAATCTCTCTGTCCGTCAAAGAAGTAATCGATCCCCCGAGTGTGCCGGACCTCTCCGGCACACTCCCCTGCTCCAGACCACTCCCACCTCAACGCCGAAACAAGTGTTCCGCCAGTTCCGATACGCTGCGCACCGCCAAGATGCGCATCCCTTCCCTGCTTTTGCCCCGCAACTGACGCGCCGAGGATTCCGGCATGAGAAAGGTAGTAAAGCCCAGTCGTCCGGCTTCGCGCATCCGTAGTTCCATCTGCCCCACTGCCCTGATTTCACCGGCCAAACCAATCTCGCCGCAGACCACGGTGGCGGGATCGATTGGTTGTTCGAGAAAACTGGAAAGCAGCGCCGCCACCACCCCCAGATCAAGAGCCGGCTCGATGATGCGGATGCCACCAGCAATATTGAGAAAGATGTCGTGATCGAACAAGGTGACCCCGAGTTTCTTTTCCAACACGGCAGTCAATAGGGCCAAACGCTGCGGATCGGCGCCAATGGCGGTTCGCCTTGCCGTTCCGAGGCTTGAACGGCTGACCAGAGCCTGAACTTCCACCAGGATGGGCCGCGTTCCTTCGATACTGGGGAGGACCACTGAACCCGGCACATTGACCGGCCGCTCGGCCAAAAAAAGCGCGGAAGGGTTGTCGACCCCGGCAAGCCCGCTCTCCTTCATCTCAAAGACGCCGATTTCGTTGGTGGAGCCGAAACGGTTCTTCACTGTCCGCAGGATTCGAAAGACCTGGCCCCGATCCCCCTCGAAATAGAGCACCGTATCGACCATGTGCTCAAGCACCCTCGGACCCGCGATAGAGCCATCTTTGGTGACGTGGCCGACTAGGAGAATCGGCAGGTGGCTCGACTTGGCGAGTCCCATGAACCGGGCAGTAGACTCCCGCACTTGAGTGACCGAACCCGGCGCCGACCCCACCTCCTCACTGAACACCGTTTGAATCGAATCCACCGCCAGCAGAGCCGGCTGCATTTTTCCAGCCAGGTCGATAATGGCCTCAACACAGTTCTCGGTGGAGATGTAGATGTCCTGATCTTCAATTTTAAGGCGACTGGCACGCATGCGAATCTGGCGAACTGATTCCTCGCCGGTGACATAGAGGACCTTCAGTTGCTTGGCAGCGAGCGACGAGAGCAATTGCAGGATGAGCGTCGACTTGCCAATGCCCGGATCACCGCCGATCAGCACCAGGGAACCAGGCACGATGCCGCCGCCCAGGACCCGGTCCATCTCGCCGATATTGGTCACCAGACGGGTGCATTCCTCTTCACCGCTTGCGGTCAGGGGTTGTGCGGTCGCGGTTGTCCGGCCATGGCGGACTGAGATCTGCTTCTTCTCCTCGGTCAGGCTGTCCCAGGCGCCGCAATCGGGGCAGCGCCCCAGCCATTTGCGGCTTTCAAGGCCGCACTGGCCGCAGACAAAGAGCATAGTTTCTTTTTTCACGATAGGTTAAAATAATTCTTTAATACAATGAATTGATTAATCTTTTTTGCAGTGGAAACAACGTCAACGATTTCCAACTCATCTCCATTTCGAGCGAGAGGCAGCTACTCTTTGAATGTTTGTGGCAATCAAACAAGAACGATGCCGCCGAAGAGCTTATTACTCGGCGAACTCTCCGTTGCTCCTCTTCCCGGCCGCATGGGAACTGCCGTTTTCAGGGCAGATTTTCCATAACACGGCACCGAGGAGAGGGTTGAAGGAAAATCGTCATGACAGCAACGTCTATTCCCTGCTCTTACCCATTGCCAGTGTGAGGGTCAAGGAGATTTCCGACAGTATGGCAATGAGAAACAATCTGAGCAGCGCCCCCCGGCCTTCGCGGAAGACCGCGGAACGCTACCTACGTTCGGCGACGAAACTATTGCTGGCAGCAGGCCCCTCTTATCAGTAGAATAGTTGTTATTGTGCTAAACAATTCAGTCCTCCCAGCTATCATAACCGTACACCCTTGTCACCCCACATGCCGTATCTGCTGCTGATTCTCACTACCTTATTCTGGTCCGGCAACTTTGTCCTCAGCCGGGGCATGCATGCCGCCATGCCGCCGCTGGCGCTCTCTTTCTGGCGGTGGTCGGTGGCCCTGCTTATTCTGCTGTTCCTCGCCCACCGGCATCTTCGGGCACAGCGGAGACTGATCCGCGCCCATGGCCGGTTCATCCTCGTGCAGGGCCTCTTCGGTGTTCTCGGATTCAACACGCTGCTCTATCTGGCCATGCAGCATACCACTGCCATCAACGCGGTGCTTGTCAACTCCTGCATCCCGGTGCTGATCGTAGTTTTTTCCTGGCTGCTCTACCGGGAAACCATGAGCCCGCGCCAATGCGGCGGCGTCCTGATTTCGCTTGTGGGGGTTGTCTCGATCATGGTGAAGGGCGACATGGCCACCCTGCTGCAGGTGTCGTTTAACCGGGGTGACTTGCTGGTCCTGGCCGCAGCCGTGGTCTGGGCGCTGTATTCGTCCCGCCTCAAACAGTATCCGCAGGAGCTCCACCCGCTGGCCTACCTGACCGCGATCAACATTGTCGGCCTGATGGCCATTTTTCCCCTGTATCTGCTTGAGCTCTCCAGCGGCAAGACCTTTACTGTCGACCCAGCCTCGGTGGTCACCATCCTCTATGTGGCGGTCTTTGCCTCGGTGCTGGCCTTTATCTTCTGGAACCGGGCCATCCGCACCATCGGTGCCAACAAGGCCGGCCCTTTTGTCCACCTCATGCCGGTATTCAGCACCATCCTGGCGGTGCTCTTTCTCGATGAAACCCTTGCCTGGTATCACGCCCAGGGCGTTGTTCTGATTTTTGGCGGCATTGTCATGACCACCTTTCGCATCGGCAGAACGGCACGGAGTTGAGTCAACCAGACCCCACCCGGAGATCGCCCCCTAAGAAATATCCTGATAGAAAGCAAACACATCCTGAACGGAACATCGATACTGCCCAATCCCGCACCTATATAATCGCAACCCTCACTCCTTAAAGGAACTCCATGCACTACGTCGCAACGAAAATCTGCAGGGCCAGTGAGATCGGCTACAACGGCAATCTCTTCGGTGGCGCCATGCTCTCCTGGCTCGATGAGGCCGGAGCCGCTTTTGCCGGTTACCTCTGCCGCACGCCAAACATGGTCACCTTGAAAATGGATGAAGTCCAATTCAGGCGACCGGTCAAGATCAGCCACCATGTCCGGATCTATGCCAAGGTGCACAAAGTCGGCCAGACCTCGCTGACCATTAACGTCGAAGCCAGACGATTTGATTTTGTGAAAGAACTCGAAGAGATCGTCTGTTCAACCCAGATCGTGTACGTCAAAATTGACGAAGAGGGCAAGGCTGAACCCATCGACGAGCATCTGCGGGCAACCATGGCAGACGCTTCACTCTACGATCTCATGCAGCGTTTCTAACAGAGCCCTGGCCGAAACCTTGCTCACCGGGGGGCTCGTGCTCCCTTCCGGATCCGGTTTGGGCAAGCAACTGTGAAATCGCCTGGTTGGTAGCAGGGGCGGAGGGACAGGGATGGTGCCAATACGCGCGGAGATCGGCCATGGTGTCGATATCCCGCAACACCGGCAGCAAGGCCACGTTCAGCTGGCATTCTGCAAAGCGTTGCAAAGTGGTCGGCAGGACCTGGCCGGTACTCCAGAGGATTTCGGTGAACAGTTCCGGTCGATACTGCTGGCTTTTCAGGGCAATCAGTCCGTAACCGCCGTCAAGGGCGGGAGCCAGGGCCGCGTCATGGGTGACGAGGGCTTCTCTGGCAGCCACGATGATCCGGGCGTCGAGATCGGGGATGTCGCTGCCCGCTAAAATCACCTGTTCAATCTCTTGGGCAAAGCAGTCGGCAAAAGCGGCCGCCATCCTTTCGCCGATGTCCTCCCCCCGCTGCGGCCGCACTTGGGCCGCCGCATCCCGCCAGGCCAGCGGCAAAGCACTGCTCTCCTTGTCGTCATGAAACAGGTGGATCGGCAAGCCACTGACGTTGAGAGTGCCGAGAATATCAGCCACCATAGCCTGGTACAGCTGACAGGCCCCCTCCTCCCCGAGCCCAACGGCGAGACGCGTTTTCACCCGGCCGGTAACGGGCGCGCGAACAAAGAGAGCCACCACAGTCTCAGGCACCTGTCTCATTCCTCGGTCTCCTGTTCTCTTTTGTTCGTTCCAGGGATTCCTGCAGCCAGAAAAAAGGGGCGAGAATGCCCATGTACCAGACAAAACAGCCCAGACCGACAAGGGCGTTCCAGAGCCGGAAATCGAGGCAGGGCGCCACCAGCCGGTCATAAAAACCGAGCAGCGGGTATCGCCCCGGTCCCAGGTACGGCCGCAACCAGACATCGAAAAAGAAAAACAGCTGCCAGGCATTGTGGCGGATATAGTGCCCCAGGCGATAAAAGGTGCGGAGGGTTCCGGACAGGCCCCAATCACGGAGAACCATGGACCAGAGGAGGCCAAAAAACGGGGCAAGCAGCAAGCGACCTGTGTCCTGCTGCAGCCGGTACAGGCCCGGAGCGCGTGCAAAAAAGGCCCGTTCACCGATGGAGAACAAACCCATCATAATCCCCATGAGGAGATAGCGGCGATGAAAGCCTTCGCTCTCAAAACGCCGCGCCGATGTCTGGAGAAAACCGGGCAGCGTTCTCCATCGCCCCTGGCCTCGGATCTTTTCGGCAAGGCGCTGATCCTCGAGGAAGGGCAGGCTGTCGTCAAAACCGCCGAGCTGGTGAAAAAAGGCGCGGGAAAGGAGCAGCCCCTGGTCGCCGTTGGTTGTGTTTGTCCGGTTGAGGGCAGTCTTTTCCTCGATGTAGCGATAGGCCAGCCTATTGCTCAGCTGATCCGAACGGCTGAAAAGCAAACGGAAGTGGCCGGCAACTCCAGGTTGTTCCTGCTCCGCCCGCTGGAGCGCAGCCAAGGCCTTTACGAGCAGACGAGGGTCGTCCAGCCTCGAATCGGCGTGAAGGAACAAAAAATAAAGGCCGGTCGCCTGGCGGGCCGCAGCGTTCATCTGCGCCCCCCGGCCGCGCGGGCTCCGGACAATACGGGCGCCAAAGGAGCCGGTGACGGCCGCGGTCGCATCAGTGGAGCCGCCGTCGCCGATGACAACCTCAAGGGCAACATCCTCCTGGCGCCCAAGATCCGCCAAGAGCGCGGGTAAAGTGCCTGCCTCGTCGAGCGCAGGAATGATGATGGAAAGCAGTGGTTGCACCAACTGCTTCCCCAACGGACGGAGTTGCTGACTCATCGCTGCTTCACGATTCTGTATGCGCGTCATCCAACAGATGGGCCGCCTCACGATCGACAAACCAATGCAGGTCCCCGTTCAATGGCCGGATCAGCTGTGCCGGCACCACCGGTTGCGGACTGCTTGCCTCCAGGACAGACCGCAAGGCCGCTGCCTTGTTGCGGCCGGTTACCAGGAACACTACCAGGGCCGCCCGGTTGAGCAGGGGCGCAGTCAGGGTCACCCGACTGAAGGATTCTTCGGGACGACGGGTCACGGCGGTCCATCGCTCCTGCTCATCGGGGCTGCGTGAACCAGGAAGGAGAGAGGCGGTGTGCCCGTCTGCGCCCATGCCGAGCAGGACCAGATCAAAGCGAGGGGGATCGGTACCGAAAAAATCCTGCAGTTCGGCCGCATAGGCTGCCGCCGCCCGCTCGGGCGACTGATCGCAGCGAAGGGGGTGCACGTGCTCCGGATGCAGCGGCACAGAGTCAAGCAAGGCTGCGCGGGCCATGGATTCATTGCGCTCCGGCTCGCCCGCAGGCAGACACCGTTCATCCCCCCAAAAAAAATGCACCTGCCCCCAGGGGATGCGGCTGCGAAGTGGTTCACCAGCCAATCGTTCATAGGTGCGGCGGGGGGTATCGCCGCCGGCCAGCAGCACGACAAAGCGGCCGTGATCGGCCACCGCCGTCTGCGCTTTCGCGGCGAACAGCTCAGCCGCCGCCTGGCTGAGTGCTTCTTTGTCGGCAAACAAGCGGAGCATGCTCACTCCGTCGTTGTCGGCTGCAGCCAACTATGCCGTTGCCGGGCCACCATCTGATCGGCGGATTCCGGCCCCCAAGTACCGGCGGCATAATCGGAAAAATCGGTCGCTGGCACCGATTCCCAGGCCTCAAGGATCGGGGTGACCACCTGCCAGGCGGATTCAATCTGATCAGCCCGCATAAACAGAGTGGCATCGCCGCGGATCACATCGAGCAGCAAGGTTTCATAGGCCTCTGCCGCCGGTGTTCGGAAGGCCTCATGGTAGCGGAACCGCATTTCAGCGGCCCCCAGCAGCATCCGGGTTCCCGGCTGTTTGACCTGGATGCGGGTGCCGATTCCCTCCTCGGGCTGAATTCTGATCACAATCCGGTTTGGTTGCCAGCTCTCCACCGCCGCTGAGGGAAAAAACTGGTGCGGCGGTGAATGAAAGAGGATGGATACCTCCGAAACCTTAGCCGGCAACCGTTTGCCGGTGCGCAGATAGAAGGGCACCCCATGCCAGCGCCAGTTATCGATATGGAAGGTGAAGGCGGCGTAGGTTTCAGTGGTGGAATCGGGAGCTACTCTGCTTTCCTCGCGATACCCCGGCACTGCTTTGCCAAGAACAGTTCCCCGGCGGTACTGGCCCCGCACCGCGACCCGATGGATCTCTTCCGGACGAAACGGTCGGATCGCCCGGAGAACATCCACCTTCTTATTGCGGATATCGTCGGCGTCAAAGGAGATCGGCGGTTCCATCGCCACCAGACAAAGAACCTGGAGGAGATGATTCTGCACCATGTCGCGCAGGGCACCGGACTGGTCGTAATAATCACCCCGGTCCTCGACGCCGACGGTTTCGGCCACTGTGATCTGCACCTGGTCGATATAGCGACGGTTCCAGATGGGCTCAAAGAGGGAATTGGCAAAACGAAAGGCAAGGATATTTTGTACCGTTTCCTTGCCGAGATAATGATCGATCCGGTAGATTTGGGATTCGACGAACATTTCACCGAGGAAATGGTTCAAGTCCCGGGCTGAGGCCAGATC
Organism: uncultured delta proteobacterium; assembly: GCA_963733595.1. Lineage (GTDB taxonomy): Bacteria > Desulfobacterota > Desulfobulbia > Desulfobulbales > Desulfobulbaceae > Desulfobulbus. The sequence continues at coordinate 32,599 of CAVTDN010000012.1, read as the reverse complement.
GCGGCCAAAGGGTTTTTCCACTACCAGCCGGTCATGGCCACAGTCCCGGCAGACGCCGAGCCGCTGCAGCATGGCGGCGGCCGGTTTCATCATGGGCGGCGGCACGGCCAGATAATAAATGCGGTTGGCCCGCACCCCCCACCCTTCCTCGATCTTCTGCAGACACGTGCTGAGGGCAAGGCCGGAGGCTGGATTACTCACGTCCTCGGAGAGATAGGAGAGGGAGGCGGCAAATTCGTTCCAGTCCGATTCATCCTCTATTCCCCGGCGGGAGAACAGTGCAACCCCTTGCCGAAGGCGCTGCCTGAAGGCCTCGTTGTCGATCTGCCTGCGGGCAACGCCAACAATGGCAAACCGTTCCGGAAGCTGTCGGTCCAGCCGCAGATTATAGAGGGCGGGGATAAGTTTGCGCTGGGTCAGGTCGCCGCCACCACCGAAAATGACCACAATGGTCGGGGCAAGCGTTGCGGTTTGCGGCATGGCTAGTCCTCCTTGGTTGGTGGCTTCTCGATGTGGCCGCCGAACTGATACCGCAGGGCGGAGAGCAGTTGATCGGCAAAATCACCCTGGCCACGTGAACTGAAGCGCTGATAGAGGGCGGCACTCAGCACCGGGGCCGGTACACCGGTCTCGATGGCGGCGGCAATGGTCCACCGGCCTTCGCCGCTGTCGGACACCCGCCCGGAGAATCCCTCGAGGGAAGGCTGGTTCGCAAAGGCCTGGGCACTTAAATCGAGCAGCCAGGAAGGGATGACCGAGCCTCGCCGCCACAGTTCGGCGATGTCGGCCAGGTTGAAGTCATAGCGAAAATGCTCGGGGTGCTGCAGGGGGGTGGTTTCCGCATCGTGAGCCTGTTCGCGGTTGCCAGCATCGGCATGACGCAGGATGTTGAACCCTTCGGCGTAGGCTGCCATCAGCCCGTATTCGATGCCGTTGTGGATCATCTTGACAAAATGGCCGGCACCGCTCGGCCCACAATGGAGATAGCCCTGTTCCGCCGTCGACCCTTTCTGTAGCCGCCCGGGCGTGGATGGCACGCTGCCGCAGCCCGGGGCCAGGGCACTGAAAATCGGATCAAGCTGTTCCACCGCCTCGGGTTCGCCGCCGATCATCAAACAATATCCCCGCTCCAGCCCCCAGACTCCGCCGCTGGTTCCTACATCGAGGTAGCGGATGCCCTGGTGGCGCATGGCGCTGCTGCGACGGATGGCATCATGATACCTCGAGTTGCCGCCATCAACCAGGATATCGCCCGGAGCCAGGAGCGGCGCAATCTCTGCGATCACTCCGTCAACCGCAGCCGCCGGGACCATCAGCCAGACGACCCTCGGTGCTGCCAGGTGAGCGATAAATTCGGGAAAATTTAAAGTCCCGACTGCGCCCTCGGCCACCAGGGGGGCAACCGCGGCGGCCTGACGCCCGTAGACCACACACCGGTGGCCCTTGCGCAATAACCGGCGCACCATATCGCCTCCCATCCGGCCGATGCCGATCATCCCTATCTGCATATCGTTTCCTCCTTGATTATACTGATATAAAGAATCTGCAGGCAAGCCGAATCACCCGCCTATTTCCTGAGCCATTGATGCAGTCGGGCACAGCACATCTGAAATGGTTCGCTTGTCCGATTCCGGGGCCGGTCCAGCTCGATCTGCAGTTCCTCGCCGATCCCGCCGGCTTCCCGATCCATCAGCAGCACCCGATCGGCAATCGTGATCGCCTCCTGGACGTCGTGGGTCACAAAAAGAATCGTCTGCCGCCGCTCACGCGATAAATCAAGGAGCAGATCCTGCATGTCGTCCCGGGTTTGGGCGTCAAGGGCGCCAAAGGGTTCGTCCATCAGCAAAATCGCAGGGGAGAGGATCAGCACCCGAGCCAATGCCACCCGCTGCTTCATCCCGCCGGAAAGAGCCCGGGGCAGATAGTCGCCGTAGCCTTGAAGACCGACCAGATCCAAATACCGGTCGACCTCGACCGCCTGGGCCTGTGCGGACATTTTCCTGCTTCTCAGGCCAAAGGCGATGTTTTCCCGCACCGTCAGCCAGGGAAAAAGGGCATCTTCCTGAAAGACCACGCAGCGGTCCGGACCGGGCCGGGTAATAATCTGCCCCGCCAGCAGACAGTGGCCCTGAGTGGGGGCAAGAAAACCGGCCACGATCTTCAGCAGGGTAGACTTGCCGCAGCCGCTGCGGCCGATCAGGCAGACCAGCTCACCCTTGAACAGGCGCAGCGAGAGATGATCCAAAACCATTTCAGCAGGGCCATTATGGACAAAGCGCTGGCTGATTCCGACAACCTCGAGGATCGGTTCGCGGTGCGCCTGCTCTCCCGCCGGAAGCCCCTGATCAATCGGACGCATCAGACCTGCCTCCTGGCGCTTTTGAAGCAGAAACGCATCATAAACAGCAAGCAGCCGATCGCATACCCTGCCGATTACGGCGATCAGGATGATGCCGACCAGGATGATGTCGGTCTGACCCAGCATCCGGGCATCCATGATCGTCGCCCCCAACCCGTCCGGCACGCCGGTGAGTTCGCCCAGCACCAGATAGGCCCAGGAAATGCCCATCCCCAGGCGCAGGCCGGTGATGATATTGGGCATGGCCATGGGCAGCAGGATGGCAAAGACACCGCGCAGCCGGGAAACGCCGAGCATGGCGCCCGCCTGATAGTAGATCGGGGCGACCAGTTGCGCCCCGGTCAGGGCATTTTGATAGATGGGAAAAAAAGCGGCCATGGCGACGAGAAAAACCGTGGTCTTGATGCCGATGCCGAACCAGATCATGGCCAGCGGCAGCCAGCAGATGCCGGGCACCGCCCGCAACCCGCCGATTGCGCTGGCCGCCAGACGGTTCACCAGGGCCAGGCGGCCGGAAAGGATACCCACGGGAATGCCGAGCGCAGCGGCCAGGGAAAACCCCAGCAGCACCCTGGTCAAGGAGGCGCCGAGATCGCCGACAAACCTGCCGGCATAGGGCCCCTGCCCGGTGGCGCCGAAGATATAGCGCAGACCAGCTTCCCCCACTGTCACAGGATGCGGCAGGAGATACACCGGAACCAGTCCGGTGGCGCTCACCCCGTACCACGACGCCAGGACCGTCAGCGGGATCAGCAGGGCCAGCGCGGTGTTCTTTGTCCCCATCGAGTCTCTTCTTCCTTTGGTCTATGGTACCGCGACCGATCTTTGTTTGTCATCTCGACCGGAGGGAGAGATCTCGTCCGCTCTCGCTCGAAATGACGGAATCTCCCGAAGCGGTGATTCCGGAGCAGCATGCTCTCACGGCCGCGCCTCGTGCTCGGCCTTGGCGACAAAGCGCAGATCAAAAAGCCGGTCGTAATCGGGCTGCCGGTCGATAACGCCCAGGGCCTGCATCCGCTCGCCCAGGGCCTTGGCCTGTTGGACAAAGGCCGCATCCATGGTCCAGGCCAGTTCCATATTGGGAGCGGCCCGTTCCAGAACCTTGAGCGGCGTGCCGAAGGCTTGCGCTTCCCGCAGCCAGCGGGCCTGATCGCGCTTCAGCGCTTCCGTCGCCCGGGCGTGGGCGTTGACCAGGTGCTGCACCCGGTCGGGATTTTTTTCGATCATCTCGCGGGTGACCAGCATGCCGGCATTGATCGTGCCCACGGATTCGCCGAAGTAGGGAGAGGAGAGAATGCGGCCGTACCCCTGCTCGACCGCCGTGGAGGGGAAAGGCTCCCCCGAGAGAAAGGCATCGATCGCCCCTTGCGCCAGGGCGGTGCCCATGTCGAAGAAATCGACCCGCACCAGGGTGACATCCTTGTCCGGCGACAGCTGGTTGCGGCTCAGGAGCTCGCGCAGGAGAATTTCATGCATGGTGCCGGGGACATAGCCGATCGTGCGGCCCTTGAGATCGGCGACCGTCTGCACCGGGCCGTCCTTGCGGACCACCAGGGCCGAACACTTATTGCAGAGCGCCGCCACCACCACCACCGGCTGGCCCATGACCGCCGACTGGATGGCATGGGCCAGGGTTGTCCCGGTCATGTCCAGGCTGCCGGCCAGCAGCGCCGTCTTCTGGTCCGCCGGATTGGTGAACGGAAAGACCGTGACCACATCGCCCTTTGCCAGGAATTCCTGATAGAAGAAGGGTTGAATGGTCTGGGCGGTTTTCCAGGTGCCGACCTTGAACTGGTCAGCCCGGACAGGTGAGGACAGACAGACGGTGGCCAGCAGAAAAAGAACACCGGCGATGCATGATGTGGTTCGCATGGATGCTTTTCGTTGAAATGAGGGGGTTCAATCGAGCGTGTTGAGGTTGCATTCCGTCTTGGCGCCTTGGGTTGCCGCTTCTTGCTCCGTTTCAGGGTAGGCTGCCCCTGGGATTGACTGCATTGTTTTTAGCTCTTTTCTCCTTTCTCTTACTCAACTATGAGCTGATTGCGATATGGTTGCATGGCCAAGTAATCATCTATATCTCTACTATTTCTTTGCCTCTCGCTCTCCTTAACGCCAAAAAAAACAGGCCGCCGCCAATGAACGACGCTTGAAAATCGGCCAATCCCAGCGGTCAGGTTGACGATTGTCGGACAGTTTAGTTATGATCTGCAATCGTCACATACTTACCTAAGCCACGAAATTGCATCGCGAAGGCTGCCCGCTCACTTTCACCAGGTTTGAGTGGCAGAATCGATGGTGACGGCCAAGGTGGCTCGCAGCCAACTGAACTTTGCTTTCATGAAATCATAATCAGGTCCGGATGTTATAAAAGTCGCCTTTCCCTTGATCAAGAATCCGGCACCTGCCCCGTGCAAGCCCTTCACCTTGCTGCTTCCAAGGGTAATCAGCACGTTGGGGTTGTGGGCAATATTAGCCTCTGTCTTATGCATGTAACCTGCAGGAATGAACAATCGTTCGTCTGATGATATTCTGAGGTAGCTATTCCAGGTGTTGACCATATGGGGCCCATCTTGTCCCAAGGTCGCAATGGCAACAACCCCATCTTTCTTCATAATTTCCAGCAACTTTTCCGGGATCATCGCGACTACCTCTTCTTGTTGTTTGATTTGTTGTGCTCTGTCTAACATTCTGGCTCACGGGCAAGGCCCCGCTTTAGGGTCTCAATCCCGTGAAACCAGAATGTATATGGCCCACGTTAGTCTGCACTTGTTCTTTACTGCAAATCCTATGGCATCAAATCTTGACTGCCACAACAGAATCGGAACTTCTTTTATCAAAAGAGCTAAATACTATCTTTTCTTGATTTCTTTTCCTTTTTTTCTTTGCGTTTTTCTTTCAACGTTTTTTCTGATTTCTTCTTTTCTGTTTTCTGAGCATCTTTTCCTTTGGCCATGATCTTTCCTCCACTTAAATCAGTTAACTATTCCCATGAATTATATTCATGATTTTACTTCGACTACAATCAATTGCCAGAGCGTGTGATAAGCTCATAACAGTACAAATAGAACAAAGTACGCTTACAATACCAGTGCCGTTCTGCCGACATTGGAGTCATTCAAAACAATTCGACGCTAACTCCGGCTTCCATTCCATTTCCCGGAGCATGGCGGCGCAATGGCTGACCGATCGCCCCCTTCCCTTGCCGGTATCGGCCTGGCCGTCGCGCGGACTGGAACCGACCTCGGGAAAAAACAGGTTGGCCCCGGCCACCAGGGAAAGGCTGTGCGGTTCGTGGGTGCAGTGGGCGCGGACGGTGTCGCCCATGACCAGACGGCTGACAGCTACCATCTGGGCCATGCGCCGCTCACTGATCATCCCCATCGGTTCTTTGGGCGAGCCGGGAAAATTGATCCGCCGCATGATGCCGCTGTAGGTGGCCTTTTCCCGGCGGGCCAGCAGCATCAGATCCACAATCTCCTCTGGCGAATGCTCCGGTCCCACCGGTTCAACGCAGTTCATCCAGCGCAAGCCGACATCATGGAGCACCCGGATGGTTTGAATCCGCCGCTCCGGTTTAAACGGGGTGTCCGTGCCCTCGCCCAGGCGGACGGCATGATAAAAGCCGACAAAACCAGCATCAAGCAACTGCTCACCCTCGGCGTGATTGATATCCCGGGCATTGGCGACCAGGGGGGTGCGGACCTCCTGCTTGAGCCGGCGGCCGATCTCGAGCAGACGAGCGAAGGAAAAGGTGCCGGTGGCCATCAGATTAAGGGCGTCGGCCCCTTCGGCCTCCCCCTGCCGGGCCCAGGCCAAGATATCATCCAGGGGAAATTCGATCTTTTCGGTGAACAGGCCAGCCTGTTTGGTCAGGGAACAAAAGGCGCAGTCCATCGGACAGGGCTCGACATTGAGCCCGATGTGCATGTGATTCTCCCCTTTCCCGCCGAACTGAGCGCGGGAGAGATGGTTGGCGCACTCCATCAAGGCGTAGGTTTCCCGGCTTTCCAGCTCCAAATGCATCAGGGTCAGGGCTTCCTCCCGCGAAACCGGGCCGCCGTCCCGCCCCTTGGACAAAATTTCCTCTACTGCCGGGCTTATCCGCCAACTCATCAATGCCGCTCCTTGCTGTAAAATTTAAAACCCGTCCCCGTTGCGCCTTGGGCACAAGGCACTGGATATTATCGCCTCCCCAAAAAGAGCGAGGCTTTTTTTGCTGTCATTTCGAGCGAAAGCGAGAAATCTCGTTCTTTGCAGCCAGAGATTTCTCCCGTTGGTCGAACATCGCGGGCATGGCCCGCTCCTACACTACGGGGTATCGCATCTACCGGCAGGAGCGGGCCATGCCCGCGAAAAAGGTTCAATTTTGTGCACCATCTTTCCCATCCCAAGCACCAGGCTCCTTTGCCACATTTTACTCTTCTTTCGCAGCCCCTCTGTTTTTCCATTTGGAGTAGAGCACGGGCACCAGCGCGAACAGGCCGAGCAGGGCAAAGGAGCCCAAAACCCGGGGCGAGGCCACATCGGCCAGCGAATCGATGGTGGCCAGACTGGCGCCGGCATTGACGTAGACGAAACCGCCGGGAATGATGCCCAGCATGGTGCCGAAGAAGAAGGTGCGCAACGGCAACCGGGTCAGGCCGGCGGCCAGGTTGATCAGGAAAGAAGGGAAACAGCGGCACCAACCGCAAAAACAGCAGATAGTTGAAACCCCGGCTCTCGAGTTCACGGTTGATGCCCTCCAGCTTGGCACCGAATCGACTCAGAACAATATCGCGCAGCAGATAGCGGGTCACAAGAAAAGCCAGGGTCGCGCCGATGGTGGCGGCGATATTGGCATAGACCGTGCCCATGATCGAGCCGAAGACCGCGCCCGCTGCCAGCGACAGAATGGCCGCCCCGGGCAGGGACAGGGCCGTCTGGACGATGTAGATCGTCATGAAGCCCGCCACGGTGAGCAGCCGGTGGGCGCTGTAAAAATCCAGCAATGCCTGCCGGTTGGCCTTGAGCGAGGCCAGGGTCAGGAAGCGCCCGAGATCAAGGACAAAAAACAGCGTCACCGCCAGGGCGCCCAGCACCAGCAGGATCATTTTGTTCCGGTTCATGGGGCCATCCTCCGGGGAGGCGAGACAAAGGGGATCCGCAATAACGGCCACAGGCCCAGTTCCTCCTGGTTGCGCCACTCCTTCAGACCGATCTGCATGCCGTCGTGGCCATCGCGGGGTTGGGCGGTATAGGTGCCGAACAGCCGGTCCCACCATGGCAGATTAAAGCCGAAATTACTGTCGGTCTCCCGGACAATCACGGAATGGTGGACCCGGTGCATGTCCGGGGTGACCACCAGAAGGCGTAGCCACCGGTCGAGGGGTAGCGGCAGTTGTATGTTGGCATGACTGAACATCGAGGTGGCGTTGAGCAGAATCTCAAAGAATAAAATCGCCAGCGGCGAAACGCCGAGGAGGACAACGGCCATGAGCTTGATCGCCAGCGAGAGAATAATCTCGATCGGGTGGAAGCGGGTGCCGCTGGAGACATCGAGGTCGAGGTCGGTATGGTGCATCCGGTGGATGCGCCAGAGGAGCGGTGTCCGATGGAAGAAGCGGTGCTGCCAGTAGATGAGCAGATCGAGGAGCAGCAGGCTGACCACGATTTCCGCCCAGCCGGCAAAATGAAGCAGATTGAACAGTCCCCAGCCCTTGGCCTGAATTTGGACAGCCAGAGCAAAGGGGGCCAGGGGCAGAACAAAGCGAACCAGCAGAGTGTTGGCAAAGACAACCGTCAGGTTGACCAGCCAGCGATGCGTTTTGGAAACCGTGAGAACCCGACGGGGTCGGATCGCTTCGGCCACGGCCAAAACCACAAAGACCGAGATAAAGGCAGCCAGACGCAGTGTCTCGGGAGGGGCTGGCAGCGGAACCATCATCGCCGGCACCACTTCAGCCAACCGGCCAGCACCTTTTTCACCATCCAGGTCAGTCGGGTACGGTTGTGGGCATCAGCCAGTTTTTTGATCGCCTCGGCCTGGGTCGGATAAGGATGGATGGTGCGGCCGATGACGGACAGCCCCAGTCCTGCCGTGATGGCCAGGGACAACTCGCCGATCATCTCGCCGGCATGGCGGGCGACAATGGTGGCGCCAAGAATTTTATCGGTGCCCTTGCGCAGATGCACCCGCGCAAAGCCCTCGGTTTCTCCGTCTAATATGGCGCGGTCAACGCTGGCCAACTCCACGGTCAGGGTCGTGAACGGGATGCCACTTTCCTTGGCGTCCCGTTCATACATGCCGACATGGGCGATCTCGGGATCGGTGTAGGTACACCAGGGAATGGTCAGACTGGAGGTCTTCTGCCGTCCCTTGAACAGCGCATTGGCAAGCAGAATGCGGGCCTGGGCATCGGCGGTATGGGTGAATTTGAAGGGGGAACAGATGTCACCGGCGGCATAGATGCGCGGATTGGCAGTCCGCAGCCGATCATCCACCTGCACTCCGTTGCGGTTAAAAACGACACCCGCCTTGTCCAGATCGAGCCCTTCGAAGTTGGGCGCCCGGCCGACACCGATGAGGAGGGCGTCGGCTCGCACTTCGATGGCCGAACCGTTGCGTTCAAGGCGCAGGATTTTCTCCTGGCCGCTGGTTTCGACAGCGATGATTTTGACCCCAAGGTGCAGATCCATCCCTTCGCGGATAAAGGCGGCCTGGAGGAGAGCGGCTGCATCCCCGTCCTCCCTACTCAAAATCTGAGGGGATATTTCGATAAGGGAAACGCGGCTGCCGAACCGGGCGAAGGCCTGAGCCATCTCGCAACCAATCGGCCCGCCGCCGATCACGGCCAGCCGTGGGGGCAACTCGGTGAGCGTGAAGACGGTTTCGTTGGTGAGATACCCGGCCTCATCCAAGCCAGGAATGGGCGGAGCCGCGGCACGCGCGCCGGTACAAATCGCCGCCCGCTCAAAAACAAGCTGCTTGCCGTCGACCTCGACCCGATCGGGACCAACAAACCGCCCCTGGCCGAGGAAGACGTCCACCCCCAATTCATCGCGGAAACGGCGGGCCGAGTCATGGCGGCTGATACCGGCTCGCAGGTGGCGCATCCGCTCCATGGCCGCTGGAAAGTCAAACTTGACAGCCTCGCCGCCCTGCACCCCGAAACCGCCACTGCTGCGCGCGTCATGGAGGGCGCGGGCCGCACGGATGACACCCTTGGAAGGAACGCAGCCCACATTGAGGCAATCTCCGCCTATCAGATGCCGCTCGATCAGGGCCACTTTCGCCCCCAGACCGGCGGCACCGGCGGCGCAGACCAAACCGGCTGTACCGGCGCCAATCACCACCAGGTTGTAGCGGCCTTGGGGCTCCGGATTGATCCAGTCCGGAGGATGAACGTTGGCCACCAGGACCGCATCATGCAGGTCCAGCGGGAGGACGCTTGCGTGGGTTACCATATCCGTCGCTCTCGGTTAAAAAAAACAGACAATGACCACCGGGGAGAATCGAACAGCAAGGCCGGTATCTGCCGGCCTGCCCTGCTCTAACATTCTACAATGGTTACTTAAACAGTTTGCTGTATTCGTTCAACCCTTCTTTTTCCAGATCCTTCGCGGGAACAAAGCGAAGCGCGGCGGAATTGAGGCAGTAGCGCAGGCCGGTGGGAGCCGGGCCGTCGGTAAAGACATGGCCAAGGTGCGAATTGCCCTGCCTGCTTCGCACCTCGGTGCGCACCGTGAACAGGCCGTTGTCCACCTTTTCGACGATATTGGCGGCTACCAAGGGCTTGGTGAAGCTGGGCCAGCCGGTTTTCGAGTCATACTTGTCGGTGGAACTGAACAACGGCTCGCCGGAGACAATATCAACGTAAATGCCCGGTTCCTTGTTGTCCCAGTACAGGTTTTTAAAGGGCGGTTCGGTGCCGTTTTCCTGGGTGACCTGGTACTGCAGTGGGGTCAGACGGCTTTTTAAATCCGCAGAAGGAGAAACTTTGATGTTTTTCCAGGTCTTTTCGAGAAAATCGTCACGTCCGGAACGGGAACGATAGTAATTATACCGGATGGGGTTTTCCTTGTAATAATCCTGGTGATACTCTTCCGCCCGGTAAAAAGCCGGTGCAGGGAGAATGGGGGTGACAAGGGGCTTTTGAAAAATCCCTCTGCGGGCCAGTTGTTCTTTGGAAGCCTCAGCCAGTTCCCGCTGTTCCTGATTATAATAGTAGATGGCAGTGGTATAAGCATGGCCACGATCAACAAACTGACCCCCCGCATCGGTGGGATCGACCTGGCGCCAATAAACGTCGAGCAACTGCTGGTAGGTGATCTCGTTGGGATTGAACACGATCTGCACCACCTCGACATGTCCGCCCTGGCCATAATTTTCATAGGTAGGGTTGACGGTGGTGCCGCCGGCATATCCCGAGACCACCGACACAACCCCCTTGAGCTGTTCAAAAGGTTTTTCCATGCACCAGAAACAGCCGCCGGCAAACAAGGCCTCTTCATAGCTCTTGCCTGCGGATAACTGCTGTGCCTCCTTAACAGTTTCACCGGTCATGGCTTCCCTGCCCAGCATCAACATCATGGATGCGACGAGAAGAACGATCGAACATAATAAGGTGAATATTCCAAGCGGCTTCATATCGAACCTCCTTGCAAAGTGTTTTTTGATCGTGGCTGGAATAGAATCGTTTTGAAAAAAAGTGGCTCTCACATCGCATCCTGATCCGGTTTTTTCGGGAATAGGGAAATGCGGTTTGCACATGGACATTGTGGACACTGCCGGATTGCGTACACGTCATGAAAGCCACCTCTTTCCATTCCGTTGATGCTACTTGCTGGTCGGCAAGGTCTCGATACAGGTTCCTGACTGCCGCAGCCTGTCCTCGATGACGTTACGGCCGACTCGCTCCGGATCGTAAATGACCCGATTGACCTCCTGTCCATCCTGCCAACCGTTGCTCACCGCAATGATACCCTCCTGCCGCGCCAGGGCAGCCCGGTCGACATCGTAGCAGGCAACTGCAAAGGTATCGGTGCGCAGAGACGATACCTTTTCCGGCTCCATGCCTGCGGCAAGGGAAACATTAAGCATCAACAGCAGCAGGGCACCACTCATAACGACGAATTGCTTGTTCATGACCATCCTCCTTATAGGTTGAGGCATTGTTACTCCCTTGCCTGCACTGTAAGGATGGAATGTAAAGATCGGATAAAGGAGGGTTAAAGAAGGCGTAAAGAATACGATCAATGAAACGGGAAAGCCTATACGGGGCGGATCAGGCCATAGGCAGGGCAAACCAGACTGTGGTGGCGCCGGCATCGCTCTCCGCGCCGACCCGGCCGCCCTGGGCCTCGATCAACTGCTTGGTTATTGAGAGACCGATGCCGAATCCGCCTGCTTCCCTGGAACGGGAACGGTCCGTGCGAAAGAACCGCTCAAAGATGAAAGGGAGATCTTCGGGCGATATGCCGGGACCTGAGTTGGCAAAGGAAACGACAACCTCCTCGCCTTTCTCGGCCACCACCAGCCTGACCCAGCCGGCCATCGGTGTGTACTGCCGGCAGTTTTCAAAGAGATTGCGCATAGCCTGCAGCAATTTATCCCGGTCGGCCATCAGGGCGGCAGAGGTCGCCAAATCGGTCTGCACCGTGATCTCTTTATCGAGAAACTGCTGCTTGTACAGGCCGAGCATCCGCCCCATCTCCTCGGCCGGTGACACCGATACCCGATGCAGCAGGACCCCGGCCGCATCGGCCCGCGCCAATTGCTGCAGGTTTTCCACCAGACGCACCAGGTGCAGGCTTTCCTCCTGCAATATCCGCAGGGTTTCGTGGGACGGTGGCAGCACCTGGTCGTTGAGCGCCTCAAGATAGCCGCGCAGGTTGGTCAGGGGCGTGCGCAGCTCATGGGCAACATCGGCCACCATGTTCTTGCGCAATTGCTCGACCCGTGCCAGGCTGTCGGCCATCCTATTGAAGGCCCTGCCTAGATCGCCGACCTCGTCGCTGGTTTGGACCTCCACCCGGGAAGAAAAATCGCCGGCAGCAATTTTTTCGGTAATCATAGACATCTGCGACAAGGGACGCAGAACGCGTCGGGTGAGGAGAAAACTGAGCAGGGCAGCCACCACCAGGGCCACCAGGCTGGCCCAAAGCAGGTAGTGATGGATCGAGGTGAGAAACATGGCATGCATCTCAGTGGGGGAAATGGCGTACTTTTTCATCAGATCCATGAAATAGGCGGCGGCAAGCTGATCGATCGCCCACCAGATCACCAAAATAATCACCAGGATCACCGGCACGATATTGATCAGCAGCAGTTTCCACAACAAACGTTGCTTCATGAACGCCCCCGTCCCTCCGCCTCGGCAAACCGGTAACCGAAGCCGCGGACAGTAAGGATGTACTCCGGCTTGGCGGGATTTTCTTCAATCTTCTGGCGGAGTTTGCCGATGTGCACATCAATCACCCGGTCGATGACGGTTTCGCCGTATTCATAGAATTCAGCCAGTAGCTCGTCCCTGGAAAAGACTCGGCCCGGCGAACGCATCAGGGTGTGGAGCAGTTTATATTCGCTGCCCGTGAGTTCGACCATCACGCCGGCAAGGGTGACCTTATGCTTGCGGTGATTGAAGACCAGGCGACCATGCCGCAGTTCCTCGCCTTCCTGCGTTTGCGCTGGCCGAGTGCGGCGGAGGATGGCCTTGACCCGCTCGACCAGTTCCCTCGGGCTGAACGGTTTGACCACATAGTCATCAGCGCCGAGCGACAGCCCCATCACCCGATCGATCTCCTCTTCCCGGGCACTCAGCATCAGGATGGGCACGTTCGAGGTCTTGCGGATACGGCGGCAGATGTCCCAGCCATCCACTTTCGGCAGCATGATATCGAGGATGATGAAACAGATCGGCTGTTGCTCGGCCATCTGCAGGGCAGTCTGACCGTCAGCCGCAATCAGGGTGGCGAAGCCTTCCCGTTCCAGGTAGGTTTTCACCAGGTTTGCCGTGTTGACATCGTCATCAACAATGAGGATCGTACCGATTTTCTCCGGAGAAGGCATGGCGATGAACGGGGCATGGTGGAAGTGGTCGGGATACTGGAATAAGAATTCCCAGTAATGGATGCAACAAGATCGCGGGACTGGCGGTTATTTCTTGCTATCCTTGATGTACATCACCGTGTTGTTGTTGCGCATTTCAACATGAAACAGCTCGCTGGCCCGGATAAGATCGCTCAATTTATTGTAACCGTAATTGATGGGGGAAAAGGAGGCGGTATTAGAGATGTACTGCCCTACACGACCGAGATTGGACCACCCGTCTTCCCCAACCGTTTGCTCGGCCGCATTGCGGAGCAGTTTCACCAGGCCGGTATCGCCGCGGAGTTCGTTGCGCGATTTTTTCAAACCACTGGCCATATCCGCCGGTGCTTCCTCGGTCTCGACTGAGGGAAGAAGATTTTCCGTGTAGATGAACTGGGAACAGGCATTGACGAAAGGAAGCGGGGTTTTCTGCTCACCAAACCCGTAGACGGTCAGACCATTGGTCAAAATCCGCATGACCAGCGGGGTGAAATCACTATCGCTGGTCATCAGGGCAAAGGCATCGATCTTCTGAGTGTACAGCAGATCCATGGCATCAATGATCATGGCCGCATCGGTGGCATTCTTGCCCTGGGTATAGGCAAATTGCTGGATGGGCTGTATGGCGAAGGGGTGCAACTGCTCCTCCCAGCCTTTCAGATGCGGAGTTTTCCAATTACCGTAAGCGCGTCTGATATTGGTGACTCCGTATTTCGCTAATTCGTTGAGGACACCATCAACCGCCTGATAGCTGGCATTGTCGCAATCGATCAGCAAGGCTATTTTTCGATCTTTTTCCATTTCTAAACTCCTTTGATGCTTAAGGTTTGCTGCCGAGAAAAGCATCGGTTCTGTCTCGATCAGGCATTTATTCAACAGATTGAAATTAGCCCAAGGCGACATCTAGAATCATCATGGTCACAAACCCTGTCATGGTGGCCATGGTGACGTAATTCAATGCTGACCTGTTTGCGCTGGGATTCAGGAGTCAGTTCTTCAACCACCACGAAAATCATCGCGCCGGCAGCAAAACAGAGGGCACAGGGCGGGATATTCTGCTTTCTGGAAAAAACAAGGCCCAGAGTACCTCAGCGATCGGCTCGACCAATCCCGAAGCCTGACCGAGAAAAAAACACTTTCTGCGGCTCATTCCCTCGCGTCGAACAGAGTGGCCAGAAGGGCCTGAACAACAGGATTGAACCGCTGCATGAACTCGATCATCTGCGCGTCTCCGATCACTAAAACAATGTCGAGCACCCTAAACAACAGCCGGGACCATCAACGCCCCCCGGGGGAAATCTTGCCGACCGGCTGGCCGTAGAGCACTCGGTTCATCCGTCCCGGTAGCTGACGTGCAAGCAGCGTTTCGAAATGATCAACCACCTGGCAGAACTGGGTCAAGTCGATGCCGGTATCGATGCCCATCCCTTGAAAGAGGTGGACCGCGTCCTCGGTGGCGACATTGCCAAGGGCTCCCTCAACACCGGCGCCGCCCCCCAGCCCGCCGGCCGCAGTATCGAAGACCATTACTCCGGCCTCATAGCCGGCATATATGTTGACGAGCCCCAGGCCGCGGGTGTCATGGAGATGCAGCGACAGCTCTATGTCCGGATGGGCCTCGCGCACCTTGGCGACCAAATGCTTCACTTGGAGGGGATGGGCCATGCCGGCGGTGTCGGCCAAATTGATTTCAGCCACGCCGGCAGCAGCCAACCGCCCGACAGCAGCCAGGACCGCTGCCTCTGAAACCACGCCTTCACTGGCGCAGCCAAAGGCGCATTGCACACCAGCTCGGATTCTGATGCCACCAGTCACCGCTCTTTCAATCAACCGGGTCACGGTTTCCATCACCTCGGCCATCGTCCGGCCGGTATGCAACCGGCTGCTGGCATCCGAGGCTGAAACCGAGACGTTAAGATGAACAAGGCCACAGCGGACAGCACGATCCAGCCCCTTTTCATTGAACACCAGGGCGGTGCAGAGAACATCAGGAAACTCCTGGCGTACCAGCGCGGCCAGGACATCGGTATTCGCCACCTGCGGCACGGAACGCGGATTGACAAAACTGCCGAGTTGCAGCCTGCGGACACCGGCCAGGAAAAGCAGTCGGACAATCTCCATCTTCTCCTTCAGACCAAACAATCGGTTTTCCGCCTGCAACCCATCCCGCAGGGATTCCTCTTCCAAAACAACCCGCATCCTGCTCCCTCAATCAATAGTGGCACCCTTGCCCGCTTCAGTTGCCGGACCATCCCCGCACCAGCCACGGGATAATAGCATGTCGTGAATCAAGAAGCGAAAACAATGCGTATCCCATCGTTGCCGCGCACGGGTCGCGAGCAGAAACACGGCAGCGTTGGCTCAGAGGGTATAATGATCGGGTGGGCCGAAGCGAGCATGCCGGCCATATATTTCTGGAAAAATCTCGACCTTGTTCGTACAATGGCCGGCACAATACATTCCTTTTTTTTGATCGATTCTCAGCCAGTAAAGGGTATTTCCTTGAACATCGTCAACATCCTCGGCAGCCCGAGAAAAAATGGCTCCAGCGCCCGTATTGCCCGCGCCTTTACCGAAACCGCCGCCACCTACGGCGCCACGGTCTCTGATTATCCCCTCAACACCATGCAGTACCGCGGCTGTCAGGGCTGCGAGGGCTGCCATACCCGTTCGGACCGCTGCGTTCTCAGGGACGATGTCACCGCTGTGCTTGACGACCTCTACCTCGCTGACATCGCAGTGTTCTCCGCGCCGATCTATTTCGGCGACACCTGCGGCCAGTTCAAATCCTTTTTTGACCGGATGTGGTCGCTGATCCGGACCGATGTCGGGGATGAAGAGGAAAACGGCAGCCGCCTGCCGCCCGGCAAGGCTGCCGTGCTGATTCTCACCCATGTTGATGCGGCCGGCGCCCACAGCGATGTGGTCGAGCGCTATGTCCTGAATCTGGAACTTTACGGCTTCGAGGTCAGAACCCTGATCGCCCCGGGCCTTCGCCTCCAGCCGAACACCGATATCGACACCCATCAGCAGGACGCGACTGCTCTTGCACGGGAGCTGCTGCGGGCCGAATGATTTTGGCTTTCAGTTGACTGTTTGCTCATCTGTGCCTGCAGAAGCAGGCCTGATACACTGCGTCGCCCACGGCAATGACGCCCGAGCTATATCGGGCAAAACCACACAGTGTATCTCGCATTTTCGGAAATGCGATCAGGGGCAGATGCCCTTGGGTGCAAAGCGCCAGGACGATCATCAGGGTATTGTAAAAAGAAAGGTTGAGCGTGCAGGCACGGCGGAGGACATGTTTATCCTCGGACAGGACAGGCTGGCTCAAGGTGCGCGCCACCCGGCAGAGGATTTCGTCCGTTGTCCCGGCCCAGGGTGCGGCGACCACGAAGGTGCCTACCGGCTGCGCCCCGTATTCGTCGATGACCTGAGGGATAAGCAGGAGGGAGAACGAGCGTGCGCTATGGAGCAGCAGCCCCAGCCGTTCGAGATAAATAAGGGTCGATGTGTCGGCAAGCCCGCCCCGGAACTCTCGCAACTCCTGCAGCAGTAATGTCAGATCCAATGCTTTGTTCTGCAAACGGCACACCTCAATCGCCACGGGGTTCGCCCCCATAACTCGCCGGCCCGGCAAATGCCAGAACCAGCAAAGACAACAGATGCCCCATTGACACCGTCCAACGGCGACGGTATCGCGCCCCACCAATCCCCACAACCTTAGAGGAGACGCTATGGACCTGCAATTCACCATCGACCCCGATCTTTGCATCCAGTGCGGGGACTGTATCGATGATTGTCCTTTTCACATTATCGAGATGTCGCCCGACTACCCGAACCTCAATCCGACCAGGGTCCACCACTGCATCCAGTGCCAGCACTGTCTGGCGGTCTGCCCGACCGGTGCCCTGTCAATCCTGGGCTTTAAGCCGGAAAACTCGCGCCCCCTGCCGGAGAGCCTGCCCAACGCCCACCAGATGACCGCGCTCATCAAAGGCAGGCGTTCAATGCGCCGTTTCCTGCCCGAACCTCTTGAAGCGGGGGTGATCGATCAAATGCTGCAAACTGTGGCCAATGGTCCCACCGGCAAAAATAACCGGCAGTGTCTGTTCACGGTTATTGAGGATCAGGCCTCCATGGACATTTTCCGCCGGGAAACCATAGAAGGCTTGCGCTCGGCAGTGATCGAAAAACGACTCTCAGAAGCGCAGAGTTATTTTCGCCATGTGGTCACCGCCTGGGATCAGGGCCGCGATATCATCTTCCGCAATGCGCCCCATCTGCTCATGGTATCGGTTCCCTCGACGGTCACCACCCCGGACGCCGACATGCTGATTGCCATGAGCTATTTTGAACTGCTCGCCGCCAGCATGGGTATCGGTACTCTGTGGAATGCCATGATCCGATGGGCCTTTTCTGAAATTTCGACTGACATGTACAAGCGGCTGGGTATCCCTGATGATCATGTGAAAGGCTATGCCCTCCTGTTCGGCAGGCCGGCGGTCGAATACCATCGTACGGTACAGCGCGACGAGGTTCAGGTCAACCGAGTCCGGCTGACCTGAACGATAACGAGGTTGCGGGCCGAGGGTGCGGACAAACTCGTTCTCGCGATGCTGGAGTTGATGAACTGACCTCACCCTCCCCCCTTCGATCCTTTCTCAATTTGGAAGCCCTGAAAGGGGAGCGAGCTTTTGCGAGCTCCCCTTCTTGACTGGACCAGCCAGCGGCTTATCTTGTAGCGCAAACTGCCGGGGCACATTCAGCAGCCGCCGGACATCCTGATAATGCAACCGAGAGGACAGTTTCCATGAACACCATAAAAACATTCATGCTCATGGCGGCGCTTACCGCCCTGTTCATGATCTCTGGCTAGGCAATGGGCGGTCAGCATGGCATCATGTTATATACTATTTAACCATAGGTAAATTAAATACATTTTGCCATTTATGTTCCATGCGTTAAAAGCTGTAAAACTTCCTCCTTTCTCCCAAAACTTGCCAGAGCTTATCGTCATCTTTTTTTGCACAAAATTGCTTGTCACCCATCATTAATAACCACGATTTACCAATGCCTATCGCCACCAAGATTCTGAAAGTAGTGCAATAGAGTTTAGCCAGGCACAGTGAAATTTCCGCTGAAAAGGTTTCTTCAGTCCTTTCTTGACTAGGGATGCAATTGGTTTATCTTTTAGCCGAAATGTCTAGGATCACTCCCGCATTCCAAGAAATAGTAACTGGAGGAATCGTGTAATGAATACCATGAAAACTTTTCTGCTCATGGCGGCACTCACTGCCCTGTTCATGGTTGCCGGACAGGCCATGGGCGGGCAGCAAGGAATGACTATTGCCTTGGTTATGGCCTTGGGCCTTAATTTCTTTGCCTACTGGAATTCCGATAAGATGGCGCTGGCCATGAACAAGGCCCGCGAGGTCTCCGTAGCAGAAGCACCCGACCTGCACGCCCTGGTCGGCTCACTGGCGGCACGAGCCGCCATTCCTATGCCCAAGGTCTATGTGGTCGACGATCCCACGCCCAATGCCTTTGCCACCGGACGTAACCCAGAACATGCAGCGGTGGCGGTCACTACCGGCCTGCTCCAAGTGCTCGATCGCCACGAACTCGAAGGGGTCATCGCCCACGAGTTGGCCCATATCAAAAACCGCGACATCCTGATCGGTTCGATTGCCGCGGTCATGGCCGGGGCAATTTCGTATCTGGCGACCATGGCGCAGTGGGGAATGCTGTTTGGCGGGGGACGCAGCGATGAAGAAGGCGGCAGCAATCCCCTGGTCATGTTGGTGACCATGATTGTCGCCCCGCTGGCGGCTATGCTGATTCAGATGGCCATTTCCCGCAGTCGCGAATATATCGCCGACGCAACCGGAGCAGAGATTTGCGGTCATCCAAAATCGCTGGCCAGCGCCCTCAACAGACTGGCCCATGACAATGCGCAGCAGCCGATGGACGTAAACCCTGCTTCCGCACAGATGTATATAGTTAACCCGCTCAGCGGCGGCACCATTGCCGGACTTTTTTCAACCCATCCCCCCATGGAAGAGCGGATTCGCAGGTTGCTGGCGATGTGAAACCATCACCGAACAAAGCGATCCAGAGACCTCACAACTGATTGCACAAGTCGGCAAAGGTTTGGGTGTGAAGGCACCCCCGACCGAGCATGATTCCCGAGACCTCTCACCGCTTTCTCGATCGGTTAACTTAAGCGATGAAGCGAAATCCGCAGATATGGAGAATACTACCTCAAACCAGAAGCCAATCTCGCTAATTCTACGCCGTTCTCAAGCAAGTCTCATCAATTGAGCCTATAGCTGAAAAACGCAAATTTTGCTAATTCGCAAATTTTGCTAAAATCACTTCAAGCGTTGTCACGAAGCCACCGCATTCTATGACGTGGTTTTTAAGTTAGGTCGCCTCCTTTACCCTATCCCGCAACCATTCCTGTAATACCAATCAGTTAAACCGGTGCAAGCTGATCCCAATAGAGTTCACGTAACCGTAATTGCGGCAACCGAAACGTTATGTTTTTAATGTTATATTTTTTGTTGACACAGAAAAACATTAATGGTAAACATTAATTAACGCTTTAAACGTTATTCGCAATTTAAACTCAAGGAGCATGCCATGGAAAACACTGGGAAGCAAAAAATTGAAAGGTTGATTACCAATTGTAAAGCTGAGCTACTTAATCATACTCTTCAGGGAGAAGTGTTGTCACCTCACCTCAAAAAAATAAATTCCTATATGGACGAATGCTTGGATATCGTAAGAAATGAATGGGTACAAGAGTCAACTGGAACTGCAATCAGGCGTTTCAGAAGTGGAGAGCGCTCCAGAATTGGTGAGATGGATAGAGAAAATATTCTGTTTTTTGCCTACTGCATGTCAAAATGGGATTATCAGTTTGTTTGCGCAATAACTGGTAATAATTTCAACCAAGGAGAAGCATTCGAATATCTAGCTGATAAAATTGGCGTCAAGGTAAATACCCTTAAAAATTATCGAGACACATTTGATTCGCACGTTAACCAGATGCGTAGCAATCGTCAGGGATGGAAAAAATCATTAAGCGATGATTTTATAGCGGTGAAAGAAAAATATGACTCTTACAATGAGGATCAATTGATTGCCAAAGGGAAAGAGTTGCTACTGGATGAGCTATGAATACATATTCTCACGCTACAGTTCGTGCCCAACAACGCTGCATCCCACCTCTCGTCCATATGTGGCTTGATCAATTTGGAGAGGAAAAATACGATGGACATGGAGGTATAATTCAGTATTTCAGTCGCGCTAGCATCAGGGCAATGGAACGGGAATTTGGCCGAGCCCCCATACGCAAGATGTCGGAGTATCTTGACGTTTATAAAGTAGATAGCAGCCACGATGGAAATTCGATTACTATCGGGCATCGATTCAAACGGATTAAATGCAGGTAGCTGCCTTTTTTAACATGAGAATATTATCTAGTCTGATCTCAATAATCGGCACCTCTTCACCTTTCAAGCCGGGATTGAACACAAATTTCTCTGAAACTGAACTGTGAATCCTCAAGCTTTTCAATAGGAAACATGACAAACAAAATTTTGGTTGTTCTGCTCGTTGCATCTGCCTTTTTCGCTTGCCAGTCTTGTACCTCCCGAGCATGGTTTGACGGATTCAAGGAAGCTCAAAAGCAAAAATGCTCCAAGTTGGAGAGCAGGTCAGAAATGCAGGAGTGCTATGATCAAGTAAATGACATGTCATACGATCAGTATAAAAAAGACAGAGAGGAGGCAATCAAAAAACCTTAACGAACCTTGGGGTTATTTTCCTCAATCCTCACACAGCTTTGTCGCAAGAAAGAGGCGGAGAACCGCTGTGCCAGAGGGTTTGGCCCACTGGGGGGCGTGTTTTGCAAACATCACACAGTGCGAGCGGGAAGTAGGATCGCTTAGACGATTCTATCACGCCCAAGGAGGCCGCGGAGATGGAAACACCCCCACATTCATGGTAAGTAGAATCTAGGACGGCCTAGCCTTTGACCCTTTTGCACTCTTTTACTCCCGATGATACGCATTCTGCTTATTCTCCTCCTGGTCCCCCTGCTGGTAGCCTGCGAAAATACCAACCTTTCCCTCTTAACCGAAGCCACCTCTGATGCAGTGACCGCTGTCACCCTCGATGACGCCGATGTCTTCAGGATCACGCGGTTAGCAATTGAAGAGGTAGATCGAAAGCATCAGATTGCACCGTCTGGCAACCGGTATGAAGCGAGGTTGCGAAGGCTTACCCGTCCCTTTGTGCAAATGGACGGCCGCACCTTCGATTTCAAGGTGTATCTGACCAGGGAGATCAACGCCTTTGCCATGGCAGATGGCAGCATCCGCGTATTCAGCGGGCTGATGGATTTGATGAACGATCAGGAACTGCTTTTTGTCATCGGGCATGAAATGGGGCATGTGGTCAACAATCATACCCGCAAGAAGGTGGTGATGGCCTATGCGACGAGTGCTGTGAAGAAGGGACTGGCGTCCCAGGACAATCAGGTGGGGCTGGTCGCAGGTTCGATCATCGGTGCCTTTACCGAGCAACTGGTCAACGCCCAGTTTTCCCAGCATGATGAGCGGCAGGCGGATCGTTATGGTGTGGCCTTTCTCAAAGCAGCGGGATATGATCTTGGCCCGGCCGTTTCGGCCCTTGAAAAGCTGGCCGATCTGGCACGGCAGCACACTTTTCTCTCCAGTCACCCCAACCCGGACACCCGTGCCAAGAAGCTGCTTAAAGGTGAAGACAATGATGCCGATGGCGATGAATCCTGGATAGACAAAACCTTCGGCCTGATCAAACAAATTGTCGTGGGGCTCTTCAACATCGTGAATGCCATTATCAAATGGCTGTTGTCACTGTTGTAATTCCATTTTCAACTATGGAACACTAGTACCAGCAACACCATGTTTATGGCACTTAAAATAGGGCACTCAGCTTTTCCCTGCTCAAAATACTTTCGCTTTTACGAACCGCAAAGAAAACAAGCCAGGACCTGTTTGATCGACAACACGATGGATGCTCAACCGCAGACCGTTTCAATTTACTGAGAATGATTTGTCCAGCACGAAATCTTAACCCTCTGGGTTATGTATGTTAGAGGGCTTTAATTAGCGGAATTTTTAATGGCGAGTGGCAAACAAGGCAGCTAAAGAGAGAAAAAGCCTATCCTCACTCTTAGTTTCACACTCCCAGATAACCGGAACCTCGCCGCCTTGGTTGAAAGACCTGCAAGTGTCACCGGGAAAGCTCTTCTGACCCGCTTCCCTAGCGCCTATTTCTCCCTTTCGCCCAGCATTGCGTCGTTTTCAGGACCAAATTGTGGCTCGGCAACTTTGCTTGTGAAGCTTAATAATTTCCAGTCGTTGCGGAATTCAAGCCCAGGTGGTAGAAAATTAAGGTTACCGGATTTGCAACTGCACCTATTTCAACCTACAATGCTAAGTAATGCTGTTGAGTTTGATACAGCGCTTGGAGCGAAACATCAGGAACAAGGCGAAATGCTGGGGTTTCGATTCGTTCCGCACGGAAGCTAACTTTTTGTTATTTAGAAGATTAAAAAAAAGAGCATGCAACGCTATAAAATTCTGCACCGCACTTACTATACCTTCCCCGGCGTTGTCAGGCTCGGGCCCCATTTCCTGCGCCTGCGACCACGAGAGGACTATGACCTGCGTATCGAGACTTCTAACCTTAAAATCACCCCACCTGCCACTTTGCATTGGCAGCGGGATGTGGAAGGCAATTCGGTTGCCATCGCAACCTTTGATCTACCGACTCAGCAACTCTCCATTGAGAGCGAGATTATCATCCAGCAATACAACGAGTCGCCACTGGATTTTCTCGTCGCCGATTATGCAATTCATTACCCGTTCTCCTATCAACGCGATGAACAAATTTTACTTGCTCCGTACATGGCCCCTCCAGGGAATAAGACAAGCAACCAGCTCGCTACATGGATAGCGAATGTGTGGCGACCCGGGGAACAGATACAGACTTACACCCTCTTGCAGCGGATTGGAGCCTATATTCCTCAAACCTTGTCGTATCGACTGCGCGAAGAACCTGGTGTGCAGACTTGGCAACAGACACTGACTAATAACAGTGGCTCCTGTCGTGACTTTGCCGTGCTTTTTATGGAGGCAGCACGGTGTTTGGGACTCGCTTCACGCTTTGTCAGCGGATATCTTCATGCACCGCCGTCAGCGACCGACTTTGGCGCAACTCATGCGTGGGCCGAAGTATATCTTCCAGGAGCAGGGTGGAAGGGATTTGACCCAACAATTGGAAAAATCGCCGGAACTGATCACATTGCTGTAGCTGTGGCACGATTACCCGAATCAGTGCCACCTGTAGCCGGGAGCTTCGTTGGTCAGCCTGGATCGAGCCTGGATGTGGGTGTATGGGTATCCAAGTGTCTGTAGCTGATTGGACAAGAAAAAACTCAGGGCAAGGCATGAGTGACTATACCCCGAGCTAAAATTATAAGTCACAATATTCTATGTGAACCACGACCCCGCCGATCTCGACGGTGACGGCGAATTAGACGCCATCGATATCGCCATATTAGAGGAAAACAACAGCTCCAACCAGCCAAAAAAGAGAAATACAGGGTGTTGCTTGTTCGTTATGCTTATAGGGGCAACTGTTACGGGGGTTGGGAACAAGACAGAGGAGTCGTAATGTCTGAATATCGATTTTACCATATCACTAACAAGGGGGATATTGTTCGTGTAGCATCCTTGGCCGAGGCTCTTGATGCGACCGGAGAAGGCGGGTTTGTCTGGCTGCATTACTCCCAAACGACAAAGGAGGAACTTTCACTCCTCATCGATCCTTTCGGGTTTCACCCTCTTTCTATCGAAGACTGCGTTGACAAAAACCAAATTCCCAAAATCGATAATTATCCCCGAAACACCTTCATTGTCTTCAACACCTTCAATTATTCGGAGAAAATGCTTTCGATCGATGAAATAGATATGTTCATCGGTGTGGATTTTCTCGTTACTGTTAACAACAGTAACTCAGAGAATAGTCAACTTCTGAACAGCATAGAACATATTGTCCAAAATAATCCCGAGGGCGCCCGACAAGGGCCGGCTTTTCTTTTGCATGTCCTCTTGGATTGCATTGTTGATCAGAAATTTGTGGCTATCGAAGCACTTGAGAATGAGTTGGACGAATTGGAGGATAAAATCGTCACAGACTTGTCAAGTTTCAACTCCGCTACACTTCTTCACCAGCGCAGGAATTTGTATTCGCTCCGCAAAAGCCTCTTCCACGAGAGGGAGATTTTCGTAAAGATTTGTCGCAAGGACTGCCCGTTCATCCCTGAGAAAACGCTCGTCTTTTATCGGGATATTTATGATCATCTCGCCATATTCTTTGAATTGACCGAAACTTCGCGCGACATTGTCACCAGCCTCATGGAGATGTATTTGTCTATGTTAAACAACCAGATGGCCCAGGCTGCTAATGAGACGAACATGTCGGTCAGGCGGTTGACTTTGATAACCACGATTTTCATGCCCCTCACGCTCTTGTCCGGAATTGGCGGTATGTCGGAGTGGTCCATGATGACAGGGCCTGCAAATTGGAGGATCTCGTATCCAGTTTTTTTATTGGGGATGGCCATCATCGGCCTTGCCAATTACTTTCTGTTGAAGCGGTTGGAGAACAAAGACCGAACCTTGGGGCGCTCGGCAATTGGTCGACGACGAGTTGAGCAGGTGAAGAAAAAGTAATGGGGTTAGGCAAAGAACAAGGATCCAAAACGATATCAACGGCAAGCGATGGTTAGAATCGATTCTAAATGATTTTGCGGCAGGTAGACCATTCCCGCTTGATCATCCACGGGCAAAAATGATACCTGCATACTTGAACTGTTATATTCAAGAGTGAATGTAAAATCGGTATGTGGTTCATGTGTTAGGATTCAGGCAAAACCTGCCCGGAATGTAATTCCAAAGTAATATTTCGATATAACAGTAACTTGGAGATACGTGACACTTACGAAAGCTGACCTAATCCAGCAAATCTATATAACCCACCCCAACTTGACAAAATCGCTGGCCACGGATTCGATTGAAATATTTTTATCCCTGTGCAAATCTTCATTGATCGACGGGGATGGCTTATTGCTTAGCGGCTTCGGTAAATTTAACATTAGCCATAAAAAACCCCGTCGTGGCCGCAATCCGCAAACTGGATAGGAATTAATTCTTGATGCAAGACGTGTAGTTACATTTAAACCCTCAAACCTACTGCGATCACGAATTAATAAAGACTGAGTGCTTGATACAAGTTCGCGGGCATGTCTTTCAGCACTAAGAGTTACTTGACTGGCGGGGTTTCGATTCCTGTTTAGGATTCAAATTGAATGGTGTGGCGACGCTTCTGCTTGATTATCAATTGCGTTGTTGAAATCCAGCAGTTTACGATTCCCCGATTACATTGGTGGAATCATGGTGATCTGTGCTACGTGATGGACCAAGTTTCGCTTTGACTTTAAGTTGGGCAACATTGATAAAATAGGTACTATAATGAAAATAGCGGTGCCGACAATCGGAGATCAAATTAATCAAGACTTTGATAAAAGTCGAAAATGTACAATTTATACTGTCGAAGGAACACTGATTCATTCTGAAGAAGTCGTGGAATCTTCTACCGACGGTGGCGTCAAGTCGAGCATGTCGAATATTCTGGCGCAATATGGGGTAATGACGTTGATTGCCGGTGGTATAGGTGACGGAACGAGAAATGTTTTAGGGGTAAAAGGTATCCGAACAATAAAGGGTGTATCAGGAACAGCTAAAAACGCCGTAGAATCGTTTTTGCGTGGTGAACTCCGTAGGTGATATTGCCGGTATCACACTCACCAAAACATGGTTGCTAGCACCAAAGACTATCTGAACTGTTCGGATTCGATTCCCTGTTTTGAATCAAATTGAAAGATGGTGTGCTGCTGATGCTTCAGCTTGACCATGAACTTCAAGGTTGCAGTCCATCGGTTTTCTATCTCGACGGTGACGGCGAATTCGACGCCATCGATATCGCCATACTAGAGGAAGGCAATAGCGCTTCCACCCAATCAAAAAACAGAAATACAGGGTGCTGTTTGTTCTATTGCGCTTACAGGGGCAACCTTTGCAGGGGTTGCGTACACTATCAGCCAACTTATCACCTGATCAATAATCACAATGTGCGGTCGATTCGCTTTTTTCGGCAACGGTTCATTCGGCTACGAATCGCTCCACCTGCCGGACCCACCTTACTTTGAAAATTACAACATCACTCCTTCCCAAAATATCCTTGCCATTCGCTCTTCACCTGAAACCAGCGAAGCTGAATACACCATGCTTCATTGGGGTCTGGTTCCATTCTGGTCAAAAGAAGCCAAAACTAAATTCCCGTTGATCAACGCCAGGTCAGAAGGGATTGAGAGCAAGCCATCCTTTCGCAGCCCATTCAAACACCGACGCTGTATCATCCCGGCCAGTGGCTTTTATGAGTGGCAGCAGATTGAAGGCCACAAACAACCACATTTTATCCGACCTGCTGACGGAACATGCTTCGCACTAGCCGGTGTATGGGATCAATGGAAGGGAGAAGACGGCAAAGTAATCAACTCTTGTGCCATCATTACTACAGAAGCCAATACCTTGATGCGGACCATCCACGATCGGATGCCGGTTATCTTGGAGAAACAAGATTTAACGGCTTGGCTTGATGCAGAAACAGTACAGGAGGACTTACTGACAATACTTCGACCATATCCAGACAAGTTGATCGAGGTATATCCGGTCAGCAGCAAGGTGAACAGTCCGAAAAATAACGGACCGGAATGCGTGGAAAGGTTGCCACTCGAAAAGTATAAGTAGCTTATGGGTTGTTGCAGGTAACTTCTCCTCACGATTTCCGTTTAGAAAAGTTCTGCAAAATCGCAAAATTTGCGAATTCGTAATTTTGCGATTTTGTCTGGTCCTATCGCCTGACAAATGACAGAATAATCTTGAGATATCCATTAATAGGTGGAGTACACCTGCGTCTGATCACCCCATTCCCCATTTTTACCCACACCAAGAAAACCAGAAATCCCTAACGAGGATTGAGCAGAATTGGCGAGAACGCTTTTCTGCGACTGGGTGTATACCGTCCATCATCCAGCGATCAAATTAACGGTAGAGCCTAATTCCCCCCGTCCGTCAAATTTACCGCTTGTGTCCGATTTTATTGACTTTATTCTTGTATGGTTATAACGTGTTTAATAAGGACTAACCCAGATCAGGAGATACGATGAAGAGTTACCGGAAAGAACTGTGGTTTGAAGTGCCGACCAGAAGAGGATTTATAAATATCACGCCCCAGGTCGAAGATTGCCTGAAAGAGAGCGGCATAACCGAGGGATTAATCCTGTGCAACGCGATGCACATCACCGCATCCGTCTTTATCAACGACGATGAGGCCGGTCTGCACCACGACTATGAAGTGTGGCTGGAAAAACTGGCTCCACACGCGCCAGTCAGCCAATACCGCCATAACGGATTCGAAGATAATGCTGACGCGCATATGAAACGTCAGATAATGGGACGGGAGGTTGTCGTGGCGGTGACGGACGGGAAACTGGATTTTGGCACTTGGGAACAGATTTTCTACGGAGAATTCGACGGGAAACGGAAAAAACGGGTTTTAGTCAAGATTATAGGTGAGTGACGATGACTGAAAAACTAACTCGTAATTTTAAAAACTCAAGTTTCGGGGTTGGCACCTTCAACGAAGAATTGACGGTCAACTTCCTGAAATAATGTCATTTTAACGTGAAAAGCCTTTTGCTTTCTGGTACATTGGATTTGCGAAAATACCTAATGATATCAAAAAGAAAAGGCTCAAATGGACCATACTCAATACTACCAGAAGCAACAAGAGGCAAAACGACTGCATGACCGGATTTCTTTCTTTCTGGACGATTTCAAGGTCGGCACTTTGTTGGCTGGCAGCGGTATCCGCAAACTGCGAGGAGCAAAACCCCTGGCTGTGTTCACCGCCATCTTCTCCTTGCCGTTTAGTGGGGTCAACTTTTCCCGGGGCATCGTTAACAATCCGGAGTTGGGATTCCAGAAGGACAGCGCCTACGAGTTCTTGAAGAATCCCCGGTATAACTGGCGGAAGTTTTTGCTGGGCTTGGTGACGGTGGTGGTTCGATTCATGGACGTACTGACCAGCGAGCAGCGTGAGAAGGTACTGATCATCGACGACAGCACCTATGACCGCTCCCGTTCCAAGGTGGTCGAACTGCTGGCCTGGGTCCATGACCACAATAGAAACCGCAGCCTGAAGGGATTTAAACTCCTGACCCTGGGCTGGTCCGATGGAGTGAGTTTTCTGCCGTTGGATTTCACCCTGTGCTCCTCGGCCAAGGCAACGAAGCGGATTCAGGGCGTCAAGAAAGAGTTGGATAAACGCTGCTGCGGGTACAAGCGCAGGATGGAGGCTATGGTCAAATCCACGAAG
Organism: uncultured delta proteobacterium; assembly: GCA_963733595.1. GTDB lineage: Bacteria > Desulfobacterota > Desulfobulbia > Desulfobulbales > Desulfobulbaceae > Desulfobulbus. The sequence continues at coordinate 3,614 of CAVTDN010000012.1, read as the reverse complement.
CATCTGGAACCCATGGTTAAAAGAGTGCTGGCCCATGGCATACGGGCCGACTACCTCCTGATGGACAGCTGGTTTGCTTTCCCCTCGATCCTGGCTACCCTCGGCAAGCACCTGCCGGTGATTTGCATGGGCAAAGACATGCCCAAGGTGTTTTACCGTTACCAGGAGCAATGGCTGACCTTGGGTCGCTTGTTCAGTCATCTGAAAAAACGACCCGGTAAGGCGCGGATTCTTGCCAGTGTGGTTGTCGAGACAAAAAAGGAGCAGAAGGTCAAGATCGTCTTTGTCCGTCACCGCCACAAACGCCAGTGGCTGGCCATCCTGTCGACCAAGATTGATCTTGCCGACGAGGAGATCGTTCGGATCTACGGCAAACGATGGGACATCGAGGTGTTCTTCAAAATGATGAAGCACTATCTCAACCTTGAACGAGAAACCCAATTGCGGGATTTTGACGGCATCATCGGACATATCACCATTGCCATGAGCCGCTACGTCTTCCTGGCGTTTGAACAGCGCTGTCATGATGATCCCCGAACGCTCGGCGCCCTCTTTTATGCCTGCAGCGAAGAACGGAAAGACCTGAGCTTGGTTGACGCGATGCAGAGACTGCTCAGCCTCGCCTTGGCCAAGGTCCGGGCTGCTGGAATAGTCGTAGAAGATGCAGTCCTTGCCTTTGTTGATGCAATCATGAGCGTTGCCGTTGATATGCTGCAAACCGGGAAGAGATTGACACACGTTAATAACCTAATAACAGCTTTTTAGGTCAAGTCCGAAACTTGAGATGTGAGAAACGAATAGCAGCGCAGGAGAAACACCATGTTGTGTCTGCGAGCATGCCGTTCAACCACGTATAGAGCCGTTAGCGGTAATGTAATCCGCCATTAGTAGGCCAGGGAGGAGGAAGTGGAAGGCTGATTTTAACGAGTCAGGTTGTGAGCATAATCTATAGCCTGTTTTTCAACCAGATAGTATATCATTGCGCTCAAGAGCATGCTGAGTGCCATTGTCAATCCTATGTAGACTGATAAATGGAAAGTCATTAACCAGTGGGGAGCTTTGTTTTTGAGGTACCAATAAAGGGAATAAAAAATGACGGGATGAATTAGGTACAGGGAATAACTGATTGTTCCCGTCCATACCACAAACCGGTTTTTGATTTTAAAAACCAAGTTGCCGATAATGAAGAGGCCAACTCCAGCGATATAGCTGATTCCAAGACGGATCAGGGTGTCATTCTGGTCTGCAAATCCCTTTACCAGGCCTGATAATGCAGGTGCTAAAACAATGATTGTCAATACATAGAGCATCCACTGTAGAGGGCATCTCTTTTGGGCTATTTTTATATAAGCCTTTTTATCATCATACCAGTATCTGAAAAATCCACCCCAAAACATGACAGCCAGATTGTAGGGCATCACTTTCAAAGAGGGGCGCAATTCTTGAGGCATTATAAAAAGTTTTGCAATGACAAATATTAAAGCAAATAGTGCAGATGAAAAAAATAATACAAGTGGATTGTTTATATTTCTATTAATAAATAGAATCCAACATATAAAATAGAATGCAAGTTCAGTTTCAAGGGTCCAGTATAAACCTATTATTTGTTCTTGACCAAGTAAATTGGGCAACATTGTAATGTTAGCAGCGATAATATTAAAACTAAAAGGCTTGTCAAAGAGCCACCACATACTGAGTAATCCGAGCGCAATGGAAACCCAAAATGCTGGATAAAGCCTAAAAAATCTTCTTATGATGAATTTTTTACTTCCTTCTATTGCATTACCATTTAAGCTTTTACATATTACAAAACCGCTTATTGAAAAAAATATGACCACACCAATTCTTCCTAAATCTATAGAGCGAGCAAAATCATAGAGCGCTGTACCTTTTTTTAAAATTTCTGGAGATAGATTGAAGAATGCTTCTGATACATGTAGCCAAATGACAAGTAATGCCGCAATCCCTCGGAGTGCATCTATATGTGCAAATCGGTTAGTTTTATTCATATGATATGTCAATTTTATAATTGTAATTCAAGGGTAAAATGCTGAATGTAATATTCAAAAATGGAGTCAACCTTTGTTGGGAATGCCTTCTTGCGAGCAAAAGCAATAAGTGTGCACTTGGTTGGATCCCGGGGGGTTGTTTTATGCCGTGGCATGATGTAAATTCTTGACTATTCGATTTTAATAAAAAATGAAAAATACTCTCAACCCCATGTCAAGAGAAAAGCGCTCCTTGTAGCGGTTTTTTTGGAGATTAGTTATTAATATAATTTTATAATAGGACACTGTCGATTCAACAACTCGGTTGTGTCCCCCACCCATACTAGTCTGATGGCAATTAATCTCTCGAAAAATAAAAAGTATTGTCAGGCCGTATTGCGGCAACTCTACTGATCTGGTTGCTTGCGTCAAACTTTATCGCAGGGTTTCCCCGGAAAGATCAGAAGTCTATCCCCTGCGGTGAGCAACGCAGGGCGATGAGTGAAACAACTAGCGTTTCGCCAAAAAAATTATTTGAATTTAACTAATAATCAGTACCCCATTTTAAGGGGTTAAACATGTGCTAAAATAAGAAGAACGGTTTTTGTAACTGATTTTCCGTTTATTTCAAGGTGATAATGGATCTGTTGAAAAGTTTTTGTGGTGGATATCGGTTTAAAATATTGAATTTGTTTGATTGTTTTTTTGCTCCTGTTGTGGCAACCGTTGCTAAAATGCCAGCACTCGGTAAGGTGCCTTTTTTGCATGAGATTAAGAATTTTCCCGTCACTGAGCTTTGTCGATTCTTTTGGTTTTTGACCTGAATGCATTTAGGTACCTTGAGTATCAATCCCTTGGGAAGAGGACTTTCGTGACAGCCCCTCAAGGGCCTGCTTGAAAAATGAGATAATATTTTGTTGTTCCAATTGTTTTTTCAATGAATACCTGCGAAGGAAGTGGGTCTTGAATTGCAGTGTTATGTTTGTCCATGGTAACGTTCCTTAACAAAGGAAATATATTTTGCTAGTTACTTCTTTGTGGAGAGATAGAGCAATGCCTGGTCGATATCTAATCGTTGTAGTTGCTTGGATTTTAGATTTATTTTTGTTTGTTGAGCTTGCGCTGGCTGCCCCCCAGATCGATAAGACCTTTGGTCTCAATGGTCGGGTTGCTGTTGAACTGGGCATGAAAAATAGAGGACATGCGGTGCTTGTCCAGCCGGATGACAAGATCGTGGTTGCCGGTTCTTCTTCCAAGGGAAACGCCCTTAATTTTTCTCTTCTTCGTTTCCATAAAAACGGTTCACTTGACAACTCTTTCAACGGAGATGGTTCGGTTATCACTTCACTTTCCGTCGGTGACGACGAAGCGTTGGCCCTTGGTTTGCTTTCAGACGGGCGCATAATTGCCGCTGGTTACTCACATAATGGGAAGGATCGGGATCTAGCCATAGTTTGCTATCGTAAGGACGGCTCTCTTGATAAAGAATTTGGAGATAAGGGGGTAGTGCTGACCTCGATTGGTAACGGTAATGAAGAAATTACCGCAGTGTTAATCAGCCCTTCCAACAGGATCACGGTTGTCGGATCAACGGAAGGAACGGCTGGTAGGGTTCTGGTAACCGCA
>CAVTDN010000011.1:0-295198 GCA_963733595.1 uncultured delta proteobacterium | reverse complement strand
TCAAGATGCGATAGCAAAATTGCTTACTGCTTTAAAAAAACACCCACCACCAACCTAAAAAACACATTCCAAAACCGGGGTTTCGGAATCCTCGAACCGGGGTTTCGGAATATCGGACATAGTAAAGCACCTCAAAGCTCACGGATCACCCGCCGAGCGTCACAACACGAGGTGCTACACCATGCTGGCACCATTCTCTTCCCGCAACCGGTTACCTCCGGTTGGCCCAAATCGTCGGCGATAAAAAGGCCGGCACCCCCGCAATCATTCCCGTTTCAAAAAGCACTTGGTGGGCCGGGGTCAAATCCGGCCGCTACCCCCAAGCCGGTCAAACTCTCCGAGCGCTGTACTGCTTGGCGTGTTGAGGATGTTCTCGAGCTGATCGCCCAAACGGCGAGCGGGTATCCTGATTCGGCCACGGCGCTGCTGAAGCAGGTCCGCCATGACCTTGACAGTGACGCACTCCGTTGCTTGATGACCGAATGGTACGAGGCATTCGGCTCGACCCCGACGACGGTGCGCAAGGCAGTGGACCAAGCGGTTTTGGAGCCGTCCAGTCTACTCGATGCAATGCGCGAACTCCCGGTGGAAGAACGCGGTGAGATACGAATCGCTTAAAGCTAGGCTGGCTGCTGAAAAAGAATGCGAACCGAATTGTTGGTGGCTTTAAGTTTCAGCAAGCAGAGGCCGATGGACGAACCGCATGGCGGGTGGTGGCCGTGAAATCGTCGACTCCACCTCCTTTAACACCTTCACCACCTTTCATCCCGCCATTTGATAAAACTGTCAGCGGGACACAAAAGGGCGAAAGCCTACCCGGAAAAGCAACCGGGAAGAGGCACACAAATGACTTTGTTTGAGTGCCAGCGATGAGAAAGCGCCATCCAAACCATCGCCTCGTTAAAATCCACCGCAGCTACACGGTGGAAGAAATAGCCCATTTATTCGGTATTCATAAAAATACCGTGCGCAGATGGGTCAAGGCAGGGCTTGCCATCAGCGATGACAAACGACCCATGCTGATTCTTGGTCATGACCTTGCGGCCATTTCTTCAAGCTCGCCGGGTAAAAAACAAGCAGACCTGCAAGCCCGGGGAAATTTATTGTGTTCGCTGCCGAGCCCCAAAATTACCTGCTGCTGGCATGGCTGACTTTTCTCCTGTTACCGATAAATTTGGCAACCTGATGGCAATCTGCCCGGATTGCGACACCATCATCAATCGACGAGTCAGCTTAGCCAAGTTGGGGGAGGTTTGCGAGAAAATGGACATCACATTTCCGCAAGCACTGCAACACATAGTTGAGAGTGCCAAACCCACCATAAACAGTGACTTGAGATAGGGGACATCAAACATGAAAAAGCACAGCGCAGAAAATGAACGAATCAAGCGTAGATATTTCGCTTATTTGAAAGAAGCTAAACGTCATGGTGAGCCAACGGTCGATGCGGTGGCAAAGGCATTGAGCCGCTTTGAGGCATATACCAAGTACAAGGATTTCAAAGCGTTTCACTTTCAACAAGCCATTGCCTTCAAGAAGCATCTTGCTGAGCAAAAGGGGCAACAGTCCGGGGAAAAATTGAGCAAGGCGACCCTGCATGCGACCCTTTCGCAGCTCAAGCGATTTTTCCAGTGGCTTTCGGACAAACCCAGCTACAAGTCGCGTTTTCAGTATTCCGATGCCGAGTATTTTAATTTGTCGGACAAGGATACCCGTGTTGCCACGGCTCAACGAGAACAAAAGGTGCCGACCCTGGAACAGATCAAGCACGTCATCAATACGATGTCGGTCGAAACAGACATTGAACGTCGTAACCGGGCCTTGTTAGCCTTCACGCTGCTGACTGGGGCGAGGGACAGCGCCATTGCCTCGATGAAACTCAAGCATGTGGATATGATCACAAACAATGTCTATCAGGATGCGCGGGAAGTGAAGACGAAATTCAGCAAGACCTTCAACACCTTCTTCTTTCCTGTGGGCGAGGAGATTCGCGAGATTGTCGCGACGTGGGTGGCATTTCTCCGAGATGAGAAGCTCTGGGGCAATGATGATCCGCTGTTCCCGGCAACGCGGATGATACTGGGGGCTTCTCGCCAATTTGAAGTTGCTGGGCTTGCGCGTGCCCACTGGAGCACGACCTCGCCCATTCGCACTATATTCAGAGAAGCCTTTGTCAATGCCGGCTTGCCGTATTTCAACCCGCACAGCTTCAGGAATACCCTGGTCAAACTGGGCGAAAATGTCTGCAAGACCCCCGAACAATTCAAGGCGTGGAGCCAGAATCTCGGGCACGAAAAAGTGCTGACCACTTTTTTGAGCTATGGTGAGGTTGGGTGTCAGCGCCAGGGAGAGATTATACGAGGGTTGGCAGGGCCGCAACCAGCTATGCAATCAGGTGAAAGTGATATCATGTTGGCATTGTTCAGAAAATTTTGCGAGGCAGGTATGGGGCAAGCGAGCTGAAATGACGGGTTTGTGAAAAGGTGAATTTTGCCGGGGCTGCTGGTCATCCTGCGTCCCGGCTATAAATCATTATCGCGCCATTGCTTTTTCACCCCACCGACCGGAGAGGTATGATTTCAGCGCCCGCCTTAATCTTGTCGAGGTAGTCCGCCCATTGTTGCATCATCATCTTACGTTCTGGCAGGCGGGTTGTCCGGTTGTATGCCCTGCCCAAGGGGTCGCGTACTGCATGCGCGAGTTGGTGCTCTACGATCTCCGGGCGGACATGCAACACCTCGTCAAGGATCGTCCGGGCCATTGCTCTGAAGCCATGCCCCGTCATTTCCGTTTTGGTGTCATAGCCAAGCCGTCGCAATGCTGCATTGACGGTGTTATTGCTCATCGCTCTTGATGCTGATCGTGTAGACGGGAATACATAGCGGCCAGCGCCGGTTAGGGCGTGAAGATTCTGCAGGATGGTAACCGCTTGAGACGCGAGGGGGACAAGGTGAAATTCTCCATGGCGTCTGATTTTTTCAGACATTTTGAGTTTCAACCGCTCAACCGGCACATTCCACGTCGCTTGGTCAAGATCGAACTCGGCCCATTCTGCCTGTCTCAATTCTCCAGGTCGCAGGAAAAATAATGGTGCCAGCTTCAAAGCGCATATCGTGACAAACCCCCCATTATATCCGTCAATGGCTCGCATGAGCTTAGCCACCTCAGTTGGGTCAGTTATCGCCGCATAGTGCTGTTTGTGAACGATAGGGAGTGCGCCGCGAAGGTCTGGCGTAGGGTCGCGTTCTGCTCTTCCGGTGGCAATAGCGTAGCGAAATACCTGTCCACAGTTTTGTTTTGCCCGGTGCGCTGTGTCGAGGGTGCCTTTATCTTCGAGACGTCTCAAGCAGGTCAGCAAATCAGGCGCTGTTATAGAGCGGATTGGTTTAGCACCCATCCAAGGGAAAATATACAACTCCAGCCGCCTAATAATTTTGTCGGCATGACTGGCTGCCCAGGATGAAGAAAATTTATCGTGCCACTCTCTGGCGATAACCTCGAAAGTTTCAGTTTCTTCGGTATCTGCCGCCTTCTGAGCTTTTTTTACCGCTCCGGGGTCAATACCTTTCTCGAGTAATGACCTGGCGTCTAAGCGTTTCTGTCTGGCTTCGGTGAGTGTAGTTTGGGGGTATGTGCCAAGAGTGAGGATCTTCTCGGTACCCCCAAAACGATATTTTAATCGCCAGAGTTTTCCTCCGGTGGGGGTAATCAGAAGAAAAAGGCCACCACCATCAAATATTTTTTGGTTACTGGCGGATGGCTTGGCATTCTTAATCTTGATATCCGACAATGGTACGATTTGCCTAGGCATAACGGGCACCTCCCTTGTTTTGGGGGTATCTGTGTTGGGGGTATGGCCTGGTACCCCTACATGTACCCCCAAACCTTATGGATTTTATCGTATCATGATGTACATTGCTGGACAACAAAAAACCCGCTAAGGCTTGCGCCTTGCGGGTTTAGCGAACGGTGATGGACACCGTTGGACTACTTTTTGGTGGAGCTAACCGGGATCGAACCGGTGACCTCTTGAATGCCATTCAAGCGCTCTCCCAGCTGAGCTATAGCCCCATGTATTTCGTGATGGCAGATACCATGCTTTGCGGGTGACTGTCAAGTTTTTCTCAATTCTTTTTCAGGGTGCCGCCATATAGATTGCCAAGAGCCGGTTCTGTAGGTATTATAAACAGCTTGTTCGCACCATCGATCATTGTGTTCGCTCCAACGCCACTCCATCTTTGTACAAGGATGAGCGCATTGACAACATTTAGACTATACAGGTGATAATGGGATGTTTTCTCCGTTAAATTTTTTATTTGGCTGGCTGTCCAACGATCTTGCAATCGATCTCGGGACGGCGAATACGGTGCTGTATGTGAAAGGGAAGGGGATCGTCCTGCGCGAGCCCTCGGTGGTTGCGGTCCGCAAGGACAGCCGAGGCAGCCGGGTGCTGGCTGTGGGCAGAGAGGCTAAGGAAATGCTGGGCCGTACGCCCGGCAATATTGTTGCCATTCGCCCCATGAAAGACGGCGTTATCGCCGATTTCGAGGTGACCGAGGCCATGCTTCGCTACTTCATCAACAAGGTGCATAATCGTCGCACCCTGGTGCATCCCCGGATTATCATCTCCGTACCATCGGGCATCACCCAGGTTGAGAAGCGGGCGGTGCGCGACACGGCGGAATCCGCCGGTGCCCGTGAAGTATATCTGATTGAGGAACCTATGGCGGCCGCCATAGGGGCCGGCCTGCCGATCACCGAACCGACCGCCAACATGATTGTCGATATCGGCGGCGGCACCACCGAGGTGGCGGTCATCTCGCTTGCAGGTATAGTCTACGCCAAATCGGTGCGGGTGGCGGGCGATAAGATGGATGAAGCCATCCTCCAGTACATCAAGAGAAAGCACAATTTGGCCATAGGTGAACGGACCGCCGAGGAGATCAAAACCACCATCGGCAATGTTTTGCCGGAGGAACCTTACGAAACCATGGACATCAAGGGGCGCGACCTGGTGGCAGGCATTCCCAAAACCCTGACTATCACCTCCAAGGAGATCCAGGCCGCCATTGCTGAGCAGGTCGACGTGATTGTCGATGCCGTGCGGGTTGCCCTGGAGCAGACTCCTCCCGAGTTATCCGCCGATATCGTCGATCAGGGCATCGTGCTGACCGGTGGCGGGGCCTTGCTGAAGAATCTCGACAAGCGGTTGAAGCTCGAGACCGGCATGCCGATAATCGTGGCTGACGATCCGCTCTCTTCTGTGGTGCTCGGTTCCGGGCAGGCTCTCGATAACCTCGAGATTCTCCGGGAAATCGCCATCGATTAACTGCGGAAGAAATCGCTCGGGGGACCGTTGTCCCTTGCTTGCTGTTCTGTTGCCTTGCCGGTTTCCATTGCCACTCCTCTCCCATGAGAAAAAAGCCCACCAGAAAACGAAGCGATCGCTATCGCCTTTTTCGTATCGTCATTCTTGCCGGTTTGCTGCTGACGCTGGCCCTTATTTTTCTCGTTTCCACCTTGGGAAGCCAGAATTTCGGGTCCTTGCACAAGCTGGTGCTTGAGGCGGTCGGCCCTTTGCAGAAAGTGGTCACCATGGGCAGCTCCTATGTGGAGACCTTTAAGAGCGAATATGTCGATATCCTTCAGGACAGCCTCCGTCTTCGCGAAGAGAATAAGCGACTGATCCAGCAGTTGCAGGAAAACGAAAACATCCTCAACAAGAGTCGCGAGGCGATGGCCACCAACGCCAGCCTGCGCAAACTGCTCGAGTTTAAAAACACCCTTGACCAGCAGCAGGTTGTTGCGGCCACGATCGTCGGCAAGGACCCCTCCACCATGTTTCGATCGGTGATTATCGACCGGGGATCGAACAGCGGTGTTATGAAGGGTAACCCGGTGGTGAACAATGACGGTGTTGTCGGCCAGGTGTTCACCATCACGCCCAATTACGCCAAGGTGCTCCTGGCGATTGCGCCATCAAGCGCCATTGACGTTCTTCTGCAGAAATCGAGAGTGCGGGGTATCCTCAAGGGTGACGGTACTCTGGTCTATCGCCTTGAATATATTCTTAAAACGGCAGAGGTGGAAGAGGGGGAACATGTGGTCACCGCCGGTTATGGCGGTGTCTTTCCGACCGGTCTGCAGGTAGGTGTGGTTTCGAAGGTTATCAAGAAACCCCGAGGCATGTTTCATGAAATTGAAGTAACCCCCTCCGTTGATTATCAGAAGCTGGAGAATCTGCTGATTCTTCAACAGCCCAAACTGGGCGAAATGAAAGGGATGACTCGTCCTTGAAAGGTTGCAATATCCCCCATGGATATGCCTGAAGCGGCCTGAACCGGAGCGGGTGCAGCAGGGACGGCGCGAACAGGAAAGAGGAAGATGGTTGTTTTTAACTTTATTGTCACTGGCCTTCTGCTGATTATTCTGCAAACGACCATCTGCATGCCCACACCCATATGGCTGCCCGCACCCGATTTTTATTATGTCTTGGTGGCCTATCTCGCCTTCCGGCTGGACTTGCTGCGCAGCCTGATCATTCTCTTCCCCCTGGTCTGTATTCTTGATGTCCTTTCCGGCACGATTCTAGGGATGTATGCTCTGCTCTGTTTCAGCGGGTATTTTCTACTTCGGTTGGTTTCCGCAAAGCTGCCGGTCAACGTGCCGTTGTATCAGGTTCCGCTGGTTGGATTGAGCTATCTTGCTGTCTCATGGGTTGTTTACCTGCTCCTGGAACTTCTCGAGCCTGGGCAGCAGATTTCCTGGTACTGGTGGAAGATGATCGTGCGGACGATACTGGTTACGGTTGTATCCTATCCTCTGTTTCTTTTTTTCGATTGGCTCCAGAAACATTCCCATCGCAGTTTTCTCCCCTGGAACAGATTGCGCCTGCGCACCGACAACCGGCGCAGGCGGCAGGCTTGAATATTCTTCCCCCGCGCTGTCAGATAGTGTGAATGTGGTGAATCTGTTTAGCAAAAGCATGAAAAATCTCAGAAAACTAAACCGGAAAAAAGTGGAGCCGCTGCTTGACGCCGAGCGAAAGGACAGCGGTGTCACCAGGTTGCCCCAGCGCGACGAGAGCGATCTGAGCGGGTACAAAAAAAAGGCGCTCTATACGTTTGTCATCATCATCTTTTTCTTTTCAGCGGCTGTCACCCGCCTCTGGTTTCTTCAGGTGGAGCAGGGCGATTATTATAACCAATTGGCGGATTCCAACCGGGTTCGTTCTATCGAGATTGCAGCGCCGCGCGGCAATATCTACGATCGCAAGGGACGGGAAATAGTCACTAACCGCCCCTCCTTCAACGTCGTCTGGATCAGAGAAAACAACAAGATCAATGACGAATGGCTCAAGCGCCTGACCCGGTTGCTGAAGCAGGACGCCACCGCCTTGCTTGAAAAAATTCGTAAGATGGCTGGCGGACCGGGGCATATTCCGGTTCGACTGGCTGAGGATATCGACTGGGAAACGGTAGCCCGGATTGAGAACAACCGTATGTACCTACCGGACATCAAAATAGAGGTCGTGCCTCTGCGCATTTACCATTTTGGTAATCTTGCCTCGCATCTTATCGGTTACATGGGCGAGATCAGCAAGGCGGAGCTGGACAAGGCGGATAGGACACTCTACAAAGGCAGCGACCTCATCGGCAAGATGGGACTTGAGCGTCTGCGCGAGGCAGATCTGCGTGGGGAGAAAGGCCATGACAACATGGAGGTCAATGCCCTTGGGTTTGAACAGGAAAATCTCAAGGGCGACGAACCGTTGCCCGGCAAGGATATGTATCTGACCCTTGATGTCGAACTGCAGAAAATTGCGGAAGAAGAAATGGCCGTGAAAAACCGGGCCGGGGCGGTAGTGGCGATGGAGGCCAACACCGGGCGTTTGCTGGCACTGGCCAGTGCTCCCGAGTTGCATCTGGATGAATTCGTCGGCGGCATCTCCCAGAAGGCCTGGCAAGGAATGCTCGACAATCCCCTGCATCCGCTGACCAATAAACTGGTACAGGGGCAGTATCCTCCCGGTTCGACCTATAAACCAGTCACCGCCTTTGCCGGTCTGGCTGAGGGGGTCATTACCCCGGACACCACTTTTTTTTGTCCTGGTTCGATGGAATTTGCTAATCGAACATACCGTTGCTGGAAAAAAGGAGGGCACGGTACGGTCAGCCTGAAGCGGGCCCTAGGGGAATCCTGCGACGTCTACTTTTATAACGTGGGGCTGAGATTGGGTGTCGACCGTCTGGCCAAGTACGGTAAAATGTTTGGTCTGGGGGCAAAAACCGGTGTCGAAATGGAGTATGAAAAACCCGGGATCGCCCCCAGCTCAGAATGGAAGAGAAAACGGTACAACGTCAAGTGGCATGAAGGGGAGACACTCTCGGTGGCGATTGGTCAAGGATATAATCTGACCACTCCGTTGCAGGTCGCCATGATGACCATGGTCATCGCCAATGGCGGCACTCTGTATAAACCGGCGGTCGTTGAGCAGGTGATTGGTCCAGACGGCAAGAAGGCCAGTACCTTCCAGCCTGAGGTTCTTTCAAGGCTGCAGGGGCAGGGGAAAAACCTGAAACTGGTCCGTGAAGGCATGGTCGAGGCGGTCAACAGCAAGCGAGGAACCGGCCGGGAGGCGCAGATCGACTCTTCCCATGGCATTATCGTCGGTGGCAAAACCGGCACTGCCCAGGTCGTGCGTCTTGCTCAATACATCCATCTGAAGGAAGCCGATATCCCGTATAAATATCGGGATCATGCCTGGTTTACCTGCTTTGCTCCGGCTTCAAACCCGGAGATTGTGGTCACTGTTCTTGTCGAACATGGTCTGCACGGAGGGTCGGCATCAGCACCAATTGCCTCGAAAATCCTCAACAAGTATTTCGAAGATAAATTTAAAGAACAAGAGGGTGGGGCAACTCCGCAGGGAAGCCGTCCCGCTAAGCGGGTTATTCTCTCCCAGGAAATGATCGAGGATACGGACCTGCCGCCCATTGAAGTCCCTCAAGACGGCAGTGCCAGTCCTTCTCCAGAAACCGAATGACGCAACCAATTAACTGATATGTTTCATTTTGACCGACGTCTGCTCCAGCACTTCGACTGGGTTATGCTGCTGATGCTCCTCCTCGTGGGAGGTATGGCGCTGATCAATCTCTACAGTTCCACTTACATCGCAGATACGGGAGCCGCTTCGCTCTTTTACAAACAGTTGATTTTCTTCGCTGCCGGTTTGGTGCTGATCCTGCTGATCATGACCCTGGAGTATGAGCGGGTCGTCAAATTAGGATACGTGCTCTATGGCCTTGTTTTGCTCCTGCTGATTTATACGTTGCTCTTTGTCAAGGCGATCGCCGGCGCCCAGCGATGGATCGATCTCGGCTTTTTCAATCTTCAGCCCTCTGAGCCGGCCAAATTGGCGCTGATCCTGGTGCTGGCCGCCTGCTATGCCAAAACCGACGTTGCCGGCGGCTACCGTCTGCGCGACCTGATCAAGCCGGCGATCCTCACTGTCCTACCGTTTGTGTTGATAGCAAAGCAACCGGATTTGGGGACGGCCTTGATCTGCGCCATTATTTTCGTGTCCATGACCCTGTTCATCCGCCTGCGATGGACAACTCTCAGCATCCTCAGCAGCACCGGTCTGCTCTGTATTTTTGTCGGCTGGAAGTTTCTGCTGAAAGAATATCAGCGCAAGCGAATTGAGACCTTTCTCAATCCTGAGGGGGATCTGATGAACCACGGTTATCAGATCATGCAGTCCAAGATCGCCGTCGGCAGCGGGAAGATTTTCGGCAAGGGATTCATGGAAGGCACTCAGGGGCATCTCCATTTTCTGCCGGAGCGGCATACCGACTTTGCTTTTGCGGTTTGGGGGGAGGAGTGGGGGTTTGCCGGCTCGGTGTTTTTTCTGAGTTGCTATTTTTTCATGCTCATCTGGGGGGTGAATGTCGCCATGTCGGCCAAGGACAAACTCGGTTCCATCCTGGCTTTTGGCTGCATCATGCTGATTTTCTGGCAGGCGGTGATCAACATCTTCATGATCATGGGACTTATGCCGGTGGTCGGGGTACCGTTGCCGATGTTCAGCTACGGCGGCTCTTCGCTTCTGACCAATATGGCCGCCGTCGGCATCATCATGAGCGTCCGGATGCGCAGTTTCCCGCCGACAACAACCCCGTAAAAAAGCCCGTCGCTAGGTGGTCAGGCTGGTCAGAACCAGGTTGCGCAGACCGGCGATGAACCTGGGGTCGGCGTTGAGGCCCCTCGTGGAAGCAAACCGCATTCCCAGCCCTACCGCCACTTCCCGATACTGGATGTCGATCTCATACAGCGTTTCGACGTGATCGGAAACAAAAGAGATCGGCACCACCAGCATGTTGCGGCATCCCCCGGCGGCCAGTTCCGCAATCATTTCCGGCAACGCCGGTCCCAGCCATTTCACCGGACCGCTGCGGCTTTGGTAACAAAGTTTTCCCTGGATTCCGGTCAGTTTCTCGATAGCTTGTATGGATTGCAGCAGATGGTCCACATAGGGGTCACCTTCCTCGATAAACTGCACGGGCAGGCTGTGTGCGCTGTATACAACTTGAACCGGGGCCCCCTGAAAAGTTTGGACACCATCCCGGATCCGCTCTGCCAGGCAGGTGATGTAGGAGGGCTCCGTTGGCCAGGAGTGAATTTCCCGGATTGGAACATCCATCTTGAGGCGGTTCTTGGTCCGTTGGAGATCACTGAGCGATGACCCGGTGGTGGCAATGGAATAGTGGGGGTAGAGCGGCAGGGCGACGATCTCTTTGACCTGGGCCATTTCTCGGAGCGCTTCCTCGGCAAAGGGATGCCAGTAGCGCATGCACGGCCGGACGATGAAGTCGCCGTCTTGGCACAGGGCGCTTCTCCAGTGCCCCAGCCTGCTCCTCGGTTTTTTTTCGGATAGGAGAACCTCCGCCGATGCGCTCGTAATTGGCCATGCTTTTCGGGGCTCGGCGATGGGCGATAATCCGGGCGATGGTTTTCTGCAGGAATCGAGGCCCAAGGCGAATAATCTGCCGGTCGGAGAACAGATTGAAGAGAAAGGGGCGGACGTCCTCAAGACGCTCGGGACCGCCTAGGTTCAACAGTAAAACGCCAATTTTGTTCTGCGTATTCATGTCGTTAATCTACCGGACTGATCGCCGGCCCGTCAAGAAAATGTACAGTGCCCCTTGATTTCCCCGCAGGTCAATGGCTATAATAATAACATGGTCAATCGGTATTCTTTCAAAAGCAATCACTTTTTGTGCTTTTCGCGCAACTTTCCACCACTCGTTTCCATGTGGATCAAGCAGGGAGAACTTCAGCCTGCGACCTTTTCTGTCCAGAATACCGAGGCATGACCTTATGGCAGCGGCGTGGGGCCGCTGACGTCTTTCTCTGTGGAGGATGTATATGGAACTGAAAATAGAAGCCAAAAATCTTGACATACGGAAGAGCTGGCAGGATAAGATCGACGAAGAGCGGGGTAAACTGATCCGCCATTATGCGAACTTGGTTCTGCACCTGCGTGTGACTATAGAGGCCACTCCAGGATATAAAGAAGGCGGTTATGAGGTACGACTTGTCGCCACCGTGCCCAACGATACGGTTGCCGTCAAGCGGTGGGGCGAGAGTGTCCGGCCCCTGCTGGTTGAGACCTTCGATGTTCTTGGGGAACAACTCAAGGAAATCGTCAAGAAAAAACAAAGCCATAAGACGGTCAAAGTTCAGGGCGCGTCAATCGACGGCAAGGCTGCGGGGATTATCCGCAAGATCGTGCCGGACGAATCTTATGGTTTTATTGTCACCGATGACAAGCTCGACGTCTTTTTTCACGCCAATAGCCTCAGAGATGTGGCAATGAGTGAGCTCACAGAGGGCGATGAGGTGTTATTCGCCATGGAAGAGGGTGACAAGGGGCTGCAAGCGACCTGGGTGAAAGTGGGTCACGCCTGAGCAGGCATCGGTTCCATTTCTCTGGGAGCCTCCGCTCCCCTAAGCTTCAGAGCAAACCCCGCCACATTGGCGGGGTTTTTTTATGCCCGGAGTAGAAAGTTTAACGGCCGGTCAGGAGAAACTGAAAAATAAATCTTGGTTCTCATCACGTTGCTGTGTACAACAGAAACACTGTGCCTTGCCTTGCAAGTGTCAGTGTTTGCGAAAATGGTTGCCACCCTTTTTTACGCCGGAGACCCGATGAGTACACCCGAGTTGTATCTGATTGATGGCAGCGCCTATATCTACCGTGCTTACCATGCCATCAAACCACTCTCTAATTCCCATGGGTTGCCGACCCATGCTGTCTACGGATTTATCGCCATTCTGCGGCGTTTGATCAAGGAGCGCAATCCGCGATATCTGGCGGTAGCCTTTGACACCAAGGGGCCGGTGTTCCGCCATCAGCTCTACGACCGGTACAAGGCGAATCGGCCGCCCATGCCCGAAGATCTGGTACCGCAGATACCTTATATCCGTGAGATGGTGGCAGCCTACCGGATTCTCCATCTCGAGCAGGGCGATCAGGAAGCGGACGACCTCATTGCCTCGGCGGTTGGAAAGATGGTCCGACAGGGATACCGGGTGGTGATTGTCTCCGGCGACAAGGATCTGCTGCAGCTGGTATCGCCGAATGTCAGTCTGTGGGATCCAATGAACAAAGATGCTGATAAACAATTCATCGATGAAGCGGCGGTGGAGGTAAAATACGGTCTGCCGCCCGCTCGGTTGCTCGACTATTTTGCCCTCACCGGTGACAGCTCGGACAACATTCCCGGTGTGCCCGGAGTGGGACCGAAATCGGCGCAAAAATTGATCAGCGAGTACGGTGATCTGGAGGGGGTCTATCGGGCTCTTGACAGCATCAAATCCTCGAAGGTTATCGAGCAGGTCCGCGATCACCGGGCCGAGGCCTTTCTATCCCGCGATTTGGTGCGTCTCAACGCCGCTGCAGATGTCCCTGGAGACATAGAACAGTACCGTGTCGTGGAGCCTGACAATGAGCGTCTTCGCAGCCTGTTCGCCGAGCTGGAATTTCATTCTCTGCTCAAGGAGGAGACCCGGGCCGCGAAAATCGAGACCTCTTGTTTCCATCTGGTGCGTGGCGTGGACGAGCTTGACGTCCTGGGGCAGCGTCTTGCGACAGCCAAGCTCCTTGCGGTCGACACCGAGACCGATTCCCTTGATACCCTGAGTGCTCATCTGGTGGGAGTATCGCTCGCCATCGAAGAGGGCGACGCCTGGTATTTACCCTGCGGTCATCGTGACGGCACCGGCAGTCTGGTGAAAGGTCAGTTGCCGTTGGCACGCCTGGTGGAGTTTCTGCGGCCTTTTCTTGAACAGCAGCATCTTGTCAAGGTCGGTCACAATCTCAAGTTTGATCTCGCCGTTTTTGCTGCTCCGCATAACGGCGGGATCCACCTTGCCGGCCCGCTCTACGATACTATGATTGGGGCTTGGTTGCTCGATCCGGACCGGCATTCCTACAAGCTTGACGACCTTTGCCAGGAGATCGATTTGCGGATGACCAGCTTTGCCGAGGTCACCGACGGCGATAAGGGTGGGGATGCTTTTTGTCGGGTTGGGTTGGATGCGGCCAAGGACTACAGTTGTGAGGATGTCTACGGGGCCCTGCAGCTCTACCGGCAGCAGCAAGCGAAGCTTATCCAGTCCAACCTTCTCCCCCTGATGCAGGATGTCGAAGGTCCGTTGATTCCCGTGCTGGCTGCAATGGAGCAGGCTGGCATCCTGGTTGACAGCGGCAAGCTCGCCGCCCTTTCCGTCGAGTTCGGACAGCGATTGGAAACGGACGAACAGGCCATATATACATCGGCCGGGATGATTTTTAATATCAATTCGCCCAAACAACTCGGTGAGGTTCTGTTTGAAAAGCTGCAATTGCCCAAGGGGCGCAAAACCAAGACTGGCTGGTCCACCGATGTCAAGGTTCTGGAGAGTTTGAGTCTGACCCATGAGCTGCCGGCCATCATCCTCCAGTATCGCAATCTGGCTAAACTGAAGTCCACCTATGTCGATAAGCTCACCAGCCTGTGCAACCAGCAGACCGGCCGGGTGCATACTTCATTTAACCAGTGCGGTACCGCCACCGGTCGATTGAGTTCAAGCAATCCCAACCTGCAGAATATTCCGATCCGCACCGAGGAAGGACGGCGGATCCGTTCGGCTTTTATTGCCTCCGAGGGCTGTTGCCTGCTCGCTGCCGATTACTCCCAGATTGATCTCCGGGTCTTGGCTCACTATTCCGAAGACTCTGAGCTCCTGAATGCTTTCCTGGGCGGACAGGATGTTCACCGCAGAACCGCAGCCGAGATTTTTTTTGTTGCTCCCGAATTGGTGACCTCGGAGATGCGACGGATTGCCAAAACCATCAACTTTGGCATTGTCTACGGCATGTCGAGTTTTGGGCTGGCCAGTCAACTGCATGTCAGCCGGAAGGAGGCCCAGACCTTCATCGATCGCTATTTTGCTCATTTTTCCGGAATAAGGGAATTTATGGGGTCGATCGTCCAGCAAGCAAAAAAAGAGGGATTTGTCACCACTTTGCTGGGGCGACGAAGATACCTGCCGGAAATCAACAGCACCAACCGTGTCCAACGCGAATTTGCCGAACGAACTGCCATCAACACTCCCATCCAAGGGACAGCAGCCGATATCATCAAGCTGGCCATGTTGCGGGTGCATCGAGAATTGGAGCAACATCGACTGCGAACTCGTCTGCTGCTGCAAATCCACGATGAATTGGTACTGGAAGTCCCGTTGGATGAAATTGAGACAGTAGCCGCCTTGGTCAAGGAGCATATGGAAGCAGCCATGCCCCTGCGCGTCCCCTTGGTGGTCCATCTTGGACACGGTCATAATCTGGAAAAGGGGGCGTAGTTTTTCTTTTCGGCT
This sequence comes from uncultured delta proteobacterium, assembly GCA_963733595.1. GTDB lineage: Bacteria > Desulfobacterota > Desulfobulbia > Desulfobulbales > Desulfobulbaceae > Desulfobulbus. The sequence continues at coordinate 280,276 of CAVTDN010000011.1, read as the reverse complement.
CTTTGTTCGTATCGTTTACAAATGGATAATATTTTGCTCTCTCGAATGCGGGAAGCGCCTCGCTGCTTGTAAATGGCGGAAATTTTTAGCGTTATTTTCCGGTAATGCGGAAGGAGAAGGGGGCGGGTAAAGAGTGCGATGACGCTTGGTCTTTAACCTTTTGTAATTGTTTAGAAATTATTTTTTCAAAAACAGGTTTTCTTTTTGCATTAATTAGAGCAAAAGGTAACCTGGAGGTGTGATGATGAATCCGCGCGAAGCCATTCGAATCCTGATGCTCAGTCCGGTCTATTTTCGTTTACGTCCCCTCCAGCGCTGGCAACTTGTGCGGGAATACTGCCGGAATTTCAATGCCGGCAAAACAAAGTGACAGGGTGGAGAACGTCCCCGCATGGAATTCAATTTGGAAGCCTCCGGTGGCATTGAACGCCGGCGTCACAAACGATACCGGGTCAAGGATGAGACTTTCGCCTTTATCGGTGAAGAAACCGGCACCATCGTCGACATCGGCAAAGGCGGTCTCTCCTTTCATTTTGCGGTTTTTGAGAAAGAACCGGTCATTCCTTCCCATCTTGATATTTTTTTATCCCAGCCCCATTTTTATCTGCCAAAAGTCCCCGTTTTTCTGGTCAGCGAGGTACAGACCGTCCCGGTTTCAATCTTCAGCCTGCTGAGGATCAAACGCTTTAGCCTGCAATTCGGCTCTCTTTCCAGTGATCAACAGGCCCAGATCGAAGACTTCATTGCCTGTAATACTATCGAAAATTGATTGAATCCTGAGTGAATCGGTGAAGCGAATCAGGGAGGCTGCACGCGTTGCCTCGCGGTTGGCGGTTGTGCCGCCTATGGGGAGTGTGAACCCTCACCTATAGAGTCAGGAGGGCGAGAGACTGAAGGTGCTGTTCAGTGGGAGGGATGGATGGGGCAACGGATCGTGCCGGACAGGGCACGATCCGTTTTTTTTCACCAGGATGCATGAATCGAAAAATTCATTTTCGTTCCCCTAGGGGTTGGAATTTCCGTGGCGGTGAGCCGATATAGATCTGGCGTGGACGATAGATTTTGGTCTCTGGATCCTCACGCATTTCCCGCCACTGGGCGATCCAGCCGGGGAGCCGCCCAAGCGCGAACATGACGGTGAACATGTTGGTGGGGATGCCGAGGGCACGATAAATGATTCCTGAGTAGAAATCGATATTGGGATAGAGGTTGCGGCTGACAAAGAACGGGTCGTTGAGCACGATTTCTTCGAGATCACGGGCGATATCCAGAAGCGGATCCTTGACGTTGAGCACCCCCAAGATGCCGTCGCAGGCCTCCTTGATGATCGTACCTCTAGGGTCGAAAGTCCGGTAGACCCGGTGGCCAAATCCGGAGAGGCGGAAAGGATCGTTTTTGTCCTTGGCCTTGGCAATGTATTTTTTATAATCGTTGTTATCCTTGTGGATAGACTCGAGCATATGAATAACTGCCTCGTTGGCACCGCCATGGAGCGGCCCCCACAGGGCGTTGATGCCCGCTGAGATGGAGGAATAGAGATTGCCGCCGGCACTGCCGACCAGTCGGACTGCCGAAGTTGAGCAGTTCTGCTCGTGATCCGCATGGAGAATCAACAGTTTGTTGAGGGCGGCTACGACTTCGGGTAATACAATATAAGGTCTGACCGGAGTGTTGAACATCATGTTGAGGAAATTGCCGCAGTACGAAAGATCGTTGCGCGGATAGACCAGGGGTTGGCCGATGGATTTTTTATACGAAAAGGCGGCGATGGTTCTGATCTTGGAGATAAGCCGGCTGGCGGTCATGTCGATGTTCTCCAGTGGATCGGAGCTCATCTCAGGGTAGAAATTGTGCAGACTGTTGACCATCACCGAGAGAATTGACATCGGCGAGGCGTTGGGCGGAAACTTGTCAAAGAAGTGGACCATGTCCTCGTGAATCAGGGCGTGATGTTCGAGCAGGGTCCTGAAACTCTCCAGTTCGACACGATTCGGCAGTTTGTTGTGAAGCAGCAGATAGGCGACCTCGATGAACAGACATTTCGCCGCAAGGTCTTCAATGTTGTATCCACGGTAACGCAGGATGCCCTTCTTGCCGTCAAGGAAGGTGATTGTGCTGTTGCAGGAGGCCGAGTTCTTGTACCCGGTGTCAAAGACGGTGCACCCGGTATCGCGGAGCAGGTCGCGGATGTCGATTGATCGGTCACCCTCAATCCCCTCGAGGATAGGCAGGGAGTATGTGATGCCGTCGATGGTCAGTTCTGCTGTTTGGTCGAATGAGTTTTCAGGCATGGATGGCGTTCTCCTGCTAGGGGTGTTGAGGGCTGAGGTCGTGCCGGATGCTGGAGCCGTGCATCGGCTGGTGGCGTCGAACCGTTGAAAAACAATGCACGGGGGGCGCTGCTTGGGGTAGAATGGCGGGCAAGGTAGATTTATGCCCTGTGCCCTATAATCGGTGGTGACGCGGGACTTTCCCCAATTCATTTAGGGTTGCACCATATCGCATTTGCCGCCGAAATTCAAGAAAGGCTCACCGGGTGAGGGTGGCGACCAGACAGCCGATAGCGGCGACGCGCTCAACAGAAAGAGCAGGATACCATGAAAAAAGGACAACAATGTTAGAGGATTTGGAGAAGAAAAGAAAACGTATTCGCGAGGCTATGGAATATGCCGTGCCCGAAAACGACCGGCTCGAGGCAGAGGATCTGCTGGAGATCTATCGCGACGACCGGATTGGCCTCTCCCTGTTGCAGGAGTTTTATAACTATCTGCCTGAAGCACGGGAAGATTGGATTCGCGAGATCCGGGTGGTGAACCGTCAGCGCGGCATCTTTCTCTTGGCGGCGTTTACCGTTCAGGAAAAATATCTCTATCTTGTGTCCAGTGAGGGACTGGAATTTCAGGGCAGCATGGCCGATGGTTATCTGGTCGCAGAACTGCTCGATTTTTTCGGCTATGAGAGCGCTGAGGTCTTCGCCGCGATCTGCGCTTCGCCGGAAACCCTGCCGATTTATGAGCCCTTGCAGATGGAAGAGGAAATCTGCCCGGCCTGTCATGCCGTTGCCGGTGAGTATCATGAGCTGGGATGTCCGGTGGAACTCTGCCCCTGGTGCGGCGGACAGCTCATTCATTGCGACTGCCGTTATGAACAGCTTGGGCTGGATTCGATCAGTTCAGAAGAGGAGCTGCTGCAGTTCGAGGCGCTTCTCGAGGAGCGGGGGAGGATTCCGTATTCCCAGGAGCAGCGTCCAAGCTTTGCCGAGGACGATCCGGAGAATGTCTTCGAGTAAAAGTGCTTCACCTGTCGGGGGGGCGAATATCGCACCGTCCGGTCTGGGTATACTAAAGGAGTCGGAGGCCTTGGCCTCCGACTCCTTTTTTTCGTGCAAATAGAAAGGGCGGCGCTGTCTCTGTTACTTCCGAGCCTTCTGATTTTCCAGGTAGCGAAAAAGGTCGGAGTCGGCGGAGAGCACCAGCGAGGAGTTCTTGTTGATGATGTTGCGGTAACTTTCGAGGCTTTTTTGGAAGGCATAGAATTCGGGATTGCTAGCGTAGGCCTGCGCGTAGATACGCGTAGCCTCGGCATCAGCCTTACCGCGGATTTCAGTGGCCTCTCGCTGGGCCGCCGAGGTGATTTCTTGCAGTTCACGGTCCACCCTGCCCAGAATCTCCGCCTTGCGGCCCTCGCCGGTCGAGCGTTTTTCTGCGGCGATCCGTTTTCGTTCGGAAATCATCCGGTCATAGACCTTCAGGCGGACCGATTCGATATAGTTGACCCGCTTGAACATGATGTCCATCAACTCGATGCCGTATTGCGGTGTAATCTTGGAGGCGTCGTCCAGCACCATCTGGCTGATTTTGTCCCTGCCCACTTTGGGAGGAAGGACCATATCCCTTGACTCGACGACAGCGGCCATGAAATCCGGTGACCAATCCGAGCTGCGAATAATTTCGATCAGGTTGTTCTTATTGACCATGTCTCGCACCGTCCCGTCGAGGATGTCGTCCAGCAGGGTCATCGCCCTCTTTTCCGTACCGACTGCCTGGAGGAAACGCAGGGGATCAGCTATGCGCCAGCGGGCGGTATTCTCCATATAAATGAAGGTCTTGTCATTGGTCGGGATCTGGTTGGGATCACCGTTCCAGGTCAATATCCTTTTGTCGAAATACTGCACTTGCTGGATGAAGGGCGTTTTGAATTTCAGCCCGGCTTCGGTCAAGGAACTGCCGACCGGTGCTCCAAACTGGGTGATGACAGCCTGCTGGCCCTCGGGGAGAATAAAGAAGCCGTCCCAAAGAGTGATGGCGGCGGCGCCGATGATGAGCAGTATGATGAAACGAAGTATTTTTTGCATTTGGTCGTATCTCTAAAAGAATTCTAAGAACAGTGAGACCCGCAAGAGAGGGTATTATTTTGCCTGGGTTGCTGAAGGCTCTTTGCCCGTTTTCCTGGAGAGATCGAGCAGGGGGAAAATATTCTGCTGGTTTTTGTCCATGATATAGACATGCTCGACCTGGGGGATGATCTCCTGCATGGCCTCTAGATACATCCGTTGTCTGGTGACCTCTTCCGCCCCCTGGTATTCCTTGACGATCGCCTTGAACCGATTGGTTTCACCATTGGCCCGATTGATTCGCTCTGCAGCATAACCTCGGGCCTCTTCAATAATCTGTTTGGCGCTGCCGCCAGCCTTGGGGATAACCTTGTTGTAGGTTTCTTCCGCCTCGTTGATCAGGCGTTTCATATCCTGATCCGCCTCGTTGACCTCGTTGAAGGCAGCCTTCACCTGTTCGGGCGGGTTGATATCCAGCAGTTGGAGCGTAACCAGAGTGATGCCGCACTGGAGCCGATCCATCTGGCTCTGGAGTTCTTTTTTGGCACTGGCGGCCAGGAGTTCACGGTTGCTGAGGACATAATCAAAATCCATATTACCGACAATCCGCTTGACGACGGTTTCCGCAGCGTCTCGAACCATCTGGGCAACGTCGCGAACCTTGAAAAGAAAATTTACCGGATCGCTCACCTTATATTGAACGATCCAGGCAACATCGATGACGTCCTTGTTGCCGGTCAGCATGAGCGCTTCCATGCCGAAGCCTTTCCGGTCAAAGGAGCTGTTGACACCCGGCATGCGGGTACGGAATCCGAATTCCTCTTTCCGGACACTTTCAACATCGACTTTATTCAGTTCTTCTATAAACGGCACTTTGAAATGGAGACCGGATTGAGATGTGCGGTTATATTTTCCGAGACGGAGTATGACTCCGGCCTCGCCCGGTTTGATGGTGTAGAAGCTGGAAAAAGCGATCTGGAGGATCATGACCGCTGTCGCGATAGCGAAAATTTTTCCAGCACCGGAAAAAAGGTTTGATTGCTCCTCGACGGGAGGACCGCTGGGTCCGCCCGGTGTTGGTTTTTGCCCCTTTTCAGCAAAGAAGTCTCTGATCTTCTGGAGAAGAATGGCAAGGATATCTTCCGGCCCGGACGGCTTTTTTTTCTGCCCCCAGGGCGGTTGTTCATTCATCGGCATGGATACGGCTCCGTTGGTTACGATCAAAAATGGTTGATCTGACAGCCACAGGAGAATGGATTCGGCAAGGTCCATTCAGTGCAGCGAAAGTTAAACTCCAACATAGTATGCACTCCGGACGGTAAGGTCAAACAAGATCGGAACTGAGCAGGCATTTCCTCCCCACTGCATCGGCAGGCCAGAGTGAGAACGATCGATGTTCAATGAAGCGCCAGCATCCAGGCGAGGATGAGCAGTGCCAAGGCCAGGAAGAGGAGGAGAGGTTGCACTGCCGGGTTCTGCAACCGTCCGATTAAGCCGGTGCGCTCACCAAGCCAGCCGCAACCGATACCGCTGACAAAGCCGAAAAAATGGGCGCCCAGGTCGGTCTGTGTCCCTTCACTGCCGAGAAAAGCAAGGAGCCCGGCCCCTGCTCCCAGTGGCAGCAACAGTTCTTTGTACGAGCGGCCCGCAGCTCTGCCGAGTTGCAGGCCGGTCAGCAGGCCGATGGCCGCGAAGACCGAGGTGGACAATCCCACCGAAAGATGGGGGTGCTGCCGGAAAACGATATTGCAGAGATTACCGATTGACCCGGTGACAATCACCGCTAGCCAGGCTTGCCCGTAGCCAACCATCCTGCCCAGCAAATGGATGACCAGGCCACCGATGAGACAGTTGCCGAGCAAATGGGAGAGATCGGCATGGAGGGTAAGAGCCGTGATCAGGCGCCACCATTCATTGTTCTTCAAAATGGCAGCACTGTCGATTGCTCCCTGCGTGAACCAGCTGCTGCCTGCCGACCACTGGCCGGTGTGGAGAAAAAAGAGGGCAAGCAACAGCATCATGGGCAGGGTCGGCTGTGCTTGTCCGGACAGGGGCTGACGTGGTGTTCGCGGAGGTGGCCAGTTGCGGTTTTCCTGGCGATACTGGTTCAGGTGGAACAGGGCGGATTGGAGCATCATCGGGGGTTACCAGCAATTGACCCGTGTCATGATCATGCCAATAATCAATTCCGACAGCCGAGAGGACAAGTGCCAGGGCGTCCAGTTGCTCGGGCGCTCCAGTTCCAATCGGGATCAGATCCACCTTGAACAGGTCTTCACGGTTCATGTGGTTGGCATCCGGATGCGCATGCAGGTTGAATCATCGAAGGCGGAAGGGGTATTTGCGTTTCCCACGTCAACCGGAATGCCTTGACAATGGACGCGTCATCATTAAACTATACCTAGTTTATAGTTGTCAGGGCTTTATCGATGGCAGGAAAGTCCCTGCAGCCCCGGCGAAATAATTTTTACTTCAGCCCACTGTAGGTACGGAAGACTGATTATGCTTGCATTTATGAAACGATGTACCCCCTTTCTGCTCGTTTTTTTCACACTGGTCTTTATAGAGGCAGGGGTATCAGCGGATTATGCCGATGCCCGATCCAAATCTGGAGGTCGCTCGTTCAGCGGTCCCTCCAGCCAGCCTTCGCCCCAGCAGGCGCCCAGCCAGTTCGGTCAGCAACGGCAACAGCAGATGCCGCAGCAACCCGGCGGATTCGGACGAGGTCTCATGGGTGGCCTGCTCGGTGGTGCCATTGGTGGCTTGCTCTTTGGCAGTCTTTTTGGTGCAAGCGGCAGCGGCATGGGTATCCTGCCGTTGCTTCTGCTTGGTGGTGTCGGCTATTTCCTCTATAAACGTTTTGCCAATCGGCCTCCAGGACCTTCGGCACCGGGCTACCAACCGCCGCCCGATCCCAACGAATTCCAGGCTGGCCAGGGTGCTTTTGGCGGGAGTGCTGTTCTTCCCCCGATACCGCCGATTCGGGAAGCACATTCTGTGGAACAGGGGGTGGCTGTGCTCCGCCTGACCGACCCTGGATTCGACGAGAAATATTTCCTTGAAGTGGCTTCGGATGTATTTTTCAAGGTGCAGGCCGGATGGATGCGTCGTGATCTCGCCTCCTATCGGCATCTGCTGGGCAGTCAATTGGCCGCTGAATATGAGCGCCATTTTGCGCGGATGCAGGAGCTGGGCCACAGCAATAAGCTGGAAAGTATAGCCATTCGCAAGGTGGAGATCGTGGCTGCCGGCAGCGACAATGGCGAGGATTTTGTCACCGTTTTGTTTACTGCCAATCTGCTTGACTATACCGTTGATGACAAAACAGGCGCGCTGGTGGAAGGCAGTATGACCGAACCGGTAAAATTCGCTGAACAATGGACTTGGGCAAGGCCGGTCCGGACCCAAGATTGGAAACTGGAAGGTATCGAGGTCGTCGAAGCCTGACCGCTTTTCCCACAATTGCATTGCAGGTTGAGCCGTCGCCCCACAGGGGGAGGCGGCTCTTTTTTTAAACTACCTGGCCCGACAGGGTTTAATCACTGGATGTGGTTGTTCGCGATCCGGCCATGCGTTGCCAGCCATTGTTCTTTTGGAGAGAGAAACATGGAAACAATCAACTGGGATGAGTTCGCCAAGGTGGAACTTCGAGTCGGACTCATCATCAAAGCAGAGGTCTTCGCTGAAGCCCATAAACCTGCCTATATCCTTCATGTCGACTTCGGTCCGGAGATCGGGGTGAAGAAATCAAGTGCCCAGATCACGACCCTCTATTGCCCGGAGGAGCTGGTCGGCCGCCAGGTAGTCGGCGTGGTCAACTTTCCAAAGAAACAGATTGGGCCACTGATGTCAGAGTGTCTCGTCACGGGTTTTGAGAATGAGAACCGGGATGTCGTTCTCTGCGTGCCGGATCGGCCGGTGCCGCTGGGGGCGAAACTGCTCTGAGATAAACAGGGGGGCGAAAAAGAAAAACGCGCAGACTGTTGCCAATCTGCGCGAGAGCATGATGCGGTATGAAAAGAGAGGTGCGCTGTCGCCCCACTCTACCGGGCGTTGAGCTTTTCGGTCAGGACCGGGAGGAACTGCTTGAGATCGGCCACAACCAGCACATTGGCCACCTCGCCGATGGGGGCGTCCTTGTCGGTGTTGATCGCCACGATAAAATCCGATTTTTTCATCCCGGCAAGGTGCTGGATTGCGCCGGAGATACCGCACGCCACATACAGCTTCGGCGTAACCGTGCTGCCGGTGGTGCCGACCTGGCGATTGTGATCGACCCACCCGGCATCGACCACCGGCCGGCTGGCACCGTATTCGCCGCCCAGAGCCTTGGCCAGGGCCTGGACCAAGGCAACATTTTCCGGTTTGCCCACACCGCGGCCGGCACTGACGATGACCTCCATCTTGGTCAGGTCAACCCCTTCAGTCTTCGCTGCCTCATAACCGGTACACTGCACCTTGCCGCTGACTCCTGTCTCGATCGCAGTCACAGCCGGGGTGCCTGCCGCTTCCTCGTCCATGCTGAAGGCCCCTGCCTGAAGCGTCAGGACGGCCTGGGCGGTTGAAGCCTTGATCTTGCGCCGCAATTTGGCGTTGCACACCGGGATGACCGGCAGGCCGTCCTCAATGGCGATGACCTCGGCGATTTGGGCAGCCTTGAGGGCCACGGCGATCCGGGGGGCGAGATCCCAGCCGTAGGAGGAATGTAAAAAGACGATCTGCTCCGGTTGTTCTTTGGCGATGACGTCAAGCAGCAGCTGCTTGTGCACGGTGGGGTTATATTCGCCGTATTGGGCAACGTCGGCCAGATAGAGTGTGCCGCTGAAGCGGGGCAGGTCATTGTTGCTTCCCACCAGAAACATGACGGCTTCGGTCTGCTGCTGTTGGGCAAAGGCAATCAGTTGAGTATATTCGGCACGCAGTTTTCCTTCGCGGAATTCCGCCACAAGTAAGGTCTTCATGGGTGTCTCCTAGGCCAAAATGCCGGTTTTCTCTTTGAGCAGCTGGATCAGTTTGTCGGCCAGTACGGGAACATCACCCTCAAGCACAATGCCGCCGCCCTTTTTCTCCGGAAAATAGAAGGCCGCCGTCTCTTGACGGGGACCGATGCCACCGGCGTCGGGTGCCATGGTCAGCAGTTCCTTTTTCTTGGCCTTCATGATGTTGGGCAGGGTGGGGTAGCGCGGTGTGTTCAGGCCGAGTTGACAAGTGAGCACAACCGGGGTGGTGGCTGTGACCAGGGCCTTGCTGCCGCCTTCCAGTTCGCGCTTGAGGTTGATTGTGCCGTTGTCATAGGCAAAGCCGACAATGGTGGAGACCGCTGGGATACCCAGCAGTTCGGCGACCATGACGCCCACCTGGGCACTGCCGCGGTCCTGCGATTGCATGCCGGTGAAAATGATGTCGAAATTTTTGTCTTTGGCAAAACCGGCGATCATTGAGGCTATTTCAATCGGCTCCCGCTTGTAGGAGTCGGCGTCGGCGATGTGCACGCCACGGTCGCAGCCCATGGCCAGGGCTTTTTTCATGGTTTCGGTCACCTGATCCGGTCCGATGCAGAGCACGGTCAGATCGGCTTCTTTCACTTGTTCCTTCAAGCGCACGGCCTGCTCGACGGCGTACTCGTCATATTCGTTCATGCGCCAGGCAAGGTCACCCCGGTCGTACCAGTTGCCCTCGCTGTTGATCTTGAATTTGGATTCCATGTCTGGAACCTGTTTGATGCAGATCAGTATGTTCATCGCTCTCCTCCAGCAGTCTGACTAGATAGTAGGTTGGTCACTATAAAATATGTGCGCGATTCTCACAACCGTTCGGCGAGAATCTCGGCGATATCTTTGGGCCGCAGCTGTTCCTCGACATTGGCGCCTTTGACGCCGTCCTCAAACATGGTCAGGCAGAAGGGGCAGTTGGACAGCAGTTGATCAGCCCCGGTGGCCACGGCCATCTGCACCCGTTTGATATTGATCCGTTCGCCGAGGTTTTCCTCGGCCATGATGCGGCCACCGCCGGCGCTGCAGCATAAAGCCTGATCGCGACATTTGGCCATCTCGGCTATCCTGCCGCCCGCCGTCCGGATCAGGTTTCTCGGGGCATCGTAAATGTCGTTATGCCGCCCCAGATAACAGGAGTCGTGGTAGGTGCAGGTAAAGGCCTCGGCCTTGAGCGGCAGTTTGCCGGAAGCCACCAGCTGTTCAAGGAAAACGGCATGGGGCAGGACAGTGACAGCAAAATCGAAGTCGCGGTAATCCTTGGCCAGGGTGTTGAAGCAGTGCGGACAGGTGGTGACAATCGTGGATACGCCATAGCCCTTGATGAGTCTCCACTGTCTCCATGGCCAGGGTTTGATAGAGATACTCGTTGCCCATTTTGCGCATGGGCTCACCACAGCACTTCTCTTCCTTGCCGAGGATGCCGACTTTCACGCCGGCTGCCTGGCAGAGTTTGACAAAGCTCTTGGCCACGGCAATGTTGCGTTTGTCAAACGAGGCGTAACAGCCGACAAAGTAGAGCACGTCCACCTCGGGATCATCGGCCAGGGGCTTGATGCCCAGTGTTTCGGCCCAGTCGCCGCGGGAGGCGTAGCCCATGCCCAGAGGGTTGCCGTTGACTTCGGTCTGTTCCATGGCGGCCATGACCTCTTCGCCAGGAAACTCTCCTTCCATCAGCACCAGATTCCGTCGCATCTCGATGATCTTATTGACATGTTCGATCGAAGCCGGGCAAATGTCCTGGCAGGCCCGGCAGGTAGTGCAGGCCCAGATGGCGTCGCGACCGATGGTATCGATGAGATTGGCCCCGGAATCAGTGAAGGCGACATCACCGATCTGGTTGATCAATTTCATCGGTGAGAGCGGCTTGCCGGTGGTGTAGCGCCGGGCAGCGGTCCTGGCAGCGTTTACACAGAGTGCAGGCGTCGGCATCGAAAATGTCCTTCCAGCGCAGGTCGGTTAACTCGTTGGCCCCGAATTTTTCGGTGGTTTCGTCCTCCAGGTTGACCGTGGTCAACTTGCCGGTGGGGCCGCGATCAGCCAAGAAGGCGTTGGCGCTGGTCGTGAGGAGATGGCGGAATTTGGAGGAGGGAATAACGGCGATAAAGCCGAGCGCCAGCAGCAAATGAAACCACCAGAGGCTGGTGTGCAGGATACGCAGTTCCGGTTCTCCGATACCCGCAAGCATTTTGGCAACCACCAGCCCGACCGGCGACCAGGCGGCCAGGGGGGTGCCCATCTCGGTCACCGCCATCCGGGCGCCCTCGATGAGAAATCCGGTGATGAGGATGGTGAACAGCAGCCCGTGCATGAGAGCGTCGTCGCCCTTGGTCAGCAGACCTTCCGGCCGGATCAGATAGCGGCGCACCAGCAGCCCGCTCAGCATGAGGATGGCAACCAGCCCGGCCAGGTCCAGGGTGAGGGAAAACAGTTTGTAAAAGGTTCCCTTGAGAAACTTGATGCCGAAAAAAAGGTCGGTGAAATCCGCTTGGGCGACAATCAGCGAGGTGCCGATAAAGAGAACCAGAAAACTCCAGAAAAAGAGGGCATGCGCTGTTCCGGCACCTGGAACCCGGAAAACCTTGGTCTGCAGAAGAACCGTCTCGATCAGGTGTTTGATTCGTTCGCCTCGCTGATCAGTCCGGTCCAGGGGCTGCCCGAGGCGGTAGACTTTGATCCGTTTTATCCATCCGAGCACAAAGACAGCCAAGGCCACCAGCAACAGGCCGTACATCGGCACCAAGGTGGCGAACCCATGGCCGACATTCCAATAGATTTCACGGGTAAACTCCATCCAGGCCCCCTATCCTTCACAAAAGCGAACAACGATGTTCCATCGTGCACAGAAGAAGAGAGGCGGCTTGCGCCGCTACTCTCTTCTTGTTTATCATCAACAGGTTGATACACCCAGCCGCAAGGCGACCGTGGGGATGTTACCGGGTCAAGGCCGCACCGATAACCACACGCTGGACTTCGCTGGTCCCCTCGTAAATTTCGGTGATTTTGGCATCGCGCATCATCCGCTCGACCGGAAATTCGCGGGTATAGCCATAACCGCCGTGGAGTTGGACCGACTGGGTGGTGACCCGCATGGCGGTCTCGCTGGCAAAAAGCTTGGCCATAGCCGATTCCTGGGAATAGGACAGGCCGGCGCTGGCACGATAGGCGGCGTTGTAGATCAGCAGCCGGGCGGCCTCGATCTGGGTGGCCATGTCAGCCAATTGGAAAGAAACGCCCTGGAAGGCAGCAATCGGTTTGTTGAACTGCTCGCGCTCTTTGGTGTAGGCCAGCGCCGCGTCAAGGGCACCCTGGGCAATGCCAAGAGCCTGAGCGGCGATGCCGATACGGCCGCCGTCCAGGGTCTTCATCGCTACTTTGAACCCCTGGCCCTCCTGGCCGAGCAGGTTGTCACCGGGAATGCGGCAGTTTTCGAATACCAGTTCCATGGTCGGTGAGGAGCGGATGCCCATTTTGGCTTCCTTCTTGCCAAAGGAGAAACCGGGGGTCCCTTTTTCGACAATGTAGGCGCTGATGCCGCGATGTTTCTCTGCTGACTTGTCGCTCCGGGCAAGGACAACATAGGTCTCGGCATCGCCGGCATTGGTGATGAAAATTTTGGAACCGTTGAGGATCCAGTCGCTGCCGTCGCGGGTGGCCGTGGTCTTGGTGCCGCCCGCATCGGAGCCGGCGGAAGGCTCGGTCAGGCCGAAGGCCCCCAACTTTTCACCTTTAGCCAGCGGTACGAGAAATTTTTGTTTTTGTTCCTCGGTGCCGAACATGTAAATGGGGTTGGCGCACAGGGAGAGATGGGCCGACAAGGTGACGCCGGTCGAGCCGCAGACACGGGACAGTTCCTCAACGGCAATGGCATAACTGATGTAATCAGCGCCGGCGCCGCCGTACTCTTCCGGGAAAAACAATACCGGTTAGGCCCAGTTCGCCGAGCCGATCGTACATCAGCGCCCGGTCAAAACGCTCCTCTTCGTCCCGCTCACGTGCGGACGGTGCGACTTCTGTTTCGGCAAAGCTTCTCACCATGTCACGGATCAGATTTTGTTCTTCAGTCAACTCGAAATTCATGTGCGCATACCCCCAAGATAGTCTTGTGTTGTTTTCTTCAGTCGTTGGCTCTGATCAGTCAAAGCAATCAATGCCCCTGTGCCTGACAGTTCACCAGCCCAAGGTGAGCCGTCACCGGCGTCCCGTCTTGTCGGTGCATCACGGGATGCGCACCGTTCTCTCCATGGAATGTCAAAGCGTTACTTCTGGTCTTTGAGCTGCACCATGACCGCGGTACCGGTGGCGCAGGTTGTGCCGGCAGCGGTCACCGTCACCTCGACGATCACTTTTCTGCCTTTGATCTCCACCACCCTGCCACGCACCTCCAACTCCGTATTGATCGGTGTTGGTGCCAGGTAATCCACCTTCAGCGAGGCGGTGACAAAACGCGATATCGGCTTGCCGTCTTCCCTGGCTTTGGCTGCAGCGGCGGTTCCAGCGCCATGGCAGTCGATCAGGGAGGCGATGAAGCCGCCATATAAAAATCCCGGAAACCCGCCGGTATACTTCGGATCCGGGGTGTGGCGACAGACCGTTTCCTCACCGTCCCAGTAGCTTTTCAGATGGTGTCCCTCGGTGTTCAGCCGCCCGCAACCGTAGCAGTGGGCATAATCGTCGGGATACTGATCCTGAAATGCCGGTTCGCTCATCAATCGATCCTCTAGGGATGATGCCATGGTGCGGGCCGGAGTTGTCTGCCACCCCGACCGATTGCATCGGTCATGCTTTTGGGGCTCCTATTCGTAGGAATAAAATCCCTTGCCGCTCTTGCGTCCGAGCCAACCGGCCTCGACATACTGCCGCAGCAGCGGACAGGGGCGGTATTTGGAGTCGCCCAGTCCCTGGTGCAGGGTGTTCATAATCGCCAGACAGGTGTCCAGACCGATGAGATCGGCCAGGGCCAGCGGGCCCATGGGGTGATTCATGCCCAGTTTCATCACCGTGTCGATGTCTTCTTTGGTGCCGACTCCATGGTAGAGGCAGAAGACGGCCTCGTTGATCATGGGCATGAGGATGCGGTTGGCAATGAATCCCGGGAAATCGTTGGATTGGGCCGGGGTTTTTTCCATGCGCTTGGTCAATGCCAAGGTGGTCTCCAGGGTCTCGGCCGAGGTCGCGAGGCCGCAGATCACCTCCACCAGTTTCATCACCGGCACCGGGTTCATGAAATGCATGCCGATGACCTTGTCCGGCCGCTTGGTATGGGAGGCAATCCGGCCGATCGGGATGGAAGAGGTGTTGGAGGCGAGAATCGCATGCGGCGCGCAGATCTCTTCCAGGTTCTCAAAGATTTTGAATTTGATGACCTCGTTCTCGGAAGCGGCCTCGACCACAAATCGGCGGCGGCCATATCCTTCAAATCAACGCTGGTTTTGATCCGGGCGAGGATGCTGTCCTTCACGTCGGCGGCCAGTTTGCCCTTGTCGACGTTGCGCTGCAGATTCTTGGCAATGTTGGCAAGGCCACGGTCAACGAACTCCTGCTTGATGTCATTCATGATGACAGAAAGTCCGCTGGCAGCCGCAACCTGGGCAATACCGTTACCCATCTGACCGGCGCCGATCACTCCAAATGTTTTTACTTCCATTGCTGCTCTCCCTTCCCTGAAGACATGTTGAACCGGCTGATGCACCCAGCCGGTGGATTATTTATTGCTGATCACCATGGCCATGCCCATGCCGCCGCCGATGCACATGCTGATCAGGCCGGTGGCATACTGCTGGCGCTGCATCTGATACATGGCGGTGACCATCTGCCGGGCGCCGGTGCAGCCGACCGGATGGCCCATGGAAATGCCGCTGCCCAGTTGGTTGGGCTTTTCCACATCGATGCCCAACTCCAGCATGCAGCCGATGGCCTGGGCGGCAAAGGCCTCGTTGAGTTCGATCATGTCGATATCGCCGAGGGTGCGGCCGGAGAGCTTCAGGGCCTTCTGGATGGCCGGCACCGGTCCCAGGCCCATGTAGGCGGGATCAAGGCCGCCGGAGGCAAAACCCTCGATGGTGACCAGGGGCTTCAGGCCCATCTGTTTGGCCTTGGCAGCACTCATCAGGAGCACGGCGGCAGCGCCGTCGTTGATGCCGGATGCATTTCCCGCCGTCACTGAGCCGTCCTTGGCAAAGGCCGGTTTCAGCTTGGCCATTTTTTCTATGGACGTCTCCATGGGCCGTTCGTCCTGCGTAAAAAGGACCTCCTGCTTGCCGGCCCGCACCGGGATCGGTACGATTTCTTCCGTGAACAGGCCGTCTTTGATACCCTGCAGGGCGCGGGCATGGCTGAGCACGGCGAGGCGGTCCTGATCCTCGCGGCTGATGGCATAGAGTTTGGCAATGGCCTCGGCGGTAACGCCCATGTGGTAGCCGTAGAAAATCTCATAGAGGGCGTCGTAGACCATGAGGTCATAGATCTCGCCGATCCCGGTGAGTTCCATGCGGTAGCCCCAGCGGGCCTTGGGCAGGGCCATGGGCACCATGCTCATGTTTTCCTGACCGCCGGCCAGCACCACCTCGGCTTGTCCGGTCATGATCGACTGGGCGCCGAGCGCAATGGCCTTGAGACCTGAGCCGCAGACCTTGTTGATGGTAAAGGCGGGTGTTTCTTTGGCGATTCCAGCCTGGACCATAGCCTGGCGGGCGGTATTCTGGCCTTGGCCGGCCTGGAGGACGTTGCCCATGATGACCTCATCAACCGTAATCTCAGCGGCGGCGGCATCCCAGGCGTCATATTTTTTCTCCAATTCGATCTGGCCCTGATCCTTGAGCTTGATCGGTGCCACTGCCCGCATAGCCGCACTTGCGGTCGGCCGGAGTCCAGCTTTGCGCAGGGTTTCGCGCATGACGGCTGCTCCCAGGGTGACAACAGGCGTACTTTTCAGGCTGCCGCCAAAGGCGCCGACCGCTGTCCGGCATCCGCTTACAATTACAACCTCGTTCATAGATCTCTCGCTCCTTTGTTCCTGTTAGCGCACTGCGGTTAGCTGTTCAAGCCGCCGGTAAAGACCGGTTTACGTTTCTCGAGAAAAGCGCCTGTCCCTTCCTTGGCGTCCGGGCTGGCCAGGCAGAGGGCAAAGGCGTCTCGTTCGATGCCGAGTCCCGTCGCCAGATCGGCATTTAAGCCCTGGCTGACCGTCTGTTTGGCCGCGCAGAGGGAGGCCTTGCCCTTGGAGGCGATGAGGCGGGCGACATCGTTGACCGCTGTCATAAGCTCTTCCGGTGCAAAGGTCTTGTTGACCAGGCCAATTTCCCTGGCCTCAGCTGCGGTCAGATGTTTGCCGGTAAAAATCATTTCTTTGGCACGATTGGCACCGATCAGGCGCGGCAGGCGCTGAGTGCCGCCGAAACCGGGAATGACACCCAAGGTGATTTCCGGCAGTCCGAAAATGGCCTTTTCCGAGGCATAGATGAAATCGCAGGCGAGGGCCATTTCGCAGCCGCCGCCCAAGGCGTAGCCGTTGACTGCGGCGATCACCGGAATAGCCAGGCTCTGGAGCGTGCCGATAATATCTTGGCCGAACTGGGCGAATTTTTTGGCGCCGAGCGGCGTCAGGGTAGCGATTTCGGTGATATCAGCCCCGGCGACAAAAGCCTTTTCGCCAGCGCCGGTCAGAATCAGAACCCGGATGCTCTCATCTTTTTTAATCTTGTCGAGAGCATCGGCGAACTCTTCGAGAAGGGTAGTGTTCAGGGCGTTGAGGGCTTTGGGGCGATTGAAGGTCAGGGTTGCAATTCCGTCGGCGCTGGTGAGATCAATGGATACGTAGGCCACCGTTTCCTCCTTTTTTCAGAGTGATAAGAAAGCGCTTGCGCAGGGTCTGGCGATATTTACAGCAACAAAAGAGGCCAAGGGGAAGTTGGCTGGTTTCGAACCCCTTGCGCCTGCAGAAAAGAACAATAGTGCACATCCTTTTCATCGTTTTCCGGCTCGGTACGACGTCCGACAGCGCGGATGAAAAAGAGGAGACGCAAAGTGCGTAATTTCTATTGCAATAGTATCAGGCTGTCAAACCTTTTTTTTCCGTTTCCTTCAAGCGCAATTCCATCCTGAGGCCAGGGAGTTTCTATTTGCCCTGGTCACAGGATGAATCGTCTTGTGGATCGATTTCAGCTCGAGCGCCGCGCGCGATGGCAGGTGCCGTCTTACCCGTAAGAAAGAATTGTGCTGCAAGGTGCTATCTGCGAACAAGGAAAAGAGCCGGTGCGATCAGGACCCACAGCGGAATAAGAAGCCAGACTCTGCCGGCAAGCAGATTGTAATCGGCCAGCAGGTGATGCCAGGAGTGGCCGGCAACGAACCGGCCGAAACCAAATTCAAAGGCCAGGGTCAGTATCAGCCAGATCGTGCCGATTGTCCATGCCTCGGTGGCGGAAGTCAGGGGCCAGACTGCGGCCAGGATCAGGAAATAGACGGTGAACAGAAGCAAAAGGAGGAAGGTGGACAACTGATGGGCGGCCAGATCGCCAAGGCGGGGTTTGTACAGGCGCTCACGCAGGCCGCCATTGAGGATGGCAAGCACCATCATGCCCAGCCAGGCAAGGAGAGCGTTAAGCAGCATGGGGGAACCTCGTTTGCGGTCATTGTGGCCAGGTGATGGTCACCTGCCCGGGTTGTCTACAGGGCGATGATCGCCTCGACCTCGATAGCCGCGCCAAGGGGGAGGGCGGCAACCTGGACAGCGCTTCGGGCCGGATACGGTTCCTTGAAATATTGGGCGTAGACCGTATTGACCCGGCTGAAATGGGCGATGTCGGTCAGAAACACGGTCACCTTGATCGCCTTGTCCAGGGTGGTACCGGCGGCCTCGGCAACAGCGCCGAGGTTGCGGAAGACCCGGTGGGCATGATCTTCGATGCTGCCCTCGGGAATGGTGCCGGTTTGCGGATCGATGGGAATCGTCCCCGAGGTGAACAGCAGGGAATCGGTGGCGATCGCCTGGGAGTAGGGGCCGACTGCGGCCGGGGCTTTGTCGGTATGGATAGGGGTTCTATTCATGCGGGTGCTCCCTGTGGGCGACTGGTGATAATAGCCTTGGCCGAGATCAGGGCTGTGGCGGCAGCGGAAACAATATTGCCCGCCACGCCGGGTCCGTCTCCGGCGACAAAAAGTCCCTGGACAGCGGTTTCCAGGTTATGGTCTGTTTCCACCTGCGTGGCAAAGAATTTGATTTCCGGGGCATAGAGCAGCGTTTCGTCATTGGCGACGCCGGGAATAATCAAGTTGAGCTGTTCCAGGCCGTCGACCAGGTTGGTGAGAATGCGTTCCGGCAGAGCCATGGCGATATCGCCGCAGACCACGTTTTTCAGGGTCGGCTCAATGGTGCTGTTGCGGATGCGGTTCCAGGTGGAGCGCCGGCCGCGTTTAAGATCGCCATAGCGTTGCAGAATCGGCTTGCCGCCGCCGATCAGGCTCGCCAGTTTGCCGATGGACTCGCCGTAAGCCTGATTGTCCTCCACCGGGTCGGTCAGCACTACCTTGGAAAGAAAGGCGAAATTGGAGTTCTCCGATTTTTGATCCATCAGGGCGTGACCGTTAACGCAGACAAAATCCTGGTAATTTTCCAAGGCGACATAGCCGCCGAAGTTGGTGCAGAAGGTGCGGGTCTGGTCGTCGTATTTGGAGGTGCGGATAAAAAAGGTCGGGTCATAGATGACCTTGCAGAGATCCTGCATGATATCGTTGTGGACCTCGACCCGCACGCCGACCTCGATGCCGCGCTGCGAGACCCGGATGCCGTTGCGGCTCGCTATCCCGGCCACCCACTCGGCCCCGACCCGTCCCGGTGCCAGGATGACATGGGGTGCATGGTAGGTGCCTCGCTCGGTGACCACACCTGTCACCCGGCCCTTGTGCACGAGGATGTCCTTGACCGCCTCGGAGTGGTGAAAGGTTACCCCTTTGTCCTTGATGGAGCGGGCCATGGCGTCGATATGCCGGGGCAGGTTGTCGCTGCCGAGGTGTTTTTGCCTGATGAGCAGGAGGTCGATGCCGTTTTTCCGCGCTTCTTTACGGATGGCATGGGCTGTTTCCATGTCCGTGGGATATACTTGGCCGTCCATGCCGAAACGGTTGAAGATAGCCTCGGTTTCGTCGATCAGGCCGCAGGCCTCGGCCGTGCCGAGGAACTGGGTCAGGTCGGTCTTGCCCAGTTTGTGGATGAAATTGAGTTTGCCGTCGGAAAAGAGCCCGGCGCCGCCGATGCCGCAGAGGATGTTGCAAGGCTGACAATGGATGCAGCCCTGCTCGCCGATCGGGCAGGTGCGCTTCAAGGGAGCCTTCCCTTTTTCGATCAGCAGCACCCGGAGCGAGGAATGCTCACTGAGATAGTAAGCGGCAAACAGTCCGGCCGGTCCTCCGCCAACGATAATGACGTCATAGGTTTGGCCATTGCTGGTTGTGGTCATGTCGCTCCGATGCCTTGTCAGGGGGGAGATGCCGGGTGCCCCTTTGGCCGACTTTCATCTTCAGCTGAGGATGATTTCAGCGAACAGTCCTGTCCGCTTTGCTGTTCATTGGCGCTAGTTCTGCCATATTTCTCATGGGTTGACCACTGTAATTTTGCGGGCCAGGGAAACGGGATGCGGCCCGGCGACGGGGAAGAGCCGCCGGCGGCAAGGCCTTTCCCCTTCTTTTCAGTGGTTGAGCAGAAAACTATCGGTTTTCCCTCAACTTTTACCGTATTTTGGTGTATTCTTTTTATTGTGTTTTCTGAAAATGTGATTTCGGCTGGGTGCCGTTTGCACTGGTTATTCCTTCGATCCTTTCCTTCCTCCCGGAGAAGAGTGCCATGAAAAAATATCATTTTACCGAACTCGGGCTGGTCAATACCAAGGCTATGTTTCAACGGGCCATGGCAGAGCAGTTTGCGGTTCCCGCTTACAATTTCAATAATATGGAGCAATTGCAGGCAATCGTTATCGGTTGCGCCCGATCGGCTTCGCCGGTGATTCTCCAGGTCTCGGGCAGTGCCCGCAGCTATATCGGCACCTCTTTTCTGCCGCACATGGCCGCCGCCGCCGTGGAACTGGCGCAGGAAACCGGCCTGGCCGTCCCCATCGCCCTCCATCTCGATCACGGTTCCAGTTTTGAATTGGCCAAGGACTGCATCGATTCCGGCTTTTCCTCGGTGATGATCGATGCCTCCCACCACTCCTTTGCTGAGAATGTGGCCCTCACCCGTCAGGTGGTGGAATACGCCCGGGCCCACGAGGTGACGGTGGAGGCTGAACTTGGGGTCTTGGCCGGGATCGAGGATGAAGTCAGCGCCGAGCATTCCTCCTATACCCGACCGGAGGAAGTCGAGCGGTTTCTTGCGGAGACCGGGGTTGACAGCCTCGCCATTTCCATCGGCACCTCGCATGGGGCCTATAAATTCAAACTCCAGCCCGGCGAGGAACCGCCGCCCCTGCGCTTCGACATCCTGGAGGAGATTGAGCGGCGGGTGCCCGGATTCCCCATCGTCCTGCACGGCGCTTCTTCCGTCACCCGCACCCACGTCGAGATGATCAACCAGTACGGCGGTAAGATGGACAACACCGCCGGTATTCCCGAGGCGCAGTTGCGCCGTGCCGCGGCCTCCGCAGTCTGCAAGGTCAACATCGACAGCGACGGCCGCCTGGCGATGACCGCCATTATCCGCAAGATTTTCGCTGAGAAGCCGGGCGAATTCGATCCCCGGAAATACCTTGGGCCGGCCCGCGACGAGCTGATTGCCATGGTCATGCACAAGAACAGTGCGGTTTTGGGCAGCGCCGGCCGGATCAAATAAACCGGGCGGCCGTACCGGGGTAAACCGCGGCCCCAGCAGGCGGCACCTTCGACGGAAAAACGGGAAAAAGGTTGAACTGAGAACCGAGCTGTGGTCCAGTGAAACGAAGGGCGGGAGTTCGGCCTGGTTCGACGGAGCTGAAAGGATCGGAATCCGATGAAAGACGACGGCAATCTGGTGTGGATCGATCTGGAGATGACCGGATTGAATCCCTTTACCGACAAGATTCTGGAAGTGGCGACGGTGATCACCGATTCCCACCTGGAGATTCTTGCCGACGGGCCGGTCATTGCCGTTCACCAGCCCGAAGAGATCCTTGCCGCTATGGACCCCTGGAACAGTCAGCATCACGGCGAGTCCGGCCTGATCGACCGCGTTCGCCGTAGCGCCCACACCTGCCGTCAGGCCGAGTTGGAGACCCTGGATTTCCTCAAGCAGTGGGTGAGCAATCGGGTCTCACCCATGTGCGGTAATTCGGTCTGGCACGATCGTCGCTTCCTCGCCCGTTTCATGCCGGAGCTGGAAAGTTATTTTCATTACCGCAACATCGACGTCAGCACCCTCAAAGAGCTGGCTCTGCGTTGGGCCCCGGATCTGCCCAAGTTTATCAAGGAATGCCATCATCTGGCCCATGAGGACATTCGCGAGTCCATCGCCGAGCTCAAGCATTACGGCGACTGCTTTATCAGGAAATAACAGAACCTATCTGTTGACCTGCGTGGGCAGGTCAACTCACCTGCAAGCTCCACCCCACTTTTCTTATTCCCCGACCTTCACTCCCCAGATCTCTTCCGCATACTCCTTGATCGTCCGGTCGCTGGAGAATTTGCCCATCCGGGCCACATTGAGGATCGAGCGTCTGGTCCAGGTGGCCCGGTCGGCGTAGACTTCGCCCACCAACTGCTGGCATTGGAGGTAGGATTCGAGATCGAGCAGCAGCAGATAGGGATCGTTTTCGCTGAGCAGGTCATTGACCAGCGGCCGGAACAGTTCGGTGTCGCCGTTGCTGAACGCGCCGCCGCCGATGGCATCGATTATTGCACTCACCGCCGGATTGCTTTCGTACACCTGCCAGGGTTTACGCGACTTGCATTTCTTTTCGTACTCGGCCTCCTCGGCGGTCATGCCGAAGATAAAAATATTTTCCGCGCCCACCTCTTC
This sequence comes from uncultured delta proteobacterium, assembly GCA_963733595.1. Classification (GTDB taxonomy): domain Bacteria; phylum Desulfobacterota; class Desulfobulbia; order Desulfobulbales; family Desulfobulbaceae; genus Desulfobulbus. Next base: position 257,970 of record CAVTDN010000011.1, on the reverse strand, counting down.
TCGAATTTCGATGTTAGCCCCGTCCAGGGTGCCGATGGTCAGGGCGCCGTTGAGGGCGAATTTCATGTTGCCGGTGCCTGAGGCCTCGGTGCCGGCGGTGGAGATCTGCTCGGAGAGGTCGGCGGCCGGGATGATTCGTTCCGCCAGCGAGACGCAGTAGTTAGGGATGAACGCCACCTTCAGCCGGTCCCCGATCCGGGGATCGTTATTGACCACTGCCCCCACCGAATTGATCAATTTGATGATCAGTTTGGCCTTGTGGTAGGAAGGTGCCGCCTTGCCGGCAAAGACGATGGTGCGTGGCGTCACCGTCTCGTCGGGCCGGGTGAGCAGCCGCTGATAAAAGTGGATGACGTGCAGCACGTTGAGCAGCTGGCGTTTGTATTCATGGATCCGTTTCACCTGGATGTCGAACAGGGAGTTCGGGTCGACGACAATGTTGCATTCAGCGGCAATAATTTTGGCGAGCCGTTTTTTGTTGACCAGTTTCACCGCCTGCCAGCGCTGGTGAAAAACCGGGTCGTCGCAATAGGCCTCGAGGCCGCGGAGCTTGTCGAGGTCGACCGCCCAATCGTAGCCGATCTTTTCGCCGATGAGCTGGGCCAGGTTCTGATTGCACTTCAACAGCCAGCGGCGGGGCGTGATGCCGTTGGTTTTGGAGTTGATCCGGTTGGGGTACATCTCATGAAAATTGCGGAACAGGTAGTTTTTCAGCAGCTCACTGTGCAGGGCGGCGACACCGTTGACCGAATGGCTGCCGACAATGGCGAGGTTGGCCATGCGCACGCGCCGCACCGGCCCCTCGTCGATCAGTGACATCTCCTGGATCTTGCGCTGGTTGCCGGGGTAGCGGATGGCCACCTCCTCGAGAAAGCGCCGGTTGATCTCGTAGATGATCTCCAGGTGGCGCGGCAGTACCCGGCCCAGCATGTCCACCGGCCAGGTCTCCAGGGCCTCGGGCATCAGGGTGTGGTTGGTGTATCCAAAGGTCCGGACGCTGATGTCCCAGGCCTGTTCCCAGCCGAGACCTTCGATGTCGAGCAGCAGCCGCATCAGCTCGGGGATGGCAATCGAAGGATGGGTGTCGTTGAGCTGCACTGCCACCTGGTTGGAGAAATCGTCAAAGGTCTCGTTTTCCTTGCGGTAGCGGCGGAGGATGTCCTGGAAGGTGGCGGCCACGAAGAAATACTGCTGTTTGAGGCGCAGTTCCTGGCCCTCGCTGATGTCGTCGCTGGGATAGAGGACCTTCGAAATTGTCTCGGATTTGACCTTGCTCTCCACGGCAAAGATGTAGTCGCCGGCATTGAAAGAACGCAGATCCAGTTCCCGCGAGGCTTTCGCGCACCACAAGCGCATGTTGATGACGTGATCGTTATTGAAACCCGGTACCAGCATGTCGCAGGCCATGGCCATGACGATTTCGGTGTTGGTCCAGCGGGCGCGGTAACGGCCGTGCTTGTCGGTGGTGGCGGTGACGTGGCCGTAAAACTGTACCGGGTACATGAAGGAAGTGCGCTCATACATCCAGGGCGAACCGAGCCGCAGCCAGCTGTCCGGGGTTTCCACCTGATAGCCGTCGACGATTTTCTGATTGAAGAGGCCGAAATCGTAGCGGATGCCGTAGCCGTAGGCCGGAATCTTCATGGTGGCGATCGAATCCATGAAACAGGAGGCGAGCCGGCCGAGGCCGCCGTTGCCCAGGGCCGCGTCCTCCTCACACTCCCGTAGCCTTTCCAGATCATACCCCAGCTGTTCCAGAGCCTGGGTGATTTCATCCATCAGCCCCATGTTGATGAGGGCGTTGCCGAGCGAGCGGCCGACGAGGAATTCCAGCGAGAGGTAATAGACCCGCTTCATCTTACCGGCATAAAAAGTCTTTTGGGTTTTGATCCATTTTTCCATCAGCACGTCGCGCAGGGCATAGGAAAGCGCCCGGTAGACGTCCTGATCGCCGGCCCGATCCGGGTCGCGGCCCTGGAAGCTCATCAGGTGGTGTTGGATGCACTTTTTGAAATCCTCGACCCCGGTCCCCTGGAAAATAGAGGAGTAGGCGTGACTGTTGGCCGGGTCGACTGTCTGCTGGTCCATGTAAACCTCCGCTGGCTGGTGATCAAACGATGAGGAAAGGCAAAACGATATTGCTATTGTAGCGGATAATCATTCGGCCGGCAAACAGGGTTTTTTATCAACATGACCAGAGAAGACTCGAACTTCCACGAGCGTACGCCCACTAGACCCTGAACCTAGCGCGTCTACCAATTCCGCCACTTCGGCACTGCGTCGACGAATATGCTAGCCAATCGGTGCCCCCGGTGATGCTACAGGTGGGAAGGGTGGGGTTGGCTGTATCCGTTCGGCACAGGCGGTGGGTGGTGACCATTTTTCATTTTGTGCAGCGCATTTTCTCAATGTGTACAAGCTTATGCGCAAAGATTAAAACGTAATATCAAGAATGTACACGATTTCAACCAGGCAAATATCACGGAAAAATCCCAGGGGTGACAGGTCATGACGATCTTCAGGATTAGGCGTCGCCATTCTGCCGTTAAGCCCTGAGAAAGACGACTCTATCTTGCATCACAGTAGATGCTTATTATCTATAATATATGCTGATCCACAGGCAAGCCCGTAAATGAAACCCACTGGCATGGAGGTCGAGACATGAAACTGCGTTTGCTTATAGTGGCATTGCTCTTCGTCTGCAGCAGCTGCGTGGTTGCTCCCTATTACGGCGATCCATATTATTACAACAGATACAACTATGGCAGCAATTATTACCCATACTACTATCCGTACGCCAGACCGTATTTGTACCCGTTCGGATTTTACCCATTCGGATTCTACGGAGGATACTACCACGGTTACTACGGTGGCCGTTATCATGGATACGGCGGTCATTATGGCCATGGTGGTTATAGGCATTGAACAGGATAGCTCAGAGGTGAGTGATCCTACGGAACGGAGGCAACATTAATCCATTTAAAACGTTCACGTTGAAATGGTGGCAGGCAGGTTTATTTAAAGTGGGTCTATTGACATTGGGAATAGCGATCGGATCTTCCTGGCATGAATATTTTAGCAACTATGTTTTTGTTTTTACCATCGTATCGGTAGGCTGTCTGGCCTACGTTACTCATGTGTGGTGGAAGCAGTAACTCTCGAAATTGCCACAGTAATCTCTTTTAATTCCTGCGCCTCTATGCTGCTCGACAGGCTTTGCACAAAAAAAAACCTGCAAGGACGTTTGAACGTCCTTGCAGGTTTGTCGGCCCAGATGGCTCCGGTTAATCGATACTTTTAGCTCGGAAAATGTTTTAATATGACCTTTTTATACTCATCAACGGTCATATTTTTCTGCATGACCTGCCGAGCCGCGATGTATTCGTACTTGTCATGCAACGGCCTTGTATTAAATTTCGGCAATTCAAGCGTCTCTCCCCGGTACGTAAAAACGCTCGTCTCAACCGGCAGCAGCCGAATCCGCTTCATGTCATAACTCATCGTGGCTATGTATGAAACTCAGCAATCCTAATGGGTACATGAGCGAGGCATGCATTGAGTAAACGTAGAGGCAGTTGTGGTTCCCAGAACCTCCGATTAAAGCGGTAACAAAATTCGTCGAGGTATTCTTGGAGACAATTGGAAGAAACACCGTGAAATGTGCCGTTGATAAATGTTTTCAGGTTGCCGATCGTAATGTGGACCATGGGCAACCACACCGATGCCTGTTCAGGCGGGGTCACCTTTTTTTGATGATCTTGCGTCTCTCCGACAGCGTTAAGCGCTGGCAAGGCATCTGTTTTTACCGTCTGGCCATCTTTCAGGTGCTTGGCAAGAAATTGGCGAACGGTTACTTTGGAAACACTGTCCACCGCTTGCAGAGCAACAAAACCAGCGCCTTTCTCCCGAGTTTCCACAGCCACAAGAACAGGTCGTTTCCCCGCGGCTCCTCGACCTCTCTTGCCGGCACGTTTACCGCCGACAATGGTGTCGTCGAACTCAATCAAGTTGGCAAGCCGGCAAATGCTGTCTCGGTCAGCCATCGCTTTCCTGATCTTGCGCAGCATATTACGTGCTGTAATCCAGGAAACACCGACATGCTTGGCGACACGGAGAGCCGAAACACCACCTTTGTCGGAAGCCATCAGATAAATCGCCCAAAACCATTTCACAAGAGGAACTTTGGTCGAATGAAACAAGGTGTCAGCGGTCATCGACACTTGGTGACGACAATGAGAACATTGGTACAATTTACGCGATTCAATGAAGTAGGCCTGCGTGAATCCACAAGCAGGACATTGAAACCCAATGGGCCATCTCACCTTGATCAAGGTCTTTGCGCATGAACGCTCCGTACCGTACCGTTTTTGCCATTCAAGCAAGGTTATTCCAGGCATCTTCATAACAAGGCCTCATTTGGTTTATCAAATTGATCTTGTTACGAAATATAAGCATTATGCTGAGACTTATACAGAGCCATATAACTCATTGAACAACGTGCTATGGTTTTTTCTTTTCTCGGTGGAATACCACCACGAGATTGCATTTTCGGAAAATCAAGCCAACTTTCCTTCAAAAAACCGCCTACGCTTGCGGCTCTCATGAATTCGATAACCCGCTCATCCCGATCACCAGGAGTCTTCGGGCCGTCGGCATGAGTTTGAATACCACCACGCGATAACTTCGTGGCTGGTTTTCCGTCCTCATCGATACCATCCAGCACATAACAGCGCGTCCGCGTAGCCATCGTTTCGGTCGCGATGTATGATGTGTTGAAAAATTTGTAGTTACAACCCTTAGCAGAGTTGTAAATTTTGCTTATCCTGTTAACCGCCCAATTGAACAACGTGGCGATCTCAATCAACCGCATGTTCACGGTCTTGATGGAAAGCAGTTCTTCAGCAGGGCGTTCCATCTTTACGATGTCATCGATGGACATGCCTTGGTATTCTTTTCGGTTGATACACTTCGGCATCAGCTGCAGTACGTCACGGTACCGGAGTTTGTCCTCGACGCTGTACAGGTCAATCGGCTTGTCGGTTACGATCTCCATGAACCGGAGCAAGTTTTTCTCGATACCTCTCGCTATAATCTGTCCGCGCTGGTCGGTGACCTCCGTAATATACAGCCGGATCAGTTCGCTCAGTGGGATACGCTGGCTGACTTGTTGAACAGGTGGAATCGGTGAAGAGGGTAGGGCGGGCGCGGGTTCGGCGTGATATCAGGCGTGGGATGTGAATCATTGTAGCTGGTAGCCGAATCAGCAGCCTTGAACACCTTGTTCCAAAGCTCCTTTTCGCGGTCTCGAATTGTCGGTGGGGAATCTATCTGTTCTAATGCGGTAAGGTCGACCAACTGATCGGTGGGACTGGTGCCTGTGAGCTCAGCCTTGAAATGGCTCAACCGTAACGACTCGAAAACCTGTTCGGCAGCGACGACGTACTGGCGGCACCGTCGGAGTGCGACTGTCTTGCTCTTGGTCCGCAGAGATTTTTTCAGTTCGGTACGGTTGAAAATCGACCGCAGATCGGTGGGAACTCTCATCCGGAAATAGTAGATGGATTCGAGGCTTTTGAAAAAATAGGTGGGAATCTGCATTTTATCTCCTTAAATTGAACGGATAAGGAGAAAACGCGGTGCGCAAAAATGAGTACAGCCAAGACAACTGAGCTGTCTTGGCTGCAACAAATCGCTTTGTTTCAAGCGAAAACGGTAACGAAATCGGTGGGATAATTATCCCGTTAACTCCGTTGAATGTAAAATGGTGCCGAAGAGAAGACTCGAACTTCCACGAGCGTACGCCCACTAGACCCTGAACCTAGCGCGTCTACCAATTCCGCCACTTCGGCACTGCGTCGGCAAATATGCTCGTCTCTCGGGATTTTGTCAAGAAATTCTTTGGCGGCAAAGAAGAATGTTCATGCTGGACGGCGTCTACCGTCCCTTGGTTTCAGGTTGTCGGCAGGAATGCATTCCGGCACATAGCCTGATAAAATTGCCGGTTTGTACAAAAAAAGGAGGCTCGCCTCTGGCGGTTGAGGAAAAAGTGCTGACAGTAGAAAACGTCTTCGAATGATGAACGAGTTTGCCCGGTGCCAGCCTCCGGCGAAGGGCATGAACTGTTTGCTTGTTTTTCCGATTTGGGGTACATATCCCGTTTTCCATGGTCGCGAGGGTCTCCTTGCCAACCGGGAATTCACTTTTTGTTTTGCAATGAGCCCGCTGGAAACCGGCGGCGGATTTCATGGAAATATATACCAATCTCAGCGAGATACGAAATCCCTTCCCGCGGGCGCATGTTACCATCGGCAACTTCGACGGTGTCCATCTCGGTCACCAGATGCTGTTCGATCAGGTAGTGGCCCGGGCCCGTCAGAGTAAAGGGACCAGCGTTGCCGTCACCTTTGATCCGCATCCGCTCAAGGTGTTGAGTCCGCACGGCATCCGGCTGATTTCGACCACGCCCCAAAAGATTGAGCTGATCGAGCGGGCCGGGATCGATGTCTTGGTGATTATCCCCTTCAGCCCTGAAGTGGCGGTGACCACAGCAGTTGATTTTGTCGACGAGGTGCTGTTGCGGCGCGTGGGCATGCAGGACCTAGTGGTCGGCTACGATTACGCCATGGGCAAGGGGCGGCAGGGCGATACGGCCTTTTTGCAGCGCCAGGGCGAGGAAAAAGGGTTTTCCGTGATGGTGATGCCCGCTCATTATGTACAGGGCCTGCTGGTCTCAAGCACCCGGATCAGGGAACTGGTGGCCGCCGGCAAGATGCGCGATGTCCGCCGGCTGCTCGGCAGATATTATCAGATACGCGGTGATGTTCAATGGGGACGGCAGCGCGGCGGCAAGCTGCTCGGCTTTCCCACCGCCAATCTCTACCTCTCCGAGGAAGACCTGTGTCCGAAGCGCGGTGTGTACGTCACCCAGGTGATCTATGACGGCAGGCAGTATGGCGGGGTGTCCAACATCGGCTATAACCCGACCTTCGGCGATACAAGCCTGGTGGCCGAGACCCATATTTTCGATTTTAAGGACGATATATACGGCCGACCGTTGAAAATCAATCTGCTCATGCATTTGCGTGGCGAAATTACCTTCAGCGGCCCCGAAGCGCTGGCCCGGCAGATTAGCAAGGACATCGAGGTGGCGCAGAAGGTCCTGGTCAAGGAACAGCAGAGAAGGCTGATCGCCTACCACGGAAATAAGATCGGTGGAAATCTCGCCGGTTCCTGACGTTCCTAAGCACGTCAACCACTTGCATCTGCACTATTCATGGCTATACTGTACGAAATTTTCCCGTTCAACCGCCGGCAATTACCGGTAAACGCTTGTCAATTGAGAGTCACTTCAGATTCAGGAAAGGTTTTTTTATGACGGAAGCACAAAAACCGGCCGATCTTTCGGCTGTTATCATCGAACTTGAAAAGGTGGTCGAGGAAAAACCGAACAACGTCATGGCCCGACATCATCTCGGACTGGTCTATCGCCAGGCGGGACGGATCGACGAAGCTGTCGCCCAGCTTGAAAAGGCGATCGAGCTTGACAATCAGTCTATGGAGAGCATGATCAATCTCGGTGCCATCTTTTTTGATCGCGGCGATACCGACCGGGCTCTGGCACTGAATCAGCAGGCGCTGACCATCAGCCCGGACATGGCCGAGGCCCATGTCAATATCGGTCTGATCCGTCAGCACCGCAACGAGGTCGATGAGGCGATCGAGTGCTATTCCAAGGCGGTGCAGATCGATCCCAAACTGATTACTGCTTGGATCAACCTGACCTCAGCCTACACCATGCTCGAAGAGGACGAAAAAGCCGTCGATGCTGCCCGTCAGGCCGTTACCCTTGAGCCTGATTCACCGATGGCCCGCAACAATCTGGCGGTGGCTCTCTATTTCAAAGGTGATTTCCAGGAGTCTCAGCGCAACATGGAGAAAGCCAAGGAGTTGGGGTACAGCGTTGATTCCCGTTTTGTCGAAGCCTTAAAGGCGAAGCTGACGTAAAGACTCATGGGCAGCAGCAAGGCAGAAGCGATCCTCAAACCCTGGTGCCCGTTTTGCGGCATGGATGTCGGCAAGCCCACCGACGGCGTCCAGCGCAAGATGCGGGAGTTTCCCATGGGCGTCTGTGAATGCGGCGCGGTGTTTGTCAGCGACCCCACCGGCCATAATATAGGCGCGGCCATGGTCGAGTGCCTGGTCAGTGCCTGCAATGACCAGTGGGATCTGGCTTGGGAGCTGATTCCTGAGGACGATTACCTGACCGGCACGCTTGATAATTACGATGAGGTTACGCATCAGATTGTGCCCAAGCGGAATCTTGATGGCCGGGCTGTGCGCGGAGTGCTCTATTTTGTTCGCCTGCACAGAGAGATGGCGGAATTGGTCAAGCGTTATGAGCAAAAACTGGGGGCGGAGCAACCGGCCCTGGTCAGCAGCGAGAGTGCGCACTCCTTTCCCGCGCCTGCGGTTGAACCTGCCCGTGATCCCAAACGGACCAAAAAGCGGGCGGACAAGCAGGTGGTCAAGCAGTTGGCCGAGGCTCGCGACATCGACGCTCTGGTCGATCTGTATTTTGACGACCGCAAGGTGCTGCGCTTTATTCAGCGTCTGCTCTACGAGCCCGATGCAGGGGCCAGCTACCGCATCGCCTGGGTGCTTGGCCAGGTCTGCGGACGGGTGGCCACCCGGGAGCCCGGACCCGTGGCCGATGTGCTGCACCGACTGTTCGAGGCCTGTTCCGACTCGGCCGCCAGTTCCTGGGGCATGGTTGAGGCCATCGGCGCCATCATTGCCGCCCGGCCCGACATTTACGGCGCATTCACCCGTCATCTGTTCAACTACATGGGCGACCCCGCAACCCGCGAGGCCGCGCTCTGGGGTTTGGGCGAGATCGCCGCCACCCGGCCCGATCTGATTCGGAAAACCCCTTTTTATTCGCTGTTTCCGGTTCTCAATCACAGTAACCCGGTGTTGCGCGGCCTTACTTTGCGTCTCCTGGGGAGAATGCAGGCAAAAGAGGCAGGGTTCCAGATTCTCGGCCTGCAGCATGATGTCACCCCTCTTATTATCTACGAGCAGGGCGTCCCCCTGGCAACAACGGTGGCCGAACTTTCTGCCCAGGCCACCCGCACCATTCATAAGGAAGACGGCAATGGCAAGTGAGTTCATCCAACCTCTCGACAGTCTCGGTCCCGCAGCCAAGGAGAGCGGCAGCGACCAGGAGCAGGACAATCCGGCAAAAAAAGATTACCTCGAGGGGCGCAAGCTCTCTAGTGACGGCGAATATGCCCAGGCGGCCATCGCTTTTCACAATGCCCTCAGGGGATTTGAAGAGCAGGGGGATCAGGCAGGGGTGGCCAACGCCTCTGATCGACTGGGCGACGCCTGTCTGGCCCGCGACGAATACGCCATGGCCATTGCCAATTATCAGCGCGCCTACGCCATCTGCGAGAAAGAGGATGACAGCTATTCCGTGCTGGCCCTGAACAAGAAAATGGCGGCGGCTTATCGCAAACTGGGCGATCAGGAAAAAGCCCTGGAATTGCTCTACGACATGCTTGAGCATTATCGTCTGACCAACAACCCCAAAGGCGCGGTCGAAGCTTTGGTCGTCATCGCTGAAACCTATAGCGAGCAGGGAGAAAGGTTGAAAGCTGCCGACGCCTACCGTTCAGTCGCCAATATCCACGCAGGGTTCAAACACGCCCGTCTGGCTGAGGAATTCAACCAGCGGGCTGCCTCTCTCGAGCAGGCAGGCTAAATGTTCACCGGGATCATTCAGGGCTTGGGCACGCTTTTTGAGAAGCGGCCGGCCGGCGGAGGAATGATCTTTGGCCTGGAGGCTGATTTTGCGCTCATCGATCCGGAAGAGGGGGAATCCATCGCGGTCAACGGCGCCTGTCTGACTGCGAGGAACATCAAGGGGTCTCGTTTTTATGTCGACGTCTCGCCGGAGAGCCTGACGCGGACCATCCTTGGCCATTTGCAGACCGGTCAGCGGGTCAACCTTGAGCGGGCCTTGCGACTCTGCGACCGCCTGGGCGGCCATCTGGTCAGCGGGCACGTCGATGCCCAGGGGCAGGTTGAGCAGCGGCGCAACGCCGGTGATTTCACCTTGTTCACCTTTTCTCTCGACCCAGGACTGACAAAGTATGTTATTGAAAAGGGATCGATCACCATCAATGGTGTCAGCCTGACGGTCAATTCCTGCGAGCGTGACCGGTTTTCCGTCTCCATCATTCCCCACACCCTGGCGATCACGACCCTGGGTGCACTCAAGCAGGGGGATCGAGTCAACATCGAGGTGGACATGATCGGCAAGTATGTTGAAAAATTGATGGCCGAAAAATCGGCTGGTGGCGGGATGCAGAGCCGGATCAATCCGGCTTTTCTTGCCGAGCATGGGTTTTTGTAAGGTCCGGGATTGCCTGTTGCAAACCGGAAAGGGGTTGTTGGTATTTGTTGAGGCAGGAAAACGCTGCGCAGGCACGGGTTCCCCTGAGAAGAGGATATTATGGCAGTCAGTTCGATAGCGGAAGTTGTAGAGGATATCAAGGCCGGGAAGATGGTTATCCTGGTTGACGATGAAGACCGGGAAAATGAGGGTGATCTGTGCATGGCCGCCGAACTGGTGACGCCGGAAGCCATCAATTTCATGGCCACCCATGGTCGCGGCCTGATCTGTCTGGCCATGAGCCCGGATATCATCGATCAGTTAGGGCTGCCGATGATGGTGTCGAATAATCAATCACCCTACGGCACCGGGTTCACCGTCAGCATTGAGGCCCGCACCGGGGTCAGCACCGGCATTTCGGCGGCAGACCGGGCCCGGACCATCGAGGCGGCTGTCCATCCGAAGGCTACGGCCCGCGACATCATCAGCCCTGGCCACATCTTTCCGTTGCGCGCCCGCGGCGGCGGCGTTCTGGTCCGTACCGGTCAGACTGAGGGTTCGGTCGACCTGGCCCGTATCGCCGGTCTGCGCACCGCGGGCATCATCTGCGAAATCATGAAGGATGACGGCACGATGGCGCGGATGCCCGATCTGGAGGTCTTTGCCGAGCAGCATGGCCTGAAGATTGCCACCATCGCTGACCTGGTCGCCTATCGACTGCGCAAGGATGTGCTGGTTCGCCGCGCTGCCGAGGCCCGGTTGCCGACCTTCCATGCCGGCGAGTTCCGCCTGATCGCTTACCAGAACGATGTCGACGGACATGAGCATGTGGCCTTGGTCATGGGCGAGATCAAGCCGGAGGAACCGGTGATGGTTCGTGTCCATTCCGAATGCCTGACCGGCGACGTTTTTGGCTCCGCCCGCTGCGACTGCGGTTCGCAGCTGCACGCGGCCATGCGTATGGTCGAGCAGGAAGGCAAGGGTGTGGTTTTGTACATGCGTCAAGAGGGGCGCGGCATTGGTTTGATCAACAAACTGAAAGCCTATAAGCTGCAGGACAATGACGGTCTGGACACGGTCGAGGCCAATCTCCGCCTCGGTTTCAAGCCCGACCTGCGCGATTACGGCATCGGCGCCCAGATTCTTCGCGATCTGGGGGTGCGGAAAATGCGCCTTCTGACTAATAATCCCAAGAAGATTATCGGCCTGGAGGGCTACGGGCTCGAGGTGGTGGATCGCCTGCCCATCGAGATTCCGGGGGACGAGGAAAATAGAAATTATCTGCGAACCAAGCGTGATAAAATGGGACACATCCTTGAGTTGTACGGCGACATGCCGATGGGATGCGTCACCAGGGATCCGTGATATCTACTACAGGAACGAGTATGGCACATTATCTGGAAGGAAATTTACAGGGCGCGGGACGGAAAATTGGTATTGTCGTGGCCCGCTTCAACTCCTTTATTTCGGAGAAACTGTTGGAAGGGGCGCTCGACAGCCTGGTGCGCTCCGGCGTCAACACCGACGACATCGTGGTTGCCAGGGTGCCCGGCGCTTTTGAGATTCCACTGGCGGCGCAAAGAATGGCCAGGTCGGGCAAATACGATGCAGTCATCTGCCTTGGCGCGGTGATCCGCGGCGCAACGCCCCACTTTGATTATGTGGCCGGTGAGGTCGCCAAGGGCACGGCCCAGGTGATGCTTGACGTCAGTATTCCTGTGCTGTTCGGGGTGCTGACCACCGAGACCATCGAGCAGGCCATTGAGCGCGCCGGCACCAAGGCCGGCAATAAAGGATCAGATGTGGCCATTGCCGCCCTGGAAATGATCAACCTGCTCGATGCGGTCAATTGATGCCGGCGTCGGCTTATCGAAGGCCTCTTCTTCATTTGGATTGCTGTAGCTGAAATCGCATGGGATTACGTCGCAAATCGAGGGAAATGGCCCTCCAGTTTCTCTTCAGTCACGATTTTCAGGAGCGTGCATACGCTCCTGAATTGGTGGTTCAGGAACTGGAGCTTTTCTGCCGCAGTTTTGAGGTGGGGCAAAAGGCAATGCCCTACGGCCGTCTCCTGGTCGAAGGGATTTGCCTGCGCCTGGAGGAGATCGACACCCTTCTGGCCGAGCACTCCCACAACTGGCGGGTGGAGCGCATGTCTTCGGTGGATCGAAATATCCTCCGCATTGCCATCTATGAGATGCGGTACGCCGAAGATGTTCCGTTGCAGGTCGCCATCAACGAAGCTCTGGAAATAGCCAAGCGCTATTCAATCCACGATTCCGTGCCGTTCATCAATGGCATTCTAGACGCCGTTCAAACCGCTGTTCCCCAATAATCCTGCTTGTCCGGCGGGGATCTTCTTCTCTTTTTTCCTTTTCACCTGGTTACTCTGCTGTTTTTCGCTGCCCGGAAGCAATGGGTTGGTTGCCGGATCCCGCTCTCTCGGGCAACGCATGCAGGTGTTTTGATATTTCAATTGAAATAGTGTAAGTATCCCGCTGGTTGCGCAATCGGTTCGCGAAGATCTCCCGTCTCGCTTCGCCACAGCAGGGATACACGTTGCCGGCTGCACGCAAGGGCCGTTTATGGTTGAGAACGATCAGGTTCGTTTTTCTCAGGGCATTATGATCAGCATCGAAAAAAAGACAGAGGGCAGGGGACGACAGGAGGTGGGCGCGCTCTTGCTGCTATTTCTGATCCTTTTTCTCCTCATTGCTCTGGCCAGCTACCTGCAGCCGCTCTTTGGTCCGGAACCGGTCCGCCAACAACCAGCCGCAAACTGGTGCGGCACCCTCGGCTTTTACTCGGCCCATTATCTTTTTTCGTTTCTCGGCCTTATCGCTTTTTTCCCGATCGGTCTCCTTGGGTATGCCTTAGTTGCGGTGCTGTTCTCCCGTCCTGCCGCCAATCGGTTGCCCGCCATTGTGGCCGGGATCTCCGGCATCATGCTCGGCTCGTCCGGTTTGTTCGGGGCTATCGAGCAATTGCTCGTGCCCGCAGCCTTTGTTGCACCCGGCGGTTACCTCGGCATCCTGGTCTGGCATCTGCTCAGCGGTGTGATCGGTGACGTCGGTTCCGTCCTTGTCCTCCTCCTCCTCCTTGTTTTTTCCCTGATGGCCTCGGTCCGTTTTTCCCCCTTGGCTTTTATCGTCCGCAGAGAGCGGCGCCGGTCGGCGGAGGGAAAGCCCGACGATTCGCTGACTCCTGCGGAACCATTGGCAGGCAAGGCGATTCTTTCCGCCGGACAGAGAAAGCAATCCAGGGCGTCGAAGCGGACTCAGGATGCCCCCCCGCCCGTGCCCGCAGTGCATGAGCCCCAGAAAATAATCGCATCTACGGAGAAGGAAGGAAAACGCGGGGCGAAGCCGCCGGTCAAACGGGGCGATTACCAGTTGCCGCCGCTTTCCCTGCTCGACCCGAATAATGAAGGGGATATCGAGCTGAGCCGCGAACATTATTACGAGGTCAGTGCCACTCTGACGGCCAAACTCCAGGATTTCGGCGTGCAGGGCACCGTAGCCGGTATTTCCCCGGGACCGGTGGTCACGACCTACGAGTTTTCGCCGGCGCCGGGAGTGAAGATCAACCGCATCGTGACCCTTGCCGACGATCTGGCCATGGTGCTGAAAGTCGACCGGGTGCGGATTGTCGGTTCCATTCCCGGAAAGGCCGCCATCGGCATCGAGATTCCCAATCCCCTGCGCAAGACCGTTTTTATCCACGATATTCTGTCGACCTCCGAATACCAGGACGCGGCCTCCATGCTCAGCCTGGCCCTTGGTTTCGATGTAGTCGGCCAGCCGGTTGTCGCCAATTTGGCCCGCATGCCGCATCTGCTCATTGCCGGTGCCACCGGTGCAGGCAAGTCGGTGGCGATCAACGCCTTCATCGCCTCCATCCTTTTCAAGGCCACACCTGAGGAAGTCCGGCTGTTGTTGATCGATCCCAAGCGGATCGAACTTTCCGTGTACGAAGACATTCCGCATCTGCTGCATCCGGTGGTGGTTGAGGCGAAGATGGCTTCCCGTGCTCTGCTCTGGGCAGTGCGCGAGATGGAGCGCCGCTATCGCCTGCTCGAGGAACGGCGGGTGAAATCCATTGCCTCGTTCAATCAGGTGGTCGCGGAAAAACTTCCCTATATCGTCATCGTTGTTGATGAACTGGCTGATTTGATGATGGTGGCCTCCAAGGATGTGGAAACCTCGATTGCCCGTCTGGCGCAGATGGCGCGGGCTGCAGGCATGCATATCATTCTGGCCACGCAGCGTCCGTCCGTCGATGTCCTCACCGGTTTGATCAAGGCCAATTTTCCCACTCGGATTTCCTTTAAGGTTTCTTCGAAGGTCGACTCCAGGACCATTCTTGATGGATCCGGGGCCGAACACCTGCTCGGCATGGGCGATATGCTGTTCCTGCCGCCGGGCGCCGCTAAATTGCAGCGCATCCACGGCGCTTTTATTTCCGAGCAGGAAACGGAAAGACTGGTAGCCTACTTGAAACGCCAGGGGACCGCCGAGTATGATGAATCGGTGCTGCAGGGAATCGAGGAAGAAGCGGAAAGTGTGGAAGAGACCAGCGAAGAATATGACGAAAAGTATGATGAAGCCGTTGCCGTAGTCACGGAAACGGGGCAGGCCTCGATCTCTATGGTGCAACGTCGTTTGCGGGTCGGATACAACCGTGCCGCTCGGATGATCGAGATCATGGAGAAGGAAGGCATCATCGGCCCTGCTGACGGGTCGCGGCCGCGTGAAGTCCTGGCTCGTTCTTCCTATTCCGGCAATGATTGAAAGCGGTGCAGGATGCACCGAACTGGCGGCTGCGCAATGAATGCCCGGCGTTTTTCCTCCGGTGAGATGCAAAATAGCCGAGTCTCTCAGGGTGGTTAGCAGTATCTATCCACAATTCTGATGCTCTTGTTAAGTTTTGCTGTTCAATGTTGTTTTGACGATTTTTCTTGACATCGAGAAGGCAACAAATTAAAAGAGTGACACGCCCGAAATGAGTGGCTGTTCATTTTTCGCATAACGGCAAATTGTCTGAAAAAACGTGTTAAATGAGCAGATTGTACATTCGGTCAGGATGGAAAACGGATGGCTGCATAAAATGAGTATTTGTTTTTCTTGAAGCAAGAAGCTAGAGGTTATTGGTCGCCCAGATCGGACGCCATAAAGGAAAATTCAAGTGAGGAGGTAGTTTAATGCCAAGTTACGTAGATCCTGCAAAATGTGATGGTTGTAAGGGTGGGGATAAAACCGCCTGCATGTACATCTGCCCCAACGACTTGATGGTTCTCAATGTTGAGGCTATGAAGGCGTACAATCAGGAGCCGGATGCATGCTGGGAGTGTTACTCCTGTGTAAAGATTTGCCCGCAGGGCGCGATTTTTGTTCGTGGCTATGAAGACTTTGTGCCGATGGGCGGCCAGGTGCATCCGATGCGCTCGTCCGACTCCATCATGTGGACTGTCAAATTCCGTAATGGCAATCTCAAGCGTTTCAAGTTTCCGATTCGGACAACCGCTGAGGGTGCATCCAATGAGTATCCTGGCCAGAGAGGTGCAAGCCTGGATGACGAATGTCTGCTGCTTGAAGCCAACCTGCCGACGCCCACCAAGCTTGCTTGATCGTCACTGTGAATCAGGAATTAACTGAAAGTTCTATTCTGAAAATACTACTGAGGAGATAGAAATATGGCATTACCAAATAAGCCGAAAGGTGAGCTTGCCGCCGTTGACAATCCGGAAATCGTTGAGCACAGCTGTGACGTGCTGATCGTCGGTGGTGGTATGGCTGCTTGCGGTACGGCATTTGAGATTGGGAAATGGGCACCTGCAGGCATGAAGGTTATCATGGTTGACAAGGCCTCCCTCGAGCGCTCCGGTGCCGTTGCTCAGGGCCTTTCCGCCATTAATACCTACATCGGCGAGAACGCCATCGAAGACTATGTCAAGATGGTTCGTAACGACCTGATGGGCGTTGTCCGTGAAGATCTTATTTATGACCTCGGTCGCCACGTAGATGAGTCTGTCAAGCTGTTCGAAGAATGGGGTCTGCCTATTTGGAAGAAAGCCGATGACGGCGGCAACCTTGACGGCGCCAAGCCGGCCAAAACCCTCCGTGAGGGTGGTGCTCCAGTTCGTACCGGCAAATGGCAGATCATGATCAACGGCGAGTCTTACAAATGTATCGTTGCTGAGCCTGCTAAGAAAGCACTGGGCGAAGAGAACGTACATGAGCGTGTATTCATCGTTAAGATGCTGCTCGACAAGAATAAAGAGAACACCATCGCCGGTGCGGTTGGTTTCTCTACCCGTGAGAATAAAGTTCACGTCTACACCTGCAAAACCGCTATGGTTGCATGCGGTGGTGCTGTTAACATCTTCCGTCCCCGGTCCACCGGTGAGGGTAAAGGTCGCGCATGGTATCCGGTATGGAACGCTGGTTCCACCTACACCATGTGTGCTCAAGTAGGCGCTACCCTGACCATGATGGAAAATCGGTTCACCCCGGCGCGTTTCAAAGACGGTTACGGCCCGGTTGGTGCGTGGTTCCTGCTGTTCAAGGCAAAAGTACAGAACGGCCTTGGCGAGTTCTATGCCAATAGCCCGGATGTCAAAGATGAGCTTGCCAAGTTCATGCCCTACGGCGCATCTGCTGTTACCCCGACCTGTCTGCGTAACCACCTGATGATCAACGAGCTGAAGGCTGGTCGTGGTCCGATCTACATGGCGACCGACGTTGCTCTGAACGCCTTCTTGGATGCACAGCGTGCCAGCTGGCAAAGATGAGAAAGAAGTTAAGAAATTCTGGAAACATCTTGAGTCCGAGGCATGGGAAGACTTCCTGGATATGTCTGTTGGCCAGGCCGGTCTCTGGGCAGGCACCAACACCGAGCCAGAGAAAGTCGGTTCCGAGATCATGCCGACCGAACCCTACATGCTGGGATCGCATTCCGGTTGCTGTGGTATCTGGACTTCCGGTCCTGAAGAAAGCTGGGTACCTGCAGTAGACGGTCCTCGCTCCCATCAGTACAAGTGGGGCTACAACCGCATGACCACCGTTAACGGTCTGTTCACCGCAGGTGACGGCGTTGGCGCATCCGGTCATAAGTTCTCCTCCGGTTCGCATGCAGAAGGTCGTATCTGTGCGAAGCAGATGGTCAAATATTGTCGTGACAACGCTGATTTCAAGCCTGAGCTGGCTCAGACTGCGAAGGAATTGGCTGACGAGATATATGCACCGGTTCGTCTGTACAATCAGTTCAAGGATGCTTCCACCGCTACTGATGTCAATCCGAACTACTGCAAGCCTGCAGGTATGATGATGCGTCTGATGAAAGCCACCGACGAGTACGGTGGTGGTGTTGCTACCTATTACATGACCTCCGGCAAACTGCTCAACATCTGTCTGGATCTGCTTCGCTTGATGCGTGAAGATGCAGAAAAGATGGCGGCAGGCGACCTGCATGAGTTGATGCGGGCTTGGGAAAACTATCACCGCATCTGGTGTGTTGAGACCCACATCCGTCACATCGAGTTCCGGAAAGAATCCCGTTACCCCGGATTCTACTATCGCTCCGATTACCCGACCTGTGATGATGAAAACTGGAAGGTCTTCGTCAACTCCACCTTTGATCCGAAAACCAAAGAGTGGAAGTGCGAGAAGGTCAACTGCATCAATATCATCGAGACCACTCCTTGGCTCTAATCTTGAAAAGACATTGATTGTCTGAAGAATAATCTCCAGACTCCCTTCGTGGAGTCTGGAGATTTTTTGTATACGGTTCTGATTTTGTTTGAGTTGAGACGAAAGATGGAGTAATTTTTCGCCTTTCGTATCAATTGAACCAGAAATCACCTTTCATCAATACCAGCAGTTATGGAGGTTTGGCATGAGTGACACTGCAGGCAATGGTGCGGTACTGGTCGTGGGTGGCGGTATAAGTGGTTTGACCGCTGCTCTCGAAGCTGCTGAAGTCGGCAATGATGTTTTTCTCGTCGAGAAGAACTCTTATTTTGGTGGCCGAGTTGCCCAGCTTAATCAGTATTTCCCCAAACTTTGTCCCCCCACCTGTGGGCTTGAAATCAATTTCAAGCGCATTAAAGACAATCGTAAGATCAGAACCTATTCCCTGACAACCGTTAAGTCGGTCAGCGGCGGCCCCGGTAATTTTGAGGTTCAACTGGAAACTGCCCCGCGCTACATTAATTCCAACTGCACTGCCTGCGGTGAATGCGCCCAGGTCTGTACCGATGAAGTTGACGATGCTTTCAACTTCGGGATGAAGAAAACCAAGGCCGTCTATCTCCCCCATGAAATGGCCTTTCCGCGCCGTTACGTCCTGGCAAAAGAGGCGTGCTCAGCCGCCAGTCTGGATGCCATTAAAGCGGCTTGCAAATACAATGCTGTTGATCTGGACATGCAACCGCAGACCTTCAGTCTTAAAGTCAGCTCCATCATCTGGTCAACAGGGTGGAATCCATACGACGCCAACAAAATTAGCAATTTGAATTACAATTCTTCAAACGCCATTATCACCAACATGATGATGGAACGGCTTGCGGCCGATAACGGACCAACCAAGGGGAAAATTCTTCGCCCGGGTGACAACAAAGAACCAGCTTCTTTTGCTTTTGTTCAGTGTGCAGGATCGCGTGACGAAAATCATTTGGAACATTGTTCCTATATTTGCTGCATGGCAACATTCAAGCAGATTTCTTATATTCGGGCGCAGTATCCTGAAGCCAAAATTTATGTCTTCTACATCGATCTGCGGACACCTGGGAAATATGAACATTTCCGTGAGAAGTTCATGGCTGATCCGAATACCACTTTCATCAAAGGTAAAGTAGCTGACATCGTTGCCGAACGCGATGGCGGCGTTACTTTGACTGCTGAGAATGCTGTCACCGGTGTAAAAGTTCACCAGAAAGTCGATCTGTGTGTCTTGGCAACCGGTATGGAGCCAGCACTGGGTGAGCAAGGCAAAGCCCTTGGTGTGACCATGGACGGAAACGGCTTTGTTGTTTCCGATGCGGCAAAAGGTATGATATCCGCAGGTTGTGCTAAAGCCGCTGTCGATGTCTATACCAGTGGACAATCCTCCACTGCTGCTGCCCTTAAAGCCATTCAGATCGGACGGTAGGAGGAGAGTCAATGAAAAAAATATATGGTGCATATCTCTGTACTGGCTGTGGCATTGGCAATGTCCTCGATGTCGATGGTCTGAAAGACGCCGCCTCCGATGCTGGCATTGCAATGAATGACCATGCATGCTTGTGCGGGGCAGAAGGTCGTTCCTTCATCGAAAAGGATGTCACTGAGAAGGGAGTGAACACGATTGTTGTTTGCGCCTGTTCTCCGCGGGTCATGCAGAAGGAGTTTAATTTTGGCGAGCAGACCATAACCGTACGTGCCAACCTGCGCGAGCATGTTGCCTGGACAGCCGGTGAACCGAAGGAAGACGGCAGCGTCGATGATTTTCTTCAAGAAATGGGAACTGACTATGTCCGCATGGCCGTTACCAGAGCCCAAAAAACCGAGTTGCCCGTTCCTTTCACCCTTGAAAGTATATCGAAAAAAATTCTCGTCATGGGGGGCGGCATTGCCGGTCTGACGGCTGCCAAGGAAGCTGCGAGAGCTGGATATGAAGTGACTCTTGTTGAAAAGGAGGCGCAACTCGGTGGCAAGGCGCTGGGATGGCGAAAAATGTTCCCGACAGCCTATCCTTATACTGATCTGGAAAATCCGACCATCCAGGATTTGATTGCCGAGGTTCAGGGCAGCAGCAAGATCAGTATAAAGACCACCTGCGAGGTAGCTCGAATCGGTGGGTCGCCCGGCCAGTTCAATGTGACCCTTAAAGCCGCCGGCGCCACCACCGAGTGGGATGCACCGGCAAAAGTAACGGCTGACCAGCAGGATCTCATTAATAAAGGTGAGCTGGAAGATCCTAACAAAGGACTGCAAAAATATACCAACCTCAATCCTGACGGCGAAATGTTCGGTGCTGTCGTTCTGGCAACAGGATGGAAACCGGCTGACGTTTCCCAATATGAACATCTTGGATATGGTAAACTCAATAACGTTGTCACCAACGCCGAATTTGAGAAATTAGCCAAGAATGGCAAGGTGCCCGCGCGTGTTGCCTTTGTTCAGAGCCCTGGCGGCAAGGACAATGATAAAGATTTTCCGTATTGCAACTCGGTCACTTCCATGGTCGCTCTCAAGCAGGCCAATTACGTTGTTGAAGACAATCCCGTAGACGGCCAAGCGTATATCCTGTATCAGCACATGCGGACACCTGGTAATGCCGAGTTTTTCTATAAAGGAATGCAGGCTAAGGACGGCGTCTTCATGACCAAGGCGGCGGTCACTAAAGTGGCAGCTGCTGGCAGCGGTCTCATTGTTGATGTTGAAGATACCCTTCTGGGTGAGGATCTCCAGCTGACAGTGGATATGGTTGTTCTCGCCGCTGGCATGGTTCCGACCACCGCCACCGAGAATGTGATCAACCTGGCCTATCGTCAGGGCCCGGCCTTCCTTGATCTGGATTTGTTTGACGGCTATGCGGATTCCCATTTTATCTGCTTTCCGTATGAAACAAGAAGAACAGGTGTCTACAACTGTGGTGGCGTTCGTAAAGCCGAGACCATGGAAGAGACCATCGACGACGCCACCGGCGCTGCGCTCAAGGCTATTCAATGTATTGAGTCCGCCAATCGCGGTGTTTCGGTTCACCCGCGTTCAGGCGACCAGACCTATCCGGATTTCTTCTTCTCCCGATGTACTCAGTGTAAACGCTGTACGGAAGAGTGTCCCTTCGGCGCGTTGGATGATGACGAAAAAGGCACACCTCTGCCGAATCCGACTCGATGTCGTCGTTGCGGAACCTGCATGGGTGCCTGCCCTGAGCGGATCATCAATTTCGCTGATTACAGCATCGACATGATCGGTTCTATGGTTAAAGCCATCGAAGTACCCGATGATGACGAGGATAAATTGCGTGTTGTTGTTTTTGTTTGTGAAAACGACGCCTATCCAGCGATTGATATGTCTGGTATGCATCGCAACAAGATCAACAGACTTGTTCGCTTTATTCCGGTTCGCTGTCTTGGCTCAATGAATATGGTCTGGATCAAGGATGCCATGTCGTCAGGGATAGATGGGGCCTTGCTCCTTGGGTGCAAGTACGGCGACGATTACCAGTGCCATTTTGTCAAGGGATCCGAGATCGCTACCAAGCGTATGGAAAATATCGGTGAGACTCTTGGTTCGTTGGGACTTGAACCAGAACGATGCGGCGTTCGTGAAATCGCTATCTCCGACTATGACAAGCTCCCTGCCATTGTTGATGAGTTTGTCGAAGAAATAGTCGCCATGGGTCCGAATCCGTTTAAGGGCTTCTAAGCGTAATTGCATATTATCCCGCCGCCATCTTCTTTTCGAAGGTGGCGGCGGCTTCTCTTTTACCGCCGATTGGCAGTAAATCGACTCGACATGCTGACCATCACCTTTCATGACAGGAGGAAATAATGTCTATGAACGTGCAACCCGATCTTGAATTTATCAAAGCCATGAAGGAGGCGGGCGGCGACACTTTGAAACAGTGTTATCAATGTGCGACCTGTTCGGTCGCATGCCCGCTTTCCTCTGACAGTAAACCCTTTCCCCGCAAAGAAATGATTTTGGCCCAGTGGGGATTGAAGGATAAGCTCATTTGTGATCCCAACGTCTATCTCTGCCATCATTGTGCTGACTGCAACGCCCTGTGCCCCCGCGGTGCGAAGCCTGGCGATGTAATGGGTGCTATTCGTGCCTACGCCTACAAAACGCTCGCTTGGCCGTCTGCCCTGGCTAATCTCTGCAGTTCCATTAAGAATCTCCCCGTGCTCATCGCCATTCCGGCCGTCACGATTTTTATTATGTGGCTGATCTCCGGTGGCATGCACATTCCATCGGGTGAACAGTTTGCCCGGGTCGGTTACACCCATTTTTTCGGACATTGGGATTTTTACCTGTTGGCTAAAAACGTTCTTTTTATCGATCTCATCATGCTGACCGCAGCCGGTATCGCCGTGACGTCTGTCTACAAGGGTGTCTCCACCCTGTGGAAAGGTATGTCCGACTCCATAGGTCTCAAGGAAGTTTCCTATCGCCCTTCTATACCGCAGTTCATCAAACTGTTTTTGTGGCCCTCTCTCATTGAAATCCTCCAGCACAAGCGGTTCAAGGAATGCACTGTCAATGCTGACCGGGTAAAAGGGCATCAGCCGATGGTTTTTGCTTTCATCGGCCTGTTCATCGTCACCTGCTACTCGCTGTTCACTCAGGATGTTCTCGGTATTTTTATTCCATCGATGCACGGTCCGATTTCCATGTGGAATCCGGTGAAATTGCTGGCCAACGTTTCTGCGGTCGCGATGATCGGCGGCATAGGCATTCTCTGGATGAACAGAAGCAAGATGGAAGCTGAAGGCAAAGCAACCAACACTTTTTATGATTGGTTCCTGATCTGGATCATCATGGGTGTCGGCGTTACCGGCCTGGCGGCTGAACTCCTCCGGTTGATCGGCATTCCTTCCCTGGGATATGTTGTCTATTACCTGCATCTCATCTCGGTTGTTATGCTGTTCTTGTATATGCCGTATACTAAGTTTGCCCATATTGTTTACCGCACTTTTGCCATGGCATTTGAGCGCTACCGCGAATCATCGTTCGTCAAAAATCCGCTGAACGGCTGATTTGTTAGTAATTTAAGCAATCCGAAAACCGGTGGCTTTTGCCACCGGTTTTTTTTATTTGGTAAGAGCTGAAGAAACATATTGATTTTTAAAATTCATAGGGTATATTTTCCGGGTTCAAGCTGGCGTAGCTCAATTGGCAGAGCACCTGATTTGTAATCAGGGGGTTGCGGGTTCAAGTCCCATCGCCAGCTCCAGGGAATATGAGAAGACAAAAGTCAAAAAGCGGCCGCTGGTCATCTGCTTTCTGTCTTTTGTCCTCTGGTGATACAGTGGAGGGGTTCCCGAGCGGCCAAAGGGAACAGACTGTAAATCTGTCGGCGACGCCTTCGGAGGTTCGAATCCTCCCCCCTCCACCATACCTGGTCTGACTATACCGCGCTGGCGTCGCGGGGGTTTTAGGGGTCAAGCGGGAATAGCTCAATGGTAGAGCATCAGCCTTCCAAGCTGAGGGTTGCGGGTTCGAGTCTCGTTTCCCGCTCCATACCTGTCGAACGCACGGAATACGCCAGGGTAAGATTCAACTAATCGTTCTTCGCCCACGTAACTCAGGGGTAGAGTACCTCCTTGGTAAGGAGGAAGTCATCGGTTCAAATCCGATCGTGGGCTCCAAGTATCAGTCGGTTATGCAGAGTAATCGATTGAGTCTTAATGAACTTCTGTCCAAGGAGACATGAGATGGCGAAGGAAAAATTTGCGCGGACAAAGCCGCATGTCAATGTCGGAACAATCGGTCACATTGACCATGGCAAAACAACCCTGACAGCGGCGATCACCCGCGTCCTGTCAACAAAGGGTATGGCCAAGTTCACTGACTTCAGTGAGATTGACAAGGCTCCCGAAGAAAAAGAGCGCGGCATAACCATTGCAACTGCGCACGTTGAATACGAGACAGCCAGTCGCCATTATGCGCATGTCGATTGTCCGGGACATGCTGACTACATCAAGAACATGATTACCGGTGCCGCCCAGATGGACGGTGCGATTCTTGTTGTTGCCGCCACCGACGGTCCTATGCCGCAAACCCGTGAGCACATCCTCCTGGCCCGCCAGGTTGGTGTGCCGGCCATGGTCGTTTTTCTCAACAAATGTGACATGGTTGACGACCCCGAGCTGATCGAGCTGGTCGAGATGGAGCTTCGCGAGTTGCTTGATAAGTACGACTTTCCGGGTGACGACATTCCTATCATCCAGGGATCGGCACTGCATGCCCTCGAGTTCCCCGAAGATGCGGAAAAGGCGAAATGCATCTGGGACCTGATGGAAGCGGTGGACAATTATATTCCGCAGCCTGAGCGCGCCATCGACAAACCCTTTCTTATGCCGGTTGAGGACGTCTTTTCCATCTCCGGTCGCGGCACGGTCGCAACAGGTCGTATTGAACGCGGCGTTGTCCATGTTGGTGACGAGGTAGAAATTGTTGGTATCCGGACGACTGCCAAGACCACCTGCACAGGTGTCGAGATGTTCCGCAAGCTGCTCGACGAAGGGCAGGCTGGCGATAACATCGGCGCGCTGCTTCGCGGCGTCAAGCGTGAGGACATTGTTCGCGGTCAGGTACTGGCCAAACCGGGTTCCATCAAGCCGCACAAGAAGTTCAAGGCAGAGGCTTACATTCTGACCAAAGAAGAAGGTGGCCGTCACACGCCATTTTTCAATGGCTATCGTCCGCAGTTTTATTTCCGGACCACCGACGTGACTGGCGTCTGTACCCTTGAGGAAGGGGTAGAGATGGTTATGCCTGGTGACAATATCCATATCAACGGCGAGCTGATCACCCCGATCGCCATGGAAGCAGGGCTTCGTTTTGCCATCCGTGAAGGCGGCCGAACAGTCGGCGCCGGCGTTGTCAGCGAAATTATTGAATAATCACAACCCCACATTTGGGGTATGAAATACAGTGAATGATAGCAGCCGGGCTCGTCCCGGCTGCTTCACTCTGGTGGGGACATATTATGAGAGATACCATCACGTTGGCTTGCCAAACATGCAAACAGCGAAATTATACAACGACCAAAAACAAAAAAACTGTCCCGCACAAATTGGAGCTAAAAAAATATTGCCCTTTTTGTAAGGCCCACACGCCACATAAAGAAACGAAATAAACAGGCCAGTAGCTCTAACGGTAGAGCACCGGACTCCAAATCCGGGGGTTGGGGGTTCGAATCCCTCCTGGCCTGCCATCGGGAATACAAGGTTTGTGAAATTAAGTTTCCAGATACACAATGTCAAACAAGAAATTAAATCGGACGGGCAAGGACGAGATGGAAGGCAAAAAAGGGGCTGTAGATCCCGATAAGAAATCCTATTTCTCTCCTTCCGGCATCCGGGAATTTTTGCTGGAAGTGCAATCCGAATTTCGCAAAATCGTATGGCCGCCCAAAAAAACTACCGCTGGCTTAACCGGTTTTGTCATTCTGTTGGTTATAGTGATCTCACTTTATCTTGGCTCTGTCGATCTCCTCTTGGGCAAATTAGTGTCCACCGTCCTTAATTGATTGGCACGCTGGGAAGAATCTCTATGGCAAAAAGTTGGTATATAGTCCACACGCACACCGGGTTTGAGAATAAGGTCAAAGCTACCTTGGAAGAGCGTATAAAAATTGCAGGACAAGAGGAAAGTTTCGGGGATATTCTCGTTCCCACCGAGCAAGTTGTGGAAATGGTCAAAGGGGCTACGGAAAACGTCGGAACGAAAATTTTTCCCTGGTTACATTCTCATCAACATGGAAATGAATGAGCACACTTGGCATATCGTTCAGGAAACGCCAAGAGTCACCGGTTTTGTTGGCATCAATATGAGCCAAGCTGGTACGGACAGGGATATTTACAAAAAAATCCCCTCTCTCACTGAAAAGGAAGCACAAAAACTATTAGGTCGTATTGCCGATGGCGCGAATAAACCTAAGCCAAAGGTTATCTTTGGAGAAGGTGATGCCGTCAGGGTAATTGATGGGCCTTTTGCAAATTTTCAAGGTGTCGTTGAAGAAATTTTTCCAGAAAAGGGCCGGGTCAGAGTATTGGTGTCGATTTTTGGCCGTTCTACACCGGTTGAACTAGAATATATTCAGGTGAGTAAAAGTTAAACTCCCACTCTCTCGGAGAGGTTTGTACCATGGCAAAAAAAATCCAGGCATTTATTAAGTTGCAGATTCCTGCCGGTAAGGCAAATCCATCACCACCAGTTGGCCCTGCTCTTGGTCAACACGGAGTGAATATCATGGATTTCTGCAAGTCCTTCAACGCTCAGACGCAATCTGTCGGGGACACCATTATTCCTGTTGTGATCACGGTCTACTCAGATCGCTCATACAGTTTTATCACCAAAACTCCACCTGCGTCGGTTCTGTTAAAAAAAGCAGCTGGGCTGGAGAGGGGATCGAGCAATCCCAAGAAAGATCGTGTCGCTGAATTGGATCAGGCAAAAATCAGAGAGATTGCTGAAACAAAAATGCCTGATCTAAATGCTTACGATATTGAGCACGCCGTTCGCATTATCGAAGGTACAGCAAGAAGCTGCGGCATTACCATTATAAAATAACAGCAATTATTCGTTGCACCTGTGCGGAACCACACCGCACCAGGGAGAATACAAAGAGGTTCTTATGCCGATACGTGGAAAGAATTACAAAAATGCGGTTGCCGCAGTCGATCGTCAGAAAGTGACTGATCTGGCTGAGGCGCTGGAAAACGTACTGAAAACTAAATTTGCTAAATTTGACGAATCTGTCGATATAGCTGTGCGTCTTGGAGTTGATCCGCGGCACGCCGACCAAATGGTCCGTTCCAGCGTCATTCTCCCCAACGGCACCGGTAAAACAGCGAGAGTCCTTGTTTTTGCCAAAGGCGAGAAAGAGAAAGAAGCGCTCAACGCGGGTGCTGATTTTGCCGGGTCCGATGAGGTGATTGAAAAAATTAAAGGTGGGTGGCTTGATTTTGATAAAACCATTGCTACCCCCGATATGATGGGAGAGGTCGGTAAAATCGGTCGTATTCTCGGGCCGCGTAACCTGATGCCGAATGCCAAACTAGGCACTGTTACTTTTGATATCGAACGCGTTGTTAACGAAATCAAAAAAGGCAAAGTCGATTTCCGTGTTGACAAAGCGGGTATTGTGCACGCTGTCATGGGCAAAATGTTCTTTCGGTGTTGAAAAATTGGCCGAGAATATGTTGGCTTTTATCGACAAACTTATTCAACTCAAACCATCGACAAGTAAAGGGATTTATCTGCGTAGCCATATCCGTATCCAGTACCATGGGGCCTGGATTCAAGGTGGATCCCTTGCAAGTGCGATCCCTCATCAAGTCAGCATAATGATTGCTGGGGCAGGCAGAACTGCCTAGAGCAATTTCCAACAGTAGCAACTTGTTAAGTAAGATTAACCCAAGGGAAGGTCAAAGACAGCAGGCACGAATGTTTAATAGCACTATGATGTACGACAAGTGCGACCTGCCGAGGCCATGCCGGTAATTGAATCACCGCCGGATTATAGTCTTCATTCCTCTTTCTGCTCTTTTTGACAGTCCCGTCACACACGAAAGGAGGTATCAACGTTGAATCGCGATCAGAAGACCGATATTATCAGTGAGCTCAACGAGACCTTTTCCAACGCAAAGTTTGCAGTAGTCGCTGACTACCGTGGACTTAAAGTTACGGAACTGGAAAAGCTTCGGAAGAATCTTCGTGAAAACGATGCGCAAATTCAGGTTGCAAAAAACACCTTGTTACGGCTCGCTGTCAAAGGAACCGCCTGCGAAGGTTTGAGCGATTCTTTTAGCGGCACCACTGCCGTCGCAGTCGGGTTCAAAGAACCTGTAGGGCCAGCCAAGGCACTGGCTGCTTTCGCTAAAGAATTTAATGCGTTTTCTATCCGAAGCGCGGTACTCGACGGCACTCTTTTGAGTGCCGATGATGTAGTGGCTCTCTCCAAATTGCCCAGCAGGGAAGAATTGCTGGCCAAATTGCTTGGAACCATGGCAGCCGTACCGACAGGATTTGTCAGAGTCCTTAGTGCAGTACCGCAGAAACTGCTCTATGCACTCACCGCGTTAAAGATCAGAAAGAAAACTAAAACAAAAACGCCTCTGGTTTTGAAAAATCTAGGGTAAATTGATTTTGTCATCCTGTTAGGAGGAATGAAAATGGCTGTAACAAAACAAGATGTTATCGACTTTATAGCAAATATGACAGTTCTCGAACTCTCTGAACTCATCAAAGAGTTGGAAGAAAAATTCGGTGTTTCCGCTGCTGCCCCAGTAGCAATTGCTGCCGCCGCCGGTCCTGGTGAGGGTGCAGCTGTGGCCGAGGAAAAAACAGAATTCGATGTAATTCTGACCAGCTCGGGTGATCAAAAAATTAAAGTTATCAAGGAAGTTCGCGCTATCACTTCACTTAGGTCTGAAAGAAGCAAAAGATCTGGTTGAAGGTGTTCCTGCTGCTGTAAAAGAAGCTGTTAGCAAGGATGAGGCCGCGGCCATTAAAGCTCAAATCGAAGCTGCCGGTGGTTCCGTAGAGATTAAATAATTATTTTTCATTTGCACTATCGGGACACTTTTAGCCCGAGGGCAATTCATCCAATCAGGTAACGCTATTGGGCTTAAAGCCCCGTAGCGTTCCTGTGTTTGTAGGTTTTTCAATCTTCAGGTCAGATCGTTTTTTTATTTTTATATCGTAAATTCAGTTAAATAATAAAAAAGCAATCTGCGTCACGCGGAATGTTTTTGAGGGGACTATGAGAAGAGTACGTAAGAGTTTTGCGAAAACCAGCCAGATTATCGAACCGCCACATCTTATCGCAATGCAGCGGGAATCTTACGAGCACTTTCTGCAGCGGAATATTGCGCCTGAACTACGCAAAGACCACGGTTTGCAGTCTATTTTTCAAAGTATATTTCCCATATCTGATTTCAACGGACTCTGCTCGCTCGAATTTGTCCGCTATTCCTTTGGTGAACCGAAATACACCGTGGCTGAATGTATTGAGCGAGGCATGACCTACGAAGCTCCGCTTAAAATCACCGTTAGATTGATTACCTTCGATGTCGATGAAGAAACCGGAGTGCAATCTGTCCGCGACATCAAAGAACAAGAAGTCTTTCTTGGGGCTTTGCCCCTGATGACTCAGGATGGTGTCTTTGTTGTCAATGGTACAGAGCGCGTCATCGTTAATCAATTACAACGATCTCCCGGTCTTTTTTATACCCATGATAATGGCAAATCACATGCCTCCGGAAAAAGACTCTACTCGGCCCGCATTATACCCGTGCGAGGTTCGTGGCTCGATTTTGAGTTTGATATCAAAGATATTCTCTACGTGCGCATTGACCGTCGCCGAAAGCTACCGGTGAGCGTACTTCTCAAGGCCTTGGGGTACAATGAGACGGAACTGCTCAATGAGTTTTATCATGCCGACACTATTCACTTTGATGGCAAGGAATACTCTATTACTTTTAATGCAGTAACCTTTGTCAATCAGCGGTTGAACACCGACATCGTCAATCCGACCGATGGGACCGTTATTGCCAAGAAAGGAAAGAAGGTCACTAAAACACTGGCGAAAAAAATTGAAAGTCTAGGGGTTTCCTCTCTACACCTCGATGTCGAGGAGATTCACGGTCGTTTTTTCGCCAACGATATTCTCAACCTGCAGAGTGGGGAGATACTCGTTAAATGTAATGATACAGTTACGCCCGCAATCTTGCAGACTCTGGCCGATGCCGGCGTCAACACCTTTTCCCTACTCTTTATTGACGGCGTAAATTTTAGTGAATCCTTCCGCAAAACTTTGTTGCTCGACAAAATCAAGGATACAGCTGAATCCCTGGTCGAGATTTATCGGCGTCTGCGGCCCTCTAGTCCTCCTACCTCTGAAGTGGCTAAAACCTTTTTCGATAATCTTTTTTTCAACGCCGCCACCTATGATTTGTCCGAAGTCGGACGTTATAAAATCAATACTAAATTAGGTGTCAACACGCCCATCGAGGTCCGTACCCTAACCAAGGAAGATCTTATCAAGAGTGTCAAGCATCTTGTGCGGATTAAGGATGAGCTGAAGGATGGTGATGATATCGATCATCTTGGTAACAGAAGGGTGCGAACCGTTGGTGAGCTTTGTGAAAATCAGTTTCGCATGGGGCTTGTCCGCATGGAAAGAGCCATCAAGGAGCGGATGACGCTTCAGGAAATTGAAACCCTGATGCCCCATGACCTTGTCAATCCAAAACCTGTCACCTCCGCTATTAAAGAATTCTTCGGTACGAGCCAGTTGTCCCAATTTATGGATCAGACCAACCCTCTTTCCGAGGTCACCCACAAGAGGCGGTTGTCCGCTCTTGGTCCAGGAGGCCTGTCCCGTGAACGCGCCGGCTTCGAGGTGCGCGACGTCCATCCAACCCATTATGGCCGTATATGCCCTGTAGAGACTCCTGAGGGTCCGAACATCGGTCTCATTGTAAGCTTGGCGACATATGCCAAGGTCAACCCATACGGGTTCATTGAAACACCCTACCGGCATGTCAAGGATCGAGTCGTCTCCGGTGAGCATAAATATCTCTCCGCCCTTCAGGAAGAGAATCATGTCATTGCCCCGGCCAAGGTTGCGCTAGAGAATAATCGCCTTGTCGATGATTACCTGATTGCTCGTCACGAAAGCGAAGTGTCCATGGTTCCTGCCGACGAAGTGACCATGATGGATATTGCGCCCAACCAGATGGTTTCCGTGGCGGCTTCTTTGATTCCCTTCCTCGAAAACGACGACGCCAACCGTGCCCTGATGGGATCCAACATGCAGCGTCAGGCCGTCCCTCTCCTCAAGACGAGCTCGCCGCTTGTCGGCACCGGTGTTGAAAAATACGTGGCACGTGACTCAGGTGCCTGTTTGCTCGCAGGCGGTGACGGTGTTGTTGAGGAATCGGACGCCAACCGGATTGTCATCCGGTATGACCAACACGGTGTTGATGGCTTTGATACCGGAATCGGTGTCTATCGGCTGTCGAAATACAAAAAATCGAATCAGAACACCTGCTTTAACCAAAAGGCGCTGGTGTATCCCGGGGAGCGGGTCACTAAGGGAACGGTTTTGGCAGATGGACCGTCAACCGAGGTTGGAGAACTTGCTCTTGGTAAAAATGTTACCATCGCTTTCATGCCTTGGCGTGGATATAACTTTGAAGATTCGATTCTGATTAACGAGCGTTTGCTTAAGGAAGACACCTTCACCTCGGTGCATATCGAAATCTTTGAAACCATGGCCCGAGACACCAAATTGGGCAAAGAGGAGATTACCCGCGATATCCCCAATGTCGGCGAAGAAGGGCTGCGCAATCTCGACGATTCCGGCATCGTCCGTATCGGCGCAGAGGTTCGCGCCGGCGACATGCTGGTCGGAAAGGTCACCCCCAAGGGTGAAAGTATGCTCTCCCCCGAAGAAAAACTACTGAGGGCCATCTTCGGTGAAAAGGCCGGCGATGTAAAAGACTCTTCCCTGCGTGTTCCCCCGGGAATCGAGGGAGTGGTGATAGATGCCAAAGTTTTTTCCAGGAAGGGTGTTGATAAGGATGAACGCACCCTGATGATTGAGGAAATGGAGATAGAGCGCCTCAATCGTGACATGGAAGATGAATTGAAGAGTTTGAAGAAAGGCGTGAGCAAGTCCTTGGCCGCCTTGCTGGATGGACGCACTGCCAAAAGCGATATCAAGGACAAAAAAG
Source organism: uncultured delta proteobacterium (assembly GCA_963733595.1). Taxonomy (GTDB): domain Bacteria; phylum Desulfobacterota; class Desulfobulbia; order Desulfobulbales; family Desulfobulbaceae; genus Desulfobulbus. The sequence continues at coordinate 226,117 of CAVTDN010000011.1, read as the reverse complement.
GAAAGGTTCTCCTTAAACTTGGAAAACAGTTGACCGCCAAGATCGTCGAACAGGTCAGCTTTGCCGAATTGCGTGAACTGGATTTCTCCGAAAAGGCCAAGTATGCCGATGAAATGGAGGCTGTCTTCAATCGCTACAACAGCCAGTCTGCCGTTGTCAGAGGCAAGTATCAGGGAATTGTTGGCCGGATGGAAAAAGGCGATGATCTTCCTCCAGGTGTGGTCAAGATGGTGAAAATCTATGTCGCGACCAAAAGAAAATTAGCAGTTGGCGACAAGATGGCTGGTCGTCATGGCAACAAGGGTGTAGTTTCCAGGTTGCTCCCCGAAGAGGATATGCCTTTTTTTGCCGACGGCACCACGGTCGATATCGTTCTCAACCCGCTCGGTGTTCCTTCGCGTATGAATGTTGGCCAAGTCCTCGAGTGCCACCTCGGGTTCGCCGCGAAGAAATTAGGCGAGCAGTTGTCTGCCCTTGCCAGACAAAAAGAAGTCGAAGGATTAAAGCAGCGGTTACGGCAAATTTATTCCCAAGCAGAATACGAACGTCTGACCGAAGGCCTCAACGATGATGAGTTGCTTGATCTCATGTGCAAATATGGACGGGGCATTCATGTGGCCACCCCTGTTTTCGATGGAGCTTCAGAGTCAGAAATCAGGCAATTGCTGGTTGAAGCTGGGGTTGACGAGGTCGGCCAGTCAACGCTCTACGATGGTTTGACCGGTGAAGTGTTTGACAATCCGGTCACTGTCGGAGCCATGTATATGCTCAAACTCCATCACTTAGTCGACAATAAAATCCATGCTCGCTCGACTGGACCATATTCCTTGGTCACCCAGCAACCACTCGGCGGTAAAGCGCAGTTTGGTGGACAACGGTTGGGTGAAATGGAAGTCTGGGCTATGGAGGCCTACGGTGCGGCTTATACTTTGAAAGAATTCCTCACTGTCAAATCCGATGATGTCGAAGGGCGGACGACGATGTATGAAAAAATCGTCAAGGGCAATAACTTTCTTGAGGCAGGTTTGCCAGAATCTTTCAATGTTCTTGTCAAAGAGCTGAAAGGCCTCTGTCTGGACATTGAACTTCAAGAGTAGTCCGACATCGCTTCAAACGAGCGATGGGAAAGGGCATCAGAGTTTCTGCCGTTTTAACGGATTGATTTGAAATAAGAATAGGTGAATTACGTGGAAGAACTGTTTAGCTTCTTTGCAAAACCAAAAGGTCCCGTCAGTTTCAACAAGGTGAAAATTTCACTCGCCTCACCTGAAAAAATCAGGGAGTGGTCGCATGGAGAGGTGAAAAAGCCGGAAACCATTAACTACCGAACCTTTAAACCTGAGCGCGATGGCCTGTTCTGCGCCAAAATTTTTGGGCCGGTTAAGGATTACGAGTGCAACTGCGGCAAGTACAAGCGGATGAAGCACCGTGGTGTGGTCTGCGAAAAATGCGGTGTTGAGGTTATTCAATCCAAGGTCCGCCGTGAAAGGCTGGGACATATTGAACTCGCTGCACCGGTCGCTCACATCTGGTTTCTCAAGAGTTTGCCCTCCAAGATTGGCGCTATCCTCGACATGACCCTGAAGCAGCTTGAGCGGATTCTCTATTTTGAATCGTATGCTGTGGTCGCCTCTAAAATTGAAGACCTGCCAGTTGGCTCTCTCCTCAACGAGGATCAATATCGCACTGCATTGGAAGAGCATCCCGGTAAGTTTCGCGTAGGAATTGGTGCCGAAGCCATCCGCGAAATGCTTATGGGATTGGATTTGAAATCACTGTCCGAGACCCTCCGCAAAGAGATGAAGGAAACCGGATCGGTCACCAAACGCACTAAGTACGGTAAGCGACTCAATGTGGTCGAGGCTTTCCGTGATTCCGGCAACCGTCCAGAGTGGATGATCCTGGAAGTTATCCCGGTTCTGCCTCCTGATTTGCGCCCGCTCGTTCCCCTTGAGGGGGGGCGATTTGCCACCTCAGACCTGAACGATCTCTACCGGCGGGTCATCAACCGTAACAACCGGTTGAAACGATTATTGGAACTTGATGCGCCTGATATTATCATTCGCAACGAAAAAAGGATGTTGCAGGAAGCGGTTGACGTTCTTTTTGATAACGGTCGCCGAGGGCGGACAATTACTGGCCCGAACAAACGGCCGCTCAAGTCTCTTTCCGACATGCTCAAAGGCAAACAGGGGCGATTTCGGCAAAACCTGCTCGGTAAGCGGGTTGACTATTCCGGCCGCTCCGTTATTGTTGTCGGTCCGTATCTTCGGTTGCATCAATGCGGTCTGCCCAAAAAAATGGCACTCGAGTTGTTTAAACCTTTCATCTACAACAAGCTTGAGCGCAAGGGATATGTCACGACCATAAAAAGTGCTCGCAAGATGGTTGAAAAAGGCACCAAAGAGGTGTGGGATGTTTTGGATGACATTGTCCAGGAATACCCGGTTATCCTTAATCGTGCGCCAACGCTCCACCGGCTTGGTATGCAGGCCTTTGAGGTGTTGCTGATCGAGGGCAAGGCTATCCAACTCCATCCACTTGTCTGCGCTGCCTTCAATGCCGACTTTGACGGCGACCAGATGGCGGTGCATGTCCCATTGTCGGTCGAAGCCCAGGTTGAGGCACGGGTGCTGATGATGTCGACCAACAATATTCTTTCACCAGCCAACGGTGGCCCTGTCATCATTCCCAGCCAGGATATCGTCCTCGGTTTGTATTATATGACCCGCGAGCGCTACGGTGTGAGTGGTGAAGGTGCCATATTCGGTTCTTCGACAGAGGCCCGAATCGCCTACGATCACGGTGCCGTCCACATGCAGGCCAAGGTTAAAGTTCGGATAAAAGGAGTACTTGTCGACACCACCATCGGCCGCATGCTTGTTGGAGAACTGTTGCCTCCTATGGTCCCCTATTCTTTGGTCAATAAGGAACTGTCGAAAAAGGAATTAGCCTTCCTCATCGACTATACCTATCGCCATGGCGGGACCAAGGAAACGGTCATTTTGGCCGATCGGCTAAAGGATCTTGGCTATGAATATGCCACCAGGGCAGGAATTTCCATCTGCATCAACGATATGAAAATTCCGGTCAAAAAAGAGGAATTTGTTGAAGACGCAGAAAAAGAAGCAGCAGATGTCGATCAGCAGTACTCAGATGGTTTGATCACCGATGGCGAAAAATACAACAAAATAATCGACATCTGGTCTAAGGCTACCGACAAAATCACCAAGGAAATGATGGATGAGATGGCGGTAGAGTTCGTGCAGGATACATCCGGAAAGGTGCAGGAAATCAAAAGCTTTAACTCTGTCTATATCATGGCTGATTCCGGTGCCCGCGGTTCCAAGGATCAAATCAGGCAGTTAGCCGGCATGCGTGGACTCATGGCCAAGCCTTCCGGAGAGATTATCGAAACCCCGATCAAGGCAAATTTTCGCGAGGGGTTGAGTGTACTCGAATACTTTATCTCAACTCACGGCGCTCGTAAAGGTTTGGCGGATACGGCCCTAAAAACAGCTAATTCAGGTTATTTGACCAGGCGTCTCGTCGATGTCGCCCAAGATTCGACGATTGTCATGAAAAATTGCGGCACCATGCGTGGAACTCTGGCCGAGCCCTTGATTGAAGGCGGCGAGGTGATTGTCCGCATCGGTGAGCGTATATTGGGGCGTGTAGCCTTGGAAGATGTCGTGGATCCCCATACCGGTGAAGTTTTAGTCGGCATGGATGAAGAAATTACCGAGGACAGGGTCGAAGCCATCGAAGCTATAGGCATTGACCGCGTCCATATCAGATCGGTACTGACCTGCGAGGCCAAACGAGGTGTTTGCGCTATGTGTTACGGCCGCGACCTTGGCCGTGGGCACATGGTCAATATCGGCGAAGCCGTCGGGATCATTGCTGCTCAATCCATTGGTGAACCTGGGACACAGTTGACCATGCGAACCTTCCACATCGGCGGTACCGCGAGGGGGGCGGTGGAGCAAGCGGAGGTGCGGACACAGCGCGGAGGGCGGATTCGTTACAAGAATTTGCATTCGGTAACCAACTCCGACGGCTTTGAAGTGGTCATGAATCGGAACGCCGAGATCACGGTGCTTGATGACCTTGGGGTGGACCGTGAGCGCTTTCCTGTGCCGTATGGTGCAACGCTGAGGATCACTAACGATCGGTTGGTTGATCCAGGAACGGTGATTGCCGATTGGGATGCCTTTTCCATTCCCATTGTGGCCGAGGTAGGCGGCAAGATCAAGTATGGTGATGTGGTGGAAGGTGATTCCATGCAGGAACGTGTCGACCAAATCACAGGGAAAGCGAGCAAGGTTATTACTCCCGGAAGCTCAACCAAGCAGATGAACCCTCGAATTTCCATCAAGGATGATCGCGGCAGAACATTAAAATTGCCGGATGGTGACCTCCCGGCCCGTTATCCGTTACCTGTGGGTTCGGTGATTACAGTCAGTGAGCAAGACTCTATCACTCCGGGGACAGTGATTGCAAAAATTCCGCGTGAAACCACAAAAACAAAAGATATTACTGGTGGTTTGCCCCGAGTTGCCGAGCTGTTCGAAGTTCGAAAACCAAAAGAGCAGGCCATGATCTCAGAAATAGATGGTAGGGTGAGCTTTGGCAAGGATCTCAAAGGTAAGCGGCGTGTAGTCGTCACTCCTGAAATCGGTGAGCCGAAAGAATACCTTATTCCCAAATCCAAACACATCACCGTACATGAAAATGATCACGTTGAGGCTGGCGATCCATTGATGGAGGGGAACAGGTTGCCCAACGATATTCTCCGGGTTAAAGGAGCAGAGGCCCTCGCCCGATTCTTGGTCAATGAGATTCAGGAAGTGTATCGCCTGCAGGGTGTAAAGATCAACGACAAGCATATCGAGACCATTGTGCGGCAGATGCTCAAACGGGTCCGGATAACCGATGCTGGTGACTCCCGCTTTATGCTGGATCAGCAGGTGGAATGGTGGAAGTTTCAGGAGGAGAACGAGCATATGCTGCAAGACGGCATGCAACCGGCATCCGCCGAGCCTTTGCTCCTGGGGGTCACTAAGGCCTCGCTTTCGACGGACTCGTTTATCTCTGCAGCTTCGTTCCAGGAAACAACCAAGGTGCTCACTAACGCGGCCATGGCCGGAAAAGTGGATGACCTCTCTGGCTTAAAAGAAAATGTTATTATGGGGAGATTGATCTCTGCCGGCACCGGCCTGGAGAGATACCGCATTCGCACGAGTAATTAACAAAGATAAAACTTGACCTTTAGGATTAGTTCGATTAATAATTCGGACTTTCGTGCTTGCCCTTCCCCTTGAAGGGGGCCTGATTGTATTTTTCAAAGGAGCTGTCTGCATGCCCACTATAAATCAACTTGTCAGGAATAGACGGAAAAAAATGACTAAGCGGACCAATACGCCTGCCTTGCAGAGTTGTCCGCAGAAACGTGGAGTGTGTGTTCGTGTTTACACGACGACCCCTAAAAAGCCAAACTCCGCGTTGCGGAAGGTGGCAAGGGTTCGCCTGACAAATGGCATAGAGGTGACTTCCTATATTCCCGGCATTGGTCATAATCTTCAGGAGCACTCCGTGGTGCTCATCCGTGGCGGCCGCGTTAAGGACTTACCCGGTGTTCGTTACCATATCATCCGTGGCACCCTGGATACGCTTGGAGTGAATGATCGTCGACAGGGGCGTTCAAAGTATGGCGCAAAAAGGCCTAAATAATTTCTCGTACAAGATTCTGAATGAGCTAAAAAATGCCAAGAAAAAAACTATTAGATAAGCGACCTGTCGCGCCGGACCCTAAGTACAACTCGGTTTTGGTATCGAAGTTCACGAATGGATTGATGGGTGATGGAAAAAAGACGATTGCTAGGCGTCTTTTTTATGATGCTATGGAAATCATCGGTGGCAAGGTGGCTGACCAGGAACCCCTCTCGATTTTTGAAGGGGCAATGGAAAATGTGCGGCCGCGGGTTGAGGTTAAGAGTCGTCGTGTTGGTGGTGCTACTTATCAGGTACCCGTTGAAGTTCGACCCGAGCGTAGAAACGCTTTGGCCATTCGTTGGATTATTAATTTTTCCAAGGGGCGTTCAGGTCAGAGCATGTCTGAAAAGTTGGCAGCGGAACTGCTTGACGCTTCCAACAATCGCGGTGCATCGGTGAAGAAAAAAGATGATACTCATAAAATGGCCGAAGCGAACAAGGCTTTTGCCCATTACCGTTGGTAATAAAGAGTTCTGTCTCCGTATAGCGCAAAAGAGGATTGACAGGTAGTAATAACTGCTGTATTAACAGCGACATTTTTCCTTGTTATACTTGGAGGAGTGTTTCTACGAATTTCAGGAAACAACAGTGGCGGTGGTCGTTCCATTATTCAATGTCCGCAATATCGGCATAATGGCCCATATTGACGCCGGAAAAACCACGACCACTGAACGTATCCTTTATTATACAGGCCGATCGCATAAGATTGGCGAAGTACATGACGGTACTGCTGTCATGGACTGGATGGAGCAGGAGCAGGAGCGCGGCATAACCATCACCTCTGCTGCGACAACCTGCACCTGGAAAGATTGCCAGATCAACATAATTGATACACCTGGACATGTTGATTTTACCATTGAGGTCGAGCGATGCTTGAGGGTCCTCGATGGTGCAATTGCAGTTTTTTGTGCGGTAGGCGGAGTTGAGCCCCAATCGGAAACGGTCTGGCGGCAAGCCGATTATCTACCGAATACCAAGGATTGCCTTTGTCAACAAGATGGACCGAGTCGGGGCATATTTTAGCAAATGCCTCGATGAAATCGAAAACCGGCTGGGAGCATCTCCGGTAGCTATTACGCTCCCTGTCGGCAGTGAAGAGACGTTTGTCGGCGTCATTGATCTGATTGAGCTAAAGTTGCTTCGATTTGATGAAGAAACGATAGGGCAGGTCGTCGCTGAAGAATCAATTCCGGAGTCTTTGTTAGGAAATTCATCGGCCGCTAGATTGACACTCCTCGAGAAGTTGGCCGACTTCGATGAGGGGGTCATGGAAAAATACTTAAACGATCAAGAGATCGCTCCCGGTGAAATTCGAGCTGCGTTGCGAAAAGCAACGCTAGCCTTGGAATTGGTACCGGTCCTGTGTGGTTCAGCATTCAAGAACAAAGGCGTGCAACCTTTACTTGATGCGATCGCATGGTATCTACCATCACCCGCTGATGTTCCCCCGGTAGAGGGGACGGATAAGGACGGTGCGCCGCTTATCCGCAAGCCTGAGAGGAGTGAAAAGTTTTGCGGTCTGGTTTTTAAGCTGCAAACTGATCCGTATGTGGGAAACCTTAGCATTTATCCGTGTTTATTCCGGTGAACTCAAGATTGGGGGAAAGGTTTTTAACCCGCGTAAAAATAAAACGGAAAAGATCTCGAAACTTCTTAAACTTCATGCCAACAAGCGTGAAGAAGTCTCATCGATTGGTGCAGGTGACATCGGAGCAATAGCGGGGTTGAAATTCACTCGCACCGGTGACACTATCTGCGAAATCGACGACTTTATTGTCTTGGAGACAATCGCAATTCCCTGAACCGGTAATTGGTGTTGCGATAGAACCAAAAACTAAAGCCGATGAGAATCAGCTTGCCGAAAGTTTGGATAAAATCGCCCAAGAGGACCCAAGCTTTAAGGTAACTGTCAGCGAAGATACAGGGCAAACTATTATTTCCGGAATGGGTGAATTGCACCTGGAAATAATAGTTGATCGACTCATTCGCGAGTTTAAAGTAGCTGCAAACGTCGGCAAGCCTCAAGTTTCTTACCGAGAAACCATTACGAACAATTGCAAGGCTGAGGCGCGGTTTGAAACACAGGGCAGCGGTAAAGAACAGTATGGACACGTTGAAATTGAGCTTGTCCCTGGTTCCAAAGGTAGCGGCAATCATTTTCAGTGTTTAGTGAACGAAAAGTTGATTCCTCCTTTATTTATCGAATCCATAAAAAAAGGAGTGCTTGACAGCTTGGATTCAGGACCAGTGATTGGCTACCCAATGCTTGATGTGGTTGCCAATTTAGTTGGTGGATCCTATGACGAGGAGAAGTCAACCGAGATGGCCTTTGGGGTGGCGGCAACCATGGCCTGCCGTAAAGCAGCTCTCCAGGGTACACCTGTACTGCTTGAACCTTTAATGGATCTGCAAATTGTAACTCCTGATGATTATTTAGGGGAAGTGATCAATGATCTCAATAAAAAAGGTGCGCATGTTCATGGTGTGGACACAGAAAAAGGTCGACAAGTAGTACATGCCAAAGCGCCTTTAGCCGAGCTATTCGGATATTCAACCGATCTAAGGTCGGCAACCCAGGGCAGAGCGACATTTACCATGATTTTTAGTGAATTTTCGATAGTTCCATCAAAACGAGCTGAAATCATTATTCATAAGATTAGAGGCGTATAACTTTTATACCCGTTGAGGTGCATGAGATGGCGAAGGAAAAATTTGCGCGGACAAAGCCGCATGTCAATGTCGGAACAATCGGTCACATTGACCATGGCAAGACAACCCTGACAGCGGCGATCACCCGCGTCCTGTCAACAAAGGGTATGGCCAAGTTCACTGACTTCAGTGAGATTGACAAGGCTCCCGAAGAAAAAGAGCGCGGCATAACCATTGCAACTGCGCACGTTGAATATGAGACAGCCAGTCGCCATTATGCGCATGTCGATTGTCCGGGACATGCTGACTACATCAAGAACATGATTACCGGTGCCGCCCAGATGGACGGTGCGATTCTTGTTGTTGCCGCCACCGACGGTCCTATGCCGCAAACCCGTGAGCACATCCTCCTGGCCCGCCAGGTTGGTGTTCCGGCCATGGTCGTTTTTCTCAACAAATGTGACATGGTTGACGACCCCGAGCTGATCGAGCTGGTCGAGATGGAGCTTCGCGAGTTGCTTGATAAGTACGACTTTCCGGGTGATGACATTCCTATCATCCAGGGATCGGCACTGCATGCCCTCGAGTTCCCCGAAGATGCGGAAAAGGCGAAATGCATCTGGGACCTGATGGAAGCAGTGGACAATTATATTCCCCAGCCTGAGCGCGCCATCGACAAACCCTTTCTTATGCCGGTTGAGGACGTCTTTTCCATCTCCGGTCGCGGCACGGTCGCAACAGGTCGTATTGAACGCGGCGTTGTCCATGTTGGTGACGAGGTAGAAATTGTTGGTATCCGGACGACTGCCAAGACCACCTGCACAGGTGTCGAGATGTTCCGCAAGCTGCTCGACGAAGGGCAGGCTGGCGATAACATCGGCGCACTGCTTCGCGGGGTCAAGCGTGAGGACATTGTTCGCGGTCAGGTACTGGCCAAACCGGGTTCCATTAAGCCGCACAAAAAGTTCAAGGCAGAGGCTTACATTCTGACTAAAGAGGAAGGTGGCCGTCACACGCCATTTTTCAATGGGTATCGTCCGCAGTTTTATTTCCGGACCACCGACGTGACTGGCGTCTGTACCCTTGAGGAAGGGGTAGAGATGGTTATGCCTGGGGACAATATCCATATCAACGGCGAGCTGATCACCCCGATCGCCATGGAAACAGGGCTTCGTTTCGCCATCCGTGAAGGCGGCCGAACAGTCGGCGCCGGCGTTGTCAGCGAAATTATTGAATAAAAGGAGAAGTGATGATTCCTACAGACAAAATCCGTATCAGATTAAAGGGATATGATCACAAACTTCTCGATTTATCGACTAAAGAAATAGTCGACACTGCGAGACGAACTGGTGCAACGATTGTTGGACCGATTCCACTGCCGACAAGCATTAATAAATATACGGTTTTGAGATCACCACATGTTGACAAGAAATCCCGGGAACAATTTGAAATGAGGACCCACCGGCGATTGTTGGATATACTCGAACCTACTCAGCAAACAATCGATTCGCTCATGAAACTCGAGCTATCTGCAGGCGTTGACGTAGAGATAAAGCTCCCGTAATCGACGAAAGCAGAATACCGGCTGATTGATAAACGTATAGTCACCAAGTGACTAAGAATTGAATTCAGGTAGAAAGATGCCGAATACTAAAGGAATATTAGGACGGAAAGTTGGAATGACCCGGGTTTATGATGAAAATGGCCGGGCTATACCTGTAACCGTTATCGAAGCTGGGCCTTGTACCATCCTGCAAAAGAAAACCATTGGCAAGGAAGGCTATAACGCTATCCAGATTGGATTTCTCGAGAAAAAGGAATCACGGTTAAATAAACCTGAAGCCGGACATTTTAAACGATCTGGCGGGATAGGTTTCTATCACGTTAAAGAATTTAGAGTGACTGATCCCGAGACCTATGAAGTTGGACAAAAAATTACTCTTTCTGAGATTTTTACGATAGGTGACCTCGTCGATATTTCAGGTAAAAGTAAAGGGAGAGGCTTTCAGGGAGTCATTAAGCGGTATGGATTCGCAGGTGGCGGTGCAGGACACGGATCCAACTTCCATCGTGCTCCTGGTTCCATTGGGTGCAGTGCATGGCCCTCCCGGGTTATGAAGGGTAAAAAAATGCCTGGGCGAATGGGCAATGATCTGGTTACTCAGAAAAACTTGAAGATTGTGGACGTTAGAGTCGAAGAGAACGTTTTACTTGTGCATGGGACGATCCCGGGCGCAAAAAACGGCATACTCAACATTTTTACAAAAGCATAATCGCCTGAACTGCTTTTAAGGAGATTCTCATGGCAGTTTGTGATGTTTTAAATACTCGCGCCGAAAAAGTTGGCGAAATCGATCTTGTCGACTCGCTGTTTAACGTAGAGATAAAAACAGGAATTTTGCATGAGGTCGTATGCATGCAAAGAGCTAATCGCCGTAGCGGTAATGCCTGTACAAAAACGCGAGGCGAAGTGAGTGGTGGTGGCGCCAAACCATGGCGGCAGAAAGGCACCGGTCGTGCTCGAGCTGGAAGCCGGACTTCACCAGTTTGGCGTGGCGGTGGCACCGTTTTCGGACCGAAACCGAGAGATTACAGCTACTCAATGCCCAAAAAAGTTCGAAAACTCGCACTGAAAATGGCTATGAGTGCTCGTAATCAAGAGGGGAATCTCGTAGTTGTTGATTCTTTCGACCTTTCCGAGATCAAGACCAAAGCCTTTGTCGGGATTATGAAAAATTTCCAGTTTGACAATTGCTTGATTGTCACAAGTGATATTGATGACAAAATCCTTTTGTCAGCGCGGAACGCAATTGGCTACAAGGTGCTGCCTGTTGCAGGATTGAACGTTTATGACATCCTTAAACACTCTAAATTGATGCTAATACAATCAAGCCTGACAAAAATTGAAGAGAGGTTGATAGCATGAAAGCTATTTATGATGTGATAAAAAGCCCCTGCCTCAGTGAAAAAGGTAATATACTTCAAGAGACCCAAAATAAGGTTGTATTTGAAGTCGATCCACGAGCAAATAAAATTGAGATCAAGAAAGCTGTTGAAAGTTTGTTTAATGTCACGGTTTCTAAAGTTACAACTACCAACGTGACTGGTAAGCAGAAAAGAGTAGGTGCCAAATCCACTGGAAAATCGAGTGATTGGAAAAAAGCGTATATCACTCTTGCAGAGGGAAAAATCAACTTCCTCGACGAGCTTTGATCCAAAATTTACTGCCTCACATCAGCAGAGATTAGATTATAGGAATTGCAATGTCTATAAAAATCCATAAACCGACATCACCTGGTAAACGACATCACGTATCTGTTCAACAGGATTTTTTGTCTGACAAAGAGCCTGAAAAAAGCCTCATCACCCCCCTGAAAAATACCGGTGGACGTAACACCTATGGTAGGATCACGGCACGGCATAAGGGCGGTGGTCACAAGCGGAAATACAGACTGGTCGATTGGAAGAGGAATAAGCAAGGAATTCCAGCCAAGGTTTCTGCAATAGAATATGACCCCAATCGATCAGCAAACTTAGCGTTGCTCGTTTATGCTGATGGCGAAAAAAACTACATTCTTGCGCCTAATGGTCTTGCAGTAGGAGATACTGTTGTTGCAGGAGCAGGTGTTGATATTAAACTTGGCAACTGTTTGCCGATGATCAACATTCCTTTAGGCACTGTAATCCACAATATCGAAATGAAAATCGGTAAGGGCGCGCAACTCGTTCGCTCTGCCGGTGTAGCTGCCCAATTAATGGCAAAAGATGGTAATCAAGTTCTAGTAAAACTACCATCGGGTGAAGTTCGAAAATTCAACAAGGAATGCAGAGCCTGTATTGGTCAGGTTGGAAACCCAGAACATGGTAGTCAAAAACTTGGGAAAGCAGGTCGCGCCAGATGGAAAGGTGTTCGTCCTTCGGTCAGAGGTGTAGCCATGAATCCAGTTGACCATCCCATGGGTGGTGGTGAGGGCAAGAGTTCAGGTGGTCGGCATCCATGCTCTCCGTGGGGTATACCTTCGAAAGGGTTTAAAACAAGAAAACGGAAAACCTCTGACCGTGATATTGTCAACAAGCGGAGTAAGTAAAAGGAGAGAACAGTCATGGCCCGATCTATAAAAAAAGGTCCTTTTGTCGATGATCATCTGATCAAAAAAGTTGAGCAGGCTCAGGAAACAGGATCACGTAAAGTTATCAAAACATGGTCTCGTCGTTCTGATATCTTGCCTGAAATGGTAGGATTAACTTTCGCTGTTCACAATGGCAATAAATTCATTCCTGTTTATGTGACTGAAAATATGGTTGGACATAAATTAGGTGAATTTTCACCGACACGAACATACTATGGTCATGCCTCAGATAAAAAAGGCAAATAGACTGTAACTGATTATATTGTAAGCCATATCTAGGAGTGAACGATGGAAACAAAAGCCGTCGCAAAATATATGCGTATATCTCCCCAAAAAGCACGTCTGGTCGCAGATGTCATTCGGGGAATGAATGCCGAAAAAGCCGTTACTACCCTGCGCTTTATGCCGAAGAAAGCTGCTCGGATTATTCGCAAAGTTCTCGAATCCGCTGTGGCGAATGCCGACCAGATGGAGTCCATTGATGTTGATACTCTTTATGTTAGAGAGATAACTATCGATGGAGGACCTATGCTTAAGCGCTTTATGCCCCGTGCTATGGGGCGAGCGACTCGAATTCTTAAAAGAACGAGCCACATAACCGTAGTCGTCGCGGAAGCCTGACAAAAACAAATGATTTATTTTGAGATTAACTGTAGAGGGAACGGAGGATTATCTTGGGACAAAAAGTAAATCCCATTGGATTGCGACTTAACATAACGCGATCTTGGGAATCAATTTGGTATGCTGACAAAGACTATGCCAAGAATTTGCATCAGGATCAACTCATACGCAAGTTCCTGAAACAGCGACTTTATCATGCTGGTGTTTCGAGGGTTGTCATCGAAAGAACCGGTGAGAAGATCAAGATAAAGCTGTTTACCGCCCGTCCTGGTATAGTAATTGGTAAAAAAGGTACAGAAATTGAAGGGTTAAAAAAAGAGCTTGAGCAAAAATTTAAGCGGACCTGTTTTATTGATATCCAAGAGGTGCGACGTCCCGAAGCAGATGCTCAACTCGTAGCAGAGAATATTGCGACCCAGCTCGAGCGACGAATAGCATTTCGTCGTGCTATGAAAAAATCTATCAATTCTGCTCTCCGTTTCGGCGTTCAAGGCATTAAAATATCCTGTTCTGGCCGCCTGGGTGGCGCAGAAATGTCCCGTACCGAATGGTTCAAAGAGGGGCGCGTTCCTCTTCATACTTTAAGGGCAGATATTGATTATGGTACTGCTGAGGCTAAAACCACCTATGGTATCATTGGTGTCAAAGTTTGGATTTTCAAAGGTGAAATACTCGCGGATACGGGATCCTCAGCCGAGCAGATTTCACAGACAAATTAAATCTGCGATTACCATTTTATTGGCGATTTTCACTAGGAGTTCAAAATTATGTTAAGTCCTCGCAAAGTTAAACATAGAAAACAATTTAAAGGGAGGATGCGCGGAGAAGCATACCGCGGATCCGATCTTGCCTTTGGTGATTTTGCGCTTAAAGCCGTGGGATGTGGTCGCATGACTGCACAACAAATAGAAGCTGCCCGTATAGCGATCAATCGAAAGGTAAAACGTGGTGGACAACTTTGGATCCGTGTTTTTCCAGATAAACCTATTACAAAAAAACCTGCTGAGACTCGTATGGGAAAGGGTAAGGGCTCTCCCGAATATTGGGTGGCCGTTATCAAGCCTGGCAGGATTTTATATGAATTAAAGGGTGTACCTGAAGAGTTGGCTTTGGAAGCATTGCGGCTCGCTAGTTTCAAATTACCTTTTCCTACTACAGTCGTCAGCAAGAGTAATACGATATGAAAGCTAAAGATCTTAGAATTCTCTCAGTCGAAGACCTTCATAAAAAAAATGCTGAAATGCGAGAAGATCTTTTTAAATTGCGCTTTAAACATGGTATTCGTCGCCTCGAAAATTCAGCAAAACTCGAATTGCTAAAAAAAGACATTGCACGAATCCAAACTGTGCTGACTGAAAAACAACAAAAAATGTCTGCCTAACCACTAATTACTGGCTTTGGATAAAAAGATGAGCGATCAAGTAAAGAAAACGCGACAAGGTTTTGTTGTCAGCAACAAAATGGATAAGAGCGTTGTCGTCGTTGTCGAACGGAAAATCCCGCACAAACTTTATGGGAAATATATTCGGCAACAAGTTAAATACATGGCCCACGATGCTTCGAATCAATGCCAGATTGGCGACTTAGTCCTGATTGAAGAGTGTCGTCCTTTATCCAAAAGAAAGCGATGGCTTGTGCGTAATGTTATAGAGCGTGCAGCATAGTTTTTTATTGTTGAAATAATGGAAGTTTGAAATACGAATAGAGAAGATAATCGGGTGAGGTCATGATCCAGACAGAAACCGTGTTAAATGTTGCCGATAATTCCGGTGCCAAAAAAGTACTCTGCATTCGAGTATTAGGTGGAACCAGGAAGCGTTATGCAAGTATTGGTGATATTATTGTCGTCACCGTCAAAGAAGCTATCCCTCACGCTAAAGTTAAAAAAGGCGATGTGCTGAATGCAGTTGTTGTACGCACTGCTAAATCGATCAGGCGCCCTGAGGATACAACCGTTAAATTTGATGATAATGCGGCTGTTTTGCTGGCAAATAACGGCGAACCTGTTGGCACGCGTATTTTTGGACCGATTGCTCGAGAACTCCGATCATTAGGTTTTATGAAAATTATATCTCTTGCTCCAGAAGTATTATAATCCCACTATTCATTTGAGCGATTGAGGAAATTTAAATATGCGCCAAGGACAGACTAACCTCCGGGTTAACGATAAAGTGGAAGTCACCGCCGGTAAGGACAAAGGTCGGGTAGGTAAAGTGTTACGCATTGAGAAAGAAGGTAATCGTATTATCGTTGAACGAATTAACTTGATCAAGAAACACCAAAAAGCAACAGATGCTACCCAATCAGGACAAATAATTGAGAAAGAAGCTGGTTTACACATTTCTAATGTTATGCTGGTTTGTCCTGAATGCGCTGAAACTGTAAAAACCGGTAAAAAATTGTTGGATGACGGGACGAAAGTTCGTGTATGCAAAAAATGTAAAGCAACTATTGAATCAGCAAAAAAATAGTTTTGCCTGCCTACGGAGTAAACAATGGCCACATTGAAAGAACAATATGAAACTGAACTTAAACAAGCTCTTCAGAAGGAATTGGGCGTATCTAATGTAATGGATATTCCAAGAATAGAAAAGATTGTTCTGAATATGGGGCTGGGTGATGCAGTTCAAAATCCTAAAGTTGTTGAAAAAGCAGCTCAAGAACTTACATTAATTTCTGGGCAAAAGGCTTTAGTGACAAAAGCGAAGAAATCGATTGCCACCTTTAAATTGCGTGAAGGGATGCCAATCGGTGCGAAGGTGACGCTTCGGAAAGAAAGAATGTATAACTTTCTTTCAAAGCTTATTAATGTTGCATTGCCTCGCGTCAGGGATTTTCGCGGAGTTTCTGCGAAGGGTTTTGACGGCCGAGGTAATTTTTCCATGGGTGTTACGGAACACATAATTTTTCCGGAAATCGATTACGATAAAATCGATCAAATCCGAGGTTTCAATATCACCATCGTAACGACAGCCAAAACCGATGAAAGTGCACGGATCTTATTGGACGCCATCGGCATGCCCTTTAGAAAAAAATAACAACCAATTGCAGTTAGCTTAAATTTGCTTTTAGGAGGAATCAGTGGCAAAAAAATCACTCATTGCCAAGGCGAGTCGCAAACCAAAATTTGCTGTACGAGCATATAACCGATGCCCAATCTGTGGCAGATCACGTGCCTATTACCGCAAATTTGGTCTTTGTCGGTTATGTTTTCGTAAGCTTGCTTCACAGGGCCAGATCACAGGCGTGACCAAATCCAGTTGGTAATATTTTTATCGCTCTGTTTTAAGCTTATTTTTCCCAGAAAGAGGAACTACCATGTCCATGAGTGATCCGTTGGCAGACATGCTAACAAGAATTAGAAATGCTACTAAAGCTCGTTTTAGCTCAGTTAATATGCCGCTGTCTAAATTGAAGGTCGGCGTTGCGAAAGTACTCAAAGAAGAGGGCTATATATCAGAATACCACATTCTGGAAGATGGACCTCAGGGCACGTTAAAGATCGATCTCAAATATGGTGCCCATAACGAACGCGTCATCACCGGAATTAAGAAGGTGAGCAAACCTGGGCAGCGCCAATACAAACCAAGCAATAAAATTCCCAAAGTTATGAATGGACTTGGTGTTGCAATTCTGTCCACCTCCAATGGTATCGTTGGCGACAAGGTTGCGCGTCAGCAGAACATTGGCGGAGAATTGCTTTGCGAAATCTGGTGAAATACGAACGGTTTCCGAATTAAGGAGAGAGAAATGTCCAGAATAGGTAAGCAACCTATACCAGTTCCAAACAGTGTTAAGGTTGAAATACAGGGGACACAAATTAAAGTTTCAGGAAGTAAAGGTGTTCTTGAACGATCAGTACGTCCTGAAATCGATATTAAACAAGAAGAGAATCATCTCGTTTGTACGCCTAAAGGCACCAGTAAGCGAGTCATGGCTTTTTGGGGAATGACACGTTCCTTGATCAGTAACATGATCACAGGAGTTGACCAAGGCTTCTCGAAAAAACTGATGATAGAAGGTGTTGGATATCGCGCAAATATTGCCGATCAAACACTCTCTTTGAGTGTAGGGTACTCCAGTGCCGTCGCGTTTAACCTCCCTGATGGTATATCCGCTACTGTAGACAAGGATAATTCTATCACCCTGCAAGGGGTTGACAAAGAACTCGTCGGTTTGACAGCCGCCAAAATCAGAAGTATTCGCAAACCTGAACCCTATAAAGGAAAGGGAATACGATATTTTGATGAACGCATCGTTAGGAAAGTCGGCAAGGCTGGCGGGAAAAAATAATTTAATTACAAAAGTGGTCTACCATGGCTAAGACTAATCCAAAAGTTACAGCAAGAAAGAAGCGCGTTCAAAGAATCCGTGTCAAAATTTTCGGAACTTCAGAACGACCACGAATGAGTGTGTATCGAAGCAACAAGCACATCTATGTGCAAATCATTGACGATATACAACGAAAAACTTTGGTTGCCGTGTCAACCGATGATAAAAATTTCGAGAGTTCTGACCTCAATGGTAAGTGTGAGCAGGCCAAGAAAATAGGTATTCTTGTTGCTGAAAAAGCAAAGAACGCCGGTATCGAAAAAGTCGTTTTCGATCGAGGTGGATATCTTTACCATGGCAGGGTAAAAGCTCTGTCCGACGGTGCTCGTGAGGGCGGTCTTCAGTTTTAATTTGATTTTTTTAAAAAAGTTTTAATCGATTAAATATATCGAACGGGGGTGTTTCTTGGCTGAATTTAAACGAGCGAAAGAAGGGATTCAGGAAGAGCTCATCGAAAAAATAGTTTTTATCAACCGGGTAGCTAAAGTCGTTAAAGGCGGTCGACGATTTAGTTTTAGCGCCATAGTCGTCGTTGGAGACGGTAACGGTAAGGTTGGCTATGGCCTCGGCAAAGCGAATCAGGTTCCTGAGGCTATACGTAAGGGTGTCGAAAAGGCACGTAAAGACATGCAAAACGTTTCTTTAACGGCAGTCTCCATCCCCCATGGTATTACAGGGAAATTCAAATCAGGCAGCGTGATGCTCAAACCGGCATCGGATGGTACTGGTGTGATAGCCGGCGGGGCTGTGCGCGCTGTGCTTGAAGCTGCTGGTGTCCAAAATATTCTCACTAAATGTCTTGGTTCAAATAATCCGCATAATCTGGTTAAAGCCACAATGGATGGGTTACGAAAATTAAGAACTGCCGAAGAAATTGCCAAATTGCGCAATCTAAAGGTCGAAGAGATGGTTGCTTAACCATCTCACTGGGGAATGATATGACTATGAAAGAAACAATTACTTATTCTCAGGTGAAGAGCTACATCGGAAGCCCTCAGGCTATTCGTGCTACCCTGATCGGTCTTGGGCTTATAAAAATGCATAAGACTGTTACCCGAAAAAATACACCTGAATTGCGTGGTATGTTAGCTAAGGTGCAGCATCTTGTTAAAGTGGAGGAATAATCCATGCTCACATTGAATACCCTTGCTCCTAATGAAGGAGCCAGAAAGGCAAAAAAACGTGTGGGACGCGGACAGGGCAGTGGCAGTGGAAAAACGGCTGCACGTGGGCATAAAGGCGCTCGTGCTCGTTCTGGTTACAGTGCCAGCCCAGGATTCGAAGGCGGCCAGATGCCACTTCATAGACGTCTGCCTAAGAGAGGTTTCACCAATATATTCAAAAAAACCTACATCTTAATTTCTCTTGATCAGTTAAATACCTTCGAAACAGGAACTGTTGTTGACTATGCAGCGTTAGTCACCGCCGGTCTTGTGAAAAAAGAAGGGCCAGTAAAAGTATTAGCCAATGGTGACATAACAAAGGCTCTTACCGTAAAGATTGAAAAAATAAGCCAAGGCGCAAAAGAAAAAATAGTCGCGGCTGGTGGGGTAATTGAGGAATAACGGATGAGCGGTCTAGTCAGCGCTGCCAGTATACCAGAGTTACGCAAGAGAGTGATTTTCACTCTCTTGATGCTTTTTGTCTACAGGATGGGAGTTCAAATCCCTACCCCTGGTATAAACGGCGAAGCTCTGGCTGCTTTTTTTGCGAAAAATGCGAGCACTCTGTTTGGCATGTTTAACATGTTCTCCGGTGGCGCCTTAGAGAATTTTTCAATCTTTTCATTGGGAATCATGCCGTACATTTCGGCATCAATTATCATCCAACTCCTAACAGTTGTAGTTCCCCAACTTGAAGCATTATCGAAAGAAGGCGAATCTGGAAGACGGAAAATCACCCAGTATACACGATATGGGACGGTAGTTCTTTCCATCATTCAAGGTTTTTTTATTGCTACCGGATTAGAAGGAATGACCGGCCCCAATGGTATTCCTATCGTTATCGACCCCAGTTTACAGTTTAAATTAATGACCGTGCTAACTCTGACCTCGGGAACTGCATTCATTATGTGGCTGGGGGAGCAGATGACTGAGCGCGGCATCGGGAATGGCATTTCCATGATAATTTTTTCCGGAATTGTTGCCCGAATGCCAGCTGCTGTTGGGAATACTTTTGAACTAATAAAATCAGGTGAACTTTCTCTCATTTTTTTACCAGTTATCGTAGTGATGATGCTCTTCATTGTAGGCGTCATTATTTTTTTTGAAACCTCACAGCGGCGCATCCCTATTCAATATGCGAAAAGGGTTGTCGGGAGACGAGTCTACGGCGGACAATCCTCGCATTTACCTTTGAAGATTAACGTATCTGGTGTCATTCCTCCTATTTTTGCTTCATCAATAATGATGTTCCCAGCAACAATTGGCTCGTTTATCAAGGTCGATTGGGTACAGCAGGCTTCGGCGGCTCTTTCACCAGGTACCGTTTATTATTACATAATGTATGTCGGGATGATCGTCTTTTTCTGTTTTTTCTATACAGCTGTCACTTTTAAGCCTGATGACGTTGCTGAAAATCTTAAGAAGAATGGTGGTTTTATTCCAGGAATTCGACCCGGTAAAAGGACTGCAGAGTTTCTCGATAAAGCACTTGTACGATTGACTGTTGTCGGAGCCATATATTTAAGTGTTGTCTGCGTTATGCCCACTCTTCTCATCCAGAAACTCAATGTACCTTTTTATTTTGGCGGTACAGCTCTGCTGATTGTGGTTGGTGTAGCTATCGACACTATATCGCAGATTGAGTCCCATCTTGTTATGCGCAATTATGATGGTTTCATGAAATCTGGTCGGATCAAGGGAAGGCACTGATACGGTTGTGACGAACGGCCACTACGATAACGCGATCACCTTAAAGACGCCTGAAGAAATCGAATTGATGTTCCAGGCGAACCAGATAGTATCTGGAGTACTTGATCTCCTTAAATCAAAAATATCAGAGGGTGTATCCACTTTCGAATTAGATCGAGTGGCCGAAGAATATTGTCTTGATCACTATGCTCGGCCCGCCTTTAAGGGGTATAAAGGTTTTCCTGCCAGTCTTTGTGCGTCCGTGAATGAAGAGGTGGTCCACGGGATTCCCTCAAAAAGAAAAATTCTTCGACCTGGCGATATTGTATCTCTTGATTTTGGTACTCTTTACAATGGTTTTTATGGAGATGCAGCTATAACCGTAGCGGTAGGGGCAGTTGAACCTAGAATTGCTCTGTTGCTCGAGGTCACGAAAGCGGCTCTTTATAAAGGTATTGATCAGGCTAAAGTTGGGAATAGAATTTCAGATATATCTCGAGCCATACAGCATCATGCAGAAGAGCATGGTTTTTCTGTAGTGCGGCAATTTGTTGGGCATGGAATAGGGACAAGCCTTCATGAACCTCCTGAAATCCCTAATTATGTGCAGAAGCAAGCTTCACCTAGGCTGTTAGAAGGTATGGTGCTGGCGATAGAACCGATGATTAATTATGGCGTCGCAAAGGTTAAGGTCTTGGATGACCAGTGGACGGTCGTCACAACCGACCGAAAACCATCGGCACATTTTGAACACTCTGTCGCAATCACCGCACAAGGACCTCGAATCCTCAGTAAAAAGACTTGCCATTGTTGACTTTATTGGGAAAGCAATAATAAAGCTTGAAAAAACCAACGTAGTCCGATATACGTTAGAACTTTTGTTTGATCGATCAGGAGCGTCAAAATTTATGGCAAAAGAAGAGGCCATTGAAGTAGAGGGTACTATTATTGAACCTTTGCCTAACGCCATGTTTCAGGTGGAATTGGACAATGGCCACAAAGTACTGGCGCATATATCAGGAAAGATGCGCATGCACTATATAAAAATTCTTCCTGGCGATCGGGTAACAGTTGAATTGTCCCCTTACGATTTATCGAGGGGTAGAGTTACTTTTCGCGCTAAGGGCGGAAAAGGTAAAAAATAAATTATACTTTCGGGGCGTGAAATGAAAGTTCGATCATCGGTAAAGAAAATATGCAGCGAATGTAAAATTTTAAAACGCAAAGGGGTTATTCGGGTTGCTTGTGCCAATAAAAAGCATAAACAACGTCAAGGATAACATTTCTTTTTAAAATTTTAGTAAGTTTTTGATAAAGGAGCACGAATTTGGCACGTATAACTGGTGTGGATCTACCACGCAATAAGCACATGGATCGAGCGTTAACATATATTTACGGTATTGGCTTGACTACTTCTCGCCAAATTCTCGACAAGGCTGATCTCCCTTATCAGATGAATAGTGATGACCTAAGCGCTGATGATGTGAATCGAATTCGAACCATTATTGAAAATGACTATGTCGTCGAAGGTGACCGAAGACGCGAAGTATCCATGGACATCAAACGTCTCATGGATCTTGGTTGTTACCGCGGGCGAAGACATAGGAGAGGCTTACCTGTTCGTGGACAAAGGACTAAAACCAATGCTCGGACCAGAAAAGGTCCGCGACGTGGTGCAGCTGTTCGGAAAAAATAACAAATCTTTTTTTATATAACGTTGAGTGGCGATAGGTAATCAGGAGCATATATGGCAAAAGCTGGCAAAGTTAACGTAAAAGTTAAGAAAAAAGATAAAAAAAACATACCAGAGGGAATTGTATATATTTACTCTACCTTCAATAATACGGTTGTTACCGTCACTGATCGACAAGGTAATACTTTGTCTTGGGCAAGCGCAGGTGTTCTTGGTTTTAAAGGCTCGAGGAAATCCACTCCCTTTGCCGCTCAGAATGCCTTAAGCGATGCTGTTGCTAAAGCCAAGGAACATGGATTGCGTAAAGTCGAAGTACGAGTAAAAGGACCTGGGCCTGGGCGAGAAGCTGCCTTGCGCGCCTTAACTACAGTAGATTTGGATGTAAGTCGAATTATTGATGTTACACCGCTTCCTCACAATGGCTGTAAGCCCCCGAAAAGAAGAAGGGTCTAATCTTCATTCCGTCATAATCCGTTATTTATGTCTTGCTAGAGACCCAAGACTATTATTGGAGGTATAAGTTGGCTAGATATACAGGAGCATCCTGCAGGCTTTGTAGGCGAGAGAACTTAAAAATGTTTCTCAAGGGAGATCGTTGTTATTCCGATAAATGCGCTTTTGAAAGACGTTCCTTCGCCCCTGGGCAGCATGGACAAAATAAATTCCGCAAAGTCTCAGACTATGCTGTCCAGCTCCGCGAAAAACAAAAAGTCAAAGAAATGTACGGAATGCTGGAAGCTCAATTTCGTCGTTATTTTGAAAAGGCAGACAAGACAAAAGGCGTAACCGGCGAAATATTGCTCATTATGCTTGAGCGTCGACTCGATAATGTTCTCTACCGATCTGGATTTGCTGGCTCAAGGGATCAGGCACGGCAAATGGTTCGGCATAATCTTTTTATCATCAATGGGAAAAAGATTAACATTCCCTCCTATCAGGTTAAACTTGGCGATGTTATCCTTTTAAAGGAAAAACAACAGAAAAATGTAGTAATCGCTGATAACCTTGAGGGTGCTGTTCGTCGGGGACTGCCGAGCTGGCTCGAACTCGATCAAACTAAATTTCAATGTGTTGTTAAAGCATTGCCAAACCGTGATGAAATAACGATGCCCATTCAGGAACAGCTGATCGTTGAGTTGTATTCCAAGTAACTTTTATCGTTAGGTATCGCATGGCACAAGAAATTCGGGACGAAAATCCCTTTTACAATAACTGGCACACTCTTATTACTCCTGAAAAACTGGAAGTCAATGAAGGGCTACTTACCAACAATTATGGTAAGTTTGTTTGCCAGCCTTTGGAAAGAGGATTCGCGACAACTATTGGAAACTCTCTTCGTAGGATTATGCTTTCCTCTATTCGGGGAGCGGCCATCACCTCCGTCAGATTGAATGATGCACTGCATGAATTTACGACTATTGACGGAGTCCATGAGGACGTTGCTGAAATTATACTCAATTTAAAGCAAGTACGCCTGAAGCTTCATGGCCCAGAATCCCATACCGTCATTATTGAAAAGTCAGGACCAGGGAAAGTCCTTGCCGGTGATATTAATGGTGGCGCCTACGTCGATGTGATGAATCCAGATCTTGTTATCTGTACGATAACAGGTGAAACAGCCTTTCGTGCAGAACTTGAGGTCCATTGGGGAAAAGGTTATGTTCCAGCAGAGCAGAATAAAAAAGAGGGGCAGGCTATTGGGGTAATTCCAATAGATTCTGCATTTTCTCCTATTATTCGCGTTCAATACGTAGTCAGCCAAGCTCGAGTCGGGCAGCAAACAGATTACGACCGTCTTACGTTAGAGGTTGAAACGGATGGTAGTGTAGAGCCTCAGAATGCTCTTGCTTATGCTGCGAAAATTTTGAAAGAGCAGATGGCTATTTTTATTAATTTCAACGAAGAAATCGCCAAAGCTCCAGATAATCAAGATATCATCGGAGACAAAGCATATCCTCCCTTTCTCGATAAAAATGTTGAAGATCTTGAGTTGTCAGTTCGATCGGCTAACTGCTTAAAAAACGCTCAAATCCAATATATCGGGCAACTTGTCAATAAAACGGATGCCGAGATGCTGAAAACCAAGAATTTTGGCAGAAAATCGTTGAATGAGATTAAAGCTTTGTTATCAGAGCATGATCTCACCTTAGGGATGAAGTATGATGGTTGGGTATTCCCTGAAAAACGTGAAGATAAAATTGAAGAGTAGTCTTGTATTTCCTGCTAAAGGACAATTTTTGCTAAAGACCAAAGGATAGACCATGAGACATAGAAAAGCTGGCCGTAGACTTGGCCGTACTTCTTCGCATCGTGACGCAATGATGCGGAATATGGTAACTTCGTTGCTTGATCAAGAACGAATAGTCACCACTGTGCCAAAAGCCAAAGAAGCCCGGCGGGTAGCAGAGCAAATGATCACTTTGGGGAAAAGAGGTGACATGCACGCCCGGCGCCAAGCACTGGCTTATATTCGCTCTAAAAACATTGTAGCAAAGCTTTTCGATCAATTAAGCAGCCAGTATGCAGAACGAAATGGCGGATATACACGTATTATCCGAACCGGATCTCGATTAGGGGATGCGGCCCCTATGGCCATCCTTGAATTAGTTGATTACAAAGAAGAAATCAGTGAGATCAAGGCGGAACAAGAGCAGTAAATACGTCATTAAAAACACTGAAAAGAGCTGGTATGAGTTATCATACCAGCTTTTTTTTTAATATCGCGGAAAGAACTGTAATGGAATTTACGCAATACCTACCGCCCGATCGTACGAAGATCGAAGGAGAGACCTTTCAGTTCCACTGTCATGCGGGAGTCAGTTGTTTTCTTTCGTGCTGTCGAAACGTCGA
Source organism: uncultured delta proteobacterium (assembly GCA_963733595.1). Classification (GTDB taxonomy): domain Bacteria; phylum Desulfobacterota; class Desulfobulbia; order Desulfobulbales; family Desulfobulbaceae; genus Desulfobulbus. The sequence continues at coordinate 201,215 of CAVTDN010000011.1, read as the reverse complement.
TATGCTGTTGTTTCCGTACGATGTCATCTTGCTCAAAAAACATCTTAATCTTCACTCTTCGGAATTTTTACGCAAATATACCCATCTCTGTGAAGGGAGCCACCCTTTTTTTCCGGGGCTTAAATTGAATATGAGTGACAGTGAACAACACCCATGTCCCTTTCTGGGAGCTGAGGGGTGTACGGTTTATACATATAGACCTTCTGCCTGCCGCACCTATCCACTTGAACGGGGAGTTGAGCATCCCGGCCATCGGCAAGCTGTGAAGATTCATTATTTCATGACCCATCATCCGTATTGTAAAGGGCACTTTGAGGAACGCAATTATACGATCAATCAGTGGGAACGCGACCAAGTTCTCCATGAATGCAATCAGTATAATGATTATTGGGCGGAACTTGATGCTTTTTTTGCTACCAACCCATGGGCAGGCGAAGGAAAGGCCGGTCCTTACCAACAACTTGCCTTCATGGTGTGCTATAATATTGATGAATTCCGCTCTTATTCAGAAAGGCATAACCTGCTCAGCCACTTCAAACTGAACAAAGACGCACGGCGGCGTATTCTTAAAGATGACGGCGCATTGCTGCGATTTGGCTTCGATTGGCTGGAATATATCTTGGGCGGGCGGAAGAAAATTTAAAATTCAATCCATTTATACTTGTTGTGTTGAGAAGAGAATACCTTCTCTCCTTCGTCAAGCTTGAAATTAACTGCTTAGCGTGATAATATTAAAAGTTAATTATTTTTACAGGGTGTCGCTGCCTATGCATTCGGCGCCCAAATACACACATCCCCTCGACAGCTTTTTGGTGTTCCATTGTATAGATGGAATTGGCTAACGGGATGGAGGAAATAACCAAAACACAGGAGAAGAGTATGGCATCAGTAACTATGCGGCAAATGCTTGAGGCCGGGCTTCATTTTGGCCACCAGACAAGGCGATGGAACCCAAAAATGAAACCTTACATTTACGGGCCTCGCAACGGCATTTATATTGTCAACCTTGATATTACCATGAAATTGTTCAGAAAAGCGTACAGCTCCATGGTCGACGCCGTTGCGAATGGCGGCTCGGTTCTATTTGTCTGCACTAAACGTCAGGGACAAACCATTGTCAAAGAAGAAGCCGAACGCTGCGGCATGTTTTTCATCAATCACCGATGGCTCGGCGGCATGCTCACTAACTTTCAAACCATCAAGCATTCAGTTGATCGACTCAAAAAAATTGAAGCTATGCAAGCCGATGGATCGATTAATCGGTTTCCCAAAAAAGAAATTTTGCAGATGGAAAAGGAAAGGATCAAGCTTGATCGCAATATTGGCGGCATCAAAAACATGCGGAGTCTGCCAGATGTTCTTTTTGTGGTTGATCCTAAAAAAGAGGACATCGGTGTCGGCGAGGCCAATAAACTGAGTATTCCAGTTATTGCTTTGACCGATACTAATTGCGACCCTGATGGCATCGATTTCATTATTCCTGGTAATGATGATGCTATCCGCGCCATCAAGTTAATATCCTCCATGATGGCGGAAGCGGTTCTTGAGGGCAAGGCTCGCCGTGGAGAAGAGGCTGAACCCAATGTCGATGACTTGGAATCAGCCATGACTGCCGGTGCCGATGAGGAACTTGCTGCTAAGGTAGACGAAGAATAAAGATGATCGTCATGTAGAGACGAGACTCCATTGTGATTGGAACCGGCAAGGAATCTTTTCTTGCCGGTTCTTTCATATTGGTCTCACATTTTTTATATGTTTGGCAGAGAATCCGTTCTCTGCAAAAAAGGAGAGTGTATCGTGACTATTACAAGCCAGATGGTGAAAGAACTGCGGGACAAGACCAATGCCGGTATGATGGATTGCAAAAAGGCGTTGACAGAAACAGCTGGGGATATGGAGAAGGCTGTCGATCTATTGCGGCAGAAAGGATTGGCGGTTGCTGCCAAACGGGCTGGTCGTGAAACGAAAGAAGGTTTGGTTGAAACCTACATTCATGCCGGCGGTAAACTCGGCGTGATGGTGGAAGTCGGCTGCGAAACCGATTTCGTCGCTAAAACCGATGATTTCAAGGCTTTTGCCAAGAATGTCGCCATGCACATTGCTGCCGCCAATCCGGTGGCGGTCAATCGAGACGACGTGCCGGCCGATGTTCTGCAGCGAGAAAAAGACATTTATGTCAACCAGGCCCTCGAGTCAGGAAAGCCTCCGCAGATTGTTGAAAAAATAGTGAGCGGCAAAGTCGAGAAATATCTCGCCGAAATTTGTCTCATGGAACAGAAGTATGTTAAAAATGACGAACTAACTATCCAGGATCTGTTGAATGAACTGGTGGCTAAGATGGGTGAAAATATTTCGATCAAAAAATTTGCCCGCTTTCAGATAGGTTGAGTTTTCATTTCGGCGATTTGAGTGATCAAAGTACTGTTTATCCGTCCCTCAAGCGGGTTTCGGATGAGTCGCAGGGGGCGACAGGATGAAATTTAAACGAGTACTCTTGAAAATCAGCGGCGAAGCGCTGATGGGTGAGAGAGCCTATGGCATAAGCACTGAGATAATTAAATTTTTATCTCAGGAAATTCAGGCTCTGCACAATCTCAAAATCGAATTGGGCCTTGTTGTTGGGGCCGGGAATATTTTTCGCGGAGTGGCCGGCGCTGCCAGCGGTATGGACCGGAGTTCAGCCGATAATATGGGCATGTTGGGTACAGTGATGAATTCACTGGCAGTGCAGGATGGACTCGAGAGTATGGGAATATCTGCCAAGGTGATGTCGGCCATCAATATGCTCAATGTCTGTGAGCCTTATGAGCGATTGAAAGCTATCGAGCATCTGGATCAAAAGAGGATCGTCATTTTCGCTGCCGGAACCGGTAACCCGTATTTTACAACCGACACCGCCGCTGTTCTGCGCGCTCTGGAAATCAAGGCTGATGTCATTATGAAAGCCACCAGGGTTGATGGCGTTTACGACCGTGATCCGGAAATAGATTCCAACGCGGTTCGCTACCACACACTCACCTATTCGACGGTCTTGCGAGATGATCTCCGGATTATGGATGCCGCCGGAATCTCTCTCGCACGGGACAATAACCTGCCGATTTTTGTCTTTGACATGACCAAGCCTGGAAATATTGTCAAGGCCGTCATGGGTGAGGACGTCGGTACTCTGATTACCAACTGAGCGCAAACCGTCCCCGTCTTCTTACCAGAAAAATCGGGCGAACGGCATTCTGTTCCTACCACTGAACAAGACCTTAAGCTGCCACGAGGGTGCTATGACAAAGGCTATCATTGATCAACTGAAGGAGAAAATGGCGTCAAGTATCGATGCCCTGAAACGTGAACTGGTGAAAATCAGGACTGGGCGGGCATCGCTTTCTCTGCTTGACGGTATCAAGGTGAATGCCTATGGATCTCAAATGGCCATGGATCAGGTTGGGACCATGACTATTCCTGAGAATAACATGATTGCCATCAAACCTTGGGACCCACAGCTCCTGCCGGCAATCGAGAAGGCAATCTTGGCTTCCGGACTCGGTCTTACGCCCCAAAGTGACGGCAATGTCGTTCGTTTGACCATCCCGCCGCTCACCGGTGAACGCCGAAAAGAGCTGGTCAAACAGGTCAAGAAGATCGGCGAGGAATATAAAGTTGCCATCCGCAATGTGCGTCGCGATACCAACGAGACACTAAAAAAATTAAAAAAAGATAAAGAGATATCCGAGGACGAAATGTTTCGCCTGCAGGAGGATGCGCAAAAGTTGACTGATGGCTACATCACCCAGGTTGATGACGTCACCGGTGGTAAAGAAAAAGAAGTGATGGCTGTTTGATGCTCCTCCTTCTCTTCGATACTTGTGGTTGAATTAGAGCAAAATACGTCTATACCGCGCCATGTTGCCATCATCATGGACGGTAATGGGCGTTGGGCAGAGGAGCGGCGCAGGCCGCGATTATTCGGGCACAAGGCCGGGGTGGATTCTGTCCGGGAGATCGTTGAAGTTGCACGTGAGATCGGTATTGAAGTCCTCACCCTCTATGCATTTTCGACGGAAAATTGGAGCAGGCCCTCTGGCGAAATTAGCGGGTTGATGGGTTTGCTCAAAAGCTACCTCCAGTCGGAATTGCGCAACATGCTGCGCAACGATATTCAACTGCGTTGCCTTGGCGAACAGGATCGCCTGCCCGAAGATGTACAAGCGGTTCTCAGGCAGACCATCGTTGATACCCAAACCTGCCGGAGCATGACTTTAAACCTTGCTTTAAGTTATGGCGGTCGCAGCGAACTTGTACAAGCATTTCGGGAAATTGCCAAACAATGCCAGGAAGGAACTCTTGATTGGCCTACTCTCTCCGAAACCACCATCAATGAACACCTGTTTACCGCTGGTCAGCCGGATCCTGATTTGCTGATTCGAACCGGCGGTGAGCATCGCCTGTCCAATTTCCTCCTCTGGCAGGCATCCTATGCCGAACTTTATTTCACCGAGACACGGTGGCCTGACTTTAAAAAAGAGCAGTTCCTCGAAGCTATTAACATCTTCAGCCGCAGACAGCGCCGATTCGGAAAAGTTAGTGCGCAACTGCAGGCGGAGTAAAGAACGATGAGCCGTGTGATTCCCGGAATTTTGATGGCCGGCGGTTGGCTCCTCCTCCTTTTTTGTGGATCGGTTGCACTGTTCTCCGCGGTTGTTGCTGGTGGAACCTGTCTGGCCCTTTACGAATTTTTTCGCATGGCCGCGCCCTCACTTCGTGGCCGGCGTCTGTTTGTTGCGATCGGATCCTGCATTTTTCCGGTTATTGCTGCTTTTTTGGGGCAAAACGATGCGGTGCTCGCCGGCGTGATCGCCAGTCTGCTTGTTATCGTGGCGGTGGCACTTCACGAATACGGCACTCAGGACGATGTCTTCAAGCATGTCAGTTTGAGCGGTTTTGCCTGCGTCTATATCTCAGCCTGCTTGGCCCACATTATTTTAATCCGTTTTCTTCCCCAAGGCGCGTTCTGGCTGACCATGCTGGTCGGGATTGTAGCTGGGTCCGATACAGGGGCCTACTATGCCGGCCGTGCGTTTGGCCAGCGAAAGCTTTTCCCCCTGATCAGTCCCAAAAAGACTGTGGCGGGCGGAGTCGGCGGGTTGTTTGCCGGTGTTGCCGCTGCCGAGGCCATCAATCTGATTTTTCCAGAGAAAGCCGATCCCCTGGCCCTTTTTTTTGCGGCTCTTGTCCTGATTATCATTGGTATAGCCGGTGATTTGACGGAATCCTTGATTAAGCGATCGGTTGGGGTCAAGGATTCAGGAACCATTCTTTTTGGCCACGGCGGCCTGCTTGATCGCATAGACAGTCTTCTCCTCACCGGGCCAATCCTGTATTACCTGCTCTACTTCGGAATTCTGCGATGAAGGCTCTCTCTCTGCTTGGCGCCACCGGTTCGATCGGCACTAACGTGCTGGCGGTTGTGCGGAAGTTTCCTGGGCAATTTCGGATTGTCGGCCTCTCGGCCGGCCGAAATATTGATTTGCTCGCCGAACAGGTGCAGGAGTTTAAACCAGAGTACGTATCCGTCGGCGATGGCACTCTGGTTGAAGCCTTGGCCGAGCGGCTCCCCTCTGCCTACCGCTCCCGGATCGTTTCCGGGGTGGAGGGCAACTGCCTGGTGGCGGCATTGCCCTCTGCTCATATGGTTATCTCCGCCGTGGTCGGAGCGGTCGGTCTGTTGCCAGCACTAGCCGCCATCAAGGCCGGCAAGGATCTCGGCTTGGCCAACAAAGAAACCCTGGTCATGGCCGGGCGTTTAATCATGCACGCCGTCCGGGAACATGGGGTGCGCCTTTTACCTATCGACTCTGAGCACAGTGCAATTTTTCAGGCCCTGGAGGCCGGGCGCCGAGAGGATGTGGCCCGGATTATTCTTACCGCCTCCGGCGGCCCGTTTCGCACCTGGGACGCCGAGGATCTGCCCGCCGCGACTCCTGACCAGGCCCTTGCCCACCCCAACTGGGCTATGGGCAAGAAAATTTCCATCGATTCTGCGACAATGATGAATAAGGGACTTGAAGTGATCGAGGCCCGCTGGCTTTTTGATGTCAGCCCGGAGCAGATCGAGGTCGTGGTCCATCCTCAATCGATAGTCCATTCTTTGGTGGAATATCAGGACGGTTCGGTGGTGGCACAGTTAGGCATACCAGACATGCGTATCCCCATAGCCTATGCCCTTTCCTATCCGGAGCGCCTTGAGTTGGGCTTGCCCCGTCTCAGCCTTGCCCAATGCGGTGGATTGGCCTTTGAACAGCCCGATTATCAACGCTTTCCCGCCTTGCGGTTGGCGTATGAGGCTCTGGCCATGGGCGGCGTTAAACCGGCGGCGCTCAACGCGGCCAACGAGGTTGCGGTGGAGGCCTTTCTCGCCGGTCGGATCGGCTTTACCCAAATCACTGCAATAGTCGCCGCCGCTCTGCGAAAGACCGCTCAAGCTGACGAGTTAGAACTGCAGGCTATCCTCGCTGCCGACCAGGAAGCCCGATCCATAGCTGAGCAGGAAATTCTCATCGCCTGAGCGAAAACCAACTTCTGGTCGTTACCGCCGTATTTCACTCTTTTTCGACACTATTCTTTGCGATTATTATGAATTCTGCCCTGTCATTCATTCTTGTTCTCGGTGTTCTCATTTTTGTCCATGAACTTGGCCACTTTTTACTGGCCAAGGCCTTCGGCGTCAAAGTCCTCAAATTCTCCCTTGGGTTCGGCAACAAGCTGATCGGCAGGCAATGGGGGGAGACCGAATACCTCATCAGTGCCTTTCCACTCGGGGGATACGTCAAAATGTACGGCGAACAACAGGGCGAGGAGGTCCGCCCCGAGGACGAGCACCGATCTTTTTCCCACAAATCCGTCTGGCAGCGCTTTGGCATCGTTTTTGGCGGCCCCTTGTTCAACCTGCTGTTTGCCGTGATTCTGTTTTTTTTCATGTTTGTCTTTGCCGGTATGCCCGAGCCCGTAGATTCCACCAAAATCGGTGAAGTGACTGCCGGTTCGGTGGCTGATCAGGTCGGGCTCAAAACCGGTGATTTTGTTCGCACTATCAATGGCAAGCCGACCACCACTTGGGCCCAGGTTTCTGAGAGCATCAAAGACAGTCGCGGCCAGGAAGTGACACTGGTTTTTGACCGTCAGGGACAGGAAATGACCATTACCGCTCGACCTGCCATGCAGAAGGTGAAGAACCTTTTCGGCGAGGAGGTCGGTGAACGCTACATGCTTGGAATTGTCCGCAGTGAAGAAATTCGCTACAAGGACGCCACTGTCGGTGAATCGCTCGAGGCAGCCCTGATTCAGACCTGGAATCTCGGGTATTTGACGGTAATGGGCATTGTCAAAATGGTCCAGCGTGTCATCCCTGCAAGCGAACTGGGCGGGCCGATTCGCATTGCTGAACTAGCGGGACAGCAGATGGAAGCTGGATGGATGAACTTTCTCTATTTTATGGGGCTGTTGAGCGTCAATCTTGGCATTCTCAACTTGCTGCCTGTGCCGGTGCTTGACGGCGGCCACCTGGTTTTTCTTTCGCTGGAAGCTCTTCGCCGCCGCCCTTTGAGCGACCGCACCATGGAGATCAGCCAGAAGGTCGGTATTGCTATTCTTGGCACCTTGATGGTTTTTGTTTTTTATAATGACATCCTCCGTCTGGTCAAGCGATGGCTGATGTCCTGATCCTGGCCATCGAGACGGCGACCGGTTGCGGTGGTGTTGCCCTGACTCGAGGAAACTGCAGGGCGGGAAAGGTTCTGGCCGAATACACCCTGCAGCCAGATCTGACTCACTCGCGTCGGTTACTGGGGTCCGTTGCTGCCATGATGGCAGCGGCCGGCATCGATTGGGCTGAACTGGACGCTGTTGCAGTCAGCCAAGGACCGGGGTCTTTCACCGGGTTGCGCATCGGTATGGCCGCAGCGAAAGGGATCGCCATGGCTGCAGGCAAACCCCTGGTGGCCGTTCCCACCCTTGATGGTCTGGCGGCGCAAGCGACGTCGACCGATCTGCCCATCTGCTGTTTACTCGATGCGAGAAAACAGCAGGTATATGCTGGCTTTTACCGGTATGCGGAGGAATGTTACCGCCGGATCAGCCCTTTTCTTGTCTTGGGGCCGGAAGAGCTTGCGCACAAAATATGCGAACCGACCTTGATGATCGGCCCGGGAATCCAGGTCTGCAAGCCTCTGCTCACCGCCCACCCGCTTATGCGGCTCACCCCAGCGGGTTTTCTTCACCCCAGAGCGGCGACGATCGGTCTGTGCGGCGCCCGGCTGTTAACGGAAAAGGATGCCAGCGAGTCTGAAGAGAGTACCCCTCTCTATGTCCGGGCCTCCGAGGCGGAGCTGAATTTGCGTGGTATGGTCGGGAGAACGCAAGGAGCGATATGATCACACGGAAAGTAACGCGAAGGATTGATGTCGGTCCAGTGACCGTCGGCGGCGGGGCGCCCATTGCAGTCCAGTCGATGACCAATACAATGACCGATGATGTCGAGGCCACGGTCCGACAGATACATGAGTTGGAGCGAGCCGGATGTGAAATTATCCGGGTGGCGGTGCCGGACATGGCCGCGGCCTGCGGTCTGACCGCAATCAGAGAGCAGATTGCTATTCCCCTGATTGCCGATATTCATTTCGATGCCCGTCTGGCGGTGGCGGCCATGGAGCACGGCGCTCAGGGCATCCGCATTAATCCGGGCAATCTCGGCGGCCCGGAAAAACTGGCCCGGGTCGTGGACGCCGCCAAATTGCACCGGGTGCCAATTCGGGTGGGCGTCAATTCCGGTTCTATTGAAAAAGGCCTTCTCGCCCGATACGGCTATCCCACCCCGGAGCGGCCGGATGCACTGATTGAAAGTGCACTTGGCAATGTCCGGCTGCTCGAGGCACACGGCTTCTTCGACATTAAGATCTCGATCAAATCCTCGGACACCCTGACCACCATCGCCGGATATCGTCAGCTTTCGCGCATGACCGAGTATCCCCTTCATCTTGGGGTTACTGAGGCGGGAGGACTTATAGCCGGTACGGTCAAGTCGAGCGTCGCCCTGGGAATTTTATTGTCAGAGGGCATCGGCGACACCTTTAGAATTTCCCTGACCCGTGATCCGGTGGAGGAAATCCGGGTTGGATTCGAACTGCTGCGTTCGCTGCGCATACGGGAAAGGGGCCCGGAACTGATCTCCTGCCCCACTTGCGGCCGGACCCGGATTGATCTTTTTACCTTGGCCGAAAAGGTGGAGCGGCATCTGCAAACTATGCAGTCTCCGCTCAAGGTAGCGGTCATGGGGTGCGTGGTCAATGGACCAGGCGAGGCCCGGGAGGCCGATATCGGTATTGCCGGCGGTCATGGAGTTGGCATTATTTTTAAAAAAGGCGAAATCTACAAGAAGGTTGTGGAAGCGGAACTGCTGCCCGTCTTTCTTGAGGAACTGGAAAAACTGGAAGCTGAAAGAAAAGCGGGTGCTTGAACATTTCAAGCGGTTGGCGGCCGTGCCCTGCCGCCGCCCCTGTTTTCACGCGAACGGAGATTTGATATGCGTTATTCACAAATGTTGTTGCCCACCACTAAGGAAACACCCTCGGAAGCCGAGGTCATCAGCCATCAACTCCTGGTCCGTGGCGGATTCATTCGCAAATTAACCTCGGGGATGTACACTTATCTGCCCATGGGGTTTCTCGCTCTCCAGAAAGTGATCGAGATCGTCCGCCAGGAAATGAATCGTGCCGGAGCCCAGGAGATTCTTATGCCCATGGTGCAGCCGGGGGATTTATGGCAGGAGTCGGGACGGTGGAAGAAATATGGCCCGGAACTGCTCCGTTTCCGGGATCGGCATGATCGCGATTACTGTCTCGGACCAACCCATGAGGAAGTGGTGACCGATATCGCCCGCCGCGAGTTACAGTCCTACCGGCAGATGCCGATCAATCTCTATCAGATTCAGACCAAGTTTCGAGACGAGATTCGGCCGCGTTTTGGCCTGATGCGCGGGCGGGAATTCGTGATGAAGGATGCCTATTCTTTTGATGTCGACGATGCCGGCGCCAGCCGCAGTTATGAGGTCATGCGCCAGGCCTATGTCCGCATTTTTGAGCGCTGCGGCCTGGATTTCCGGGCAGTGGAGGCCGACAGCGGTGCCATCGGCGGCTCGTTCTCCCATGAATTCATGGTTCTGGCTGAGACCGGCGAGGACACCCTGGTGATCTGCAACTCCTGCAGCTATGCGGCCAATGTCGAGAAGGCCGCGATTACCCTGGAAGCCGCGCCACCTGCGGATGTGACCTTGCAGCATCTGGTCAAGGTGGAAACCCCGGGCATGAAAAAGGTTGACAAGGTTGCTGAATTTCTCAAGGTCGCCCCTACTGACCTGATCAAGACCATGTTCTATCTGGCCGACGGCGTACCTGTGGCGGCGCTGGTGCGTGGCGACCGCGAGGTCCAGTCGGTCAAGTTGAAGAATCTGCTTGGCGTCGCCGATATCGAACCCATGGACGAGGACCAGGTTTGGCAGCAGCTCCGCCTGCCCGTCGGCTATCTCGGGCCGGTCGGTTTGGAGTTGCGGATGGTGGCTGACCAGGAAGTAATGCGCATGGTCAACGCCGTGGCCGGTGCCAACGAGAAGGGTTTTCATCTCACCGGCGTCAATCCGGGACGGGATTTTCAGCCCGATGTGGCCGGCGACCTGCGCCAGATTGCGGTCAATGATTGCTGCCCTTCCTGCGGCGGTGGCCTGCGGCTGAAAGAGGGTATCGAGGTCGGGCATATCTTCAAGCTCGGGACCAACTATTCCGTGGCCATGGAGGCCACCTTCCAGGACAGTGACGGCCAGGAAAAACCCTTTGTCATGGGCTGCTACGGCATCGGCGTCAGCCGAGTAGTGGCTGCCGCCATCGAGCAGAATCACGATGCCAAAGGAATTATCTTTCCGGTGCCGCTGGCTCCCTTCCAGATCATTGTTCTCAATCTTGGACCCAAGGATGAGAGCTACTGCCGGGCGGCTGAGGGAATATACACCCAACTGCGGGCCCAGGGGGTGGATGTCCTCTACGATGACCGCGACGAACGGCCCGGGTCCAAGTTCAACGACGCCGATCTCCTCGGTATTCCGTACCGGTTGACAGTGGGCAAGACCTTTGAGAAGGAGGGGAAGGTGGAGTTGCGTTCCCGTAAAACCGGAGAGACTCAAGTCTTTGAGCACAACGGGGCGGTTGACCATATCGTCGGGCTTATCCGGCAGGCTCTTTCCTGAAATTCACGGTACGGTTTCCCATGGCCAGCAGGCAATAACGATGTCCGATATTAAGCCACTTCTTTCTCTTGCTTCAGGGTATCTCCACGAGGTCGACCTGACCCCGTTGACCCGAGCCTACGAGTTTGTCAGCGAACGTCACGCCGGGCAACGCTACGTAACCGGCGAGCCGTACGTCGATCATCTCCTGGCCGTGGCTTCGAGTCTCGCCTCGATGAAGCTTGATCTGGAGACCATCGTCGCCGGTCTGCTCCATGGCACGATCAAGGAAAACGTCGCCACCCTGGACGAGCTGAAGAAAAAATTCGGCGAAACCGTCGCCAACATTGTCAACGGCGCCACCCGGATCACCAATGTCCGTTATAATTCGCACCTGGCCCATGAGGCAGAAAACATCCGCAAACTCCTTCTGGCCATGGGGGCGGACATTCGTGTCCTCCTGGTCAAGCTGGCCGATCGCCTTCAGGACATGCTCAACCTCGATGCGGTCGACGAGGAAGAAAGGCGTTCTCGGGCCCGTGAAACCATGGATCTCTATGCCCCGCTGGCCAGTCGCATCGGTATAGAGTGGCTCAAGCGCGAACTGGAGGACCTTTCCTTCAAGTATCTCTTACCGGTTGAGTATGCCGATCTCAGTGCCCATCTCGAGAGCACCCTGGCCCAACGCCAGGCCTATGTCGACGAGGTCCTCGAAATCCTCCATGCCAAACTCAGGGCCAACAAGATCGAGCCGTTGCGTATCATCGGCCGGCCCAAACACATCTATTCAATCTACAAAAAACTGGTCGCCCAGAAAATCCCCTTGGAACGGGTCTACGATAAGGTTGCCTTCCGCATCGTTGTTCGCACCGTCAAAGAATGTTACCAGGCTCTGGGCATTGTCCATGCAGATTGGACACCGGTTCCAGGCCGGATCAAGGACTGGATCAGCGCGCCGAAATCAAACAATTACCAGTCGTTGCATACCACGGTGGCCGGGCCGTTCGGTCACTTTATCGAGATCCAGATTCGCACCCAGGAGATGGACAGTGTGGCCCAGGAGGGAGTAGCCGCGCATTGGGCCTATAAGGAAGGGCAAAAGGTCACCAGCGGAGATGCCCGGCTGTTCAAGGATTTGAAACAGCTGGTGCAGTCACTCCAGGAGGTTGAAGATCCGAGCGAATTCATGGAGTCGGTGCGTGGCGAGCTGTTCAAACCGGATGTCTTTGCCCTGACCCCCACCGGCGAGGTTCGTGAGCTGCCCCGGGGAAGCACGCCGATCGATTTTGCCTACGCCATCCATACGGCTGTCGGCGATACCTGCGTCGGGGCTAAGGTCAACGGCCAGATCGTCCAACTCAAGCATGAGTTGCAGAGTGGCGATATTGTCGAGATACTCACCCAAAAAAGCCAGCATCCCCGCCGCGCCTGGCTGCAACTGGTTAAAACCAGCAGGGCCCGCACTCGAATCCGCCAATATCTTCGGCGGGAGGAGAAGGAACGCTCGCTGAAGCTCGGCCGCGAAATCTGCGAGCGGGAGCTGAAAAAATACGACGTCAATATCCGCGGCCTTCTGAAAGGCGGCCATTTGCGTCTATTGCTCAAACAGCTCAACTGCAACTCCCTTGACGACATGTTGATCAGGGTGGGGAATGGCTCTCTCACTATCCCCCATCTGGTGCGGACGCTGCAACCCGAGGAATTTCGCGAAGCCGAGGAAAAACGGCGGATGGCGGAGATGGTCGAGCGGGCCCAGCGTGCCGCCGAGGACAACCGGCCCAGTGCGCACCGGCGCGGTGTCATTGACATCGACGGCGTTGATGGCATGCTGATCAAAGTCAGCCAGTGCTGCCGTCCGGTTCCCGGAGACCCCATCCTGGGCTTCATCACCACCGGGTCCGGCATTTCCGTCCATAAGGCCGACTGCCCCAACCTGCAGGCCACCGATCCGACCCGTTGGCTCGAGGTTGCCTGGTCCGGCTCACCGCAGGCCACATATCGGGCGGCATTGCAGATCCGGGCGGAAAATCGAAAGAGCCTGTTGGCCGAGATCAGTTCTACTATCAGCGCCGACGATGCCGATATCGTCGAACTGAACGCCCGCACCACAGTGGAAAATATAGCCGAACTTGATGTCTTGCTCGACGTGATCAATCTTAAGCACCTGCAGCTCTTGCAGCAGCATCTTCTGCAAATGCCGGAGGTGATCGAGGTCCGTCGCCGTTAGCGGCTCGGCCGGATGGGCGACTTGATCGAAAAGAACGAGCCGATAGCGTACTTGGTCTGCGAGGTCTGCGGCAATGAGGTCGAGGCCGGAAGGGCATTGTGCCCCTTTTGCCTGGCCGAATGCAATGCTGACAGACCCCAGCCACCCGGGCTGCTGCACCGGGTGGTCAACCTGGAGAAGGGCATGCCTTTGGTGCAGCGCGCCTTGGACCGGTTGGAGGGAGAAATCAGCGTGAGCCGCGGGCTGGGATGCAAGGCGCTCACCCTGATTCACGGCTATGGATCGAGCGGTACGGGGGGGGCGATCAAAACGGCGGTTCATCATCAGTTGCAGTTCTTTCGCCTTCAAGGCCGGATCAAGGAAATCATCCCCGGTGAAGAGTTTGAGGGCCGTTCAGGTCGCGGCCGCCAACTACTCCGCCGCTTCCCATTTTTAAACGAGCACCGCGATCTCAACCGCGCCAATCCCGGCATCACCCTGGTTATCCTGTAATCCGTGCTGGAAAAATCGTTTCTGGGCGACGTCCTGCTCATCTTCACGGCATTCACGACAGTACAAAAGGAGGAAGTATGCGTAGCGGTAACCGCTCAGCCGGCAGTTTGCGTCCGATCAGTGTTGAATATGGCGTCCAACCCCATGCCGACGGCTCGGTGCTGCTCCGGATGGGGCACACCCATGTACTCTGCGGGGTCACGGTCGAAGACAAGGTCCCCCCCTTTCTTAAGAACAAGGGGCAGGGCTGGATAACTGCCGAATACGGTATGCTGCCCTGCGCCACCCACAGCCGCGGCAGAAGGGAAGCTGTCTCCGGTCTTTCCGGTCGGACCCATGAAATCCAGCGGTTGATCGGTCGTTCCTTGCGGATGATGGTTGATCTTCGCCTTTTGGGCGACCACACCCTCCGGATCGACTGCGATGTGCTCAACGCCGATGGCGGCACCCGCTGCGCCTCAATCACCGGCAGTGCCCTGGCCGTGCGGATGGCGCTTGCGGCTATGGTCGAGCAGGAAAAACTCCCCGCCATGCCGCCGCTGCTGCCGGTGGCCGCAGTCAGTGCTGGCGTGGTTGCCGGCCAACCGGTGCTGGATCTCGATTATTCCGAGGATTCGTCCGCCGATGTCGACGCCAACTTTGTCATGAGCCGCGACGGCCGCTGGATCGAGGTGCAGACCACGGCCGAGGGCGCACCTTTTCAGCCCGAGTTATTCACGGCCATGGCCGGATTAGCCTCGGAGGGCATCCGGCAGTTGTTCGCGTTGTGGGATGCGCAGGATGCAACTGGGCGAAAAGGCTGATCTGCGCCTTTTCGGGCGGCAGGGAGCGGCGGGCCGCAGTGCGAAGGAGAGTGGGACGTTCGGTCGAAACAGTTTTTTGTGAATATCAAAGATGAGTTGTCGGGCTCTGTGGACATCCAATGCGACTCAAAAGGGGGACTGTTGAATTATTCCTGAGGGGAGGAGAGGGCAACCCGAACCCTCTACCCAAAACTATCGGATGTTATTGATCAAGTTTCCGGAGCAGGGCCATGCCGTCTGGAGTGACCGGTTCGGACCTGTGCAGGGCCTCGATGTCTGCGAGAGGAATAAACCTGCCATGGTCGATTTCTTCAGCCTGCAGAGTGAACGGGCCATCGCTGACACAGGAAAAAATACGCCCCCATACCCGATTACTTTCGTCTTCAAAGTACTGATCAAAAAGCAGCTTGAGCTTTAGGCCAGCAATTCCCAATTCCTCACGCAATTCCCGTAACGCCGACTCCTGGTAGCTTTCTCCGGCCAGCACCACCCCACCGGCGGCCAGATCCCAATAGCCGGGATAGATATCTTTGGCCAGTGTCCGTTTTTGGATAAACAGTTCACCCTTCCGGTTGAAGACCAGAATGTATGAGGCCCGGTGGATGAGTTTTTGCTGGCGCATGATCCGGCGGGTAACCGCCCCGATGGGATTGTTGGCGCGGTCCACGATCTCGACCAGCTCTTCGGCTGGATTGGCGTTCATACCGCCGTTTCCTCCGATGAGTTTATTTGCTCCCGGTGGCGGAATTCCCAGCAGCGGTGGATGCGGCGGTTGCGCTGAAAATCGGGGGGCACGGTCTCGTCGCTGATCTCCCGCACTGCAAAGTCGCGGGTGAGCGTTTCGTCCAGCTTGAATTTGCGGAAATTGGAGGAGAAAACCAGGGTTCCGCCCTTGGCCAGGTGCTGCATGGCCAGGCGGAGCAGGGCAGGGTGATCCTTCTGGACATCAAAGGTCTGCTTGCGGTGGCGGGCATTGGAAAAGGTGGGCGGGTCGACAAAGATCACCCCGAACCGTTCGTGATTGTGTTTGAGCCAATCGATGCAATCGGCCTCGACGGTCTGATGCAGCGGTCCGCCGAAACCGTTGAGCGCCATGTTGGCCTGGGCCCGGGTGAGATAGGTTTCGGAGATGTCGACCGTGGTGGTGGCCGTGGCCCCGCCCATGGCGGCGTAGACCGTGGCGGTTCCGGTGTAGGCGAACAGGTTGAGAAAGGTCTTGCCTTGGGCCAATTGCCCCAAACGGGCCCTGGTGATGCGATGGTCAAGGAACAGCCCGGTGTCGAGATAATCAGTGAAATTGACCAGGAAACGACCGCTGCCCTCACGCACCTCGTGCAGGGAGCCCGCCCCCGGCTTTTTCTGGTACTGCTGCGCTCCTTTCTGTTTTTGCCGGGTTTTGATGAAGATCCGGCTGCGCTGGGTATCGAAAACCGAGCGGATAACCTGCATGGCCAAGCTGAATCGCTGCTCTGCCTTTTCCTGGTCGATGGTGGCCGGCGGCGCATATTCCTGGACATGGATCCATTCTTCGTACAGATCAACCGCCAGATTGTATTCCGGCATGTCGCCATCGTAGATGCGAAAACAGGTAATTCCCTCCTCTTTCGCCCAGGGAAGGAGGGTCGTGCAGTTTTTCATCAGCCGATTGGCGAAGTCCTCCCCGGGACTTCCGGGTGCCAGGGGAAGCAGCGTCCAACTGTGGGCTGGTTTTTCGCCAATCTGACTCTCTCTGCCCACCAGAAGCTGGCACTTAATCGGCCCGTTGAAGAACCGGTGCCGCTCTTCCCAGTGCATACCCGTCATTTCGGCCAGATCGGGGTTAGCGGTGAAAAAGCCTAGGGTCCAGCCGTCGAACTGATCCCGGAAGGTGCGGCCGAGGCAGCGGTAGAGGTATTTCACCGCATCTTTTTCAGACAGGCGCTCACCGTAGGGCGGATTGGTCAGGACACAGCCTCTGGGGCCGGGACTCTGCAACCGCGCCAGTTGCCGCTGTTTGATGACGATCACATCGCGCATGCCGGCGGCGACCACATTTTTCCGAGCCGCCGCCACCACTTTGGGATCAGCATCGTAGCCGATGAATTGCGGCCAAGGTGCAGGAATAGCCCCGCTTTCGCGATCAAGGGCCTCCTTGACCAGCCGTTCCCAGAGCTGTGGGTCATGCTTGTTCCAGGCCATAAAGCCGAAGGTCTTGCGCAGCAGGCCCGGAGCACTGTTGCTGAACATCAGCGCTGCCTCAATCAGCAGGGTGCCGCCGCCGCACATCGGATCCAGCAGTATGGGCTCGCTCTCGACCCGGTCCAGCCAGCCCGAAAGGCGGACGATGGCCGCGGCCAGAGTTTCTTTGAGCGGGGCTTCACCGCCACCGGTGCGATAGCCCCTCCGATGCAGGCTCTCACCCGAGAGATCCATCGACAGCGAGGCGCCGGTTCCCTGGACGTGGAGGTTGATCCGGATGTCGGGATGCATGGCATCGACATCCGGACGCTTGCCGAAACGTTTGCGGAATTGGTCGACAATAGCGTCCTTGATCCGTAGCGAGGCAAACTGGCTGTGGTTGAGGGCGGCGTTGACCAGGGTGGTGTGCACGGCGAAGGTTGATTGGACAGTGAAATGATCGTCCCAGAGGATGTTGCCGGCGTGGTTGTAGAGGGCGTCCGGATCGGGAGCATCGAACCGGGCTAACTCAAGAAGGATGCGCGAGGCGAACCGTGACCAGAGGCAGGCCCGGTAGCCGGTCTCCAGGTTGCCAGTCCAGGAGACCGCGCCGGGGGTGGCGGCGATCTCTTCACCGCCGAAGGAGGCAATCTCGTCGCTGACCAACGGTTCGAGACCGGAGCCGCAGGTCGCAATAAATCGCAAGGGTAGTTTCTTTTTTCTTTTGGCGGCCGGGTGTGCTTGGGGCATGGATTCTCTCTTCTCCGGAGAAATAGTGCGGGTGGGGTGTGAGGTGAAAAACCGTATTACGGGTCGACGCCAGGTCGTACTGCCGAAGCGGAGTTGCAGGTTCGCCGGGTTGTTGACACTGATGCAGCGTCAATGGGCCAAGGGCCGACTTGCGGGGAGCTTATACTCGAACGCCCGGTTTGCGGGGCAGGCGGTATCAGGCGCGCACCATAGCCAAACTTTGCCGTGAAGTAAACAGGAACAAGGTGTCCGGGCGCATTTGTGGCAACGGCGCTTGTGCGCTGAAAACAAGCGGTTTTTTCCGGAGCAGGAACGCTTTGGCCGCATTGCTGTGTTCTGCGCAGCCAGGGGGGCAGAACACAGCAAGAAAATTCAGCGGCGGCGCCGGCTGCCTCCGCCCAGCAAACTGCCGAGTACTCCGCGCACGATTTCTCGTCCAATCGAGGATCCTACGGTGCGCACGGCATTTTTGACAACTATCTGGGCAATGCCGTCGTGCTGGCCGCCACGAGGGCCTTTTGAGCCAAAAAGCAGCTCGGACACGCCTTCCAGCAGGCCGCCCTGCTCCTCAGCGGGCGAGGGGTTCGCCGTTTTCGGGGACGCACCAGAGACTGACGCTGTGCCACGGAGCAGCTCAAAGGCTGATTCGCGATCCAGTGTTTGCTCATAGGTGCCCGCGACCAGAGAACCTTGGAGGACGGATTGTCGTTCGGCAGGCGTGATAGGGCCGATCTGGCTACCGGGCAGCAGAACGAACGCGCGTTCAGTTTCGGTTGGACGGCCTTTGGCGTCGAGGAAACTGATCAGAGCCTCGCCTACGGCCAACTCGGTGATCGCCGTTTCAATGTTCAGTCCTGCCTTGGGCCGCATTGTCTGGGCGGTGGCGTTGACAGCTTTGAGGTCCCGAGGGGTGAAGGCGCGCAAGGCATGCTGCACCCGGTTGCCAAGTTGCCCTAAAATGGTGTCCGGTATATCCAGAGGGTTCTGCGTCACGAAATACACACCCACCCCTTTGGAGCGCACCAAGCGCACCACCAGCTCAATGCGTTCGACCAGCACAGCGGGTGCGTCCTTGAAGAGCAGGTGGGCTTCGTCAAAAAAGAAAACCAGCTTGGGCTTTTCCGGATCACCAATTTCGGGAAGCTGCTCAAACAGTTCCGACAGCATCCACAACAGGAAGGTGGCATACAGGCGTGGTGCGTTCAGCAGTTTGTCGGCGGCCAGAATATTCACCACCCCCAGGCCATGGTCGTCGGTCTGCATGAAATCCAGGATGTTGAGCATGGGCTCGCCAAAAAAATGATCGCCGCCTTCGCTCTCAATCTGGAGCAGACCACGCTGAATGGCACCAACGCTCGCCGTGCTGATGTTGCCGTATTCGGTGGTGAAATCCTTGGCATGGTCGCCCACATGCTGGAGCATGGCCCGCAGGTCCTTGATGTCCAGCAGCAGCAGGCCTTGGTCATCGGCAATCTTGAACACCAGATTCAACACCCCGGCCTGGGTTTCATTGAGGCCGAGCATCCGTGCCAACAGCAGTGGTCCCATGTCAGACACGGTGGCGCGGACCGGGTGGCCCTGTTCGCCGAACACGTCCCATAAGGTGACCGGGCAGGCCAGAGACTGCGGCTGGGGCAGACCGCGCTCCTGGAGCAATGCGGCCAACTTGTCGCCGATCTTCCCGGGCTGACTGATGCCGCTCAAATCGCCTTTCACATCGGCCATGAATACCGGTACGCCAAGGCGCGAGAAGTTTTCGGCCAGGGTCTGCAGCGTCACGGTTTTGCCAGTACCGGTCGCCCCGGTAATCAGGCCATGGCGGTTAGCCAGTTGAGGCAGCAGATAACATGCTTCCTGGGTGTTTTTGGCAATCAGCATCGGTTCGGCCATAAGCGGTCTCCTTGAGAGAAAAAAGGAACAGCAGGTGGGTGGCTTCAAACAGCAAGCATTCTGGCGGATTCTGTGCCGAATGTTGCACCTTTGGCACGTTTTACATTGTGCAACCAGAGCGTGGCAGACATACTCCGGCACTCAGCATATCAAGCCGTGCTGAGAAGTAAACAAGAACAAGGGGATGGGCGCACTTAAGGCGGGCGATACATGTGCGCAGGGCTTTCGGAGGGGTCCGTTGTGCGAGATGAAACTGCCGTTGCTTAGCTGAGACGACACCCTTTGTTGAGCATGATGTCTCCTTCTTTTCCGGGAAAAAGTGTGGGAAAAAAACCATATCCCGGGTTTTCGTTGCACTTCATCCAGGCTGTTTGCTGGGTCGTGCAACGGGTTCGGATGGCGGTAAAATCATCCCTGCAGTTGCTCAACTATTTTTTTCTGCCTAAACTCTGCGCCTGTTGCACATATTCGTCTTCCTTGATGACGCCGTCCTTATCCGCATCCCAGAAGGTACAGTTTTTCTCGGCCATGCCCTTGTCTGTGTAAATACTCATGCATTCGGCCACGGAAAGTACACCGTCCTTGTTCACGTCCACCTGCGTCAGCAGCATTCTGTAGGCGTTTCGCACCTGATCTTCCGGCGGTCCCGCCGCGTGGCATGGAGAAAGGGTCATCAAGGTGATGAGCATTGTTGCTGATACGATAATTCGCTTCATTGTTTCCCTCCTTGTCAGTGGTTGATTTCTCGATGCATCTCTTCCGGTCAGATATGAGCTGATGTTATTGGTAGCCGCATTATTTGTCCTCACCAAGGAATCCCCTGCGATGAAAATATCCGGAAGGGATTGCTAAAAAAACAGTGACATCTCTCATCTTTCTAACTATCTATTTTTATACAGTAAGATGTTAAGATTCAAAAGGTAATTATCGTTTTCTCCTTCGCCTTTAACGCATAATACAGCACCGGCACCGCCATGCGGCTGACCAGGAGTGAGGCGATCTCCCCGAACATCAAGGAAATGGCTAACCCTTGAAAGATCGGGTCGGCGAGGATGACCGAGGCGCCGACCACCACGGCCAGCGCGGTCAGCAGCATGGGGCGGAAGCGGATGGCTCCGGCCTCGACCACCGCCTCGGCGAGCGGCAGACCGTGGCTGATCCGCAGTTCGATGAAATCAACCAGGATGATCGAATTGCGGACCACGATCCCGGCCCCGGCCATGAAGCCGATCATCGAGGTGGCGGTGAAAAAGGCGTTCAATCCCCAGTGAGCCGGCAGGATGCCGATCAGCGAGAAGGGGATAGCCGCCATGACCACCAGCGGCGTGACGTAGTCCTTGAACCAGCCGACCATCAGCATGTAGATCAGCACCATGACCACACAGAAGGCCAGCCCCAGGTCGCGGAAGACTTCCAGAGTGATGTGCCACTCGCCGTCCCACTTCATCGCCGGCTGGTTTTCCGTGAAGGGTTGGTTCAGGTTGTAAACCGTGACCTCCCCAGCCTGACCGCCGTAGTGGGCGGCGTTGAGTTCCTTGAGCCGCTTGTTCATCTGCAGGATTGGGTAGACCGGGCTTTCCGCCGAACCGGCAACATCGCCGGTGACATAGATCACTGGTTTGAGGTTTTTGCGATAGATCGGCTGCTCCACCGGCTGCTCGCTGACCCGCACCAGTTCTCTGAGCGGCACTGTTTGAGTATGATGCAAGAGGATCGGGAAAGAGTTTTCCAGAATCCTCCACTGCCAACCTTTCTCCACTCATGCCACGGGAAAACAGGTCGAAATCTTGAATTTTGCAATAACAATACATATTAAATGAGATATGAACAGGTATCACCAAACAATCGATCAAGGAGGAGTCAATGGAACTGATGCAATCAATAAAGAGGATACTCTTGTGCGGATTGACGTTAGCTGTCGTATCGCTCGCAGCCTATGCGGGGGCTGAGGAGCAGGCCGCCCCTAAAGGCGAGAGCGTCGTGCAGCAGCAAGAGACAGGCAAGTGGAGCGAGGCTGGGAAGGAGGTCAAGGAAGCTGCGGGATCGGTAGCCGAAGCAACCAAGGAGTCGGCCGGAACAGCCTGGGACGGCCTGAAAACCGAGTCGACGGGGGCATGGGAAAAGACCAAGACCGGTTCCCGCGAATTGCTCGACACGGTCGGTGATAAATCCAAGGAAGCCTGGCAGGTATCCAAAGAGGAGTCGAAGGATTTCTGGGAGAAGAGCAAGGCCAAAATTCACGAGGCCACCGCACCCGATCCTCCCGCCGCGCCTGCCGTCCCTACTGCACCAACTCCAGCCGCACCGGTCGCTCCAGCGGATCCGGCACCACCTGCTCGACAGCCGTAGATGTATTCGCCGCAAGCCAGGCCAACATATTCTTCTGGTAGCCCAAACAAACCCGGAGCCTGCCTATGGGGCCGGCAGAAAATATTCCGGGGCGGTTGCCGTTACAGGGTAAACGATTCGTGCAGGTGCGGCATCTCGACCTTGGTTTCGGTCAGGCGGCCGGCCAGGGCCTGCATGGCTTCCACCTCGCCATGAACAAGAAAGGTGCGCTCGGGATTGCCGGTCCGGGCGTGCCAGTTGAGCAGTTCCTGCTGATCGGCATGGGCGGAGAAGCCGCCGATGGTGTAAATTTCTGGCGTTGACCTCGACTTCCTCCTGCAGCACTCTGACCACTTCCGCACCCTCGATAATCTGGCGGGCCAACGTGCCCTTGGCCGCATAACCGACAAAAACCACCGAAGCTTCCCGGCGCCAGAGGTTGTGGCGGAGGTGGTGGCGGATCCGGCCGCCGGTGCACATGCCGGAACCGGCAATGATGACCGCGCCCCGAACATGCTTCAGGGCCATGGACTCGGTGGTGTCGCGGATGATTTCCAACCCGGGCAGCTCAAAGGGATCGCGGCCGGCGGAAATGACCGCCCAAGTCTCCTCATCGAAGCATTCGCGATGGCGACGGAAAATCTGGGTAGCAGAAAGAGCCATCGGCGAATCGAGGTAGACCTGTAGATGGCGCGGTAGCCGCTCTTGCTCGACCCCTTCCCGGAGATAATAGAGCAGTTCTTGGGTCCGTTCCAGGGCAAAGCTGGGGATGAGGACATTGCCGTTGCGGGAGATGGTGGCGTTGATCGCCTGGTATAATTCCTCGATGGAGGGTCCCAGCGGTTTGTGCAGTCGGTCGCCGTAGGTCGATTCCATGACCACTGTGTCGGCATGGGGCGGAACGGCTGGATCGGGGAGGATCGCCCGGCCGTCGTAACCGAGATCGCCGGAAAAGAGCACACGCCGCTGAGTGCCCTCTTCCTCCATCTCCAGAAGAACGCAGGCAGAACCGAGGATGTGGCCGGCATCGTAGAAGGTGGTACGGATGCCCGGGCAGAGATCGTGGGGCTGGTCAAAGGCGGCGATGTCGACAAAGGCGTCCAGGCAGTTGAGGGCGTCCAGGGTATTGTACAGCGGCTCAACCGACTCTTCCCAGTTTTTCCTCTTGTGCATCTTGTAATTGCGGTAGCGGGCCTCCTCCTCCTGGATTCGCGCTGAATCAAGCATGACCAGACGGGCCAGTTCGCGGGTTGCCGCCGTGGACAGGACTTTGCCCTTAAAGCCCATTCGGCTGAGCAGCGGAATGCGGCCGCAGTGGTCAAGGTGACCATGGGTGAGGAGGAGGTAGTCGATGGATGCTGGATCGAAACCGAAATCATTCCGGTTTTCTTCATCCATTTCCCGGTTGCCCTGGTAGAGACCGCAGTCGATCAGGATTCGTTTTCCCCGGCATTCGACCAGATGGCAGGAACCAGTGACGTTACGGGCGGCTCCGTGAAAAGTGATGTGCATGGACAACTCCTGTGGTGGCATATGCTGTGTTGGGGTTATTGCCCGCGCAGGACGATGGTGACCCGGCGATTCTGCCGGTGTCCCTGCTCGGAAGGGGGTCGTTTAACAAAAGGTGGTGTAACAGCGGTATTTTTCGATAGGATTTTTCCATGTCGTATTTGGGTCTGAAAATAGCCTTTTCGGACAGGTCGAAAACGGTCAAATAGCTAAAATTTCGATATAATATATTAAATCTTGCTGGTTGTATTATCCTGTAGCCTTTGAATATTAAGGAATAACATCCCTTATTTTGGTTGGGACATGGTCAGGGAGGACGATAATGGTTTCGGTGAGTCCGGCGAATTGCCCTTGGTGATACCAGGGACTCTGGTGCACCAGTTTGCGAACGCCGTTCTTTTCGGTGAAATAGGTGTTGGCTGCGTGTTCGTGCAGGAGCCGACGGATGATGTTATTGGCCGGTTCCGGGTGGCAGGCGAACAGGCTGGTCCCGATCAGGTTCTCGCCGCCATACTTGCTGAATAGATCCAGGGCCAGCTTGTTGATGGCGATGATCGTTCCCTGGGTGTCGCAAACGCTGACGGCGGCCGGATAGTGTTCCACCCAGTCGAAGGGTATGTTGTGCATGCGTGTCACGTAAGTTGGGGATAGAGAGCTGTCAGAATCGGCCCAGCTCCTTGGGGCCAAAGGGCAGCCAGCGGAAGAGATGGTGTTCCAGGGTGAGACATTTGTTGAAATTCTCCCGGATCAGCTCCCGCCGGTCCGGGTTGCCCCTGCCGTAGTGGTCGAGGATATATTCGAGCCGCTCATCGAGGTTGACCACCACATTATGCCGAACCCGCTTGTCGGCGTAATAAACGATCTCCCGGGCAGAGAAGTGTCCGGCTTGATAACGTTCAGGGTCGTAGTCCCAGAGAATCACATGCTGCTCGACAATGGCTGCGATCTCATTAAAACCGTGCCGGCGGCAGATTTCGGCCCCGGCCGTGGCATGGTCGCAGTTGCTGCCCAGACAGGGGGTCTTGGCGATATCGTGGAGCAGGGCGCCGCTGATAACCAGGGTGCGTTTTGCCTGGGTGCGTTCCGGGGCAAAGGCGCACAGGCCTGCTCGCAGCTGTTCGGCCAGGCGGGCGACGACCAGCGAATGGTGGCGGATGTTGGCAAGCATCTCGTACTGCCTCATCAGCCCGATGCATTCGGTGAGTGAAGGGATGGTCAAACCGGCCCTTTCCATAGTAGTGCGAACAGGTACGGTTGATTATGGTTTGCCGCTGAAACGGTGGACGGCATCGACTGCGATCCGCACCTGATCCGGCGGCGTTTCAGGCAGGATGCCGTGGCCGAGGTTGAAAATGTACCCTCTGGCATCGCGGGCTTCGGTCAGCATGGTTTTGATTCGCTCTTCCAGCCGTTCTTTGGGCAAAAAGAGGGCGAGCGGATCGATGTTGCCCTGCACGGCATGCTGGCCGGCCCGCACGATGGCTTCGCCGAGCGGCAGCCGCCAGTCAAAACCGAGGACATCGGCGCCCACAGTCGTAGTCAGTTTGGTCAGCGTTGCGCCATTGTTGGCGAAATAAATGATCGGGACATCGGTTACGGCCCGCAGGTCGCTGATGATCGAGCGGACGTAGGGCAGGGCGAATTCTTCGTAATCGCAGGGGGCGAGAATGCCGACCCAGGAATCGAACAACTGCAGGGCCTGAACCCCGGCGCGTGCCTGTGCCTGGAGATAGGCGCTGGTGCAGGCGGTGATCTTCGCCAGGAGGTTGTGGTAGAGTTTGGGATTCTGAAACATCATTTTTTTCGTGTGCAGGAAAACCTTGGAACTGCCACCCTCGATCAGATAGGTGGCCAGGGTGAAGGGCGCCCCTGCAAACCCGATGAGCGGCACCTGCAACTGGCTGCGCAGGAGGCGGATCGTCTCTAGGACAAAGGGAACCGTTTCCTCTGGAACGGGAACCACCAGGTCGTCGACCGCCTTCTGGCTGCGCACGGGGTCGGCGAAGATGGGCCCCTTGCCTTCGTGGAATTCGAGGGCGAGATTCATCGCCTCCATCGGGATGAGAATGTCGGAAAAGAGGATGGCCGCATCGAAGCCGAAGATGTCGATGGGCTGAAGAGTGACTTCGGCGGCGAGTTCCGGACTTTTACAGAGCTCAAGAAAACTGACCTTGCCGCGTATTTTCTGGTATTGGGGCAGGTATCTGCCCGCTTGTCGCATAAACCAGACCGGGGTATAGGCGGTGCGCTCGCCCCGGCAGGCTTGAAGAAAGGTGTTGTTCATGGCTGTCTGTTTGCTTGTGGTTATCGGCGCTGAGCCGGTTTTGGTTTGCCTCGGGCGGATAAACGCTTATCGCTGGGGCTGGTAGGTGCAGAACGGCTCGCCGGCTAGATAGTCACCGGTCATGGCATAGGCACGGGCCCGGCAGCCACCGCAGACATGAACATATTCGCAGCGGCCGCAGTTGTCCTTGTAGCCGGCAAAGTTGCGCATATCGAGCATAAGTTTTGAATTTTCCCAGATATCCTTGAAGGACTGCGTCCGCAGATTGCCGGCCGCCAGGGGGAAATAACTACAGGGCAGGACATTGCCGTCGACATCGATCAGACAGATTAACTGTCCGGCTAGGCAGCCTTTCGAACCGCCGGTGGAAAACGTGAGACTTCGCCGCTTGAACCGCTCGCCCTCGATCTTGGACCGCTGGAGCACGATGCGGTAATATTGGGGGGCGCAGGTGGGGCGGACCAGCAGGTCGCCCTCCTCCTTTTCCATGTCATAATGCCAGTTGAGGATGTCCTCGTACTCCTCGGCCGGGATCAATTCGCTCATGATATCTTCACCGCGGCCGGTGGGGACGATCATGAACAGGTACCAGGCAGTGGCGCCCAAGGATTTTACCAGATTGTAAATCTTCGGCGCTTCTTCCTTGTTGCGTTTGGTGAAGGAAGAGTTGACGAGGAAATCGATCTGGTGTTCGTTGAATAGACGGATGGCATTCATCACTCCGTCGAAGGCACCCTGCTGATTGCGAAAATCATCGTGGATATGTGCGGTGGAACCATCGAGACTCAAGGAAACCATTTTGATGCCGGCTTCTTTGATGTTTTGGCAGATTTCTTTTGTTACCAGGGAACCATTGGTGGCCAAACACATTCGTAGGCCCAAACCGGTACCGTGGGCGGCAATCTCGAACACATCCGGCCGCAGGAGCGGCTCTCCTCCGGAGAGCACCATAACCGGATTTGCGTAGGCATGGATTTCTTCCAGCACTCGTTTGGCCTCGGCCAGGGAACAATCGGGATGCCCTTTAACCTCAAGCTGGGACGAGGATCGGCAGTGGACACAGTTGAGGTTGCAACGGCGGGTAATCTCCCAGGCTATCCATTTGGGTGTGAATTCCATAATTATTCCAGGCGTTGGCCGCGGGCGAAAAATGTTGTGGTGCGGAACTGCGTACCAGTAAGGCGGTAGGCCTTGACCTTGTCATGCCTGCGGCAGCGGCGAAAGATGCAGCCAGATAGACGCTTTGGAATATATTCACCATAACCGGCAGGGTCAACAGCTTTGTCAGGTCTCCCCCAGTCCGGTTATATATCCGCCGCAACTATAATGATGAAAAATTCTGTAAACGATATATCTTAATAAAAATCATGATGAGTCCCCATCTTCTTTTACGCGAGGAGGTATTCTATGCAGCCGATCAAGAGTATTCTTACCCCTGTCGATTTTTCCGACAATGCTGGCAAAATTGTCAAGGCAGCGGCCTACGTGGCAGGAGCATTCAAGGCCGAGTTGCATCTGGTGTTTGTTGCCCAGACCTTTGAAGATTACAGCGGATTTTTTGTCCCGCCCATCAATTTGCCGAACTTGGAAGAAGAGCTTTTCGCCTCGGCCCAGCAGCAGATGGAAACCTATGTCGAAGAGAATAAATCGATGTTTGCCGAGACCGGCGTGACCCATGTGACCGGCAAGGTCCTGTCCGGCGACGTGGGCGAGGAAATTTTGAGCTATGCGGCCAAGAAAAAGGTGCAATTAATTATTATGGGGACGCATGGGTACAAGGGGCTGGAGCGGATTATGTTCGGGAGTGTTGCCGACAAGGTGGTGAAAACAGCTTGTTGCCCCGTGATGACGATTAATCCCTATCGCGAGGAGTGTGAGGGGAAGGGTGGGTGAGCCATTCTTTTCTTCGGCTGGCAGGATCGGGGAGCAGTGGCTGTTCAGGCCGGGAGTCGGCAACGGCGGCGAATACGTGACGGTCCTCGCCATCGGTCTCGGCACGCTCACTGTTTGCGGTCAGAGGAGGTGCTTGCATGGAAAAGCGAAAACATACACGCCTGGTCGTCCGTAATTTGCAGGTTGATATCTCTGACGGTATAGGTTGCTGTTCGGGGACGGTACGCGATATTTCCCGGTCCGGCTTGTGTTTGGCTGATCTGGCAAAACGATTTGGTAAAAATATGGATGCCTATACCGTGGTTGCCTCCAGTGAGGACCACCATTTCAAGTTCCGGGTCCGGTTGAGGTGGGAACAGGCGAGCAGATTAAGCAAACGGGTGGGGTTTGAGATTCACGAGCCCCCCCGGCAATGGACCGAGTTTGTAATGTCAATTGAATCCAAGGGCGGCCGGAAATGAGAGCCAGTCAATTCAGTCCATCCTGAGCAGACCGACGACACAACCGACAGGCATCTCCTCTTCCGCTTTTTTCCCGGAAAGGATGCCACCGTTAAAACTCTCAGCAAATAACTGCCGCGCAGATATTTCCGGGAAATAGAAAAGGTCGAGAACGCAGTGCGGATTTCGGTCGGAGGGTAATTGAAGGGAGCCTTTTGACCACTCTGCCTGCCCCTCCCTTAACAGATGCTCCAATCCTTCTTCTATCTGAATCCTGGAAACACAATCGTTGAACGACGCCAGCACCGCGTGCAGGCTGGGGCATTGCTGCGTCAGCAGTTCATCGAGAGCCAGGTCGTCTCCGGAAGAGATCCGGGCGCAAGGCAGTTTCAGGCTGACTAAATGTCGGGCACTTTGCCGGAACAATTTTTCATAGACTTCCTGTAACTGATCCATCGCAGCCTGATACCGGGTGACAAGGAGTCCTGACACCGGGTTGTCGCCATGAAACCAGAGCCGGCTCCAGGCTTTGAGCCGATGCCGGAGAATTCCATCCGTTTCATGGTCCTCGTCCTGCATGCGGGCGGGGAGGACAAAGGGGTTGTCCTCCTCTTCGCACAATTCGGCAAACAGGGAGTCCTGCCGGTTTGCGATTTCACGCAGGGCCCTGTTTAATTCGGCCTGCTCGACATCGAAAAATTCCCCTAGTTTCAAAATCAATCGAGACTGCCAGAGCAGCAAACTCGTTTCTTCTTGCTCTTTGATGTCGCTTCGCTTCAGGAGGTTGGATAAGATCGAGTGCTTCGACTCCGGATGGTCCCGGCGATTGAGGCCTGCCAGGGTGAGCATGCTCAGTTGGCTGGTGTAATCAACACCGCGTCGTTGCATGTCATGCACCAAGGCAAGAAACCTTTCTCGCTGATCGCCCAACGGCATGGGGGTGAGCCGCTGCAGTCGTCCCGACTGCTGGCAGAACTCGATAAAGGGGGAGGCGGTTCCTTGCTCCGCCGCCTCGTTTTCAATGGCTTGCATGTAGACAACCTGCCCGAAAACCTGTACAAGGGGGAAAAGGAGACGGTCGTCGGGAAGGGTTTCCGGAAACACACAGGCAATGCTTTTATTCATAGTATGAGTACGTTACGGGAAAAAATTACATTTATATTGACGGCATTGGCCTATGTGTTCTTTCATTTGCGCCTGGGTGCCGATGCGGGTGCCATCGTAGCCGGTACGGCCGGGCAGATGTTGCTGACTGCCCCTTATGCCCTCGGTTTTACTTATATAGTTGCGGTTGTTTTTCGCCGGCTCTCGGGGAAGGGTTGGCTTCCATGGGATAGGCTGATGCGGGTATTCTTCACTGTCGGCATCCTTTTCGCCTTCTTTTTTGCTCTGTACGAGTATGCGGTTCAAGGGTTGCCGCCGGAAGATCGGGAACTTCGAGACAACTCTAGCGTAGCACGGTTTTTCGAGGATGTAATCCGGAAGGTGCGGTAGTATTCGGCATGAGGAGGCAGTCCGGCCCCAAGAGCGTGCCGGGGCTCGTGACCGCATTGCAGCCGGTTTGCGTTCCGTCTCCGATGATGGCTCCTAATTTGCGCAACCCGGTGTCGAGTTTGCCGCTAGCAGTCAGAATCGGGATGTTGCCGGCAAAGAATCGCAGGTTTGCGCATTTGGTGCCGGCTCCGAGATTGACGTTGTTGCCGAGAATTGAATCCCCCAGATAGGCAAAGTGGCCTGCCTTGGCGTCATTGAGGAAAATGGTGTGCTTGACTTCGGTGGTGTGACCGACAACGCAGCGCTTGCCGATTAGGCAATACCCCCGAAGGTAAGCACCTTGGCGAATTTCTGAATAGTCGCCGATGATGGCCGGAGATTTGATCAGCACACCTGACTCGATCAGCACCCCCTTGCCGATTTTGATGTTTTTGCCCACCATAACCGCCCCAGCCATGATCACCGAGGCTCCTTCGAGGAACTGACCGTTTTCCCAGACCGAGAGACCGCCTTTGGTGGCGTCGCCGTAGGTGATGATGCACTCCCGGGCGTTTCGCAGTTTGCCGTTGAACGAGATGTACGGGCTGTCCAGCGGTACGCCGTCAGTGATGCAGACATGCTGAAAGTTCGGGGCGGTCTGATTTGCGACATAAGCTTTCAGTTTTTTCAGTGGGTCCCAGACATAGGGACAGCCGGCAAAGAGTTCCTGGTCGGGGAAATCGGTGAGATCGAAAAATGACCCTGTGGTCAGCATAATCAGCTCCAAGGCAAGCGGGTGAACGGTAAGCTGCAAGATAACCTTTCTATATTGAGCCCCCGGCAATTATTCAAGGGAAATTTTCTCTGCCGGCAAGGGCGGGACATCGCCTTGACTTCAGGTGGGGTTGTGTTTACTGTCGTGGACAATTCAGCAAAAGTGTAATCGCTTGAGGCGATTTTAAGGAGGAACTACGTGGAATTTGATGATTCATTATCGACCAGCATGGGTGATTTTGGGGAGCAGGCACAGGATCTGGAGATTCCCGAATCCCTGCCCATGATGGCTGTCCGGGATGTCGTTGTCTTTAACTATATGATCATCCCGTTGTTTGTCGGCCGGCCAGGTTCCATTGAGGCCGTGAACGAGGGGTTGAACAGTAACAAGCTGTTGATGCTGGTGACGCAGAAAGATCCGACCAAAGATGATCCGGAGGAGAAGGATATTTATCAGGTGGGCATGGTTTCAATGATCATGCGGACCCTTAAACTGCCCGACGGCCGTCTCAAGGTTCTGGTACAAGCCCTGTCCAAAGCGAAGATTCGTTCGTTTCTCCAGAAAAAACCGTTTTACCGGGTGGAAATCGATCTGATTGAGGAGCCGGAAGCTCCGGAAATCACCGTCGAAACCGAGGCGCTGATGCGGACCGTGCGCGAGCAGACGGAAAAGATCATGTCTCTGCGCGGCCTTCTCTCCTCGGACTTGATGATGATTATCAACAATATCGAGGAACCTGGACGCCTGGCTGATCTGGTTGGTTCCAACCTGCGCTTGAAGATATCGGAATCTCAAAAAATTCTTGAAACCATCGACCCCACCGAACGCTTGCGTCTGGTAGCAGATCTGCTTCGCAAGGAACTGGAGGTTTCTACTGTTCAGGCCAAGATTCAGTCAGATGCCAAGGAGGAGATGTCGCGCAGTCAGCGGGAGTATTTTCTTCGCGAGCAGATCCAGGCCCTGAAGCGGGAACTCGGCGACGAAGACGGCTATTCGCAGGAGATTGATGATCTGCGCAAGCAATTGCGCAAGAAAAAGATGCCGAAGTACGCCAAAAAGGAGGCGCGCAAGCAACTCAGGCGGCTGGAGATGATGCATCCCGACGCATCCGAGGCAACCATTGTCCGCACTTACCTCGACTGGTTCCTCGACCTGCCCTGGCGACAATCGTCCAAGGATTTGCTGGATTTGAAGGTGGCGGCCAATGTTCTTGATGAGGATCACTACGGCCTTGACCGGATCAAGGAGCGTATTCTTGAATATCTTGCCGTGCGTAAGCTCAACGCTGATACCAAAGGACCGATCATCTGTTTTGTCGGCCCTCCCGGCGTAGGTAAAACCTCTCTCGGCCAAGCCATCGCCAAGGCCATGGGCCGCAAGTTTTATCGCCTCTCCCTGGGCGGCATGCGCGACGAGGCGGAAATTCGCGGTCATCGGCGAACCTATATCGGAGCCCTGCCGGGACGAATCCTCCAAGGGTTGAAGAGTGTCGGAACCAATAATCCGGTGTTTATGATGGATGAGATCGATAAAATTGGTGACGATTACCGGGGCGACCCTTCTTCGGCTTTGCTGGAGGTGCTCGATCCGGAGCAGAATAACACTTTCTCAGACCATTATATGAATCTGCCCTTTGATCTCTCCAAGGTCATGTTCATTACCACGGCTAACCGTAGCGATACCATTCCCGGGCCCCTGCTCGACCGCATGGAGGTGATTCAACTCTCCGGTTATACTCTGGAAGAGAAGATGGCGATCGCCAAAAAATATTTATTGCCCCGCCAGATCAAGGAAAACGGCATCAAGGTCAGCCAGATCAAAATCGATGACGCCACCTTGGAGATCATTACCAGCAACTACACCCACGAGGCCGGAGTGCGCAATCTGGAACGCGCCCTAGGTAAGGTCTGTCGGAAAATTGCCCGCAAAGTGGCCGAGGGCGGCAAAGGCCCGTATGTGATCTCGCCAAAAACGGTGGAAAAATACCTAGGGCCCCCAAAATTTTTACCGGAGACCGAACTGGACACCAGTTCTCAGCCTGGTCTGGTAATTGGTTTGGCCTGGACCGAGGTCGGTGGCGAACTGTTGCACATCGAAACCTCGGTGTTGCCGGGCAAGGGAAAACTTTTGCTCACAGGGCAATTGGGCGATGTGATGAAAGAATCGGCCCAAGCGGCCCTGAGTTATTGCCGCAGTCGCAACAAGATGCTGGGTGTGGAGCCCGAGTATTTTGACTTGGTCGATATTCACATTCACGTTCCAGCCGGCGCCATCCCCAAGGACGGTCCCTCAGCCGGCATTACCATGACCACAGCTCTGTTTTCGGCTATCAGCGGTAAGGCGGTGAAGCCGGGCATGGCCATGACCGGCGAGGTGACTCTTCGCGGGCGGGTTCTGCCCATCGGTGGCTTGAAGGATAAGGCCTTGGCAGCTTTGCGCGCCGGCATCAACAAAGTCATTATCCCCGAGGAAAACCAAAAGGATTTGGTTGAAATTCCAGAAGAATTACGCAAGAAAATTACTTTTTTCCCGGTCAGGCACATGGACGAGGTGATTGAACTGACCTTAGGGAAAATTTCCGGGCGCAAGCATCAACTGAAACAGTCAGTCAAGGAAGAGAAATAGTTGTTCCTGGCAGGGCGACGCACGATTGCAGGATCGTGCGTCACCCGCTAGAGGACTTTCTCCTTCCGCAACCGCATTCTGATCTTCCCTTAACCTTCCAATGTATCCATGCGTCGTTTATTGTTATTCCTGCTACCAATTCTCTTCCTCCTTGGTAGCGGGGTCCTCTGGTATAGGTCCTATTTGACCACGGGATCTCCAGGGAGCGGTGAAGTCATTGTTGATATTCCCAAAGGGATCGGGGTACGCGGCATTGGTGCTCTCCTGGCGGCAAACGGCATCCTTAAAAACGACATTCGTTACCTGTGCCTAGTGCATTTTTCGGGGCTCAAAACTCGGCTCCAGGCTGGAGAGTACAGCATCCCCTTAGGGCTGACGCCGCCTGAAGTTCTGCAACTCCTGGCAACGGGAAGCACCCTTCGTCACCACGTGACCATCCCCGAGGGTGTGACTGCTGAACAGATAGCGGCCCTTTTTGCAAAAGACGGCTGGGTCAAGCGGGATCGTTTTCTTGCCCTTGTGCAGGATGTGGAGTTCATAAACAGGTTGGGAATAGAAGCCATGAGCCTGGAAGGGTATCTTTTCCCGGAAACCTATACGCTCGTTCGCAATGCAACCGATGAATCGTCAGTAATTCGCATGATGGTTGATCGTTTTCAGCAAGTATGGAAGGAGCTCAATGTTGAAGAAGCAAATGGCCTCAGCCGGCACCAACTCCTTACCCTAGCATCGGTTGTCGAAAAAGAAACCGGTGCGGCGGCGGAACGCCCGTTGATCGCCAGAGTCTTTTTCAATCGTCTTGCCAAGAAAATGCGTTTACAGTCAGACCCGACCGTCATATACGGAATTCGCGATTTCAATGGCAATTTAACGAAGGCCGATCTGAAGAGGGAGACGCTGTACAACACCTACGCCATCCCCGCTCTGCCGCCGGGCCCCATTTGCAGTCCCGGGCGTGCAGCCATAGAAGCAGTCCTGCATCCGGCCGACACCGAGGCCCTCTACTTTGTTTCGAAAAATGATGGCACCCATATTTTTTCTACCAATCTTGCTGACCATAATCGGGCTGTGCAGACCTATCAGCGTGGTCATTGAGCGCCTTGCCGGTGATGAGTGTGGTAGCGCCTGGTCCTAACGCTTTAGAACGCCTGCCCAAGGATTCCTGCCTCCTTTCGGTATATCATTGCTTCCGTGAGGAAAAGAACGTAGGCTTGTAGTGAGTAATATCAATTTTCTTGTTTTTAATTAAATTAGTGTTATGTTCGCCCGCAGGAGCAGAACATGCGGTATTTTCGCTGGTTAGGGTTTTGATTCTTTTTCCTGGATTGAAAACACGCTGAAATTTCGCATGGATGGAACATTTAGTCCAAGACAAGGAGAAAAAGGGAACAATGTTGAAAGGAACAGTGAAGTGGTTTAACGAGTCTAAGGGTTTCGGTTTTATTGAGCAGGAATCGGGCAAAGATGTTTTTGTCCACTACTCTGCCATCGGTGGATCGGGTTTCAAGACACTCAATGAAGGTGACAAGGTTCAGTTCGAAATCGTTGACGGGCCAAAAGGGCCGGCTGCCGCCAACGTCATAAAGCAATAATTCAAACTGGTTTTTAAACCCGGCGGGATGACCTCTGCCGGGTTTTTTTTGTGAACGCTACGGGGGCGGCGCTCCCCCTCTATCTCTTCAATTATTCGATTTTTTCCTGTCTTTTTAGAGTGGCTCCGCACTCAGTCCCGAAAAGTGTCCACGATGGCAGGCCGTGCACCAGATTTTACTTCAGGTTGAACGCATTGTGAAAATTGCCCTTGTTCAGACAAACCCGATAATCGGTGCCTTTGCGCACAATCTTCAACAGGTTCTCGATTGGACCCAAAAGGCGAAGCAAGCCGGATGCGATCTTGTCGTTTTCCCTGAACTGACGCTGTGCGGCTATCCGCCGCAGGATTTGCTGGAGCGGACTTCCTTTCTCGACGCCCACGATCGCGCCTTGGCTGATCTCATCCGGATGCTGGATGGCATCACTTGCATTGTTGGGGTACTAGAGCGACGGCAAGGCCCGGGAAAACCTCTGTATAATTCAGCCTTTGTCCTCGAGCGAAATACGATAGCCTTCCGGGCGCGCAAGCGACTGCTGCCTACCTACGATGTTTTTGACGAGACCCGGTATTTCGAACCGGGGACAGCGACGACCGTTTTTCCTTTCAAGGGGCTGCATTTCGCCCTGACCATTTGCGAAGACATTTGGTGGAACCGCGAATCGTACCGAGCCAACCCGCTTGAGGATGTTGCAAGTGGGCCAATTGTCCCCGACTGTTTAATTAATATTTCTGCCTCTCCCTACTACCACGGCAAACTGCGGGAGCGTCAACGCGTCTTTAGCCAGGTGTGCCGGCACAACAATTTGCCTTTGCTCTATGCCAACCAGGTCGGCGGTCAGGATGGCCTTATTTTCGACGGCCATTCGATGGTGATCACCTCTGCCGGAATCCTCCGGGGGGTAGCCGCCGGTTTCGCCCAAGATATGCTGATCGCTGACAGCGAGGACTGGGACAAGGCAGGCCCGCCGCCGGTGGAAGACGGTATCGCTGATGTTGAAGCGGCACTGGTGCTTGGCGTACGCGATTACCTCCATAAGACCGGTTTTCGCAAAGCGGTGCTCGGTTTATCGGGTGGCATTGATTCCGCAGTCACAGCCGTTATCGGTTGCCGAGCCTTGGGGCCGGAGAACGTCCTCTGCGTCGCCATGCCTTCACCCTATACCTCCCGACAATCTGTCGAGGATGCCCGTAAACTTGCGGAGAACCTGGGGTGCGACTTTGAGATCATCAATATATCCGGGGCTATGGACGCCTACCATGCTGCATTGGTTCCGCTCTTCGCCGGGCTTGCTGAAGATGCCACGGAACAAAACATTCAGGCTCGGATTCGGGGTAATCTACTCATGGCCCTGTCCAATAAATTTGGCAGGTTATTACTCACCACTGGTAATAAGTCGGAGATGGCTGTGGGTTACTGCACGCTTTATGGTGATATGAGCGGTGGATTGGCCGTGATTGCTGACGTGCCGAAGATCATGGTCTACGCCCTCGCGCGTCTGATGAACAGCGGGGGTGAGGTCATTCCCGAGCGAATCATCATCCGACCGCCGACAGCGGAACTTAAGCCTGACCAATGTGATCAGGACGACCTGCCGCCCTATGAAATCCTAGATGGAGTGCTTCAGGCCTATCTGGAAGAACATAAGAGTATTGAGGAAATCGTCGCTGGCGGCATGGATGCGCAATTGGTGCGGGATATTGTTCGTCGGATCAAGCTGAACGAATACAAACGAAAACAGGCGCCGCTTGGCATAAAGGTGACGACTAAAGCCTTTGGACCAGGACGCCGCTATCCGGTAGTTCAGGGGTTTGTTGAGTAACCCTGCTTCGTCGCGGGCATTCTGCGGTGTAAAAGTTCCTTTGACGCCGTTATTTTTTTTCGTTATCGTGGCTAGACCCGCCCATTGAGCCAATCTCTTCGAGACGATCTGAAAGCGACATGTCCCGCCCGTCCCGCAGTCTCATACCTGTACTGTTCTTTGTCCCGCTCAGCCTTCTGTTGATCGGCACCTTGGTTTTTCGTGAGCAGGCAACGAAGCGTCCCGATCAACTGGCCGTCACCACTGCCGGCATGGTCGAAATGTGTTTGAATTGCCACACCAAAGAAAAGCTTGACGGCGCACACGATAGCCTGGTGGTCGGTTGCTCGCCCTGCCACTTGGGTGACCCCTTGGCTATTGGCAAGGAAAAAGCCCATGCGGGCATGGTTCTCAATCCAGGCGACCTGCGTTGGGCAGCCAAGACCTGCGGCGTCACGGGTTGCCACCCGGCGGACATCCATAAAGTGAAGCATTCCCTGATGGCTACCAACCGTGGCATTCTGGCTACTTTGCTCTATTATTGGGGTGAACGGGAGAATCAGAACGCGGAAATCACCGTCGAGCAGTTGCTTAAAAGCGGTGAGACCTCGCTCGCCCTTGATTACTACCGTAAGCTCTGTGCAACCTGCCATCTGTGGAAGCAGAAGAATGATTTGCCCGGTGCGCCGGCTTTTTTTAACGAGAAAGGCGGGGGCTGTTCCGCCTGCCATTATATTCTACCGCCCGGAACGCTCCGTAACACAGTGACCTCGGAGATCCCTGAAGCAATCCAAGCGGAGGTGAAAAAAAACCGGCCCCACCCTCTGGTCGTCAAACAGGTGCCGGAGGAAAACTGCATTCGCTGTCATAATCGATCCGGCCGCACCGGGCTCTCTTATATTGGCATTTTTGAAGCCGAGGGCTATGGCACTCCCTTTGAGAAAGGACATCCATCCTCGCAGCGTTTGGTTGGTGATCGTTTTTATCTTAAAATCGCGCCAGATATCCATCATGTCAAGGGAATGGCCTGTATCGATTGTCATACCCGCGATGAAATCATGGGTGATGGCACCAGCTATGCCCATTACGAGGAGCAGCTGGAGATAACTTGTCGGAGCTGCCATGATGCCAAGCCGGGTATGACCCGCAAACAGAAGCAGTTGACCAATGTCAGCGAAAAACAAGGGCAGTTTGTTCTCACTGGCAAGATCGACGGCAAGGATCGTCCGTTGCGCCCGCCCGCCTCGCAGGCCTGTCTTGCCCCCGACCACAAGCGTGTCACCTGCGCGGCCTGCCATTCGACTTGGGTGCCGCAGTGCTATGGTTGCCACGTCAAGCGAGACAAGCGGGAAACTGATCTTGACAAGTTGGCGCTCAAGGAAACGCCAGGCTGGTGGGAAGAGGGGCGTTCGTACATTCGCTACGAAAAACCGATGCTTGCGGTATGGGGCGACAAGGTGGTAGTCGTGACGCCCGGCTGCCAGGATTTGGTCACCTTAATTGACGAAAAAGGTGCTTCCGAAGGGGGGTTCAACCGTTTCACCATGGCCGCGATCAACCCCCATACAATCCAGGCCAAGGGTCGCACCTGCAAAGACTGCCACGCCTCCCCGAAAACCGTGGGGCTGGGGGAAGGCACTGTGGTGAAAAAAGAGGGGAAATGGCACTTTTTTCCAGTGGATCGCGGGATCGTCAACGAGCAGGGGCAAACACCCGGTTTCGATACCTTTGTGACCATCGAAGGTACTGCACTGCAGCACGGTTCACGGAAGGATCTTCGCCCCTTCAATGGTGAAGAGCTGCAACGGATCCTCCGGGTCGGGCTTTGTCTCGATTGTCACACTGCGCCCGATGACCCGGTCTTTAGCCGTTATGACCGGCACCGACCGTGTCCGGTCTACAAGGAGCCGTGAGGGGTGCCTTGTGGTGAAAATGTTGAATGTCATTTTCTTTGCTCTTGTTAATTTTTTTTAAAAGCGTTACAGCCCACAGGTTTTATCAACTGGAGATCGACACAAGAAAGGAGTGTAATGATGTTTTCTGAAAAATTTGTGCTTGCGGATCGAGTGCTGCAAGTAGCACCCTCGCCGACGCTCGCGGTCAATGCCAAGGCGAAGGCATTGAGGGCCGCAGGTGCGGATATATTGAATTTCAGTGTGGGGGAGCCGGATCTGTCTACCCCTGCCCATGTCTGTGAGGCAGGGAAAAGGGCTATCGATGATGGCCACACCCGGTATACTCCGGCTGCTGGCATTTTGGAATTGCGGGAGGCTGTGTGTACCAAGCTGAAAAAAGATCAGGGGTGGGACTATATTCCGGATCAGGTGCAGATCAGTTGCGGCGGCAAACACGGACTCTATAATATTTTCCAGGCGATAATAAATTCTGGTGATGAGGTGCTCATTCCTGCACCTTATTGGGTTTCTTATCCACCCATGGTCCAGTTGGCTGGCGGCACACCGGTGATTGTCCCGCTCCGTCAAGAGAACAGTTTCGACATAGATCCATCAATTCTTGCACAGTACGCCACCCGCAAAACCAAGGCGATCGTGCTGAACAGCCCTTCGAATCCGACCGGGGCCGTCTATTCGCATTCCGCGCTCACCGATGTCGCCAAAATGGTCTATGACAACGGCTGGTTGGTGATCACTGACGATATGTACGAAGACCTTTATTACGGGGAAGGAAAGGTGCCCCATATCCTCCATGCCGATTCGCGCTTGAAGGACCAGGTCGTTTTGTCTAACGGCGTGTCCAAGTCCTTTGCCATGACCGGATGGCGTATCGGGTATTCTGTTGGTCCAAGTGAAGTTATCAGGGCCATGAACAAGATTCAGAGCCAGTCGACCTCGAACCCGGCGGCTCCGTCCCAGTATGCCGCCCTTGCTGCTCTCACCGGTCCGCAGGATTTCCCAAGGCTGCTGCGCGATGCTTTTATTCCCCGCCGCGCGTTTTTTGTTGAGGCACTAGAATCCATTGCGGGTGTGAGTTGCGTGACCCCCATGGGCGCTTTTTATGTTTTTCCTAATTTTTCGGGCTATTATGGCAAATCTTTCAACGGAAAAATTATCGACGGGTCCGTTGCCCTAGCCGATTACTTCCTCAGTGAAGCGAAGGTCGCCTCCGTGCCAGGAGCAGCTTTCGGTGCCGATGCCTTTATCCGTTTTTCCTTTGCCACATCGATGGAGAACATCGAAAAAGGCATGGAGCGGATCAATCAGGCCCTGGCTGCCCTGCAATAAAACCCTCCATATAAAAAACCGGGCAGATTATTGCTGCCCGGTTTTGCTGCTTTCCGTCCGCCCATCAGGGTGAGGTGGTGCCTTGCGTTGCTCTTGGCCTCAGGCCGCCGCCGGATTGTTTTCCTGGCCGAGTTTACTTTTAATCAGTAAGGATTGCAGTTTCCACGGCGAGGAAAGGTGCTCCCTGCCCAGATGATTTTCCGCAACCATCTCACAGAATTTGAGGAATTCGGCCATGAGCCGGGTGATGATTTTGTCTCTGTGCTGGATAATCCATAGTTGGCGACTCATGTCCATGCCCTCAATGGGCAGGATCTTCAACCAACCTTCCTCTGCCTCACGGCAAACTGCCAGCATGGACATGCAGGCGGCACCAACCCCCGATTCCACAGCCTTCTTGATCGCCTCTGTATGCCCGGTTTTGGTTACTACCTTGAGCAGAGAGGCGTAGCGGCCAAGTTTTTTTATGAAGATCTCTGCGGTCCCCGAGCCTTCCTCCCGGATGACCCAACTGGTCTCCTTAAGGTCGTCCGGTATTTGGAATGTTGCGCAATTGGCCAGCTTGTGAGCTGGGCTGACAATGATTCCCAGTTTGTCTTTAAACCAGGGGGTGGCAACCAGCGCATCGACGTTGATGTCCCCTTCGACGAAGCCGAGGTCCGCCTGACCAGAGGCCACTAGCTTCTCTGCAGTCATGGTATTGACCACCAGCATGTTGATGTGTGCCTCAGGGTGAAGTCGCATAAAGGCGCCGATGAGATAGGGAAGGACATAGTTGCCAAGCGTCGAACTGGCAACGATCTCAAGCACGCCGGCCACCGTTCCCTGTTGTTCGGTGAGGATGGTCTCAATGTTGACCACTTGATGAAGAATCGCTTTGGACAGCGGGAGCAGGTAACGGCCCCGGTCATTGAGGAGCAAACTGCGGCCGTGCCGGTCAAATAGGGGCCCGCCCAACTGGTTTTCCAGTTCGCCTAAGGCCATGCTGACCGCCGACTGGGTGAGCAGGAGCTTCTTGCTGGCCCGGGTGACCTGCTGGGTCTCGGCGACAGCGATAAAAATTTCAAGTTGTCTGAAAGTGATGGCCATGAGAATCTTTCGTATCAGCTCGAATGAACAAATCTATGATCAGGATTGAAAGCAGAGGCAAAGCTAACACTTTCAGGGAATAGGTCAACGACTTTCAGGC
This sequence comes from uncultured delta proteobacterium, assembly GCA_963733595.1. GTDB lineage: Bacteria > Desulfobacterota > Desulfobulbia > Desulfobulbales > Desulfobulbaceae > Desulfobulbus. The sequence goes on along the minus strand of CAVTDN010000011.1, from coordinate 160,485 downwards.
TGGATCCTGCGGTATTTAAAAGATCGGGAAGGAAATCTGCACCAAGATTTGGTGGAGGTGTAGTCGACATTTTGGCAACCTTTCGGTGCCTGTTAAGATGTCTTGATTAAACACCGCATCAGTTGTCAAGCTGGACGGTTATAGGGGCACACCCTGTGATCAACATGGATCCAGTACTTCAGGATTCAGACATGTTTCGGGCTGCTCGTTGCGGAGCATTGCCAACAGGTTTCTGGCTGCCAGGGTGGCCATGTTCGTCCGGGTCGTTTCAGTAGCCGAGCCAATATGCGGCAACAGAACCGTGTTTGGCAGCGCGGCCAAACCTTCGGCCATTCTCGGTTCAAATTCATACACATCAAGCCCGGCGCCGGAGATGGCGCCATTTTTCAAAGCCTGGACGAGATTATCTTCCTTTATCAGTGGTCCGCGCCCCGTATTGATCAGGATGGCTGTCTTTTTCATGCGCGCAAAAGACTGTGCATTAAAAAGATGCTTGGATTGCGGTGTAAGGGGCGCATGTAAGCTGACATAATCGGAGCGTTCTAGAAGTTCTTCAAAGGATACCAGGCATGCACCCAGTTCTTTATCCAGCACTTCATTTCGGCGTCCAGATGAGTTGGTATAAATCACAGGCATGCGAAACCCCCTTGACATAAGCGCCATGGCCGTGCCAATACGCCCGGCTCCGACAATACCCAACGTCTTGCCGCTGACATCGGCTCCCAGAAATTGCAGTGGTCCCCAGCCGCCCCATTGTCCGGAGCGCATGACTGCATCCAATTCCACGACGCGTCTGGCTACGGCAAACAGAAGCGCCCATGCCAATTCGGCAGTCGCGTCGGTCAGCACGCCCGGCGTGTTGGAAACTGGAATACGCCGTTTGGTTGCCTCGGCAACATCGATATTGTCATAGCCAACGGCATAGTTTGCATAGCCGCGCAGGTTAGGGGCGGCATCGAAAAATTCGTCGTCTATGCGGTCAGCCATAAGCCCGATCACGCCAACTTTGTCTCGAACCCTATCCAGCAACTCGGCCCTGGTGAGTGAACGGTCTTCGGTGTTAATCTCCACTTCGCAGCAGGTCTCCAGCAATTCGATACCGGCGCGCGGAATCATTCGGGTTACTAAAACTTTCGATTTCATAGAGGTTTCCTTTGGGGGGTGAGCGAGTTCCAGACAGTTTAAGGGAGAATAAGGTAGTCGCGTTGTGCTTCCGAATAGCCCGGTAAGACCTGCCAACCAATCTGCCACCTCATCGGTGATAAAGCTTGCGATTCACTGCCACTGACAGGTGTAAGGATTTGTGACGGGGGTGTTCATGCGACACAGTCGTGGCCAAAACCCAGGATATCTTGCATCGGCAAAATCGCCGGACTGGCTGGAGATCAGTGCTGTCTCACAATTTTTTTACAATTTGTGAGACAGCACCGAATTTTACTCGTTAAAACGTTCTTTCTTGGGATCAAATACGCTGCAACCAGCCTTGCTTACGTTCATTTTTTGGCAATCGCTGTCAATTCAACTCTTGCGCCCTTGGCCAATGCCGAAATGCCGACTGCGGCCCTGCTCGGAAAGACAGACAGACCTTCAAAATACGAGCTATAAATCTTGTTGAGGTTGGCAAATTCCTGCATGTCGGTGGTGAAAATGGTCACCATAATCAGGTCTTCCAGTTTCATATCCGCGGCCGCGAGGATCGCGATCATGTTGCGCATGCATTGGTGCATCTGTTCTTCAAGATCGTTACTGATAAGATCGCCACTTCCGGGCAAAAAAGGCATTAATCCCGAAGTGTAAAGGAAACCGTCTTTCGTTACCGCCTGAGAAAATGGTCCGAATGCAGGCGAGGACTTGTCGGTTGTAATAATTGTGTTGTTCATTCTGATTCTCTCCTGATGGTTATATGCCTCGGCTCCTCGGCAGAAAAGGTGGACTGTCACTTACGTGTTAGAACTGCGTCTTACCGCGCATTAAGCCGAGTTGCCCTGGCAGGAATAACGACTTACCTTTATTCACTAGTTGATTACCGTCGGCGCAAAGGTGCTGAACGTTGCGATCGTTGTAGTTTTCGACGTGGATATCGCGTCCGTCATCACTGAACACCACGCAATCAAGGATGCCACGCACTTAGATTTCCTTTATGCGAGTTCCCTTCTTGACGTCGAGCTAGGAAATGATCCGATCCTACACAGAGACGTGCTTCACCCAACGCGAATGATCATCTAATTGTGATCATCTTCGGACCTCTTGCTTTGCCAGTTTCTCGTAGTGGCAGACGATAGCACTGTGGTCACTGGCACCGTGATCGTCGTTCTTGAGAGCTTGCAACGTTTCCATGATGTTGGCCGTGAGCGGTACCGGCACGTTGAGAGCGTGCGCGGTATCCAGGACGTTTTGCAGATCCTTGATGTGTAACTCGATACGAAAACCGGGCTTGAAGTTGCCGTCCAGTATCATCGGCACCTTGGCGTTCATGACCGCTGAGCCTGCGAGCCCACCCTTGATGGCGTTAAACACGGATTCCGGATTGACTCCGGCCTTGGTAGCCAGCACGAAGGCTTCGGATACTGCCGCAATGTTGAGCGCAACGATGATCTGGTTGGCCAGCTTGGTGACATTCCCTGCCCCGATTTCGCCGACAAGAATAACGGAAGATGCCATCTTCTCAAGGATCGGCTTGACCGTCTCAAAGGCTTTCGCCTCTCCGCCGACCATGACTGCCAGGGTCCCATCGATGGCCTTGGGCTCGCCACCGGACACCGGCGCATCGAACATGATGATTCCCTTTTCCTTGACGGCAGCGCAGATTTCCTGGGCGGCACCGGGCGCGATAGAACTCATGTCCACCAGAATGGTACCGGCCTTCGCACCTTCCAGCACGCCATCCTTGCCGAGCACGGCTTCCTTGACGTGTGGCGAGTTGGGCAGCATGGTGATGATCACATCACTCTGCGAAGCGACATCCTTGCTGGAGACGCCAGCTTTGGCACCGAGTGCAACCAAATCGTCAAATTTTGCAGATCTGTCATAAACAGTCAGCGAATAGCCTGCTTTGAGCAGGTTCTTGGCCATGGGGCGGCCCATGATGCCAAGACCAATAAATCCGATATTCATTCGTTTACTCCTTTTGTTATTGATTACTTCAGATAAGGTTTGACCCAGTCAAGGCCGTCAGTCGTGGTCGTGGCAGGCTTGTACTCGCAGCCAATCCATCCATCGTAGCCGAGTTTGTCGATGTAGTCGAAGAGGAAAGAATAATTGATTTCTCCGGTGCCTGGTTCGTTACGTCCCGGATTGTCAGCGAGCTGCATGTGGGCAATACGCGACAGATTCTTCTTGATCGTAGCAGCCAACTCGCCTTCCATCCGCTGCATGTGATAGATGTCGTACTGAATGAAGATGTTGTCACTGCCTGCCGCGTCGATCAAATCCAGCGTTTGCTGCGTCCCGCAAACATAGAAGCCGGGAATGTCGAAGGTGTTGATCGCTTCGACCAGAAGTTTTATTCCGTGGGTTTTCAGTTGCTGACCAGCGAACCGTATATTGGATACAAACGTTTCATGCAGCATGCCGGCATCCGCACCCGTTGGCGCAATACCAGACAAACAATTGACCTGCGTGCAACCAAGCGCAGTTGCATATTCAATGGCTTTGCCGACGCCGTCCTGAAATTCGCCAACACGGTCGGGCATTATGGCAATCCCACGCTCTCCGTTGGCCCAGTCGCCCGCCGGCAGATTGTGGAGAACCTGCATCAAGCCGTTGAGAGATAGTAATTCAGCGAGTTGCTCCTTGGGATAGGCATAAGGAAAGAGATACTCAACACCGCGAAAACCAGCACTCTGCGGCCGCCTTGAAACGATCTGTAAAATCGAGCTCGTTGAACAGCATGGTGAGATTTGCAGCAAACTTCGGCATGATTTTCTCCTTGAAATCTTCTTGTTAACGGCAATTGAGAACGCAAGCGTATTCTGAAGCTTCGTTGTTCCAACCAAGTGGAGGGAACAGCGAAAAATGCAGAACTAGTTCCTAGTCGGAATGACGTAATTTTCTCCTCGGGCTGCGGCTTCTTCCGCGCGTTTCTTATGCACTCGCTTGTACATCCACGTGGTCAAAATGGGCGTAAGGATGGCGGTCACGATGACCGAGGCAGTCACCTGGATAGTTGCAATCGGCGCGATTGCAAGATAGGCCGGATCAGCTGCGGCAACTGCGTTTGGAGTAGCTGCCGCATTTCCCGCCGTACTGGACGCAGCCGCGCCAGCGATCCCCGAGCCACCGAATAACTTATCAACAAAGATGCAAACGATACCGGTAATAACAAGCACTGCCACTCCGAGGAGGAGACCTTGCATGCCGCCCTCAATCACCTTGTTCAGGTTGATGCCTTGCCCGAGGGTAAAGCCCAAGAAAGGAATAATCAGCGGCTCATGCGATCCAAAGAACTTGCGGATATCCGGATCGAGATTGCCGAGTAGTGCGCCAAGAGCAATCGGCGCCACCACGGAAGCCATGACCAGCCATGGAATGTTGGCCAAACCAGCACCAACGAGAATCAGCATGGTCAGGAAAGGACCGGTTTCGATGCTTTGCGGAACGTAGGTCCCTGCATCGTCCTCATCCCCCATCGTGCTGGTCAGTGCCAAGAACATGCCGCCATTGGTGTCATTCATCGCGGCCAGGATAGCAAGCGTGCTCAGCCCCCCCAGATCGCCTCCAAAAAAGAATGCTACGGCCAGCGCAAGCCCGGTTGCAATCCCCACCTTTGCTGTCAGGATGCCAGTTCCACGTATGAGCATTTTAGGCGCCGCCTTCAGCGTCATTTTGGTGCCGATGACGAAAAGATACATCCCAAGAACGGTTGCAAACCCCTTATTCGTCAATGCCTCGGTAAACCCACCGATTTTAAGCAGGTTAGGGGCAAACGTGTTGAGCAGCATCCCGATAAAAAGAGGTACTACCATCAAGCCGCCCGGCACCTTGTTGACCGTCTTCCAAATATTCATGCTCTTCTCTCCCTGTCAGATTTTGATAACAATTTCAAATATTTTTCTCTTGTTCGCTTGAAACCGGACACGGTCAGCGCTCTTGCAATCTCAAACTTTATGCACAAAACTGAAACCAACTGTTGTTGCCATTGACAGGCTTTCGCTCAAAACTAGCATTAGGCCCATCACCGATCCGCTAGAAGTAAAATGACATAGCAATAATTCTGCCAGCATCCATGCCGATGTGCCAATGCTATGATATTCATGGATTAATTGCTGAAAGATGGGAGGCGTGGTGCTATCCATATGTTGCATGTTGCAGCGCTTAGCTGCGAATTGAAACGGGATTTTTAGTGACCAGCAGCCTTCGAAACGACTCTATATTTTGTGTGATTCTAGGCATCCCGCCGGAAATTCCGACCCATTGGTTGCCGGGATTTATATCTCGAGAGTTCGCGGATTTTTTGCAATGATGTCGAGTTGGACGAACGCAGAGGTGTGCGTTATCAGCTCGGACGAAGGGCCTTGATGATCCTGCACAAACGTTCCGAGGCCGATTCAATCAACGTAACGCCTGTGCGCATGCAGGCATCCAGCGTCAGCGGACGGTCACAGATGCTCATGACCGCATCGATGCCTTGGGTCAGCACATCGTCGGCTCCGCCGCCGAGTCCGCCAGATAAACAGAACACCGGGATGTCGAATTGCTTGGCAACCTTCGCCACACCGACCGGAGCTTTGCCGAACGCCGTCTGAAAGTCGGTATGCCCTTCACCGGTAATGACGAAATCAGCGCCTTTGACCACTTCGGCAAAGCTGACTGCCTCAAGGACAATGTCGACACCGGGTTTGAGTCTCGCCGGCGTGAAGAACATCAACCCGGCTCCCATACCGCCCGCTGCGCCCGCGCCGTTCAGGTCGGCCACAGCTCGGCCGGTTGCTTTCTCGGCTATGACTGAAAAATGCGCGAGTGCTTCATCCAACTCGGCGACCATTTCTTGCGTTGCTCCTTTTTGCGGACCAAACACCGCGCTGGCACCGCGCGGGCCACAGAGGGGGTTGTCCACATCGCAGGCGACTGTAATTTTGCTTTCTCTCAAGCGAGGATCAAGTCCGTCCAGGTCGATATGTTTCAGGCGGGCCAACGCCGCCCCCCCGTCGGGCAATTCCTGACCGTCATCTGCCGTGAATCGGACACCGAGCGCTCGCGCCATCCCGGCACCGCCGTCATTGGTAGCACTACCGCCGATGCCAATGATGATTTTGCGCAGTCCAGCGTCAAGAACTGTACGTATGAGTTCGCCAGTGCCATAGGTGGTACTGATCTGCGGATTACGTTTTCCTGCCGGGACCAGAGGCAGACCTGAGGCAGCGGCCATTTCGATGACCGCCGTCTGACTATCGCCCAAGATGCCCCAATGCGCGGTGACACGCTCCCCTAGCGGGCCGGTGACCTCCACTTGCTTAAGCGTGCCATTTGTAGCCGCAATAAGTGCTTCGACCGTTCCTTCTCCACCATCGGCAATCGGAATCTTGCCCACCTCGGCATTCGGAAAAACGCGCAGTATCCCTCGCTCCATAGCCTGCGCGACTCCAAGGGCAGACATGCAGCCCTTGTATGAATCCGGTGCTACGATAATCTTCATGTCAACTCCTCCTGACAGCCCTCCGGCCATTCTTTACGCTTCACGCTAAGCGCTAGCTTTTCATAACTGCGGATTATGGCATTGCGACCCTTGGCTCTCGCACCGACATTTTTGAGCACTCACTGAGGCTGCATAATGTTGGCGATGACGAGCGCTCTTCACAAGGCAACTAATCGCTTCGACGATGCATTTCTCTGTGTCGCAGGGACGAATGGTCCCAGCAGCACATTCAGCACGTTTGACCAAATTATCAGCGATAATTGTGTTCATCCCCTGGATTCAGGCGAGCGTTGTCGCCGCGCGGAAGTCGTGTTTCGACGGCATCCGGCAATTCGCAGAGAATAAAAACGATCTTTATACCCTCGGCATGTTTCGTTTTAGATCGCGGATACAAGCACTTTCTGTCGACAACGCAATTTCCCTGCCAGCACGCCAAACGAATCGACAACTTGCTGTTATATTTTATTCATTTTACATTTAACGACTTGTCGCCACTGCAACCATTGATCGCAAAAAACCACCTTGCGTTGCGAAATGCAACGGTTGATTGTATATTCCCTTCCATGTCCGGCGTTGACCGTTCAATACTTTGGCTCTGGACAAGGGAAGGTTGTCTGAATCAATGGATGCATGTGACGATCTCTACTGTGCAAGAGAGAAGAATCGTCTCTCTTTTGTGGATGCGGAGGGCGTGATCGAGCGGGATGTCTGATTCGATTGTCACAGCCATGCCATAATACTTGGGATACAGCGCATGAGAGAAATTGTAGTTATTGCCCCTATAGCGTCCATGCTTGAGGTCGCTCGAGGTGTAGTTGAGGAAAACGGCTACAGCAACGTCGAAATTATTGGTGGTGATCTTAATCTTTGGAAAGGTGTTGAAGCCGCACGGCACGCCATCGACGACGGTGTAAAGGTTCTCATTTCGCGAGGTGGAACCTATGATCTCCTCAAGTCAGAGTTCGATATTCCGGTGGTAGAGGTAGAAGTTACCGCATTTGATCTGATTGACAGTTTCAAGGCTGTGAAAGCGGCCGGGAAAACGGGGACCATTGGGGTTATAGGGTATAAAAATGTCATTTCAGGTGCGGATGTCGTGGCTGAAGTGATGGGTTTGAAAGCGATTTGTCTCGAGATAACGGAAAACTGTGACATCGCCGTTGAAGTGGAAGGCTTCATACAACAAGGAATTCGGACGTTTGTTGGGGACGCGAATGTACAAGACGCTGTTGCCAGGCACAACTGCAAAACCTTTCTGGTTAATTCGGGTTACCAGGCCTTGCAACACGCCATACAAAATGCAAAGAGCATTTTGTATGCCTCCACACAGCAAAAGGAAAAAGCGCAGCAATTTTCAACAATAATCGATTTTGTGCATGACGGGATTATCGCGATTGATAAATTGGGTTTTATTACTGTTTTCAATAGTACCTCGGAGGAAATTACCGGTCATAGCAAAGAAGAGGCTTTGGGGAAGAAAATAACAGATATCATACCTGAAACGAGATTGCTCAATATTCTCGAAACAGAGCAGCCAGAAATTGGAGATATTCAATGGCTCGACGACAAAACGGTCGTTGCCACGAATCGGGTGCCGGTAATTGTCGACGGTGAGGTTCGTGGTGCAGTGGCGACTTATCAGGACATCACCGAGGTTCAGAAACTTGAACAGAATATCCGTATTCGATTATCAGATAAAGGTTTTTTAGCGCAATACACCTTTGATGGAATTGTCCATAAGAGCACGGTGATATCTGAATGTATCAGGACGGCCAAAAAATTTGCCCAGTACGATACTTCAGTGCTGATTTGCGGACCTTCTGGCGTAGGGAAAGAGCTTTTTGCACAAGGTATTCATAACTGCAGTCAGCGCAAGAATTCCCCATTTGTGGCCATCAATTGTGCGGCGCTCCCCGAGTCATTGATCGAAAGCGAACTCTTCGGATATGTCGAAGGATCTTTTACTGGGGCAGCCAAAAAAGGCAAGGCGGGACTGTTCGAAATGGCTCACGGTGGAACGATCTTTCTCGACGAGATCAGCGAACTGCCATTGCTTCTCCAGGGGAGATTATTGCGGGTCTTGCAGGAAAAACAGGTTATGCGTATCGGGGATAATAAGCTTATCCCGGTGGATGTCCGAATTGTATGTGCAACTAATCGTGACCTGCGCAGTCTTGTCAGTCAGAATCTGTTCCGGGTTGATCTGTACTTCAGGATTGCCATCCTTGGTTTATTCATACCACCACTCAGCGAGCGAGTGGAGGACGTCGAGCTTCTGAGTAAGTACTTTGTTGAGGAGTACGGCCGCCGATATCGTAAAGGTCGAATGACGCTTGCTAAGGATGCCCAAGAATATCTTCGTGGCTATTCTTACGAGGGTAATGTCCGGGAGTTGCAGGGAATGATCGAGCGATCGGTTGTGGTATGCGAAGGAAAAAACATCAGTGCGCGTGATTTGATGGTAGCGCCGGGTGACGCTTCTATCGCACAGACTCGTGGGTGCAGCTTCTCTTTTTCCGAAGGGCAAACTCTTAAAAGTCTTGAAGATGAATATATCGAGTACGTTTATAAAAAAACCAACGGTTCAATAAAGGAGTGCAGTGCAGTATTGGGCATTGATCGCACGACACTTTGGCGTCGCATCAAGGAGAAACGGGGAATGCCGGCCCGGTGATCCTGACGGAATCGCTCTGGACAAGGGGAAGGAGGCATGGAAATGAAATTGAGCGAAAACGATTTGGTACAGAAGTCAATCACGTACCTTCAATCAGTACGATGAAAATATGGTCAGCATGAACAGCGGTGGCTCTGAGGATAGCCATTCCTTATTGAGCGCTTTAGCCGAAAAATTATTGATTTTACCAGCACCGTGACTCAGGCTATGTGATGATGAACGGTGAACGAAAAAAAAGGGGATGCTTGGTAAGGCGTCCCCTTTTTGCTGATGGCGTGATGGAGCGGCTTATCACACAAGGTGCTCCAGTCCGGGAGCTGGAAAACCGGCGCAGAGTTTTTGCACCGCTGCTGCAATTTCCGTCTGCAGGGCGGTGTCGGTCGGATCGGTAACAACAGCGTCTATCCAGTTGCCGATCTGCACCATCTGTTCCTCCTTGAATCCTCGGGAGGTGACGGCCGCCGAACCCAGGCGGATGCCGCTCGGGTCAAAGGGCTTACGGGTATCGTAGGGAACGGCATTGTAATTAAGGACAATTCCGGCCGCATCCAAGGCCTTTGCCGCAATCTTTCCGGTTACACTTTTGTTGGTCAGATCGATCAGCATGAGGTGATTTTCAGTGCCGCCGGTGACTAGGTTGAAGCCCCTGTCAAGCAGGGTTGCTGCCAGAGACTGGGCATTCTTGACAATCTGGGCGGCATACTGTTTGAATGCCTCGGTGGAAGCCTCTTTCAGGGCCACTGCGATGGCGGCGGTGGTGTTGTTGTGCGGGCCGCCCTGCAGTCCGGGAAAGACGGCCTTGTCGATGGCTGCTGCATGTTCCTGCTTGCAGAGGATCATGGCGCCACGCGGACCACGCAGGGATTTATGGGTGGTGGTGGTGACCACGTCGGCATAGGGAAAAGGCGACGGATGGGCCCCGCCAGCCACCAGGCCGGAAAAATGTGCCATGTCGACGAGAAGCAGAGCGCCGCAGGCATCGGCTATCTCGCGGAATTTGGCAAAGTCAAGGACTCTGGGGTAGGCGGAATGACCGGCAATCAGGATTTTGGGATGACAAGCCATGGCTTTTTCACGGATCGTCTCGTAGTTCAGCAAACCAGTCGTTTGATCAAGAGCATAGGATTCGGCATTAAAATACTTGCCAGAGATGGAAACCTTGGCCCCGTGGGTCAGATGACCCCCGTGGGGCAGGGCCATCCCGAGGATGGTGTCGCCGGGATTGATGAAGGCGAGATATACTGCCAGGTTTGCCGGAGAACCTGAATAGGGCTGGACATTGACATGCTCAGCACCGAACAAGTTCTTCGCTCGCTGGATGGCGAGGCTCTCCACCTGGTCGATGTACTGTTGCCCCTCGTAGTAGCGTTTTCCTGGGTATCCTTCGGAGTATTTATTGGTCAGAACGGAACCTGTCGCCTCCATGACTGCGCGCGGAAACGTAATTTTCCGAGGCAATCAAACGGATTTTATCTTTCTGGCGCCGTTCTTCCTGTTTGATCAGGTTATAAATTTCAGGATCACATTGTTGTAGGCCGTTCATATAGACTCCTTCGGTGTCTGGAAGTGCCGGCAAGGCGGTAACCCGCATCAGTGGCCGGAAATGAATACTTTCGTTACAATTTCGGCATTGCCAGGGCAAATAAGCAAAAGAATATCCCTGGAAATGTCAATGATGTTAAAAATATTCATCATACTCAACCTGTCAGCGGTTGAACAGTAAAAATCGCAGGTTTGGGTCAGCTTAAGGGCGGAGATTCATGACAATAGGCCTCGATAGAATAGAGCTTTTTTGAAACCCCAGCCGATTTAGCCAAGGGCTAAAGCTTTGCGATTGCCGTTTTGATTTCTTCAAGATAGGGCTTGATATCGTACCACCTGGCTCGGTTGTTCATGAAAATCTTTTACCCTCTGTTTTGCCGAGTTTCTCGAGCAGGCGTTGCGCTGAGGGTTGGGCTGATATTCAGGGACATATTAGCCACAGTTTTGATGATTCCAGGGATGAGTATGGTCACCTGGAAAGGTGCTTGATTTTTTCGATGCGCTGTATCTGTCCTTGGAAAAAGGATGATGGTGGAGTATCCTGAAAGCTGTTTGATTGAGTTGAAAGTGGAAAAAAACATCGAAATAAATTAGACCGACAGGGCAAACCGTGAGCACATGAGGGTGGCGTGATGCAACCCCGCAAGAAAGACACTGATTCGCGTTTCAGTAACCGGTGCAAGGTGTCGAGCGAGTGATGGGTGATTTTTCGGGGATGGCGTTGGAATGGTGAGGCGACAATAAAGGTTGCTCAGCCCGGATGAACTGTGGAAGTGAAGTCCGGGAATTACAAAGAAATCGAACGACCAGGCAGGTAGGACAATGGAGAAAAAAGCGTTATTCTGTTACGGGACATTGCAGTCGCCACTTGTGATGAAAGCTGTCACCGGCCAGGCCTATGAGGGCAAGGAAGCTACGTTGGACAACTGGGCGAGATTCCGTGTGCGTGACTCAGAATATCCCGGAATTATTTTTCAGGAGAATGCCACCGTTTCCGGCAAGCTCTATTGGGGGCTGGATGAAAAGGTCATGGCGAAGCTCGATGCCTTTGAGGGCGATAAATATGAACGGGTGATTGTTGATGTGACCATGGCCGACGGCAGCAGCGAAAAGGCCTACGCCTATGCGATCCGGGACGATTGCCGCAAGATGCTGTCGAGTGACCCTTGGGATTTTGATCGTTTTCTTCAGAATGGACTGGAGAAATTTATCCATTGGTTTGTCGAGGATCGCCGCGATCTGTTTGACCGCGGCGACCTTTGATTGACCACATGTTTCTTCTTCCGTTCCCCCGGAATGTCATCTGCCAGACCGGGGTGGCGGGAGCATTTTCTGCCCCTTGCCCAGAGAGCAAGCTCTCGGTCGGTAGGCTCGAACTGAGCCCCCATCCCCCTCGGGCATCTCATTTTTCTGCAATCACCGGGGGAGATTCCCCCCTGTTTCTCCTATGCGCCTGATCTTTAGACCCGATTGTGGGACTGGGACGTGAGCGGTGCCTTTTTTTCCCCAGGCAAATCCGGATTGGGCCGATAAAGAAGAATCATTCGGCCGATAACCTGCACCAAAGCAGCTCCGGTGTTCTTGGTCAATTCGTCTCCCGCCGTGTTTCGATCAAGGGGGCAGTTTTGCCCGAGTTTAATTTTAATCAGTTCGTGGGCCTTGAGCGCCGCTTCCACGGATTTAAGCAAGGTGTGGGATAGACCTTCCTTGCCCACATAGACCACCGGTTCAAGGTGGTGTCCCCTGCTTCGCAATGCTTTTTTCTGTCTACCGGTCAGTTCGGTCGTCGATTCAATTGGTTCGTTCATGAAGTGATATCTGCCAGTTAAGAGAAGTTTTAGGCCTCTTCAGTTGAAGAGGTAGTTGAAAATTCGATAAAAACCGATCCAGGTGCCTCGACTGGAGCCGGCGGTGGTCAGCAGAAAGACGAGAAATATCCTGAGAAATTTGTTCTGCCACTAACCCTTGAATATGACTATAGTCCCGCTCACCACCTCCACCTATCCGAACAAGAATTTTTCCGAACCTCAGCTTTTAGAGCGAGGCAACTCCGCGATGAAGCCAAGTCATGCGGTAACCAACCTGCATATATCAGGGTGATCAAACGTCGCCGCAGGATTCCATCTCTGTTCTTGCCCTGGGATACATGCTCGACAACATAACCCCGTCAACAGAGGGAAGTGATTCATTGCTCTTGTTGACCCTGAAAGCCATATCAGGTTTTTAGCATTGCGGACCAGCAAGCGAAGGGAAAGACCCTCCTCCCTTTCCTGAAGAACCTTTTCCTAGACGGCGGCCAATATATCCAGTGGCTCCTGAGAGTCGAAAAATGGGCTTCCTTGGATCATCTTCTCTTAAATGTAAAAAAAAGAGATGATCATCGGCTTGAGCAAACTAGAAGTCTGACGAAGTGCTCAAGCGAATGCTGGGGGAGGAAGATGAGGGGGTGGCGTAAGACTCTCGAAAGGGATTGTCCTGCCGGGAGAATATCAACCTTTCTTGACAATCAGCTTGTTACCGGTTTGCAGGGTGTTGTTGCTGAGTTTGTTCCAGTCGCGAATATTTTGGGTGGTAGCTTGAAATTTTCTGGCGATATTCGCGAGGGTGTCGCCGTTCTGCACCACATACCAGGTGGGTGGGCGTTCTTTTTCAACGGCTGCAACAACGGCCTGCTTGGGTGCGGCTTCGGGTGGGGTTTTGGCGCCGTTTTTCTTTTTGGTTGTGTCCAGAGTGGGAACTTGTGCAGTTTGTTTAATGTCGGCGGCGATTTTGGCACGTTCTTTTTCGACGGCTACAGCAACAGGCTGCTTAGGTGCGGCTTCGGTAAGGGGTTTGGTGCCGTTTATCTTTTTGGTCGCGTCGGGAACGGGAAGGTGTACGGTTTGTTTAATATCAGCGGCGATTTTGGCAACTGCTTTAGAGTTATTTTCCGTAACAGGAACGCTCTCTTGAGCCGACCGGTCAAAGTGGAGAGCTATTTGCTGTCCTTTTTTCACCTGGCTCTGGCGAGAGATTTTGTTCCACTGCATGATGCTTTGCACAGGAACCTGATATTGCTTGGCTATTGTATCCAGCGTTTCACCAGTTTTCAGCGTATGCAGCACTATCTCCCGTCGCAACTTACCCTTGTTGTCAGTCTTAGCCAAGCTTTCTTCCGGTTGTTGCCTCTCTTTAGGCAGGACATATTTGGTGGCGGAAGTGGGGATTTTGAGGTGCAGGCCTGGCATCAGTTGCGCAGTTCTCAGGTTGTTGGCCTTGAGCAAGGTGGTTTTGTTGATATGATACATGGTTAAGATTGCATCCAGTGTCTCGCCTTTTTGCACTGTATGGGTGGCAAAAGTGATTGTGGTGACCGGGCGCAGTTTGTTGAGATTGCTGGCTACCAGTTCCTTGGTGCCGACGGGAAGCCGCAGGACATAGTCATGCTTGGGTGGAGTTTGATTCTTTCTCAGTTCATTGTTGAGTGTCCGTAATTCTTTCACCGATGTGTTGGCGGTTGCGGCAACGGCTTCGAGGCTCACGCCTCCCGGCAGGGTGATGGTCTCATATCCTTGCGGTTTTTTGAAGGATATATCATTGAAACCGTATTTTTCAGGATTCCGGGCTATAATAATGGCTGCAATTAATTTTGGCACATACCGTTTGGTTTCCATGAAAATGCCTTCGGAGATGGCAACTTCCCAGAAATTCTTAGCGTCGCATTTTTTCATGGCGCTGTCTACTCTTCCCTCACCCGCATTGTACGCTGCCACGGCAAGGTACCAGTCGCCGAACTGGGTGTGGAGGCGAGCCAGGTAACGGGTGGCCGCTTTGGTAGCTTTTTCGGGGTCCCGGCGTTCATCAACCCATTGATCGATTCTAAGGCCATACGTGATCCCCGTCCCTTCCATGAATTGCCAAAGACCGCTAGCTTTGGCCGGTGAATAAGCTGATGGATTATAACCGGATTCGATCATGGCAAGATAGGCGAGATCCAAAGGAAGACCAGCCTTTTTCAGTTCGGCTTCGATATAGGGTCGATAGACGGTGGAACGTGCCAGCCACTGGCTGAAATAATTTCTCTGTTTTCCTTGGAATAATTCGAGATAGTAGAGGACTTGATTGTTGACGGAGATAGGGAAGTCATACTTGGAAGGGTCTATCCCCATTTTTTCAAGAGAATAGGTCTTGCTGACCCCGAGTTCCCAAGCACCAGGCTTGTTCAGTGCCTCCAGTTCTTCCAGGGCCGTTTCTTCGGGCTCTGCAGACGAAATTTCCTCATCCTGGGAGTCGGCGGCAGCCGTAGCACCGGTGTGGTTGAGCGCTGATTTTTTATTGTGCGAAGAACAGGCTGAAAGTGAAAAGCAGAGCAGGGCAATTAAACAGTGGGTCAGCAGAGCAGGCAATATTTTCATATGTAGTAGTGGGGTTTGTGCAACCTTAATAGTGCATTGAAATTATATTGTTTTTCTGCAATCAACAATATGGTGAACATAAGATGTAGCATTGCGTTCATCCTTATTAATAGTTAACAAGAAGAATGACAAGCAAAAGTATTATATTCCGTTGTTTTGTTCCTGTTTGAGCCTGAGATTAGCTTGTTGTTGTGCTGAAAAAAAAGCTTTTTTCCGGTTTTCCGATTTTTTGCGTATGGAATGAGTTTCTTAGAATAATCCTACTGATCACCTTGAGAGAGTGGTGTTAATAACTATCCGTTTTATTTGGATACATTTAAAATATTTTCACTGCGGATAATTTCTGCTTTTCGCAAAATTGGTTTGAGGTGGGAAGGGGGGGGCGACTGTTGCCCAAAGGAGAACGTTTGTTTTTTGCGACAGTAAAAAATGCATTTTTTTTTCGGAACGTGATAATTATTTGTCCCCATTGTGAGGTGCTTTCATGGTAAATGGTGACATTGTTATTCTTGCTAATTGGGATTCTATTTTTAATGGAAAGTGGGGAAGGCTTCTCATGAAATAATCCGGATTGCTTCGTTTCGAAGAGCCGTATCCTTTTAATAAATTGAAATCATGGTAAAATTTTTTAAATATTGTTTTTTCTCGTTCGCGTTTCTTTTTGTGCTGGCTGCTGCTGTCGGAGCCGGAGGGCTTTATTACCTGATTGTGCTTGTCCCGGCTCCAGAGATTGAGGAGTCGGCCATCAACGAAATTCTTGGCCGGGAAAGCCCGGTCTTTTTCCGTGATGGGCAGACAAAAATAGGCGTGTTGTTTGAGGGGATCCATCGCCAGTATCTTCCCTACAAGGAAATTCCCAAGTCTTTTGTCAATGCCCTGGTAGCTGCTGAGGACGATCAATTTTTCGGGCATTTTGGTCTGGATATTCCTGGCATCGTCCGGGCCATGATCGTCAATTTGAAGGCAGGAAAAGTGGTTCAAGGCGGCAGTACTATCACCCAGCAGACCGCCAAGAACCTATTTAAAAGGGAATCGCGGAGCATCCAGGCTAAGGTCAAGGAACTGCTGTATGCCCTGCGACTGGAACACAAGTACAGTAAGGAGAAAATTCTCGAATTTTATACCAACCAGTTTTTTGTCAGTGGCAACGGCCATGGTCTCGGGGTTGCGTCTCGCTACTTTTTTGATAAGGAACCCAAGGATCTGACGATCTTGGAATGCGCCTTCATCGCCGGTAGCGTCAAACGACCGAACTATTACAATCCCTTTCTCAAAAAGAATCTGGCCAACGCCATTGAGGTTAGGCAGAGAGGGGATGAGCGTATTCACTACGTCCTCGGCAAGATGCGCAAGGCCGGGATGATCGATGAGGAAGAATACACCAGGTTAAAGCCTGGAGAGCTTGTGTTCAAGCAAGGCCAGATGTCATTTGCCCAGAGCACTGCGATGGACCTTGTCAAGGAAGGACTGGAGACACCTTTTATTGCCGAAACCTTGGAGCAAAACGGCATCTCCAATATCGCCACCTCGGGTGCCCGTATAATCACCTCGCTTGATCCGGAAATACAGGAAAAAACCTTGCATGGTCTGCGCCGGCACCTGTCCCAACTGGACGTGCGCTTGCGCGGTTATGATCGCGCCCTTGTGCAAGCCGAATATAAAGCTCTCGCATATCCGGGTGACGAAGAGTACACCCCGGGCAAGTTTGACTTCGGCGTCATTTCGGCGATTGGCGAAACTCGCGAAAAAGGAACAGAGGTGCGGGTACAGTTTGATGATGGCCGGTTCGAGGGTCTTATTGATGCATCCGGCATGAATCGGTTGAGCGAGGCCTACGCTAAATTCAGCCGGGGAGCATCTGCCGCCTCGCCCGCTGACCGCAAGGCCCTGCTCAAGCAGCTGCAAACCGGAGACCGGGTCTATGTCAGCGTCCGTGGAACTGATGCATCCGGCAAACTGCAACTCGATCTTGAAAAATTTCCCAAGGTTGAAGGGGCCGCCTTTGTCCTTCAGGAGGGGGCTGTCCGCGCTATGAGCGGCGGCATGTCGAATCTCAACTTTAATCGGGCAACCACGGCCAAACGGCTGATGGGATCGACCTTCAAGACCTTTCTCTTCGCGGCGGCCCTGCAGCTAGGCTGGAGCCCGGTGGACATGCTCAATAACAACCGGGACACTTTCGTCTTTTTGAACCGGCCCTATGCTCCGCAGCCGGACCACGCTAGTCCCTTCAGCGCCGTGTCCCTGAGTTGGGCCGGCGTTACCTCAGAAAATGTTGCCGCTGTCTGGCTTTTATATCATCTCACCGACCATCTGACCCTGCCCATGATCCGGGATCTGGCGGCCAAGGTGGATATGGCGCCACGCATCGAGAATGGTAAAACCGAGGACTATCAGCGGTACAAAGAGCGAATCCGGGACAACTACGGCATTATCCTCTCCAAACAATACCTTGACCATGCCGCCTTTGGCATTGCCGTGCGGTCGCTGAAGCCCGATTTTGTTTTTGACAACCGCGTCAATGAATCCAACCAGTTGGAGCGCATGCGCTATGACGATTTTCTAGGTCTGCGTTCGCTTCTTTCTGCCATGCTTTCGTATCGTCAATCCCTTGCAGCCTCACCACGGCAGTTTGGCGTTGATAGCGCTTTTGACAACCCGGCGATGGCTGCGCCTTCCACTGGCGGCCGGCTGGTACGGGATGCGTCGGGCCGCTACATTTTTACTTTGCGGCAAAACCTCCCTTCCGGCTGGATTGGATTGAACACGCAGGAAGCCGTTGATCATCTCGTTGCCCTTGATTCCGGCCAGATCGAGTCGTTTTGGCGGGAACAGGTTCAGCTTGACGGCATGATCACTGCTGCGACCATGCAGCAGGTGGAGGGCCAGATCCAGATTGAGCGCGCAAAACTGGGACCGGACAAGCTGTATTCATTGGAAGTGCTCGGCGAGGTTCGTGACTTTCGCGTAATGCTCGGGCTGCAGTACCTGGTCCAACTGGCTAAAGAATGCGGGATTAACAGCAGGTTCCAGCCTGTCCTCTCCTTGCCGCTCGGTTCCAACGTGGTCTCGCTTTCGGAAATCACCCGTATGTACGAAACGCTGATTACCGGCAACCGTCATGATGCCGCTGATGCTGCGACCCTGCTTGTTTCCCAGTTCGATGGCCATGTGGACCCCGATGGCGCGGCTATTATCGAACGGATTGAAACCCCCGAGGGAAGGGTGGTGTACAGTCGTCAAGTCTACAAGACTCGGGTGGTTGACGCAAAAAGTTCTGCCGCCATAGACAACATCCTGCAAAATGTCATTCCATACGGCACGGGTAAGTACGCCATGGAGCATGTCCGGCTCCGCAGCGACGATGCTGCCCGCAATAAAATACTGACCAAAATGAACCAACCCTATCCCCTCCTGGGGAAAACAGGGACAGCCAACGACTACCGCAACGCCGCTTTTGTAGGCTATGTGCCCGTTTTGGCACACGGATCAATCCGGCATTAGCCTGCAGGGCGGCTACACCATCGGGGTGTATGCGGGTTTTGACGACAACCTCCCCATGGTCAAGGGCGGCTTCCATGTCAGCGGCTCATTGGGCGCCCTGCCGGCTTGGAGCGCGATTGCCCAGGCCATCCTGGATGTGGAGAAAATTGGCGATCGGATCGATGCGGTTGACCTGACCTTCAACGGGCTGTCTTTGCAATACCCTAATGTGCAGCAGGTGTTTATGCCGGTGGCCCCCAATCAAGGCGGCGCGGTGGTGGCTGGATCTTCTGGGCTGCGCCAGACCACGCCCCCCGCTTTCCCCGCCAGTCTTTGTTTTGGTGTGGTCGGGGAAAATCGGCGGTTCGACCCAGAGCGTCTCTTCTTGCCGTTCTGGAAAAATCGCTGACGAGTATTATCGCCAAGATGGGGCACAGGGGAGTCTGTTTGATCATTCTGCCGTTGGATTACGGATTCGGAATTTTGGTGGGCGTGAAAGGTTTTGCCCCTGCGGCGCAAGAAAAAAATTGTCCAGAGGCGTGCAATTTGCTATCGTAGCTGCCGTCTTCCCTGCTCTCTTCCTTAACGGGATAGGGAGATGGAACCATCGATTCTAGATGAAAGAACGAGTTCTCTCCGCTTTCCGCCTGTATGTCAGGTGGATGTTTTTGTCTCAAGATTCTTCTGGATCTGTTCTCAAGATGTGCGCATGCAACGGAGTCATGGGATTGGGCAATGACTCCTGCCATATATCGGCGCACTGAAAACGTACCCACCTCAAACACTGAACGGACATGATGCGTGTAATATTTTCAATTTCTAAATCCTTGGCGCTGTTTTCCTGTCTGTGCGGCCTCTTCCTTTCCGGCTGTGCGGTTGGAAACTGGACAGGAGAGTCCTCGGAGACCCGGCCAAAGCCGCAAACGGTGACCCGGCCTGAGCGAGCAGATCAGCCAGCGACTGAAGTTATCAAGCGGGATGTGATGATGCCGGTGATGAGTTCAATCAATAACCGGATTCATGCCTATGAACAAAAGCTCCAGGAATGGAAGGAAGTGGAGCGAAAGGCTGCGTTGATAGTGCTGCCGCAAGATAAAGTGAACAAAATAGACGAGTGCAGGTCCCAGTTGCAGCATCTTCTCCTCGAATACAATGCCTTGCAGAAGCAATTGCAGCAGGAAAAACGGGTTGAGGCTGCCCAATTGCTCGCTGGTGATTCCCTGCTGCAGCTCAACCAGCAGGACATCGACTATCTTGAGAGCGGCTGCGTCAAGTTTCTGGCCGAACTGAAAACCGTTGCGCAGCCTGCAGCAGCTGCGCCGGCCGATCCCCAGATAAAAGCTGCATTTGAAGCCGGCAACTACGATCAGGTCATCAACCTCTACGCCCAAAGCGGTGCAATGCCAGGACAGATTCCCGCTGCCGAGACTACTTTTCAATACGGCCAGGCCCTCCTGAAGAACCATCAGGAGGTGGAGGCGCGGAAAGTATTGGGTGAACTGCTTGCCCGCATTCGGCAGCAAAAAGGGCAGGACGAGTTGCTGCTGCAGTCGATGCAGACGTTTGCGGATCTGAACTTCGGTTTGGAGGCCTATCCTGAGGCAAAACAACAATACGAAGAACTGGTTCGGCTCTCCATTGAAAAAGGGGCGCGCAAGGAGGAATGGGCGGGGTTACAGCTTGCTGCCCTGGAGCCGGGCGGTTCGACCCTGCCGGAATTGAAAGGGTACAGTGCATTGCTCAGAAATTATCTCGCCTATGTTCCCAAGCGTGACGGTTACAGTGTGGCCGAGCAGGCGGATAAATTTCTGCTTGCCTATCCGTCTTCACGTTTGGTTGCCAATGCCGGCATCATTAATAGAAATACCAAGGGACAAGCTGAAGCCACGGTGAATCAGGGTGTCAAACGGATTGAAGACCAGGCCGGCGAGCGGAAGGCACAAGAAACCCCCATTGTGGGCGGGTCGTCGCTTCCAGGTGGAACTTCCCAGCCGGGTGGTACGTTGAAGGCAGGTGACAGCCAAGCCGTCGTCGCTCCTCAATCACCAGCGGGCAATGAGATTCAGGAGGCTGCCAGGTTGGGGGCCCAGGATTTGCGTCAAAAGGCCGCCGAGCTTTTTGTTCGCGCCACCAATAGCCGTGACTCGGAGGAAAAGCGTAAACTGCTGCTTTCTTCCCGTGACCTGCTGCAGAGCATTCTGGTGAAGTATCCGCAATCGGGTCTGACTGACAAAGTCCAGCGGAATCTGACCCGGATTGATGCGGAGCTGCGGGCCATTGACGCGAGTGCGGCGCCCAAACCCGTGACCAGTGGCGGCGCTTATGTGCCGTCGAAGCCTGGCGCTGGAGTGCCAGCTAATTCATTATAAAGCTCGCCGCGATGGAACCTACTAATTTTCTGGGAATTTAAAACAGTAAATAATGAGGTCAGAGGAGTAGTCTCTCCACATGAGTTAAGAAATTTTTTTCATTTACGAGGGTTACTTCGTACATGCTTGTCAGGCCTTGGGCCTGTTCGTCACTTAAACCGACAACACAAAGAAGAAATTGTGATTTGTCGATAGACAATCGTTTTCGTATTTTTGAATATTTATCAAGATCTTGACGGAATTCTCCAGATTTGCATTCTATACAAATGGGGATTCGTTTATCGATTAGGAAAAAAGTGTCCAGTTCGTGATAATCTTCGTTTGGTAATGTAACAATTATACTGCGTGCACCTGCGAAAGAGATTTGTCTCTCATGGAGAAATCGTAATATTTTCGAAAAGATAAACCACTCTAGCCAGACGCCATTGAAAAATTGGACTATCGCCGGCGCAGTTTGCAGGGTCAGTTTGATAAGTTTATCTTGTTTCTGGTAATAATATTTCGCAACAAAAGCGTATTTATAGAGTTGATTGCAGAATTGTACTATTTCCTGCTGGTGTTTCTGACTTTTTTGGACAATCGGGAAGTTGATGTTGGTGTATCCTTTATTCTGGATACGTTTTATTTTTTCGGTCACCTCCTTCAACTTATCATAATTATTTCCCAACTCAAGCGCCACTTCGTCAAAAAATCCAGTTGTATCAAGATCCTTCGGATTAACAGTGACCTTGACCTGTTTTGTTTCAAACCATTTGATAATGGGCAGGTATTGGAGATCATTTGTTAGCTCCGTGGTGTTGAATATGTCAACGTCTTTTAAAGAAAAGAATTTTTCTTCAGGATTGTCAATTACTTGAAACTCCAACTCTTCCTCTTCATCTCTCGACTGCCGTAATTCAAACAATTTCTTTTGTTGCTGGAAGTATTTTTCAAGTACTTTTTTTATAAAAGAAATGGTGTCATGGATTGGAGCAACTTGCTGGCATTGAGGACATTTTGCCGACTTCCCAATGTAATCATTGTTGACTTCTTGGAGGTGACCACATTTGTTGCAGCGAAAAAGAGCCATAGGAGATCCTGGATGAGAATATCGTGTGGGAATAAATTTCAATTTATAATTTTCTTTTAAAATCATTCCGTTAAACGGTCAAGCGAATTTAGCCTTCAGCCTAAATGGGTCTGTGGTTAAAAACCGATTGTGTTTATGGCGGGTATCCGCAGATGTAGTAATGGCTTTGTTTTGAAATGGGCCGTGAATTTCTACTGCCCGTTGACAAAGCGGCGTTGGTCGCTTACTTCTGTGGCAGTCCTTGACTTCGGTAAGAGTTTGTGAGGAGGAAGTGTTTTGAGGAGGTGTGCGAAATGCGAGAAATAACATCAGAAAATATTGCTCTCAACGGCTGTTCGGTGCATTACCTTGAATGTGGTCCGAGGAAGTGGTGCGACGGTGGTGCTCCTGCACGGCATGAAGTTTCAAGCGGAAACCTGGCGGGAATTGGGGACATTGGATGCTTTGGCCGGAATGGGTCTGCGCGTGCTAGCTGTAGATATGCCCGGTTTTGGCAAGAGCCCGGCCTTTGATGGGCAACCGGCTGAGGTGCTGGCGCAGTTTTTTGCACAGCTTGGGCTCGATCGGGCACTGCTCGTCGGTCCTTCCATGGGCGGTCGTATTGCAATGGAATTTGCCATCAAGTATCCGCAGCGGATTGCCGGTTTGGTTCTGGTCGGCGCTGTGGGCGTCGAAGAAAACCGGGCTTGGATTAAAAAACATCACCGTACCGACCCTGTGGTCTGGGGGGCTGAGGATCAGATTTCGCCGCTGGCCAACAGCGAAATTCTGCTTGCTGAAATCAAGAACGCGACTCGAGAAATATATCCCGGAGGCTCCGCATCCCTGCTATCTGGCACAACCGGATCGCTGGCACGAGAGCCTGCGCACTTTTTTTACCAACCTGCAACAGTGAGGATTGCAACCGGCAGACACATGGGAAAAACACTGATCATTGCCGAGAAGCCGAGCGTTGCCGCCGATATCGTCAAGGCCCTTCCGGGAAAATTCACCAAAGCCAAAGACCCATTTTGAAAGCGACGACCATGTCGTCTCCTTTGCCATCGGCCATCTCGTGTCCATTGCCTATCCCGAGGAGATCAATCCCGAACTGCATAAATGGTCACTGGATAACCTGCCCATTCTGCCCGAGGAGTTTCCCCTGGCGGTACTGCCCGACACCAAGGCCCAGTTCAACGCCCTGACCAAGCTGATTCGACGCAAGGACGTTGATGTCATCGTCAACGGCTGTGATGCCGGGCGCGAGGGAGAACTGATTTTTAAGTACATCCTCAAACAGGCCACTAACCGGACTGTGGAGAGTAAACGGCCATACGACGTTTATGGCTGCAGTCCATGACTTTGGACGCCATCCGTGAAGGACTTGGAAAACTTAAAGACAACAAGGAGATGCTGCCGCTGGAGGATACGGCAATGTGCCGTTCCGAGGCAGACTGGCTGATCGGCATCAACGCCACCCGGGCCCTGACCTGTTACAATTCCCGATTCGGCGGCTTTCACAAGACCCCCTGCGGTCGGGTGCAGACCCCAACCCTGTCGCTCCTGGTCAAGCGGGAAACCGAACGGCGCGAGTTTGTTCCCGCGACCTATTGGGAACTGCATGCTCGCTTTGGTTGCGGTCCGGTTCAGTACGAGGGGGTCTGGATCGATCCCGCCTTTGCCAAGGACGAGGAGCAGACCCACGGCCGCCGCAACCGCATTTGGGAGGAGCAGCAGGCCACGGCTATCGTCGAACGCTGTACTGGTAAACCGGCCGAGGTGGAGGAGACAAGCAAGAAATCGAGCAAGGGGGCGCCACCGCTGTATGACCTTACTCTCCTGCAGCGTGAGGCCAACAGCCGTTTCGGTTTTTCTGCCAAGAATACGCTGTCTCTGGCCCAAGCCCTGTATGAGCGGCACAAGCTGATCACCTATCCCCGAACCGACAGCCGCTGCCTGCCCGAGGACTACCTGCCGACCGTAGAAAAGGTGGTGATCCGCCAACGTGAGTGGCAGTTCGGCAAGTTTGCCGCTGAGGCACTCGCCAAAAAATATCTTAAAAAAGACAAGCGGATTTTTGATAATAAGAAAATTTCGGACCATTTTGCCATCATTCCCACTGCCGGCCTGCCTAAAACCCTGTCCGAGGCGGAACTGAAAATCTATCAGATGATCGTCCAGCGTTTTCTTGCCGTTTTCTTTCCGCCAGCGGTGTATCATAACACCCGGCGTCTTTCCCTGGTTGAGGGCGAAACCTTTCTTACAGAAGGCAAGATCCTGGTGGAGCCGGGTTGGAAGGCGATCTATGGATCGGTGAGCGAGGAAGACGGCGACAAGGAGTTACAGGCATTGCCGCCCGCCACCGCCGTTCAATGCGAGGAAATTGACAAGCAGGAGCATCAGACCAAGCCGCCGCCCCGATTCAACGAAGCGACTCTGCTCTCAGCCATGGAAAATTCTGGCAAGCTGGTCGAGGACGAGGAACTGGCCGAGGCCATGAAGGAACGTGGGCTGGGCACACCCGCCACCAGGGCCGCGATCATTGAGAAGTTGATCAACGAGAAATATATGGTTCGCGAGCAGCGGGATCTGACACCCACCGGTAAAGCCTTTGAGTTGATGAGCCTGCTTGAGGCACGGCAGATTGATGTCCTCGCCTCCCCAGAATTGACCGGCGAATGGGAATACAAGCTCAACCAGATCCTGAAAGGGACCATGACCCGGCCCCAGTTCATGCAGGAAATCCGGGCAATGACCGGTGCCATCGTCGACAAGGTCAAACAGGGCGGCGGCGGCCAACGGCATGAGGCCGGCTTTTCCCCGGTGGAGGACGTTCGCTTTTACGAAACCGCCTCGGCCTTTGAGTCTGAGGATAAAAAATTGATGATCCGCAAGGTCTTGGGCGGCCGGGTGATGAAGGAGGCGGAAATCGTTGAGCTGATCAGGGGAAAGACCCTGGGGCCCTTTACCGACTTCCGCTCTAAAAAGGGCAAGCCGTTCACCGCCTCGGTCCATATCGCCCACTCAAAGGTCGAATTTCTCTTTGTCGACTCCATCACGGAACTCGATCTCGATGAGATCCGCAGTCAGGAGCCGCTGGGCGAATCACCCCTTGACCGGACCAAGGTGTTCGAGACCCCCTCGGGATTCTTGTCGGAATCGGCTCTGGAGGGCGATCAGAAAAAGGGTTTGCGGATTTCCAAGGTAATCCTCGGCCGGCAGCTTGACCGGGAGCATATCAGCCAGCTGCTGACCAACGGCCGCACCGAACTGATCGGCGGCTTTATCTCTAAAAAGAAAAAACCCTTTGACGCTTTTTTACTGCTCGACGCCAAAGGCAAGCTGAGTTTTGAATTTCCCCCCAGGGGAAAAAGGGGAGCGGAAAAGGACGCCGGCAACGGCTGAATCCCGTCTCCGTCCCGGTGAAAAATGCATTTCGAATGGCGGCGGAATGTGCAGAGCCTCTCCACCACAGCCCGTCAACAATGTATGGAAGTATGCGACATTTAAAAAAAGATTATGCGGAAAAAGAGGGAAGGGGACTGGCGGCCGCCTGCGCGCGTATTGCCCTGGATACCAA
Organism: uncultured delta proteobacterium; assembly: GCA_963733595.1. Taxonomy (GTDB): domain Bacteria; phylum Desulfobacterota; class Desulfobulbia; order Desulfobulbales; family Desulfobulbaceae; genus Desulfobulbus. The sequence continues at coordinate 134,761 of CAVTDN010000011.1, read as the reverse complement.
GGCAGAAGATCTGATAGTGCTTGATGTGCGCGGTCTGGCCTCCTTCACGGATTATTTTGTGATCATGAGCGGCCGTTCGACCCGCCATGTCCAGGGTCTGGGCGAAGCGATCGCCGGGGAGTTGAACGCCAAGCGGGCCAGCAGTAAGCACAGCGAGGGATTACGCGAGGGCCTGTGGGTCCTGCTCGATTTCGGCGAGGTGGTGGCTCATATTTTTTATCACGAAAATCGCAGTTTCTATGATCTTGAGGGGTTGTGGCATGATGCCCCGAAAATCGATGTGGCAGAACTGCTGGCTGAAGATTCGCGGCAATAGCAGCCAAGGAGGTTCGCGATGACCGTTCCTGTCCCGATTATTCTCACCATCCTCGACGGCTGGGGGATCGGTGAGCCCAGTGCCGCCAATGCTGTTGCTGTCGCCAACACTCCGAATATGGACCGGTTGAGCGCAACCTTTCCCATGACTGCGTTAACCGCCCATAACGGCATGGTTGGCCTGCCCGAGGGTCAGATGGGCAACTCCGAGGTCGGTCACCTCAATATTGGTGCCGGCCGGATCGTCTATCAGGACTACACCCGCATCAACCGGGCGGTGGATTTGGGCGAATTTGCCGTTAATCCGGTGTTTATTCAAGTGATGGACAAGGTTCGGGCGGCTGGTTCGCGGCTGCATCTTTGCGGCCTGGTGTCTGACGGCGGTGTTCACAGTCACATCCGCCATCTGGTTGCTTTGCTAGAGATGGCGGCAGTGAAGGGAGTGGCGGCGGTGTTTGTGCACTGTTTCATGGACGGTCGGGATACGCCGCCAAGCAGCGGTCTTGCCTTTATGGAGGAACTGGTCGCGGCCATGGAGCGCATCGGACGGGGCCGGGTGGCCACCGTTTCCGGACGCTACTGGGCCATGGATCGCGACAAACGCTGGGACCGGGTGAAAAAGGCATGGGACGCCATGGTCTGCGGTGTGGGGTCGACGGCAACGGATGCGGTGGCCACCATGCGCGCAGCCTATGAACGCAGCGAGACCGATGAGTTTATCACCCCGACCGTGATGATCGACGACCAGGGCTCGCCGGTGGGCCGGATTGCAGATAACGATGCGGTCATCTTTTTTAACTTCCGTGCCGATCGGGTACGGGAGCTTTGCCACGTCTTCGGCGATGCCGATTTTTCCGGCTTTGATGCCGGTTGTCGTCCCCGGTTGCTCGAACTGGCGACCATGACTGAATATGAGGCGGATTTCACCTTCCCCATCGCTTTTCCGTCGGTCAATCTGACCCGTATTCTCGGCGAGGAGGTCAGCCGGCACGGGCGGCGGCAGTTGCGGATCGCGGAAACCGAGAAGTACGCCCATGTCACCTATTTTTTCAACGGTGGCAATGAGGTGCCGTTTGCCGGCGAGGATCGGAAGCTGATCAACTCGCCGCGCGATGTCGCCACCTACGACCTTAAGCCGCAGATGAGTGCGGTGGAGGTCACGGACACGCTGTTGCGGGTTCTGGCTGAACGGGAAGCAGCCGGTACACCCTATGATCTCGTGATCCTCAACTTTGCCAACGGCGATATGGTCGGCCATACCGGCGTGATGGCAGCGGCGGTAACAGCCTGCGAGACCGTGGATAACTGCGTCGGCCGGATTCACCAGTTCGTCACGGAGCGCGGCGGCATCATGCTGATCACCGCTGACCACGGCAACGCTGAGATGATGGTCAACCCGGAAACCGGCGGCCCCTACACTGCCCACACCCTCAACCCGGTCCCTTTTATTCTCGCAGCCGAGGGGTACGAGCATCGAACTCTTCGTAGCGGCGGGGCGCTCAAGGACATAGCCCCGACCATCCTGGCTTTGATGGGACTACCGATTCCAGCCGAGATGGAAGGCGAGAACCTGCTGGTTCCACTTGTTTGAACCGGTCACTGATGCATCGATAAACACAGGCGAGGAAAGGACACGAGTATGCGCTATATCAGTACACGGGGCGGGATTGCACCCCTCGGATTTCAAGATGCGGTGATGATGGGTCTGGCCAGAGACGGCGGCCTGCTGCTGCCCGAGACCTTGCCGACGGTTGAGCCCGCTGTTCTTGATCGCTGGCAGCACCTGCCCTACCAGCATTTGGCCCGCGAGATTCTCTCGCTGTTCATAGACGACATCGCGGACCGCGAGCTCGAAGACTTGGTTGAACGCTCTTATGCCTCCTTTGCCCATCCGCAGGTAACGCCGGTCTGCAAACAGGGGGACGTCTATATCCTCGAACTCTTCCACGGCCCGACGCTCGCGTTCAAGGACGTGGCCCTGCAGCTGCTCGGCAACCTGTTTGAGCATGTGCTTGCCCGCACCGGCGGCTTCATGAACATTCTCGGCGCCACATCGGGCGATACCGGCAGTGCCGCTATTGCCGGAGTACGCGGCAAGAACAATATAAATATTTTCATCCTCCACCCGCACGGCCGCACCAGTCCCATTCAGGCCCTGCAGATGACCACGGTGCTTGACCCCAATGTGTTTAATATCGCGGTGCGCGGCACCTTTGACGATGCCCAGAGTATCGTCAAGGCGATCTTCAACGATCTTGCCTTCCGCGATGCCTACCAATTGGGCGCGGTCAATTCGATCAATTGGGCCCGGGTTCTGGCCCAGGTGGTCTATTATGTCTTTGCTTATCTCAAACTGCGTAAACAGGGCTGCCCTAGCGTTGACTTTTCCATCCCCACCGGCAACTTCGGCGACATTTTTGCTGGCTATGTTGCCCGGAAACTGCTGCCCGCCGGCTGCATCCATACCCTGATCCTGGCCACTAACGCCAATGATCTCCTCACCCGTTTCGTCAACCAGGGTGATTATTCCCGGGGCCAGGTCATCGCCACCAGCAGTCCGTCCATGGATATCCAGATCGCTTCCAACTTCGAACGCTATCTTTACTACCTCCGGGATGAGGACGGAGCGCAGGTGCGCCGCGACATGGAGGGCTTTACCGCCACCGGCCTGCTTGATCTCTCCTCCCTCAAAGATCGAGTGACGGCAGATTTCCGCTCACGCTCGGTTTCCGAAGAGGAGACCATTGCCACCATTGGCGAATTTCATCGGCAATATGGCTATCTGCTTGATCCCCACACCGCGGTTGGGGTCAAGGCGGCGTTGGAACTCCGGGATCCGAACCGTCCGGTGGTCTGCCTGGCCACGGCCCATCCAGCAAAATTTGGTGCTGCCGTCACCCTGGCTATCGGCCGCGAACCCGCTCTACCGCCGGCCCTGGCGGATCTTGAGAGCCGCGAGAGCCGTTGTGCCGTGCTTGATGCCGACATTGCCATGGTCAAGGAATTCGTGGCTGCAAACGCCTTGCAATGAACGGAACTGTTTGCGACGAAGAGGGGATTCATGATTGATATGGCCCTCCATCAGCTGCAGGTGGAAACGGCGGTGGCCTTTCTCCGCGAACGTGTCCCCGAGGTGCCGGAGGTGCTTATGCAGCTGGGCACCGGCTTGGGTGAGCTGGCCGGGGCGATGCAGGGGGCCAAAACCTTTGCCTATGAGGAAATTCCCCATTTTCCCCGTTCCACCGTGACCAGCCATGCCGGCAATCTGGTGGTCGGCCGACTGGCCGGCAAGCGGACTGCCATCCTTCAGGGGCGGTTTCACTGCTACGAGGGGTACTCAGCCCGGGAAGTGGCTTTTCCCATTCGCGTTCTTTCCCTTCTCGGTGCAACCACGGCCATCATCACCAATGCCGGCGGCGGCTTGAATCCAACTTTCCGGGCCGGAAACATTATGGTCTTTGATGATCACATCAACCTCCTGGGCGACAATCCTTTGCGCGGGCCGAACATTGATGCCTGGGGGGAACGGTTTCCCGATCTTTCAACTCCTTACGATCCCGCACTTCGCAAGCTTGCCCACCGGCTCTCCAAGCGGCTTGGACTTGAGGAGGTGACCAGCGGCACCTATGTCTGCATCCCTGGTCCGAGCCTGGAAACCCCTGCCGAGACACGGTTTTTGCGGATGATAGGTGCTGATGCCGTGGGCATGTCCTCGGTGCCGGAGATTCTAGTGGCCCTGCACGCGGGCATGCGGGTTCTGGGGCTCTCGGTGGTGGCCAACGTCAACGATCCGGATCATTTTCAGCCGATCCGGATTGACGAGATCATTAAGGCCGCCCGCAAGGCGGAACCGCGACTGCTGCAGTTGATCATCAACATGCTGGCGGAGCTGACACCATGAGCGGAAAGAAGGCAGACCTCATTCTCACCGGTCGCTATCTGCTGACCATGGACAAGGAGCAGGAGTTGATCGAAGAGGGGGCGGTAGCCATCGCCGCCGACTCAATCCTGGCTGTCGGCAAGGCAGAGGATCTGCTGACGCAATATCCGGGAGCCTCGGTCATTGCCGAGCCGCATGGGTTAATCATGCCGGGCCTGGTCAATGTCCATACCCATGCGGCCATGTCGTTGTTTCGAGGGCTCGCCGACGACCTGCCCCTGATGCAGTGGCTGCAGGAGTACATTTTTCCGGTAGAGGCCACCCTGACCGGCGAGGTCGTCTATCAGGGGACATTGCTGTCGCTCTGTGAGATGATCAAATCCGGCACCACCTCGTTCTGCGATATGTATCTTTTTGCCCGTGACGTGGCCCGGGCGGTCGAGCAGGCCGGGATGCGGGCCTGGATCGGCGAAGTGCTATATGATTTTCCCTCGCCCAACTATGGGGAGTTGGAGAATGGTTTTGCCTATACGCAACATCTGCTCGACCGCTATCGCGGCCATCCGCTGGTCACCATCACTGTGGACCCACATGCGGTCTACACCTGCTCACCTGATCTGCTGACCCGTCTGGGCGCCATGGCCAGGGCTGAGGGGGCACTTTTTGTGATCCATCTCGCTGAGAATGAGGAGGAGGTCCGCACCTGCCGGGAACGCTACGGTCGGACTCCGGTGGAGCACCTCGAGGCCTTAGGTCTGCTTGGGCCCCATGTGGTTGCTGACCACTGCGTCATGCTCACCCGTACAGAAATTGCCCTGCTGGCCGAACGGGGCGTCAAGGTGGCCCACTGTCCGGAATCGAATCTGAAGCTGGCTTCGGGCATCGCCCCGGTGGTGGAGATGCTTGCGGCCGGGATCGCCGTGGGGATCGGTACCGACGGCAGTGCCTCCAACAACGATGTCGACATGTTCGGCGAGATGAACACCACGGCCAAGATTCACAAGGTGGCCCGTATGGACCCGACCGCTATGAGCGCCGCTGCCACCCTGCATGCCGCCACTCTGGGCGGAGCTAAAGTGCTGGGTGCCGAAAAGCTGATCGGCAGTCTTGAGCCGGGCAAGAAAGCCGACTGTATTGTTCTTGATCTTGATCAGCCACACCTGACGCCGATCTACCACCCTGTGTCCCATCTGGTGTATGCCGCCCGCGGTAGCGATGTCATCCATTCGGTGATAGGCGGCCGGGTGGTGATGAAGAATCGCCAGCTCCTGACCCTTGACGAGGCTACGATTCTCGCCCGTGCGGCCGAGATCGGGGCCGGGTTCCGCCAAAGCCGCAATGACGGTTGACAGGCGCTTGTCCTCAGTGCTATTATCGGGCCCATTCATTCTGTTGAGTTAATTCTTTACGAGGTGTCGCCATGTTCGGACTCGGAATGCCTGAGTTGATTGTTATCCTGGTTATTATCGTCATCATCTTTGGTGCGGGCAAGCTGCCGGAAATCGGCAGCGGCATCGGTAAGGGCATCCGCAACTTCAAGGATGCCACCAAGAAGGATAACGAGCCCAAGGCCCTTGACGAAGACAAGGACAAGGAAGCCTGACGGGCCCCCTTCCTGCCCCTCTTTTTATCACTTCCACCCCCGGCGGTTGCTATGTTTGGACTTGGAATGCCTGAGCTGGTTATTATTTTGGTGATCGCTTTTTTTATCTTTGGCGGCAAGAAGCTGCCGGAAATCGGTGCTGGCCTCGGCAAGGCTCTTGGTTCCTTTAAAAAGGGACTGGGCGAGGTTGAAGAGGCTAAAACCGACCTCAAGAAAAGCCTCCCCGTGATCAAGGAGATCACCGAGGTCAAAGAAACGCTCGATAAAGCCAAGAACATCGCCGGCGTCTTCGATAAGTAATTCCTGATTTTCTCTGCAGAAGAGGTTGTCCCTTTGATTGTACGCCGCTTTTCGGCAGAGGGGCCTTTGTTCTTGACAACCATTCCCCTTTTCAGTAAATGCTTTTCCTCGCACCTATTGTCAATTCTGTGATTTTGCAATGACGAAAATACGCAGGAATGCACATTTTCGTCATCTCTTACTCGTTATTGTATCCTTCTGACCACGATCGACCTTTCAGGAGCCGTTCATGTGCCGATTAGCCCTCAAAAGCGCAGATACTCCCTTTTCACCTTACGAAGTCCTTACTGCCATGGAGGCCATGCAGGAAGGCTATGACGGCAGCGGCCTCGGCCTGCTGCTGCGCGGGGTGGAATTTGAGGATTTCAAGCTCAAACCCCATCATGTTGTCCTTTCCGGCATAGCCCACTCTGAAGCCGCTTTTCATCGGCTGACCGACTGGATGGGCAGCCAAGGGTTCCAGGTCAAGTACGTCCACGAATTTGAACGCCGGCCCCAGTTGATCGAGGCAAAAGACCGCTTTAATTACCTGGTTCGCGTCTACAAAATGCCGGACCAGTGGGCGGGGTTGACCCCGGAAGAGATCGACGACCGCCTACTACAGGTGCGGTTAGCCATCCGGCGGGACGGGGATGCGCACGGCGGCGACATCACCGTCTTTTCGCTCTATCGTGATGTGGTGATGATCAAGGAGGTCGGCTGGCCGCTGGAAGTCGGCGACGCACTCGGCCTGGAAGACGGACGTCTGAAGGCCCGGGTGGTTATGGCCCAGGGACGGCAGAACACTAACTACGGCATTAATCTTTATGCCTGCCATCCTTTCTTCATTCAGGGTATAGCCACCATGACCAACGGTGAGAATACCGCTTTTGTGCCGATCAAGGAATGGCTGCTGGGCAAGAATATCCCCGGCTACCTCGGCTACCACAGCGATTCCGAGACGTTCACCCATATTCTCCACTATGTTACCAAAAAGTTGAAGCTGCCGCTGGAACTCTACAAGCACGTCATTACCCCGCTGAAGACCGAGGAGCTCGACATCCATCCCAACGGCGATTTCCTCAAGGGGCTGCGCACCGCCTGTCGCCGGCTGATTATTGATGGCCCTAACGCGGTCATCGGTACTTTGCCCGACGAAACCTGCATGCTGGTGATGGATCAGAAAAAAATGAGGCCGGCAACTGTCGGCGGCCGCCCAGGTGCCTGGGCCATTGCCTCTGAAATGTGCGGGGTCGATGCCATGATCCCGGATCGCGATCCATCTCTTGATTTTCAGCCCATGCGGGAGCACACCGTCATTATTCCACCCGAGCGAAAGGAACTCACAATATGGTCTCAGTTCGATCAATTTACACTTCCCCAAGCAGCTTAAGCTACCACGATCTTCCCTGGATCATTGAGCACCGGGAGGATCGCTGCACGCTTTGCGGCCGGTGTACCTCCGTCTGTCCGGTGGGGGCCATCTCGCTGAACTACCTCCGTCAGCGAATGCCGAAACTTGATGTCCTCCAGAAGAAACGGGGCAACGAGTACCGCCATTTCACCGGCATCCGGCAGCACACAGTCATCGAAAAACGGTGCATCGGCTGCGGCATGTGCGCCTCGGTCTGCCCGAATGAGGCGATCGGGCCCCACGTCAATGACAACGAGCATCGTTCCACCTTTCTCCTCAACCAGAAGGGCGATGCCTACAAGCGCGGTGGCCGCCGCAATGCCACCGGCAAGACCGTGCTTGACCGCATCTCTTTCGGCCGTATCTCGATGCTCACCGATCCGGCGCTTGATGCCGGCCGCCACGAATTCAACATCAACACCATTCTTGGCCGGGTGCTGCCGCCGGAGGAATTTCTTCGCCGCAAGATGACCGGCGAATGGATTCCGCCGACTCGGGAGATTTTCCCCTTCGTCATCGGCTCGATGTCTTTCGGGGCGCTGTCGCCCAACATGTGGCTTGGCCTGCTTCAGGGCGTGGCCTACTGTAACGAGGTCCTCGGCATCCCCGTGGTCATGGCCACCGGCGAGGGCGGTTGCCCACCGTGGGTACTGAGGAGTCCTTTCCTCAAATACATCATCCTCCAGATTGCCTCCGGCTATTTTGGTTGGGACGAGATCATTCGTGCCATTCCGGAAATGCAGTGCGACCCGGCGGCCATCGAGATCAAGTACGGTCAAGGTGCGAAGCCTGGCGATGGCGGTCTGTTGATGTGGTTCAAGGTCAGCAAGCTGATCGCCCGGCTGCGCGGCGTACCCGAAGGGGTCGACCTGCCTTCGCCGCCAGTGCATCAGACGCTCTACTCGATAGAGGAGAGCGTCATGAAGATGATCCAGACCATGTCCATGGCCTTCGGCTTCCGGGTACCGGTGTATCCCAAGATTTCCGGATCGACTTCGTCCAAGTCGGTGCTCAATAATCTCGTGCGCAACCCTTATGCCGGCGGTCTGCTGATCGACGGCATCGACGGCGGCACCGGAGCAGCCTACAACGTCAGCATGGACGCCACCGGCCACCCGATCGCCTCCAACCTGCGCGAATGCTACCTTGATCTGGTTCGCCAGGGCCGGCAGAACGAGATTCCGCTGTTCGCCGCAGGCGGCATCGGCAAGAACGGCAACGTCACCCAGAACGGCATGGCACTGATCATGCTCGGTGCTTCCGGCGTTCATATCGGCAAGTACATCATGCAGGCAACCGCCGGCTGCCTCGGTAATGAAATGGGCCGCTGCAACGTCTGCAACGTCGGCCTCTGCCCCAAGGGTATCACCAGCCAGAACCCGAAGCTGTATCGCCGCCTTGATCCCGACGAGGTCGCCCAGCGCGTCGCTGACGTCTTCATGTCCATCCGCACCGAAGCCAAGAAGATTATGGCGCCGCTCGGCCGCTCGCAGAGCCTGCCCATCGGCATGTCCGATGCTCTGGGCATCGACGACAAGGCCATCGCGGAACGGTTGCAGATCAATTACATCTGTTGAGACAGGATTCATTACAGGACTCCTTTGAAATATGAGCGAAACAAAGCACACCATACTCACTGTCCGTGGTCGGGATGACCGCAACCAGCGGATATCTTCCAAGATCTTCGAGGAAGAGGTTCGGGGGGCGGCGGCGGTTGCCGATGAACTGATTCTTGAATCCTATGGCCAGCACAACATCGGCCTGCGGCTTGGTTCTGTCGAGCGGCCGCTGACCATACGGGTCAAGGGACCTGCCGGGCAGCGGCTCGGCTGCATGGGCCTGAAAGGCGCGACCATCATCTGTGAGGGCTCGGCCTCGGACGATGTCGGCTATCTCAACATCGGGGCGGATGTCATCGTCAAGGGGGACGCCACCAACGGCGTCTGCAATGCCATGGCCGGCGGCCGGGTGATGATCGGCGGCAGTATCGGCGCCCGCGGCCTGACCATGACCAAGTGGAACCCGGACTATGAGCGACCTGAAATGTGGGTGCTCGGATCGGTGGGCGACACCTTTGCCGAGTTCAACTGCGGCGGCATTGGCGTGGTCTGCGGCATCAATCCTAAAAAACCGGAAAACGTCCTTGGCTACCGCCCCTGCGTCGGCATGGTTGGCGGCAAGATTTTCTTCCGCGGCGCCATCGACGACTCCTATTCAAAAACCAACGCCAAGTTGGCTCCGCCGAGCGACGAAGAATGGCAGTGGTTGAGCGAGCGGTTGCCTGAATTTCTAGAGAAGATCGACCAGTCCAGTATGCTGCCGACTGTTTCAGTGCGCGAGGACTGGAACGTGCTGGCGGCCATCACACCGCAGGAGCGGGCGCTGATGTTTTCCGGGCCTATGCCCATGGCCGAGTTTCGCCGGCGGATCTGGGATCAGGGCTTCGGTGGCGGTGATCCTTTGCGCGACATTGCCCCAGGGCTTGAGCGCAGTTTGATCGGTGTGGTCGAGACCGGCGAGTTTCGGCGGAAGAAGCCCTACTGGGCTAATCGGGACGCGGCGGCGCCTTGTACCTTCTACTGCCCGATCCACATTCCGACCATCGATCGTCTGCGCATGATCCGCGAGGGCCGCAACGTCGAGGCCTACGAGATGCTGCTGCGCTACACTCCTTTTCCCGCCTCGGTCTGCGGCACCATCTGTCCCAATCTCTGCATCCAGAACTGTTCGCGCGAGAAGATCGACTATTCCATCGATGCTTCGGTACTCGGGCGTTCTGTGCAGGAGGTCGAACCTCCCCAAGCGCTGCCGGCCACCGGAAAGAGGGTGGCGATCATCGGTGGTGGTCCATCCGGCATGGCCGTGGCCTGGCATTTGGCGCTGAATGGCGTCGAGGCACATATCTTTGAGCGTGACAACCAGCTGGGCGGCAAGTTGGCCCAGACAATTCCTTGGGAGCGCCTTTCCCAAGCGGTCTGGGATGTGGAAGTAGATCGTTTCCTTAAAACCAAAAATCTCCACGTCAACTTGGGCGTACAACTCAGCAAGGACAAGGTCGAGGAACTCAAAAAGCAGTTCGATTATATTGTTGTGGCTGTGGGTACCCACCAGCCGCGCACCCTGTCTTTTCCCGGTCACGAACGGGTTATTCCCGCACTCGACTACCTCAAAGCTGCCAAGAGCGACAAACCCATGCCCACCGGCAAGCAGGTGGTCATCATCGGGGCCGGCAACGTCGGCTGTGATGTGGCCGCTGAGGCCTATCGTCTGGGTGCTGACCAGGTGGTACTGGTCGATATCCAGAAACCGCTGGCCTTTGGCAAGGAGCGTTCTGCCGCCGAGGCTCTCGGCGCAACTTTCCAGTGGCCGGTCATGACCCGTGAGATAACGGCGGAAGGACTGGTCGGGGCCGACGGCACCCTCATTCCGGCACAGACGGTGATCATCTCCATCGGCGATGTTCCGAGTCTGCCTTTCCTGCCGGATACGGTCGATGTGATCAAAGTGGCCGGAGCCGCCTGGATCAAGACCGATGAAGCGGGCCGGACCAGCGATGACAAGATCCTCGCGGTCGGCGATGTTGAACGGCCGGGGTTGGCGACCAATGCACTCGGTGCGGGCAAGCGGACCGCCGAGTACCTGCTTGCCACTTTCAAGGGCGAGACATGGACACCGTTCCGGCAGCGGTTGATTAACTATGAAGACCTGACCCTGGCGCACTACGACCCGTGCACCGACCGCGGCGCCACCGAGGACCAGCAGGCAGCCCGTTGTCTGAGTTGCGGGTCCTGTCGTGACTGCCACCTCTGTGAGACCATCTGTCCGACTGGCGCAATCTCGCGCCGGGAGATTATTCCCGGCCCGGACGGGGTAGATTACGAGTATGTATCGGATGACGACAAGTGCATCGCCTGCGGCTTCTGCGCCGACACCTGTCCCTGCGGCATCTGGGTCCTGCGACCCTTTTAAGCCCCTTTTTCCCTTTTTTAGAATCAAAACAGCCCCGGACCGCATTGCGGTCCGGGGCTGTTTTAATTCAAATTAAGCGTGCTTGCTCTTTTCCTTAATAGCAACAGAACCGACCGGTAGAGAGATTGTCCTCTTTAAGAAAAAGCTTTATTTTGGTCCGGTTTAATGCGTCCTTGCTAGACTCTGTTTGCCAATTGGAAAGACAGTGCATCGAATTGATTCAAGAGCATAACTTTTCGCTCTCTTCTTTCATTTTACAGATTGAATTCAAAATTGGTATGGCCAAATCCTTCTCTACTCCTTGTTAAAAAGAAGCATAAAGGACTATAAATCCAGATGTCACCAACAAGGCAAGTGATAATAGAAATATCAAATCTATGACATAGGTCAAGCGTCGCACATTTGCTGATTGAAGTCGTCTTAAAGCGAAAAAAATGAGGAAACAAACAGCAAGGAAACCCAAGGATGCAAAAAGAAACATATCATCAGCTACAGTTCCGACTTGTGTATTGGCTATCTTGAGATTGACGATACCCATGAGAGCCATGCTGAGGCCTGCCAATGTTCCGCTCGCTGAAAGGAGTGCAAGTAACAGTTGCATGAGGTCCTTTGGCTCATCAATGTTTTTCAGCATATTCACCTCTCAAGTTTTTTTGATAAACCACAGCCGCGAGTTGGATGGAGCGCTAACGTCCCGAATCCGGTGCACGATGTAATCGCCGTCTTGAACCACTGTTGAGAAAAAAAACTGCACGAGCTCCAAACGGCCGCCACAAAGGTGAGAAGCATCGAGTCAGGTGCATGCGGTTATGAGGCGGGCACTTTATCCCCCTTGCCACCATGCCGCCAACCCAGACCAGATTTGATACAGCCCAAATCCCATCAAGGCTACCCCCGATAACCCCAGCATACCCCGCGTTATTTCGGTCCCCAATTTTCCCGCCCCAGCACACAACAGGAGTATCCCCGCCAAGCTGACCAACATCGTCACATAAAAACCCACCAATAGGCTTATCCCGTACGCTGGGGCTTCTTGCCACCCCGAGAGCAACAGCGGCCCCATGACCAAACTCCAATACAGATATGGCCCCGGATTCAGCACATTGACGAACGCCGCCCGAAGCACACTCTGTTGAGCTGGTGCATTCATCGATCGGGATGCATCAACATGCCGCCATGCGCGCAGAACCCCAATCGCCAGATACAAAACAAAGGCACCGCCCGCAAAACGCAACGTCTGCAACCACCAGGCAGGAATTTGGCTCAACATCAGCAAGACAAGGGCAATGATAGGGCCGTCACTCAACAACGGCGCAAATACAGCAGGCAGAGTCTGCCGCCACCCATTGCGCAAGGTCTGCGTAATCAGGTACGCTTGAAAAGGACCAGGTTGCATAGCGGCGGCAAAACCGTACGCCACACCCCATATCATATACGTAAACATGTACGTTAGGAGAACCTTCGCATTGCCTGTCTTCGTGTAGTCCTTTATTACTGAGTCAAGGACTGTGTTTGCTTAAGGCCAACTTTTTCGATTTAAAACATTTTCCTGCCAAAGATATCAAGATGGACCATTTCGGATACCGTTTTGCGGGGAGGCCCCCCTTTCGGTTCGACCGCCGGACGTCCAATGGGAAGGACGGCGACCACTTCATAACCATCCGGCAGGGCAATTAATTTTTTACAGGCGTCATGATCCATGAGGCCGACTACGACGGTTCCCAGCCCCATTTCGTGAGCTTTCAAGCAAAGCGTCTGCGTCGCGATACCCAGGTCAAACATGTACCAATTTGCGTATTTAGTGGATTCCTTTCCGCCATAGCAGCCTGAGACGCCTGTCTTGGCGCAGACGGCAATGAGTGCGGAAGCGGCAAGGGAACAATTTGTCGCGGGATTTTTCCCCTTATCCATCATATAGGTCGCAGTCACCTTTTGGATCAATTCCCTATCTCTTATCACGACAAATTCCCATACCTGTGTGTTTCCCCAGGAAGGCGACCAGCGTACGGCATCAAAAATCTGCTGCAACTCCCCATCGGTAACTGCATCCTCTGTGAACCTTCTAATGCTGCGCCTTTTTAATATGGATTCTTGCAATTCCATCATCGAGCCTCCTTGTTTTCATACGTTTACAGCAATGTCGCCCAATTTGCTGAGACCTTCCCCTTTTGTCTCCCAATGACTACTGCTTTGCCCGCCTCCAGGTGTGATCCCCAACGGTGAAATAACCTGCCGGCCGAGGTGTTGCCAACCTTTTAAGAACGCGGCTATTTCCGGTTTATTGACTTGCTGGCCTTTTTACGGAGCGAATATTTCAGCTATAATTGACAATACGTTTGATTGAGCCTCTTGGCTGATTACTCCGAGTTTTTGAACCAACCGCGATTTATCGACAGTTCCGAGTTGGTCAAGAACCACTTGGCCACGCTTGCCCTTAAAAGAACAGTTTACCCTCGTAGGATAGTCTTTACCCTTGGTGGTCATTGGCGCCACGATAACCGTAGCTATGTAACGGTTCATTTCATCTGGAGAAATAATGAGACATGGCCGAGACTTGCGGATTTCACTCCCCATCGTCGGGTCAAGACTGACCAAATAAACCTCAAATCGTTTGACTACCATTGCCATTCGGTCTCGTCCCATGTGGATTGGTGGGCAAGTTCACCGTCTAGAAGGTTGTCATCTCCTGCTGCAGCCATGCATTGGAATTTTGCCTCCCATCCCTGACGAGGATGTGACGCTGAGGAAATAATCAATTTTTTGTTTTTAACTTCAAGCTCAACATCTGGCCCTAATTGGCACTGCTCAATAATAACTTTCGGGATTCTGATACCCTGCGAATTTCCGATACGAACGATGTTTGTACGCACAAAACCTCCATTGTTAATATGATCACATTGTAATTACATTGGAGGGATGTTTCAAGAGATTTTTGACTCTAGCATGTATGCTGATGCTGCGTGGCCAACGTTGCAATAAATGGCTGGCCGAGAGCTTGCCATTTTTAAGAATGCGGTTATTTCCAGTCCGGTTCATTGGCGGGTTAGCCTCATTCACTGGGTGCCTTTCAATAGTGGAATGTATTCAGGGCTCTCGGAGATCGTGTTATGACTCGTGCCAGCAACAACCTGCAGGGTCACAGCCTCGCTATGGAAACGCTTGTAGAGTGCATCGGTGCTTGTGCGTGGAATTACTTCATCATTTTCAGCTGCGATGAGGAGCGTGGGGGCAATGACCTTTGAAGCGTATTTCCATGACTCGAATTTGTCGAGCAGCAGCCAACATACTGGAAGGTAAGGGAACTGTTGAGTGGCAAGGTCTTGGAGGCTGTCGTACGGGGTGACTAGGACGAGGCGTGTAACCGGCCGCTGACTAGCCAAGTAAACCGCGACTCCACTTCCCAAACTCCGGCCTATAACGACGATGTTTGGATGTTCGGATCGCAGTTTGTCGAACAAGGCGAGCGCATCAGCAAAGAGAGCCGCTTCTGATGGTTTGCCAGAGCTTCCCCCGTATCCTCTGTAATGCAGCAAGTAAATGGCATGGTTGGGAAACGCAGCTGAAAAGTCGGGTAGGTTATAAGAGACATCCTCTGCATTGCCTCCAAAGTAGATGAGAGCTTGTGGGCCGCTATGGGGGCGTGTGGTGATAAGCAATTCAGCTCCATCCACTGGTAATGTGAGAGTGGCTGCGTCACCGCTTAACGCTCGTGATGGAGGGAAATAGATTAATGATCGCTGGATTGCAAATATATAGAAGCACAGTCCTATATAGGAGAACAGGACAATAGTTGTAAAGGTGAGCATGGTGCGTGGCATAGGGGCTCAACGTTTGAATTCACAGGCCTTGCGCGGCTTTATGCGCTAGACCTGTGGAATGATGGGTTAGCCATCGGCCTTGAATCCGTCGTTGAAAGTGACGGTGCCATGCGGAGTATACCCGTCGAAAGACAGGGCGAAGAAAACTTCCTTTGGCACTCCCACAAGCACAAGTTCCGGCATATTCGTGAACCCTAATTTCCGGTAGTAATCTGGATGTCCAACAAGACAACAACCTTGAGCATTCATATCTTTCAGCCTTGACAGTCCTTCCTGTATAAGGGCTTTGCCAATGCCCTGCCGCTGGTACTCCGGCAACACCGAAACAGGTCCCAGGCCGTACCAGTTTCGAGTGTCGTCCGAAATGGCTACGGGGGAGAAGGCAATATGCCCAATCACACGGCCATCCACTTCCGCGACGAGCGATATCGTGAGAGCCTTCGCGGCGCGCAGCGCCGCGATGATGAACTGCTCAGTGTGATTGCTGATCTCCAGGGTCTTAAATGCGGCTACTGTCACCTCGGTTATTGCGAACACATCGGCGTCAGTTTCGCTTCTGATTATGATCTTCAAATTCATGGGTTTCTTCTTTCTCCTTTTTGCTGGCCAACGTATAGGCACGTTGTGGTAGATGAACCGAACGCTCCGGTTCAGCGGCAGGTTGTAACGGCCAGTCAGCTGCAACCGGTTTGTTAGGCGTGGTCAGTGTGCTCGCGTCGCCGGTTTAGGCGCCTGCACGATTAATGAAGGCAAGGCTGAGGTCGGAGATAGATCGGGTCACGTGGCCCTTGCCGGTGACGTCGTCGCAGTAAAGCACCCCCCCGGGGCCCAGGCGCTCGGTCGAGCCGTCGCTCGCCACCACCTCGCCTTCACCGGAGAGAACGATGCAAATGTAAGGCTGCGGGGCATTGTGTGCTGGCACCTCGGTCCCGGCCGGGACCGAAAACGTGACCAAGCTGGTGACTGCCTCGGTCTCGGTCATTCGCCCCACAGGGGTCGGCGGCGGCCCGAAGGGTGCGTCACGCTCCGGGAGGTCACGGGTGCCGATGTGTGTTTCGCCCTGCTCGTCGGCGTAGATACGTAGAAATTTCATTTTCGTTTCTCCTACTACCGATATTTGAATTTAGTGCAAGCGAGTACCGGAAGCGGCCCGGATTGATTGGAAACGCGCATCCCAATCAGAACTCGACCTCAATCCCCTTTGCCTTCGCCACGGCGACGACCGCGTCGAAGACTTTCGCGTGGTCCCAGGGTGCGTCCGTGGCCTCGTTGCGGAACTCACGGTAGGCCCGCTCGACGTTCATGAACAAACGCGCCGGAGCCTTCCATCCGCCGTACGGTCCGAAATCGATTTTCTTCGACGCATCCAGGGCGCTCAGCCCCTGCCCGAAGCAGCGCTTCGATTCTTCGCGCACATATTCGAGGTAGGCCTTCATCTCCATCGCGCCCTCGATCCCGCATATCGGCCCGTGTCCGGGGACGATGACCTCAGGCTCGAGCGAGATGATGAGATCGAGAACCTGGAGCCATTTTTCGTAAGTGCCGTTCCAGCCCATGGGGGTGCACTCGCGGAAGATCACGTCGCCGGCGAACACGACCTTTTCCTTGGGCACATGGATGATTGTGTCACCGATCTGGTGGCATGGCCCCACGTAGATGAGGTGAACCTCCGTACCGTCGAGATCCAGCACGTGCCGATCCTCGAACACCGTCGTCGGCAGCACTAGGCGGATGCCATCGAAGTTGTAATCCCATTGTAATTGCTGGGCAATGGCCAATGAACCCGGGTGTAGCGCCTTGAGCAGCGTACGCATAAGGAAACGATTAGATCCTTTGATCAGTTGTTGGATCTCCTTCGGGTCGGCAACGTGCGGCATCAACTCCTTAACTGTGCGGTGCGCGATGATCTCGGCACCATCAAAGAGCTGATTTCCCCAAACGTGATCGCCATCCTCATGGGTATTGATCACGCGCTTAGGCATTTCGCACCAGACCTTGCCGAATAATCTGATCATCTGGCGTCCATGTGAAAGATCCGACTGCGTGTCGATGACCACGCCACCACCGAGATTGATGAGCCCCGAGTTGGCGTCGCACACGAGGTTCTTTTCGTTCAGGACGGCATAACAGTTTGTACTGACTTGTTCCATTTTCATACGGATTCTCCCGGCCGGTGGTTTTGGGTCGGATACAGGAAGCGGGCAAGCCAGCCCCCTTCGTAATTTGATTTGTTTCAGACATCGCCGGTGTCGCCTAACGTCCAAGCTTAGGGGCGCTGCACAGCTTTATCGCGCAGTGTTAGCCCGGCTGCCGCCGTCTCACCGGCATCGACTTTCGACATGGGATTCTTTTTCACTTCGCCGAGCCTGAATTCGCCGGAAGAATGCCCTTGGCCCGAAACGCATCAAGGGTAATCTGTTTGCGCAGTGGCAAGTCGGCTGCGCTTCGGGTGTCAATATTCAGTGCGAACAGCCATATGTCTTCGGCGACTTCCAAATAACCGACATACCAGCCAACGGCCGGTGCATTGCGAGCCGCCCAACCAGTTTTTTCGTACAGGTGATAGTACGGCGTTTTTTCTGAGAGCATGATGAACTTCAGGGTAGTGTAACTGCTCGCACTAAATGGCAAGTGGCCCGTGGCCAACTGTTTGAGAAAAACCACTTGCTGCTCCGCGCTGATGGTTAGCGAACCGTCCAACCAGAATTGAGTTACATCGAACGATTCGCGCAACTCACCATAGTGTGAGCGGCGGATATAAACAGGGTATTTTGCCGCCCCAACCCTCTGTGCTAACTCCTGATAACACCACACGCAACTGACTTTAAATGCAGTTTCCAAGGTCTGGTCGCGGTTCCAATCGGCGATTTCGTAAAGAGTACCATTCCATCGAATGGTCGAATCTGCTGCGGCTATCACGCCTTCCTCAAGTGCGATCAGGGTGTTCAACACCTTAAATGTAGACGCAGCGGTAAAAGGCTGCTTCGAACGGGTGTCGTTGTGGACAAAACGCTGACCAGTCTTTGTTGATTCGATTAATATGGTTCCTGCAACCCCCGCTTTGTTGAACAGATCGGCTATAGCCGCATCTTCTGCATGAGCGAAGAAGGAAAAGCAGAAAATGAAAATGGATATGATGACTAACTTTGGCATTATCGATGGTGGAGATGGTACGGGCTAACGTAGCGTTTAGCCGCGGGCGCGCTTGCGGGCGCCTTGGAACTTACCTTCGCCTCTTCCCATTGAACGGTAGCCCTCTTGCAAGCGTGATCCGTCGGCTACAACGCCTGGTTAGGCAGTCCTTCTTTGACCATACCTAAAGAAGAAGAACGGCCCCGACAATACCCACAGTAGAATCAGCACCCACACCTGCCCTTCGAGTATGTTGTATGCATGAAATAGTTCGCTCCACGACTTTTTTGCCATGAATCGGCCCATACTGAACTCGAAGGCAACAGTCATAAGAAACCACATTCCGCCAATGACCCACGCTTGTCTTGCTGATTGAATGGGCCACATCTTTGTGAGCACCCAGAAGAACGCAGCGAAGAGCGCGATTAGGCTTGCGGTAGAAAGTTGATGAGCCACGAGATCGCCCACGTGGGACTTGTAAGCAAGATCACGAAAGCCACCGTTGATGATCGCGAGGACCATCATTCCGAACCATGCAAAGAAGTACTTGAGAATCATCTTCAGTTCGCCCGCTGTCGTTTCAATTTCTGCCTAACAGTATTGATAGGCTAATTATCAGGATGGATAATCGACCAGAAATATGAGAAAAGATACACGCTGAACAGCGCCTTGGTCAAGGCAATAAATATCAAAGTATTTCCATTGTTTCCAGTGTATTATGGGTTTTATGCACGTCTTTTTGGTGTGAGCTGGAATTGAGAAATGGTTCTTGAGTTCAGCGGAATATCAGGTTAGTTTTTGCAATATGACAAAGTCAGAAGACAAACAGCAGCAGCAACAACCATCAACGGCGCCTGTTTCTTTTCCCCGCTGGCAGGAGGTGCTGCACAGTGAACAGCTCAACCCGGCGCTGGTGCGTTCCCACGAAGGGGAGATTTTTACCTATTTGAAGTATCTCAAAGCGGTGCGCCGCCGGGCCTCGGTCGAGAGCGTTCTGGAGTACTTGCGCCATATAGAGGGTCAGGGCAGCGCATGGTGGCTGTTCTGCGGACACGGCATCTCCAATGGCGCACCGAAGAGGCCTACCGCGGCTGGGCCAGGCGTTTTGCTCTTTGGCTGGGAGGAAAAACCGTCGAGACGGCAGGAGGCGATGATATCCGCCGATATTTGGAATACCTCGCAGTGGAGGGCAAGGTGTCCGCCAGCACCCAGCGTCAGGCCCTCAATGCCCTGGTGTTTCTTTTGCGGGAGACGCTGGACCGCGATCCCGGCGATTTTTCCGGTTATCGTCCAGGCCGCGCCAGTAAAAGGATACCGGTTGTCTTAAGCCCGCGGGAGTGCCAGGCGTTGTTCGCCCATCTCTCAGACACCAGCCGGCTCATGGCCCAGTTGATGTACGGCGCGGGCCTGCGTCTCCTGGAACTCTTGCGGCTTCGGATACAAGACGTGAATTTTGAGCAGGGCATAGTGATCATTCGTCACGGCAAGGGCGGCAAGGATCGGGTGAGCGTGTTGCCGGAAAGTCTGCGCCTTCCTTTGCTGGAGCATCGGGAACGCTTGCGCCCGTTTTTCGAGGAAGACCGGCAGGCAGGTCTGCCGGGCGTCTGGCTGCCGCCTGCCGTGGAAAGTAAAATTCCCACAGCCGGCACGCAATGGGCATGGCAGTGGTTTTTTCCCTCCCGAAAGTTGGCGATTGACCCGCGCAGCGGCGTCCGGCGGCGCCATCACATCCAGGACGCCACCTTGCAAAACGCAATCCGCAAGGCAGCGCGGGCGGCCAATCTCTCCCAGCGGGTGACGCCCCATACCCTGCGCCATTCCTTCGCCACCCATCTGCTGGCGAACGGTGCCGACATCCGCACCGTGCAGGAACTGCTTGGCCATGCCGATGTCGCCACCATCAAGATCTACACCCATGTGCTCAATCGGCCCGGACTGGCCGTGCGCAGTCCGCTGGACAACTTGTAGGCAACGGCTTGCCGCGGATCAGCCGGATCGCCGCCGAGGACCAGAGGCGGCCCGCTGCTTAAGCTGCGGATCCCGCCGCGATTGCCCTCTCTGCGTGATCTTCTGCCGAACATGCGCTGGCTCCCGCCGGAGAGATTACCCCTGGAATGGGTCGCGTTCAGGGGCTTTTTTATTTCTTCATGAAACGAAGCAGCACCTTGTATTTTTTTGTATCCAGATCTTTAGGCAGGATGGTGCCGTCGGGGATGAGCAGGGTAAGGACCTTGCCGTTGTGCGGGTCCTGACGCGGTTGCTTGCGCCGTTCCTGGCCCAGCGGGCCGACTATGCGCTGGCGGGGATCGCGCACATGGAGCAGTTCTGCCTCGACAGGTGCGCCGCCAAGGCCGGGTTTGCTGGTCGGCGGTCCGGTCGGCGCTATCGCGCCAATGATAATATCCACCATTGTCGTTCCTCCCTGAAGTGAATTGATGGTGCATCGTATCGTATTTTCTACGATTTTACGTTCTTTTTTTCGGCATTGCCCAGTCGCTCTTTTCCAGATCCAGCAGGGCCTTTTTCATGGGCAGCCCGCCGCCGAAGCCGGTCAGTTGGGCATTTACGCCTATCAACCGGTGACAGGGGATGACGATGGCCAAGGGATTGGCATGGGCGGCCCCGCCCACGGCCCGGGCTTTTTGCCGCCCCCCGATTCGTTCGGCCAATTCGCCGTAGGTCCTGGTTTGGCCGTAGGCAATGGTACGAAGCTGTTCCCAGACCAGGAGCTGAAAGGCTGTGCCGTGGATCGACAGAGGCAGGTCAAATGTGCGTAGGGAGCCGTTAAGGTAGGCGAGCAATTGCCGGCCGGCCTCATTGAGCAGGGGATGGGCGGGGATCTCCACCTGAGAAAAAGCGGCGGGCGGTGTCTCTGTCGGAAAGGCGAGACCGCACAGGCCAGTCTCATCGGCGGTCAGGGTGAAAAGGCCCATGGGGGTGGGCAGGGTGGCGCTCAGCGGCATGGCAATCTCCTGTTTATGGGGAGGTGTTGGTTGCTTCTGTCCTGGTCTGCCATCGCTTTTTCCCTTATCGGTTTCGCAATTTTTCAAGCAGCAGCTCCTCAATCTTCGTCTGCTGGCTGAGCACGGCGGCGGCCCGCTGATACAGGTTTGCGAGGCGGCCCGGTTTGGCGCCTTCGAGGATATGGCTGCAGTTGTAGTTGAGGCAGAAGATCGGCTTGATCAGGAAAAGGCACCCCTGTGCGCCGAGAAAGCAGCAGTTCTCTCCGCTGTCCCGCTGTCGGGCGGTGCTGACTCCCAAGAGCAGGTTGATCAGCATCTGGATGCTGTCAGTATTGTCGGCCATGTAGGCGCTGCAGCAGCCGCCGCCGGGACGGGCGGCGCAGCGGCCGCAGAATTGCCCCAGGTCCATGATCCGCATGTGTTCGCTCAGGGCTCGGGCATGCCGGCGCAACTGGTCGAGTTCCGCGCGCAACAGGGGCGAGGCCAGTAAGCGTTCGACATACTCGGCAAACAGGGTGCGGGCCTCGGCGAGTTTTTCGGCAGGGGTGCCGCTGTAATAGGTCTGCACAAAGTGAGCGTCCTGGGTTGCCATGGGGCTTCGTTTAGTTGACGGCCTGGAGCATGAACATCTTCCACACCGGGGCGGCAGCCTGGCCGCCGGTCTCGCCTGTTCCCAGGGGGGTGTCGCGGTCGTGACCGATCCAGACCCCGGTGGTCAGATTCGGAGCGGAGCCGATGAACCAGGCATCGACGTTGTTGTCGGTGGTCCCGGTCTTGCCACTGGCCTCGCGGACGCCGCTCGCATTCTTTCCTGTCCCCCGCTGGACTACCTGGGTCATGACCGTATGCAGCCAGGCGGCGGTTTCCGGCGCAATCACCTGTCTGCCCGGCGACTGCGGCCAGGGTTTGAAATGTCCTTCCCGGTCGCCGACCCGGGTGATGCCCACCGGTGCGTGGTACATTCCCTGGTTGGCAATGGCGGTGTAGGCCGCGGTCAGTTCGAGCAGCGAGATCGGTGAAGCCCCGAGCGCCAGGGTCAGATCGGCTTCGAGCGGCGCGGTGATTCCCATCCTCTGGGCTGTGCGGATGACGTTCTGCAAGCCAACCTGCTGCATCAGGCGCACGGCGATCACATTGCTGGAATGGATTAAGGCCTCGCTCAGGGGCATCGATCCCCGATATTCGTGTTTGAAATTCCGCGGCTGCCACGACTTGCCGCCGCCACTGGACAGGGTGAGCGGTGTGTCATTGAAGACCGATCCAGGGGGGATGCCCTGTTCCAGAGCCGAGGCGTACAACAGGGGCTTGAAGGCAGAGCCCGGCTGCCGGTTGGCCTGCACGGCCCGGTTGAACTGGTTCTCGGTGAAGTCAGCGCCGCCGATCATCGCCCTGATTCGGCCGCTGCCGGTATCCAGCGCCACCAGCGCCCCTTGCGGCGGGGGGTCACCGGGGTGCCGCTCAGCCACCTTGGCCACTCCAGCCTGGACGGCGCTGGCTGCCGCCTCCTGAAGACCACTGTCGACAGTGGTGGCAACACTCAGGCCTTTCTCGTAAAGATCGGCCTCTTTGTAGGTTGTGAGCAGTTGATTGCGGACATAGTGGGCAAAGTAGCCGTTTAATGATTTGCGCCAGTTGCCGGCCAGCGGCATCCCCTGCTCATAGGCGGTGCGCGCCGCCTCAGCGGTGATGATGCCGTCCTCGGCCATGCGGTTGAGCACGTAGCGCTGCCGGACTCTGGCCGCCTCGGGCTGCTTGATCGGCGAATAGTTGCTCGGCGACTGCGGCAGGCCGGCCAGCAGCGCAATCTCTCCCAGATTCAGTTGACTGGCCTTCTTGCCGAAATAGGTGCGGGCTGCCGCCTCGACGCCGTAGGCCCCCTCGCCGAGATAGATCTCATTGAGGTAGATGAACAAAATATCCTCCTTGCTCAGCATCCGCTCCAACCGGAAAGAGAGGACCGCTTCAGCCATTTTGCGCAGAAAGCTTTTTTCCCGGGTCAAGAGGAGAGCCCGGGTCACCTGCTGGGTGATGGTCGAGCCGCCCTGGCTGCGGCGGCCGGAGCGGAGGTTGTTGAAGGCCGCGCGGGCGATCGACCAGCCGTCGAGACCGTCATGGTCCCAGAAACGGCTGTCTTCGGCGGCGACAAAAGCCTTGGGCAGGAGGGCGGGAAGGCTGGCAAAGGGGACGACCACGCGGAATTCCTTGGCAATGGCGTCGATTGGCCGGTTGTTTCGATCCAGGATCAGGGTCGCCACCTGCGGCCGGTAATCATCGATCGAGCGGATATCGGGAAGCGCCATGAACCAGGCCAGCACCGTGCCGATCAGGACGCTCACCACTGCGGCGATCGAGAGCAGCATCCTGGCCAGATGGCCCTGGTCGAGGACATAGCCGCGAAAGGGCGGCGGTTCTGCGGGCGGTTCGGATTTTGCCGAGGGTTTGGTGGACAAGAACACGAAGAAACGGTAGTGTTGAGTTCGCAAAGACGGGATTGGCTCCGGGAGGCTCGGGCGCATCTGGCTGCCGTCAAGCCCTGCTGTTTGTGCAGTTGTTACCATGATTTCAGGATTTCATCACCGTTAAAGAAAAACGCAGATTCTCTCCCCTTGTCTCGAATACGGATTCTTTCAGAACAGTTAGCCAACCAGATCGCTGCCGGTGAGGTTGTGGAGCGTCCGGCCTCGGTGGTCAAGGAACTGTTGGAAAACAGTGTGGACGCCGGGGCCAGCCGCATCGACATTCATGTCGAGGGCAGCGGCACGGGCCTCTTGCGGGTCGCCGACAACGGCGAAGGCATGGATGGCGACGATGTGCTGCTCTGTATCGAGCGGCATGCCACCTCCAAAATCATGGACGAGGGGCAGTTGGCTGCCATCGCCACCCTGGGCTTTCGCGGCGAGGCTATTCCCAGCATTGCCTCGGTTTCCTGGATGACCATCCTCTCCCGGCCGCAGATGCAGGAGCTGGGCACCAGGGCCGAGATTCGTTACGGCAGTCTGCGGGACGTGCATCAGGATGGCTGCCCCCGGGGGACGGTAATCGAGATCCGCCATCTCTTCGGCAATATGCCGGCCCGGAAAAAATTTCTCAAATCCGGCCGCACCGAGATGCACCACATCGAGGAAGTGGTCAAGAACCAGGCCCTCGCCCATCCGCGTACCGGTTTTACCCTGCATGTCGACGGCCGGGTGGTGCTCGATTATCAGCCGGAGGCCGATCTGGAAAGGCGGGTGCGCGAGGTCTTCCATTATCGGGGCCAGCTTTTGCCGCTGCGGGCCGATGCGGTTGCTGATGGCGCGGAGATGGATCTGGACGGCTTTTTGCTTCTGCCCGAGATGGCGCAGAGCGGGTCTGCGCGGCTGCGCATCCTGGTCAACGACCGGCCGGTGCAGGACGCGATGATCCGCCATGCGGTGGGCGAAGGTCTGCAGGGCTTTCTTATGAAAGGCTACCAGCCGGCCGGTGCATTGCTGCTCACCATCGGACCCGATCAGGTCGATGTCAATGTCCATCCGGCCAAGCGCGAGATTCGCTTCCGCAAGGGTGAGGCGGTGCACCGCTTCATTGTCGACCGGGTCGCCCAGGCCATGGGCGGGCACCAGCAGAGCCTGCGGACCAGCCTGTTCACCCGTCCGTCAGTGCAACAGGCGATGGACCGGCCGCTGGAGCACCGCGAGACAGCTCAAACAACCGCTCCCTTCAGGCTCCTCGCTACCGCTGAACCGACGGCTGTGCAGCCGCGACTGCCATCGCTTCCGGTAACCGGAACGCCCTCGGATGCCAGAGACGACAGCAGCTATCGCCCTCCCCTCAACGAGCCCTTGCCCGCTGTTTCACCGGACAACCCGCGTCCCGGCGAGGATTTTTCCGGCCTCACCCTGATTGGCCAATTGTTTTCCCTCTATCTGCTCTGCGAAAAAGACGGTCAGTTTTTTGTCATCGATCAGCACGCGGCCCATGAACGGCTCCTGTACGGCCAACTCCTTCAGGGCTATCTGGAGGCCAGGATTCCTCAGCAGGCACTGATGTTTCCGGTGACCGTCGAGCTGACGCCGGTGCAGGCCGAGACCCTGGAGCGGCGGGGCGATCAGGTGGCCGCCCTTGGCCTGCATGCGGAATGCTTCGGCGACACCACCTATGTGATCAAATCGGCCCCGGCCCTGGTCAGTCATGTTGACCCCGGCCCTTTGTTGCGGGAGATGCTCGACGCGCTCAGGGGGCCACAGCAGGCGACGGCTGCCCGGCCCGTGCCCCAGGCTGTCGATGACCTCCTGGCCTCCATGGCCTGCAAGGCGGCGATCAAGGCGGGTAACCGCCTGCAGCCGGTGGAGATGGTCAAGCTGCTGGCGCAGATGGAAGCGAGTGCAATTTTTTCCCACTGTCCCCATGGCCGCCCGGTGATCAAGACCTTTACCGTCCAGGAGGTGGAACGATGGTTTCACCGCCATGGCAGCTGAGCGTTGCGGGCAAGCGCGCCGGCCTCCAATTGACAGGCAGGTCCTTTCATGCTAAGAACACGCCGGTTTTTCAGCCGGTCCATCCCGACTTTTCGATAACGAGACCGATGCAGGTGCAATGGAAATGAAAATAACGACGATCAGAATCAATACCCCCGAAGGTCAGCAGCGCCGCGCCGCCTTGCACAACCGTTTCAGCGAGGAAAGCGACAGCGGCTGTCGGGAGAGGGTGACCGATATTCTCGCTCGCGTCCGGCAAGAAGGGGATGGGGCGGTGCTCGACTACTGCCGGCAATTCGACAGCCCGGCGATGACCTTGGAGAGCCTGCGGGTCAGCCCGGAGGAATTTGCCCAGGCCCAGTGTGAGGTCGACGAAAAATTTTGTGAGACCCTGCGATTTGCCGCTGCCCGGATCCGCGGTTTCCACGAGCGTGAGCTCGAGGATTCCTGGATGCTGACCCGGGATGACGGCACCATCACCGGCCGGATGGTGCGGCCGGTGGACAGTGCCGGTCTGTATGTGCCGGGCGGTAAGGAGGGCTCGACGCCTTTGGTGTCCTCAGTCCTGATGAACGGCATCCCTGCCCAGATCGCCGGTGTTGCCCGGCGGGTGATGGTCACGCCCCCCAATCCGGAGGGTCGCGTTAGCCCGGCTCTTTTGGTCGCAGCCAGCGAAATCGGCATCGACGAGGTCTACAAGGTCGGTTCAGCCTGGGCTGTTGCCGCGCTGGCCTACGGAACGGCAACCATCCCCAGGGTGGACGTGATCGTCGGGCCGGGCAACCAGTATGTGGCCGAGGCCAAACGTCAGGTGATGGGCCGGGTGCGCATCGACATGATCGCCGGGCCCAGCGAGGTGCTGATCGTCGCCGATGAAACCGCTCAAGCGGCCTTTGTCGCCGCCGATATGCTGGCCCAGGCCGAGCACGATCCCCAGGCCCTGGCCATGGTGATCACCACCAGCGAGCGGTTGGTCGGCGAAATCGTCAAGGAGCTGGAGAAGCAGTTGCCGCAACTGCCCCGGGCCGAGATCGCCCGCACCGCGCTCGCGGATCGCGGCCTGATCCTGCTCGCTGACAGCCTGGAGCAGGCCATCGACCTGGCCAATGAGATTGCCATCGAGCATCTGGAACTGCAAGTCGCCGAGCCCTGGCAATGGCTGCCGAAGCATCCGCCACGCCGGCGCTATCTTCCTCGGTTCCTGGACTCCCGAGGCGGCGGGCGATTATGTCGCCGGTCCCAACCATGTCCTGCCGACCATGGGCACAGCCCGCATCTCCTCGGCCCTTGGGGTGGAAACTTTTTTGAAGAAGAGCTCGATCATCTCCTATTCGCGCCAGGCCCTGGTGGCCGACGGTGAACATATCCGGCGGCTGGCGGCGCTGGAAGGGTTGACGGCCCACGGCAATTCGGTGGCGGTCCGGCTCGGTGAGCGATAAGCGCGAACTGCTGCTGCAAGGCGCTGCGCAACTGGGGATCAATCTCGGTCCGGAGGCCGTCGCGCGGCTGCTTGTCTACCTGGCTGAACTGATGAAGTGGAGCCGGCGGATCAACCTGATCGCCCGCGACACCCCGGAGCACCTGATGATCGAGAATCATTTCCTCGACTCGCTCACCCTCGTGCCCTTGCTGCAAGCGCCTGACGCCGGTGCATCTGCTCGATGTCGGCACCGGTGCCGGTTTTCCCGGCCTGGTCCTGGCCTGCGTCCTGCCCGAAGCCCGTTTTACCCTGGTGGAACCGCGGCAGAAACGGGTTGCCTTTCTTCGTCACCTGATCCGCACCCTGGGCCTGACGCAACACTGAGGTGGTTGCCGACCGGATCGAATCGCAGGCCACCGACTGGCAGGGGCGGTTTTCCCATATCACCAGCCGGGCCGTGGCCGAACCGCTGGCTTTTTCTCCCTCTGATCCGGTCGCTGGTCATTCCGGCAACGCGGGTGGTTCTGATGCTGGC
The DNA here is from genome assembly GCA_963733595.1 of uncultured delta proteobacterium. Lineage (GTDB taxonomy): Bacteria > Desulfobacterota > Desulfobulbia > Desulfobulbales > Desulfobulbaceae > Desulfobulbus. The sequence continues at coordinate 106,976 of CAVTDN010000011.1, read as the reverse complement.
CAAGGCAGAGGCCCTGGTCGGGATCGAGCAAATCCCTCGGCTCCTGGCGGATCGTCGATACCACGTCCCTGACTCTGCCGTTCTCCGGTGCGCCCCGGTTGCTGGCCATCGCCTGCGCCGGTCTGACACTTCTTTCTGGAATAATTGCGGTCGATCTGGTAGTAACAAAGTCTTTTCGTTTCCATACAATCACGGCATGTTTCCGATTCTCGACGAGGACGATTATGGCACACAAAATTGCGATTTTAGCCGGTGACGGCATCGGTCCGGAAGTGATGGCCGAGGCCATCAAGGTACTGGACGCTGTTCAGCGAAAATTCGGTTTTTCTCTCGAGCTACACCACGCGCCGATGTCGGCGGCATTGCCATCGACAACCATGGCGAAGCCCTGCCCGCATCGACCTTGAAGGTCTGCGAAGAGAGCGAGGCCATCCTGTTCGGTTCGGTGGGCGGCCCCAAATGGGAAAACCTGCCGCCGGCGCAGCAGCCGGAACGGGCCGCGCTCCTGCCCCTGCGCAAGCATTTTGACCTGTTCTGCAACCTGCGGCCGGCCAAGGTCTTCAAGGCCCTGGTCGGGGCCTGTCCGCTGCGGCCGGACATCGTCGGCGACGGTTTTGATGTCCTGGTGGTGCGTGAGCTGACCTCGGGCATCTATTTCGGTCAGCCCAAGGGCCGCGACGGCAGCGGTCCCGACGAACGGGCCTGGGACACCAAGATCTACAAGCGCTCCGAGATCGAACGCATCGCCCGCATGGCCTTTGAGGCCGCCCGTCTGCGTCAGCGCAAGGTGACCTCGGTGGACAAGGCCAATGTGCTGACCTGCATGGTCTTCTGGCGCGAGGTGGTCAAGGAGGTGGCCAAAGATTTTCCCGATGTCGAGCTGAACCATATCTACATCGACAACGCCACCATGCAGCTGGTCCGCGATCCGCACCAGTTCGACGTCATGCTCTGCGGCAACATGTTTGGCGACATCATTTCCGATGAGGCCGCCATGCTGACCGGCTCCATGGGCATGCTGGCCTCGGCCAGTCTCAACAGCTCCAAATTCGGGCTGTTCGAACCGGCCGGCGGTTCCGCCCCGGATATCGCCGGTCAGGGAATTGCCAACCCGATTGCCCAGATTCTCTCGGCCGCGATGATGCTCAAGTACAGCCTGGGACAGGATCAGGCGGCGGCAGCCATCGAGACGGCAGTCTCGGCGATTCTCGACAAAAAAATCATGACCCGGGACATCGCCACGCCCGGCGTTACCCCGGTTTCCACTGTCGCCATGGGAGATGCGATCGTCGGCGAAATCCTGGCGTAGAAAGCGTCAGCAAGGAGGCCGGGCATGCCGCGAAGAAAAAACATTATTCTGATCAGCAACCGTTGCGCTACCCGGATGGCTGCCGATGTGGCCAAGGAACTGGACATCCCGGTGACCGAGATGATCACCCGGACCTTTGCCGACGGTGAAATCTTCCATGCCTTTCCTCGGGACATCGCCGGCACACGATCTGGTGATCATCGCCAACACCCCGGACGACACCGCCCATCAGGAACTGATCGACCTGATCGCCGGGGCCCGCTACTGGAACGCCCTGTCGGTCAACGTGGTCATCCCCTATCTGGGCTACTCGACCATGGAGCGGGCCAAACCCGACTCCGGCGAGATCCCCAAGGGCATCACCCGCACCCGGCAGATCTTCCGGGCCCGGCCCGACTATGTCGCCTTTCTTGATCTCCATTCGGAATCGGTGATGCATGCCCATACCGGCGAGGTCCGTACCCGCCACCTCTGGACCGAGCGGGTGGCGGTCGGAGAAGATCCGGCAGATGCAGTTGGACAATATTGTGCTGGTGTCGCCGGATTACGGCTTTTCCAAGCGGGTGGCGCGGCTGGCCGGGTTGCTGGGTTGCCCGCACACCGCTGCCAACAAGGACCGCTACGATGTCGATCAGACCATCGTCGGCCAGTTGTCCGGTGCAGTGCGGGGGCGGACCGCGATCATCTGCGACGACATGATCCGCACCGGCGGCTCCATGCTTCAGACCGTGGATCGCTGCTACCAGGCCGGCGCCGTCGGCGTCATGGTCATGGCCACCCATCTGGTGCTGGCCGGGGGCGCCAGGGAACGGTTTGTTGAAAAGGGCATCGGCTGCATCATCGGTGCCGATACCTATCCGGGGCGGGAGAGTGACGAACTCCTCCAGATCTATTCGGTGGCCCCGGTGATTGCCGATGAACTGAAAGGATATTTTCGCCTGCATTGATCGTAGGGGTAACACATTGAACAACAGCGGAAGGAGAGTATGAAAAAAGTAGGTATTAGTTGGCTGGCGCGGCATGGTCGGCTCCGTGCTCATGGAGCGGATGCGGCAGGAAGGGGATTTTCAGGGCTACGAGGCCCGCTTTTTTTCCACCTCGCAGGCCGGTCAGGCGGGACCCGAGGTCAACGGCACGGTCTATGAACTGCTCGATGGCGGCAACGCGGCCTTGCTGGCGGAGATGGACATCATCGTCTCCTGCCAGGGCGGCAGCTATACCGGCGAGGTCTATCCGCAACTGATGCAGAGGGGCTGGCAGGGCTACTGGATCGACGCTGCCTCCAAGCTGCGCATGGATGAGGACGCGATCATCGTCCTTGACCCGGTGAATCGCGCGGTCATCGACCAGGCCCTGGCCAAGGGCATCAAGAAATATATCGGCGGCAACTGCACCGTCTCCCTGATGCTGATGGCACTGGGCGGGCTGTTTGAGCAGGGCTGGGTGGAATGGATCAGCAGCCAGACCTACCAGGCCGCCTCCGGTGCCGGGGCCAAGAACATGCGCGAGCTGGTCGACCAGATGCGGCTGGTCGGCGAGAACGCCGAGAATCTGCTGGATTACTCGCCTCAGCCATTCTTGACCTTGACCGCAATGTGATCGAAACCCTGCGCAACCCGGCCTTCCCGATCAGCAATTTCGGCGCGCCGCTGGCCGGCAGTCTCATTCCCTGGATCGACACCGCCATGGACAACGGCCAGACCCGTGAGGAGTGGAAGGGCATCACCGAGACCAACAAGATTTTGGGCAATACCGGTCAGCCGATTCCGATTGACGGCTGCTGCGTCCGCATCAGCGCCATGCGCTGCCACAGCCAGGCCTTCACCATTAAGCTGAAAAAGGACATCCCGCTGGCCGAGATCGAGCAGGCCATCGCCGGCCACAACCAGTGGGTCTACCTGGTGGAGAACACCAAGGAACAGACCCTGAAGGAACTGACCCCGGCCCGGGTCACCGGCACCCTCGACATCCCGGTGGGCCGCCTGCGCAAGATGAACCTCGGGCCCGAGTACCTCAGCGCCTTCAGCGTCGGCGATCAGCTGCTCTGGGGCGCCGCCGAGCCGGTACGCAGGATGCTCAAGATTGCCTTGGAGTATTTATCGTGATGGGATGAGAAAAAGAGGACAGGCGGCCGAATGATGGGCCATTTGTTTTCTGGGTGTATTTCGCAAAGCCGCTTCCCCGTGAGGGAAGCGGCTTTTTTATTTACGGATTTGCGGAGAGGGCTGCCTGGATGGAGCCGGGCATATTTCGTGGAAAAAAAGGGTGTGACACCGGCAAGGTGTGCGCCGGATTTTGTTGCTCTGCATCCGGGCTATGGGATACATGGAACAGCTGAATTTCATGACGAATTTTCCTGCAGAGTCTTGGGGAATGAGGTGGATGTATTTTTTCTTTTCAGATGGTGGCTTTGGGGAAGAGCGGCTTGCCGTCCGGGTCGTTCAATCTCCCCATCTGGTCGCCGGGTACCTGAGTCTGGACGTTGGGTGTTTGGGCATGGGCAGGGGGCATGAGGCCCAGAAACAGGTTTGCAGCAAAAAGCAGAATGAGGGGAATCTGCTTGAACATGGTCCTTCCCTTTGGAAAAGTCAGTGGGATAGTGCAGAGACTCCAAGGGAAATATTGGCGATGTCACATCGAGGATCAGGTCTGATGTGCCTACGGTTCCCGAATGAGCCGGAGCAGTTCGTCGGCCGAGATCTTGGCGCTCGTATCAGTTGCATCGAGCAGGCTGTCGGCCAGGTCGCGTTTTTCGGCGTGCATGCGGACGATTTTTTCTTCGATGGTGTTCTGGGCCACCAGCCGGTAGACGGTTACCGGCCGCTCCTGGCCGATGCGATGCGCCCGGTCCGAAGCTTGATCCTCCACCGCCGGATTCCACCAGGGGTCCATGTGGATGACATAGTCCGCTGCCGTGAGATTGAGTCCCAGGCCGCCGGCCTTGAGGCTGATGAGAAAGAGATCGCCCTCGCCGGCCTGAAAGGCCTCGACCTCGCGCTGCCGCTCCTTGGGAGGGGTGGAGCCGTCGAGATAGCGGTAGGGGATGGCGTGTGCGTCAAGGTATTCGCGGATCAGGGCGAGATGGCCGACAAACTGGCTGAAGACCAGGGCCTTGTGGCCGTTTTCCAGCAATTCGGCCGCCACCTCGCCAAAAAGGGTGAGCTTGGCACCGGCAAGCGGACTCTCGGGCAGGATCAGCCTCGGGTGGCAGCAGGCCTGGCGGAGCCGGGTGATCTCGGCCAGGATCCGCATCGGTCTCTGCCCGTTAGTCCCCTCTTCGGCGTCGATTCTCTCGAGGGCCTTCTGTCGCAAGGCCTCGTAAAAGGCGGTCTCTGCAGGGCTCATTTCCACCTGAAGAACCACCTCGGTGCGCGGCGGCAGTTCCTCAAGCACCTGGGATTTGAGACGGCGGAGGATGAAGGGCTGCACCAATTTTTTCAGCCGTCGGCTGGCCTCGCGGTCACCTTGCCGTTCGATAGGCGCGGCGAAGCGGGTGTTGAATCGCTCTTTTGAGCCGAGCAGTCCGGGATTGATAAAGTTGAACAGGGTCCAGAATTCGCTGAGATGGTTCTCGATCGGCGTGCCGGTGGTCACGACCCTGAACTGGGCCTTGAGGTGCATGGCCGCTTGCGAGCGTTTGGTGGTGGCATTCTTGATCGCCTGAGCCTCGTCGAGGACCACGGTCTGCCATTCCACCGAGGTGAGCAGAGGGGACTCCTGGTGGAGCAAACCGTAGCTGGAAACCATGACGTCGAAGGGGCCAAGAGCGGCCACCTGGGTCTCGCGATCGGCGCCGCCGAAGGGAATGAGGTTGAGGGTGGGCGCAAAGCGCCGGGCCTCGTTCAGCCAGTTGGCGCAGACCGAAGTCGGGGCAACAACCAGGGTCGGCCCCAGGGGGGCGCGGTGGAGGATGGCCGCCAGGGCCTGGACGGTTTTGCCCAGACCCATGTCGTCAGCCAGGCAGGCGCCAAAGTCGAGATGCGCCAGCCGGGCCAGCCACTGAAAGCCTTCTCGTTGGTAATCTCGCAGTCGGGCCTTCAGCGTTGAGGGCAGGCGCGGCGTTTGCGCCAACCCCTCGCGGATGTGGGCCAGGCGCTCATACCACTGGGGATCAGCATCAAGCCCGCCGATCTGCTCGGTGAAATCCTCCAGGGCCAGGGCTGCCAGGGGATGCAATCCTATCTTTTTGCCCCGCTTATCGACATAGGCCGCCAACTCGTCCAGCCGTTTGCGCAGTTCACGGGTCAGAGCGACGAACTGACCCTCTCCCAGGGGGAGGAAACGAGTAGAGGTGGTCTGCAGCAACTCGAGCAATTCTTTCATGTTGAGAATCCGCTCCTCATCCACGCGCAGTTCACCCTCGATCTCAAACCAGTTGTTCGCACCGCGAAGACACAAGTGCAGGTTGGCAAAGGACACAGGTTTGCCGATCTTCAGTTTCTCGCCTTCGGGCCATTCGACCACGGTTTCGCCACGCTCCTGGGCCTCTTGCAGTTCGAGCAGCACCTGCAGGCCTCCTCGGGTTTCCGGGAACCACTGGCCGTCCATCTCGGGCAGGGTGGTGAGGCTGGGAAGGCTGCGCTCCAGGTTCGCGACCCGCGTCTTTTCTTCCTTCAGATCACGTTCTGTCTGGCATCTGCGGCCGCCGACGTCGGCCATCAGGTTTTTAGCCCCTTGACCGGGTCTGAGGTACGGACCTCCCTCGTTCAGGGGTTTGACCAGAATTTCCAGGCGGAAGCCCTCCCCGTGGGGCAGGAGATGGACCCGGGGTCTGGGATCAGCCGTGACCGTCTCCACCGAATGGGCTGTGCCGGGGATGGTGGAGTGGACAGTGACCAGTGAGGAGACCATGGCCAGAACCGAGGCGGCCTCGTCCTTGGCTGCGGCCGGAAGTGCCAACCCTTTGGTTCCGATAATTCGCGCCAGGCGATGGTGGGCCTCGGTACATTCCACCAACCGGTAGCGGGTGGGCGTTTCCCGCACCAGGACATGGCGTTCTTCGGCGGCAATTTCAGGCATGAAACGGACGACCAAGTCCTCGCCTTTGGCCAGCACCAGGATCTCCGGCTCACCCTTCATGACCTCCACCGGTGTTGACGGCGAGTCGGCGAGAAACAGCAGGGGGTGGCCCACAAGGGCGGGCAGGACCCGCTTGAGGTTGAACTCGTACTGGTGACTGCCGTAGTAGTAATCCACCCGCCGGATGGTGGCTCGCAACGGCTGGTCGGCCTCGGTCAGCCCTTCCAGTTTTTCGCCGCTGGACCAGCCGCTGCAGGGCAATTGGCCGGCCCTTGGTCCAGCCCCCTTTGGCGTTGAGTTTTTGCTCAAGCGGACTGATCTCCGCCAGTGCCCCGGTCTTGGTAAAACGAAGCAGATAGATGATGCGGGTTCGGGAGGTGTCGTCTGCCCCTTTGGCTTTTTTGTCCGCACCTTCGGCCGCCATCCGCAGAGCGCGGAGGCTTTTGCGCCATGGCTCCTCGACCTCGATACCCGCTGTCAAGGGCACCAGGCCCGAACGCATTGCGGATGGTACGGATAACATCGCGGCGACTGGGTGTTTCCTTGTCGGCCCGGCAGAGGAGTTCGGCATACTCCATGACCAGCCAATCGAGTCCGGCTTCGTGAGAGCGGGCACAATATCGGTCGAGGATTTCGATCTCTTTCCGGGTCAGGCGCCCCTTGATGGAAAATAGCGCCATGCCGACAAGCAGCGGCCCCGGTCCGCCCTCGATCTTCTGCCAGTCCTTGATAAAGGGTTGCAGCGGCCGAAGGGCAGCCTCGGGGGAAAGTCCGTTTTGGCTACCCAGCATGGCCTCAAGGGCGGCAAGGGGCACGGTCATGAAGGTGAAATGTTGCGCTACGGCGCAGGGCCTGGTTGAGATAGACGCCGGCCTTGTTGAGGCTGGCGGCATCTCCCTTGCGAAGCAACGCCAGGAGAAAGAGGGGTGCGGCGTAGCTGGCGAAAAAAATGGTACGCTTACCCTGCCTTCGGCGCAGTTCCTTGAGATCACTCTCAAAGAGGTTCAGCGCCTCCTCCAATCGCCCCTCGATCAGGGCGATCCAGCCACCGAACCCGAACGAATAGTTGTTGGTGTCGTTGTGGCTGATCTCCTCGATGAGTAGCCGGGCTTGCATTGTTTGCCCACCCAGAATGAGGCGGATGATCAGGTTGAAAGTGAGCTCCACCCGGTCATCGGACAATACCGTTGCCCGCAGGGACGAGTTGAGGGCAAGATCTAAAGCTTCCCTGTCAGCTTCCAGGCTGAAAAACGTGTGGGTGAAAATTCGTGAGAGGATCCGGGCCTGCCATTGGGGAGGGAGGGTTCCGAACCAGGCGGCATCGAAGGGGTTATTGACCAGGCGGACCAATGGATCGACAGAATTGGCGTGTGCATGGCAGTGCGTGAGCAGGGTATTGGTCAGCGCTTCCAGGCGACGGTTGTTGCCGTTGAGCAGGGCGATGCGCAACTCTCGCAAGATCCGGTTGCAGGCAGAGGCCAATCGCTGACCGGTCAGGTAATAGACCGAGGTGGGCTCGGGCAGAATGGCTTGAACCGCGCCAACCACAGCCCGAGCCAGAGGAATGGGCATCGGCAGGGAAACCGGTTTGGGTGCTCGGGTCTTGGCACCGGTGCGGTTCGGGAACGGCTTTTCTGGTTTTTCTGCGGCCGCTGGCGGCACGACGCTGGTTTGTTTGTCGGCAAAAAGCCGCCGGGCGATGACCTCCACGATCAGCTCGTTGACCAGATTGTTTTCGTTGATGAGTTGGAGATTTCTCAGTCGCCGCAACTGGGGCGCGAGAGACCGCAGCAGGGTGTCATCCGTTTCATCCCTTAGGTTTAGGCCGGCTTTGGTGCAGATCTCGAACACTGTGCCGTTTGAGGCCGGTTCGGCCGCCACAGCTAAAACCTGCAGCACTGCCAGTTCCAAGGGGGAGAGCCGTTCGACTTTTGTCCAGCAGGCTCTTGCGCATCGCGTCGGGAGGAGAGTGCGGCATGGGGTTCGGTGAAAGGGGGAAAAGCAACTGTATTGCTCTCGTCGCCGCCAGGGGCTTAGCGCAGGATAAAGCCCAGAACCTTCAAATCCTTGGCCCAGGGGCCCCAGGGACCGGATGCAAAGGAAGCCGTCATGTGTTTGGGGTCGAAGAGGACCTGGGCGTCCAGGTCGAGGTGGCATTTGCGGTCGTAGTTGGTGTGGCTGATGCGCAGGGTCCACGTGCCATCCTTGTTCTTTTTAACCTCTTCAACATAGGCAGGGTGGCCGGTGGGCATGCCGCGGCGGGTGTTGACGTCCAGGACCATGACCGAACCGGCTACCGGGCTGAAAGAAGTGCTGTTATTTTTTTTTGCGCAGGCAAACCATTGTACCGGGCTGGTGTCGCCCAGTCGGCAGGTCATGAAACCAGTGCGGCAGCGGGCATAGATCAAGCTTTGCGGCTGGCAACGCCCGGTTGTCTGCACCACTTTCGTTTCCGTGGTCGCGGGTGCTTTGGCAGTGTTTTTTTGTCCTTTTCTGGTGCTTGATTGGGCGGTTTTGGCGGCCTTTCCGGTTTTTCCCGGTACCTGTTGTTTGATAACTTTGGTTGTTGTGGCTCCCGGTTGCAGGTGAAAACAGGCGTCCCGGTGCCGTTCGCTGTTTCGGATGGAGTATTCGTCCCGGCAGGTACCGTTCGCTGCTTCAGTGTTCGGCTCGGGCGCGGTCACTTGGAGCGGAAGCGGCGGCTTGCTCTTGCGGTTCGATTTTCGGTGAGGTTTGGGCCGAAGGTTTCGCTTGGCCGCAGCCGGATGTAAGGAGGAGAACGGCTGCAAGAACCAACAATCGGCGACAGATATGGCGGCTGGGCATGGTCAGTCTCCTTGGGAAGGTGGGGCGAAGGGGTGGAGGCGGCCGTCGGCCAGGTTGAGGCAGCGGTCCATGGAACGGGCCAGTTCCATGTTATGGGTGACCATGACCACGGCCAGACCGAGATTTTTGCTCATTTCTCGCAGCAGGGTAAAGACCCGGTTACCGCTCGCAGCATCGAGGTTACCGGTGGGTTCGTCGGCCAGGAGCAGGGCCGGGTCCATGATCAGGGCCCGGGCCAGGGCAACCCGCTGCTGTTCGCCGCCGGAGAGCTCGCCGCTGCGGTGGCTCAACCGCTCGCCCAATCCGACCCGCTCAAGCAGGTGCTGTGCCTTGTCTTTGAGCGCGGCTCGTGGGCGGCCGTTGATCAGGCCGGGCATCATCACGTTCTCCAGTGCCGAAAATTCGGGGAGGAGGTGATGAAACTGAAAGATAAAGCCGATGTGGCTGTTGCGGTGCCCCGCCAGGTCCGGTTCGCTTTTGCCGGTCAGTTCATTGCCGCGGAAGAAAAGCTGACCCGAGTCCGGCGCATCCAGGGTGCCCAGTATCTGCAGCAGGGTGGTCTTGCCGGAGCCCGAGGCCCCGACGATGGCTGTCATCTCGCCGGGCTGGACAATGAGATCGGCTTCGTTGAGTACGGTAATGGTGTCGTGGCCGCTGCGGTACGACCGGCAGAGGGAGGTGGCCTGGAGGAGCGGGACGTCATTCATAGCTGAGGGCCTCGGCCGGCCGGATCCGCGACGCCTTCCACGAGGGATAGAGGGTGGCGGCCAGGGTGATGAGGATGGCGGAGACGGCGATCACGGTCACGTCGAGCGGCACCACCTTGATCGGCATGGTGGACATGGGGTAGACGTTGCTCGGCAGCTCGATGATTTTGTAGCGTTTGAGCAGGGCACAGAGGCTCAGGCCGCTGGCCACGCCGAGCGCCGTGCCTGAGAGGCCGATAACCATGCCCTGGTAGAAGAAGATGCGCATGATGGCCTTGGTGGTGGCGCCCATGGATTTAAGGATGGCGATGTCGCGGTTTTTTTCCATGACCACCATGATCAGGGCGCTGATGATGTTGAGCGCCGCCACCAGGATGATCAGGTCGAGGGCGATGAAGATGCCTATTTTTTCGAGCTTGAGAGCGGCGAACAGGTTCTGGTTGAGCTGCATCCAGTCGCGCACCGAGTATCCCTGACCCAGCGCCTGGCGAACGGCTGCGGCAATCCCGGTCGGCCTGGTCGATATCCCGGACCCGGATTTCGATGCCATGCACCCCCTGGCGCTGGTCGGTCAGGCTGCGGGCCGTGTCCAGATTGATGTAGCCGATGGTGGAGTCGTACTCGAACATCCCGGTCTCGAAGATGCCTGCCACCACGCAGGTGCGGATTTTAGGGAGGACGCCCATGGGCGAGAGCGGCCCGTTGGGCGAGATCAGCCGCACCCGGTCGCCAACACCGACCTGAAGCTGCCGGGCCATGTCGCGGCCAAGGACAATGGCCGGTACTTCGAGGGGTTTGTCGAGATCGGTCAGTTGGCCGGCGGTCATTTTCTGGCCGATACTGAGCACCCGCATGGCGGAGGCTGGCGTCGATCCCCCGCAGCACCACGCCGGTTGAATGGGTGGCGGAACTGATCAGGGCCTGGCCGTAGATAAAGGGCGTGGTGGCCTCAACCCCTGCAACGGCCTCGATCTTGGCTGTGATACCCTCGCTGTCGTTGATGGATGAACCGAAGCGTTGCACCAGGACATGGGCGTTGACGCCGATGATCTGGTCGCGCAGCCCCTCGGTGAAGCCGGTGTAGACCGAGAGGACCACGATCAGCGCCAGCACGCCGACCGCCACCCCGAGAATGGAGATGACGGTGATCAGCGAAATGAATTTTTGTTTGCGCTTGGCCCGCAGATAGCGCAGGCTGACGAACCACTCAAAAGAGGCCATGAGCCCTCGTCACTCGGCAATTTCCGGTTTCATCTGGGGAAAGAGGATGACGTCGCGGATCGAGGGCGCGTCGGTCAGCAGCATGACCAACCGGTCGATACCGATGCCCTCGCCGGCCGCTGACGGCATGCCGTATTCCAGGGCGCGGACATAGTCGCGGTCCAGGACTGGATGAATTTCGTCGTCATTGCCCCGTTCGCTGATCTGTTTCTGGAACCGCTGCAGCTGATCGACCGGGTCGTTGAGCTCGGAAAAGGCGTTGGCGATTTCCCGGCCGGTGATGAACAGCTCGAACCGATCGGTGACCGAGGGGTCATCCTCGTTACGCCGGGCCAGCGGCGAGACCTCGGTGGGGTAGGAGGTGATGAAGGTCGGATCGATCAATTTTTCCTCAACCAGCAGCTCGAAGAGTTCGGTCTTGGCCTTGCCTGGACCGGCTCCTGGCTGGAGCTCGATACCTTTCTGCTTGGCCAGCGCCATAACCGCGACAGTCATCTCTGAGAATGGCCGGGTCAAGGCCGGCAATTTTCTCCAGGGCCTCTTCCATGGTGTAGCGTTGCCAAGGCGGGGCCAGGTTCACCGGCATACCCTGGTAGGTGATATCCATGGATCCGGTCACCTCGTGGGCCAGCCAGGAAACCATCTCTTCGGTCAGATCCATCAGGTCGTGGTAGGTGGAGTAGGCCTGGTAGAACTCGAGCATGGTGAATTCAGGGTTGTGGCGGGTGGACAAGCCCTCGTTGCGGAAATTGCGGTTGATCTCGAAAACTTTTTCGAAAGCCGCCGACCAGAAGCCGTTTGAGATAGAGTTCCGGGGCGATGCGCAGGTAGAGATCCATGTCGAGCGCATTGTGATGGGTCCGGAAGGGCTTGGCCGTGGCGCCGCCGGGGACCGGCTGCATCATCGGGGTCTCAACCTCCATGTATCCGCGATTACTGAGAAATTCGCGGATCAGACGGATGATCTCCACCCGTTTTTTGAACACCTCGCGCGCCTCGGGGTTGACGATCAGATCGAGGTAGCGCTGGCGATAGCGGGTCTCGACATCGGTGAGGCCGTGAAATTTTTCCGGCAGGGGCCGCAGCGACTTGGTGATCATCTGCACGCTGGCTGCCTCCAGTGACAGTTCGCCGGTCTTGGTTTTGAACAGGCTTCCTTCGACGCCGACGATGTCGCCCACATCCCATTTTTTGAAATGGTTGTACTGCTTCTTCTCCTAAAAGATCGCGACGGACATAAATCTGGATGCGTTCGGAGGCGTCCTGGAGGTGGAAAAAGGCGGCCTTGCCGAATTTGCGCATCGACATGGCCCGGCCGGCGACACGGTAGATGGTGCCGGAATCGTCATGGCATTCCGCTGTCAGGGTCTCGCCCTGGGGGAGAATGTCAGCGATGGGTGTTGGTGCCTTTGAAGGTATTGCTGAACAGTTTGACGCCGGCTTCCGCCAGAGAGTCGGCTTTTTCCCGCCGCTGCTTGAGAAGATTGCTTGTTGTTTCCATCTGGATGTCTGCAAGGAAGATTGAAAGGGTTGCGCCTTATCCGTGGGTAAAACGAAGGGGCGACGTAGGTACAGGAAGAAAATACACTGAGTGAGGAATAAAGGCGCCAAAATAGTGCGCAGCGCTGTCGATGTCAATTCCTTTCAAGGAGAGAGACGGATTCGATGTGGTGGGTCTGGGGGAACATATCGACCGGGGTGAGGCGGGTGAGGCGGTAGCCGCCCTTGCAGATCAGGGCGAGGTCGCGGGCCAGGGTTGCAGGGTCGCAAGAGACGGAGATGATCCGTTCCGGTTCAAGCAAGCGGCAGGAGGGAGGCGGCCTTGCCCAGTCCCTGGCGTGGCGGATCGAAAAGGATGCAGTCGAACCGGGCTTTGCGGGCCACAAGGGTTTGCAACTGCTGCTCGACATCTTCGGCGATGAAACGGGCCGTTGTCAGTCCATTGCTGCGGCTGTTGTGTTCGGCCCAGTGGATGCTCCGCCGGTTATGTTCGACACCCGTCACCGTTGCACCGGCAAGACCCAGCGGAATGGAAAAATTGCCCATGCCGCAGAAGAGATCGAGGGCGGTGAAGGGCTGTGTCTGCCCGTGCAGGAGGCCAAGGGCCAGTTCGATCATCCGGGGATTTTGTTGGCTGTTGACCTGGAAAAAGCAGCGATGATCCCAGTCGAGTCGGTAGGAATGCCCCGATAAGGCGAAATCCTGGGATAAGAGGTGTGCGGGAGGATGGTTTGGATGGCGGTCGGGTTTTCCCGTTTCCAGGATCACCTCGTCGGCCAGTACGTCCATCTGCTCAAACAGTTTTGCGGGCAGGGGAACCCGCAGGCCGGGGCGTGGCCGGAGCACCAGGACCACCCGATCATCTCCCGGACTGTGGATCAGTTCCAGAGAGGCAATCTGGTCCATGAGCCGTTTCGGCCAGTCTTCGTCGACCAGCGCGCCGATCACCCGGTTGATCGGTTCAACGGCCAGCAGGCACTGTCGGATCGGGACCACCGCATTGCTGGCGCTTTGGTGGAAACCGAGCTGGCCCTTCTGGTCGAGATGCAGCCGCAGACGAGAACGATAGCCGAAGGGCCGGGGCGAGGGCAGGGTGGGGCCTGGTTGTCCCAGCGGCAGTTCGAGGTGGGCCCGCTCCAGGGCCTCCCTCAGGATTTGCTGTTTGATGGTCAGTTGCGCCGGATAGGCGGCATGCTGGAGGTCGCAGCCGCCGCAGAGGTCGTAATACGGGCAAGGTGGCGTGACTCTTTCCGGGGAGGATTCGACAACCTGTACCAGGCGGGCTTCCTTGAAACCGCGGTGCGCCTTGGTCTCGTGCACCGTCACTTGTCTCACCGGGCAGCGCACCCGGCACCATCACCACCATGCCGTCAGCCAGCGCGCCCAGCCCCTTGCCGCCGGCAATCACCTTTTTGATTAAGAGCGTATGTTCCATTTGCGTATTCTACCAGTTTAATGCTAGTATATTCAAGATATGATTGACAAATTAAAGTCAGGTAAGGCAGAGGGTGCATGAGCGTTTCTACACAGGCCAGGGCCAAAATTCTTGTTGTCGATGATGAACGGGTGCACCGGTTCATGCTGCGCTCACTGTTTGCCGAGTGGGGTTGGGACGCCCTGGAGGCAGATGACGGCGCCACCGCCGTGGCTGCCGTTGAGCAGGGTCCTTTTGACGCTATCCTCATGGACGTGCGCATGACCACTATGGACGGGATGGAGGCCCTGAAGCGGATCCATGAGATCAACCCGGCCATCCCGGTGGTCATTATGACCGCCTTTTCCTCGGTGGATTCGGCCGTGGCCGCCATTAAGCAGGGCGCCCACGATTATCTGACCAAGCCGCTTGATTTCGACCGGCTTCGGACCACCTTGGAAGTGGCCATGGGGCATCGTCAGCGGGAAAGCGTATCGCTGGATATCGGCCAGCCCTTCGGCGACGATGGGCGGATCATCGGCAAGTCAACACCGATGCAGGACCTCTGGGAGATGATCGTCCATGTGGCCCCCACCGAGGCCACCGTTCTGATCAACGGCGAGTCGGGCACCGGCAAGGAGCTGGTGGCTGCCGCCCTGCACCATAAGAGCCTGCGCAATAGGGGGCCGCTGGTGAAGGTCAACTGTGCCGCCCTGGCGGAAACCCTGCTGGAATCGGAACTGTTCGGCCATGAGCGAGGGGCCTTTACCGGCGCGGACCGTCGCCGCGAGGGCCGATTCGTCCAGGCCCAGGGGGGCACGCTCTTTCTCGACGAGATCGGCGAGACCTCGCCCGGTATGCAGGCCAAGTTGTTGCGGGTCTTGCAGGAACATGAACTGCAGCGGGTCGGCGGCCAGGAAACCATCAGGGTGGATGTGCGCATCCTCTGTGCCACCAACCGAGATCTCGTGGAAGAGGTGGCTGCCGGCCGGTTCCGCGAGGACCTGTACTACCGCCTCAAGGTGGTCGAGCTGGAGGTGCCGCCCTTGCGCGACCGGCAAGGCGACATTCCCCTGCTGGCCGGCTATTTCCTGCAGAGTTTTGCCGAGAAAAATGGTCGCCTGGTCAACGGCATCACCCCTGAATGCATGGATGTCCTCAATCGCTATCCCTGGCCGGGCAATGTTCGCGAGTTGGAACACTCGATCGAGCGCGGCGTGATCCTCATGCGCGGCGACTACCTCGATATTGCCGCCCTGCCCCTTGTCATCCAGCGCTGGGCCGGGATGAATGCCCCCAGAGAGGTAGAGGAGCCCGCCACCCTGAAAGAAGCAGAGAAGATTCTTATCCTCAAGACGCTCGAGGAAACCGGCGGCAACCGCAGCGAAGCGGCTCGCCGATTGCAGATAACCCGCAAGACGCTCTTGAACAAGCTGAAAAGTTATAATATAAACTGAAACCGGTAAGAAAATGCTGTGGTTGCAACCGCCTGAGGCGAATTTCCATTGCATTGCGTACGGTTGATCTTTGCGCGGTTCCCAGAAACTCCACTGCCCGGCCCCTGAATCCAATGAATAGACTTGCAGCCCTATCGCAGTCCGCCTACTCTGCCTGTCGCCTCCTGATTCAAGAGCAGGGCTTGCCCGTTTTGCTCCAGGGGCTTTGCGATCGTCTTACCGGGCAGGGTGTGTATCGCTCGGCCTTGGTGGTGTTGCTCGACAAAGAGGCGGGCGGCATGATTACCGCCGAAGCCGGACTCGGCGAGCAAGTTACCTCTGTTATGGCTGAACTGCGGGAAGGAAGACTGCCGGATTGCGGGACTCGGGCCCTCCAGTCCGAATCCAACGAGGCCGTCATCTGTTGCGCCTGTGATTGCAGCCTCTGCTCCGTATCCGTTGAACCAGCTGTTTGTGCCGCCTATTGCGCGCCCCTTCGTTGCACTTCCAATCTCTCCGGTTTTTTTATCCTTCTCCTGCCTCCGGCAGTCGAGCCCTCGCCCGAGGAGACTGCGGTCGTGACCGAACTTGCCGAGACCATCACCCAGGCCTTGCGGCAACTTTTTGTCTTCGAGGCGGTCACCTTCAGGGAGCAGGAGCTGCAACGGGCCGAGGAACGCTACGAGCTGGCCCTGCACGCCTCCCAGGCCGGCTTGTGGGATTGGAATATCAAGACCGGGGAAATGTACACCAGTCCGGATCAGTGGGAACTCCTTGACTACCGGGAAGGCGGAGAAAATCCGGCCACCGCCCGCCGGTTCATTCACCCGGAAGATCGGGAACGGGTATTGGCCGTGCTCAACGAACATCTGACCGGCTCGACCGAGGAATACCGGATCGAGTACCGGGTTCGGGAACAGACGGGTGAATGGGCCTGGTTTCTTGACCGTGGCCGTGTGGTGGAGCGCGACGAGAACAGCATGCCGGTGCGCATGACCGGCACTCATCAGAACATCACCCTGCAGAAGCGCCAGGAGCAGGCGCTGGCGGTGGTGCAGCAGCAGTTGCACGACGCGGTTGATATTGAGCGTAATTTTCTGCAGACCGTGATCGACAGTGCCGGTGATCCGGTGATGGTCATTGATCTCGATTTCAACCTTCTCCTGATTAATCAGTCCGCCGCCCTTCTGGTCCGCGGTAATGGGCAAATCAAGACCCTCCAAGGACAGAAGTGCCATCAACTGTTCTGCGGTGCCGGCACCCCTTGCCAGGATCTGCGTTTTCCTTGTCCGGTGAGCGAAGTCCGCAACCAGCAGCGCCCGACCAAGCTTCTGCATAATCCCTACCACGGCAACAACGTCAACAACACCTTTGAGCTTGAGGTCTCGCCGTTGAGAAATGGTCAGGGGCAATTGTACGGCATCATTGAGGTGGCGCGGGACATCACCGACCGGCTGCGCATCGAAAAAGAACTGCGCGACAGCCAGTCGCACCTCTACCGACTGGCGCACCACGACACTCTCACCGGCCTGCCCAACCGGCTGCTGTTTCGTGACCGGCTGACCCAGGCGATCAATAAAGCCGAGCGTAATCGGACCGGCGTGGCCATCCTCTTTCTCGATCTTGATCGGTTCAAGAGCATTAACGACTCCCTGGGCCACGATGTCGGCGACGCTCTGCTGGTTGAGGTGGCGGTGCGGCTGCAACGGCAGTGCCGGCAGTCTGATACCGTGGCCAGGTTGGGTGGCGACGAGTTTGTCTTTGTCCTTGAGGCTGTGGGCAACCGCAAGGATGCAGCCGTGGTCGCCGAAAAGATCATGGCGGCCCTGACCGAGCCGATCTTTGCCAAGGGGCACGGGCTCCACATCACCACCAGTATAGGCATTGCTATTTTTCCAAACGATTCCGGTGAGATTGAAGGGGTGATCAAGTGCGCCGACATCGCCCTGTACGCGGCTAAGGAGATCGGCCGCAGCAATTATCAGTTTTACCGCCGGGAGATTGCGCATAACGGGCAGCGGCCGCATCTGGATGAGCGGCAATTTCGGGAGGCTATGCATTCGGGCGCATTGTGTCTCGATTGTCTGCCGCAGTACGCGCTGGGAAGCGGTCATCTGACCGGTTTTGCGACCCAGCTCCACTGGAACCATCCGGAAATGGGCCTGCTGCTGCCCGGCGCCTTTCTTGCCGCCGCCGATGAATGCGGTATGCTGGCCGCGGTGAGCCGGTGGTCGGTGGCGGAAGCCTGCCAGGCCCTGCGATCCTGGCAGGAGCAGGATTTGGTGTGTGTGCCAATCACCATCAAAATCGCCTCCCGCCAGCTGCTTGATGCTGATTTTCTCCCTATGCTTGAGCGGGAACTCGCCCGCTCTGCGATTGCGCCCGGTCTCCTGATTCTGGGGCTGCGGGAGCGGGCAGTTGCCGACGCCACCGCCCAGGAGTTGGAACTCCTTGCCCGGATTGCCGGTCTTGGCGTGGGACTGGCGGTGGTTGATTTCACTGCGGACCGCTGTTCGCTTGGCCCGTCTGCAACAGGTGCCGGTCCAACGTCTTGCCATCAACCGCCAACTGTTTGCGTGCGTGCCCAAAGATCAGGAAGCCTCGACCCTGGTGGCAGCCATTATCGCCTTGGCCCGCACCCTCGGCCTGACCGTGCTCGTCGATGGGGTCGAACAGGAGGATCAGTTGGTTTTTCTCCGCGATCATGGGTGTGATCAGGCACAAGGGCCGCAGCTTGCACCGTCTCGGCCTCTGGACAGGGTGTCGTCGCTGTTGCAGTCCTGTTAAATGGGCGGTTGACGCCTTCTTTCCCCTGTGGTAAGACCCCTCCTTGTTTTTTCATACAATGAAGATTGTCTCGTTTCGACACGGAGTTTGATGCGGGGGATAGCGTCTTCTTTCTTTTTGAATAATCAATGGTTGCTTGACTGAATTATCGCAATGCGAACTGATATTTTGCACATCGGTGCGGGTGAACTGAATTACGAAATCCGCAATATTGTCTGTGTCGGCGAGAAACTCCAGAAGATGGGAGTGCAAGTCAACTGGGAGAATATTGGTGATCCTATCGCCAAGGGTGAGCAGGTCCCGGACTGGATGAAAGAGATCGTGGCCGAGGCGGTGCGCGAAGATGCCACCTATGCCTATAGCCCGACCAAAGGGCTGCTTGCGACCAGGGAGTATGTGGCTGCCTGCACGAATAGCATGGGTGGGGTTCAGATCGATGCCGATGACGTCATTTTTTTTAACGGTCTGGGCGATGCGATCTCCAAGGTTTTCGGGTTCCTCAAACCGACAGCCCGGGTGATTGTGCCCACGCCGAGCTATACCACCCATTCCTCAGCCGAGGCCGCGCACGCAAGTGACCAGCCGGTGACCTATATTCTTGATCCCAACCATCTCTGGTACCCGGATCTCGAGGATATCGAGAATCACATTAAGTACAATCCGGCGGTGGCAGGCATCCTGGTGATCAACCCGGACAACCCTACCGGTGCAGTCTATCCTGCGGATGTGATGCGGGCGATTGTCGAGATCTGCGAGAAGAACGATCTCTTCATTATCTGCGACGAGATCTACCAAAACATGACCTATAATGGCACGGTTTCAGCGCCGCTCTGCACGGTGATCGGCGACAAGGTGCCGGCGATCTGCATGCGCGGCATCTCCAAGGAAATGCCTTGGCCGGGCAGCCGCTGCGGCTGGATCGAGGTCTATAACCGTCGCCGCGATCCGATGTTTGCCACCTACGTCCAGTCGATCCTCAACGCCAAGATGCTCGAGGTTTGTTCAACCACCTTGCCGCAGGCCGTTCTGCCCCGGATTAAGGAGCATCCCGAGTATAAGGTGCATCTCAAGAGCCGGATCAAGCGCTACGAACGCTATTCCAACCTGGCCTATAATATTCTCAAGGGTGTCAAAGGGCTTCTCGTGAACCGGACCAACGGCGCCTTCTACATGAGTGCGGTCTTTGAAGAGTGGGTGCTCAATCATCATCAGACCTTGCCGATCGAGATCGACGAGGTGCGTGAAACCGTGGAGCGTCTGGTTTCCGGGTCCAATATCCAGCCGGACAAGCGCTTTGTTTACTACCTGCTGGGGGCCACCGGCATCTGCGTGGTGCCCCTTTCCTCCTTTGCCACCGACCTGCAGGGCTTCCGGATCACCCTGCTGGAGAAGGACGAGGAGGATTTTGTTAAAATTTTCAATACCATTGCCAGCAGCATAAAGCGCTATGTCAATTCGCATCAGACCTGTGACCATTGTTGCTGACGAGGGTCTGATTGCTGATCTGCTGCAGCCCCTGTCGCCCCTGTCGGCGACAGGGGCTTTTTTGTGCTTTTGCTTTTGCTTTCTTGCGTTTTTCCTCGGATTTTCCGCTATGTTTTCCCTTGTAAATCCTGGTTTCCTTCCCTTGACACTGGTTTTTGCCATACTTATTGTTGGCACCAGATTTGACCGGCCTAACCGCAAGCACTCGCGGCAATCGGGCCTGAGCTATGGGCAAGGCAACAGGAACTCAGAACAAGGAGAGCGTAGGTGGTAGACGAGGCGAAAGAACAGGAATCTGCCGGTGAGCGTGCTGCAGATGTTTCCGAAGACCTGAGCAGTGTGGCAGTTGTTGCGGAGGCCGAAGAAGACCAGGAGACCGAAGTGGACACCTTGCAGCGGGAACTGGGAGACACCCGTGATCAAATGATGCGGCTTGCCGCCGAATTTGACAATTTCAGAAAACGGATGGAGCGGGAGCGGAGCAAGCTGCTCAAATACGCCGGCGAAAATATCCTGCGTGATCTGCTGACCACCTTGGATAACCTTGACCGGGCTATTGAGCAGGGGAATGCCGCTGCCGAAGATGACGCCAAAATGCAGCCCATGCTGCAAGGGGTGGAGTTGACCCGGAAAGGACTTGTGGCCACCTTGGAACGCAATGGGGTGGAGCCGTTGAAAGCTGTCGGTCTGACCTTTAATCCGGACGAGCACGACGCCCTGACCATGGAGGCCAGCGATGCGATGCCCGCCAACCATGTGCTCCGTGAGTTTGCCAAGGGGTACAGGTTTAAGGACAGAGTTCTCCGTCACGCCCAGGTGGTTGTTTCCAGCGGACCGGAAAAAGCGTCTTGACAGAGCTTGGTTCGGTCACACAGTAGCAATGGAATGTAAAGCAGTTACGATTGTTCAGGCTTGCAAGCCGAATTTAAATACAGGAGAGACAGGAGATCAAAATTATGGGAAAAATAATAGGAATTGATTTAGGGACCACCAATTCGTGCGTGGCGATCATGGAGGGCGGTGACCCCAAGGTCATTGAAAATAGCGAGGGCAACCGAACAACACCTTCGATCGTGGCTTTTTCCGACAGCGCTGAGCGTCTGGTCGGGCAGATCGCCAAACGTCAGGCAGTCACCAACCCCACCCGAACACTGTTTGCCATCAAGCGGCTGATCGGTCGGAAATTCAGCGACGCGGAAGTCAAGAAATCGATCGGCATCAGTCCGTTTAACATCGTTGAAGGTCCCAATGGCGATGCCGTGGTCGAAGTGGCCGGCACGACCTATACGGCTGCCGAGATTTCGGCGATGATTCTGGGCAAGATGAAACAGACCGCCGAAGAGTATCTGGGGGAACCGGTAACCGAGGCCGTGGTCACTGTTCCTGCCTACTTCAACGATGCTCAGCGTCAGGCCACCAAGGATGCCGGCAAGATTGCCGGTCTCAATGTGCAGCGGATCATCAACGAGCCGACCGCGGCCGCCCTGGCCTATGGTCTGGACAAGAAAGGTGAGGAAAAAATAGCGGTTTTCGATCTTGGCGGCGGTACGTTCGATATCTCTATTCTTGAGATCGGCGACGGCGTCTTTGAGGTCAAATCGACCAACGGCGACACCTTTCTTGGCGGCGAAGATTTTGACATGCGCATCGTCAACTGGCTGGCCGATGAATTCAAGCGGGATCAGGGTGTTGATCTGCGCAACGACAAGATGGCCCTGCAGCGGCTGAAGGAAGAGGCGGAAAAGGCCAAAAAAGAGTTGTCGACAGCAATGGAAACCGACATCAATCTGCCCTTTATCACCGCCGATGCCTCCGGTCCCAAACATCTCAATGTCAAGCTCAGCCGTGCCAAGCTGGAAAGCCTGGTCGACGACCTGATTGACCGTTGCGAAGGGCCCTGCCGCACTGCGCTCAAGGATGCAGGGTTGAATCCGGCAGACATCGACGAGGTTATTCTTGTGGGCGGCATGACCCGCATGCCCAAGGTGCAGGAAAAGGTCAAGGCCATCTTCGGCAAAGATCCGCACAAGGGCGTCAATCCGGATGAGGTTGTGGCCATCGGCGCAGCCATCCAGGGCGGCGTGCTCAAGGGCGACGTCAAGGACGTGCTGCTGCTCGATGTTACCCCGCTGTCTTTGGGTATCGAGACCCTGGGCGGCGTTATGACCAAGCTGATCGAGAAAAATACCACCGTGCCGACCAAGAAGAGCCAGGTCTTCTCGACAGCGGCTGACAATCAGCCGGCGGTTTCGATCCACGTGCTCCAGGGCGAGCGCGAGATGGCGCAGAACAATAAGACCATCGGTCGTTTTGAGCTGGCCGATATTCCCGCCGGCGCCGCGAGGTGTACCGCAGGTCGAGGTGACCTTTGATCTCGACGCCAACGGCATCCTCCATGTATCCGCCAAGGATCTGGGTACCAATAAAGAGCAGTCGATCCGGATCACCGCCTCTTCCGGGCTCTCCGAGGCAGAGATCGAGCGGATGAAGAAGGATGCCGAGCTGCATGCCGATGAGGACAAAAAACGCAAGGAATTGGTCGAGGCCAAGAACAACGCCGACTCCATGATCCATATGACCACCAAGACCCTGACCGAACTGGGCGACAAGGTGGACGCCGCCACCAAGGCCAATGTGGAGCAGGAGATCGAGAACCTGAAAAAAGCAATGGAAAGTGAGGATACGGCGACCATCAAGAGTGCCACCGAGACCCTGACGCAGGCCTCGCATAAGCTGGCCGAGCTGATGTATGCCCAGGCCAAGGGCCAGCAGGGCGCCGGTCCCGGCGATCCCGGTGCAGGCGCAGCCGGAGGCGCGGGTGCTGCCGGTGGCAAGCGCGGCAAGGATGACGACGATGTCGTCGACGCTGATTTCGAAGAAGTGAAATAATCCATCTGCCCCGTACGATGCGGGGTAACCGGAGTTTTTGGGAGTGCGGAAATTCCGCACTCCCATTTTTTTTGCAATTGCGCTATAAGGGTGCGGTTTGCAACTTGTTTAATCTCATTTTGAGTACGGAAACCCCATGAAACGAATACTTTCAGGAATTCAGCCTTCGGGAAAACTTCATATTGGCAATTATTTCGGGATGATGCAGCCGATGATCCGCCACATGGAGTCAGCGGAGCTGTATGTGTTTGTCGTTGATCTCCATGCCCTGACCTCGGTTCAGGACCGGGATCGGCTCCGCCAGGGCACGCTGGAGGCGGCGGCCGATTTTTTGGCGCTGGGTCTTGATCCGGATCGGTGTATCTTCTGGGTGCAGTCCGATGTGCCGGAGGTCTGCGAGTTGACCTGGCTGTTGTCCGTTCTCACCCCCATGGGGCTCTTGGAGCGGTGCCATGCGTTCAAGGACAAGGTGGCGAAGAACATTCCGGCCAGTCATGGCCTTTTTTCCTATCCGGTGCTGATGGCGGCGGACATCCTGCTCTATCAGTCGCAGGTGGTGCCTGTGGGCAAGGATCAGAAACAGCATGTGGAAGTGGCTCGTGACATCGCCATCCGCTTCAATAATGCCTATGGCGAAACCTTTGTAATCCCGGAACCGGAGATCAACGAAACCACGGCCATCGTTCCCGGACTGGACGGGCAGAAGATGTCCAAATCCTACGACAACACCATCCCCATTTTTCTCGATGAAAAAGCCCTGCGCAAACGGGTGATGGCCGTTCAGACCGACGCCACTCCGGTTGAAGCTCCCAAGGATCCGGACAAGTGCAACCTCTTTGCCCTGCTCAAGCTCTTTGCGCCGCCGGAGAAGATGAGCGAGGTGCATGGGTTGTATGTCAACGGCGGGGCCGCCTATGGCTATCTTAAGCAGGATCTGTTTGAGCTGATCAACAACTATTTTGCCGGGGCGCGGGCAAAGAAAAAAGAGTTGCTCGACAATCCCGATTATCTACGCCAGATTCTGGCCAAGGGGGCGGAAAAGGCGCGGGCCAAGGCAACGGTCACCCTTGATTTGGCGCGGGACCGGATGGGACTCAAGTATTGATTAGCCGAAAGAAAAAATAAAAAAGGGCGGGGATTGCTCCCCGCCCTTTTTTATTGCTCGAATGAAGGAAAATCAGAAGCTGACCAGTTCGACATCAAAGACCAGCCAGGCATTGGGCGGGATGACACCGCCCGCACCCCGTTCGCCGTAGGCCAGTTCGGGCGGGATAATCAAGGTTCGCTTCTCACCCTTGGCCATCTGGCTCAAGGCCTCGTCCCAGCCGCGAATGACCCGGCCACCGCCAACCGGGAAGGCAATGGGTTCGCCCCGGTCATAAGAGCTGTCGAACTTGCGATTGCCGAGAAGAAGGCGGCCGGTGTAATGGACCTTGATAACAGTGCCGGCGGCAGGTGCCTTTCCTTCCCCCTTCTGCTCGATCTGGGAATAGAGGCCCGAGTCGGAGCGTACCGCCTTGGGCCACTGTTCCTTGATCATTTTTTTGATTTTTTCCTGCTGCGCCTTGACCGTCCCGGTCTCCCGTTCCTTTATGGCCGAACGGGCAGCGTCAAAGGCCGCCTGATCGGTCTTGAATGCCTCCGCCTCTTTGCCCACCCGAATGATGGTCACGGCTTTGATGGCGTCCCCCTTGTCGATCCTGTTGACCACCTCCTGCCCTTCTATAACCCGGCCAAACACCGTGTGCTTGTCGTCCAGGTGGGGTGTGGCAACATGGGTGATGAAGAACTGGCTGCCATTGGTGCCGGGACCAGCGTTGGCCATGGAGAGAACACCGGGGCCGTCGTGGCGCAGGCTCGGGTCGAATTCATCAGGAAAGGTGTAGCCGGGGCCGCCGGTGCCGGTACCCAAAGGGCAACCACCTTGAATCATGAAGTTGGCAATCACCCGGTGGAAGGTCAGGCCGTTGTAAAACGGGGTGCCGGTGGGTTTGCCGCTGCCGCCAAGATGGAGGCTGCCTTCCGCCAGGCCGACGAAATTGATGACCGTCAGCGGCGTCTTGTTGTAAGAGAGCCTGAGCAGGATGTCGCCCTTTGCTGTTGTTATTTTAGCATAAAGTCCGTCTTTCATTTTTTTTTCCTCGGCAGAAGATGCGGGTTGTCCGGAAAAAAAGAGCAGCGCAGGCAGGAGCAGGAAGAGAAGTAATCTGTTCATGAAAGGTCTCCGGCGATACGTTGTGTTTTCCGATGGCGATATGCTCTCCGGCCGTTGTCCTCTGCGGCGGAGAACCGCGGTATGAATCAGGGGCTTGCTTACAAAGCTGGTGGAAGCTTGTCAATGAAAATGAGAAGGGAGTCTAGGGCGGCTTTTGGTCTGGAAAGGGACGGAAACTGGCTCGGATCTTAGGTGCGAAGCTGGCGGTGAAGCAGCACCGAGGTAAACAACGCCAGGGCGAGCAGCGAGATGGCCATCCCCCCAGCCAAGGTGCTGTGGCCCTTGATCAGCATCTCTCCTCCGAGAAGGGTTCCGGCGGCCTGACCCAGGTAGACCACGGAGGTGTTCATGGAGGTCGAGGCCGAAGCAACGACCGGGTCGGCCTCGATAAGTCTGGCCTGCTGAGCGGCGATTGCCGGGCTCATGCCGATTCCCCAGATAAAAAGTGTCAGGCCCGCCAGCGAGAGAGAGGCAGGTTGGCTGCTCCACAGGATCAGGCCGAGGAGGATGACACCAAGAAAGGTGCTGACGGTTGTGCGGACGCCCAATCGGCCGACCGCCCAGGTGGCGCTCATGGTTCCCAGGATGCTTGCGCACCCGTAGACCAGGAGGAGCGTGGCGGTGGTGAGCGGGCCGGTTGCCAGTCGGGATTTCAGATCAACGACAATGTAGGGATACTTGATGTACTGGCCCGCTATGGCAAGGCTGGAGATGGAGAGGATGGTCCATATTCTGCCGGACGTCAGCATCCTTCTCCAGGCGGCCAGGGGCAGGCGATGGGCCTTCAGGCCGGGGGGCAGTGTGGTGAAGACGGCGGCGGCGGCGAGGGCGCTGGCGGCGGCGAGGAGGGCGTAAGCCACCCGCCAGCCTACCAGCGAGCCAGTCAGGTTGACCAGCGGTATGCCGATGGCGGCGGCCAGGGACCAACCGAGAAAGATAAAGGTGATAGCGCTGGCCCTTCGCTCGGGTGATATGAACAGGGGGAGCGAACTGGCAGCCTGGGGAGTGAAGACGGCGACGGCAGTGATCATGATCAACCGGACCGAGAGCAGGGCGCGAAAATCAGAGACGATTGCCGAGCAGAAATGACCGATGGCATAGAGCAGCAGGGCACCAACCAGCAGGCGGCGGCGGTCCATCTTGTTGGAAAGAAAGGCGAGCAATGGCGCTTCGATGCAGAGCAGGGCGCCGCCATAGGCGATGAGCGTCGCTGCGGTCGCCGCATCGACATCAAAGGCCTGGCTCAGGTCGGTGATCAGTCCGGCGGGGGCGAGCACACCCGTGCCGATAACAAAGTTGCCGGCCATGAGTGCCCAGAGGGTCAGCCTGTGGGAATGCTGCGTGGTCATTGTCAACTCAGGCTGCATGACTGTTGTCATGCACTGGGGGTTGGAGAGATTGGAGAATATCTGTTTGTTGGCATCGCCTGTCGACAATAGGGTGCTCTGCTCTTTGTTGCAACAGTTATCAGGAGCGGGTTTTTTAATGCGCACCTTGAACGATGCATTTTGTTGCCGCATTTCAGGCGAACAGGGTTGACTGAACAAGGGGATCCCGGTTATATAAATAGATTTTTTTGTATAAATCCAATGCACGGAAGGGTCGGGGGATCATTGCTGCACCAATTGTACAGCGGTCTTGGAGCTGGGGGGTATCTGCTGTTGTCGTTCCTTCGACCCCTGGTTGAGGCGGTCGGTGGCAGGTTCGCCTACGGATTTTCGCAACGGCTTGGCCGCTATCCCCGTCAAGGGCTCGCTGACCGATTCGGCGGCAAGACCCTTTGGGTTCACGCCTCTTCGGTGGGTGAAGTGCAGGCGGCCATCGTTCTCGTCACCGGACTGCTTGCAGCCGAAAACGAGGTGAGGGTTGTGGTCACTTCGACAACCGAGCAGGGGAACAGGCTTGCCAGAAGCAGGATGCCGGCAACCGTCGTCTGCCTGATGGCCCCGCTTGATCTGCCGCAGGCTGTGCGCGCGGCCCTGCGGACCATTCGTCCGGATTGCTATATTTGCCTTGAGACCGAACTCTGGCCGGTGATGCTTGCCCAGGCAAAGCGAGCGAAGATTCCCATGCTGCTGCTCAATGGCCGCCTCTCGCAGCGATCTTTCGACCGCTACAGGCACATCCAGCGGTATATGGCCTCGCTGCTGGACGGATTCCGGGCCGTTGCTGTCATCAGCGAGGCCGATGGCCAACGGTACGAGGCTCTTGGTGTGCCGGCGGCACGGGTCAAGGTCTGTGGCAATCTTAAATACGACATGCCGGCGGAATTGCCGGACAGGGTCCGGTCGACCAGTCGGCGTCGGCTCTGTGTGACCACCGAGCGGGTCTTCCTCTGCGGTTCAACCCATGAAGGAGAAGAGGCGCTGCTCCTGAACGTTTTTCAGGCCCTGGCTGGACAGGATCCAACAGTCTGGGTGATTGCGCCCAGACACCTCGAACGGGTGCCGGCTGTGGAAGCGTTTCTGGTACGATCCGGCACGGCATTTGATCGCTTCTCCACGCTTGCGGCAAGCGGAAGGCGGACGAAGGTCATCCTCCTTGACAGTATGGGCGATTTGGCCGACCTGTACGCTGGCGGAGATTTTATCTTCTGTGGGGGCAGCCTGGTGGACCGGGGCGGGCACAATGTTCTGGAGGCGGCCCGCTGGGGGCGGCCCGTTTATTTTGGGCCGCACATGAAGGATTTCCGCGACGCGGCCGATATGCTCATCCAGGCGGGCGGCGGATTTCAGGTTGCCGATGTCGATGCGCTGGTCGCTCTTGTCCTGTCCCATTCGGACAAACCAGACTACTATACGCTCGCAGGCGTCCGAGCAGCCGAGGTGGCGGCCCGGCAACGGGGCGCTGTCTCCAGGCAGGTGGATGTCGTGCGTCAGGCGCTGACCTCTTTTTGAAGATGTGCCGAGATTTTTTCTCCTGCTGTCGATTGGCATCTCCTGCGGTCATGCTTATGGTGGTGGCGCAACTGACCGCCGAAAAAATCTGAGCCGGCACAATCCCAGCATGGAAAAATATGAGAAAACGGTCAGGCAGGGTGATCGTGGCACGCTGTATGTGCGGGAAAGCACCCGTTGTCAACCTCATGGTCAATACTCATTTGAACATCCAGGAT
Organism: uncultured delta proteobacterium; assembly: GCA_963733595.1. Classification (GTDB taxonomy): domain Bacteria; phylum Desulfobacterota; class Desulfobulbia; order Desulfobulbales; family Desulfobulbaceae; genus Desulfobulbus. The sequence continues at coordinate 79,053 of CAVTDN010000011.1, read as the reverse complement.
AAAGAAAGCGAATGAAAGCATTAATCGGACTTGAAAACGGCACGGTGATGACCGCGCGTTCCTTTACCGGCCCAGGCGAGGCCGTGGGGGAAATTGTGTTCAACACCAGTATGAGCGGTTATCAGGAGGTGCTGACCGACCCCTCCTACACCGGCCAACTGGTGACCATGACCTATCCGCTGATCGGCAACTACGGCGTCAATCTCGAGGATATGGAGTCGGCGGGCGTCCATCCCCGTGCCTTTCTCGTTCGCGAGTACCAGGGTGTACCAAGCAACTACCGCGCCACCGGCAACCTTGCCGATTTTCTGAAAAAATACGGTGTCCTGGGGGTCGAGGGGCTTGATACGCGGATGCTCACCCGGTTGATCCGCACCACCGGCGCCATGAAGGCGATCATCACCACCGAGGATATGGATAAGGATTCAGTGGTTCGCCGTGCCCGCGAGTGGCCGGGACTGGTCGGTCGCGACATGGTGGAGCGGGTGGCCTGCACTGCCAGTTATCGCTGGGAGGCGAACGCACCCGTGCCCGGAAGCGGATTTCCTGTGAACGCTGATGGTCGCTTCAAGGTGATTGCCTATGATTTTGGCATTAAATACAACCAGCTGCGTCTCCTGACCCGCAAGGGCTGCCGGGTGCTGGTGGTCCCGGCCACGACATCAGCGGAGGAAGTGTTGGCCCTGCAGCCGGACGGCGTCTTTCTCTCCAACGGTCCCGGCGATCCGGCCGGGGTGCGCGGCGTGGTTGACAATATCCGCCAGTTGCTCGGCAAAAAACCGATCTTCGGTATCTGCCTTGGCCACCAGATGCTCGGGCTGGCCTACGGCGGCACGACCTACAAACTCAAATTCGGTCACCGGGGCGGCAACCAGCCGGTCAAGGATCTGCTCACCGGCAAGGTGGAGATCACCTCGCAGAACCACGGTTTTTGTGTCGACCCTGCCAGTCTGCCCGCCAACGTCGAGGTGACCCACATCAATCTCAATGACGGCAGTCTGGAGGGCATGCGCCATCGCGAGTGGCCGGCATTTTCAGTGCAGTACCACCCCGAATATGCGCCCGGTCCCCACGATGCCGAATACCTTTTTGACCGGTTCATTCAACTGATGGAGCAGGCGAGCTGATAGCTCAGCCCAAAGCGAGAATATGCCAAAACGCACCGACATACATAAGATACTCATCATCGGCTCCGGGCCGATCATCATCAGCCAGGCCTGCGAATTCGACTATTCCGGAGCCCAGGCGGTCAAGGCCCTCAAGGAAGAGGGCTACGAGGTCGTCCTCATTAATTCCAATCCGGCAACCATCATGACCGACCCGGGTCTGGCGGACCGGACCTATATCGAGCCGATCACCCCCGAATGTGTGGCCAAGGTGATCGAGCGGGAACGGCCTGACGCCCTGTTGCCGACCTTGGGCGGCCAGACGGGCCTTAACACCGCGATCAAGGTCGCCGAGATGGGCGTGCTGGAAAAATACGGGGTCGAGATGCTGGCGGCGAACATCAATGTCATCCGCAAGGCCGAGGGCAGAGAGGAATTTCGTGACGCCATGCGCAAGATCGGCCTCAATGTGCCGGAATCTGTCATTGTGCACACCCTCGAAGAAGCCATGGCCGCCGGCGAGCAGATCGGTTTTCCGATCATTGTCCGTCCAAGCTTTACCCTCGGCGGCACCGGCGGCGGCGTGGCCTACAATCGTGCCGAACTCAACCAGATGGCCACCGCTGGAATTGACCTGTCGATGACCAATGAGGTCATGCTGGAGCGTTCCCTGCTCGGCTGGAAGGAATATGAGCTGGAGGTGATGCGCGACCGCAACGACAACGTTGTCATCATCTGCTCGATCGAAAATATCGATGCCATGGGCGTGCACACCGGCGATTCCATCACCGTCGCCCCGGCCCAGACCCTGAGCGACCGGGAATACCAGGAGATGCGCGACGCTGCCATTGCCATCATCCGCGAGATCGGGGTGGAGACCGGCGGTTCCAATGTCCAGTTCGCGGTCAACCCGGTGGACGGCGAGCTGATGGTGATCGAGATGAACCCCCGGGTGTCGCGCTCTTCGGCGCTTGCCTCCAAGGCCACCGGTTTCCCCATCGCCAAGATCGCCGCCAAACTGGCGGTTGGGCTACACCCTGGATGAGATCAAAAACGACATCACCCGGGAAACCTACGCCTCGTTCGAACCCAGCATCGACTACTGCGTGGTCAAGATACCGCGCTGGACCTTCGAAAAATTTCCCGAGGCCGAGGATATCCTGACCACGGCGATGAAGTCGGTGGGCGAAACCATGGCCATTGGCCGGACCTTCAAGGAGGCTTTCCAGAAGGGCATGCGCTCGCTGGAAGTCGGGCGGATGGGCTTTGGTTTTGACGGCAAGGAGGATATGAGCGCCCTGCATCAGGACGATCTCGATCGGGGGCTGCACCGGCCCAATTCAAAGCGGATCAGCCATATCTTCGAGGCCCTGCGGCGAGGGATGAGCATTGAACGGATCTACGAGCTGAGCCAGATCGATCCTTGGTTTCTGCATAATTTCAAACAGCTGGTGGACAAGGGCGAAGAGATCCGCAGTCGTGGTTTTGCCGGTCTGGACCGCGAGTATCTCTATGAAGTCAAACAGCATGGCTTCTCCGATGTCCAGCTGGCCACCCTGACCGGCACCTCGGAGAATGATATCCGCGAACTCGCGCCTCAAACTTGGCCTGGAGCCGGCCTACAAGCTGGTGGATACCTGCGCCGCCGAATTCGAATCCTACACACCTTATTATTATTCCACCTACGAGCAGGAGGACGAAGCCAGGCGGAGCGATCGCAAGAAGATCATGATTCTCGGCGGCGGTCCCAACCGGATCGGCCAGGGTATCGAGTTCGATTACTGTTGTGTCCACGCCTCCTTTGCCCTGCGCGAGATCGGCGTTGAGTCGATCATGGTCAACTCCAATCCGGAAACCGTGTCCACCGACTATGACACCTCGGACAAGCTCTATTTTGAACCGCTGACCCGCGAGGATGTCCTCAATATCATCGAGCGGGAACGGCCGGACGGGGTGATCGTCCAGTTCGGCGGCCAGACGCCGCTCAATCTGGCGGTGCCGCTGGCCAGAGTGGGGGTGCCGATCATCGGCACCTCGCCGGACGCCATCGACCGGGCCGAAGACCGCAAACGGTTCCAGCAGTTCCTGCAGAAACTGGGATTGCGGCAACCGGCCAACGGCACGGCGCATAATCTGCGAGGAGGCCCTGGCCGTGGCCGGTGAGATCGGCTATCCGGTGGTCATGCGGCCCTCCTATGTCCTTGGCGGCCGCGACATGCGGATCGTCTACAACGACCAGGGCATTCGCAGCTTCATGGCTATCCCCGGCATGAGCGGCGGCGAGCATCCGGTGCTGCTTGATCAGTTTCTCAAGGATGCGATCGAGGTCGATGTCGATGCCGTCAGCGATGGCCGAATGACGGTGATCGGCGGCATCATGGAGCATATCGAGGAGGCGGGCATTCATTCCGGCGATTCGGCCTGCGTGCTGCCGCCCCATACCCTGTCTCCTGCCGTCATTGCCGAGATCACCGCCGCCACCAAAGCCATGGCGCAGGAGCTGGGCGTTATCGGCCTGATGAACATCCAGTTCGCGGTCCAGGGACAGACGCTCTTTATCCTTGAGGTCAACCCCCGGGCCTCGCGAACCGTTCCCTTTGTGTCCAAGGCCACCGGCGTGCCGCTGGCCAAGATCGCCACCAAGGTAATGCTGGGAATGAGCCTGGAGCAGCTTGGCTTCACCAAAGAAAAGGTGCTGCACCATTGGGCGGTCAAAGAAGCGGTTTTTCCCTTTGACCGGTTCCAGAATGTCGATACCCTGCTCGGGCCGGAGATGAAGTCCACCGGCGAGGTCATGGGCATCGACGATGATCTTGGGTTGGCCCTGGCCAAATCACAGATGGCGACCAACTCGCAATTGCCGCAGAGCGGTTCGGTCTTTATCAGTGTCCGCCACGGCGACAAGGATGCGGTGGTTCCGGTGGCCAAAAAACTCGAGGCGCTTGGTTATGCCATTCTGGCCACCCGGGGCACGGCCGCCCGACTGGCGGAGAACGGGATAGCCTGCCGTGAGGTCAACAAGATCTCCCAGGGGCGCCCCCACATCCTCGACAAGATCCAGGACGGTCAGGTGCAGTGGATCCTCAACACCTCGGCCGGTAACCGGACCACCGAAGATTCCTATATTATCCGGCGGGCAGCGCTCGATTATCATATTCCCTACACCACCACCATCACCGGTGGGCTGGCGATGACCCTGGCCATGGAGTCCATGCGCCACAAGGAGTTCGGCGTCAAGACCATCCAGGAATTCGCAAAGAACATTGACTGAAGGGGAATCGATGTTAAAGTAGCGAATCAAGATGGAAAAGAAAGGATAAGCAGCCTTGGTGGCTGCCGGTTTTTCCTGAAGACGATTTTTTGGAGACAATTTTTGAATACCTTTTATAAAAATCTCAGTATGTGGCTGGTCATCGGCCTGACCATGATTCTGCTGTTTCAACTGTTCAACAAGCCGCAGATCCAGAGCAATTCGATCACCTACAGCGAGTTCTGGTCGAATGTGGAAAGCGGGGCCATCAGCAAGGTCAGCATCCAGGGCGAGGAGATCAGCGGTATCGGCAAGGATGGCCGACCGTTCAAGACCATGGCCCCCGACGATGCCGGTTTGATTCCCATGCTGCGGCAATCGGATGTCGATATCATGGTGAAGAAACCCGAGGAAACCCCCTGGTACCTGACCATTTTTGTCTCCTGGTTCCCGATGCTGCTCCTGATCGGCGTCTGGATTTTCTTCATGCGCCAGATGCAGATGGGCGGCAAGGGCGGGGCTCTGTCCTTCGGCAAGACCCGGGCAAAATTGCAGGGTGAGGGCGAGGTCAAGGTCACCTTCAAGGATGTCGCCGGTATTGACGAGGCCAAGGCCGAGTTGGAAGAGATCATCGATTTTCTCCGTGATCCCCAGAAGTTCACCAAGCTCGGCGGCCGCATTCCCAAGGGCGTGCTCCTGGCCGGTTCACCCGGCACCGGCAAAACCCTGCTGGCCCGCGCCATTGCCGGCGAGGCGGGAGTGCCGTTTTTCACCATTTCCGGTTCTGATTTTGTCGAGATGTTCGTCGGCGTTGGTGCCTCCCGGGTGCGCGACCTGTTCACCCAGGGCAAGAAAAACGCCCCCTGCATCATCTTCATCGACGAGATCGACGCGGTGGGTCGCCATCGCGGTGCCGGTCTCGGCGGCGGGCACGACGAGCGCGAACAGACCCTCAATCAGCTGCTGGTCGAGATGGACGGCTTTGATGGTAACGATGGCGTTATCATTATTGCCGCCACCAACCGGCCTGACGTCCTCGATCCCGCCTTGCTGCGTCCCGGCCGTTTCGACCGCCAGGTGGTGGTGCCGGTGCCGGATGTCAAGGGTCGGGAGATGATTCTCGATATTTACGGCAAGAAAACCAAGTTGGCCGACGACGTCGATATGGCGGTGATTGCGCGCGGCACCCCCGGCTTTTCCGGCGCGGATCTGGAAAACCTGGTCAACGAGGCGGCCCTGATGGCTGCCCGCGAGGGCAAGGAGGAGGTCGACGCCGATCACCTCGAACGGGCCAAGGACAAAGTGATGATGGGCGCCGAGCGCAGATCCATGATCATCAGCCCCCGGGAAAAAGAGATCACCGCCTATCACGAGGCCGGTCATGCCCTGGTGGCGCGGTTGCTGCCGGGAACCGACCCGATTCACAAGGTGACGATCATTCCCCGGGGCCGTGCCCTCGGGTTGACCATGCAGTTGCCCATGGACGAAAAATACACCCATGGCCGCACGTTTCTCCTCAATTCGATTGCCATCCTCTTCGGGGGTCGGGTGGCGGAACAACTGGTCTTCGATGAAATCACCACCGGTGCGGGCAACGACATTGAGCGGGCCAGCGAACTGGCGCGCAAGATGGTCTGCGAGTGGGGCATGAGCGACGAATTGGGCCCGCTCTCCTACGGCAAGAAAGAGGAGCATATCTTCCTTGGTCGGGAGATCGCCCAGCATCGCGATTACAGTGAACAGACCGCACAGAAGATCGACGCGGCGGTCAAAAAGATCGTGGTTGAGGCGAACGACAAGGTCACCCGGCTGCTCGAGGAAAACAGGGACATCCTCAACGCGCTCGCCGATGAACTGCTGGAAAAGGAAACCATCATCCTTGATGATATGGACCGGATCATAGCCGGACTGCGCGGCCAGCAGGTTGGAGAGCAGGCCGAGGAAACGGCAGCAGTCGAAGCCTGATTTTTTTTTAGCGTCCAGTACCAGGGTGGAGCACCTTCTTGACAGAGAAGGGACTCCACCCTTTTTTGTGGACGAACAGGAAGTTTGCCGCACGCACCTGGAGGCGAGATGAAGGGAAAAAAAGTGCAGGTCATGGGCATACTCAACGTCACGCCCGATTCGTTTTCCGATGGCGGCCACTGGAACAGCGATTCGGCGCTCAACGCCCGGATCGAGCAGCTGCTGGCCGATGGGGCAGACATCATCGATGTCGGCGGCGAATCAACCCGGCCCTTTGCCGAGCCGGTGAGCGTTGAGGAGGAACTGGCGCGGGTAATTCCGGTTATCCGGAAAATACGCCAGCCGCAGCGCCATCCCCATCTCCATCGACACCACCAAGGCGCGGGTGGCCCGCGAGGCCCTGGCCGCCGGGGCCACCATGGTCAACGATATCTCGGCCCTGCGTCACGATCCGGCCATGGTCGGATGTGGTCCGTTCCTTTAGCGGCCCGGTGATCATCATGCACATGCAGGGCACGCCCGGCGATATGCAGGTCAATCCGCAGTACGAGGACGTGATCGCCGAGATCAATGGTTTTTTTGCCGAGCGAATTGGCTGGATGGAGGGGCAGGGCATTGCCCGGAGCCGGATCATTGTTGATCCCGGCATCGGCTTCGGCAAGACCCTGGAGCATAACCTGGCTATCCTGCGCAACATCCAGGCCTTCAAGCAGCACGGCTGCCCGGTGCTGATCGGACACTCTCGCAAGTCCTTTCTCGGAGCAACTCCTCAATATTCCGGTAGCGGAGAGCGACTGCGCCACTGCCGTGGTTTCGGCCTTTTGCGCCCAGCAGGGCGCCGATATCCTCCGGGTGCATGATGTTCGGGGCACGCTCCAGGCCGTGCAACTGACGGCAGTCATTCACCCAAGGCTCGAACCTGTAGGAGCAGGGGGATTCTTTCAGTTGTGAATGGTCAGGCTACTGTTTAGTTCCTCAGAGAAACTTCTCCTCTTTATCCTCATTGGCTGATCAGTTGTTCGGGTACAGTGAGCGGCGGAAGCGGAAGGGGCCGAGGCAGATTTTTGGTTGTGCATGACAGGGTTTGCTTCTCTTTTTCTTGACAAAACAAGGTTATTTGCTTTAATTTCTTTCTTTTTTCAGAATGTGACTGCCCAGCGCACCATTGCTTAATTTTGAGTATTGTTGAGCTGTTTTTCGCGGCTTCTTTTTCGGGCGAGCGGCTCTTTATTGAACGGGCTGCAGGCAGGTTGCGGTAGATCTCTTTTGCGACTGTTTTTATTCCTTACTTTGCCACTATCAACAAGGATACCATGAAGCAATTCAAGATCAAAACCATCAACGCCATTGCCAAGGAAGGGCTGAAGTTCTGTTTAACGAACGGTTCGCGGTCAGTGCCGACGAGGCCCAGCCCGAGGGCATTGTGGTCCGCAGTTCCAAGGTCGATCTCGCCGCCTTTCCCGAACTGCTGGCTGTGGCCCGTGCTGGTGCCGGCGTCAATAATATTCCCGTGGACGAGGCCACGGAAAAAGGGATCTGCGTCTTCAATACCCCCGGCGCCAACGCCAATGCCGTGGTCGAACTGGTCTACACCTCGCTCGGCATCTGGCTGCGCAATGTCGAGAAGAGTATCGAGTTCTGTCAGACGCTTGCCGGGATGAAAGACGAGGAGATCAACCGTGAGGTCGAGGCCCGCAAGAAAAAATTCAAGGGTGAGGAGATGGCCGGCAAGACCCTGGCGGTTTTCGGCCTCGGCAAGATCGGGGTCGGCGTCGCCAATGCCGGCCTGCATCATGGCATGCGGGTGCTGGGCTTTGACCCTTTTCCAGCCCTGGACAACATCCATCACCTGTCGCCCGAGGTCACCCTTGCCCGTTCCCGCAAGGAGGCTCTGGCCGACGCCGATTTCATCTCCGTGCACATGCCGCTCAACAAGAACACCAAGGGCTATGTCACCGAAAAGGATTTCCTCGAATTTGCCAAGGATGGCGCGGTTCTGATCAACTACTCGCGCGGGCCGATCATCGACGAGGATGCGGTGCTCGCCTCCCTGGCCAGCGGCAAGCTCCGCGGCCATATCTCGGACTTCCCCTCGGTCAAATTCCTTGGGCACGAGAAGATTCTGGTAACGCCGCACCTGGGCGCCTCGACCTCCGAATCCGAGGAAAACTGTTCCACCATGGCGGTGCGCGAACTGCGGAACTACCTTGAATTCGGCAACATTGTTCACAGCGTCAACTTCCCCAATATCGAAACCATCCCCACAGTCGACGTCCACACCCGCCTGACTGTGATCAACAGGGATCAGCCCGGCATGATCGGCATGATCAGCAATATGCTCGGCAACGAAAAAATCAACATCATGAACTATACCAACAAGAGCAACGGCACCGTCGGCTACAACATCATCGACTGCGCCGGTCCGGTCCCGGAGGAGGTACAGAGCAAGATTGCGCAGCAGGAAGGCGTGCTGCGGGTCCGGGTTATTCCTCTGGAGATCCGGGGACGGGCAAACTGAGGTGCGCAAGAAAGTACTCAGTTTGGCGCTGCGCAGCGACCACTCTGTTTCAAAAGGCCGATTGCTCAGCTCTTTATTGTGATCTGTCTTTTTAACAAGATGGTTTTTCCTGCAGCGAAGAGGTTGAGAAATGGAACTTTACCAGGCCTGCCGCCAGCCGCTCGAAACGTATTTTTCAGGAATGACCGGAAGAACGACTGCATGGATAGTGGCGGTTAAAAGGGCATGAAGAATGCTCTCCTCTAAAGGTTGCTCCATCTCTTCTCTCCTTTTCCGGCTTGGTTCCTTGTGGACCAGGCCGGTTTTTTTTCAATGATGCGACTGGACAGCACTACCGTCTCCCTGATGGCGCAGCCAACGTATGCGCAAGGTTCCTTGGATGCGGCCGTTGACCGGTTGCTCGCCTGTTCGCTTGAATCCGTGACCCTGCGGACGGCGCGGGTGTTGCTCAAGCCCAATCTGATCACTGCCAGAAACGGGATGCTCGCCTGTACCGATGCCCGGTTCATTGTTGCGGTTGCCCGATGGTTCGCGGCCAAGGGAGCGCGGGTCGCTGTTGGCGATTCCCCTGCCTTCGGCTCAGCACGGTCGGTGCTGGCGGCGATCAACGCCCTGCCGGCCCTGCAAAGGCACGGCGTCCCGGTGGTCGAGTTCCGGCAGGCCCGGGAATTTGTTCTGCCCTGCGGCCAGAAGGCCGCATTGGCGGCGGCGGCCATGGATTGCGACCTGTTGGTCAATCTGCCCAAGGTCAAGGCCCACTCCCAGATGCGGGTGACCCTGGCGGTGAAAAATCTGTTCGGCTGTCTTTCCGGACTGCACAAACCCTGGTGGCACATGGTCCACGGCGGCGGCGATGGCCGGTTTGCCGAACTGCTGGTCGAGTTGTTGACCGTGCTCCCATCCGGCTGCACCCTGGTGGACGGCATTGTTGCCATGCACCAAACCGGACCGGTACATGGTCAACCGTATTCCTTGGGAGTCATTGCCTGCGGCGTCAATCCCGTGGCAATCGATACCGCACTCCTCGCCGTTCTGGGCCTTGATCCTCTTCGCAGCCCTTTGTGGGTCGCCGCTTTTCGGGCAGGCCTGGGGGCAACCGGCGTGGAGGAGTTGTCCTTTCCCCTGGCCGGACCGGCGACGCTTGCAGTCCATGATTTTGCTGTGCCCGGGGAATTGACGCCTGTCCGTTTTAATCCCTTCCGTTTTGCGAAAAACTCCATGAAACGCGCGCTGCTCCGGGTGGTTGGGCAATGAGCTGCGGCTCAAATTTAAAGGAGAACAGATGATTGATTTGCAGGGAAAGGTGGCCCTCGTCACCGGCGGTTCACGCGGCATCGGCAGGGCCATCGCCCAACGGCTGGCCGGCCAGGGTGCCGAAGTGGTGATCAACTATGTCCGCCATCGGACAAACGCGCGCGAGGTGGTCGCTGAAATCGAGAAGAGTGGCGGGCGCTGTCTGGCGATTCGCGCCAACCTCGCCGACGAGAGCAGTCTGGCCGCCCTGTTCGACGAGGTGCGCCGGCGCTATGCCCGGTTGGACATTATTGTTTCCAATGCCGCCTCCGGCGTCCTCAGGCCGGTGATGGAACTGAAGAGCCGGCATTGGGACTGGGCGGTCAATATCAATGCCCGCGCCCTGCTGCTCATCACCCAGCAAGCCTCGGCCATGATGGACCGGGGTGGGCGGATCATCGCCGTTTCCTCGATTGGAGCGGTGCGTGCCATCCCCAACTATACCGTGGTCGGCGCCTCCAAGGGGGCGCTGGAATCGCTGGTCCGGCATCTGGCGGTGGAACTCGGACCGCGAGGCATAACCGTCAATACGATCAGCGCCGGTGTGGTGGAGACCGATGCCCTGAAAAAATTTCCGAATCGTGAGGAGATCCTGGCCTCAGCCATTGCCCGGACTCCGCTCGGGCGCCTGACCAGGCCGGAAGATGTGGCTGATCTGACCCTTTTTCTCTGCAGCGACCTGGCAGGCATGATCCACGGTCAGACACTGGTGGTTGATGGCGGCTATGCCATTCATGGCTGAAGCGTCGTCCGCAGCCAGGCCAGGGTGTGAGCAAGATCGGTCGCCGGTATGCGAAACAGCGGCGTGGACGATGTCGCATCCGGAAAAGGTGAAGCCGACAGGCAGAGAAAAAGACCGGCAGGAAAAACAGGGGGAATATGTTTCCTGTGGTGGAGGGTGGCCGCGCCCGATGCCCGTTATTACTCAACCTTTCTCAAAGAGGGAGAATCGTGCAGTCAGGGGAGGCTTTTTTCGCTCGATCTGGCTGATAACCGGATTTCCAGCTATTTGCGTTGCATTCTTTTCATGAATTGAGTATTAATAAGATCTTTTTCAAAGCTTCAGCCCCCATTTGTGCTGTGCATTCATTGCCTGCCGGAGCAAGCAGCCGCGGGCAATACGAGCAATGAACAGAAAGGCTGTTTGTATTTTTTTCTCTTTTATTGTCCAACTCCAGAAGGAGACAGCTATGTCTACGCATCTTTTTACCTCCGAGTCGGTCTCCGAGGGGCATCCGGATAAGGTTGCCGATCAGATTTCCGACGCCATCCTTGACGCCATCCTCACCCAGGACAAGCATGCCCGGGTGGCCTGCGAGAGCCTGGTGACGACCGGCATGGCCATAATCGCCGGCGAGATCACCACCTCCGCCTGGGTCGATATGCCTCAGATCGTCCGCGAGACCATCCGGGAGATCGGCTACAACTCTTCCGACATGGGCTTTGACTGGCAATCCTGCGCGGTTCTCACCTCGATAGACAAGCAGTCGGCTGATATTGCCCAAGGCGTCAACGAGGGCAGCGGGCTTGATCTTGATCAGGGTGCCGGTGACCAGGGCCTGATGTTTGGCTATGCCTGCGACGAAACCAGTGTGCTTATGCCCATGCCCATCACCTATGCCCACTACCTGACCAAGCGTCAGGCCGATGTGCGCAAAGCCGGCATCCTGCCTTGGCTGCGGCCGGACGCCAAAAGCCAGGTGACCATCGAGTATGTGGACAATGTGGCCAAGCGGATCGAGGCCGTGGTGCTCTCCACCCAGCACAGCCCGGACATCAGCTACGAGGATCTGAAGGAAGCGGTGATGGAAGAAATCATCAAACCGGTGCTGCCGGCGCACATGATCGACGCACACACCAAATTCTTCATCAATCCCACCGGCCGGTTCGTCATCGGCGGTCCGGTCGGCGACTGCGGGGTCACCGGCCGCAAGATCATTGTCGATTCCTACGGCGGCCGCGGTTCGCACGGCGGCGGCGCCTTCTCCGGCAAGGATCCGTCCAAGGTCGACCGGTCCTCCTCCTACATGGGGCGCTATGTTGCCAAGAACATCGTCGCCGCAGGGCTGGCCACCGAGGTCGAGGTCCAGGTGGCCTACGCCATCGGCATCTCCAAGCCGGTATCGATCAACGTCAAGACGTTCGGCACCGGCAAAATTTCGGAAGAACGGTTGGTCGAGATCGTCGGTCAGGTTTTTGATCTCCGACCCAAAGCGATTATCCAGCAGTTGGATCTGCTGCGGCCCATCTATCACAAGACAGCGGCCTATGGCCATTTTGGCCGGGAACTGCCCGAATTCACCTGGGAGCGCACCGATAAGGTCGAGGCCCTGCGCAGCGCCGCCGGACTGTGATTATTTTCAACCACTGAACGTCTTTCCGTCATCTGGAAAAAGCAGGAGTAGCTATGACTGATTATAAAGTAGCGGATATGAAATTGGCCGAATGGGGCCGGAAGGAGATTGCCATTGCCGAGACCGAGATGCCCGGTCTGATGGCCCTGCGCGAGGAATTCGGCGCAAGCAAGCCGCTGACGGGCGCACGGATTGGCGGCTGCCTGCACATGACCATCCAGACGGCGGTGCTGATGGAAACCCTGGTGGAGCTTGGTGCGGAACTGCGCTGGTCTTCATGCAATATTTTTTCTACCCAGGACCATGCTGCAGCAGCCGTGGCTGCCGCCGGCATCCCCACCTTTGCCTGGAAAGGCGAGACCGAAGAGGAGTTCTGGTGGTGCATCGAGCAGACCATCTTTGGACCAGACAACTGGCGGCCCAATATGATCCTCGACGACGGCGGCGATCTGACCCTGGTTCTGCATGAAAAATATCCGGAACTGATGCAGAATATTCGCGGCATCTCCGAGGAGACCACCACCGGCGTTCACCGGCTCTACGAAATGACCAAGCAGGGCAAGCTGCTCGCGCCGGCGTTCAACGTCAACGACTCGGTGACCAAATCAAAATTCGACAACCTCTACGGCTGCCGGGAATCGCTGATCGACGGTATCAAGCGGGCCACCGATGTCATGATCGCCGGCAAGATCGCGGTGGTGGTCGGTTACGGCGATGTCGGCAAGGGCTGTGCTCAGGCCCTGCGCGGCATGGGTGCCACGGTCCTGGTGACCGAGATCGATCCCATCTGCGCCCTGCAGGCAGCCATGGAAGGCTACCGGGTGGTGACCATGGAAGAGGCTGCTCCCAGGGGCAACATCTTCGTCACCTGTACCGGCAACCTGCGGGTGATTACCCGGGCGCACATGGAGGCGATGCCGGATCAGACTATTGTCTGCAATATCGGTCATTTTGATTCCGAGATCGATATTGCCGGCATCCGCAGCCTGCCTTGGGAAAACATCAAGCCGCAGGTCGATCATGTCATTTTTCCCGACGGCAAACGTCTGATCGTCCTCGCCGAGGGAAGGCTGGTCAATCTGGGCTGCGCCACCGGTCACCCGAGTTTTGTCATGAGCAACTCCTTCACCAATCAGGTGTTGGCGCAGATCGAGCTGTGGACAAATGCAGCTGCATATGAGAACAAGGTCTATTTCCTCCCGAAAAAGCTCGACGAGAAGGTGGCCCGACTGCATCTTGCCAAGATCGGCGTCCAGTTGACCAGCATTGACTGAGGAGCAGGCTGAGTACATCGGCGTTGATGTCAATGGCCCGTTCAAACCGGAGCACTACCGGTATTAATCTGTTTTTTTTACTTTTTTGTTTGCTGGGCAGGGTGAAGCGTTTCGCCCTGCCTTTTTTTATGGGGAAGGGAAGATGAGCGCGGACAAGGGACAGATAACGGTGATCGGCGGCGGACTGGCCGGCTGCGAAGCTGCCTGGCAGGCGGCGCAACTGGGGGTGCGTGTTGCGCTCTATGAGATGAAGCCGCAGCGGTTCAGCCCGGCCCATGAATTGCCGCAGTTGGGGGAACTGGTCTGCTCTAATTCGCTTCGTTCCAATGCCGTCGATTCGGCGGCAGGCCTGCTCAAAGAGGAGATGCGCCGGCTCGGGTCGCTCGTGATGCGGGCTCGCCGACAGCACTGCGGTGCCGGCCGGAACGGCACTGGCGGTGAACCGGCAGCAGTTCGCCACCTCTCTCACCGAAGCGATCGAATCTCATCCGTTGATCACAATCCACCGTGAAGAGGTGACGCACATCCCTGATACAGCTGCCGGCCCGGTCATCGTGGCCGCCGGGCCCCTGCTCTCAGGTCCACTGGCCGAACACCTGCAATCGCTGACCGGTGGCGAACATCTCGCTTTTTATGACGCCATTGCCCCGATTGTCGATGCTGAAAGCCTCGAACCGGGAGGTGATTTACAGGAAATCACGCTGGGACGACGCAGGGCCAGGTGACTATCTCAACTGCCCCATGGACCGGGAGCAGTACGAACAGCTTCATCACCTTGCTCGGTTCGGCGCAGAGCGTTCCCCTGCATGCGTTTGAGGACCCGAAATATTTTGAGGGCTGCCTGCCCATTGAGGTGATGTGTGAGCGGGGGGCGGAGACGCTCCGTTTTGGCCCGATGAAGCCGATTGGCTTGGCCCATCCGATCACCGGCAAGTGCCCCATGCGGTCATTCAGTTGCGATCGGAAAATCGCGAAGGCACCGCGTATAATCTGGTGGGATTTCAGACCAAGCTGACCTATGCTGAGCAGCAACGGGTCTTCCGCACCATTCCCGGACTTGAGCAGGCCGTGTTCCTCCGTCTCGGCTCCATTCACCGCAACACCTTTGTCTGCGCGCCGCAGGTGCTGGACCCCACCCTGCAAATGCAGCAGGTGCCGGGTCTGTTCATCGCCGGTCAACTTTCCGGGGTCGAGGGGTATATCGAATCGGCAGCCATGGGTCTTCTGGCCGGCATCAACAGCGCCCGTCAGGCTCTTGGCAAAGAGTTGTCAGTCCCGCCTCCTGCCACGGCCCACGGAGCCTTGATCGGGCATCTGGGCAGCTCCGCTTCCACCCCTTTTCAGCCTTCCAATGTCAACTTCGGACTGTTTCCTCCCTTGACCGGCAGAAAAATTCCTCGCAAAGAAGCGCGGCCGTATCAGGGCTGAGCAGGCCCTTGTCCTGATCGAAGGGTGGCGGCAAACGCTTTCAGTTTGAACGGTCAGTCTTCTTCTTTGAATCCCCAGTAGGGATAATCGAGCCGGTAGGAGGCGATCCTGCCCGGACTCTGCTCGCGACTGGCCACCAGCCACAACTCATTGCGGCGGTTTTCCGGTGGCGTGTCGTCAAAGGGGTCCCATTCAGGAAGAAGCACCATGGCGTTATCGGCGGAGTAGCCGATGTCACCTGATCCTTTGAAGGAGCCGAGGTTAGGTTGGCGGTCGAACTGGCCGTCCGTGCCCCGTTCGAGTTCGGAAATCACGAGAAAACCGGCTCCCAGTTCGTCGCGGATTGCCTCCAGTTGCCGCAGCCAGGCGTCGATGCCGCTGCGTTGCTGGTTGATGTCCTTGAACGGCAGCTTATGCAGGCTGTCGATTATCACGACGGTATAGTCGGCATTGGTCTCATGGCGGAGAAAATCAATGTGCCGCCGCATGGTTTCCGGCGAGAGCTTGCGGTCATTGACCACCCGCAGCCAGTGCAGCATGGTGCGCAGGCTGTGGTGTGCCTGCGCAAGGCGTTGCCGCTCTTCGGCGGGCAGCGAGTTTTCCTTGATCCGTTCGGCAGCGAGGCGGCTAAGGCGGCTGAGAATACGGAGGTAGATTTTTTGCCGCCCGTTTTCAAAGTCGTAATAGATGACCGGGATTTTGCGGTTCGCCATCTCCGAGGCTATCTGGATGAAAAAGGCTGATTTGCCGGCCTTGGGGGTTCCGCCCATGATATTGATGCCATGGACGCCGCCAAGGGCCCTGTCCATTTTGACAAAGCCGCTGGTCAGATTGGCATAAGATGCGCCCGATTCGCGCGATAGCCGTTCGTGAAAGGACTGAAATTCGCCGGCCGGAGTCGCAAAGGGAGAAAAGGCGCGCGCCTCTTTGAGCAGGGCAAAGACCTGCTGTTGGAAATGGGGGGAGGTCTCGGCGGCCAGTTGGAAAATAGAACTGTTGCGGGCGGCTTGCTCCGGCCAGCGGATTATCCGCACCTTGTATCCGGTCCGGGTAGCAAAATTCCTGGCCATGGCCTCGGACTCGGCGGTGTGATTGACCCAAAGAAAGATGGTTCGGATCCAGGTCAGCCTCAGGGGATCAAGATGGTCGAGATCCGCCGCGGTCGGTACAGCAATGCCGGGTAGGCCCAATTGTTTCAGCGGCAGCAGGTTTTTTTCGCCTTCCACCAGAAAGAGGGCGCCATTTTCGCAATGCTCAATCTCAGGAGCATTGAACAAACGAAATCGTTCGCTGGAAAACCGTTCGTCACCGTACCAGAAAAAATCCTCCGGTCGTTCCGGATGCACGCAGCGGGCTGAGTAACAGTTGCCATCGGCCTGGATATAGGGGTAAACGAGGTAGCGGCCATTATAGCCAATCCGCAATTCGGCCAGGACTTCGGGGTGGATGGACGCTGTCTGAAAAAAATCGAGCGGCTCTCCGGTGAGTTTGTCGGTGAACCCGACAAGTTCGTGGTTGATGTTTTTAACCGGGTAATCGACCTCCCTGCCAAAATAATCGCGGTCAGGGTCAAAGCCCGGTGCTTCGGTCGGGCTGATGCCGCTGAGCCTGGCAAAATGCAAGGGGAATCCGCCGGGTACGCACCGGTTGAGGCAGCGGAAATATCCGTGGAAAAAGCTCTCCTGGTTAAGGTGGATCGTCAGTCTGCCCTCTTTTCGTTCTTGCTGGGTGCAAAAAGGGCAGGCCGTTTGTAATTGCGTATTCTTCAGCTTGGCATTGGGCAACTGCTGCAGATAAAATTTGGTGATGGCATCAGTCATGATAAATCCTTGAAACTTGTGGACATAGCTTGGCTAAATGTTCGACGCAATTCCACTGATCGGGAAAAAAAGGGCTGCCGTATTAGGGTACACCAACCTTTTCCTGCGCCGGGAACGAACATCTGCCGAGCAAGGGAGTCCGGCATGCGACTGGCTCAAGGGAAAAAATTAGCCCAAGATGGTTTGCAGCCCCTGTTGTTCCAATGGATGGTCGAATTTAAAATGAACGGAAAAGTCGTTTTCCTGGATATGAAAAGGCTGAATGCCGATGACCAAACCTTTCAGGTGCAGGTATTGGGCCTTGCCGCCGACCGGCAGCACGACCTGCATTCGCCTGCCGAGTAAAAGACGGGCGTTCTCCTGGCGGGAGATGCGGATGAGAAAGGACATTCCGCCCAGGGAGATATCGGCGGTTTCAGCGCGAAATCCACGGCCGATCGGGCTGTCGAGGTTGTTGATCGGCTGGACCTGAATCTTGCGTGCAAGAGTGAAGCGTTGATCCTTGCGTCGCTCCAGGCCTTTTTTCTCAAGCATGGAGCGGATAGTGTTGCCTGCACGATAGTATTCATGGAGTTTTGCCCGTAATCCCGGAAATTGTTCCTGCCAGCGGTTGAGGGCCGCTTGCTGGAGAATGTGAACTCTGGAAGGGGTGAGGGAAGTCAGGGTCACGGTCCAGAAGGAGGGGGTGAAAAAGTTTTCGCCGGCGATCTGACCCCGGTTCAGGCTGGTGATAAAGAGCTCTCGAGAACCGACCGTGTGCGAAACTTTGATACTGCCCTGGGAAATGAAAAAGAGGGCATCATTTTTATCGCCTTGGGTGACGAGGGTTTCTTCCGGCTTGTATCGGCGTTCGCTGAATTCATGGTAAATGGTCTGGAATTCCTGCGAACTGAGCTGATCGGTCAGATCCGCCCAGATTTCAAGATCCTCTCCCTTGATCGCCCCTTTCTTTTCCTGTTCGATGATTTCACCCGAGCGGATAATCTCGCCCAAAGCCATAGCTGTCGATTTCGTAGATGCGTTCTCTGAGCCGTTCCGCGTTCTGAAAATCTCCGGCCCGCGCTGTGGCCGCAATCAAATCGACCAACTGCTGCTTGGCTTGGTCACGGTTTCCTTCGGCAGCCAGGCGAAAGATGGCGTCCTCCTTTGATCCGGCAGGGGCCGCGGAAGGGCCAGTTGCTGGTTGGGCTGTTTGTCCACCGGAGACAACGGGGTCGAATTCCTCATCCTCATCCCTCTTGCTTGCTGACGCTTCCTGTATCTGCTCAAGGGCTACACCGGCGGCCTGCCGGACCTCTTCGCTGTATCCACCGAGACCGAGGATATTTTTGCTCTGCGCCACCCTGTTTAATGAAGTGGTAGCCCTTTTGGAACCAATGGCGCTGAGTGTCTTGCAGATGGCAAGTTGCAGGTCGTTCTTGTTTTTGCCGAGAAAGGGTTTCGTGCCTTCGAGAAGATCGGTCAAGGGGCGGACAAACCGTTCGTCATTGTTGGCGGCGATATGATTGACCACCCTAATCTTCACAGAATCGTCGACAGTCTGCAGCGCATGCAGCAGGAAATCTTTGAGATTCTCACCCCCGATTTTGGTTGAGGTGTTGATGACTTCCTGCTGAACGCGCAGGTCCGGATGATTGATAAAAGGCTTGATTGCTGTAAAAAGGGCAGGATTGCCGATCTCGCCGAGCAGACGGATAATGTTGCGGACGACAAACCAAGGCGAATCTTTGTGCAGTTGTTGCAAAAGAATGGACAGTGAGGGATTGCCTGTTTGTTTGATTAAGGACAATAATCGTTTTCGTTCGAATCGGCTTTCATTGTTCATCAGATGCCGCAGCTGAAATTTAGCCGATTCGAGACCCATCTCGATCAGCATTTTCCCTGCCGCTTCCTGATGCATCTCCGAGTGGAGATAGAGATCCATCAATTGTTCCAATGCCGGCTCCGAACAGAGACTTTTTAACGTTTCAAGGGCGTGTTGGCGGATAAGCGGATTGACCGCGCCGGAAGCCGTATCTTGCGTAGAAAAGGTTCGCAGGACATGTGCGGTTTCGGCGGCCAGGGAATATTTTTCCTCTGTCAGGTAATAGCCGCTCAGCCCCCCGATCGCTGTCATGGTCTGCTGTACAGCCAGATCGTTGATGCCTTGCAGTTGTACGCCTTGTTTGAGGGCGGGGAGTAATTTTTCGAGTCGCTCCCACTGGCCGATTTGGGCGAATTGCTCAGCAATGGCGGCTAATGTCTGGAAAGCGGCATTTCGAATGGAGGGATTGTCGTGCTGCGAGGCAACCGCTAACCGCATGAGAAGGTCGTCAGCGGTTCCCTCCTGGTTTTCGAAAAGCAGGTTTCGGACCGTTTCCGGAAGAGCTTGCTGAATCTCGCTCTTTTCAAGATCCTTGAGATCACCCCGCAGAAGATTTTCCAGACTGCTTTGCATTGTACCCTGCCTTTGCTCCTCCTGCAGTTTTTTCTGTTGCTGGTGCATTTCGACTATGGCCCGCATTTTTTCAGCGCGAACGGTCTGCTGCAACCGCTGGTAGGCCTCTTCGATATCCTTGTCCCCGATATCTTTCAGCGTCGGCGCATCCCGCCCTTCGGCAAGAGCCCGGAAATGATTGACCAGCTTTTCCAGCTTATCCTCGGAAAGCTGGCTGATGACCTGCCGGTACAGTTGCTCGCCGAACAGGCTCTTGTATTTGCGCACCAGGAGCAGGCCCAGTTCCTTTTCGTCAAAGGTGGACAACTGGGATGCAACCTGGGTGGCGACCTGTATTTGCTTTTCGTTGTTGAGCAGGGAGTCGTACCTGTTCAGCATGTTTTCAAAAGAAGAATGATTGATCCCTCCCCCGGCTAACTGAGCCAAATCCGTCGATTGCCGGGCTGCAGCAACGAGCACCGGTACCGACCACTCGGGCTGTTTGAGCCGCTGGAGGAGGTTGTCGGGCAGTTGGCTGAGGGTGGTTTCGGGATTGAGCAGCAGCTGGCGGGCATCGATATTCTGCGCAATGGCCTTGGTGATTTCTGGCCCCTTTCTGGTCTGGGCGAGGCGTCTGAGGACGGAATCATCAGCGGGCTTGAAGTCGGGATCCTTGTCCTTGCCGATCTGGAGGGGGATGTCGCTGGTGAGGGTGGCGATCATCCGGTTGAGCTGCTTGGGGGTAAGGTGCTCGACGGTCTCATCGAGGAGTTCGTCGGAGACCTGGCCGATGACCTGGCTGTAGAGCTGTTCGCCGAACAGGCCCTTGAATTTCTGGGCAATGATATTGCCGAGCGCCAGCCCCTCCATGGAGGCCATCTGGGCACCGGCCTGGCGGGCGACCTGGGTCTGCTGCTCGCGGCTGAGGAGTTGTTCGTAATGGCCGAGCATGCGGTTGAAGGCCGCGAAATCGACCTGGCCGCCGGCCTGGGTCTGGGGATTGGCCACCTGCTGGGCGGCGGTGGCGAGCACCGGTACCGACCACTCGGGCTGTTTGAGCCGCTGGAGGAGGTTGTCGGGCAGTTGGCTGAGGGTGGTTTCGGGA
This sequence comes from uncultured delta proteobacterium, assembly GCA_963733595.1. GTDB lineage: Bacteria > Desulfobacterota > Desulfobulbia > Desulfobulbales > Desulfobulbaceae > Desulfobulbus. The sequence goes on along the minus strand of CAVTDN010000011.1, from coordinate 58,524 downwards.
TTGAGCAGCAGCTGGCGGGCATCGATATTCTGCGCAATGGCCTTGGTGATTTCTGGCCCCTTTCTGGTCTGGGCGAGGCGTCTGAGGACGGAATCATCAGCGGGCTTGAAGTCGGGATCCTTGTCCTTGCCGATCTGGAGGGGGATGTCGCTGGTGAGGGTGGCGATCATCCGGTTGAGCTGCTTGGGGGTAAGGTGCTCGACGGTCTCATCGAGGAGTTCGTCGGAGACCTGGCCGATGACCTGGCTGTAGAGCTGTTCGCCGAACAGGCCCTTGAATTTCTGGGCAATGATATTGCCGAGCGCCAGCCCCTCCATGGAGGCCATCTGGGCACCGGCCTGGCGGGCGACCTGGGTCTGCTGCTCGCGGCTGAGGAGTTGTTCGTAATGGCCGAGCATGCGGTTGAAGGCCGCGAAATCGACCTGGCCGCCGGCCTGGGTCTGGGGATCGGCCACCTGCTGGGCGGCGGTGGCGAGCACCGGTACCGACCACTCGGGCTGTTTGAGCCGCTGGAGGAGGTTGTCGGGCAGTTGGCTGAGGGTGGTTTCGGGATTGAGCAGCAGCTGGCGGGCATCGATATTCTGCGCAATGGCCTTGGTGATTTCTGGCCCCTTTCTGGTCTGGGCGAGGCGTCTGAGGACGGAATCATCAGCGGGCTTGAAGTCGGGATCCTTGTCCTTGCCGATCTGGAGGGGGATGTCGCTGGTGAGGGTGGCGATCATCCGGTTGAGCTGCTTGGGGGTAAGGTGCTCGACGGTCTCATCGAGGAGTTCGTCGGAGACCTGGCCGATGACCTGGCTGTAGAGCTGTTCGCCGAACAGGCCCTTGAATTTCTGGGCAATGATATTGCCGAGCGCCAGCCCCTCCATGGAGGCCATCTGGGCACCGGCCTGGCGGGCGACCTGGGTCTGCTGCTCGCGGCTGAGGAGTTGTTCGTAATGGCCGAGCATGCGGTTGAAGGCCGCGAAATCGACCTGGCCGCCGGCCTGGGTCTGGGGATTGGCCACCTGCTGGGCGGCGGTGGCGAGCACCGGTACCGACCACTCGGGCTGTTTGAGCCGCTGGAGGAGGTTGTCGGGCAGTTGGCTGAGGGTGGTTTCGGGATTGAGCAGCAGCTGGCGGGCATCGATATTCTGCGCAATGGCCTTGGTGATTTCTGGCCCCTTTCTGGTCTGGGCGAGGCGTCTGAGGACGGAATCATCAGCGGGCTTGAAGTCGGGATCCTTGTCCTTGCCGATCTGGAGGGGGATGTCGCTGGTGAGGGTGGCGATCATCCGGTTGAGCTGCTTGGGGGTAAGGTGCTCGACGGTCTCATCGAGGAGTTCGTCGGAGACCTGGCCGATGACCTGGCTGTAGAGCTGTTCGCCGAACAGGCCCTTGAATTTCTGGGCAATGATATTGCCGAGCGCCAGCCCCTCCATGGAGGCCATCTGGGCACCGGCCTGGCGGGCGACCTGGGTCTGCTGCTCGCGGCTGAGGAGTTGTTCGTAATGGCCGAGCATGCGGTTGAAGGCCGCGAAATCGACCTGGCCGCCGGCCTGGGTCTGGGGATTGGCCACCTGCTGGGCGGCGGTGGCGAGCACCGGTACCGACCACTCGGGCTGTTTGAGCCGCTGGAGGAGGTTGTCGGGCAGTTGGCTGAGGGTGGTTTCGGGATTGATCAGCAGCTGGCGGGCATCGATATTCTGCGCAATGGCCTTCTCTATCGCCGGTTTTCTGTCTTTCTCAAGATTAACCAGCCGGTTGAGCAGGCTGTCGGTATTCATCTGGTCTTGAGATCGACCTGGGATCATCGCAAGAGTTTGCTGCGCTACCAGATTGGAGATCAGGGTATTCAACTGCTGAGGTGATAATTGGTGCAGGGTCGATCCCAGGATGGCGTCCGCATCCGGTGTTGTCGGCAGAGTGGCCACCAGTTTGGCGAGTAGAGTCGGGTCAAGACCGGACAACGCCTGAGCTGATTTCTTGATTTCGTCGCGGTGTTTTTGGAAATCGGTCTCCTTGCTGAGGTTGTGCAGGAACTCAATAACACTCTTGCTCACATCCTCCGGATGCCGTTGAGCCCCTCCTGTCTTTGGCAAACGGTCGATCAGCTCCTGGACCAGTTCCGCAGAAACGCCTTGCAAAGGATCTTTTTCGGTCTTGCCGAGAACAAAGCTCGCCAACTCTTCGTCACTGATAGTGAGACCGGAGCCGATCAAATCGCCGCGGACAATCTGCTCCCCTTCACGGATCGCGACATAACGCTTGCTATCGACCGAGACGGACGTGATTCCAGCTTTGTCCAAAAGGGAAGATATGGAAGCCTCCATCTCCTTTTCACCAAGAAGAGCGGAAAGGGTTTGGATGAATGCGGCGCACTCCTCAAAAGAAAAAGTCGGATGAAAGGTGAAAGAGTGAATTTTTAAGCGGGCCAAAAGGGTGATCAGGCCCTGGATCTGTGGCCGCGTCTGATCTTTGTCTGCAAGGTGTTCGCCGCAGACAATAATTTTTCCATCGGAAAAGGCGAGATTAACCGAATCGTCCGCTTCGCTCTCCAGTAAAGCCCTGAAGGCTTGCAAAACTAATTCGTTGCCGCGCTGAACCTGCGGGTTGGATGCAGGGTAGAGCCGAATTGTTCTTAAGGCGGTGTACAATCTGACTGGAAAATCAAGGAGAAGGTTGCTTCGCTCCGATGCTGTGGAGAAGGGAGGGGGGCTCATGATTGTTTGGTCATTACCGCGAACCTTTTTGGAAAAGAACGGTCTTGATGGTCCGGAAAATGATCAGCAGGTCGATGAAGAAGGACTGATGCTTGATGTAATAGAGGTCATATTCCAGTTTTCGCAAGGCATCTTCTTCCGACGCGCCGTACGGGTAGCAAACTTGCGCCCATCCGGTAATGCCCGGTTTGGCGGCGTGCCGGAGGGAGTAGTACGGCAGTTTGTGCACCAGTTGTTCGACGAAAACCGGCCGCTCCGGCCGGGGGCCAACAAAACTCATATTGCCCAAAATAACATTCCACATCTGGGGGATTTCATCAATGCGAACTTTTCGGATAAACCTGCCGACCCTGGTCACACGCGCATCGCTGGTGCTTGCCCAGACAGCTCCATTTTTTTCAGCATCCAGGCACATGGAGCGGAATTTGAAGATGGAAAACAGTCTTCCCCGTTCGCCAACCCGCTCCTGCCTGTAAATTACGGGACCGGATGATTCAATTTTAATGAGGAGGGCTGTGAGCAGTGAAATCGGCAGGCTGAGGGTGAGGCCGATGAGTGCGAGGGAGAGATCGAGGAACCGCTTAATAAGGTAGGTCATTCGACCGTAATCAAATCCTTCCGAAAAAATCAGCCAGGCGGGATTAACCTTCTCGACAAGAATTTTGCCGGTTACAGCCTCGTAAAAAGAAATCCCGTCCTCGATTATTGCACCCTTCAGCTTGTTGTTGAGCAAATCAGGAATCGGCATGGTCCCCCGACGGTCGTCAAGGGCGACAACGATGTGTCCAATCATAGCCAGGTGGGGGTCACGGGAGATCTCACCTAATTTGGTGAACAACGGGATGCCGGCATGGTCAAAGGCGGGAGCATTGACCCCGACCAGAGCCCGAATGGTAAAACCTGTTTCTCGGTTACTTTGAATCTCATGGACGATCCTTTGCGCAGTTTCGCCGGTCCCGACGAGAATGACCTCCTGGACAAACAGTTTCTTTTCCAGGATCAGGTAGTAGAGCGATCGCCAGGCCAGTAAGGTGAGACAAATGATGAGATAGGAACCCCAGAATTGAGTAGTGGAGATGATGATGGAGGGAAACAGGGTGTAGAGTACGGCCAGGAGAATGCAGCCAACACCAAAGGATTGCATCATGCGGATGAAGGTATCGGCAGTTGTTCCTGGCTTGCGGAGGTCGTAGAGATCATAAAAATAAAGGGTTAGTTGGAAAACAAAGGTTACGGCAAGAGCTCTAATGGTGAATTCGGCAGGGGCGACCAAAAATAATTTCCAACTGGAAAAAAGCAGGAGTGTCCCGAGGACACTTGCAAAGATCAGGAAACCCTCACCTAAAAAAAAGAGGAGTTTGCGAACAGGGTAATATTTATTGAACAGGTACGGCATGCATTCTTCCCGTATGAAAAGGGCGAAAATAAATCGGCAGTTAGAGTTTATTGAAAGATATCATAATGTTTTTTAGTATGTCAAGGTCGGCAAGGTTTTCAGGGTAATTACAAGGCTGTGGTCAATGGCTTGTGGGGTATTCAGCGGAGATGCGTATAAGGTAAAAGGGACCTCATGCGGTTTTGAGGAGACCATGCCTCAAGAGAGAGTGGACAACAGCAGCAACCGGCAAGCCAACCACATTGCTGCACGAACCGGAAATGGATTGAACGAGAAAGCCTCCTATCCCCTGGATTCCGTAGGCGCCAGCCTTGTCCATGGGTTCTCCTGATTCGACATAGGCCCGGAGGATTGTTTCTGCAAACGTACCGAAGGTAACCAGTGTGGTGGTGGAGTCCACCTCCTCAACGGCTCGATTCCTGGAAACGATAGCATAACCGGTGGTCACTTCGTGAGTTTGGCCCTGAAGGGCTGTCAGCATAGCCAGAGCCTCTTTTTGGTCATGGGGTTTGCCAAAGATGCTATGGTCGAGGGCGACAACCGTGTCCGCGGCGATGATGCAGCACCCTGGATAGGCTTCCGCAATGGGCAGCGCTTTGGTGATCGCCATTCGCCTCGCAAATTGCCGAGGTGATTCACCGTCTTCAGGTTTTTCGTCTATAGCGGCTGGGATAACACGATATTTCAGGCCAAGCCGGGTGAGAAATTCTTTTCGCCGGGGGGAGGCTGAGGCAAGGATGAATGGGCAGCAGGACGTGAACATGACAGGGTATCTTAGGGAAGGAAGATGGGCGGTTGGTAATGGATTTCCTCGAGAAACAAGCCACAGGCCGGGGCGGTGGCGCCGGCTGTGGCACGATCCCTGGCCTCAAGAATTTCAGCCAGTTCTTCTTGCGGACGTTTTCCCTGGCCAATTTCAATCAAGGTGCCGGCGATGATACGGACCATCTGGCGAAGAAAGCCATCTCCGGTCAAGCGAATCGACCAGCAATCGGCGACGTTCGGCAATACGGAAAAGCAACTGGCGTGGGTGATTGTGCGCACCGCACCGCGGCCGTGAGTTGTATTCTTGTCGCGAGAGCCGGACCGCTCGAAGCTCGAAAAATCATGGATGCCGATGAGAAGATCGAGAGCCGCCTCTAACCGTTTCGGCTCAAAGGGGCCAGGGCAATGCGCCCTGTACAGGCGGCTGGAAGGTATTTGCACGGTACCGGTAAAAAAATCGTAGCGATAGGTTTTACCGAGAGCACTGAAACGGCTGTGAAAATCGGGCGGCGCCTCTTCGGCCCCAAGAATTCGGATATCCTTGGGGAGCATCGCATTGATTCCCTTGTAAAAGGCTTGGACTGGAATGGTCGAAATGGTGTGGAAATGGGCGACCATCCCGAGGGCATGCACCCCGGTATCGGTACGGCCAGCGCCGTGCAGGGAAATGGATTCGTCGCAGAGGTGCGCCAGCCGTGTTTCCAGTTCTTCCTGGATGGTTGATTCACCTTGCCGCTGCCGCTGCCAGCCGCGGTAGCCACTGCCGTCATAGGCGATCAGCAGCCGGATATTCCGTGACATCAGGGGAAGAATGGCGCTCCCATCAATCCCATGGTTTCGGGGAAGCCATTCATGAGATTCATATTTTGCACCGCTTGACCTGAGGCACCTTTGACAATATTGTCGATGGCCGACATGACGATTATCCGCCCCGTGCGGGTATCCTTTTGCAGAGAAAGGTCGCAGCAATTTGATCCGCGGACATGCTGGGTTGCCGGCGGGCTGCCGGCGGGCAGGACGCGAACAAAGGGTTCGTCTTGATAGGTCTGCTCATACAAGGCCTGGAGATCGGCGGCCTTGCCCTCACGGGTGAGCGAGGCATAGATGGTGCTCAGTATCCCACGGGAGATGGGCAAAAGATGCGGCGTGAAAGAAATCGTCACCGGTTTGCCTGCGGCGATGGAAAGTTCTTGTTCGATCTCCGGAATGTGGCGATGGGTTCCTCCGACCTTGTAGGGTTTGAACCCGTCGGCAACTTCGCAGAACAAGGTTCCCACATTGGCAGCCCTGCCGGCGCCAGAGGTTCCGGATTTTGAATCGATGATCAGGGTATCGGGGTCGATCAGTCCTTTGCGCAGCAATGGGGCTAAGGCGAGGATGACTGAGGTCGGATAGCAGCCTGGGTTGGCCGTCAATCGAGCTGCAGCGATCTGCTCTCGATAGAGTTCGGGGAGGCCGTATGCTGCCTCGGCAAGCAGTTCGGGGCTGGAGTGCTCCTGATACCAGGCCTCGTAGACGGCAGGGTCATGGAGCCGGTAATCGGCGCTCAGGTCGACCACTTTTTTCCCTGCAGCCAGGAGCCTAGGGACTATATCCATGGCAGTTTTGTGGGGCACGGCGGTAAAGAAAAAATCAGCCCGGTCAATGAGTTCTTCCACCGATAAATTTTCGCAGAGGATGGTCACCCGCTTGCGCAAATTGGGAAACACCTCGGCAAGCATTTTGCCCGCATACTGCCGCGAGGTGGCGACGGTGAGGTGAATTTCCGGATGACCGGCAAGAAGCCGGGCTAACTCAACACCCGTGTAACCGGAGGCACCAACAATACCGACATCAACCATGATGGGATTCCTTGCTCTTGATCGGCTGAAAAAGGTAAGTTTTTTTTAAAAAAAAGGGAATAACGAACGAAGACTTCGTTATTCCCTGGACAAGCAAAATTGCAGAAAAAATAAGAGTGATTGGCTCCGCAAACCGCGCGATTAACGCTTGGAGAACTGGAAGCGAGCGCGGGCGCCACGCTGGCCGTATTTCTTTCGCTCTTTGGCTCGCTGATCGCGGGTCAGCAGGCCAGCTCTCTTCAGAGGCAAGCGCATTTCCGGATCCAAGTCCTGCAAGGCGCGGGCAATGCCATGGACCAATGCATCGACCTGTGCCGATTTGCCGCCCCCTTTCACCGTGGCTTGCACATCATATTTATCGATAGTTTCTGTCACTGCAAAAGGCTTGGCTACTTTCGGTTCGAAGAAAATATTGCCAAAGTACTCGCCCAAAGGCATTTTGTTGACAGCGAGTTTGCCATTACCGGGGGTGATCCAGACTCTGGCTATTGCTGTTTTCCGTCTGCCGGTGGCGTATGTTTGTTCTTGGGCCATATCAAAATGCTCCGTAATCAAATCTCAAGATTTTCAGGTTTCTGTGCCTGATGGGGATGGTCCTTGCCGGCGTACACTTTCAATTTTTTTAATTGCGCCCGGCCAAGCTTATTCTTCGGCAACATGCCCCGAACCGCCATGCGGATAAGTTCTTCGGGTTTCTTGGCCTGGACTTCGCGGGCTGTCTGGGTTTTGATGCCACCTGGGTATCCGGAATGGTGGTGATACACCTTATCGTCCCATTTGTTGCCGGTGAGGTGGATTTTTTCCGCATTGACCACGATGACAAAGTCGCCGTTGTCCTGGAAATTGCAAAAGGTCGGTTTATGTTTGCCACGCAGGCGATGGGCAATTTCCGTGGCGATGCGTCCAAGAACTTTGCCGTCGGCATCGGCTACAAACCATTTGCGATCAATCTCATTTACCGGCGTATAATAGGTTTTCATTCTCTGCGCCTCAACACTTTAAAAAAAAAGGTCCGAACAGAGGTCCGAACCTGGAGTCTCTTTTTGGAGCGGGAAACGAGATTCGAACTCGCGACTTCAACCTTGGCAAGGTTGCACTCTACCACTGAGTTATTCCCGCTCTTTATTTTTCGTAACAGCAAGAGAACTTAACAAGTAAGGCAGGCTTGTGTCAATAAAAAATTATCTCGAAATACGAAATCCTGGAGGGGGGAGTTGTGAAAAATCCTCAACCAGATGGCGGAGAACTGTTGCCAAGTAGATAAAAGACGAATAGTATTCTGTTTAACTCGTTTATTATTCTGGTATTCTTTAAGGCCGGTTTTAAGTTTTCCGGGTGTTTAGTCGGAAGACCGGGAAGAGGCGGGTTTTCGTTTTTACAGTTTTGGAACCAGCAATACTATAACTTGCAGCCGCTTATTTTCTTTGGCAGGATGCGGCAGGCAGGTATATGGCATAGCTTTCTCATTATTGACCCGTCAATGCGGCCATGTTGCCGATGAGGTGCCGATCAATGTCAGGAACCGTAGCCCGTGAAGCCTCCCTCCAGCGGAAAACCAAAGAGACCGACATTCAGATTACCCTTATCCTTGATGGGAGCGGCAGGACCTCCATTCATACCGGCGTCGGGTTTATGGATCATATGTTGACTTTGTTTGCGGTTCACGGTTTTTTTGATCTCGAAATTGAAGCTCAGGGAGATGTTGAAGTTGACGACCATCATACCGTTGAAGATTTGGGAATTTGCCTGGGGCAGGCCTTTGCCTTGGCACTTGGCGATAAATCAGGCATCTGTCGGTATGGTCACGCCTATGTGCCCATGGATGAAACTTTGGCCCGGGTCTGCGCCGATTTCTCCAACCGGCCTTTCCTCCACTATCAGGTGGCCGTGAGGGAAGAGAAAATTGGCGCCTTCGACGTTGCCTTGGCCAAGGAATTTCTTCGTGCCTTGGCACTTCATTCCGGGTTGACTTTGCATGTTGATATGCTCCATGGGGAAAATGGGCACCATATTCTTGAAGCAATCTTCAAGGCGCTGGGAAGAGCACTAGCAGTGGCTGCCGGACCGAATCCACGGGTGAGCGGTCAGCTCTCTTCAAAAGGTGTTTTGTAAAATACGTTTTACGATACGTTCGGCCGTTCATGCGCGGGTACCGACCCGGCCGACGATATACCTACTAATAAGATAAAGGAGGAGGAACAGAGTGACGGCAAGAGCACAATTAAAAATGGGACTGGCGGTGTGTTGTTTCATCGCTGCTGCAGGCTGTGCACAGAAAGACGAGACGATCTCTGCCTCCAAGGAACCGGTGGTCGCCGTCTCCGGTATTGCCGTAATGCCGGTGCGGTCCGCCGTTGATTTTGAGGAGGCCGTGTCACTGGTCGATGAAAAGTCGTTGAAAGACGGGGTTCAGGTGATGGACAGCCTGTTGAAACAGGTGCTTGCAGGTAAACCTGGTATTCGTTTCGTTGCTCAACAGTCCAAGGCTGGTGGAAGTGAGAAACGGGTAAACAATCTGGAAGCTGCTCGCCGGATCGCCGCTCAGCAGGGCTGCAACGCCATTCTGGAAACCACCCTGAGCCGATACAACGAACGGGTAGGCGGCGACTACGGTGTCAAGCAGCCGGCGGCCGTGACTTTTGCCTACAAACTTTATGAAGTGGGTGATGGCCGGGTGCTTTGTCACGGCCGATTCGACGAGCAACAACAGCCGGTCATGGAAAATCTGCTGGCCCTCTCCAGGGCAAAAACCCGTGGGTTCACTTGGCTAACCGCCGAGGAGTTGGCGCGCGCCGGGTTACAGGAAAGACTGGGGCAGTGCTCTTATATTGAGAGCAAGTAACCAGCTCAATTCGTTTCGGCCGGTACGGTGCATTTATCGCGGGACGTGAATCGACGTGTCGGACGGGCCATGCATGATTATGCCATGCTGGCCGAGGGCGATCGGGTGCTGGTTGCTGTCTCCGGTGGGATTGATTCACTGGTACTGGCTTGGTTACTTTCCATTTGGCGAAAAAAGGCCCCCATCGAGTATGAGCTAACCACTGTCCATGTCGACATGGAGGCGAAGGCGAATGGTTCGGGTGCAACAGCGACCGTGGTTGGCGGGATGGTTGAGGCGCTTGGTTTGCCTTTTCACATCCTGCCCGCCCTCTGGCACCCCGATCCGCAGGCCATACAATCGGGTGCGCCAGGTCACAATCTCTGTTTCCAATGCGCTCGTTCCCGGCGGACTCAGCTGTTTGCCTATGCCCGCGAGTGCGGCTGCAACAGCATCGCCTTCGGGCATCACCGCGACGACATCATTGAAACCTTCTTACTTAATCTTACCTGCGCCGGCAACATCAGCACCATGTTGCCCCGCCAGGATCTTTTTTCCGGTCGCTTAGCCCTCATCCGCCCGCTCGCCTATGTGGACAAGAGCGAAATCGAAGCTCTTGGCCGCAATTTAGGGATAGCTCCGATCCGCTCCAGCTGCCCGCTGTCTGAAAAGACCAGACGTCGGGAGATACATCAGTTGGCCCAGCAGATCTATCAGCATATTCCTGGAGCCAAGGAGCACATCTTTGCCGCGCTAGGGAATGTCCGTCACGATTACCTGCTTAAGCAGACTGGCGGCAGGAGACCCTGATGGAGACCGGAAACGATTGCCTGGTCTGCTTCCTTCGTCAGGCTCCAGCCATGCTTCGAGGTTCTGCCGACGATCCGCAGCATTATTGGCAGATGACCGGTACTGTGGGCGGCTTGCTCGCCGGTTTCAATCGCCCCCCCCGTCTGAAGACTCAGTCCATGCTGATTGCCCGGCTGACGGGTGTGGCTGATCCATACCTTACCGAAGAGGGGGAGAGCAACGCCTTTGCCCTTGCGCTGGAGAGCCGGATTAGGCAACCTCTCGAAGAGGAGAACGATTCCCTTCTCGCTGCGATTCAATTTTTAATCAACGCCAATGTCCTTGATGGCGGTGCTCAGTACCGTCTCAAACGGGAGGCGGTTCTGGCCACCTGTTGTGAGCTCTTGGTCATCAACCATTATCCTGCCCAGCAGCGCATCCTGCATAAACCTACCATTCTCTATCTGGCTGATAAATGCGGTGGATTTTTTTTGATAAGCTGCTGGCCGAACGCCTCCTCGCCAGAGGCTACCAGGTGACAGTGGTGGTCCGAGGTTTCCCGATCATCAATGACGCTATTCTGGAAGATGCCGTCAGTTGCGGGCTTGATCGCCTCTGTCCGGTGATCAATAATGGTCCCGATGTGCCCGGTTCGCCTCTGGTTGCATGGAGTGAAACGTTCCATCGCCGGTTTAGAGATGCCGACTGCATTATCAGCAAGGGGACGGGCAAATATGAGTGCCTGCCAGAGGTTCGGGCACCGCTTTTTTCCCTGTTTATCGTCAAGTGCACCACTGTTCTGCAGCATCTTCGAGACCGTTTTTTCGGGAATAATATGGAGATTGGTTCGCCTGTGCTGCTTCAGGGCGGTGCGAACAGAGCGTAAGGGGAGAATCGATGCGGGTGGCGATTATTGCCGATGTGCACGGAAATTACCGGGCCCTGCAAGCGGTGCTGGCAGACAGTGCTCGGATGGGCGTCGGCCGGATTTATTCCCTTGGCGACAATATCGGCTATGGCCCGGAACCCGAGGACGTCGTGCGGACTCTGATTGAGCATCGGGTTGTCTCGGTCATGGGCAACCACGAGCTTGGGCTGTTTAGTCCTAGTTATTTCAAGAGGTTGCATGCTGTTGCTCAAGAATCGCTGGTCATCAGTCGCTCACTTCTCAATCCCGCCTCCTTGGCTTGGCTGGAGAGTCTGCCAACCTTTCACCTTTGCGGCGATGTTCGATTTGTCCATGGTTGCCCGCCGCAATCGGTCACGGTGTACCTCCATGCGGCCACGGAAACCCGGTTACGACGTTTATTCATCTCTTACCCGGAACGGCTCTGCTTTGCTGGGCACACCCACGACCTCGGTTGGTATCAGCAAGAGGGCGATACGATCACCAGCAGCCAATGGCAGGTGGAACAAAGACGGCTCAATCCGCGGTCAAGATATATTCTTCTTCCCGGCAGCGTTGGTCAACCGCGCGACTCCCTCAACTGGCACGCCAAATATATGCTCTGGGACCTGGAGGCGGAGACCGTCGAAGTGCGGGCCCTGGCCTACGATGTCCAGGCCACCATCCGTCTGCTTGGCGAACGGGGTTTTCCAGTGACCAACGCCAAACGGCTTTTCTGGTGAGAGCATGAAGCAGATCGGCAGGTATGAAATTATTCGTCGCCTCGGTAAGGGCGGCATGGGGTCAGTGTACAAAGGGATTGTCCCGGTGATCGACAAGGTGGTGGCGATCAAGCTGCTCGACCCGAGTGAACTGCTGGAGGCCATTCTTGGTATCGATCGGCTCAAGGAAATCTTTACCTTCGAGGCGCGGACCATGGCCGCTTTTAACCAACCCTTCCTGGTCACGGTCCATGACTTTGACTATGATGAGCAAGGGCGCCCATTTTTTGTCATGGATTATATCTGCAATAATCTTGGTGAGATGATTGGAGAGACCTTTCACATTGAAGAGGAATCGCGGGTTATATGGGCCGCCAAGGTGCTCCATTACGGCCGTCAGATTCTCCAAGCCCTTGATTTTCTACATTATAACGACATTATCCACCGTGACATCAAACCGCAGAACATCTTGGTCACTGACGCGGACACAATAAAAATCTGCGATTTTGGCATGGCCCTGGTGGGCGGTGTCGCCTTTTCCGGCCCGGACAGCATGCAGATCGGCTCGCCCTGCTATACGCCGCCGGAACAACGGAAAAATCCCAAAGGTGTGGACGGTCGCGCCGACCTCTATTCCGCTGCGGTGCTGCTCTATCGGATGCTCACCGGAAAATTGCCCGGTATGCAGAGTTTTTCCCTCTCCTTGGTTAACCCGATTTATGATCAATCCTGGGATGAGTTCTTTGCCAAGGCCCTGCGCTGGCAACCGGATGAGCGGTTCCAGAATGCCGGGGAAATGCTTTCTGCCTTTGATCAGCTTGTTTTAGGGCAGTCCCGCGGGGGAAGGAGCTGCTCTACCTCAGTCTCGAGGCAGCAGCCCGTGAAACTGCGAAGCGAACCGGTGAATGTTTGCCTCTCCCGTGCCCGTGCCCATTTTGCAGTCAACGAGTTGTTTCGGCCGACGATATCGGTGTGCAACAGGCTCGAAATTGGTGTGGAAACGGTGATTGATCGGGCCACCGGACTTGCCTGGCAGCGATCGGGCAGCCGTTATCCGTTGACCTTTGCCGGGGCGCATGAGTATGTCGAAGGTTTGAACCTGCGAGATTATGGCGGTAACCGTCAATGGCGGCTACCCACCGTCAATGAATTGCTTAGCCTCCTGCCCGATGATGGTGACCTAGAAGTGTTTCCCGAATCGCTTGGGCCGTCCGGTGAAATGGTTGTGGAGTTGCGACCGACATGGACATCACGAAAGCTGGTATGTTAATATGGACATGAGGTTTGCCGGTGTCCAGGACGTTAACTGTCTTAACCATGTCCGAGCCGTTGCCGCTGTTGCCCTCTGAGGCCGTTCTCCTTGTCGGGAACGGTCAATTCTTTCAAGAGTGAAAAACGACACATGGAATATCCCATATCGCACTATTTTCTCGTTCGTTCTCAGTCGGGTGAGTTGGCAAGCCGACACGTTGAACGCTACCTTGCCGGCAACCAATTGATCAGCTATGCTGATTTTTTTATCCGGCCGGAGGAACTCCGCAACGGTGCGGATGCAGCGTTTTGGCGGACGCTTGAGTACGGACTCGACGCCAACGACCGTTTTGCCCGGCGGATGCTCGATCATCTCAAAGAGGAAGGCGTAGCCACCCTTGATCAGTTGCCTGATCTGCCACAGGGATATGTCACCAAAATCCTCCACACCCTGACACACCTTCTTGATGGGTTCATCGGTATTGATTCTGTTTTTTATAATCTGGTTGAAGATTCCCATCGTGTTAGTGCCGGCCTTATTGAGACCATGCGTGCGACCCCCGCAAAGTACTGGCTGGTTCCGGTGCGTACAGGCAAGCTTGAGGCCTCGGTGCTGCATCCGCTCGATTGAACCCCCTGTTTTATCCTGTCTTGTTGCGGGATATTTCCTCTTTTCCCCATAGTTTTTGTTAAAATGCCCCGCAAAAATGTGCGGTCGGTGTGAAAGTTTGGTATAATAACTACCTAAAATAGCAATAATTCAAGAATGCAGTGCCCGCTTACTCGTTGAGCTAGTGACGGTTCACTGTTTACCATTTATAAGCCGAATATTTGGAAGGACAATGCGTTCATTTCTCTTCGGTACCATTCGGAAGAGCCTGATTTTCTTGGTGTTGCTTGCCGTGCTGCCGGCATTGGCGATTTTGCTCTATACCGGCAGGGAATTGCGTAGCCGGGTGGTGAACGACGCTGAAAACTATGCCCTGCGTCAGGTGCAGGCTATGGCCGCTCATCATGAACGGGTGGTGGACAACGCCCGTCTACTGCTGATGACTCTGGCCAAGTCCTCGGAGGTTCGGAGTCTTGATGCCGATGCCTGCCAGGCCTTGCTGGCTGACATCCTCGACCGTAATACTGCTTATGTTTCACTGTCGTTGGCAGATGTCGACGGTCGAATCCTTGTTGCCGTTCCTGCCGGTCCCACCAAAGAGATTGGCGAGGCTGTTTTTTTCAGGAATGCGATGGGCAGCGGCAGGTTTGCCGTCGGCGATTACACCCTGCTGGAAACCGAACGCAGAGTCGTGGTTCATTTCGCTCAGCCGGTCATCGGTGAGGGCGGCCAGCCTGTCGGTATTCTGGTGGCTGATTTTGATTTGAGTTATTTCGGCCGTCTTTTTTATGATACCCGTTTGCCGGAGCGATCAGTTTTTACCCTGACTGACGTTCATGGGATGCGGTTGACCCGATTCCCGGAAACCGAAAAATACACCTGGGTTCCCGACCTGCCGCAGATGGTGGCGCGCATGTCCGGCCGTGACCAGGAGGGCACTTTCCTCGAAGTTGGGGTGGATGGGGTTAGTCGCCTGTATAGCTTCAAACGGCTTCATTTTCAGGGAGCCTCCTTTCCCTACCTGATGATCCGTCTGGGCATTCCCGTAGATCAGGCCCTGGGAGAGGCCCGGTTTGTTATCAACCGCAATGTCGGTCTGCTCGTGCTGGCGACGATCCTGGCCCTGATTACAGCCTGGTTTGTCGGTGAGTTCACCATGATGCGCCGTTTGCGCCGTTTGATTGCGGCCACCGGCAAACTGAAGGCTGGCGATCTCAACACCCGTATCGGTATTGACGCCGGAGAAGGGGAATTTGGACAGTTGGCCGTTGCCTTTGACAGCATGGCAGAGGGGTTGGAGCGAAAGGAAAAGGAGCGCTCTCTTGCTGAAGAACAGTTGCTGCGCCTCAACGAGGAACTGGAAGATCGGGTGGAGCAACGCACCGAACAGTTGGCTGGTGCCAATCGCGACCTGCAAAATACTCTTGAGGATCTGCAACGGATGCAAAAACAGTTGGTTCTCTCCGAGAAGCTGGCGGCCTTAGGCGAACTGGTAGCCGGGGTGGCCCATGAAATTAACACGCCGGTTGGAGTAGCCCTGTCCGCCGGCTCCACTTTGACCGAGAAAAACAGGACATTGGCCGATCTGTTTACCCAAGGAGAAATGAAGCGCTCCGATCTGGCCAAGTTTCTCGACGATCTTAGTGAGGGAACAGAGATGATTCTGGTGAACCTGAACCGGGCTTCGGAATTGATTCGCAGCTTCAAGATGGTGGCGGTCGATCAGGTCTCGGAGCAGCGCAGGGTTTTCAACGTTAGGGGTTATATCGACGAAGTATTGCTCAGTCTGCGGCCTAAACTTAAGAAAACCTCCCACCGGATTGAAGTTCTCTGCGATGCCGATCTGGTGATTGAGAGTTATCCTGGAGCATTTTCCCAGATCCTGACCAATTTAATCGTCAATTCCCTCGTGCATGCCTTTGACCCGGAGCAGGCGGGTGCAATCCGCATTGCGGTGACCAGGATGAACAACGTCCTTGATATCCACTATACCGACAACGGCAGAGGTATGGAGCAGAATATCCGCGATCGGATTTTCGAGCCGTTTTTTACCACCGCCCGGAGCCAAGGGTCCACCGGTCTCGGCTTGCATATTGTCTTCAATATCGTCACCCGGACCTTGGGTGGCACCATCGCATGCGAGAGTGCTCCGGGACAGGGGACATCTTTTCATGTGACCATGCCCGTTTGATGTGGGGAACTTATGTCCGAATCCGATGAAATTCTGTTCAAGGACGAAGCACCGGAACTGACCCGGAGTCCAAACCCCAGCGTTTCTGCAGGTGGTGAGCCGTGGAAGATCCTCATTGTTGATGACGAGGCGGATGTCCATAGTGTTACCACCTACATGATTAAGGGCATGCATTACCAGGGACGCCAGTTTCAGTTCTTCCACGCCTACAGCGGGCGCGAGGCTCGGGAAATCTTGGCCGAGCATCAGGATATGGCCTTGATTCTCCTTGATGTGGTCATGGAGACTGAGGACAGCGGCCTGCAACTGGTGCACTATATTCGGGAAGAACTCCACAACCGCACCGTACGAATCGTCCTCCGCACCGGTCAACCCGGCAAGGCTCCGGCCGCCAAAGTTATCCTTGAGTACGACATCAACGATTACAAGGAAAAGACTGAGTTGACCTTGGATAAAATGCTTGTCACCGTCATCTCCGCCCTGCGTAGTTATAATTTCATCACAACTATCGAAAACAATCGCAAAGGCCTGAAAAAGATAATTGACGCCTCCTCGGACATCTTTGAACGCCAGTCTCTACAACAATTGGGCAGCGGTGTTCTCAGTCAGTTAACCGCCATCCTCCATTTGAGGGAAGATGCCATCTACAGTCATGCCTCCGGCTTGACCGCTTCCGGGATCAGGGGGCAATCGGTGGTGCTGGCGGCCACCGGGCAGTTTTGTCGATATATCGACCGGCCGATCAGCGAGGTCGACACAGCCCTGATGCATACCACCCTGCAACTGGCCCAGTCCCAGCCCCATGGCTTTTACTGCGAGGGCGGCAAATGTGCCTGGTATTTCAAAAGTCAGACCGGCTCGGAAAACTTTCTCTATTTTGAGATCGCCAAGGAGCTGGACGAAAACGACCATGATCTGCTGGAGTTGTTTTTTACCAATGTTTCCCTTGCTTTTGACAATCTTTTCCTCAACAAGGGGATCGAGGACTCCCAGAAGGAGATTATCTTCCAGATAGCCGAGACCATGGAGTGCCGATCAGCCGAGACCGGCAGCCATGTCCGCCGGGTGGCTGAGTTTGCTCGACTTCTAGCTCT
The DNA here is from genome assembly GCA_963733595.1 of uncultured delta proteobacterium. Lineage (GTDB taxonomy): Bacteria > Desulfobacterota > Desulfobulbia > Desulfobulbales > Desulfobulbaceae > Desulfobulbus. The sequence continues at coordinate 41,456 of CAVTDN010000011.1, read as the reverse complement.
GAAATACGGTCTGGGAGAGGAGGAGGCAGAGATGCTCAAGCTGGCTTCCACGCCGCACGATCTCGGCAAGATCGGTATACCGGATTCCATTCTCAACAAGCCCGGCCCCTTGACCCCGGAAGAGTACTTGGTTATCAAGACCCATGTGCATCGTGGCCACGACCTGCTGATTAATTCGTCGAGTCCGATCATGCGGGCCGCGGCTCGTATAATTCTCCACCACCATGAACGTTGGGATGGTCAGGGCTATCCCCAGGGGCTGCAAGGCGAGGAAATCCATATTCATGGCCGGATTATCGGCGTGGCCGATGTTTTCGATGCCCTTTCCAACAGGCGCGTCTACCATGAGGCCTGGTCTTGGGCTGCGGTTTTTGCCCATTTCCAAGAACAGCGGGGTCGGCATTTTGATCCCAAACTGGTGGATATCCTCTTGGAGAATCAGGAAGAGTTCAAGACCATATGGTCGCGCTACAACGATGTCGGGCTGCAGTTCGCATGAAGAATGAAGCCTGGTCTCGAGCAGATATCGATGGTTTTTCCGGAAAAAACCGTTCGACGAGGAGGCGGATTTTTACCGTTTGGTGCCCTGGATTGAAACTGTTCTGTCGGAGGCAAGCGCAATATCAACCTGCCATGGAGGAACGTGCGCTTTTTCTTGAATTTTTTTAGTGATCCGGGGTATGAAAAGGGGCTGAAAAGCAACCGGCGGACAGACTCCGCATAACCAGCGACAGAGGAATGGACAGTATGGGAAAAATCGGCAGAAATCAACCCTGCCCCTGCGGCTCAGGGAGAAAATATAAACACTGCTGTCTGCCTGCCCAGCAGGCGGGAACAGCAGGCAGCCCGACCAATCAGATGAGAGTCTCGCTGATGGCGGCGATAGAAAAGACGCAGGGCTTGTCGGTCGAGAAGAAAGTAACCTTTCAGGAACTCGGCGTCTTTCTCTTCTTCAGTGATCAGGAAGGAGATGCGTGGCTCCTGGAGATTACCGAGTCTGATGCGGTGCAGATTGCCAAGGGCGGCGAGCGGCTCGATGTACCCATCGACGAGAATCCCGAAACCATTGAGATCAACTTCAGCCACACCTTTACCATCCGCGACCGTCAGTTTTTCTTGACTGCCTATGCTGACAAGACCGAAACCCGCCTTGACCAAGCGCCCACCCAGCAGATTCACGCCGCTATCAGGCGGTTGCACAAGCGCTACCCTAAGGAAATGCTTGAACGGATGCATGTGGAGAGGGGCAGCGACGGGACCGAGGGCTAGAGTTCTTTGATGGATTGGAAAAAAAATGGGTTTCGGCTGCTTCCCGTGATTCTGGTCATGGGGGGCATTTTCTATCTGTCACATCAACCTGGCGGCAGCTTTTCTCTGCCGGATATCGTTAATATTGACAAGCTGTTGCATTGTCTGGTCTACGCGGTGCTTGGATGTGCGTTTCTCTTCGCCCTGCCGCCGCACTGGAGTCAACAGCATCCGTGCATGGTCGGCTGCATGGCGGTACTTTTTTGCCTGTTCTATGGCGTGACCGACGAGTTTCATCAATCCTTTATTCCCGGTCGCAATTGCAGCGGCGCTGATCTTGTGGCCGATGGCGTGGGCGGATGCTTGGCGGCGATCACGAATGGGTACTGGGATCACTGGCGAGCATCAAAGAAAATATGAGGTTTTCTGATGAGCCTGCTTGTTCTGCATGAACAACACCATATTTTCTACGATTGTTATGAAGGGGAAGCCCAGCGCCCCTGCCTGATTTTTCTCCATGAAGGTTTGGGCTCTGCTGCGCAGTGGAAAGACTTTCCACTGAACCTCTGCCGGCGAACCGGCTGTCCGGGCTTGGTCTATGACCGAATCGGCCACGGAAAATCTTCATCGCTCATCCATTCTCGCACCATCCGTTATCTCCACGAAGCAGCCCTGGATGAACTGGCAAAGGTGATCGCAGCCCTGATTCCCGGCCAGTCATTTATCCTCATCGGACATTCGGATGGCGGCAGCATCAGTCTGATATTCGGTGCGGAGAGGCCCCCGCTCTTGAAAGGTATCATCACTGTCTCTGCCCATGTTTTTGTCGAGCAGATCAGTCTGGAGGGTATTCGAAAAGCCGAAGAGGCCTTTGCCCTTGGCAAGCTGAAAAAGGGGCTTGCCCGATATCACGGCGACAACACCGAACCGTTATTCAAGGCTTGGGCGGATACCTGGAACAGTCCCCGGTTCGCTTCTTGGAACATCGAAGATCTGCTGCCGGCCATCGAGGTACCTCTGTTGGTGTTGCAGGGCCGTGACGATCAGTATGGCACTTCCTCCCAGGTGGAGGCAATTGTCAATAGGTCATCCGGACCGGCCACGCCCCTATTACTGGAAGACTGCGGCCATGCACCGCACCTGGATTTCCCCGAACTGACTCTGGATCTCATGTCGTGCTTCGTCAACCGTCTGGCCCGATAGGAGCCAGGCGACCCCATGGGTGAAGGAGTCCCATGGCATGCCCGTTCTCCTTTCCCTCTATTTTCCTTCAAGCAATAACCTGGCCATATCCTTTGCAAAGTAGGTGAGGATGATGTCAGCACCGGCGCGGCGGATGGCAATCAGGCTCTCGGCCATCACCCGCTCGCCGTCGATCCACCCCTTTTCGGCGGCGGCCTTGATCATGGCATATTCGCCGCTGACCTGATAGGCGGCCACTGGCAGATCGAATTCATCGTGCAGGCGGCTAATGATATCGAGATAGGCCAGTGCTGGTTTGACCATGAGTATATCCGCGCCTTCTTCCACGTCTAGCGTCGCCTCCCGCAGGGCCTCCTTGCTGTTGGCTGGGTCCATCTGATAGCTGCGACGGTCGCCGAACTGTGGGGCGCATTCGGCGGCGTCGCGGAAGGGGCCGTAAAAGGCTGAGGCGTATTTGACAGCATAGGACATGATTGGGACCATGTGGAAAGAGCTTTCGTCGAGCGTGGTGCGGATTTCGCTCACCCGGCCATCCATCATGTCGGAGGGGGCCACCATATCGGCCCCGGCCTGGGCATGAGACAAGGCTGTCTTGGCGAGCAGCTCGAGGGTGGCGTCGTTGTCGACATCGTGCCCAGCCAGGCAGCCGCAGTGGCCATGGTCAGTGTATTCGCAGAGGCAGACGTCGGTGACCACGGTCATCTCAGGGGTCCTGTTCTTCAATTCCCGGATCGCCTGCTGGATGATGCCGTTCTTTGCATAGGCGCCGGAGCCGAGACCGTCCTTTTTTTCGGGCAGACCAAAAAGGATGACCGAACGGATGCCGACTGCCAGACACTCACTGGCTTCCTTGGCCAATTGATCCACCGATAGGCGAAAGACGCCCGGCATCGACGATACCTCCTGGCGGATCCCCCTGCCCGGCATGACAAAGAGAGGGTAGATCATCTGGTCTGGCACCAGTCGGGTCTCACGGATCATCGAACGGAAAGTTTCGGTCTGGCGCATTCTGCGCGGGCGATATTCGGGGAAAACCATAGAGTGTCTCGCTGCGGATAAAAGTTGTTGAGGGGGAGAGTTTATAAATGTTGAAGGAATGGGCAATGCTGCTTGCTTCGTTTGCGCCCGACATAGGCCGACTTCTTTGCGCAAAGCGATACCTTACTTTACCGCAATACCCAAAGCTTTCACTTTTTTGTGGAGGTGGCTACGTTCCATTCCGATCTGTTCGGCGGTTTTTGAAATGTTGCCGTCATTTTCTTCCAACTTGGCGAGGAGATAATCCGTCTCGAAGCGGCGGCGTGCATCCTTGAAACAGAGATGCTGGTATACTGGATCAACGGGTTGGGAAGGTGGCAGCAGCGGCGCATTGCCAAGGAAAAGAGCCACATCTTCATCGTTGATTTCGTCGCCGGGCGTCATGATCACCAGCCGTTCCACCAGATTGCGCAGTTCGCGGACATTGCCCGGCCAAGTGTGCCGCTGGAGCAGGGAGAGGGCCCCGGCGGAAAATTGTTTGCCCATGATACCCTTGCGGCTGAACTGGTTGATAAAATCAGCCACCAGCTGCGGGATGTCTTCGCGCCGTTCCACCAAATCGGGAACAACGATGGGCACAACATTGAGGCGGTAGAACAGATCAGCCCGAAAATGCCCCTGTTCGATCTCTTCTTCCAGGTTTTTGTTGGTGGCAGCTAAGACCCTGACATCGACCTCGATGGTCCGCGAACCTCCGACCCGTTCAAATTTTTGTTCCTGGAGGATGCGCAGCACCTTAGCTTGGCTTTTCAGGCTCATGTCGCCGATTTCATCCAAAAAGAGGGTGGAGCCGTTAGCCAGGTCGAACTTGCCCTTTTTGTTCTCCGTGGCTCCGGTAAAGGCCCCTTTGACGTGGCCGAACAGCTCGGATTCTATCAATTCCTCTGGGATGGCGGCACAATTGACCGCCACCATCGGCTGTTTGCCTCTGAGAGAATGGCGATGAATGGCCTGGGCCACCAATTCTTTGCCGGTTCCGTGACCACCACGGATCAGTACCCAGGCTTCAGTGGGTGCGACCCGTTCGATTTGCTGACGCAGTCTGGCAGTTAGAGCGCTGTTGCCAGTGATACTGACTGGGGTTGGGCCATTTTCTCGCAGGAGGTGGTTTTCCCGTGCCAGGTGGGCCAGTTGGAGCCCCTTTTTGATGGAAAGAATGGTTTTGTCATAGGAGAGGGGTTTCTCGATAAAGTCGTAAGCGCCGCTACGGGTGGCTTGGACGGCGGTATCGATGGTGCCATGTCCGGAAATCATGATCACCGGCAGATCAAATCGTTGCTTGATTAGTTTCAAGGCCTCAAGACCATCCATGCCTGGCATCCAGATATCGAGTAATATAAGGTGGATATCCTTCTCGTCGAGCAGTTGCAACCCCTCTTCAGCGGATGCGGCCGTCAGCGGCACGAATCCCTCATCGGCTAGGATGCCCGCGAGGCTGGCACGGATGGCAGCCTCATCGTCAATGATAAGAATGGTATCGGGCATGGGAACTTATCCGGATGACAAAAGGGTATCTTGGGCTTGGTTTGCAGGGGGTGGCTCAGCCATTTCGCCATTGCATCATATCAGGTATCCAGCGGCAGCTCAACGGCAAACATGGCGCCCGACGGGGTGTTGTCGTAGACGCGAATAGTGCCGCCATGCTCGCTGACGATGGTGTGAGCGATAGCCAGGCCAAGGCCGGTGCCCGACTTGCGGGTGGAAAAATAGGGTTCGAAGATGCGCAGTTTGACCTCATCGGTAATGCCTGGACCATCATCAGCCACCTCCATTCGAACTTGGCTGGCACCTGGGCCAAAACCGAGAGTGACCGTTATGACGCCGTCGTCGGCTAGAACGGAGACAGCATTGTCGAGCAGATTGATCAACACCCGTTTAATCTGAACCGGATCAAAGAGGAACGCAGGCAGAGCGGAATCGATCCGGCAGGTGAGGGTCAGTTGTTTATGGGCCTCCTGATATAAAACAACTACCTCCTTGGCCAGATTGCCGAGGTTTTTTAGTTCTTTGTGCAGCTTCGGCATGCGGGCAAAATCGGAAAATTCGCTTACCAGATTCTTAATTTCATCGACCTGGTTAATAATAGTGGCGGTGCATTGATCAAAAATGTCGGGATTTTCAGTGATTGTGCCGAGGTAGCGTTTACGCAGCCGCTGTGCCGAAAGCTGGATAGGGGTCAGTGGATTTTTGATCTCGTGGGCAATGCGGCGGGCAACTTCCTGCCAGGCGGCAAGTCGCTGCGCCTTTTCCAGGTTGGTCAGATTGTCGAAGACGATGACAAAGCCAATATTATTCTGCCGGTCATCCATCATCCGGGTGACGTTGACCTGGAGCGAGAGGGTCTCTCCCCGGCGGATGGTCACCCGCAGGTGACGTTCGATCGCGGACTTGCCGGTGCGAAGCAGTTCCCTGAGAAAACTTTCGACAATCAGAACGTGTTGTTTGGGCAGGGCGCTATGAAAATCTTTGCCCAGAAAGGCAGTCGGCTGGATGGCCAACAGTTCCTCGGCAAAACGGTTGATGGTGGTGATCCGGTTATTCTCGTCCAGGGCGATGACACCGGCGGCCACGTTTTCCAGGATAGTCTCCAGATAGCGTCGCCGTTGTTCTGAAACCTCGGTGCTGTCTTGAAGAGCTTGATGGGTCCGGGCCAGTTGCCGGTTGGATGCAAGGATTTCCGAGGTCATGGAGTTGAAGGAGTCAATGAGCATCCCCATTTCGTCGTCCGCTTCTTTTTCAACGATGAAGTCCATGTCTCCGTCAGCTACCCGCTTGGTTGCCTCGGCCAGCTTTTTGATCGGCCCGGTCAGGCTGCGGGCGATATAGAAACCGAACCAGATAGCTCCGAACAGGATCAACAGGGTGATGATCAGTAACATGATGATTAGGCTGAACTTGATCGGTGCCTTGAGCATGATCAACTGCTGATAGTCGGTGATGCCGCCGGAAATGGATTGCATGGTTTCGAGCCGGGCCGAAGGAATCAGCAAGGTGGTGATCAGAAACCAGGTCTGCTGCGTCTCCAATTTGACTTGTACCGGCACGATTGCCTGGATTAACTCGCCGATGGCCGTCCGTTGGGTGACCACCTCGGTACGGTCGAAGGTGGCGGTCAGGCGCAATGCCTCCGAGGGGAGAGGCGGCGGGGCAATGGACTGTAGGCGCGGTCCTCTAATCGAAACCATTGGATTCCGCTCGTCATTGAGCAGAAGGATGCTGTCCGGTGCACCGGGCAGGTCGATTTCCAGGGTCTTGGTGAAAAAGCGTTCGAGGGCAGGCGGATCGTTCAAATTTAGAGTGCCGCTCTCAAGAATTGAGGCCAGTTGCCGGCCGGTATACTCGGCCTGATTGCTGCTGTCGTGGAGGATTGATTGCGCCAGTTTGAGCGAGGATTGCAAGGATTCCTCCACCCGGGCATTGAACCAGTAGTCCATTGAGGTGGAGACAAAGCGCAGGGCGACGATGAACAGAATGGATGTGGGGATCAGAGAAAGCGAGACAAAACAGATGACCAGCCGTGTGCGCAGTCGAGAGCCGAGGATTTGCTGATTGCGCTCAAAGACCAGTTCCACCAGGTTGCGCAGCACCAGGTAGAGCATGAGCAAGAGCAGGAGGCCGTTGACGTTGATCAGGGCAAAGATCAGGATGGTGCTAGAAATGGGCAGGTTGAAATCGCCGCTGAGCAGGCCGCGTTGAAGATAGGCTAGGGCAGGGATAAGAAGAAGGCAGGAGGCAATAACGATGCGGACTAGCCTCTGTTTCTTTTTTTTCTGTTCCACGGTGAGCATTCAGTGGCCGGAGTGCGAGTTCAGTATCTGAATTCGATGGTACGCCAGTCGGTTTCGAAATTCCACAACGCGGAGATGGGCAAAAGACGATGCATACCTAACGGCAGAGCCCCTTTTTTCAAAGTGACCTTGAAATGAATGGCATAAGGGGCATCAGGGATAAGCTGGGAGAGTGCGATCACCTTGACGCCGTTCAGTTCGGCCATCAGTTGTTTGGCCTCCTCGATGACCCTGGTGGTCATGACCTTGCCGTTTTGGTCGGAAAAGGTGATTTTGTATTGTTGCTTGGTCTCGTCAAAAGTCAAGGTGTGGGTGACGACGGATTCGACCAGGGTGGTGTCTACCCATTTACTACTCGTTTTGACCAACTCCATCTGGTAGGTAAAAATGATAGGAATGCCGCTTTTGACGCCGGTAATCATCTCCTGGGTGAAACCGTTTTTCACTGTGGCAAAAAGCAACAGATCGACATCCGAGGTGGTGACGATGATGTCTTTGATTTCAGGTGCCTCTTCGGCCAATGCCAGCGGCTGGCAGGGATGCGACAGCACCAGGAGGCCGCAGAGGAAGAGCAGTCTGATATTAAGTAGTTTCATTATGATATTGGAGAGATCACCGGGGCAGCGCTCTGTAAGGGTGAGCCTGAGAAAACTTCCTTGAGCATATACCTGATCGGTAAACTTTTGTCCATGACAAGGACCATTCCGAACAGGTGAAGTCGCGCTCGGGCGTACAAACCATAATTTGATTACCACTGAAGCTCAGCCAGTAAAAAGGCTGTGCCACAAAAGGTTGTAATCTTGGCAAATTGGCATACCCCATGAAATCTAGGGGCAAGGGCGAAGGGCGCACCTCAATGTGACGTTTGCAAGCATCTTTCATTTCAGGTTGTTAAATGAGACCTCTCCGCATTGGCTGAAGTTGGTAAGAAACCACAAGGTAAGGCGTAGCGAGAACTATGCCATAGAGCCATCCCGCAGGATGAACTCGAAGTGTTGCGGCTTTGATTATTGCGGTGGATGAGGTGTAAAGGAAGGCGTGTTTACCACTCGACTCGAAGGATGTTGTCGAGTGGCCGAACACGGGCAAGCCGGATTCGCACGGTGTCGCCGGGTTCAACCGGAAAAGCCGGATTGGGCGGCAAGTCGACGTCAAAGAGACAATCACAGAGCAGGAAATTGACCCGTTTCGGGCCGACTCCGATCACCAGTGCGTTGAATCTCTGCCCCTCTTTGGGTGCAAGGTAGCGGAGTATCCAGTAGCGGTGTCGCTGCTGGCGGATGGCATTGGCCCTGCCGAGTTTCTGCTGAATGATACCGGTAAAGGTCTTGCATTCCTCACTTGAGAAAAGAATACCCCGGCCATGGATCATATGATTCAATTGGTGCTGCATGGCCAGGTCGAGAAAACGACGGATCGGCGAGGTGATGGTGGTGTAGCAGTTGAGACCGAGGCCGCTATGGGGTTTGGGGTGCGATGTCAGCTCACCTCGGGCAAGAAAACGCCGTTGATAGGCGATGTCGGCCAAGCTGTTCTGGACCCCGGAAATGATTCGTTTGCGCGGCGGCGGTTGCGAACGGAACAAGCCGGGTGCTTCCCGGGCTGCCATATAGGCGGCGGCAAGACCGTTGGCCAAGATCATCAGCTCGGATATCAGATTGCGGGCCGGCGTATCCACCGGCGAGAGATAGACCTGGATATGCTCGCGGTTGCGGATATCGATGTTGACGTCCGGCACGGAGAGCAGGAGTGCACCCTGATCGACTCGTTGCTGGCGCAACTGCTGTCGAACCGCATTCAGGGCGGCTAGATCGGGGTCCGTATCGATCATGCTATCCGCCTCGCGATAGTTCAACTGGCGCTTAACTTCAATGATTGCGGGAACAATGGTGGTTTGGGTAATGGTGCCCTCCGCAGTGAGGGTGACGAGAAAACTGATGGTCGGCCTGGTTTTGCCCTGAATCAGGCTGCAAAGATCGAGCGACAGCGTTTTGGGCAGCATTGGAATGTGGCCTTCGGGAAAATAGAGAGAGGTCGAACGTTCCCTGGCCTCGGCAAAGAGCGGACTCCTGACCGGCACATAGTAACTGACGTCGGTGATATGGATGCCGACCTCGACCTGGCCATTTTCCTTTTTGACGATGTGGACCGCGTCGTCAAAATCGCGGGTGAAGGCACCGTCGATAGTCAGGGTGTTTAATGCTCGCAGGTCTTTTCGTTTGGAATCGGCGAGCAACTCCTCAGTCGTGGCCTCCCGCAGTGTTTCGACCGCCTGGAGGCAGGGCTCGGGAAACTCCACCGGCTGATCCGATCTGAGCAGTGGCAGATTCTCGTCGGAATCCCATATTCCCGCCCTGACCAGCAGTTCATAACCTGCTTGGGGTGCGGTCAGCCCCGCCTTCTTCAAAACCTGCCGGATGAATTCATCCTCAGCACATTCGCTGCCAAACAGCACCGACTGGCTGAGCCAGTGCAGGCAGCGTTCCCGGTCTGGCCAATGCGCCATGCTGTTCTCGTCCTCAGTACCCCGCATGATTCCCTGCATGCCAATCGCAGCCTGTTCCAGCAGTTGCGACTTTTCTTTCTCTCTCTGTCGTTGCTGCTGCAGTTGTGCAACCTGCTCATGCGTATGAGCAACAACCTTGCCATTTTTAAATTTAAAGAAAAGGGGGTCGGCAAAAATCGCCCGAAGAAAGGCAGCGCGCTGGTCGTCGTCAACCAGGCCGCCGAAATGCAATTCCGTGAGAAAATCAGGAGAAAACTCATTGTTGCTTTCCTCGCAGACGATTTCCCAGAGGGGTTCCAGGTTGATTGTTTCGGCCAGAGCGGTGCGACCGGCACAGTGTTCCTGTAGCAGGGCGGTGACTGTTTCCCGGCTGACGTTCTGGGGGAAAAGCTGATACGAAGCGATCAGAATTCGAGCTTCAGGCAGGTTGATTTCGCGGCCGTTCTGGTTGATGAGCTGGATTTTCTTGTCGGCAACGCCGGATACAAGGCCGCAGTGAAATCTACCGCCATCTATGAATTCTATGAGGCTGCCGGGGGAGATCATCTGTATAACACATTGCGAAGTTCGGAGGTCATGGTAAGCTACAGTGGATAGCAGGATTCCAACTCTTTGTCATTATTTTCTTCTGGGATTCTTCCCCTAGTCGTCAAGAAAGGATAGACCATTGAACAGTTCACCCTATCGCTCGGGTGTGGTCGCCATTATCGGCCCTCCCAACGCTGGCAAGTCAACCTTGCTTAACCAATTACTCAGACAGAAAATCGCGATTGTCACCCCGAAGCCACAAACCACGCGTAACCGGATTATGGGCATTGTCACCGGGCCTGACTATCAGATGATTCTTCTGGACACGCCCGGATTGCACGAAGCGCGGGAGGAGATGAACCGGCAGATGGTGCGGGTAGCGTTAGAGAGTCTCGCCGAGGCGGATGCGGTTCTGTTTCTTGCCGACAGTGCCGATATGGCGGCTAGCAAACGAGAAAAACGAGCCGAAGAATTCCAGGGGTATCTCGCCAGAGTCACTTGTCCCGCGGTGTTGGCTCTGAACAAGATGGATTTGTTGCCGCCTGAACAGTTGCTGCCGGTTATGGACTGGTATCGAACCCTGCACCCATTTGCCTCTATCGTTCCCATTTCGGCACTCAAAGGGACGGGGGTTGATGCGTTGCTGGCGGAACTGGTTGCCCTGCTGCCGGAAGGACCACAGTATTATCCGGATGATATCCCCACCGATGCAACCGAGCGCTTCATCGCCGCCGAGATCATCCGGGAAAAGATTTTCCTGCTCACCCGCGATGAGATCCCTTACTCGACCGCCGTGATCATTGACGCCTTTGAAGAAGGCGAACCCGTGGTCATTCAGGCGACAATTCTGGTGGAGCGGAATTCACAGAAGGGAATTCTGGTCGGCCAGAAGGGAAGTATGCTGACAGCCATTCGCAAGAGCGCCACCGCTGATATCGAGCATCTGTTAGGGTGCAAGGTACGCTTGCATCTGTGGATCAAGGTGAGCAAGAACTGGACAGGAAATTCCAACAAACTCCGTGAACTGGGCTTGGCCTGACACCTGCTGTTTTATGGTCGGACGGGAACAGATCCTGTTATTTTGATCGCCGCTGTCCTGCGGCAAGGCTTAAGCTCTTGAGGGTAGTGAAAGCGGTGCGCAACTGGTTATCCTGCTCCAGTCGTTTTGCCATCTGGCGGATATCTTCCATCTTCTGAAAATTTTCTTCCTGGTCGTCGATCTCGCCGGTTTCTTCCTTGCTCTCTGGCTGTTTTTTACCGTCCTTTTCGTTTCTAAAATGGCGGGGGAGGTCTTTTTCCCTGACCGCTTTGAGCGGCTGCGACGTGTCGGTTTTGGCATCAAAGGTGGCATTTAAGGGGACGACCAAGTTGGGCTTGATGCCGGTCGCCTGGATCGAGTCGCCGCTGGGGGTATAGTACTTGGCGGTGGTCAGGCGGAGGCCGGCACCTTCGGGTAATGGCAAAATGGTCTGCACTGAACCTTTGCCAAAAGTGGTTGTTCCCAAAATGATCGCTCTTTTATGGTCCTGTAGCGCACCTGCGACTATTTCCGAACCGCTGGCCGAACCGCCGTTGACCAGGACAACCAGAGGGAAATCGCTATTCCCCTCACCCGGGTGCGCTTCAAACACCATCTGCTCCTCTTTATACCGTCCTTTGGTTGAGACGATGACGCCTTTGTCAAGGAACATGTCGGCAACTTTGACCGCCTGGTCAAGCAATCCTCCAGGATTATTGCGCAGATCGAGAATGACCCCCTGGATCGGGCCTTTCTTTTTCAGGTTTTTCAGGGCGTTTCGCAGATCTTTAGTGGTGGTAGCCTGAAAGTTGGATATCCTGATGTAGTCAAAACCAGGTTCGATTTCCGTGTATTTAACTGATATCAGGGGGATGGCCTCCCTAATCAGCTTGAAATCCTTGGGTTCCTTCCATTCCTGGCGATGGATGGTAATCGTCACCGGGGTCCCTTTTGCACCACGCAGTTTTTTTACCGCCTCCATGAGCGTCATAGTCTTGGTCAGTTCACCGTTGATGCGGATGAGCTGGTCACCGGATCTGATGCCTTGCTTGTCGGCCGGAGTTCCTTCGATCGGGGCCACAGCAGTGAGCACGCCGTCGCGCATGGAGATTTCTATGCCTATGCCGGTAAAGCTGCCCGAGGTTTCCTCTTCTAAATCCTTGAAATCCTCGGGCGTCATGTAAGCGGAATGGGGGTCGAGCGAGCTGAGCATGCCGTTGATCGCACCGTTGATCACCTTGCTGGAATCGATTTCATCGACATAGTACTGCTGTATCAAGGTCAGGACGTTGGCAAAGGTTTCCAGGTCCCTGTAGATGTCGCGTTCCTGCTTGCTCTCGTCGGCAAAAGCGGTGGTCGAGATGAAACAGAAAGGAATGAGCAGAAGGAAAAAAAGGCGTTTCATGTGGCAGTGGGAAAACCGGATGGAAGAGATGAAGAGCGACCCTTGGAATACGTAATCGGTGTGCGCGGCAAGCAAACCGCAACGCGCGGGTATTTATTAGAAGTTGTGCAGCAACTGCAACTTAACGGGAAACCCAAGGCACGGCAACGGTTATTCATCATCATCCGGAAAAACAATGGGCTTGGTTGGCAATCAGCGGACAGTCAACGTTCCCGGCTGGATCCAGTCGAGGGGGTTTTCGGGCTGAGCACCATGACGGATCTCAAAATACAGGCCCTTGCCGAAAAGGGTGGCCGTTTCTCCGGTTGTGCCGATGATCTGCCCCTGCTTGACCGAATCACCCTCCTGAACCTGGATTTCGTCGAACCGGGCAGTGACAGTGTAGTACTGCTGATCATGTTCGATGATGACCATCTTGCCGTAACCGCTCATATATCCAGCAAAGATAACCACACCGCCATAGACCGCAAAAACTTCAGCCTGGTCAGAAGTCAGGACGGTTATGCCATTGGCAAAGGGGCTGTCTTCATCAGTAGCGGCAGAATCATGAAAGCGACTGGTCAACTTGCCCCAAACCGGCGGCGGCAGTTTTTTTCTAGAGGCGGCAAAACCGCGGGATTTCTGCTCGGTTGCCTGGCTGGGTTTGGTCAGCGTGTTCAGAAGATTGCTCTCCGCCTTTTTAATCTCTCTCAACGCCTGTTCATATAGACTTTTCTCGGTTTGGATTCGCTTCAGAACAGCATTTTTTTGCTCGGCAACCTGCTGAAGCAAGCTGTTTTCTTTGTCGGCATCGACCAAAAAATGCTCCTGCATGGTTTTTTCCAGTTCATGGGCCCGTTTGGCCCGATCGATATCGATGACGCTTTTCCGGTATTCGGCGAAAACCGCCTGGTCATAGGTCACAAGCGAATAATATGCATCGTTGGCCAGCAGCAAGTCCGGCAAGGTTTTGTTGGAAAAAGCAATGTTGAGAAACCCTGTTCTTCCTAGCAGATAGAATGACCGGAGTCGCTTGATCAAGTGTTGGCGCAAGGCTTCGTTTTTCCGGGAGATGGTGGCCAGTTCTTTTTCTTTGGTCGCGATCACCTGTTCTTGTTCTCTGAGCCTAGTCTGCAGTGTGTCGACTTTGGCCTTTTGTGTGCCAATTTTCTTGTCCAGCGCCGCCAGTTCATCCAGCAGGGAATATTCCTCCTTGCGCGATTGCTCGATTTTTTCCTGATGGCTGGAGATATCCTGCCGGAGCTTGCCGATATCGATAGCGCTCGTCTGAGGGTCTGTTTCCTGCAGAGGCGGTACCTCCCGCTTGAGCTTGCCGATGCTGAGTGTGCGCGTCTGCGGATTTTCTCCCGATCCGGTAGCGCATACACATGGGGGCAGCAGGCTGGCAAGCAGGAGGATGACGGTGAGGCGGCGAATCATGGGCGGCGGCTCACAGATGGAGAAACCGTCTGATCGCCGAAAAACTACCGACGGCGCAGAGCAGGGTGGCACTGCCGATGATCGCGAGAACAATCGGCCAGTGGAAAAAGGCAAAGGGCAGGAGGGTTATCGTGCCAGGCCCCGCGAACTGGAGCGTGATCCAGTTAAATAGCAGCAGGAGGGCCCCCATGCCGCAACTGGCGCCGATGAACCCCTGGAGTGCACCTTCGAGAAGAAAGGGCATGCGGATATAGTTGTTAGTGGCCCCCACCAGGCGGAGCAGTTCCAGCTCCTGTTGCCTGGATAACAAGGTCAGGTGGATGGTATGGGCGACCATGAAGGTGGTCGTCATGATCAGTAGGGAGCCGGAAAGGATGATGATCACCTGCATCAGTTGGATAAAAGTGTAAAAACGCTCGATCCACTCCTTGCCGTACTGGACCTTGAGGACGCCCGGCAGGGTCTGGAGGTAATCGGAAAATCGTTTGATCCGGGAAAGGCTGTCTAGGGTTCTGACCGGGTAGACCTCGATGGAGGCCGGCAGGAAATCGGTCGGTACTCCAGTGAGTACATCGGTATTGTCGCCGAGCTGCTGCTCGAACCGTTTATAGGCCTGCTCACGATTGATGAATTCAATGTGGTCGACCTGATCGAATTTTAAAATTCTCCGTCGGTATTCTTCCTGCAAAGGGGGCGCCGGGTCTTCGTCGAGATAGACAACCAAACGCAGATCATCGTCGAGTTCCTCGCCGATATGCAGGGCGTTGGAGTAGATCAGGTAAAAGAAAGAAAAAATCAGCACCGAAAGTGACACGGTAAACAGGGTCATGAACTGCGACTTCCAGGTCAGGAGCATGTTACGGTAGGTGTGGCGGAGGACAACGGCCAAAAATCTCATCTTTCAGACTCCTGAATTGGGGCAATCGCATCTTCGGGCGCCTCGTCGCTGTCATCCTGCGTTTCGGTTTGAGGAGAACGGATCCGGCCAAAGCGGAGTTCGACCACCCGGTGCGGGGTCTCCTGAAACAGGGAACGATCATGGGTGGCGATGAGAATGGTGGCGCCTTTGCGGTTGAGTTGATGAAAGAGGTCCATGACCCGGCCGGTGGTCTCGGCGTCGAGGTTGCCGGTCGGTTCGTCGGCAAGGATAATTTCCGGGTTATTGGCCACGGCGCGGGCAATAGAGACTCGCTGCTGCTCGCCGCGCGAGAGCTCACCGGCGCGAGTGTTGAGTTTTCTGGTCAGGTCAAGCTGTTCGAGCAGTTCTCTCGTCCGTTTTTCGATAAAGGATCTGGGGCGATAGACAACTTCCATGGCAATGGCGATGTTGGTGGCCACGGTCCTTTCGGGCAGGAGCTTAAAATCCTGGTAGGCCATGCCGACTTTACGCCGGAGCAGGTGGATATGGCGCTGCGGCAGCTTGGTCACATCCATGCCCGCCACATCGACCATGCCTTTGGTTGGTTTTTCCATGCGGCTGATCAGCCGGAGCAAGGTCGTTTTGCCGGCACCACTCACCCCCGTGAGAAAAACCATCTCTCCCTTGGTGACGGTGAGGGAAATATCAGCAATTGCCTGGACATTGGGAGGGTAGACCTTGCTCACCTTGATCAGGTCGACCATGACGCTGGGAGGGGAAATTTCCGGGTTCATCGAGGTGTGATTGCAAGAGATGGGTGAAAGGGGCAACGGCCAAGCCGCGGGCTCAAAAACAATAAACGCACAGATTGTACCAATGGATGTGTCTGACCAGTTATATATCGTAAAATATTCATCTTTTTAATTCTATAGCTTTTTCGTTGGCTTGAACAATAGAAAAGTGTATGGGGATAATTTTTTCAGTTCGGATTGAGGAGCGAGGGTGATCGATAAAAATCATTTACGCTAGGAGAAAAGCCCGATTATAGTGCCATCGCGATTATCTGCACAAGGCCTCGCACATCGGCGGTCACATCTGATGGTTGTCCGTATAAAATACTGGAATGAGAGTAAAAGGAGAAGGTCGTAAATGCGGTATCAAGCTGTCCTTTTTGATCTGGACGGAACCTTGCTCGACACGCTGGAGGATCTGGCGACAGCCGCTAACCGTGTTCTCGCAGCCAAGAGCTTGCCCGTGCATACGGTGGACGCCTTTCGCATTTTTGTCGGCGATGGGCTCAACACCCTGGTAGAGCGGATGTTGCCAGAGGATGTGCGCACGCCCGAGATGATCCGGGACGCAGCGGCATTTTTTCGGGAGGAATATGGAAAAAATTGGCATGAGTGCTCCGCTCCCTATCCCGGCATCGCCGCCATGCTTGATGAGTTGACGGCACAGGGGCTGCGTATGGGTATACTCTCCAATAAACCCGACATTTTTGTCCAGCTGTGTGTGCGGCAACTGTTGCCCTCTTGGACTTTTAAGCCGGTGCTCGGGCAGCGTTCCGGGGTGCCGAAAAAACCGGACCCCAGCGCAGCCCTCGAGGTCGCCCGCCTGCTCAGCCTGCAGCCTTCGCAGATTCTGTATGTCGGCGACAGCGGGGTGGATATGCAAACCGCGCTTTCTGCCGGCATGCCTGCGGTCGGTGTTCTCTGGGGTTTCCGGCCGGCGGACGAGCTGCGGCAGGCAGGAGCCCATCACCTCATTGCCCGGCCCGAAGAATTGTTGCCGATCATTTTCTCTTCGTAACTCTCACCCTTCAGGTAGACCATCGTGCTTGTTATTGATTATTCCCTGCTTAGTTCTCTGGCCCATCCCTGCATTGGCGCCTTTATTGGCTATCTTACCAACGTGGTCGCCATCCGCATGCTGTTTCGGCCCCTGCGACCTTGGTATTTATTCGGATTGCGGGTACCCATGACACCAGGCGTCATTCCCTCAAAACGGCACGATCTGGCCGTCAATATAGGTGAGATGGTGGGGCGTCATCTCCTGACCAGCAAAGATATCGGAGCCGCCATCTCCGATGAGCCGTTTCAGGTACATCTTGCCCATCTAGCGGACCGGAAGGTTCAGGAGATCTTCAAGCTGGATCTCGGCCCCTTGCCGGATATCATTCCCCCGCGCTTCAGGTCTTATTTTCAAGTTGGTGTCAAGACCCTGAAATACCAGTTGGGGGAGGGCGTCAACAGTTATCTGGCCAGCAGCGGCTTCGAGGAGAAAGTTACCGCCGCTATTGTCAGCCGTTTAGAGGATCTGGGAGCTCAGGAGCTTAACAGCCTACTGAATCCGGAAAATCGGCGCAACGTGTATCTTTTCATCGACGAGGTGATCACGGCGCTTTTAGGGAGCGCCCAGGCCGAAATATGGCTGGCTGAGTATTTGGCGTTGAGCCTCCGGCAATCCACAGCCCAAGGACGCACCATCGGCGACCTGATGCCGGAACAGTTGGTTGGCCTGGCAAAAACCGTTCTCCGCAATCAATCCTCCCCCATCCTGCAACGGATGGGTTCGCAACTGTCCGATCCGGTGTTGCGCGCTCAGGTTGTCAAGGGCATCCTCGGAGGGGTGGATCACTTTCTTGAAAATCTTGGGCCCGTGGGCGCCATGGCCCGCGGTTTCCTGGAAATAGACACCCTTGATCAAAAAATCGGCGTCTATCTTGATGAAAAAGAAGAAGATCTGGTCGCATGGCTGCGGAATCCTGAGGTCCAAGAGCGTATGATGTCAGTGCTTGAGGAAAATATCGATACCTTGTTGCACAAACGACTTGATACCCTCCTTGCCGATATGGATGAGGCGCGCCTAGCCACCATCTGCCAGTCCTGCGCGACCCAGTTGCTCGGTGCTTGCAAGAGCGAGGGCGCGCTCACCGGCCTGAGAGCATTGATCCACGTTGGCCTGGAAAATCTGCTGGATGGCGGGAGGCGACCGCTTGGAGATGTTGCCCATCAATTTTTTCCTGGAGATAACGGCTTGCAATTGCGTACGGCAGTTGTCCGGGAATGCATCGACCTGTTCCGGTCCAGCCGAACGGAACGCCTGGTCAATTCCATGGTGAGTGCCATGGTTGATGCCCTGCTTGCCCGGCCCTTGGGCAGGCTGTATGACATCGTGCCCCACGGCGTCCGCCAGGGAATCATAGAATACTTTATTCTTACCGCCAACCGGATGTTTCTCCAGGAGGTTCCGGGGGTGGTCGAATCCTTAAACATCAAACGGGTTGTGACCGACAAGGTTGACTCCCTCGACCTTCTTCAATTGGAACGGCTACTGCTTTCTATCATGGAAGAGCAATTCAAATACATCAATTTGTTCGGCGCGATCCTTGGTTTCCTCATCGGCCTGATTAACTTGGCACTGGTTAAGCTGATATAGGCGGTAGGAGTCCTTCGCATTCCCGGGCAGGAATTAAGAGTTAAAAAAAGCCCTGCCACCTTGGGTGACAGGGCTTCTTGCCTTAATCGGACTATGCGCCGTTTATTGGGCCAACGGGTGCAACTCAATTCTCCGGTTTTTCTGCCGGCCCTCCGGAGTGGTGTTGTCAGCGATCGGATTTTCAGGCCCATAGCCCTTGGCGCTCAACTGCGCGGCGGCAACACCTTTGCCGGTCAGGTACTTGACCACCGCTTGGGAGCGCTGGACGCTGAGATTCTGATTGCGTTTGGCATCACCAATACTATCGGTGTAACCGGCCACCTCAATTTTTATTTTAGGAATATGGCTGAGAGCGGCGGCGGCTAGATCAAGTTTTTTTAGAGACTCCGGCGTGAGCACAGCGGTTCCGGAGTTGAAGTTTACCCCCTCGAGAACAATGCTTTTCTTGGCAGGGCATCCCAAGTCATTCACCGCTGAACCGGCCGGAGAGTCAGGGCAGAGGTCGACGGCATCATGCACTCCGTCCTTGTCGGTGTCGAGCGCGGTGCCGGCCTCTCGGTTTGCAGCAGGCACTGCCGCTGCGGAGGATGCCGGTTTTTCCTTTATGGCCTCCAGTTGTTTTTGCAGATCACCCATGGTGGCCTGACTCGAATTGAGCGATTGCTGCAAGGTTTCCTTCTCGGCCAGCAGGGCCTGCGCTTTTTTATCAGCAGCCTGGGCTTCCGCGGTCCTGGTCTGCACGGCAGCGATTGCATCGCTCAGGTCTTTTTTCGTTTGGGTCGAGACCGTCTCCACCTGGACGATCTGGTCGCGAAGGGTGGCGATCTGCTGATTGAGGTTAGGGACGAGATCCTGTTGTGCGCGCAGTTGATCCTTGTCTGTCAATTCTTTGATCCGGGACTGGGCCGCAGCCAGCTCACTCTCCATGTTTTTCAGCTTGCCACTGCTTGCGGCCAGGGATTCACTGAGATTTTTGACCGAGTTTTCCGTTTCCACGGTCTTTTTCTCGGTGGCCTGTTTGGCGGTCTGCGCAGCCGCCAGTTTGGTCTCAAGGGTCGCCACTTGCTCACTGACAGCTGTCAGATCTTTGATTTTGGTTTCGGCCAGCATCAGGGCGGTGCTTTTTTCATCCAGCGATTTCTTCAGGCCGTCGACATTCTGCATCATGGCCTGAGCCGTCGCCAGTTGTCCCGCCAGATCCGCTTTTTCCGCATCCAGTTGTTTGATAGCCCCGGTGCTGGTTTCGGCCTGCTTGGCCAATTCGTTGTGCTTGGCCTGGAGGGAGGCCAGCTCTTCACCTTGTTGAGCTGCCTTTTCCAGGGCCGCGGTCTTTTCTGCGAGGGTCTTACTCATCTCCTCATTTTTTGCCTGGAGGACAGCCATATCCTTGAGCTTGGCCTCGGCTTTTGAAAGGGCAACAGCCTGCTCCTCAAAAGAGGCTTTCATGGCCAGCAAGTTCTTCTGGTCAGCCAGCAAAGCCTCTAGCTGGCTGGTCAACCCAAGCTTTTCATCGCTCAGGGATGACATTTTAGCGCTCAGCGCATTGATCTGCCCCTGGACGCCGCTGAGCGCCGCTTCCTTGTCGTTGAGCTGATTTTGCAAGGTATTTTTGTTTTCAAGGGCTGCGGCCAGATTTCTCTCAGCCTCGGTCAAGGCTGTTTGAGCCTTTGCTTCGGACGCTTCGAGTGCATCAACCTTTTTTCGGGCGTTTTCGGCCTCGGCCTTACACTTATCCAACTCGGTGGCAGCCCGGTTTTCGTTTTTACTGAGGTCGGCAACCTGTTTGCTCAGTTGCCCGATCTGGACTGAGGCCTCTTTTTTCATCTGCTCAAATTCCTTGTTGCGTTCATCGAGCAGATTCTGAACCGTAGCGACGGCTTGGGGCTGGGCGGCGACCTCCTGCCTGAGAGACTGAATGCTGAGAATCGCTTTGTCAAAAGCCGCAGACTTCTCCTCCAGCGATTTTTCTACAGCCGCTTTTTGTTCGTTCAGGGTGGCCGTCTGTTTCTCCTTCTCCGCATCAAGACGGATAAGGGCCTCCGCTTTCTTCCCGGCTTGATCGAGTTCTGCCTTGGCGGCCATCAATTTGTCGACTGTCTCGGCTAACTGCGCCTTCAGTTGGCTTGATTCTCCGATCCTTTCCTGAATCTGGATCTGCACGGTGTTGAGGAGGACCTCTTTTTCTTTGATGGACTGTTCTGCCTTCGCACCGGCGGCCTTCATCTGCTCAAAGTTCTGGCGCAGTTGCTCCTGGGCGGCCTTGGCCGCAATTAACTCGGCTGCTGTTTTGTCCCTTTCGGAGACGAGAACCTTGATCCGCTCTGCACTTTCTTTAAGCGTCTTATCGTAGGCCTCGACACTGGCAGCTTTCATTTGCTTAAAGTTCTGGTTCAGCTGCTCCAGGCCCACTTTGGTCTCGGTCAGCTCTGCTGCTGTTTTCTCCTTGTCAGCAGTGAGGGACTTGATTCGCTCTGCACTCTCCTTAAGCATCTGCTCTTTGGCTTCGACCTTGGCAGCGCCCGCCTCTGTCTCAGTGATAACTGTGCGGTATTTTGTGGCTATTGCCTCCTGGGCGTCCAGCAGCTGGCGAATCTGTTGATCTTTCTGGGCTATTTCCGCCTGCAATTTCTGTATTTCCCCTGTGTTGTCGACCGGCGGCACGATTGCCAACTGCACTGGTGGTGGCTCAGGGGCTTTTTGCGGAGTTGGCCGGGGGTGTTCAACCGGTGCGGAAGTTGATGCCGTTGACTTGCCGGAAACAGGCGGCATAACGGGATGGGTTTGCGGGGGCGCCTGGTCGTGGCTTTTGGAAACCGAGATTTCTTTGATCATATTGCTGTTAAAGTTGGCAAGCACGATGTATGCCGCAACACCGACAAGGGAGAAGAGGATTAACCGGATTTTCATAATGTATGTTGTTTGGTTGAGGTCATGTATGAAAAAAGCCTACGTAACGTCATGAACAGGGTTGAAGGAACAGCGTGGAAAGCGGAGGTAAAACCAGAGACAGGGTGTTGCCAAAGGTGTGACTGGGTTCGGGCAGGGTGTTGATGGCCGGGCCGTTGCTGATTCCGCTGCCGCCATAGATTTCCTGGTCGGAATTGATCAATTCGCGGTAAGTTCCCGCCTTGGGAACTCCGATACGATACAGTTCGCGGACCACGGGGGTGAAATTGCAGATAACAAGAATGAAATCCTCAGGATTTTTGGCGTAGCGGATAAAAGAAAGAACTGAATTGTCGGAATCGTTGGCATCGATCCATTTGAAGCCGCTCCAGTCGAAATCGACCTGATGGAGGGCGGGCTGGTGCTGATAAACCAAGTTGAGATCACGCGCTAACCGTTGTGCACCCCGGTGGCGGGGAGTGTCCAGCGCCTGCCATTCCAGACCGGTGTCGTGGTTCCATTCCTGCCATTGGCCGAATTCGCAGCCCATAAACAACAGTTTCTTGCCGGGGTAGCCCCACATGAACCCGAAATAGGCGCGCAGGTTGGCGAATTTCTGCCATTCATCGCCGCTCATCTTGCCCAGCAGGGAGCCCTTGCCGTGGACTACCTCGTCATGACTGATCGGAAGGACGAAATTTTCGTGAAAGGCGTAGAGCATGCCAAAGGTCATCTGGTTGTGGTGAAACCTGCGGAACAGGGAATCCTTGGTCATATATCCCAGGGTGTCGTGCATCCAGCCCATGTTCCATTTGAGACTGAAGCCAAGGCCGCCGAGATACGTTGGTTGGCTGACCATGGGCCAGGAGGTTGATTCCTCGGCAATGGTCAGGACGCCTGGAAAAATGCCATGCAGCACCTCGTTGACTTTGCGCAGGAAACTGATGGCGGCAAGGTTCTCCCGGCCACCGTATTCGTTGGGGATCCATTGCCCTTGCTCTCGGGAATAATCGAGGTAGAGCATGGAGGCGACCGCATCAACCCGGAGCCCGTCGATGTGGTATTTGTCGATCCAGAACAGGGCGTTGGAGATGAGAAAGGAGCGGACCTCATTGCGACTGTAGTTGAAGATCAGAGTGCCCCAATCCTGGTGTTCGCCTTGCTGGGGATTGGCATGGGCATATAACTGGGTGCCGTCGAAGAGGTTGAGGCCGGCCCCGTCTTTGGGAAAGTGGGCGGGGACCCAATCGAGAATAACGCCGATGCCGGCGGCATGACACTCGTCGACAAAAAACATAAAGTCTTCAGGGGTGCCAAAGCGGGAAGTCGGGGCGTAGAACCCCAGTACCTGGTAGCCCCAGGAACCGTCAAAGGGGTGCTCAGCGATGGGCAGCATTTCTATATGCGTATACCCCATCTCTTTGACATAGGGGATGAGGGTGACGGCCATTTCACGGTAGGTGAGATAACGCTGGCCCCATTGGTCATCGCTCTCCCTGCGCCAGGAACCGAGATGAACCTCGTAGGTGGAGATCGGACGGTCCAAGGCCTGACGACGCTGCCGACCGGCGATCCATTCACTGTCACGCCACTGGTAGCGATCCAAGTCGGCAACCACCGAACCGGTGCGCGGGCGTTCCTCCATGGCAAAGCCAAAGGGGTCTGCTTTGTCCAGCGGTTCCTCTTTCTGGGTGGTGATCCGGTATTTGTAGACGGAAAATTCGTTCAGGCCGGGAATGAAGAGGGTCCAGATGCCAGTATCAGAAGAATGCATGGGATGGCTGGCAGCATCCCAACCGTTGAAATCACCGATTATTGAAACCTGTCGGGCATTAGGGGCCCAGACGGCAAAAACGATGCCGTCAAGTCCCTCGAATTGCACCAGGTGGGCGCCCAGTTTTTCGTAGGCCCGTTCGTGTGTTCCTTCGCTGATCAGGTATCGGTCAAAATTGCTGAGCCAATCCGCCGGAACAGCCCTTCCGGCCGGGATTACGCGCTTCATCGATTGGTTTGTGCCTCGTGTTGGATCAAGGGTTGCAAAACAAAATTATTTTACCGCATTAACCGATGAATGTCATGGGGAAATGTCGGTTTTCTCCCGCCGGCAACCAATAACGGTCGCATGTGCAGGGCCAGCGGGGCATTCGGCGGGAAGAGGTGGCTGGAATGCCTACTGACAATGGTGAAGGATGGCGGACACCCGTTCTGGGGTATAGTCGCGTAACCGCCAGATGCGGGCTAAGCCCCTGGTGTTGTCGGCGATGCGGGGGATGTCGTCTAGTGGGATGTTGAGGTCGGACAGGGTAAGCGGTGCCTGGACGTTTTGCAGCCAAGCGTGCAACCTGGTGATGGTTTGGTCCGCGGCCGCTGTCGTTTCCTGTTCGGCAAGAGAGAAAACCCGTCTGCCAAGACCTGCGATCCGTTCAGCGTAAGTCAGGCGGTGAGCGTGCAACCAGCCGAGCATAATCACTGCCAGCCCGGCGCCGTGGGGCACATCGTAGAGAGCGCTCAGGGAGTGTTCGATCAGGTGCATCGGGAATCCAACCCGACCCAGGCCCGCTGCAGTCAGGCCGTTGAGGGCCAGGGTTGCGGTCCACATCAGATTGGCGCGGCTGTTGTAGTCACGAGGGGCACGTCGGCAGCTATTGCAGGCGACCATGGCGTTTTCGATCAACCCCTCCATCAGTCGATCCTGCACCTGAGTGTCCGGGTCGGTGGCGGTCATGTAGAATTCGAGAACATGACTTATGGCATCGACCGCGCCGTAGACTGTATACTCGGGGGAAACGGTGAACGTAACTTCCGGATCGAGGATCGAGGTCTTGGGGTGAAGCAGGCGGTGGCCGAAGCCGAATTTTTCCTGGGTCGCATCGTTCGTGATCACCATGCCCGAATTCATTTCCGAACCCGAAGCTGCCAGGGTGAGCACAGCCGTGACCGGCAGGGCGGTTTTGATCCCCTTTTTGCCGGTGAAAAATTTCCAGACATCGTGTTCGACCGGAGCTCCGGCGGCTATAGCCTTGGCCGCGTCGATGACCGAACCGCCGCCCGCGGCCACAATCACCTCGGCTTCATGCGCTTTTGCCAGTTGGATGCCCTGGCGCACATGGGAAAGCAGAGGGTTGGAACGAACGCCGCCGTGCTCGACAACATCGATCCCCGCCTCGCTCAGGGCACAGGCAATCCGGTCATACAGGCCGTTTCGTTTGAGGCTGTTCTGACCGTAAACCAGTAGCCCCCGTCGACCCCATAGCCGGGTTTCCTGACCGATAGACTCGATGGTGTTGCGGCCGAAAAGAATTTTGGTCGGGTTGTGGTAGACGAAATTGTGCATGACGAGCAGGGGGCAGGCGCTTTTGCGGCTTGTGTTTGTAATCTTTTTCGGCGAATTTCCCGAGGAGAACCGGACATGATTGCAGTCTTTACCAGAACTGCCAGCTCCCGGTGGAATAGACAAATAGCGCCAGGGCGATATTGGTGACCGCATGGGCTGTTATGCAGGCGATGAGATCTTTTCTGGCAACCCATAACCAGGCCATGAGCAGTCCGTAGGCAACGGCGGCAGGCCATTCCGGCATGGCGTGGCCCGAAGTGAAGGCCACTGTTGAGAGGATAATCGCCGGCCATGACCAGGCGCCGGGGACAACATCGTTGATACTCTGTTTGTCCAGGGCGAGGTGGAGCGGCTCCTGTTCCTTGTTTTTCCGTGCCGTGTCCCATTGCAGGGCCAGCCGAAAGAGAAAGCCTCGCATCATCAGTTCCTCAAAGAGAGGCACGATCAGACCGGCACTCAGCAGGCGCAGGAGAAAACCCTGGAACGACCAGGGTGATGCACCTTCGGCTTGCACGAAAGGAGCGAGCAGCGCCAGCCAAAGGATCAGGCCAGCAATGCCTGCAGCAGTGCCCGTCAGGATCGAACCTAGGGGTGACCGAGGGCCCCTGAGCGGACAGTACCAGCGCCAGGCCCAAGCCAGCAGCAGTGGGGTGATGAGTAAACGGAACAGATAATTGATCTCCATTGTCATCGTCTCAGCGGGGATCGATGCGATTCCCACATAAGCGAGATAAGGAGCGGCGTAGGGCAGAAGGAGATGCCGGTTACTGATCATCAATTCTTATCGGTGAAGAAGTGCATTCAGGCTGCAGGTGGTTCGGGGCTGTTTTTCACTTGTTCCACCTTTTCCATCCGCCGGGTTCGGATGAAATCGAGGATGGCCCAGACCAGGAGCACCCCGCTGGCGATGCGGTTGAACAGCTGATGTTTGAGCATTTCCTGGTCAGTGGTGAGCCAACCGTCATACAAGCACCAGAGGCCAAATCCGGCCAAGAGAACGGGGAAAACATAAGGGCTGATCTGCGGTGGGGAGGGCTGTTTCGATTCGCTCATGGTTGTTCCTGTTAGGGAAGGGGTTTGTGAGGTAAAGGGGCCGGCTTGATTACGTGGCTCAGCCGGACAAAGTCTTCCAAAGTCAGTTTTTCTGCTCGGACTGAAGGGGAAAGCCCGGCTGCTTCAATATACTGAGCCAGGACACTTTTATCCGGTGCCAGGCCAGCGTTGTCCAGGCCGTTGAGCAGAGTTTTGCGTCGCTGGCCAAAGGCGGCATGGACGATTCGGGCAAACAGCGTGTGGTCGAAATCGCCCAAGGCTCGTACCCGTTCTGGTTGCGGATGAAAAACGATACGCACCACCAGGGAATCGACCTTGGGGCGGGGATGGAATTCTGCGGGATTGACCTCCAGCAGGGGCCTGATCTCGGCGCAGGCAGCGAGCAGCACCGTGGGGGCCCCGTACTCCTTGCACCCTGGCCCAGCAATCAGTCGCCGGGCCACCTCTTTTTGCAGCATGACCACGGCGAAATCCATTTGATCGGCATGGTCAATCAGGCGAAAGAGAAAGGGGGTTGAGATCGAGTAGGGCAGATTGGCGACGATTTTCAACCGCTCGCCCGGCTTGGTCAAGGAGGCGAGATCGACCTTGAGGACGTCGGCGTGGATCAGCTCGACGTTGGCAGGCAGGTCACGCTGTTCCTGATGCAGCCGGATGATCCCCGAATCTGTTTCTAGGCCGATGACCTTGGCAACAGCAACGGCGAGCGGTCGAGTGAGGGCACCCAGGCCGACTCCGACTTCGACCACCCAGTCTTCGGGATGCAGTCCGGCCAAGTCAACAATCCGTTTCGGCGTTCGTTCGTGCACCAGGAAGTTCTGGCCCAATTTTTTGTTTGGGGCCAAGTCTCGGCGCTTAAGGATTTTTTTCGTTTTTTCGTGGGTCATGGGCGGCTAGTTGAGCGGTGAACGAGAATAGGCGTCGGTATCGGCATCCACCAACTGGCCCCCAAGAAACTGGTAATAACCGGCAAGTGCAATCATGGCGGCATTGTCGGTGCAGTACACCGGCGAAGGCATGAACAACTCCAGCCCTTGGGCAAGGCAACGTTTGGCGAGAACAATCCGCAGCCGAGGATTAGCCGCCACCCCGCCGCCGATGACCACTCGCCGGTGGCCGGTCTGTTGAGCTGCAGCCAGGGCTTTGTCAGCCAGAACATCGACCACAGCCTCCTGAAACGAAGCGCAGATATTGTTAACAGCCAGCGGTTGCTGGTTGCGGCGCTGGCTGGCCACATGGCTGGCCACGGAGGTTTTGAGGCCACTGAAACTAAAATCAAGGCTTTCCTCGCCCAGGCGTGCGCGGGGAAAGGCAATGGCCGTGGGGTTGCCTGCCGCAGCCAAACGGCTGATCACCGGCCCACCGGGATAGTCGAGGCCGAGCAGCTTGGCCACCTTGTCAAAGGCCTCGCCAGCGGCATCGTCACGGGTGCGGCCCAGACGGGTGAAGGTGACCGGGTCATCGACTGCAAAAAGCGAGGTGTTGCCGCCGGAAACAATTAGGGCTGTGTAAGGAAAATCGGGTTGATTGTCCTCAAGGAGGCAGGACAGCAGGTGGCCAGCCATGTGGTCGACCCCGACGCAGGGCAGTCCGCGTGCCAGGGCCAAGGCTTTAGCGAAGGTGAAACCCACCAGCAGCGAACCGACCAGCCCCGGTCCCCGGGTGGCGGCGATGAGGTCGATGTCGTTTAATCCCGCTCCGGCCTGACTCAGGGCTTCGTCCACCACCGGTCGGATCATCTCGATATGGCGCCGCGAGGCCAATTCAGGGACAATGCCGCCGAACCGGGCATGGATTTCGTTCTGGCTGCTGATGATCGAGGAAAGCACCCGGCACTCGGGTTCCAGGACCGCCGCCGCCGTATCGTCGCAGGAGCTTTCAATGGCAAGGATAAGCATGGGCAGCCGGTTGCAATCAGTCCTTTTCGGTGGTATCAGTACGAATCAGTCGCCGGTTGTCGTTCGTCCGAATGCCGAGAGCAACCTGTTTTTTATCGCGAGCACCATACACAATGATACAAGAAAACACCAGTTTCGTTCCACTTGGAAACGGTCTGACCGATTTATTTTCCCGTTCCATTTCTTATTTGCGCCTCAGTCTCACCGATCGCTGCAACCTCAGGTGCATGTACTGTGTCACCGAAGATGAATCCGATGCTGGTCTCGCCAAGCTGATGCACGATGAGTTACTCACCTACGAGGAACTGTTGCGGGTGGTTCGGGTTGCAGTGGCCATGGGGATCACCAAGGTCCGACTCACCGGCGGTGAACCATTGGTGCGCCGTAAGGTTATGAGCTTCGTTCGCGATCTCACCCGAATCGAGGGGCTGGATGATGTTCGCATCACCACCAACGGCGTCCTCCTGGAGCAGTATGGTCGGGAACTGCTGGAAGCCGGGGTGACGAAAGTAAACATCAGTCTTGATTCCCTGCGCCCCAAGCGGGTGGCCGAGATCACCGGGGTTGATTGTTTCGATCAAGTCTGGCGTGGTATCCAGACCGTTCTTGCCCTTGGTTTTTCAACGGTAAAACTCAATATGGTTGCCATGCGCCACATCAATGATGACGAGATTCTTGACTTCGCCCGGATGTCGCAGCGGCTGCCACTACAGATGCGTTTTATCGAATTTATGCCCATTGGCGTTTCCAGCCGCTGGACTGCCGATACTTACATCAGCACCGATGAAATTATGGCCCGGATCGGCACCTTGGCCGAACTCATTCCCCTACAGAAGGGCCGTAACGACGGTCCGGCCAAGGTCTTTCGGCTGGGCGCGGACGCTGTCGGCACGCTGGGATTCATCAGCCCGCTCAGTCATCATTTCTGTGATCGCTGCAACCGACTGCGCCTGACTTCGGCGGGTATGCTCCGTTCCTGCCTGCTTCACGACGAAGAGGTCGACCTCCGTTCCGTCCTCAGAAACGAGCCGACCGATGTGGCTATCCGTGATGCCCTATTGGTCGCTATCCGCAATAAACCGCAAGGCCATCAACTGGACGGGCGGCTGCATCGCTCCGGCAGTGACTGCCACGGCCGTATGTCGCGCATCGGCGGCTGACTTTCCCTGTACTTTTTTTGTCCCGCTCAAGCTGCCGTGGATTCTGACTCCAGGAGCATGTTCTGGTCTTGATTTCGTTTGTGATCGGGGAAGGGAGAAGAGGGCAAGCGAGCAGGGAAAAGGGAAAGGCTGAAATACGACCAGTTTATTGCTGCCCGAAACCAGGAACGGAGAGTCGCTGTTCAATCCTTTTCAGGAGGAAGATCGCCAGTGTCACCAGGGCGAGACAGTAGAGGCCGATAATGGCAAAAACCTCGGTAAAACGGAAATATTCGGTGGCAATGGTCTTGCCTTCGCCGGTCAGTTCCATGCAGGTAAACACATAAGCGAGCGATGAATATTTGATCAGGTAGAGGATCTCGTTGCCGTAATCATCGATTGCCCGTCCTGCCGACTGGGGGACGATGATGCAGCAAACGGTCTGCCAGACGGAGAAACCGAAGGTCAGAGCCCCGAGAGACGGTCCCTGCTTGATCGACAGCAGTGCCCCGCGCACATATTCCGATTGGTAGGCACCGCTGCAGAGCTTAAAGCCAGTGACTGCGGCGATGTAGGGACTGAGGAGGAAAAGTGGGCCGATACGGCATAGGGAAGCGGGCGGGGGCCTCGACGTTCACCCCTGCCTGCGGCGTTCGAGTTCGTCCCAGCGAGCGTAGAGTTTCTCGGTATTAGCTTGAAGCTCCTGCTGTTCCTGCCAATATCGTTGGAGTTGGCTTGGATTGGTCATGATCTCCGGCGATGCCATCAGCGCTTCGACTTCCCCCAGTCGCAATTCGGCGGCAAGGATTGTTTCCTCCATCCGGTCATACTCACGTTGGTCCATGTAGGAGAGTTTGCCGGGTTTTGCTTTAAGCGGTTTCTCTTTGGCTTCTACCGAGGCCTTCGGCTCTTCTTTGCGTTCCCGATCGAGGAGCATTGCCAGCCATTGGTCGTAGTCGGCGAAATATTCTGCCCCGCCCTCGCCGTCAAAGCCAAGCACCAGATTGCAGACTCGGTCAAGGAGAAAACGATCATGGGTGACGAGTACTAGGGCGCCGGGAAATTCGCACAGGCTTTCTTCAAGGACATCGAGAGAGGGGATGTCGAGATCGTTGGTAGGCTCGTCGAGCAGGAGGATGTCGGCAGGCTGGCGCATCAGCCGGGCGATGAGGATGCGGGCCTGTTCGCCGCCGGAGAGGCGGTAGACCGGGGTCTCCAGTTGATCGGTGCGGAAGAGGAAGCGTCTGGCCCAGGTGACCACATGCTGGCTCTGGCCTTGATAGATGATGCTGTCACCGTCCGGGGCCAGGGCGCGGCGCAGGGTGGCAGATGTGTCCAGTTGCTCGCGGCGCTGGTCGAAGCTGACGATGCGCAGGTTCTCGGCGGTGGCGATGACACCCTTGTCCGGCTTGAGGCCGCTCAGCAGGGCGGCAGAGGCCAAGATCCGCATCAGCGTCGATTTGCCGCTGCCGTTGCGGCCGAGCAGGCCCAATCGTATACCAGGCTTCAGGGTGAGGTCGAGATTGGAGAAGAGCGGCGGGCCGTGGAAGTGTTTTTCCAGGCCGGTAGCGGTGAGCAGTTTTTTGGTTTTGCGCTGGGTGCCGTCAAAGGAGATGCCCACCTGGCCGATGGAGCGGTTCTTGGTGCGGACCTCGCCCAGTTCGCCCTGCAGGCGGCCCGCCTCCTCAATCCGGTAGCGGGCCTTGGTGGTCCGTGCCTTGGGCCCGCGGCGCAGCCATTCGGTCTCTCGCCGCACCTTGTTGGCCAGCCGTTCCTCCAGGTTTTGTCGCTGCATGAGGTAATCTGATTTTTTTTCGAGAAAATCGGCATAAGTTCCGAGAACTTCGAACGAGCCCTCTGGATAGACCGGGGCTAGTTCAATCACACGGTTGACCGTGTTTTCGAGAAAGCGCCGATCGTGGCTGACCATGAGAAAGGCAGCCGGACTCTCGGGCAAGGCCGTATTCAACAGCCTCTCCAGCCAGAGGATACCCTCAATGTCCAGATGATTGGTAGGTTCGTCCATGATCAGGACTTCAGGGCGACTGACCAAGGCCCGGCAGATCGCCAGTCGCTTGCGCCAGCCGCCGGAGAGCAGGTGCGCCGGTTGCTGCGGATCCGCAAACTGGGCACGGCTGAGCAGGGCATGAACCCGGTTGTACTGTTCTGCCTCGCCGATATCGAGACTCCTCACAGCCTCATGGAGATTGTCGATGCAGCTGTCTTCCTCGTTGAAGATGTCCTCTTGGGGCACATAATTGATGCGTAACAGCTTTTGAACGAAGACCGTACCACTGTCGGCCTGCTCAAGGTTGCATAAAATTTTGAGCAGGGTCGATTTGCCCGAACCGTTGGGTCCGATCAGGCCGACTTTGTCACCGGCATTGATCATCAGGGTGGCGTTAGTGAACAGAACCTGGGCCCCGAAAGCCTTGGCCAGTCCCTGGCAACTGAGAAGAGCACACATAGTGGACCGAATTGCTGGCTATCCCTTTCCGGTCCGTCTCAGGAAAGCTCGCCGTCGAGGTTGATGTCGTCGGCCCTGGGGTAGGAGCCGAGGAGTTCTAAGTAGGCGCAGATCTGTTTGAGGATATTGCAGGCCTCGTTGATGACCGGGTCCTCGATATGGCCAATCATGTCAAGAAAAAAGAGATAACTCCACTGCTTGTCCTTGGTCGGGCGCGATTCGATCTTGGCTAGATCGATATTTTTGGCCGAGAGGATGGTCAGGATCTCGTTGAGCGCGCCGGGACGATTGATCAGGCCGATGAGGATCGAGGTTTTGTCACAGCCACTCTTTTTCGGCGATTTACGACCGATGACCAGAAATCGGGTGGTGTTTCCCTGGTAATCCTCGATACCCGGAACTACCACCTGCAAGCCATAAGTATTAATGGCCAGCGAACTGGCTATGGCGCCGATATTGGGGTTGTTGGCCGCCATCTGGGCGGCTGTGCCGGTGGAAAAAACATCCAGGGTGGGGATCTTGGGCAGGTTCTTCCGCAGCCAGTTGCGGCACTGGGCTAGAGGCTGGGAGTGGGAGGCCACGGTCTGGATGTCTTCGATGTTGCCCGAGCGGTTGACCAGGTTGTGGGTGATGGCCAACTGAATCTCACCGCAGATCTTGACCTTGTATTTCAAAAATGCGTCCAGCGAATAGGTGACCGCACCTTCTATGGAATTTTCCACCGGGACGATGCCGTACTGCACACGCTCCTTTTCCACCTCCTCAAAGACCTCGGCAATCGATTCCATGGGAATGTACCCCGCAGTCTGGCCAAAATATTTAACTCCGGCAAGGTGGGAGAAGGTGGCCTCCGGTCCGAGATAAGCCACCGTTGCTTTGCGCTGCGACAGGCGGCAGGTTGTGATGATTTCGTGGAAGATTGAGCGGAGCGCCTTGTAGGGAAAAATGTCATTGTTGATTTTGCGGAGTCGTTCGTAGATTTCCAGTTCTCGCTGCGGGTCCCATTTGGCCCGGCTGGTCTCGCTCTTGAGTTGGCCGATTGTCTTGGCGCAATCAAGTCGCTCCTTCAACAGTTCTAGGATGGTGTCATCGATCTGGTCGATGCGCTGCCGCACTTGAGGGATATTCAGTTTGTCGTTCATAGTCTCTGTGTGGTCTGAAAAGATGCTCGGGCATGCTGGCTGAATACAGGCGACGATAACGAACCATTGCCTGAATAAACAGTACAGTATAGCATTGTTGTAAATTTATGGGAACACCTAAGGCTGGTTGGTTTAGTAGGGAGATCCTTAAAGAAACGGCGCGCCGCCGATTTATTTTGTGCATTTGGGGATTATTCGTTTGCAATTGCCATGGGAATCGGATAAAAAATGCTCTCTTATATTACTTAGCATTTTCTTTTTCTGATATCCTGCGTTATTGATTTGCTTCCTTCGATACCTGAAAAGTTCTTGCTTGCTGCCCTGGAGAGAAGGAGAAGCATGAAACTTTTTATTGGTAGTCTTCCTTATAATATCACAGAGACTGAACTGACCGAGCTTTGTGGCACTTTTGGCACGGTTGTCAGTGCCAAGCTTATTGTAGATCAGTTCTCAGGGCAATCTAAAGGCTTTGGTTTTGTCGAAATGTCCAACAGGTCGGAAGGGCACAAAGTCATGGATGGGCTGAACAATAAGGAATACAATCATCGTAAGTTGGTCTGTAATGAGGCAAAGCCACCAGCTAAAAAAGGCCCGAGGCGCCGGTAGATCATTTTTCGAGCTATCTTTCCCCTGAAAACGAAGCACACGCTCGTCAGGCGGTGGCCTAGTGAATCTGAACTGATCAGCCTGTATACGGTTGTCAATTATGCACAGAGTCCTTTTACCACTGCATCTCCGGTAGTTTTCATTCAAAATTTAAGCAATCAAAAATCATCTGTAGCCGAGCACCCCTATCTACTCCATGCGGAGCGGGTTGGTTATGGCCACCGTTCCATGCGATTGTTGGAGTAGTAATGAGTTTTAACGTTTTTTCTTTGAACACCCACCTCATACAAGCAATTCGCAACTGCGGTTATACCGTGCCAACCCTTATTCAGCAGCAGGCAATTCCCTCTATTCTTGAACGACGTGATCTCCTCGGGTTAGCGCAGACCGGTACTGGTAAAACCGCGGCATTCGCCCTGCCGATGGTCCAGCATCTTATGCAGACACCAGGGGGGCAGGTCCGGGCGCTGATCCTTGCCCCAACCAGAGAACTTGCTGAGCAGATAAATGAGTTTACCTGTAAAATTATCCAAAACACCCGATTGCGTTGCGTCGCCATTTACGGCGGTGTAAGCAAACATGCGCAGGTCACCAGGATCCGCAACGGGGTCGATATCGTTGTGGCATGCCCTGGCCGCCTTTTGGATCTTCTCAACGATAAGGTCATTGACCTCGGTCAGATTGAAACTCTGATCCTTGATGAGGCCGACCACATGTTTGACAAAGGCTTTCTGCCTGATATCCGCCGGATACTGCGCCAGTTGCCTAAAGACCGCCAAACCCTTGTTTTTTCGGCGACCATGCCAGCCGAGATTCGGCATCTTGCCGAAGATATCCTTCGTGATCCAGTTGCTGTGCAGATTAATCCCTCTCGCTCCGTGAAAAGCATTGCCCATCTGCTCTATGCCGTCGAGCAGGGACAAAAGACCGATTTGCTCATGCACCTGCTCAAGGATGATGAGATGACAACAACCTTGGTTTTTACCCGGACCAAGCACAAGGCCAAAAATCTTGCCTTGAAACTATTGCAATCAGGATTTAAGGCCACTTCGCTACAGGGTAATCTGTCGCAAAATAAACGGCAACACGCTCTTGACGGGTTTAAGCGCGGAGACTTTACTGTCTTGGTTGCCACTGATATCGCTGCGCGCGGGATCGATGTCACCGGTATCTCCCATGTCGTCAACTATGACATGCCGGATACCGCTGAGGCCTATATTCATCGTACTGGCCGCACCGGCAGGGCCTCCCTCACCGGCGAGGCACTGACTTTTGCCACATCTGAAGATAGCCGTATGATCCGGGTCATTGAGCATGTTCTTGATGAAAAAATGCGCAGGCAAACTGCTGACGCCATTCCCTTCCCCCGGCAGGCGACGGTTGGTGTCCGCACCGAGACAACGCGGCCGGGAACAGTTAACGCTTCCCATAAGGTTGCCAGGGGATCGACCGAAAATCGGTCATCCAGGCGCAATCGTCCAGTTGTATCGGGCGTTTTTGGTCTTTCCGGGCGCAATAAATGATTTAGCACGAACACTGATATACCTGGCCATACCGATGGCTCGGTAGAGTACCAATGGTCCCAAGGCGGGGCCAACCACCAAACAGTGCGCCCCGCGCACAACGAAAGAGGAGTAGTGACAATGGCTGAAGGAACTGTAAAATGGTTTAATGATTCTAAGGGGTTTGGTTTTATCGCGCAAGATGGCGGCAAGGATGTGTTTGTCCATCATTCCGCAATCGAGGCTGATGGATTTAAGTCGCTTCAGGAAGGAGAACGCGTGAGCTTCAATGTGGTCGATGGCGCCAAAGGCCCTGCAGCCGCCAATGTCAAAAAAATGCGATAATTAATCTGTCGTCACAAAGTGTCCCGCCCCTGAGGGCGGGACACTTTGTTGTGGTAATGCCTTTCAAACACGACTGTTAAGGGGGACTCTTTTGGTCAAACGCACGAACTACAAGCAGGAAAAACGGCTTAAAGAATTGGAAAAACAGAAGAAGAAGGAAGCAAAAAAAGAGAAAAAAAATAGCAGGGAAAAAACAGATGCAGACGGCGAGGAAATAGTTAGGGAAGAGGATTTATCCTAATCGGTTTTTTCGACCAGCTACCCATTTTTTATAAGAGTATAGCCTGCCCTCATTGCGCACAGCAAAGAGTTGTGGTGCTTTTTCTCCCCCTCGTTTTTTTTCTTCTCTACATATTTTTACCCCTGCATCTTCTTGAGGTGGTCAAGTAAAAATGTACACCCTGCTAAACAGCTTTTTTCAGAAACTGTTGTTTCTCAAATTCCTTGGGGTTGACATATCTCAAGTATGAATGTCGTCTTCTGCTGTTGTAAAACATTTCGCTGTAATCAGCGATATCCTTCCTAGCCTCGTCTCTTGTCGTATATAGTTTGAGAAGAAAACTCGCTCGGTTTCAATAATCGGCATCTCTTCAGCTTTGAGGGGTTTGGGATTACGGGAAGGATGGTCCAGGTCACTTGACTTTTGTGCAGCGTTTTTGCCGACGGGGCCTCTTTGTTGTCTCGTTATCCGCCTCAGGTGCTGGCGGCTTCAAGCCGCTGTTCCAGTTGCCTGGCCAGAGTGAGCATGGTTTTGATTTCGACCATGGTCGGAATTTTTATGGTGCAGGCGTAGGGATCGCATATCTCCTGATAACTATCCAGATTGCGGATAGAAGCTTCCATCCCCCGGACAGCCTCCGGCATCCACTGCTCCAAGGCCTCCACCAAATCGTGCATGGTGTGGTTGAAAGGCAGGCGGCCGATCTCCATGAGCGCGCTCATCACCAGTTTTTCAATGGCCATGGCGATAAGGTTATAGAGAATCTCGGTGGTGAACGTCTTGTTTTTATTCTGATGAGCGGTTTCCGCCAGATGGAGATACTGCCGACCCTCCAACTTGTACTGTTGCCAGTCGTCGATTGCCTGGGTCCGGATATCAGCAAAACCCACCAGGGCGGGATGTGAAATGTTGGTCATAGATTGCTCCATTGGTGGAGGGTTAAAATGCTGCTGGGTTAGATATGTTGCCGCAAACAGATAAGGGCTGTTGTTTGCCAGCCGATCCGCTCATAAAAAGCCAGGGCGAGTGGATTGTTCTTGTCGGCCAGGAGTTGCAGGCGGGTCGCTCCCTGTTCTTCAGCCCATCCGGCCATAGCCTTCATTAAGGACCGACCGACCCCGCGTCGACGGTGCGCGGGGTCGACCACCATGTCCTCGACCACCACCGCCGGGCCACCCTCGGCAGTGGAAACCACCAGTTGACCGGTGCACATGCCGATGACCCGACCAACAGCTTCGGCCACCAGGATGCACCCGCGGTCACTGTGCAGCAGCATCACCAATCCCCGCCGCTGTTTGACCTCATCGAAGCTGAAATCTTCTTCAATGGAAAAAAGAAGTCGGAGCAGCGTCACCAGTTGATCCACATCTTCGTGTCTGGCCTTGCGAAAAGATGGCATTGGTCTTTTTCCCTTTTCTATTCGATGAGATACTCGGCTGCTGGTTCGCCGTCTTCGATGCCGTCGAGGATGGCGTCGATGATCTCGGTACTGGTCACGCCCTTGAACCACCAATTTTCGGACTGCACCACCATGATTGGTCCGGACTCGCATTGTTTGAGGCAGCCGGTGGCCACCACCTGCATATCAAGACCGCGATCAAGTATTTCTTCTTCGATGTATTGAAGGAATCCGTCGGTCTGTTTATGGCAAATGCCTTTGGCATCGCCTTTGGTGCGGAAACTCTGACAAACCAATATCTGTTTTTCGGGGAGAGCCATGGTCTTTATTCCTTCCTGGAGAGGAGCTTTTGTTAATTGAGCGAGCAGCCCGGATTTCGTTGCACTGCATCCAGGCTACAGCAGGGCCTTTCGCCTCAACGCCGGCTGCCCCGCCACCTGATTATCTGCGTCATTTTTTACATTTCTGTTTTTTGCCGCCGCCAAAGAGCACATCCACCGAGCCTTCAATATTCTCCTCGGTGAGAATGACGCGGATACCCCGGCCGCCGAGCACTTCCCGGGGCCGTTGGCCGGCGCTGGCAGCCAGCAGGGCAAAACAGTCGGAGAGCGTATCGGCCAACTGTTCCCAACGGGATTCACCACTGCCCGGATCAGGAGCTTGGCGGGTTTCCAGCATACAGGTGAGGCCGTCAGCCCTGGGGCCATAGATGAGAAGGGTTTTGGCTTGGCCGAGATGGAGGTCAACATCCATGCCGGTGGTGCTCGCCACGGCCACCCTCGGGCGTTCCGCACTTGGCTTGGGCAATCCCGGCTGTGCCGTTTCCTTGGCGCCGCATCCGCAGCCAGACGAACAACCGCAGTCTACCACGTTTACCTGACGGATCGTGGTGGCAAGGGACAGACCAGTCAGTTTGCTGATTTGCTCCATGTGCACCCGGGTGGAAGGGGCTGGCCCATCAGTCTGCTGCGGGTCGGGGGTAAACGGAACCAGTTCCATCTCCTTTGCTCCCAGCTCAGCCATGGTTTCGGCAATAGTCACCACCTGATGAGCATTGATGCCCGGATATATGGTCGTGCGAATCGCTACCTTTACACCGGCTGCTGCCAATGCCTGCACGGTTTTTGGCTGTTCGTCAACGAGCAACGCGACTGCTTTGGGCAAAGGAACATTCTTCTTGCCCGGACGAATCCAGGCATACAGTTTTTCCGCAGCGGCCAACTCCATGGTCTCGATTAGCAGAGTGATCCTGTTCAGCCCGGCTGCCGCCAGTTCAGCGGCATGTTGCTCGCCGCCGAGGCCTAGTGTGGTCAGGCCGATGGGCAGGGTGGGATGATGATTTTTCAAGAGTACAATGGTCGCAAGCGTCGTGGCCATCGAGGCCAGAGGATCCCCGGGACCATCCAATTCAACAGCTTCCAGCCCCTTATGCAGTCCAACTTCCGTCAACGCTTCCACCGGGGACAGGGACTGTTTGGCCTTGGTCTCCTGGGTGTACGCAAACCACAGGTCGCTTGGGGCGCCACTGGCAGCCGCAAGATCTTGACGACGTCATCAGCTGCCTGGGCGGTGAATCGGGGCGCGTTGGTGATGGGAATTACAGTCATGGCAATCCGCCCAATTAATTGATGGGACTGGGAAAAAGGCCCGGCGGGGAGACCAAGGAGAGGACCAAGGAGTGCCCCCCACCGGACCTGGGAAATTACAGCACCAACTCAAACTTCTCTTCCGGATCGTCCCGATCCTTGCGATCCAGCAAGGCGTTGGGTCTACTCCAGCATTCTCAAACCGCCCTTGTAGCCGACGGTCGGGAAATACTGATGACCTTGGCGATCTAAGATCGGGAAGCCCCAACGGATGAAAGGGATGTCCTCGTCGCGGGCAATATATTTGCCGTAGGTGTTGCCCATCAGCAAGTCTACTCCCTCGTCCTTGATCCTCTGATGCAGTAGAAACATATCGCCCTTGCCGTACCTGGACTTCCAAGTGCTGTCCGTGGGCATTTCCCTGATTCGATCTTCAAAACGCCGCCCGGTGTGCCGGTAACAATATACACCGGGCATATTAAGCAAACCAAAAACCCGGTCAAGGCAATCAGCTGATCGGGATCACCCCACATTGCCACCTCTTGTGGAAGAATACTGATGCATATTGGAAATCATGTTCACTATATGGCCGCGTTCGTGGGTAACTTTCCGGCACAGTGCCACATAATTCCGCAGAGTATCGATGAATCGATCGGTAGCCTCGAGACCGATGGGTAAGTCAAGTATCTCGTAAGGCACCCGACACTTGGTGTCGAGCAAACGGGCGGCGTGCTGAACAGCAGCGCCCAGGGCAAGGGTGCGATGGCAGCGCCGCAGCCTTTCATGTCTCCGGGGGGTTACGCCACCCGGGAACAGGCAGCCTATCACCGGTCAGCGGCCTATTGAGCACGCCTGAAGTATCGGGAAAGAGGATATATTCCAGACCCATCTGCCCGACTATTCTTTTTATCTCGACCATATCGGCCGGATCGACCCAGCCGGGGATTGCGTTAACCAGGCGGGGATCCTTCTTTTCAGCCGGTTTGGAAAGATATCGCACCATGCCGCTCACCATATTGGAAATCCGGTGACATGCGATCCGACGTAGCTGGGGGTATGCAGCCCCGACCAGTCTTCCCCGGGGGAATCTTACCTTCATCCCGGGCCTTACCGATGATCTGGGGGATGTCATCGCCGATGGTTTCGGAAAGGCAGGTTGTGTGTACCGCAATCACGTCCGGATTATAGACGGTGAAGATATTATCGATAGCCTGGAGCAGGTTAGACTGGCCTCCGAAAACCGCCGCTCCTTCAGTAAAAGAACTGGTAGCGCTCAGTACCTGCTCTTTATAGTGGCGGGTCAAAGTGCTGCGGTGATAGGCGCAGCATCCCTGCGAGCCGTGGCTGTGCGGCAGGCAATTGTGAATGCCCAGAGCGGCATACATGGCCCCGATGGGCTGGCAGGTCTTGGCCGGGTTGATGGTTAAGGCTTCCCTTGCCTTTATCGTGGTTTGGGTATGTCTAAGCAACATGTCTGAACTCCTCGAAATTCTTGTCTGTGCATTAACTGAGTCAAGCCATAAATTCGCTGTAAATATAAACGCTCTCATCCGAAATCGGTTTTAGCGTCCGAAGCTGACCGGAATCCGGGTTTCCGTCTGCCAGGGGGCTTTCATGTTGCCCAGACCCGGCTATTGACCAGGCGGTCGATTTCCTTGTAAAAATTGATGGCTCCGGCAAAACCGGCAAAGGGGCCGCCATAATCGTAGCTATGCAGCTGCAAACAGGGTACGCCCGATTTCTGGATAGCATATTTTTCCTTGATACCGGCGCAGAAGAGGTCCGGTTTATATATAGATAACAGTTCCGTCATTTCATGGTGACTGGGTTCATCCAGAGTCAGCGATCCCTCCGGCATATCTTTGATTAAACCGCTGTATTGATTGAAGTCAACGCCTGAGGCCTGGAGTTCAGCGCGCTGTTCAGGCGTAATCCTGGGACGAAAACGTAAGGCGTCGGGCGTGACCTTGATTTCCTCAATATTGCGGGAATCGGCATCCACTACTATTGAGGGCAATACCTGGCGGCCTTCGTAATCATCCCGGTGGGCGAACTCATAGCCGGCTGCCAGAGTGTGCATACCCAGTTCTTTAAACAGCTCCATATAGTGGTGAGAACGTGAACCTCCAAGAAGAGCATGGCGCTTTTACCCTGGCAGCGCTCCCGGTAGATTGCTCTGGCGGCTTCAACGGCCGGCATCTCTTCAGCTATGACCTTTTCGACCCGGTCGATCAGAGTCTGCTCGCCGAAGTATTTGGCGATCTTGCGTAATGATTTAGCGGTAGCGTCGGCGCCGATGAAATTGACTTTGATCCACGGAATGCCGATATTTGTCTTCCATCATATTAGCCACGTAATTGATCGAACGGTGGCACATGACGCAGATTGAGATCGGCCAGCGCTATGCGCCCGGCACATGCTGTCATGGGCCGAATTTCCGCAAAAGGTTGATACCAGGCTGAAACCGCAGCGATCGAACAGTTCTTCAATTACAAAGGCATCACCGCCGATGTTGTATTCACCCAGCAAATTGATCCGGTAGGGTGATTCGCTGAGAGTATCCTCATTGGTCTCACCACCATGTGATCGAAAACCTGGTTATTGGCGATATGGTGGCCGGCCGACTGGCTGACTCCCTTATAGCCTTCACAGCTAAAGCCGAAGACCTTGATGCCCAGTTTTTCCTGCATCTGGCGGGCAACCCGGTGGACATCATCTCCGATCAGGCCGACCGGGCAGGTGGAGTGTATGGTGATCGCTTTGGGATGGAACAAGTCGTAGATCTCCTCAATCGCCTTAGCCAGCTTTTTTTCGCCTCCGAACACAATTTCAGATTCCTGCAAGTCGGTTGAAAGGGAGTAAGTCATATAGTTGTCATGACTCCGGAGTCGGTCTGATTGCGGCGGGTCAGCCAGCTGTAAAAGCCGAGCCGATGGGTGCCATGCTCAGATACATGTCGCGAGTCGGGCCCATGATCACCCCTTTGCAACCGGCGTAAGTGCAGCCGCGCATGGTAGATAATGCCGGGTGTGGTGCGAGTATTGGCGGCAATTTCCGGCACAGCGCCAGCCGTATTGTTGATCACAATGGCCTTAGCTCTCTTACGAGCTACTTTAGCCGGAAAGGCCGCTATCAACTGCTGCCTGGCCTGTTCCGGATTGATGTTATTTTCAATGACCATTTGGTTCTCCTTATCAGGATTTTCCGGCGGCTACCACGTTATCGATGGCTTTTTCGCCTACTTCTCCGGTATGAATCCGGAAGGCGTCCGTGACCGGCATCACGAAAATCTTACCGTCACCCGGTTTTCCCGTTCTGCTCACGCTGATCAACGGAGATTCCAACCACGGTGTCGACAAAATCATCTTCAACCACAATGGTGACAACTCGTTTCGGATACAGTTTGCCTTTCTCCCAAGGAGAGAAGCC
>CAVTDN010000010.1:0-185140 GCA_963733595.1 uncultured delta proteobacterium | reverse complement strand
GCAGATCCTTCATCCAGCCGGCTTTTTCTGCAATTGCGGCCAGTGGGTTGTTGACCTCATGGGCGATGCCCGCAGCCATCTTGCTGAGCGCGATCATTTTGTTGGCCTGGAGCAGCATGTCGGAGTTGGTCGCATTCTCCAGGTCGGTTTTCTTGATTCGGTTGATCAGGGTGTTGGTGAACAGGGCCGCACCGGTGGCAATGATCGCCAGGCCGAGCGCAGTAAATAAAGCCATCCAGTGCTTACCCTTCAGCAGTGGTGAAAGAATTTCATCGGGGTTTTCCTTGATTACCAGAATCCACTTGGTGTTGTGAATGGGAATGGCGGCAAAAAAGGCGTCGACGCCATTATGGGCCAGACGCTCCACCTTGGGGGCCATGACGGCGGAGTAATCAGGATAGGTGTGGGGCTTGAGCGAATCAGTCGAAAATTCGGGTAATGTGGGAATTTCGAGAAAATCGCCGCCAAATCGGGGTCGGGTCTGCAGGGCGTTCTGGGTGTTGACGATAAAGGCATCGCTCAATTTGCCGATCCAGGCCTTGTGGATAATATCGTCGATATTTTTCAGGTTGATCGTCACCCGGAGAATCCAGGAGGAGCTTTTTTCCCGGACCATGACCGCGATGATGAAATGCGGTACCTTGCGGTAGCCCATGAAGATGTCGCTGATGTAGATGCCTTGGGCCTTGACCGCACTGAACCAGGGTTCATCCTTGTAGTTGACCTGTTTGAGCAGGTCGTAATAAGGACCCACGTACGAGAGGTGGCGGCCTTCGCTGTCGATGATGCCGATATCCATGTACGAGTTGGACTTGGCATGCATGATCTCAAAAACCCGGCCGAGATTGGTCTCGTCGGTGAGTTCTTGGAAGGAGTTGGTGTTGGCGACGGTGTAGAGTTGGGCGATGCGTTCGCTGAAAAACAGATCGATGGCGTCGCGCCGGTTTTCAGCCGTGCTCCGCAGGTTCTCCATTACTTTTTCGGTATAGATCTTGTCGAAAAGCGCATAGAGGGAGATGTTGACAAAGAGGAGCGGGATAACGGAAAAGCAGATGATGGCCAGGCAGTGCTGCCACCAGAGTTTGCGATAGTTTCTGTCCATTGTCGTATCCTTAGGCTAGCGCCGTCAGGCTGCTTTCGGCAGTCCGATCGGGAGAGGGAGAAGCGTGCGCTGAGAAAAAATGCGTTGAATCGCAGATTGTCCGGATGCTTCCTGCGTCATGCCGTGGTGATTTTTGTCGTTAAGCTCGCGGGCTAACGCTGCAACCGTTCCAGTTCACTCCCTGTTATCCACCTGTAATCACTACAAAGCATGGTCGTGGTTGTCAATTACTTTTCAAAATCACCGCTGTCGTCAGGAGGGCGAATGTTCCAATGCCGCAAGATGGACGCAGGCGACATCGCCGAGGCGGACGAGGCCGGGTTCACTGACCAGCATCAGCACCTCGCCGTTTTCGCAGCTCAAGACCGTGGCCGCACAGAGGTGTTCGCCCATGGGCCGAAAAATGGTGGCCTCCAGGCCGGGTTGCACAGCTTTGCCGCATCGAAGGTCGCAGGTGATTTCCGTGCCCCGCTCCGTCCGGAGCAGTTTGTAAATCTCGCCGCAGTCATGGGCGCTGATGTGCCTGCCCCAGAGCCATCCCAGAATGAAATTCGCGCCCCCGGCTGCCAAACCGCAGAGCAGCAGGCTAACGGCAAAAAGATACGGACTACGGTTGGTTGTTCGGGTGAGAAAGGAGCTTGAATGGGCATTGAGGGTAGCCTGGTCGGGCCAGATCCTGACATTGAACACCAGGGCCGGGTTCTGTTTTTCACCGAATCGGTCCTTGACGGAGATGACAAAGCTGCCCTCCCGGGCCAAAGGATCAACCTCGATGGCGCCGCGCCACATCGAACCGCCGAACCAGTAGCCGGTATAGATGGTATCAGGAACCAGGCGAACTGAACCGTCGACCGGTTGTCCGTCAATGACGAAATCCTTGATCGCCTCGGTTTTGGCCGGCATGGGACCGCTGATCAAAAAACGGCTGTC
Source organism: uncultured delta proteobacterium (assembly GCA_963733595.1). Taxonomy (GTDB): domain Bacteria; phylum Desulfobacterota; class Desulfobulbia; order Desulfobulbales; family Desulfobulbaceae; genus Desulfobulbus. Next base: position 183,108 of record CAVTDN010000010.1, on the reverse strand, counting down.
CGGGATGAGTTCAATGGCGGTCTGGTTGCCCTTGAGGCCCCCGACCAGGGCATCAGCCAGCGACAGTAGAGCTCCGACCAGGAGCACCATGGCCAGGAAGCCGGCGCGCCTCTGCCAGAGGACAAACCGGGCGCCGGCGATCATGCCAGGACGGGACGGCGTTTGCCGAGGAAGCGTTTAACGCCGAAACCGAGCAGTAAGGTGGGGATGAGCAGGGAGAACAGGGTTTTAAAAAAGGTCGGGGTAAAGGTGTCCGGGTCGAGCGAGGCATGGTACATGGCGATGAACAGGGCCACGAGCACCAGGCAGTTGATCCCGACCACCAGCAGTTTGTGGAAGAGAAAGAATTTATATTCCGACATGATCAACCTCTTGTTGGGGGAAGCGGGCGAGGCTTGTGCCCCGCCCGCTGATCGGTTCTTACTTCTTGAAAATATCTGTCTTGGTGATGTTCATGAAACGCAGTGCCTGGCCGGGAACCCGGAAGGTCAGCCGCACTTCATCACCTGCGTCCCAGGTGCTGTCAGGGTAGGCGCTAAAGGCTTCGGGAAGTGCGAAGGTAACGAACATCTTCTGGCGACCGGAATAGAGTGTAACGGTTTTCTTTTCCTTGTCAACCATCGGGAACTTCTTGGCCTTGTTTGCTTCCTTGTCCCATACAAACGGGTGATCCTTCTCGATCTTGTGCTGCAGGTCAGTGATGTTGATCGGAATACTGACTATTTTCTGGGTCTTGGTGTCGAAAATAACGATTGTTTTTTTGTCAGTATCCAGTTTGAGCCGCTGGCCGGCCTTGGGCTCGGGCCCGGTTTCCTTAGGATCAACCGGCAGCTTGAAGGTTGAAGGCGGCAGTACGTCGTACACCGGTTGGGCGGCATTATTGGCGCTGTCATGGATCAGGGTCACCTCTTTGGTGTCTTTGTTGAAGGCGATGGTCCGACCCTGTTCAACCTTGGGAAAATCCATATCACAACCCGCGAGGGTCATGGCAAAGGATGTCGCGGCTACAGCGAGCAGTATGTGCTTAATATTCATTATGTTCTCCTTGTGCGTTCTTCTGGTTAGGCACTCTGTTTGCGGCGCAGTTCTTCTTTGACCCCTGCGACCATCCGGACAAAAATGTACGCCGACATACAAAAGACCAGTCCAAGGACCAGCACCGTGGCGCCATTGTCCAGTAGTGCCTTGTATTCCGGAAGCCAGGGCTGCACCAGCTTCATCAGAATGGAGATCGCACAGCCGATGACCGCCAGGCCGAAGGCGATCCGGATGCCGTAGCCCTTGATGTACTTGGTGGCCACTGCGCCGACCTGCGCGCCCATGGCGGCGCCGATCAGCATGATCATGGCGGCGACCAGCTCAGTGCGACCTTTGAAGGTAAAGGAGCCGGCACCGTAGAGACCGGAGATGGCAACCTCAAAGAGGTCGGTGCCAACGGCTACATGGGTCGGACAGCCGATCATGTAGATCAGGGCGGGCATGCGGATCAATCCACCGCCGATGCCGAGGATACCAGCCAGCCAGCCGGTGAAAAAGCTGACGAAGATCGGCAGCCAGGCGCTGCAGTAGATGCCTGCAACTTCCAGGTGAACCATAGGCGGGATCTTGATTTTATGGAGGGTCTTGTGCCACTCGACGCCGGTGGCGAGGGCATCGACTTCTTCACCCCTGGCTGCTGCGGCCTTTTGTTTGTCAGCGCGCTTTTTGACATCGTGGAAGACCATCCAGGCGATAAAGGCCAGCAGGGCGATATAGATCCAGCGGACAACCTTTTCAACCGAACCCAGTCGCTCCAGCCACATGACCATCTGGGCCCCGACCTCAAAACCGACAACCGTGCCCACCAGCATGATAAGACCGAGTTTGTAGTCCACGTTGCCGAACTTGCCGTGACGCATGGTGGAGATCAGCGATTTGCCCGCCATGTGGGCGATGTCCGTGCCGATGGCAAAGGCCATGGGGAAACCGAGGATGTTGAGGCCGGGGGTGACCATCCAGGCGCCGCCCATACCGAAAAAGCCGCCGATGATGCCGACGCCGACGCCGAGGATGATGAGTCCGGGCCAGAAGATTTTAACGCCCGCAATGGGCATGAGTACATAAAGCCATTCCATGGGAATCTCCTTCGATTCGAATTAATGTTCCGCCAGTTCGCGGTTTTTCAGGTCAATGCCGATCCATCCCATAATGATGTCCGCGATGACGCCGAAAACGACACCGGTCAACGGAATGAGGATGATGGTCAAGATCGTGAACTGGACATGGCTTTCATTGTACATGTTAGCCCACCAGGCCATGACACCAGTAAGCGTACGGGTATCCGCCACAATGATGATAGGTGCGCCACCACCGCCGGCTGCCAGGGCCAGGCTCGGGGCGAACAGCATGAGCGCCAGGACTGCCCACCATAACGACTGTAATCGTTTCTTCATTTCCTTCCTCCTTGGTTGTTTGGTTGCTATCGGCTTTACTATCCCGGTTGTTCCTGTGCCGGGGTTGGTCATGAGGTAAGATCTGAGCGCGACAGAGGGGGAATTCTGGGCGCTCAGACCGGCTATTCTTTCTCCAAAGGGGGAGTGCGGTGCCCGATAAGAAAAAGGAGCTGTCCGGTCACTATCAAATGCCGTGCCATGATTAGCGCAAAAAAATAAGTCTTTAAAATCAGTATAATGCATTATTTTTATTGCGCTTTATCGTGATTCGTGATAGCGAATTGTTCTGTTTTCGCGATATGGCACGATTATGCCGCAAGGAGCAAGAGCGATGCGCTATTTTCATCCCCCCCTGTTTGACCCGTTGATCCAGGCCGAAAACACCATCTACGCCTGGAGCATCGGTAAGTTTCTCGTGCTGTTCGGCACCCTGCTGGTTGGTGCCATTTTGACGGCCACGGTGGTCATCACCTATAATATTTTCTCGATGTATCTGGATCAGGCCTATTGCCGGAACGCCCAGATTCGCGCTTTGGCCCAAGCCAATGAAATCAATCAGTTGCTCATTGCGGCCCGCTATGAACTGGAATATCTCACCCGCACGCCCCTGGCGTCGGAATCGATGGCCCGCTACCTGGAAGCCAAACCCCCGGAGGAGCGAGGCCGCTACAGGGAAATCGCTTTTCAGGGACTAACCGCCAAGGAACGCTTTATCCTCGTCAATACCGGCGCAACCGTGGTTTCTGTCCCCTTGGATCAGGCGCAAGGCGCGAAATTCGGCATCTTTTCCAGTCGCGACCAGTTGGCCGGCAAGCCGGCGGGATATGTCCAGATCAGTGAACCCATGGAGGCGGCCTACCCCTCTGTGCATGTCCAGGGGGCAATGGGTGCTCTCAGCATGCACGTCATTCGCCTCACCACGCCGGTGTATGACAGCAATGAAACCTATCAGGGTCTCTTGACCCTCTCGCTTGACCTGCCACGCCTGCGCGATATTCTCTCGCTGCATACTTCCGGACAATCGCCGCTCTTTCTCTTTCCGCAAGACAATGAACAAAAGAAGAGTTTTTTCTTTGACGCCTCGGGTTGGCTCCTCTTTCAATCGGAATCGCCAGAGCAGCAGAAGAGCGACCTGTCCGTTGATCAACTGCGAACTGGCTTACAGGGAGATGTCGGGCGGCCCGGCTTTGCTGCTGCTTTTCGCCCTGCTGCAGTCCACGAACTCTATTGGGCGATGCTTTCGGACATCCAGGCCGGGAGGTCGGGGCAGATGCTGGTCATGCGGCCTTTTCTGGCACCCACTGACAGTGATCGAACCGTCTATCTCAGCTATGTCCCCATAGTGTTTGCGGAACAACCAGATACACCACGAATAATCGGCGGCATTGGCTGCATTGACACCAGTTTTGTCTTTATGGCCTCGACCAACCGAATCGCCGGTATCCTCGCCATCTGTCTGGCCGGCGGTATACTGGTGGTGTTCATCGGCATGTATTTCGTCAGCCGGCGTATCTGCCGGCCGCTGGAACTGCTGCTCGAGGCGGTCGAGGTGCGGGCTGGCGGCGATGACGACACGCCTCTGGCCATTGGCCCCCTTTTTGTTGAAATCAATCAGTTCCAGCGTTCGATCAACATCCTTCTCATGCAGTTGCAGATTGCGCGCCGTGATTCCCTTTTGCACGAAGGGATCATGGAAGGTGATCGGATGCGGCAGCGTGTTGACCTGGAGAAGGAAATCCGCAAGAATCCCCTGCTCGACGCCAGTTTGCTGGCCATGCCCCTCTACGGCATTGTCGGCGGCAGCCAGGCTGTCCGTAACCTGCGCCAACAGATTCACAAGGCCTCGCGCGTGCTTGCCGATGTCCTCGTTGTCGGCGAGACCGGGACCGGCAAGGAACTGACCGCCGAGGCTATCCATGCGGTGAGTCACCGGGCGAAAGGGCCGTTCATCTCCATCAACTGCGGCGCGTTGGATGAAAATCTGCTCATGGACGCCCTGTTTGGTCATGTCAAGGGTGCCTTTTCCGAGGCCCAGTCCGACCGTAAAGGCGCTTTCATAGCTGCTTCGGGCGGAACCCTCCATCTTGATGAAATCGGCAATGCCTCGCCCAAGGTGCAGCAGGCTCTGCTCCGCGCGCTTTCGGTCCGGCGCATCCGTCCGTTGGGCTCCGACCAGGACGTGGCCTTCGATGCCCGGATCATTGCAGCCACCAATGTTGATCTCTTGTTGCTCGCAGCGAGGGGGGAGTTTCGCGAGGATCTGTTTTACCGTTTGGCGGTGATCACCATCAACACCCCTTCCCTGCGCGAGCGGAAAGAAGATGTCCCGGTGCTGATCAACTATTTTTTGGAAGAAAATATGAACCGTTCCGGACTTGCTCCCGTCGGGTACAGCCGAGGCGCTCTGGAAAAGATGATGCAGTATGACTGGCCAGGGAATATCCGGGAATTGCGCAATTGCGTCACCCGTACCCTGGCTTTTACCGAGAGTGAGCTGGTCTTGGCCGAGCATGTTCTCTTCGATGAGAGAGGCAGCAATGGTTCCAACGGTTCGAGCCGGTCCTTGGAACTGGAGGCACCTGGCGCTCCTCTCCCTTTGCCGATGCCTGCTCTTCCCCCTGCCACTTCGAGCAACGAGCGCGAGAGACGTACACAGGAACAGCCCTTGCGGACGGAGTTGAATCCGCGACAGCAGAAAGCCTGGGGCATCATCGCCCGCAACGGTGGCATCAGCCGCAGCGAATATCAGACGGCCGTCGGCGATTCCATCTCCGTTCGCACCGCCCAATACGACTTGCACGATCTGGTCGCCAAGGGGTTGCTGAAGAAATCGGGCCGCGGCCCCTCATCCCGCTATCTGGTCACTCAGTCGTATGTCGTTTGAAAGTGGGCGGAGTTTGTTTGTGCGCGATTTCGATACCGGCATGTTTCGCGCAATGTCTTGTTGGTTGCGTGCCTGATGCGCAGAATGAAGACGAACGAGGTTGTTCCCGCGAAGGTGGTCGGGGATTCCTGCTGGAACCGTATATGGTCGGTCTTCAGCAGTCATCTGCTCATCAGTGGCAGGGGACACCAGGAACAAGGCGAGATGCCCGCTGCGTCACACAGGCGGTCGAGGCAATCACAACCCTGTCTGGTAGACGACGGAGAGAAGTTCATGGGGCACTGTTGTCGACAACGATACCCGAACCCAGGAGAAGGATCTTGGCCGTGTAGGTGGTGAACGACGAGGAGATATGGGGAAAGAGCAAAGGGGTGGTGTTGGCCTTTCCCCTGCAGGGCCGGAAGAGAAAGGAGATGTCGGCGGGGAAACCCTGTCGGGCCGCTCTGTTACGTGGCGCAGTCGAAGCGTTCTGCCCCAAAACAACAACAATCGCCGTCAATATTGACGGCGATTGTTGTTCAACAGATTTTTATTGAAAGGGCTTGTTTAACGAAGAAAGCGGTGGTGACCGTGAGGAGGCCTGGAGCCAGCACGCTAACCCAGGCCAAGGCAACCGTAGTGTGCGCACCCGGCATAGACAATCCGCTTCATGGCGCTGCGGAAAAGGTTGCTCGGAACGAGAGTGAAAAAATCTGGGTTCAGACGATATCGTCTTCGCTCAAATCATCTTCCTCTTCCAGTTCGCCATCCAGATCGTCCTCGCTGTCATCGACATACTCTTCGCTCTCTTCAACCTCGTCATCGTCGGGTGAGATTTCCGGAGTTGAGCTGTCATCAGCCGGGCGGACAGCTTTCGGAATTTTTGATTCCGGCAGCACAAATTCCCTTATTTTCTCGACTTCATCAGGGAGTAGGAGGTCTGTATTGCAAGTCGAACACCCTTTGACGTGTTGATCGACAAACTGCATCATGCGGGCAGGAGCCATTGTTTCCTGTTTGACCCGGAGATACCAATCCTTGATGAGGCGTATCAGTTGTTCACATTCCATTGAAAAATCGGGGTTAGGTTGCAGTTTCGAACCATTGGTCCGGAGAGGGGTGATGAGAGGTTGATAAGAAAAAGTTGTTTTTCAAGTTGATCAATAGTAGGTTTCTTCGTCGATCGGAAGTGGAAAGGGCACTGGTGGCTCTCCCGGACTTCAAATCCGGTGTGTCGGGTGAATAGCCCGGCAGGTGGGTTCGATTCCCATGCACTTCCGCCATTTTCTCAGTGTTATCAGCACTTCTTACGCCGCCCATTCTATCCCGAATCTTTTCGTGCTGTCAATCTTCTTTTCCTCGGTCTAGAGCAACAAAAAAATGCGGGCCGGTGAAAGACAGTTCCCCTCCTTGTTCACACTGGATTCTGCACTTTTTCCCTTTTTTCCCCAATTCCCTATAGCCCCTCATAGAACTTCCCGATTTTCCATAAGGAACGAAAATACTACTGCGCCCGGTACCGCTGATAACCGAAGCTGCATGCAGAATCGATCCCGAGCCCTTGATTTTTTTCAGGGATTTAAGGCACAATAGAGAAGCGGCTGAGGTTTGTGGAGCAATCCGCGAACGCCCCCCGAATCTCAACCGCAGCGCAATCGATGCAGGGCATTCAGCGACTGCACCAGTCCAGTCTTGGTTTGGACGCTGTTCTTGGCTGATTGGATCTGACTGCTGCAACGCATCTGCCCTTTTAGCCAGGTAATAATCTCAAAAATTTGGGGTGTTATACGCTGCTGTTTGGATTGGCATGGGCGTTATCGGCCAGAATGTCTGTGTATTTTCTTGTATCACCGTTTTTCATCATTTGTTTCACCTGCTCAAGGAGCACTTATGGCAGTCATCGACTTGGAATTGGCTTCGCAACCAGGCGTCGCGCCAATTTCATCCCCTGTAGCCCTTCTCGAGACTGCTTTGGCCTTTGCCACGGTCCGCACTTTTCATGCTGGCGAGCCCATTCTTGCCCCCGGGGAGGCCACCAATGCCTTCTACTACCTGATGAGCGGAGCGGTGGAGGTCAGTTATACTGATCCTTCCGACACCAGAATTACGGTCGCGTTGATCGGGGCAGGCGAGTTCTTTGGGGAAATAGGCTTTTTCGATGGTGAATCACGAGTCAGGGACATCCAGGCAGCGGCGGCCGCGGAGGTTGCCATTTTCAACGCCACGGTGATGACCACCTTGCGAGCACAACACCCTGAACTCTACATGGATTTCCTTGTCTTCCTCACCCGGAAAATCTGTGGAAAATTCCGCCGGATCGCCGGGGAGCGGGAGCCGATCGCCGGCTATGCCGAATCCTTATCCACTCGGCACGCCAGCAGATATACCGCGGCAAAGCCCTTGCCTGCGCCCTTGGTTCGCTCATCCCTATGGCACCAGATCAGCAGTCGCATGGAGGAGTTGAAATCGGAACTGTTTAATCTTTCGCACCGATTACAAAAAACCGAGGCAGAAGGTAATCATGATCCGGAAAGCGAAGCACGCTGCCACCAGGTGCTCGATCAGCTCAATGGTTCGTTATCCGAATTCGAACAGACCATGGCTGGTAGCGGGTATGAGGAGGTCATGTGGGGCTACGTGTTCAAGGAAATATTCCCTTATTTCATGCGAAGCCGCTTTGCCGAAAGGGCCTACTTCAAACCCAAAGGCTATGCCGGCGATTTTCTCATGATGGAGCATATTTACGCGAATATCCCCAGCGGCGAGGGAAAACTCGGCGAGATTATCGACGCCTTCTGCCTGCAGCGTCCCGGTTCCCACGCTATCCGCGGCAGGCGTATTCTTCTGCGCAACCAATTAATGCACCTCAGCGGTATTATCGCTGCTCGCGGCGGCATCACCCGGATTATGAACCTGGCCTGTGGCCCGAACCGGGAACTTTTTGATTTCCTCGCCGATTGCGAATACAGTGAAAGCATTGAAGCCCTGTGCGTTGACATTGATTCCGAGGCACTGCAATATACCAACCAGTACGTCAATATTTTCCCGCATCGCGCCTCGATCCGGCTGATGAGCGAAAACGTTATCAAATGGGCACTCGGGCGAGCACGCCATCACATCGAGCCGCTTGACATCATCTACTCAGCAGGCCTCTGCGATTATCTCGATCCGCGCCTGTTCCGGGCTCTGATCACTCAATGCCATCGTCATCTTAAACCGGGCGGCACCCTGCTGCTGGGCAATTTCACCTTTTATCCCGATTCTCTCTTTCTCGACAAGTTGCTGAAATGGGAGCTTATTTACCGGACCGAAGAGGAAATGAAGGAACTCTTCGCCCCGACCCCCTTTGGAGAGAAAGTTACGATTATCGCCGAACAGGCTCAGGTCAATCTCTTCGCCGTAGCCACCAAAGAATAATAACGGCTATGGAGAGGGGTGCGGAAAGCGGATCGGCAGATTTTAGTGGCGAAATACACGCCCTTTTCTGTCAACGGACGCATATTTGCCTATGGCTGGGCGTTGTGTTTTTCTCTCTCTTCTCCCTGCTCGATTTTTTTTACTGCCGCCCTTTTTTCAGCCTCTTTTTTTCGTATCGTTTGAGTTTTGTCGTTGTTCTCGTTTGTTTTCTTCTTCTGCTCAGGCATCCTTGGGGCGAGCAGCACTCCAGGACCATCATGTTTGTCGCCATGCTCCTTGGAACTCTGGCCATCTCCCTGATGACCATCAAGCAAGGTGGCTTTATTTCGGACTATTACGTCGGCATTCTCCTGATGATCGCCGGCGGTTTCTCTGTCTTGCCGCTGAAGGTTTTCCAGGCCTTGCTGCTTGGCAGCGCGATGTACCTGGTCTATTTTCTGACCGTCTACCTCTCCACCCAACCGCTCGATGGACAGTCGTTTATCTATCTGGTCAACAACAGCTTATTCTTTTTTTCCATCGTTATTGTCACAACGGTTCAATGTTTCGATGAAATCAATACGCTGCTCAAATCTTTGCGGGCAAAAAAAAATTTGCAAACAATCCATGGGGAGTTCAAACAATATACTGGAAATCTTGAGATGCAGGTCAAGAGACGGATGGAAATGCTGGCGGAATCGGGTCTTAAATTCCACGATCTCTACAATACCATCCTTGATCTTGTTGTTTTGATCGACACCGAGGGCACCATACGCATGATTAATCACCACGGTGCCTCTCTGCTTGAACGGACCCTGGAAGAACTCCAAGGCACCTCGATTTTGGAGTTCATCCCGTCGAGACATCGCGATTATGTCCGCCAGGACCTGCTTCATCGCCTCAGTCGGGGCGAAGAAGTAAAAGGAGTGCAGTTACAGCTGCAGACCGAGAGGAGACGAAACTTTGAGGTGGAGTTGAGCGGCAACCAGGTCGAACTGCCCGGCCACGCTGAGTATTACCAGTTGATCATTCGCGACATCACCCTGACCAAGGAAATGGAGCGACAAGTCCTTGAATCGGACCAGTTGCTCGACACCTCCCGCCAAACCGCCATTTTCGGACTTGGCGCGATTGGCCGAGTGCCGGGACATGAACACCGGCGCGCATCTTCTCCGGATTCGGGAATACACCCGGATACTCGCCAGGGAACTGGCCGGAAACCCTGAACTCAAACATATTGTCACCGACCAGTTTATCGAGGATCTGTGCCTTTCCTCGGTCCTTCACGATATTGGCAAGGTCGGCATTCCGGATACCATCTTGCTGAAACCGGAACGGTTGTCCGAACTGGAATTCGAAGCCATGAAACAGCATTGTTCTTTTGGGAGCAGTGCGCTTGCTTCAGCAGAAAAGGATTCGGACAGTCTCAGCTTTCTGCGCATGGGCCAGGAAATTACGCTCCATCATCACGAACGTTGGGATGGCGCCGGATACCCCAATGGTCTCTCCGGGATTGACATCCCGCTGTCGGCGCGGATTGTGACCCTTGCCGATGTCTACGACGCCCTGACTTCCAGCAGAACGTACAAGCCCGCCTACAACCATGAACAGGCGCGAACGCTCATTGTCGAGGAAAGCGGTCACCGTTTTGACCCAGCGATCGTCCACGCTTTCCTCAGAAAAGAACAAGACTTCAAAGCCGCGAGGCGAGATCTGCTTGTGCAGGCTCATCCGCAGCGGTCCTGAGTTCATCGGCCATGGACTATATCGAACAGTTCCAACAGGAATCCCGCCAACTTCACCACCAGCGAGTCTATTTCATTCTCGCGGCCGGCATCGTCGTGATGCTCCTTTTCACCCTTCTCGACGCCCTCTTCGTTCCCAACTATTTCGAGGAATTTCTTCGTTGCCGGATTTTTTCGGTCGGCATAGGTATCCTGCTGCTTATCGCCAATTATTATGATCAGGCACAACAAAAAGCCTGGGCCATCGGATTCGCCGGCTATCTTTGTGTCGGTATCGTCATCCTCCTGACAGTCCATCGCCTGGGAGAGGTCGCTTCGCCATATTACGTCGGCTTGATTGTCGCCATGACCGTCTATACGACCCTCGCGCCGCTTACTGTCACTCAAACCCTGATCAGCGGTTTCGCTCTCGTTTTCCTCTATCTGATCGCCATTCTTTTTGTGGAATCGTTCACGCCTTATCAATTGATGAGTTTGTTCAACCATCTCTTTTTCATGGTCTGCTTTGTTCTTATTGCCGCAACACAGAGTTGGGCGGATACAGCGGCAAGAGGGCAAGAGTGTCTGCTGCGGGCCTCGGAGAAAGAGGCCGCTGAGGCTCTGGCCTACCAGGCCGGCAATCTGGAACATGAAGTGAAAAGGCGTGCCGAGGAACACAAGGCAACGGAAAAACACTATCAGATCTTGTATGAGGCGATTGCCGACGATGTGGTTCTCCTCAACCCGCAAGGCCAGATTATGCAAGCCAACAGCTCGTACCTGCGTCATTTCGTAGGGGGAAAATTACAGGCCGGCACTTCATTTTTTGATACGGTCAGTTTCAGGGATCTTGAAAAAATGCAGGGAGCACTGGCTGAAAGCATCGACAAGGGGGTGCCGCTTGCCGGCCTGCAATGCACCCTGACCTCAGCACAGGGCTTGCCCCTGGAAACTGAAATCAGCGGCGCTCTGCTCCGCCGAGGCGAGCAAATTCTTGGCGTGCAACTGGTCATTCGTGACATCAGTGTGCGGAAACACCTGGAAGAGCAACTGATTATCTCTTTAAGCAAGGTGAAGCAAACCGAAAACGCTGCGATCCTGGCACTCGCCAAGTTGTCAGAATATCGCGATATAACGCCCGGACATCACCTGGAGCGAATTCGTGAGTATTGTAAGGTTCTCGCCATCGAGTTGGCCCGGCGCTGTCAATTTGAACAAACTATCACAACCGATTATGTCCAGAATTTGTATCAGGGGGCTATTCTTCATGACATCGGCAAGGTCGCCATCGCCGACGACATCCTCTGTAAAACAGGTGTGCTTTCCGTCTATGAGGAAGAAATCCTCCGCAATCATACCCTGAGTGGCGGTGATGTGATCAAGGCCATGGAACAGGAATCACGGGGCAGCGGCTTTTTGTCCCTGGCGAAAAATATTGCTTACTTCCACCATGAATGCTGGGATGGTCAAGGATATCCGTATGGCCTGCAAGGGACTGAGATCCCATTGGAAGCACGAATCATGGCCTTGGCCGATGCGTATGAAGAATTGACTGCCGCCATCGATCCGGAGAAAAGATTGACGCATCATCAGGCAATGGGCACGATCGTCAGAAGTGCGGGGCACCAGTTCGATTCGGACATAGTCGATGCCTTCGTCATCAGGAACAATGATTTTGACCGGATTCGGCGAGAACTGGCCGAACCGGCTTGACAGGCCCCCCCCGAGACAAAAGAAAATTCCGTTTTCTGCCGCCACCGCCTTGTCGTTCGCTCTGCACATTTCCCTTGCCGTTCGATAGTAAATACACTAAAAACATGAAGGTTTAACTGATCTATGCATCCTGACGGAGAGGCTTTCTCCAGATGCGCACATTCTAATTATCTGAGACTGAACAGCGGTTTCCTAACGGAGGAATAAATTATGAAAGCAAATATGATGCGTGCTCCGCTTATCAAATCAGCGGCTGTCCTTCTGATTTTCGTCCTGCTGGCATATTTGACCAGTGCCTCGCCCGAGGGGAGCGTTCTTAACTCCGTGGGCCTGATTATCATCGGCGCGTTTCGTTTTGTGCAATGGTGCATCGCCATGGCTATCGGCCTGACGGCCTGCATTGCCTTTCTCATTGGCATTTTCCTTTTTGCCGTCTTTTTGGTCAACAAGGAGACCGCCGCTTCCATGTATGGAGCGGTCAAGAGTTCAGTCGCTACTCTTTGCCAACCGGTTCTCTCCCGTATGGGCGCCTTCAAGTGCAAGGAGGCGCAATGTGCTCCACCCGCGCAGGTAGCCGCCGAAGGGCAACTCAAAGAGGATCTGCACACTCTTATCGCCGGTGAAGTCAAGAAAGTGACCGATAATCAGCAGGCCCTGAGCGATCAGTTTTCTGCTCTCAACAGCAAAATAGTGGCCCTGGAAGAAAAGAGTGCGGATTTTGCCGCGACTGGGCAGTTGGAGGCCATAGCCGCTGAGATTTCCTCTTCCGGAAAAGTTCTCGGGACTGTTCAGGAAAATGTAGCCCTGCTCGAAGGTAAAATTAGCACCACCATCCAGCAATTGCAGGCTATGACCCCGGAGAAAATATTGGGCGACATCCCTGCCCGTCTGGGAAAGCTTGAACAGAGTGGCGACGATCCGGGCTTTGATCCTGCGCCGTTGACCGCATCCATCGAGAGTCTGCAAAAGGAGATGGAGGAATTAAAGAAGAAGAACACGGGCGGCGGTAGGGCCAAGAAAAAAGCCTGACCCGAAACATGCCTGGCCGGTTGTTCCAGATTAGAACAACCGGTTGATTCAAAGCCATCCCATCGCACAACGGGATGGCTTTTCTTATTTCCTGACCGCCTCCCTTGGCAGCAGTTCCTTGAAGTATTCGATCGAAGGGAAGTGGCAGGAATAGAGAACACGTTGGCGACTGCTCGGCCGGGCGATAAAGAGCAGGTAAGCCAGTCCGTAATCTTGGGCAGTAGTCAGTACCTTTTCGGTATCGTCCACCAGCAGCGTTCGGCTTTTATCAAAATGCAGCATCTGTTGCAACCGTTCCCAGAATCCCGGTGCTTCTTTGGCCATCCCGACCTCCTCCGCACAGACTATCCGGTCAAACCAGGAACCGAGGGCGGTCTTTTCCAGTTTGATCGACAGGGTACTGGAGTGGGCGTTGGTGATCAGGTAGAGCTTTTTTCCGGTTTTCAGGCAATATTCCAAAAATTCTATCACGTAAGGATGAACCCCTATGAGATGATTGATGCGTAACTTCAATTCCTGTAAATCGATCCCCAGTTCGCGGGACCAAAAATTGAGATCTGCCCAGTCAAGGGTATCCTTCACCTGGTGATACCTGGCCAATAATTGCTCTTTGGCTTCCTCAATCGGAATGTCGTGCAACAGGCTGAAATGCTCCGGAACATACTGCTCCCAAAAATAATCGTCGAAATGCTTATCCAGCAGAGTCCCATCCATATCAAGCAGGACAGTGTCGATTTCATCCCATTGAATCTGGGGGAAAATTTTCTCGCATGGGGCTTGGTGGGTCATGGGTGTCATCCCTTCAATGTTGCCAAGATAAATTGAATGCGGACAAATAGATTTTCCTGGAGGCCAATGGGCACAATCAGCCGTTGATCAGGAGTCAGGCGAATGGCTTTGCCCGTTTTTTTCCGGTCAGGCTTCTGTTGTATCAGGCCGAGAATCCTTTGCGGATCGACTGCCGGGTTTGGAATAAACGAAAAAATAAGGGCGTCTGGTCCTTGTTCCAGTTTATTGATACCGAGGGCACGCAACTGCTGCTTGAGAGCGATGATCGCCAGAAGCGTTCGCGCCTCTGCAGGCAAGGGGCCGTAGCGATCGCTCAACTCTTCTTCCAGGTCGGCCAGTTCCTCCTCGGTGCCGCTGCCGGCAACAGAAAGGCGGCGGTAGGCATGGTAACGTTGACTGGTGTCCTGAATATAGCTGTCCGGGAGAAAGGCCGCGACCTTCAGCTTTATCTCGGGATCAATGTCGTCTGCCGGGATAGTGATATCACCCCCCGCCAAGGCCTTGCTTTTCAACTCGGCCACCGTTGATTGCAGCAACTCCAGATAGAGATCATAACCGACAGCGGCAATGTGCCCGGATTGAGAGACCCCCAGGAGGTTGCCACCCCCGCGGATCTGCAGATCGTTCATGGCCAGCTTGAAGCCGCCGCCCAGCTCTGAGCAATCCATAAGGGCCCGCAACCGTTGCTGCGCATCCGGGGTCAGATGATCCACGGAAGCGACCAGCAGGTAGGCATACGCCTGCCGGGAGGATCGTCCGACCCGGCCGCGCAATTGGTAAATGTCGGCAAGGCCGAGATGGTCAGCCCGGTTGATGATGATGGTGTTGGCATTGGGAATATCCAACCCGGATTCAATAATGGTGGTACACACCAGGATATCAAGCTCATGGTTGATGAAGCGCACCATGATATCCTCAAGCTGCGGCCCCGGCATCTGACCATGGGCCACACCAATACGGGCTTGCGGCACCAGTGAGGCGACGGTGTCGGCCATCCGTTGGATAGACTGCACCCGGTTATGTACGAAAAAAAGTTGCCCTCCGCGTTCCATTTCCCGTACGACCGCCTCGCGGATGACCAGTTGGTCGTGGCGGGCCAGGAAGGTCTTGACCGAACGCCGTTGTTGGGGCGGCGTTGAGATAACCGAGAGATCGCGGATGCCCAGGAGTGACATCTGCAAAGTCCGGGGAATTGGCGTGGCGGTGAGCGTGAGCACATCGACCGTCGCCTTGATTTTCTTGATCTTCTCCTTGTGCGTCACTCCGAATCGATGTTCTTCGTCAACAACGAGCAGGCCCAGTTTGCTGAATTGGATGTCCTTGGAGAGGAGCCGGTGTGTTCCAACCACCAAATCAATTTTTCCGGCGGCCAACTTGGCAACAATCTCCTTCTGCTGCCCGCTGGTCCGGAAACGGTTGAGGCAGGCAATTTCCACCGGAAAAGAGGCAAAACGTTCCCTGAAAGTTGCGGCATGCTGCTCGGCCAACACTGTCGTCGGCACAAGGATCGCCACCTGGCGTCCATCTTCAATCACCTTAAAGGCCGCCCGGGCTGCGACCTCGGTTTTACCATAGCCGACATCGCCGCAGACAAGACGATCCATCGGCTGATCGTGGGTGAGATCGTCGATAACGTCATCAATGGCTTTGGCCTGACCGCTGGTTTCATCGTAGGGAAAGGATTCCTCAAGCTGCCGGTACAGATCGCCTGGGGGCGAGAAGCAGTGGCCCTGGCGCAGCGCCCGGTGGGCATATATGTCCAGCAATTCCTGGGCAATCTTCCACACCGCCTCGGTTACTTTTTTCTTGGCTGTCTGCCACCGTTGGGAACCGAGGCTGTCGAGTTTTGGCTCCTGATCGGTTAATCCCTGGTAACGGCTGACCCAATGGAGCCGGTCCACCGGCACGTAGAGTTTGTCGTCGTCCCGAAAGGCGATCAACATGAAATCTCCCCGCTGACCAGTAAATTCCATGTTGACCAGACCCTGAAATATACCGATGCCGTGATCTCGGTGGACGACGACATCCCCCTGGGCCAGTTGATCGACCTGTACGGGTTCCCCGTGTCCGCCCGTTCCTTTTCTCTGCCGTCCGCTGCGTAACCGTTTGTCGCCGAACAGTTCGGTGGCGGAGAGAAAATGCAATTGCTCCGCGAGGAGGTCAAAACCTTTGGACAGGGGATGTTCGTAGCAATAGATCAGGTCTGGATCCTGAAGCGCGGAAAGCTCGAAAGGCAAGGGTAGCAGGGTAGTCCGCAACTGATAGTGGCCGAGCATCTCCCGCAGATGTTCGGCTTGCCTGATTGAACGGCAAGCAAGGACAATCCGGTCACGCTCCTGCTGCCACAGCTGAATGCGATCGGCCAAGGGAGCCATCAGGCCGCGCTTTTTGCGCTGCAATTCAATCTCTTGCGCGAGCAGACTATGATCGCCGACCGGCAGGGTCAGAGTCGGGCCGAAATGATCCGGATCCGGCAGGAAGGAAATTCGGGCAGCCAGATTGCGTCGACAGGCGGCATCCCATTCCGTTTCGGTAAGAAAAAGATCATCCGGGGGCAGGGCTGCCCTATGCCGTTCAATCGCCTCGAGGTGGTTTGCATGGATTCGGTCACGGACCAATCGCATGCGCTGTCTGACCGCTAGAGGATCATGAATAACTAAAGAGGTCTCAGGAGGCAGAAAATCAAAAAGAGTCTGCAAGCCTTCCCTTCCTCCATGCAGCAACGGCAGCATGAATTCCATGCCGGGAAACCTCTGCCCGGTGGCAAACCGTTCGCGGATGGTGCGGAATTCGTCGGAAGACCAGTTCTGCAGGTCAGCCGCGGCATCGACGGCACTCAGCAAAGTGCCTCGCTGCCCGGTTTTGGGAAACAGCAGATCCGAGGCCGGCACCAGAACGGCTTCACTGAGCTCTTGCCGGGATCGTTGCGAGATGGGATCAAATAACCGGATTGACTCCAGGATGTCGCCGAAAAAATCGAGACGAAGGGGGCCGGCTTGGGCGGGGTCGAGGCTCGGCGGATAGACATCAACAATGCCGCCACGGAGAGACAGGTCGCCTTCCTGTTGGACCATGTCGGACATCTGGTAACCGGCAGCAACCAAAGAGGCAATCAGTGCCTCCCGGTCCGTTTCTTCGCCGGAGATGACCAATTCGCAGTGGTCACTCAGGACCTTGGCCGGAAGAACCCGGCGGAGGACCGCCTCGGCTGAGGTCAGAACAATACAGGGTTCGCGGTTCTCCTGCAACTGATACAGGGTGGACAGTCGGGCGCAGACCGTGGCTGGATCAGGGGAAAGCGGGGTGTAGGGCGGAATTTCATAGCTCGGGTGAATGAGTACCCGGACTGTCGAGAAAAAGGCGATATCCTGGGCGAGAATCTCGAGTTGATCGTCGGAGGACAGCAGGCAACAGAATGTTCGTTTGCATGTTTCCACCGCCCTGCTGAGCAACAGGGCGGTGGAAGCACCATGGAGGCCGAATATATCGGGGGGCGAACTGCTTTCAAGCAGCCGCAGAAGGATCGACTGCATGTAAAGCGATCACGTCAAAGGACAGCGGGCGGGATTAGAAATTCCCGCCCATGGTGAAGTCAAAGGAGGAACTCTGGTCGCCAGGCTGTTCATCGATAATGACGGCATAGGCCAATCTGATCGGGCCGAGCGGAGAGGCCCACATGATACCGACACCCGTTGATTTTTTATAGTTGCTAAAATCCCAATTCTCGCCTGTCCCGCCGTCGGGCTGCCCCAGGACATTACCGAAATCGTAGAAAATTTCGCCATCCAGCCCTGCAGATTTGACAAGCGGGAAAATGATAGAGGCGGTGCCATACCACATCTTGTCGCCGCCGATTCTATCTTGCAAAATAGGGCTCCTTGGACTGATTGAGCCGCTTTTGAAACCGCGGATCGAGTTTATGCCGCCGAGAAAGAATTTGTCGTACACCGGCAAGCCACCGGCCTCGTTCTCAAAAACCTGGCCGGCAGAACCCTTGACATGAAAGACCGTGCTCCAGAACATCGGAAAATACCAACCAGAGGATCCCTCCACCTTGGTGAACTCGGCATCCCCGCCCAACGGACCACCGGCATATTGTACGCTGACAAGGTTGCGTGAACCTTTGGTGGCCGAAAAACTTTTGTCTCTGGTATCGCGCACCAAAGAGGTTTCAACGCTGCTGGTCAAGTTGATATTCGCAGACTGAAGAATGATGGGGGATACGAGATAGGCGTCGTAATCAGACAGGTTGGTGTCAGAAATGGTGTAACCGTAGTTGATGCGCCACTCCTCAATCAACGGATGCCCTAACCGAAAGGTGGCACCAGTGGAATCTTTGGTGAAATCATCATACTGGCGCTCCCAGTTGAACAGATCAATGCTGCCGGAAACTTGGGAGTCCAAGAGTCGCGGATCGGATAATTTAAGATTATAGCGGGTACTCAGGCTACTGAGGTTCGCGGCCAGGGAGAGTTTGTCGCCGGTGCCGAAGATGTTGTCCTCCGAGATCGTCCCCATGAGCATGAGATTCTCGTCCGACGAATATCCGGCGCCGATCTGGAATGATCCTGTGGCTTTTTCCTTGACGTTAACCGTTACATCCATTTGGTTTTCGATCATGGTGGGCTTGGGCGTGACCGTCACCTCTTCAAAAAAGCCAAGGCGGTTGAGTTTTTGGGTCGATGTCCGGATAGCCTTGGAATCATAAAGGCCACCCTCCCGAACCTTGACATCGCGCCGGATAACATTGTCGCGGGTGCGGGTGTTGCCGGTGATCTCCACGCGGTTGATATACACCTTTCCACCCTCCGTGACGTTCAGCATGATATTGACCTTATCATTGCCCTTTGACTTGTCGACTTTGGGATTGACCTCGGCAAAGGCATAACCCTTCTCGGAATAGAGATCAGTCAGCCGGGTGACATCATCCCGCAGAACCTGACGATTGAGGTACTCCTCGTCGCGAATCTTGAGTATGGCAAGCAACTCATCCTTGCTTTTGATCAGATCACCTTCGATATCGACAGTGCCGACCCGAAAACGAGGGCCTTCATCAATGGGAAAGGTCACGTACAGGGCACCTTCCTTTTGTTCGACAATCGGTTCACCGACCTTGGCCTCAAGAAAACCATGATTCTGATAGAAGGTGGCCACGCGCTCTGCGTCCTGCCTGAGGACATCCATTTTCAGCACACCGGCATCGGTCAGCCAGGAAATCCACCATTTATGCGTGCTGGTTTGAATCACATCATCGAGATCACCCTCGGAATAGCTCTTGTTGCCTGTGAATCCGATTTTTTCAACAGTGACCTTTTTACCTTCCTTAATCTCAAACAGCACTTCGGCATTGGCATTGGCGGGATAGCTTATTTTCGCAATAACTTCGGTGTTGTAGTACCCCTTTGATTTGTACAGTTCCTTGACCTTTTGCACCGCCTCGTTGACTTTGTTAGGGTTAAGGATACTGTTGCCGGTAATGCTGATGGCGTCACGCACATCTTCTTCCTTAATTTCAGCGGCACCGGTGATGACCACTTTGCCGACAAGCGGTTTTTCCTTCACCCGAAAGATGATCTTCTTTCCAGTCTCGGTGTCCTTGGCCTCAATTTCAACATTGTCAAAGTAACCCATGGCAAAAACTGCCTTAAGGTCCTGGCGCAAGGTGGTGGGATCATAAATATCGCCGGGCTTGGTCGATATTTTTTGGAGTATAGCGCCGGCATCGATCCGCTCGTTGCCTTCCGGAGCAATGGAAGCGACGGTGGCGCTCCGGTTGGAATAGGCAAGCATGGTGCCGACGATCTCGCCGGTCACCTTACCCAGTCCCTCAATGGACTCTGCTTCCCGGAAGGCCGAATAGGGTGCTTTAGGCGCTAACACATCAATGATGGCGCAGTCGACGCTGATCCGGTTCCCTAGTTTGTTGAGACTGCCGACAACCACATAATCGGTGCCGGTGGATTCAGCTACCTTGCCGAGCACTGCAACTGACGGAGGCCAGGCACCGTTATAATCGACAAGTTTCTCCGCCTGAGCACGCGGCATCATCTTCATGCCCTTGGCCGTCGCTTCCCGTTCCAGGGTCTTGTCCGCCGGACCTGCAATAACAGCGGCATCCGGGGCGTTGATCTTGAAAGGCAGGAAGATGGCACTTTGCTCCTGTGCCATGGAAGCACCAGGCAAGGCAAGGGTGCCAAACAGCAGTGCGCAGAGCAAAAGCGCAAGGACCAGCGGGGTACGACGAATTTGTGATGTCGACGGCATGGGGAAGGTTCCTGTTGAAGTCTATTCCTTTGACCAGCCGAGTGCTTGCGCATAGCCACAGGTCAAAAGAGGGGATATGCGGCGGTTTTCAAGCTACCGGTTGATCTGCTTACAAATCGGGGAGCATTATGACATGTTTCCTTGATTTTGCAAGAAATTCTGTCATCTTCTGCTTGCAGCGATCAGGAAACGGGGCTTTGTTCATCCTCTCATTTTTCTATCATTATTCAGGGAGAAGCGAAGAAATGGCCGATCTTTCCGCGTCACCGCCGAACATGGCGTTCGTCAAGCAATTGTTCAACCGCGGCGTGCAGTTCCTGCGCCAGTTTTTGCTTATCGCTGGCCTTGGCATGATGCATGGAAATCGGCATGCCGACACGGATGACCACTTCACCGCTGCGCGGAAGAAGCTTGCCTTTTGGCAGGACATCGTAGGAACCGTTGAATCCGACAGGAACAACCGGAACTCCAGCCTTGGCAGCCAGCAAGACCGCCCCAGTTTTAAATTCCTGAAGCGTTCCATCGGCGCTGCGGGTACCCTCGGGGAAAATGAGCACCGAACTGCCCGCCGCTATCCTTTTGGCGGCTTCATCAAGACTTTTCAGAGCTTGGCGGCCATGGGACCGGTCGACCGATATATAGCCAGCCCGATGCATGGCCTGGCCGAAGAGCGGGATGCGGAAAAGTTCCTTTTTGGCGAGCCAGCGAAAATCATGGGGGAAATACCCCTGGAATGAACAAATATCATACTGACTGCAATGATTACCCACAAAGATGTAGGATTGCATGGCCTCAATGTTCTCAATACCCTCCACCCTCACTCGGACGCCGGCAAGCCAACACATGATTCTTCCCCAATATCGCGGGAAGACTTGGACCTTGACCTCCGATTTCCGTATCCACAAGAAATCAATCAGGGTAAGAGCGGAAACCATTACGATTAAAAAAGGTACCAAGAGTAGGGTGCAACTGCCTCGTATGATATGGGACGGTGACATGCTTGCTGCCAAAGGGTTAAAGTAATCCGGCTCTTGCATCGAAAACGGCCTGAAAAGGAAAAAACATTGCAAAGGTACTTAGCAACCACCCAGAAGAAGAGCAAGAAATTCCCGCAGCAGTGGTGCCATGTTCATGAAATCGTATGGCAGGCGCGTCAGGATTGACGGAAGAGGTTTGATCGAATATATTTTGCCGCCTATCTTCTGTTCACCCATCGAACGGCTTCACTCGCATAGACAGAGATTTGTCACTCAACAAGGAGTTTATTGTGACAGCAGACATGATTACCATCAAAGCTGACGGCGCACTGATTGTCCCGGCAAACCCCATTATTCCTTTTATTGAAGGGGACGGAACCGGTCCCGATATCTGGGCCGCAGCCCGGAAGGTTCTGGATGCCGCAGTGGCCAAAAGTTACAATGGTGCGCGCGCAATCGAATGGCTGGAAATTCTTGCCGGCGAGAAAGCCTTCCAGCAGACTGGAGAATGGTTGCCCGAGGAGACCATCAATGCCCTGAAAAAATATGTGGTCAGCATCAAAGGCCCCTTAACGACACCGGTTGGTGAAGGTATGCGCAGCCTCAACGTGACCCTGCGGCAAGTTCTCGACCTCTATGCCTGTGTCCGTCCTGTCCGTTATTATCAGGGGGTTGTCTCACCGGTGAAAGAACCTGACCAAGTCGACATGGTCATCTTTCGGGAAAATACAGAAGACGTTTATGCGGGCATTGAATGGCAGGCGGGTACGGAAAAGGCCAACCGGGTGATTGAGTTTTTGCGCAACGAGATGGGGGCGTTAATTCGAGATAACTCAGGCATCGGCATAAAACCGATTTCGGAATTCGGCACCAAACGCCTGGTGCGTAAAGCCATTCAGTATGCCATCGACCATGGGCGCGATTCGGTCACCCTAGTCCATAAAGGCAATATCATGAAATTCACTGAAGGTGCATTTCGCAACTGGGGATATGAACTGGCAACTGAAGAATTCGCAGATGTCACTATTACGGAGGCCGCTCTCTGGGATCAGCACAACGGCAAGGCACCTGCAGGAAAAATCATTATCAAAGACCGGATTGCCGATGCCATGTTCCAACAGATTCTTCTCCGGCCCAGCGAATATTCGGTTTTGGCCATGCCCAATCTCAACGGCGATTACATGTCCGATGCCCTTGCTGCCCAGGTTGGCGGACTGGGTATCGCTCCCGGCGCCAACATTGGCGATGGGGTTGCCCTGTTCGAGGCCACCCATGGCACGGCCCCCAAATACGCAGGGCTGGATAAGGTGAATCCTGGGTCAATCCTTCTTTCCGGGGTGATGTTGCTTGAATATATCGGCTGGCATGAAGCGGCAGATTTGATCAAAATCGCCTTGGAGACAACCATTTCCCAAAAGATCGTCACCTATGACCTGGCCCGTCTGATGGAAGGAGCTACGGAAGTCTCCTGTTCCGCCTTCGGCGGTGCCATCATCGCTAATATGTAACAACAAGTTCGGGACACAGCGGATGCCTTCCCTTTTTGAGGCAATGAAAGATCTGCTGTTTCCTCCTCAATGCCTCGGTTGCAAGCGGAGGCTGGATTCTTCCCGGCCACCGCTTTTCTGTTCCGATTGTGGCAACGGTCTTGCTTTCATCCGCTCTCCCTGCTGTACCTGTTGCGGTATCCCTTTTACCAGTGGGGGCGATCACCTCTGCGGCGACTGTCTCGCCGGGCTGCACGCCTTTGATCTGGCTCGTTCTCTCCTCTATTACCGTCCTCCTGCCTCCGACCTGATCCGTTCGCTTAAATTCAGCGGTAACCTTTCCGGTATCGCCACTTTAAAGGCGCTGATGGCGCACGCCAAACTATTGGAGACTTTTGCCGAGCCTGACATCATTCTTCCCATCCCTCTGCATGTCCGGAGGTTACGGGAGAGAGGTTTCAATCAGGCGCTGATTATCGCTAAAGGTTGCCTGCCGGACTGGAAGGGTAAAATTGAAACCGGGTTACTGCTCCGGCACCGGCTGACACCTCCTCAATCGCTTTTGAGCGGTAAGGAGCGACGGAGCAACCTGAAAAACGTCTTTTCCCTGGCCGGTCCGGGCAGGGTAGGGGGGGCGAAGGTTCTCTTAGTTGATGATGTGTACACCACAGGGAGTACGGTAAACGAATGCAGTAAAATACTGCGTAGGGCTGGAGCGGAGCGAATTGAGATTATGACCCTGGCAAGGAGCCTGGCCCTTTGACCCAAAGTGATCGCGAGAAAGGGACATGTGCGCTCTTGGACTTCATGACAAAGCTTTTGTGGAGCGAGAGAACACACAGAAGAAAGACTGATGCGAACCGATAGGCTTGCATCAGCCTTGCAGTAAAAGCTTACCAGGTGCGAAACTCGCCGGAGTCCAGGTGGACAAAACCATTCTTGGGATAATAACCGATACCACCGCTTTGCATTGCCATGGCGCACTGGTGTATCTGATCGATTTTGGCTCCGGAAAACTGGATGTCGATAGCCTGCCCTTTCATATGCAGACTGTGTTTTGCCACATGGCCGCCATGTCGTTTCAGTCCTCTGTTGGTCTTGGCTGAACGGTAGGCGGAAATCACCTCATACACGCCTTTGCACCCCATTTCTTCTTGGAGTGCCCAGAGGATGTCCAGAAGCTTCGGATCGATAACATGGACCTGTCCGGTCTGGTAATCGCGAAGAAATTGGTTGATTTGGGTCAGTGCCTTGGGGTTGTATGCATTGCCCGAGCCGTAGGTGATATTAAGTTCCTGCTGGGTGCGGGTGTGGAAAAAAGAGAGCGAGCGGTTTTCTAAAGCCTTTGCACAACTGATGGCGGGGATGGAAGCCACGCCCAGACCAAGAACGATCTGTGTTGATTTTAGGAGAAAAGAGCGACGGGACAAATTAGGGTGGATATTTTTTTCTGTAACCATTTTCCTCTCTATGCAAGAGTTTATCAAGTTTGTTGTCCTAACGGACAAACACCCACGCTGAGTGGTTGCAGGCAAAATCAAGGGTCATTAAAGAGCATAGGCTCGTTCTTGTCAAGAATTTGAAGTCATGAAATTGTCAGCTTTCCATCAAGTAGCTGAAAATTTGAGATATTATAAGCGTCTTTTTTTTAGTGGTCACTAAAAAGGCAAAGGCACTCCCCGGGCAGCATTTTTCCTGCCGCACAGAGCAAGGCCAAAGGTGTTCAGGATGATGATAATTTCCGGCGGGCAGACCGGCGCCGACCAGGCGGCGCTCGATGCGGCCATTGCCCTCGACATTCCCTACGGCGGCTGGCTGCCCAAGGGCAGAAAAACCGAAACCGGTCCATTGCCGTTGCGGTATGAACTTCTGGAACTGGGGTCAACCCGCTACCGGGACCGAACCGAGAAAAACATTCTTGCCGCCGATGGCACACTGATATGTTCCTTCGGCCCGCTGGTCGGTGGGTCGGCCCTGACAGAGGCTTTGGCCATCCGCTACAACCGTCCTTTTCTCCATATTGATTTTGACCTGATCGAGAGCGAGCGGGCAGCAACGCTTGTGGAAAACTGGTTAGAGGCCATGCGGCTCGAGGTCGTCAATGTTGCCGGCTCCAGGGCCAGCAGCGAGCCACGGATCTACGAAGCCGTCTTTTCCCTGTTGACCCGAATTCGCTGGCCGCTCAAACCTTTTCCTTGAGACATGTTGTTATGGATGCAGTGAGAAAGGGCTGGTCACAGACTTACGTCAAGAGTGGCGCGCACGGCTGTGCTTAATGGTTTCATCAGGAGATCGCAGGCGCCGGCCTGCCGGGCGATATCAGCATTGAGGCGGTCTGGCCGGTGCACAGTGTGACCTGTGTGCCCGGGTGCAGGCGTCGTATTATGCCAGTGAGTTCAACGCCTGGCATTTTCGGCATGGTCATGGGAGCGGGAAAAAGATCAGCAGGGACTCTGGTTATATTTAACTCTAGCAAATTCTGACTATTTCCATAAAATAAAAACCATTCTTTTCTTGGGTTGCACCAGGCAACAACGCCATCTCGCCTCCGGTAACACCATCGGCGCTACTATCCCCACCCTTTTTTCAGGAGTAGTTCGTGTTTCTGCATCAATCGAACCGACTGGAGGCACTCTTCCGACAACTCCGAGCCGTTATCCATGAACCGTTGGCTGATCCTTTGGCCCCCGAAGTCATCGTGGTCCACAACCAGGGCATGGCTCAATGGGTGGCCCAGCAATTGGCCTTTTCCACCGGCATCGCCGCCCACCTCCAGTTTCCTCTTCCCGCCCGCTTTGTCTGGGATCTGTTGCAGCGGATGACCGGTGCAACACCGGACGAGGATTTTTTCTGCAAACCGGTGCTGCGCTGGCGGGTCGACGGATTGCTGCCGCACCTGCTCGGTCTGTCCGCCTTCCGGGAGATTGCCGCCTACCTGCGGGACGATGGCGACGGCAGCAAGCTTTACCAGCTAGCGGATCGAATCAGCGAGGTTTTCGATCAGTACCTGGTCTACCGGCCGGATTTGCTCAACCGCTGGGAACAGGGGCAGGAAGCGCACTGGCAGGCCATTTTCTGGCGCAAATTAGCTGCCGGTGCCGTTCCGCACCGGACACGGCTGGCCCAACGGTTCCGTCTTCTTTTGGACGGCGACGGCGTGCCCCCTGGCAACCTGCCCCGGCGCTGCCATCTGTTCGGACTCAATTCGCTGGCTCCGGTCTACCTGGAGATCATCGAGCGGATCAGCCGCCATGTCGAGGTGCATCTCTTTCACCTCAGCCCCTGTCGCCACTACTGGGGAGACCTGATGTCAGCCCGGCAGCTGGCCGGGAAGCGGATAAAGAATCGTCAGTCGGCCCCGATTGATTCCTTCTATGAACAAGGGCATCCGCTCCTGGTCTCGCTCGGCAAGATCGGCCAGGATTTCTTCCGGCAGCTGGTCGAATATGATTTGCATGAAAGAGACCTCTACCAAGAAAATGAGCGATCCCATTTGCTGGCCAACCTGCACAATGACATCCTCGACCTCCAGGATCGGTCCGCAGCCGGAGTGGAACGTTGTTCCCTTCATCCGGACGACCGGTCGGTGCAATTCCATATCTGCTTTTCGCCGCTGCGCGAGATCCAGGTGCTGCATGACCGCTTGCTCGATCTCTTCCAGCAGCAACCGGACCTGAGCCCCGGGGACATCCTGGTCAGCGCACCGGATATCGAGCGCTATGCCGACGCGGTTGCCGGCGTCTTCGGCGAGGCCGGTCAGGAACGACGAATTCCCTGGTCGATCGCCGATCAAACGCTGGCCCGCGAACACCCCCTTGTCCGCTGTTTTCTCGACCTGCTCGACCTCTTGAGCAGCCGTTTCACCGCCCCGGAGGTGCTGGCCCTGTTCGAAAACCCGGCTTTGCTCCACCGCTTTGGCCTTGATCCGGCTATTCTGCCGCGCCTGCACGCTTGGGTCAGGGACACGGGCATTTGCTGGGGGTTGGATGAGGCCCACCGGCAAGAAATGGGCGTCCAGGCCGGCAGCCTTCACAGCTGGCGATTCGGCCAGGACCGGTTGCTGCTCGGTCACCTGATGGGCGATTGCCGGGAGCCCCAGTCCGGTATCCTGCCTTACGGTCATCTGGCCGTGGGTGAAACTCGGGAACTTGGCGGCTTTCTCCTGCTGATCGACACCCTGGCTGATTGGCGGCTCCGCCTGCGGCATAGCCGCCCCGCCGATGAATGGTGTGACGATCTGCTGCGCCTGCTCGAAGATTTTTTCGAGTCGGAGGAGGAGTCGGAACTCTTCACCCTGCAAGAAGCGTTCAATGGTCTCAAAACGGACTGCCGGCTGGCCGGGCACAACCAGCCGCTTTCCTTCGCTGTCCTCAAGAAGCATCTGGAAACCGCGCTGGCACAGCCCAGCGGCGGCCAGGCCTTTCTCAGCGGGCGGGTCACCTTCTGCAACATGGTGCCGATGCGCTCAGTGCCCTTCCGTGTCATCTGCCTGCTGGGGATGAATGACGAGGACTTCCCCCGTTCCCAGCACCCGCTTTCTTTTGATCTCATAGCCACAGAGCCGCGCCTGGGCGACCGCAACCGCCGTCATGACGACCGCACGCTCTTTCTTGAAGCCCTGCTTTCGGCGCGCGATGTCCTCTATCTCTCCTGGGTGGGCCGCAACCAGCGCGACGACAGCGTCGCCCCACCCTCGGTGGTGGTCAGCGAATTGCGCGAATATCTCAATCAAAGCTGCTTTTTGGAGGGCATGGAGGTCTCCGCGCATTTGACCACCACCCACCCGATGCAGCCCTTCAGCCGCAGGTGTTTTGATGGCACGCCTGCCACCGCCAGCTATAATCCGGCCTGGCTGCCGGCTGACGTCAAGAGTGCTCCTTCGTCCTTTTTTCCTTCCCCCTTGCCGCCGGCCGACGAGGAATGGCGGACCGTCGATGTTCGCGTCTTGGCCCGCTTCTGGCAGCATCCTGTCCGCTTTTTCCTGGAACAGGTCATCGGTCTGCGTCTGCGGGAGGAAGAAGCTGGCGTTGAGGAGAATGAGCCTTTCGTGCTCGACCAGCTGCAGCTCTATCATCTGCGGCGGGAAACCATTGACGGCCTGTTGACCGGGATGACGGTGGAGCGGGTCGGCCGCGATTTTGCGTGCGGCGGCCGCCTGCCGCAGGGCGGTTTCGGCCAGGCCGAATTCGACCGGATCGCCCTGGAAAGCGGTCAGTTTGCCGAGCAGCTGCGACCTTTGCTGGCGCAGCCCCTGCCGTCGCTGGAGATCGACCGGACCATCGGTCCCTTCCGTCTCACCGGCTGGCTGACTGATCTTTACCCTGGAGGCCGAATCACCTGGCGAACAGGCAAGTTGAAGGGCGGCACCCTGATTGAACTGTGGATGCATCACCTCATCCTCAACATCCTCGCCCCGGCTGGCCAGGGTCTCGCCTCGGTACACCTGGCCCGGGACACCGCTCAGTCCGGTGAGCCGGTGCGTCGCGAGACACTCAGGCCAGTGGCTGCACCTGATGCGTATCTCCGCCAGCTACTCGATGCCTACTGGCAGGGCCTGTCGCGGCCTCTTTCCTTTTTCCCGGAGACCAGCCTGGCTTGGGCCGAGGCGATGCATTCCGGCAAGGATGGGCTCCGAGCCGCCCGCCAGAGCTGGGAAGATGGCTTTAATCGGGACGGCGAAGGCAGAAATTCCGCCTACAAATATTTCTTCCAACAAGACACCTTCACTCCGAGCGAGGAATTTATCGTCCTGACCGATCTCTTCACCCCCATTTTCGCCCATCTGGAGGACGATCATGCAGCCGCTTGATCCGCTCTCCCTGCCCCTGCAGGGCCTCCGACTGCTCGAGGCCAGCGCCGGCACCGGCAAGACCTACACTCTGGCGCTGCTCTTTTTGCGCCTGCTGCTTGAGCGAGGGCTTTCGGTGGATCAGATCCTGGTGGTCACTTTCACCCGGGCCGCCACCGGTGAGCTGCGCGACCGTATCCGTCAGCGGTTGCGTCAGGCCCTCGATCATCTTGAGCGGGGGAGCGTGGTCGATCCCCAACTGGCGGCCCTCCTTGCCGCCATCCCGCCTGATTTAGGGCAGCAGCGGCTTACGGATGCCCTGGCCCGGATGGATGAAGCCGCCATCCACACCATCCATGGCTTTTGCCAGCGCATCCTTCAGGAACACGCCTTTGAATCCGGAATGCCCTTCGCGGTCGAATTGCTGGAAAGCGAGGTCTCGTTGCGGCAGCAAGTGATTGAGGATTTCTGGCGCAACCGTTTTTATCCGGCCAGTGAGGAAGAGGCGGCCTGGGCGGCAACAAACTGGGGCGATCCGGCCGGACTGCTCAAGGCGCTCGGGAACTCTGTCACCGCCCTGGACTGCGACCTGATCCCGCAGGCAGATGCCAAAGACCTCGACATGCTGGTCGAACAGAGCCGCGACCTCTTTGCCGAGATGCGGCAGATCTGGCCACGGTACCGCGACCAGGTGCAGACCATTCTTCAGCAGGACCCCTGCCTGAAACGTGACGAAAAGACCTATCGTCATGCCGATCGCGTACCCGAACTGCTGGCCGCAATGAACCAGCTGGCCGCCCTGTCCGAGCCACCCGCTCAGCTGCCTACGGGTATCGAAAAAATGGGGACTTCGACCATGGCCGGGATGCTCCTGAAAAAATGTGCTGAGCCTCCCGCCCATCTTTTTTTCACCTTGTTTGACCAGTTCTCTCAGGTGCACAGTCGTTATAAACGGTTCAGGACCATCCAGGTTCTGCTCGAGGCCAGGCGATACCTGCGCACGGAACTTGATCACCGCAAGCGAGCCCAAGGGAGGCTGGCCCACGATGACCTCCTCACCCGCCTGGCTGCGGCCCTGGAACAGCCGCAAAGCGGGCAGCAGTTGGCGACCCGTATCGGAGCTCGCTATCCTGCGGCCCTGGTCGACGAATTCCAGGATACCGATCCAGTCCAGTATCGGATCTTCTCCCGGATCTACCGCCGAAGTGGAGCCAGCCTGTTTCTGATCGGTGACCCCAAACAGGCGATTTACGCCTTTCGCGGTGCCGACATCTTCACGTATATTCGGGCCCGTCGCGAAACCCCGGAGGGCAGCCGCTACACCATGGGCGTCAATTACCGCGCCACCGCCGCCATGGTCCGGGCTGTCAACAACCTGTTCGGCCGCAGGGAGGACGCCTTTATTTTCGCCAATGACATCCTTTTCCAGCCGGCCCAGGCTGCGGCCGAAGCCAAAGCGCAGCCGCTCATTCTTTGCGGCCAGCCCCTGCGGCCCCTAACCAGCCTGCTCCTCGACACCGAACGGCTCAAAGCCGAGCGAGTCAAAACCATCAGCAAGAAACGGGCGACCGAGGCCGCAGTCACCTTCTGTGCCGATGCCATCGTCCAACTCCTGGATGCGGCGCAGCAGGGTCGGGCGACCATCGCCGGCAGAGCGCTGGCGGCCAGCGACATCGCCATCCTCGTCCGCACGCACCGCGAGGCCAGTGCCATGCGGGATGGCCTGCGTCGCCGGGGCCTGAGTTGCGTTTCCTCTAGCCAGGATTCGGTCTTTGCCAGCGAAGAGGCCAAGAGTCTGGCCCTGATCCTGGCCGCACTGTCCGACCTCACCGACGCCGCCCGCGTCCGCGCCGCGCTGGCCACCGATCTTTTCGGCTGCAGCGGGGAGGATCTCCACCGCTTGAGGGATGATGAACGGGGTTGGGAAACCCGCCTGAGCGATCTGCTCCGCTATCGGCAGACGTGGCGCGACCAAGGTTTCATCCCCATGCTGCAGTACCTTCTAGCCCAGGAAGGTGTCACCCGGCGCCTTTCGGCCAGGGACGGCGGCGAGCGCAGCCTGACCAACTACCTCCATTTGGCCGAACTGCTCCAAGAGAGCCCAGCCGGACAGCACGGCATGGCTGCGCTTTTGCGCTGGTTCCGTCGCCAGATTGACAACCCGGACAACCAGGCGGAAAACCAGCTGATTCGCCTGGAAAACGACGAGCACCTGCTCCGGATCGTCACCATTCATCGGTCCAAGGGACTCGAATTCCCAGTGGTGTTTCTGCCTTTTCTCTGGGCCGGACGCTCTCCGGACACTAAGCAGCCGCTCAGCTTTCACGATCGCACCAGCCTGCGCCTGACCCTTGACCTGGGCACCGGCCGGGACGAGCATCGGTTCTGGGCCGAAGAGGAGCAGCTTGCCGAGGAACTGCGGCTGCTCTACGTGGCTGTGACCAGGGCTCAATCCTGCTGCTTTTTCTGCTGGGGCCGAGTCAACGACCTCGAACATACCGGGCTGGCCCACCTCCTGCACCAGGGGCGTTGCCCGGAGAGCGATGAGGCGATGGCCAACGAGCTGGAAATCATCAATGCGAAGGAAATGATCCTCGATCTGCGCCCCTTTCCCCAGGCCTTCGGCGACCATCACTTCCTCTCGGCGACAGAGACGCGGCAGCTTCGGCTCGCCCCCCTCCAGGGCCGGATCAATTCCGGTTGGTCGATGACCAGCTATTCCCGCCTGACCGCGGGCAGCGACATCCCTGCAAGCACCGACAGGGACGAGCGGGATAGTGCAACCGCCATCGCGCCCGAGGACTTCACCTCGGTCTTCACCTTTCCGCGCGGCTCGACAGCCGGCGCCTGTCTCCACACCCTGCTCGAACGCCTCGATTTCAGCATCCCTACCCGGGAGCAACTGCCGCTGATCACTGAAGGATTGGAGCAGGCCGGCATCGATCCGCGCTGGCAGACGGCCACGGCGCGGTGGCTGGACGAGTTCTTGGCGGTGGAGCTTCCCGGGGCCTGCGCCCTCCGTCAATTGGCCAACCAGGACCGGATCAACGAACTCAACTTTCTCTTTTCCCTGCAACAGGTCGATATCTCACGTTTCAACTGCCTCCTCGAAAAGGCCGGCCTTCGTCCCCTGACCAACCCACACTTCCAACTGCAGGGCTTGATGAAGGGGTTCATCGATCTGGTCTTCCGCTATCAGGGACGGTATTTCATCGTCGACTACAAATCAAACCATCTCGGTCCGGGGCTGGCCCATTACGGACCGGAAGCGCTTGCCGAGTGCATGGACAGCCACCAGTACCACCTTCAGGCCCTGATCTATACTCTGGCGCTGCACCGTTTTCTCGGCACCCGGATCAAGGCGTACAGCTACGACCGTCATTTCGGCGGTGTCTTGTATCTTTTTCTTCGGGCCATGCATCCAAGCCATCCGCCGGGCGCGGGTATTCACGCTTCCCGGCTGGGCTCTCCCTTGATTAAGGCGTTGGACGATTGTTGCCGGGGAGGGCTGGGGAGATGAACATGTTTGATCAGGCAATTACCAGCCGTTTGCTCCGTCCCATCGATGTCCAGGCTGCCCGCCTGCTGCAGCGGATCGACCGGGGGCAGTGCGATGAACTCACCATTCTCGCTGCTCTAGCCAGTTGGGCTGCCGGACAGGGACACACCTGTCTGCCCCTGTCCGCCGTTCCCGGCCTGCTGTCGGAAGTGGGTTTGGACGGCACCTGTATCTTTGATCCGGCCCTTGTCCGACAACGCCTCCTCGCCTCTCCAGCGGTGGGTAGTCCTGGCGAGATCCGTCCGCTTGTGCTCGATGATCGCAATAATCTCTTTTTATACCGCTTTTACCGCGATGAGGAGGTCATCGCCCAGGCTCTGCGACAGCGGGCAGTTGGCATTGAACCGGGCGCATCGATTGATGCCGCGCCGCTGCTTGATCAGCTCTTTCCCGCCGGACCGGAATCAGCGGTTATTGACTGGCAGCGCACCGCCGCTGCCCTGGCCTTATGCAAACGCTTTCTGGTCATTTCCGGCGGCCCGGGCACTGGAAAAACCCATACCGCGGCCCGCATACTCGCGCTGCACATAGCCTTGTCTCCAAAGAAACTGCGCATCGCTTTGGCCGCGCCCACCGGCAAGGCGGCGCTTCGCCTGCAGGAATCGATCCGCCTTGCGAGAACCACCGTGCCCCGGCATCTTGCTGAAAAAATCCCCGATCAGGCCCAGACCCTGCACCGGCTGCTTGGTTTCCAGAACAACCCTCCTGGTTTTCGCTACAATGATGCCAACCCGATCCACCTTGATCTCCTGATCGTGGATGAAGCCTCGATGATCGATGTGCCGTTGATGGCCGCCACCCTGGCCGCCCTGCCCGCCGCCTGCCGGGTGATCCTTCTGGGTGACCGGGACCAGTTGGCCTCGGTGGAAGCCGGCAACCTGTTCGGCGATCTCTGTGCCGATAGCGGCCAAAGCTGGTCCGCCCAGCTTGTCGAACAGGTGCAGCCGCTCATTGGGCCTACACGCCTGCCGGTTCAAGCATCTGTGCCTGCCAGCTCGCTGGCCGATTCCCTGGTCATACTCCATGAAAGCCGCCGTTTCCGCGAGGGATCGGGCATCGGTGCTCTGTCCCGAGCCGTCAACAGCGGCACCCCCGCGATGCTGGAGGCGGTCCTGCGCCAGGATGCGGCGGACCTGCACCTGGAGGAAAGTTCGCGGCCGGCGTCGGCTAGCTGGCTCAGGGAAGAGGTAGAGGCGTTTTTCCAGCCGCTGTTTGCCGCTGACTCCGCTGAGACAGCGCTGCAGGAACTCGGCCGTCGCCGCATCCTCTGCGCCCTGCGCGAGGGACCAGCCGGGGTCGAGGGCATCAATCGCCTGGCGGAAACGCTCCTGCGGCGCAAGGGCTGCATCCCTTTGACTGAACGTGTCTATCGCGGTCTGCCGGTCCTTATTCTGCGCAACGACTATGCGCTTGGCCTGTTCAACGGTGATACCGGCGTCCTCTGGCCTGATGATCGCGGTGACTTCCAGGCCTGGTTTCCGCTGGAAAACGGACAGGTCCGGTCAATTGGGCTGGGGCGTCTGCCTTCCTGGCAGACCTCGTATGCGCTCACCGTGCATAAATCCCAAGGTTCTGAATTCACCCAAGTTCTGCTCATCCTGCCGCCAGAAGATGTGCCGGTCCTCAGCCGGGAGATGCTGTACACTGGCATCACCAGGGCAAGGGAACAGCTCACCCTTTTTTACCGCAAGGAGATACTGCTTCGAACCATGCAGCGTCGGGTGGTCCGCTACTCGGGGCTTGAAGAAAAGCTGCGCCGCAACGCCGTTAATCGTGCGCAGGGAAAAATCGGACAACTCTCCTGAATAACTGAACACGCTTCACTGAAGCGAAAAAGTCGATCCGGTACCGCTATCCAGCCCTGCCGACCGTTCTCATCCGGATTTGTCGATTTCGAGCAGAAGACTCCGCCAGGTGCGGGAGGCGGTCATACTCCCCGGTTCGGGATTGTTTTCATTTCCTCGCCTGCTATCGACCCTTTCCCACACCGTGTTGCTTTCCTGAAACCAGTCTTGCAGTAAGTCTCTCTGTTTCTCCCGTTGAGCGACAATGTGTCGGAGATGTTCTCCGGTGAGCATCATTTGCAGACGAAGCCGCTGCATGCTGATGATGTCGCGCAGGGACTTCAGGGCCGACTCCAGGGTGTTAGCGGATGAATGCACCCCATTGGGGCCAATGTCAGGACGCGTATCAGGCAGGGCCAGGTCGATTTCCTCCAAAGACCGCACCTCGCCGTCTTCAGTCAGGAAGATGCCGCTGCTCTTGATCGACCCCAGAATGGTGCCGTCAGCCTTTTCCAATTGGAAAGAGGTGCCGGCGTTTGCCACTCCGATGGCTCCTACCCCGGCGTCCCGCAGGGATTTTAGGGAACCTTTCCCCTGTCCGTCCGGACTCCAGATTAATAATTGGTCAAAGGAAGGATCGTTTTCATCTATCCAGAAATTGGCATCGCTGTCCAGTTCGGCCAACTCGCCGAAACCGGAGCCGCTATCGGGACCAAACAGCTCCAGGCCATTATTGATGAGACCGTCACCGTTGCGGTCGAAAGCGAGGAAACCGCAACCGCCTCCGGGGCAGGCGAGGTTCTCCCCCGTCCCATCGCTGTCGAGATCAAAGAGGAAGGTGCTGTTGCTCAGCAGCGGTGAATCCAGGTCGAATTGGAGGATGAGGGGGTCGATGAAGAGTGCCGAAATTTCCAAAGAAGAGGTGGTCGCCGCGACCGTGCTCCGTTCCATGGAAAGACCGAGATCAAAGGCGATCTTCCGTCCATCCACGGTATTCACGGTGCCTTTCGCCGAAAAAAGCAGGGACTCCTCCTGGCTATACATCGTGCCGCTGACCAGGTTTGCCGTGTGCACGTTGACGAAGGGACTGGCCGTCCCTTCCTTCGGGGCAAGCTGTGGAGATAAAGGAGGACTGGTTGCGGAGGCGCTGACAGTAACCGGTTGACCGATGACCTGCTCCGCCAGTCGGGCAAGTGTTGATTCGGAGCCGATGCCCGTCTTGCTGTCGGTAAAGGGTGGGGTGTTGCCGATGCTGGCCCGACTGACCTCGGAGCGGCAGGTGAGTTCTGTTTGTGTTGAGCTGGCAAGCATTGCGGCAAGGCGGATGCCGAAAAGATCCGTCTGTTCGGGGGCCTCGGTCTGGGCCGCGCCCATGCTCAAACCAGTGAATCGTTGTTCTACTTCCCTGTAGGTGCGTGCTGCATCCATGCTGACCGCGGTCGCAGCAATTTTCATCATTCCTCCTTGGCGCGTGTTGGGGTAGGTGATTCTGAGACGGTACATCTCTCTCTATCGACCATCCCGCGCCAGGAGTTAATCCCGAACCGACTTTCTCATAAAACGATGCGACCGATCACCACTTTCGGCAATGCGTATCTGTCATAACTGTCTTCAACATCTGTTGGTTTAAAAGAGACCGGCGGCCTTCCCTCTGCATCATCGGTTGCCCCTGAGCAATAGACAAAGAGGCAAAGATCAACAACACAGGCGACAACCGTAGGTATGGATTTATCCGCCGGCGATAGTCCCCTTGAGGGAAGAGCGGGTCAAAGTCACCGGCGATATCGACCAGTGACGCGGCTGGGCCAAAATGATCGATTACATCCGCTCCTGGGACCAGTCATTGTGCTCAAACTCGCTGTGATCGGGCTTAGGCGGTTTGATCTCATCCATGCGCTGGCGCAGCCAGGTCTGCACCTTGGGAAATTCCGCAGCAAACTGGGCAAGGGCACGACCCCGGTGGCTGAAGCTGCTTTTCTTCTCCATCGACATCTCGGCAAAGGTCTTGCCGAACTCCGGATAATAAAAGACCGGATCGTAACCGAACCCCGCCTCCCCCCGCCGCTCGGCGATTATCTCTCCGTCGCAGCGGCCTTCCCAGGTCAGGGCCGGACCGGCCGGAGTCGCTAAAGACAACACGCAGACGAAATGGGCGGCACGGTTCGTTTGTCCGGCCATCTCTCCCAAAAGTTTTTCGCAGTTCTCCCAATCTGTGGCCTCAAGACCAGCGTATCGGGCTGAATAGACTCCCGGCCGACCGTCAAGAGCATCGACCACCAGGCCGGAATCATCGGCCAGACAGGGCAAGCCCAGAACCTTGGCATA
Source organism: uncultured delta proteobacterium (assembly GCA_963733595.1). Lineage (GTDB taxonomy): Bacteria > Desulfobacterota > Desulfobulbia > Desulfobulbales > Desulfobulbaceae > Desulfobulbus. Next base: position 146,978 of record CAVTDN010000010.1, on the reverse strand, counting down.
GTGCAGCGATTTTTTGTAGGCATTGTCGTCAAAAGTTTCGCCATCCTCCACCGCCTCAGGCATGGGGCCGAAATCGGCAAGCGACTTGATCGATACCGGGAAATCCTTGAGCATTTCTTTGAGTTCTCTCAGCTTGTTTGTATTGCTGGTGGCCAGCACGATGATGTTGTCCATGGTTGTCCTCCTGGCATGCCCAGCCGAAGCGGCAAAGGCTGCATGTTCGAAAAATGAATGTGTGCTCTGAAAGTGAGTGGGCGGGTGCGGGTCACAGGCGGCCGAAATCATCTGGCTGTTTGTTTTCGCAGCTGCTTGTCGTAACGTTCCTGTTCGCTGTAGATGCAGCCGCAGTAGGGTTGTCGATACAATCCCATGCGGATAGACTCGTCAATGCCCTGCTGCCAGCCGAGGCGGAAATCCTCGTAATACAATCCTATCCCGAACCTACTGGCCAACTGCTCGCATCGGTCGATGAGCAGACGGTGGTTCTGGTATTTCGAGTAGAGCAGGGTGGTGGTAAAGGCGTCGAAATTTCCAGCGACCGCAGTCTCGGCAGTCCGCGCCAGGCGCATCTCGTAACACCGGGAGCAGCGCTCCTGTTCATGAAAAACCACCTGGCGGAGATACTCTGTGAGGCCGTAGTGCTCGTCAATCTCCACCGGGCAGCCGGTTTCCTGGGCGAATTGCCGCACCGCGTCAAGGCGGCGGCGAAATTCCTGGTAGGGATGGATGTTGGGATTGTGAAAAAAGCCGGTCACCTCATGACCTATTGCCCGGAGCTGATGCAGCGGGTACAGCGCGCAGGGGCCGCAGCAGACATGCAGCAGAATCCGCATTATTTGACCTTGAAATGCTTGGGTTCAATCCCGTAACAGTGGATCTTGTAGTTGATGATCCGCAGACTGGTGTCCAAACTCTTGGCCGCCTTGGTCTGGTTGCCGTTGTTGTTTTTCAACGCCTCGATGATAAGCTCGCGCTCGAAATGTTCCACCGCCGCCGCCAGCGACATCAGATTGTCGGAGTGGACGCTGTTAGTGCTTTGCAGGGACGGTGGCAGGTGGATTGATTTGATGGCCTGGCCGTCACAGATCAGCACCGCCCGTTCCATGCAGTTCTGCAGCTCGCGGACATTGCCCGGCCAGTGGTACTGCACCAGAAGATCAATCGCCGGCGTCGATATCCGGTTGATCTGTTTGTTGTTTTCCTGGGCATATTTTTCGAGAAAATATTCGGCCAGCAGGAGAATGTCGGTACGCCGTTCCCGCAGCGGCGGCATGTAGACCGGAAAAACGTTCAGCCGATAGTACAGATCCTCGCGGAAAAATAGCTCCTTGACTGCGGTTTCCAGGTCGCGGTTGGTGGCGGCCACCAGGCGGATATCGGTTTTGATGGTCTTGGTCGAACCGAGGCGTTGCAAGGTCCGCTCCTGGATGACGTTGAGCAGTTTCACCTGGACAGCCGGGCTGATCTCGCCGATTTCATCGAGGAACAGGGTGCCGCCCTCGGCCAGTTCAAACCGGCCTTTTTTGGTTTCAGTGGCGCCGGTGAAGGCGCCCTTTTCATGGCCGAAGAGTTCGCTTTCGAGCAAGGTTTCCGGCAGGGCCGAGCAGTTGACCACCACAAAAGGCCCGTTGGCCCGGCTGGAATTATAATGGAGCGCCTTGGCCACCAGGGTCTTGCCGGTGCCGGACTCGCCCCGCAAGAGCACGGTGGCGTTGGAATCGGCCACCCGGTGCACCATGTCGAACACCTCCTGCATCCGCGACGAGTTGCCGATAATCTCCTCGATTCGGTTCTTGGCCGACAGTTCCCGCCGCAGCTTGGAATTCTCCAGGCGCAGGGCCTCTTTTTCCTGGCTGACGCGCTGGATGCGCTGCACGGTCTCGGCGATCAGGCCGCTGACCACGGTGAGAAACCGCAGGTCGTTTTCAGATTGAAGGCCAAAACCTTCCTTGTACACCCGATCAATTGACAAGGCTCCGATGGATTGCTGGGCCGCAACAATCGGCACACAGAGGAAGGAGCTTTTCTTTTTGCGCTCGTCGCCCCTGGTCCGGGTTCGGTTGAGAAACAATGGTTCGTCACCGATCTGCGGCACGATGATCGGTTCGCCGGTGGCCACCACCTTGCCGGTGATGCCCTCGCCCAGTTTGTAGCGGCCCCGTCGCTTGGCCTCGGCGGTGATGCCGTGGGCGACCTCGATCTCCAGTTCGCCGGTGGCCGGATTGATGATGGAGACGGTGCCATTGTCCATATCCTTGCGTTCAGCCAGGGTGGTCACGATTTTTTCCAGGCAATCCTGCAGGCTGGTGGCCGAGGCCAGATGCCTGGTAATTTCGTAGAGACAGGTCAGATCGATGAATTCCTGTTCTTGCTGGGCATTGAGCGGGCTGTTGTTTGCTTTCATGAATACTCGAGAGAGTGTATTGACAGTGTTCCTTTGAAATGGTATCTACGTGCCGTTATGGAGGGATGGCCGAGTGGTTTAAGGCGGCGGTCTTGAAAACCGTTGTGCGAAAGTACCGTGGGTTCGAATCCTACTCCCTCCGCCAGAAATTCACATTGCCGACTATGGAGAGATGACCGAGTAGGCCGATGGTGCTCGCCTGCTAAGCGAGTGTGGGGGTTATACTCCACCGAGGGTTCGAATCCCTCTCTCTCCGCCATATATCAACAAAGGCTGGTTGGGTTTCCAACCAGCCTTTGTTGGTTTCCGCGCTCGGCGCTCAAGCATGAGGCCGAAACTACCGAAAGCCGCTCCAGGCCAGACCTATCCCCAGCCATTAAATTTGACAAGTTTGTACCATATTCGTCGATTGTCCGCTAGGTCAACCTTGCCCAAACTGTAAGGAAATGTTCATTCGCGTTGCAATTATGTCAAGCTTGGTGCGGGCCGGATCGTTTTTTCACTTCCCCTTGTCGCATTTCTGTGGTGAACCGCCCCTGGCGGCGCACAATCCGTTGCTTACCTGGTGTTCATCACGTTTCAGCGGTGGTTGCCGCGTCCCTGCAGCGCTCTTCTTTCCCCGATGGACTGGCAAGTTGATGCAAGAGTTCTCCCAACTGGGCCGGGAACAGGATAACTGTGTTTGAGGGGCTGGAACCAAGGCCATCGACCGTTTGCAGCGTGCGCAGCTGGATAGTGATGGGGCTGTCCGACATGATTTTTGCGGCTTCTGCCAGATTGACCGCCGCCAGTTTGTCCCCTTCGGCCTTGGTGATGGTCGCGCGCTTCTCGCGCTCAGCCGAGGCCTGCCGCGACATCATCCGTTTTAAATCCTCCGGCAACTCGATATCCTGCAAGCGGAGAGAATCGACGCGCAAGCCCCAGTCCTTGACCCGCTCTTCCACATGCTCTTTGATCCGGATCTGAATCTGCTCCCGTTCGGAAAGCAGCTCATCCAGGCTGAGGCTGCCGACCACATCCCGCAGGGCGGCCTGGGCATATTGCGCCACCGCAAATTTGAAGTCCTGAATGGTGATGACCGCCTTTTCGCTATCATCGACCAGGAAGAAGAGGGCCGCGTCAATTTCCGCCGGGACATTGTCCCTGGTGATAACCTTTTGCCGGGGAATGTTGAGCACGATCACCCGCGTGTCGATGAAACGGACGTTATCCAGTATCGGTATGATGTAGAGCAGGCCGGGTCCCTTGACCGAACGAAATTTTCCCAGCCGCAGGACAACACCCCGTTCCCATTGCGCCGCCACCCGAACACCTGAGACAAGCACATACCAGAGAAAAACCGCAAAAGCAGCTGTTGGGGCGGCCAGAAACGGCATAATTGCCCCGCGTGTTGCCGCCGAAAAGAAAAAAATTCCCACCGCTGCGGCCGGCACGGCAAAAAGAACACCCCGGAGCGTGCGGCCCAAGGAAACGTGTTCTCCGGCCGGTCTGGCATAGTGCTTCAATTCTTCGCCCATGAGAGCCTCCTGTTTTGAGGTGGTTTAAATTTTTTCTCCTGCTGCACAGGTCAAGCAATGACACATTCCGACAACAACGCATTCCTGACTATAAGCTGCGTGCAAGATCCGAGACGAGCGCTCTCTCAGAATGGCAAGAGATCCCGCCAGTCGGTGAGGAAAAAGAAGGGAAAGTGGGGCCAGTTATGGACCATGCCGCTGCCCTTGCCCCAGGCGCGCATCTGGTTGCGGCCGGAGAAAATGCGGTCGCGGCTGGTGATGATTTTTTGGGTGTAGATATCGCGGCCCGGGCCGGAGCTGAGGAAGGCGTCACGGAACGCCGTCATTTCATCCCGCAGGTCGTACAGATCCCGCTTCGGCCTGGTGGCGAGAAACCGGGTCAACTGGTCCTCTTCGTCAAACATGTTGCGGTAAAAGGTGTCCAGAACTTCCTGGCTGAAATGGTCGAGCATGGCAGCGTAACTGTCTGGAGGGATGCCGCGCTGTTTGTCTATCGGGGCAAGAGTGCCGCCGATGGCGGTGCAGGAGGCAAAGGATGCCGCCTGATCGGCCAGGAGATGTCCGGCCACCCAGACGCCCATCGACCAGGCAACAAGGTGGAGACGCTCGTAGCCCGCGAAGGTGTCAAGGCTGACCGGGTGCAGTTGCCGGTAGTCGGAGAATAGGCACAGGTCATGGTGTGCTGCGGGCAGGAAACGAAATGGCGCGGGATCCATACCCCAGCCGCTGAACAAGAGGATGCATTCCCGGTGGTTGTTGCGATGGAGCCAAACCGTTTGCATGGGACTACCCCAAGGATTTTTTTATTATCGCGGGCAGTGGGGCCAGTTGCTCCCAGGCCATGGCCGCATTCAGGGAGAGGCGCAGACGTGAGGTCCCGGCCGGCACTGTGGGCGGTCGCACCGCTTTGACCCAGTAGCCCTGTTCGCAGATGCGCTCGGCCGCAGCCACTGCCTGAGCTGCGTCACCGACCATGACTGGCACGATATTACTGCTGCCGTGGGTTTGCAGGCCAGCATCGCGCAGGGCACCGCGAAACTTCTCCGCCATCTGATCCACCTTGGCGCGCTGTGCCCGCATCAGGGGAATCTGCCGGAGAACGAAACAAAGCCAGTGTGCTGAAACAGGCGGCAGGCCGGTGGAGAAGATCTGCGAGCGGGCTGTGTTGAGGAGAAAATCGATCAGCAGTTGGGAGCCGACCACAAAGGAGCCCTGGCCGCCGTAGGCTTTGCCGAAAGTACCGGTGAGAATCTCAATCTCCCGGTGTACGCCCTGCTCCTCCGCCAGACCGCAGCCGCTCTGGCCACGGATGCCGACCCCGTGCGCCTCATCAACATAAAGGGCTGCCCGCCAGCGATCCTTGATCCGCACCAGCTCTGTCAGGTCTGCGGTGTCGCCATCCATGCTGAAAATCGATTCGGTGACAATGAACACCTGACGAAAGCGATCCCGGTCCTTGGCCAACACCTGCTCGATCGTCTGATAATCGAGATGCGGGTAGCGGATGACCTTGGCCCGCGACAGCCGCATGCCGTCGATCAGGCTGGCGTGGCAGAGCTTGTCGGCCAGGATCAAATCCTGCTTGCCGGCAAGCGCCGGCAGGATGCCGATGTTGAGGTGGTAGCCGGAATTGAACACCAGGGCCGCCTCCGCCCCGTAGAGCGCGCGGAGTTGCTCTTCCAACTGCTCGTAAGGCAGGGTGTTGCCGGTCATCAGCCGCGAGGCGGTGCTGCCCAGTCCGTAGCGCTCAAGAAGATTGTCCGCGTTCATCTCTCGGAAAAAGGCCTGCAGCAGTTCCCGGTTGGCGGCCAGTCCCAGGTAGTCGTTGCCGGCCAGATTGAGATAGCGGCGACCGCCTATATCGATGCGGCCATGGTCGAGATGGGTCACCGGAACCAGGTGACGCATCTGCCCCTGCTGCTCAATCTCTCCCAGTTGTTCAACCAGCTGTTGGTGCAGAACGGACATGGGCATTATCCTGAAAATTGGGCATAGAGGCTGTCGCTGTAGCCCACCAAAAGGCGATCACCGATCAGCAGGGCTGGTGCCCGCAGGTTGCCGGTCCGCCCCAGGGCCTGGGCAAGGATATCCTCCTTGTTGTCCGTGCGCGGGTCGAACACCTGAAAGTGTTTCCCCTTGGCCACCAAGATCTCCCTGGCACCGGCCAGAAGCTGCCATGCCTCCTCGCCGGCAAGGTTTTCCTTCCTGGCATCGACGATCCGTTCGGGCGTAAGCCTGTTTCGTTGCAGCACATCCTGTGCCTTGATGCACGAAGCTCAGCCCTTTCTCAGATAGGCCCAATCAATTTGCATACAAACCTCCGATGTCCCTAGGACAGATGAAGTGATAACGATGAAAGTAGCTTGTCATTATAGTCCCGGATGGTTCTGACCACCACCTTATTTTCCCGGGTGGTTGTCCGTTTCCGAAAAACAAAAAATCCACTATAGGGAATAGGGAACGAACCAATGCATCAACCCAGAGGAGGCGACACAATGACAACCCAACCGAATGAGGACGCACCGCAGGGCGACCTGCTGCTGCGGACCATGCCAATGCCCGCGGACACCAGTTTCAACGGTGATATTTTCGGCGGCTGGATCATGTCGCAGATGGATCTGGCCGGCAGCATGATGGCCAAGGAGGTAACCCGGACGCGGACGGCGACCGTGGCCGTGGAGAGCATGCAATTTTTCAAGCCGGTCAGGGTGGGCGATGTGGTCTGCTGTTACGGACGCGTGGTGCGGATCGGCACCACCTCGGTGACCGTCATGCTCGAGGTCTGGGTGCGGCCGATCCTGCGTGCGGGCAAGGACCAGTTTACGACCTTCAAGGTGACCGAGGCGGCCTTCACCTATGTGGCTATCGATGAGGACGGCAAAAAACAGCCCATCAACCGGGAACGGCTGGCGCTTTAAATCAACCGTTCAATTGGTGAGCACGGCGGTGTCCTCCAGGGCGATTTCCAGTTCGGCCAAGTCGATTTCGGTGAGGTTGAGCAGATGGGCTTCCAGGGTGGAGGGGAGAATGAGGGCGGAGTCCTTTACCAGGCCGATGCCGAGCTTGTGGCAGACCTGATTGGCCATGCGGACCAGCAGGAGCAGTTGATTTTTTTCGTCGATCTCCTGCATGTGATGATCACGGGCAATCACGCAGAAATATTCGGGCATGTTCCACTGCGCCAGCAGTTTCGCCCCTTCCCGCGCATGCAGTTTCGCCATGGCCTCCAGGAGCAGATCCTCGGTGATTTTCAGGTTTTTGTTTTTATGCTTGACCTGCTCGATGATCACCAGGGTGAGCAGTTTGCCGACATCGTGGAACAGGCCGCCGAAAAAGGCCTGGCTCTGATCGACGCCGTAAGTGTACCGCCGGGACAGCCAGACCGTTCCATAGGCGCAGCCCACCGCATGCTGCCAGAGTTTTTTCATCAGCATGTTAATGGACTTGTCCGTGCTTTTGAAATGATGCTGTGAGGTGGCCAGAAGCACGACCTTTTCGATCTCCTGCATTCCCAGTCGCATGATTGCGGCCCGCACCGTGCCGACCTCGGTCAGTCCCCGATAAAAAGGCGAGTTGGCTATTTTCAGCACCTGGGTGGAAAGGGCCTGATCCGAGGTGATGATCTTTTCGATGACCTGGATATTCGGTTCACTTTTCGCCATCTCTTGCTGAATGCGGCTGGAGGCGGAATTGAACACCGGCAGGCTGACCGCATCGGACTCGATAAAACGGTTGATGACTTCGACAAGAGAAACGGGGGCGTTCATTTATTCACCTGCAAGACGGCGGAGTTCGGCGAGGGGACGCGGTGAACTGAAAATGGGCAGACACCGCAGAATTTCATCGACAGTCGTAATTCCATCAGCGGCCTTGACCAGCCCATCTTCGAGCAAGGTAATCAGCCCGGATTGATTGATGCTGATGGTGCGGATCTCATAACTTGTTTTCCGCTCCAGAATGGCGGTGCGGACGGGTTCATCGAGCACCAGCAGCTCATAGACCCCGATCCGGCCGCGATAACCGGAATGCTTGCACATCTTGCAGCCCCGGCCCTTCTTGAAATTGGCTCCCTGCAGATCCTTGACCTGGCAGCGCAAACGCTGGAGTTGTATCGGTGTCGGCTTGGTGTCGACGGCGCAGTGCACACAGATTCGTCGCAACAGGCGCTGCGCCAGGACGCTGACCACGGTGGAGGAGACCAGGAAAGGGGCGATGTCCATATTGAGCAGGCGGATCAGGCCGCCGATGCTGTCCTCGGTGTGAAAGGTCGACAGGACCTTATGGCCGGTAAGGGCCGCCTGCACAGCCACTTCGGCCGAATAGGCGTCGCGGATTTCGCCGATGACAATCACGTCCGGGTCCTGGCGGACAATATGGCGCAGGGTCTCTTCAAAGGTCAGGTCGATTTTGGGATCGATTGAACACTGGGCAACCCCCTCGATCACATACTCCACCGGCTCCTCGGCGGTAATGATGCTTACCTGCGGACTTTTCAGGGCATGGATGCAGCTGTAGATGGTCGAGGTCTTGCCCGATCCGGTCGGCCCGGTCACCAGGACAACGCCGCTGGGCTGATAGACCGCGTCCTCGAGAAAACGGGCGAGCATGCGCGGCGACAGGCCGATGGATTGCAGATCGTACAATTCCTGCTTGCGGTTGAGCAGCCGGAGGACGATTTTCTCGCCGTGAATGGTGACGAAGAAGGAGACGCGCAGATCCAACTGGCCGTCGTCGTACTCAAAGAGTATACGGCCGCCCTGATGCCGCCGCTTTTCGGTGATGTCGGCCTGGCACATGATCTTGAGGCGGCTGGAGAGTGCCGGGATGATCTCTTTGGGAAAATCCTTGAAATGGTTGAGCACGCCATCCTCGCGGAAGCGAACCTGCAAGCGGTCTTCCATGGGTTCGATATGGATGTCGCTGGCGTTGTTCTTGAGGGCTTCGAGGATGATGGAGTTGACAGTGCCGACCACGGTGGAGTTGTCGACTGTCAGGGCCTGACCGTCTTTTTTTTCGGCCAGCAGGTCAACGGTTTTCTTAATGGACCGGCTCTGGGCGATGATCGGAACGATGTTGTTTCCTAAAAAGCGCTTGACAGTCTGCAAGGTCTCCTGATCCAGGGGATCGGCAAAGGCAACACGCACCGAACCGTCATCGCTCTTGAGAGGGATGAAACTGTGTGTCGCCATCAAGGTTTTCGGGATCTTTTCGCACAGCTCCTTGTCGATGTTGTTGAGGCCGGGTTCAATGACAGGGGTAGCCCATCTGAATGGAGAGGACTTCGATAAAGACCTGCTCATCGATGAAATTATGCTTTACCAGGATTCGGCCGAGTTTTTCCTGGGTATCGCTTTCCTGCTGGATGCGGCAGGCCGCATCCAGATCCTCGGGCGAAAGGTAGCCGAGTTCGGTGAGGAGGTCGCCGATGCGGATGGGGGAAGAGGTCTGTGCGGAGAGTCTCCCGCACATCCTGATCGGTGATGTGTTTCAGATCCTTGAGAACCTTCAGCAGGGGACTGAAGGTGCTGAGCTTGGATTGAATCCTGGCTGCATGCTCGACCTGATCCTTGTTTACCTTGTTCACCTGCAGCAGCAGACGAATAATGGTGCTGAAGTTGTCCGTCGGTGTCGTCGTCATAGATGGTCCCGCCTGCCGGGCAATATTACGCTCAGCGCCAGCCGAGCGAATTGTTTAGATTTCTTAAACAAAAAAGTATACGGCTTATCAAATAGCGGTTCAAGAAATTAGATGTCCCCTTGGATGTTTTTATTGCAAAATAAGCAGGGCAAGCGCGGCAATGCCGGTTGGTCAAGCGTCCGTGTCTGTTGCGGCCGCTACCGGACCGATCATGGCCTCCGGCCGGACAAGGCGATCAAATTCCTCGCCGGTGAGCAAACCTAGCTCGACAGCCGCCTCGCGCAGGGACAGATTGTCCGCATGCGCCTTCTTGGCGATGGCCGCCGCCTTTTCGTAGCCGATGTGCGGGTTGAGGGCTGTGACGAGCATCAGCGAATGGCGCAGGTTATGCTCGATCCGCTGCCCTGACCGGTTCGATACCGACGGCGCAGTTGCGGTCAAAGGAATGGATGACGTCGGTCATCAGGGTGACTGACTGGAGAAAATTGTAGATAATCAGCGGCTTGAAGACATTGAGTTCGAAATTGCCCTGACTGGCGGCAAAACCGATGGCCGCGTCGTTGCCAAACACCTGGCAGGCGGCCATGGTCACCGCCTCCGCCTGGGTCGGATTGACCTTGCCCGGCATGATCGAACTGCCCGGTTCGTTGGCCGGGATAGTGATTTCGCCCAGGCCGCAGCGTGGCCCGCTGGCCAGCCAGCGGACATCGTTGGCGATCTTCATCAGGTTGGCGGCCAGGGCCTTGACCGCTCCGTGGGCAAAGACCAACTGGTCATGCGAGGTCAGGCCGTGGAATTTGTTGACAGCCGAATAAAAGGCCTTGCCCGTCTCCCGGCTGAGCTGCGCGGCCACGGCCTCGCCGAACCCGGCCGGGGCATTGAGGCCGGTGCCGACCGCCGTGCCGCCGATGGCAAGAAAGCGCAGGTGTTCCAAGCCCTCCCGCACCTGGCGCAGATTGCTCTCCAGCATGGCGGCCCAGCCGCTCACTTCCTGGCCCAGGGTCAGGGGCGTGGCGTCCTGGAGGTGGGTTCTGCCGATCTTGACGATGCCGGCAAAGGCCGCCGCCTTGGCCGTCAGGGTCTGCCGCAGGTCCTCCAGCGCCGGCAGGAGCCGGTCTTCCAGGGCAAAGACGGCGGCCACATGCATGGCCGAGGGAAAGACATCGTTGGAACTCTGGGACATGTTGACATGGTCGTTGGGGTGGACCGGTCTTGTCTTGTCCAGGCCGCCGTGAACTATGACAGCGGCCCGATTGGCGATCACCTCGTTGACGTTCATGTTCGTCTGGGTACCGCTACCGGTCTGCCAGACCGCGAGGGGAAATTCCCGGTCATGTTCACCCGCCACAATCTCGTCGCAGACGCGGACGATCAAATCCCGGATTTCACCGGGCAGTTTGCTCTTTTGGTGATTGATCTCAGCGCAAGCCCGCTTCAATCGCACCAGTCCATAGACCAGTGCTAGAGGCATCCGTTCCTCGCCAATATGAAAATTGCGGCGGCTGCGTTCGGTCTGGGCGCCCCAGAGCCGCTCGGCCGGGACCTCAATCTCGCCCATGGTGTCGTGCTCGATGCGGTGCTTCATCTTTTTCCCTCCATTGATAGGGTTGCCGGTCAAGATTCTTCTTGTTTCAGGAAAACGGCTCCGGGGGAGAAGGGCAAGTTTTTTCCGCAAGCGCAGCGATGAAGAGGACTGTTTTCCACCGTTAGCGGCCCGCTTCTTCCTTTCTGGAAAAATCGGTTACTTCAGGCTGGGAATTGGGTATAATCTGGCGACGATGCTGCAGTTTGGCCCGCCCGCTCATGTTCATCGCGAGAGGGCGTTCACTTTTATCTGACAGAATCCCATGTTCGAACGTTCCGTGCCATTGATATCAAACAACGCCGGCAAAAAAGCATGCCCTCCATAACTTCCCTGAGACCGGCTCCAGTTCTCTTTCTCCACGGTCTCGAATCCTCCAGCCGCGGCACCAAAGCCCAATGGTTCAGCAAGCATTTTCCTGCTGTCCGCTTGCACGACTATGACGGCGACCTCGAACAGCGGTTGACCCAACTGGAGGACCATGTGGTCGGACTTGACCGGCTCGTTCTGGTGGGTTCGAGTTTTGGCGGCCTGATGGCCGCCTGCTTTGCCGGCCGCCATCCCGAGCGATGCCGACGGCTGGTTCTGCTGGCCCCGGCCCTCAACTTCAACGGGTACCAGCCGCCGGCTACCCCGCTTGCCGTGCCGACCGTGCTGGTCATCGGCGACCACGACACGGTCTGCCCGCCGGACCTGGTCCTGCCGCAGGCCCGGGCCACTTTCAGCAACCTGGAAGTGCGGGTCGAGGACGACGATCACATGCTCCACCGTATCTTTCCCGACCTCGACTGGCCGCACCTGCTTACCTGAGCACCGGATACGGCAAGGGACGGGGATCGTCCGCATCCGCATCTCTTGCTCCCCTGCTGCTGGGCCAATAACCGGCTGGCGTCCACCAAGCGGATAAACTCGGCCCGGTAGCCCTCGGCATCGACGCTTCGTCCGGAAAGGGCCATCTCCAGACACTGCTTCCAGGTGAAATCGCCCAGATGCTCCGAGTGAGAGAGCAGCATGCCGTAACCGGCAACGGCGGCGGCAAAGCGGAAATCCGCCGTTGTTGGCCTGGTTGCAGCTTCGTTGACCGGCAGACTCATCAGCCGGGAAGTTTGTTCACCCTGTGGTTTGTAACGCAGCTTGACAGTCATCAATTCCTTTGTTCCCCTGAACGGGGCTGATTGCACCGCCTGATATTTGAGCGGGTCCAACTGCGGGATCGATTGATGACCAGCCGGGATCAGCTCGTAGAGGGCGGTCACCCGATGGCCGACGCCGATCTCGCCGGCATCCTTGGCGTCATCTCGGAAATCCTCGTCAGCCAGGATCCGGTTCTCGTAGCCGATCAGCCGGTAGGCCCCCACCCGCGCCGGATTGAACTCCACCTGAATCTTAACGTCGTTCGCCAGTGCAAAGAAGGTGCCGCTCATCTCCTTGACCAGCACCTTCTTTGCCTCCAGCAGATTATCGATGTACGCATAATTGCCGTTGCCCTTGTCGGCGAGGATTTCCATGGTATCATCGTGATAGTTGCCCATACCGAAGCCGAGCACGGTCAGATAGACGCCGCTTCTGCGTTCCTGCTCGATCAGCCGTTGCAGCTCGTCGCGGCTGGTGATACCGACGTTGAAATCACCGTCCGAGGCCAGGATGACTCGATTGTTGCCCCCGACCATGAAGGATTGCCGGGCCAGTTGGTAGGCTGTGCGGATACCGCCGGAGGCGTGGGTGGAACCGCCCGCCCGCAGCCGGTCGATGGCCGAAAGGATCTCTTCCTGCCGATTGCCAGCGGTGGGCGGCAGGACGACACTGTCGCCGCCGGCATAAACGACCATGGCCATCCGGTCGCGCCCGCCCAACTGCCGGACCAGCAGCGGCAAAGCCTGTTTCAGGAGCGGCAGCTTGCTCGCGTCCTGCATGGAACCGGAAACATCGATGAGAAAAACCAGATTCGAGGGCGGCAGCTGCTCCCTGGCTAGATCGCGCGCCTTCAGACCGATGCGCGCCAATCGGTAACCGGAATGGAAAGGACTGGGGCCGACTTCGGCGCTGATTGCAAAGGGATCCTTGCCTCTGGGAGCCGGATAGTCGTAGGGAAAATAGTTGATCATCTCCTCGATGCGGACAGCGCCCACCGGGGGCAGGTTGCCGCCATTGACAAAACGGCGGACATTGGCGTAACTAGCGGTGTCGACATCGATACTGAAAGTGGAGAGCGGATCGCGGCTGGCGTTGATGAAGCCGTTTTCCTTAGTGGCGTTGTAGGATTCGCGGTTCCAGGCAGACACCGGGACACGGGCTGATATGGCCTCGTGGGCAACTGTTCGGTCGATGGCGTCTGTGGTCTTCATGGGAACCCCCGCAGCACGGCCTGCCATGGCATCGTTAAGGACAGGCGGCGGCAGCGGGAGCTGCGGCCGCTCCATTTCGACCTGCTGGCGCGTTTCGGACCGAGGCGGTGCATTTTCCGAGATCTGTGGTTGGACCGGTTGAGCCTCTTTCTTTTTCGCATCCGTGGCCGGGGACGAGCAGCCGACCAGAAGCGCGAAGGAAAGCAATAGAGTTACGGTGAGTTGTTTCATGGTCAAGCTCCTTGATGAGGTTTCCAGTTTGTTGCATGTGTATTTTACGGGAAGGGATATTGTGCCCCTGTTGTCTCTTTGGACGGTTTTTGCGCCAGGATGTGTCGCTACCCAATGAAAAAAAAGGGTGTCGGCAATAAACCGGAACAATTGGTTGTGGGGTTCTGCGCGTGAATAGCTGGCGGGAGCAGGCTCTAGCCCATTGGGAGATGATCAACCGCATGGCCGGACGCCGCTTTGTGCAGGCCGAACTTGCCGAGGAGGCGGCATTGTATGTCATGGACGGGCTGGCGCAGGATGACTGGAGTCGGCTGCGCACCTTTACCGGACGGTCAACGCTGGCTACCTACATCGGCACACTGACCCTGCGCCTTCTGGAAGATTTTGCCCGCACCCGTTTCGGCCGGGTCAAGCCGCCGTTGTGGATTTGCCGTCTCGGCGGCATCTGGATGACGCTCTTTCGCCTGCTTTGCCTGGAACGCTTCTCCCCCGACGAAGCCGTCGCCCTGATCGGCAACCGGCAACCCGGACAAATCGAGGCGGCCGAAGAGGCGGCCTACCGCATCCTCGGCGAGCTGCCCTCCTGCGGCGAACATCAGGGCGAGCAGAGAGGAATTCAACGAGGAAACAGCGCTTCCGGACGGGGAGGCAGAGTGTTCCACCCAAGAAAAACAGGTGGAACGGGAGGAGCGTCAGCAGCTGTTCACCCTTCTGGGGCGGGTAATTTTTGACGAGGCCGCAAGTGAGGCTGATCCCCGTCTGGTGGAACGGGTTGCCGCGGCGGGCATCAGTTTGGAACCCAAGGAACGGCTGCTGCTTAAACTCTGTTACCGGGACGGGGTGGCGGTGGCCGAAGCGGGAAGAATGCTGGGCTGGAATCGGCATCAGGTTCACGGCCGGCTGCGACGTTTACTGGAGCGCTTGCGTCAGGACCTGGCAAACGCTGGGTTGGACGAGGAGTTGCGCCTGCTATTATGAGCATCCGTCGACACCTGCGGCAATCGGGACCGTCTAAGACAACATGAACGATTATCAGACAACGAAATTCCATGGCCGAGATCAGAGAGCTTGAGAAGACAAGAGCGGCCCAGCGGCGGCTGGCCCTGCTCGTTTTGGCCGGTGAGCAGCCGGAACCGAGCGGTTCCTGCCTGGATCCGGAAGAGCTGGCGGCACTGGTCGAGGGCAAACTTGCACCGGAGCAAGCCGAACTTTGTCTGGAGCATCTTGCCGGCTGTGAGCGCTGCTACGCCCTTTGGCGCCAACTGGACCGAGAATGGCAAGAGCAGGCAGAAAAGAGCAACCGGAATTCACTGCGCCAATTGATCAAGCGGCCGCAGTTCATGGCTGCCGCTGGGTCGCTGCTGGCTGCAGCTGCCAGTATCGCTGTATTTCTCACTATCACCACCCAGGCCGACCGGCCGACCCTGGTGCGTCTGCCCGAACAACCGGCCCAGGAAAAGGCGTTGCCAGCCTCGGCGGCAGAATCGGCCAACAAGCTCGCAAACGAGAAAGACTGGCCCGCGCCGCCGGCAGCGACGGGCTCAAGCCAAGCACAGAGAACCGAAGAGCAGGCGGCTGTACCGGCAACACCGCCAACGGAACGCAGAAAGAGCAAAGGCCCGGCCGCTCCCGATCGGGCTGAATCAGGAGTGCGGGATGCAATCATGCCGGCACAACCATCGGACATGGCAATAAAGCGGGAGGATAGGGAGGCCCAGGCCCCGGCGGAAAGAGCAGTGCCGATTGCAGAGAGCACGCCGGCAAGCGCCGAAATGATGCGGGATGAAAAGGAACAGGGGGCGGTGAGCCGCCCGGAAAAAAGTGAGGCAACCCCCACCGCGCAGCAATCAGCCTTGCGAGGGGCAGGAGCCCCGGCCCCCAAGCCTGCCCCGGTTGCCGGAACAGTCTCGCCACTGACTCTGGCAGATTGGCACAACCGCATCCGCGAGGGCTGTCAGGGCCGTCCTGGACCGGACTTTTTCGCCGCGATCCTCGACCAGGGCGATCATCTACTTCGGAAATCAGCTCTCCTGGACAAGCAGGAACGGCGTCAGGTCGAACGTCTCCTCGCTGTACTGGACAATGAGCAGCCAGCCGAGCAGCAATGCCAGGCTCTGTTGAACATCCTCGGCCCGGTCCCCCCAGGGCAGGAGCGATAGCGTTTTGCCCGCTCAGATCGGTGGGGCGATGGTCACAACGATGCGCATGTCGGTGGTCGCCTTGACTCCGTGCGGCTCGCGGATGTCGGAAATCAGCATATCGCCGGTCTGGGCCGGCATGTTCACGTCGTTGTCCGCAAGAAACAACCCTTCCCCCTCAATCACCAGAATGGACAACTGGCCATCCAGGTCGTGGGAATGGATCGGAAACAGCGCCCCTGCCGAGATGTTGAAGTTGAGGATCTTGAAATGTTCGGAATCGTGGAGGACGATAGCCTTCATCCCCAGGGGGTTAAACTCTCGTGTACCGGCCAGTTCAATTTTTTTCATGGATATTCTCCCGTGATTGCATTGGCGGAGCGTATGCTCCAGATCTCCTTCATGATTGTATGCACGGCATCGGCCGTGGCAAGGGGCGGAACAGGGGTGCCGGTCAACTCCGCATCCCCTCCTTCCTGAAAAGGTGGAGTTCAATCCGATACTTGTTGATTTTATCGTAGAGACTCTTGCGGGAAATGCCCATCAACTGGTGGGCAGCGCTCACCTGACCGCCGACCTGGTGCAGCACCTGCTCCACATAAAGCCGCTCCTGCTGCTCCATGTACTCTTTCCAGGGCAGACCAGCCATTCCGGGACTGATCACCGATACCTCCGCCGCTTCTCCCCTTGGTTCGGGTATGCCTAAGACGCAGTACCGGCGGACGAAATTTCGCAATTCACGGACATTGCCCGGCCAATCCTGCTGCATCAACTGGCGGATCAATTCCGGCGAACAGGGGCGAGCTTCGTTGTGCTGGCCGTCGCAGTATTCATTCCAGAAATAATCGACCAAGAGCGGAACATCCTCTCTCCGTTCCCTGAGCGGCGGCAGAAGCACCGGCAGGACGTTGAGACGGAAATAGAGATCCTGGCGAAAATTACCATTGTCGATCTCTGCCCGCAAGTCGCGGTTGGTGGCGGCGATGATCCGTGCCTTGAGAGGAATCGCGGCATTTCCGCCCAGCCGCGAGAACGAGCGCTCCTCCAGAACGCGCAGCAGCTTGGCTTGCAACTGGGCCGGCATCGAACAGATCTCGTCGAGAAAAAGCGTGCCCTCGCCAGCGTATTCGAACTTGCCCACCTTGCGCTGGACTGCGCCGGTAAAGGCTCCCTTTTCATGGCCGAAGAGTTCGGACTCGATCATCTCCGAGGGCAATGCCCCCATGTTGACCGCAACATAGGGCGCCTTATCCTGGCGACTGATGGCATGGATGGCCCGGGCCACCAGTTCTTTGCCGGTACCAGTCTCGCCGATGATCAGCACCGGATCAGTTTCATGGGCAAGGGCCTCGATCAGGGCGTAGAGGCCAAGCATGACCGGATGGCTGCCTACCAGGCCATAAAAACGGGAGCGCCCCTCACGGGTTGCGGTCAGCTGCTGTTCCAACCGACGGTTTTCCAGCACCAGCTGCCGTCGCTCGATGGCCCGCGACAGGGTGGCGAGGATAATGTCCTCGTCCACCGGCTTCTGGAGGAAATTGTACGCCCCCTTTTTGACCGCCTCCACCGCCAGGCTGATGTCGCCGTGTCCGGTGATCAGAATCACCGGCAGGTCAGCATCCTTTTCCAATATCCGCTCCAGCAGGATCATGCCGTTCATCTCCGGCATGCGGATATCGGCCAGCACAGCGGAAAAGGTATGCCCCTCGATGCTGGCCAGCGCCTCGAGCGGATTACCAAAGGTTCGCGCCGTGTAGCCGTTGAGTACCAGGGTCTGCTTGATGGCCGCCAGCAGGTAAAGGTCGTCGTCGACCACGAGGATTTCCGGAACAGGCGGCGGCGATTGCACCTTCATGCCAGCCTCCCCTGCTGTTGCCCCAGGGTTGCATCCTGACGATACTGGGGGATGTAGACGGAAAAACAGGCCCCCGTTCCGGGTGTGCTCTCCAGCTCGATGTACCCGGAGAAGCCGCGGACAATCCGGTCAACAATCGACAATCCGAGTCCCATGCCGGTGCCGACCTCACGGGTTGTGAAAAAGGGATCAAAGATTTTTTTTTGCAGTTCTTCGGGGATACCCTCACCGTTGTCGGCCACGGTCACCTGAACATAGGGTTCCTTCTGCATGGTGGTCAGGTTGAGGCAATGGGTGATGCGGCTGGTGATCGTTAACCGGGGTACGACCACTCGCCCCATGGCCTGGATGGCATTCTGCACCAGGTTGAGAAAGACCTGCTCGAGCCGGACCTCCACTCCCAGGACCTCGCAGGGCATCTCTGTCAGGCGCAGATCGAGAAAAATCTCGCTCAGGCGCAACTGCGATTCCAGGAAACTGAGTATCTTGCGGATGATCCCGTTCAGTTCCACCGCTGCCTGCTCCTCTTCCACCTTGCGACCGAAACTGCGCATCGTCGAGATGATCGAGGAGGCCTTGTTGACCCGGTCGATAATAATCTGCAGGTTCTCTCGCAACATCTCAGTGTGATCACCCGGGGTATCCAGGGCCTTGAGACAGTTCCGGGCAAAGAGCAGGATGGCGTTTAGCGGCTGGGTCAGCTCATGGCCGACGCCGGCGGCCATTTCGCCCAGGCTGGCAAGCCGGCTGGAATGGATCAACTGCTTCTGGCCCTCCTGCATTTGTGCCATGAGGTCATAAAACTCGCTGCAATCGGAACAGATCAGCATGTGCAGCACCAGACCATTGGGATTGACGTGGGTGGAGCCGCGCATCTTCACAGGCAAACCAGAACCCGTGCCATTCTTGAGATGGGCCTCGAACTCGGTGAATTCCCCCTTGGCAAAGGCCTGACGGATAGCCTCCGCTTTATCCGGCTGCACCAGGTCGCCGAGGGTCAATTGCCGGTCGTCATCCAAGGCAAAGCCGGTGCGCTGGAGAAACTCCCGGTTGGTCTGGATTACCCGGAAGTCCTGGTCCATGAGCAGAAAAAGTTCGGAAATGCCGGCAAGGATGCGTTCGGTGAACGACCGGCTGGCCTCCATCTCCTCATGCTTTTTCAGGACCCGGACAACCAGATCCTGCCGCTGTTTCTCGAGTATTTTTATCGCTTGATCATGCATTGCCATTCCTCCCGCCGGCTGTTGACGCAGCCGGATAATACTCCTGGTTCTTCCTTTTCGTCACCCAATTTACACAGGCTTGGAGGATAAAACCACCGGCGTGCGCTCCTTTGAGCAACGACGGGGTCAGTCGTTGGTCGCTGCCTCGGGATGGACCGCGTTTTTTCCTGGATAAATCTGCCGTTCTCCAGTACCTCTGGCCGCAGGCACTCATTTTCCCCAAACAATAAAGGGTAATCGCACCTTTCTCCCCCCGAGGATCTGTTATGCTCCATTGCTGCATCTTTCTCTGCGGCGCGGCCCTGATGATTATCGAACTGACCGGCTCCCGCATCCTTGCCCCCTTCCTCGGCACCTCTCTGGTCGTCTGGACCTGTCTCATCGGCATCATCCTCGCCAGCCTCAGCCTCGGCGCCTGGTGGGGTGGCTCCCTGGCAGATCGTTCTCCTCAGCCACGGCTCCTCGGCCGGATCGTCCTTCTCTCTGCCTGGGCCACTGCCGCCATCGGCCTGTCCAAAACCTGGGTGCTTGAATTTCTCCAAGGCGCGGGCAGCATGCACACCGTTGCCATCGTCGCCACCGTGGCCCTGTTTGCACCGGCGGCGGTTCTGCTCGGCATGGTGCCCCCTTTTGCCGTGCGTCTCTGTCTGGCAGATCGAGACCATGGAGGACGGACAGCGGGCAGCCTCTATGCGATTTCCACCATCGGTTCCATCGTGGGCACCTTTCTTGCCGGCTTTGTCCTCATCGCCTGGGTGGGCAGCACCGCCATTCTGTTCATCACCGCTGCCTTCCTGGCCGTTGCCTCCTGGCTGGCCGACTCCGGATGCAAGCTGCTGAAGGGCGCATCCATCCTCCTTTTCGCCCTGGCGGTTTTCTTCTGCCGCCAGCAAGACCACTGGCTTGCGCAGCAAGGCTTTCTCGACCGGGACACTCCCTATAACCGGGTGCTGGTGTACACCAGTAAGGAGGCCGGCAGCGACCGCCCGACCAGGGAGATGGTCACCGGTCCCAAGGGGCGGCAATCGGCCATGTACCTCGATAATGTCACCGAACTGGTCCTGCCCTACACCCGTTTTTATCGCTTGCTCGAATATTACCGACCAGCAGCGCGCCGCATGCTGGTGCTCGGCGGCGGCGGCTACTCCTTTCCCAAATATGCGCTGGCGCACTATCCTGACGTGCGCATCGATGTGGTCGAACTCGATCCCGGCATCACCGCCCTGGCCCGCAGCCATTTCGGTCTGACCGATCACCCCCGCCTCACCATCATCGAGGAGGATGCCCGCACCTTTTTAACAAAGATCGACAACCGCTACGATGTGATCCTCTGCGACGTGTTCAACTCGCACTATTCGATTCCCTTTCACTTGGTCACGGTCGAGGCCATCGACCTGATGCGTTCCGCTCTCAACCCGGACGGCGTGGTCCTGGTCAATCTTCTCGCCTCGCCCGAGGGCATTTCGAGCCGTTTCTACAAGGCCCTGCATGCGACCTTCAAGACTGCCTTTGCTTCTGTTGAGGCCTATGCGGTGGTCAATCCTGTTGACCGCCAACTGTGGCAGAACATTATCCTTGCCGCCGGCAGCAAACCGCCCGTCACTGCGCCCGGCGATCCGACTCTCCAGGAGATGCTGACCCATATATTGCCCGCACCCGGAGGTGACATCGCCCCCTTCACCGACGAATACGCCCCGGTCGACCGCTATATTGACGAATTGAGTGCCCATGCCGGAGCAGCAGGAAAAAAAGATTCCTGAAAAATGGTAGCTGCGCTCTTTGTGAAAAGACAAGATCAGAGACGGCTCATGCATGTGATCATGCAAAAGAGGGTGGCAAAAAAGAACAAATATATCATTTTTTTGCTTAAGAGAAGTTTATGTTCTTGTCAATATCGTCGTTCTTCCTTAAAAATAGAAGATATTATGCAATATTGAGTTCGGACCTTCATTGCCCAGAAAACCAATCATAATCTGATTCCATCCGAAGAAGTCAGTCTGCGTTCAGGATAACTCCCCCATGCCTCTTTTTTATGAATCATTCTCCTCCCGTCTTGTTCTCCTGGGAGGCCTGCTTCTATTGGCCACACTCTGTGCCACCAAGGGGGCGTATGCCGAGGGCGGTACGCCTGCCGCTTCCCTGTCCGTAGCGAACCGCGAACCGTTGCGTTCTCCTGTGGCAGTCCAGGATGGCAGTGCTCCAGCCGCCACCAGCAAGGCCGCTTTTCCCTCAACGGCGGCAAACAACGAGCAGGGGCAGCAGCTGCTCCAGCAGCGCCTTGAGCAGTTGTATTTTGAGATAGAAGACAGTATCGGCAAGGAACCGGTTTACACGACCGGCTATCTGCTCGATCTTTATAGAAAAAACCAGTTTAATCCGCTCTGGACCAATCAGGAAAATATTCATCAGCTGTTGAGTGCTATTGTTGCCAGCGCCGACGAAGGGTTCATTCCCGATGATTATCATCTCAAGGCCCTCATCCGGTATGGCAATGAGCTGAAAGAAAGTGCATCCCCGGCCAAACTGGTGGAATATGACCTGTTGCTTTCCGACGCCCTTGTTTTGCTGGGCCAGCACAAGCGATACGGTAAGGTTGATTCCCGCAAGGTTGAGGAAAAGAAGAATCTTGAGGCAACTAACCCCCGGCCCTCTCCGATCGATATCTATCTGGCCGCGATTAATACCGGCACCATCCGGGTCACTCTCGACAAACTCTCTCCGCACCATCAGGCCTATATCAACCTGAAAGGGGCCTTGAGTCAGTACAAACAGATTGCCGGCAAGAGCGGAGGGCGGCAATTGGTACCCGCCGGAGAGAGCCTCAGGCCGGGGATACGCGACGAGAGGGTGCCGGCGATTCGCCAGCGCCTGGGCGTTGCCGGCGATTACAATTATAAAGCTGCCGGCGAATCGAATCTGTACGACGATCACTTGGTAGCTGCTGTTAAATCGTTCCAGGCCCGGCATCACTTGGAACCCGATGGTGTTGTCGGCAAGAGCACCATCGATGCCATGAACTTCACCGCAACTGAACGGGTCAACCAGATCCGGGTGAATCTGGAGCGGACGCGGTGGGTTGTCTACGACATGCCCAGTTCCAGCCTCGTCGTCGATATCGCTGGGTTCATGCTGCAATATTACCATGACAACAAGCCGGTCTGGAGCAGCAAGGTCATGGTCGGCCAGCCCTTCCACCAGACCCCTATCTTTCGTTCGGCGATCACCTACATCGTTCTCAATCCAACCTGGACTCCCACCCCCGACATCGTTAAGAACGAGACCGTTCCCAGTATCGTCAAGGATCCGGATTTTCTCGCTAAACAGCGGCTTCGCGTCCTCGACAGCAGCGGGACCGAGATTGCGCCCAGCTCTATCCCTTGGAAGCAGTATGAGGGGAAATTTTTACCCTATACCCTTCGCCAGGATTCGGGCAAGGACAACTCCCTGGGTCTGATCAAGTTTCTCTTTCCCAATCCATATCACGTTTATATGCATGATACCCCGAGTAAATCCCTTTTCGGGCGGACCCAGCGAGCCTTCAGTCACGGCTGCATCCGGGTGCAGAATCCTCTCGATTTGGGGCGGTTGATTCTTGCCAATGACACCGGTAACCCAACCACAGTCGAAAGAATGGATCAGCTCCTCGCTTTGGGCAAGACCGCGACGGTGATCCTCAAACAGCCGTTGCCGATTTATCTCATGTATCTGACTGCCAACGTCCGGGACGGGAAGGTGATGTTTAAGCCCGATCTCTATAGTCGCGACGAGGGCATCCTTGCTGCGTTGAATGCGCCGCCTTCAACCCTGGAACTGACCACCCAGGTTCCCGAGGTCAAGGGGCAACCCTCGAATCAGCAGGTCAGGATAGACAAGGCCGTCAAATACGTGCAAACCGAGAAGCAGGCTGCAACAGAACCCCATGCGAAAGATACCCTGTGAACTGACCCTGGGAAACGGCGGTGATGTGATTGTCATGGTCGAACTCGATGACGACGGAACCCTTCGCATCCCCCGCCATGCGACCTATGGCAGTTTTCAGGAAGGCGTCCTCGGATGCCGGGTGATGAAAGCAGAGGACCGGGATTGTGTTTGCAGGGAAATCTGGCAGGACGGGGCGGCAAGGTAAGCAACGACTCCATCTCGTACCTGGTGTTCTGCGGTTTAGTTCAGCAAGATCGTGGGCTTGCGGCGGATTACGGAATCGGCGGCCAGGAGGGCGGTGAGGGCGCAAGTCATGGTGGCCGCCAGCAGCAGGAATGCGCCTGATTGCCACTGGAATTGCCAAAGCCGGTCAAACATCAGCCATGAAATTCCAAGTGAGCAGAGAGCGCTCAACACGAGCGCGATCAGGGCGGTCGCTGCGCCCAGAATGGCAAATTCCAGGATGAGGATGGTTCTGATCCTGCCTGCCCCGGCCCCTAAGACCCTGAGAAGATTGATTTCCCGTTCGCGTCGCAGGGCCTCCTGACGGGCAATCGAGAACACCGTGACCAGTCCGATAGCCGTGGCAAGTCCTGCCATGAAGCGCAGGGACTGGCTCAATTGTCCGGCGATGGTGCTTAACTGCGCGACCGTGGCGCTGACATCGATCACCGAAACATTGGGAAATGCGGCTGTCAGTCGGTTGACCAGTGCCTCTTTTTTTTCCTTCTCCACCCGACTCACCGAGGCCAGATAGGTCTTGGGGGCCTCGTCCAGTACCCCCGTTTGCACCAGCATGAAAAAATTGGGCTGAAAACTGTTCCAGCGCACCTTGCGCAGGTTGACGATCTGTCCTTCCAATTCAATGCCCAGGATATCAACGACCATGCGGTCACCTATGCCGACCTGAAGGCGCGCACCGAACTCCTGCTCCATCGAGATCGCAAACGGCTGCTTTGACTCAGCTGACCAGGGGAAGGGGCTCATCGGCGGCCCCGCGACCACGGTCTCAGAGGTATCCAAGTGTTCGCGGCTGGAAAAATTGAACTCGGTTCGCCATAATCCACGCTCATCCCCCTTGCGGAGCTGCTGTAGCCACTTGGCGAAGGGCAGGCCGTTGATGCTGACGATTCGGCCCTGAATCATCGGTGCAAAGGGAGAAAGAACAATTGTATCGCTTTGAAAAAAGAGGCGTAGTGGTTGCTTTTGCTCCTCCTGAATATCAATAAGGAAGAGATCGGGGAGTTCCAGTCCATCCGGTTGCCCGATCTCTGCGGTCAGTCCTTTTTCCACCTGGGGAATGAGATTGCCCAGTAACAGGGCCATGCCGAGGGCGATGAAGACGGCCGAGGCGGCAAGGCGGTTGCGGTAGAGGTTGCGCCAAACGATCCTCCAGGTGAGAGAACGAGCCTGCGACCAGCGGTGGCAACCGGCAAAAAACAGTGTGGCCATCAGGGAAAAAATGACCACCAGGGTCAATAGTCCGATTGTGAATCCTAAGCCCTGAAGCGGGGAGTGACTCAGCAACAGAGTCAGGAGCAACATAAAGATCAGGGCAGGAAGCAGGGCGGCAAACTGCCTGATGGTCGCTTTGGGAGGAGCGGGCGCATTCTCGATATCTTCCCGCAGCAACCAGAGAGGGCGGACCTCAAGGATCCGTCGATAGAACGGCAGGCAGAACAACAGGCTGCCGAGTACCCCGATGAGCAGGGTCATGAGGGCGGCAACGGGGTCAATGATCAGATGCAGGTCGGCGGGAATGATCCCGATGAACAGGCGGCTGAACCGGGGGAGCAGCAGCCAGGTCAGACCAATGGATGAGCAGGCCGCCGTCAGGCCAAGCAGGGCTAATGCTCCTATGGACAGGAACAGGCACTGACGGCGGCTGGCTCCAAGGCTGAGAAGAACGGCGACTTCCTTCAATCCGCTGCGCAGGTGTTCGCGAAAAAGAAAGGCGGCGGCCAGGCCCGCAAGTCCAAGCGAGACCATGGCGGCCAGGCCGAGAAAGGAGCTGAAATAGTCGATCACCCGCCCGAGACGGCGATTGACGTCCAAAGTGGTGGAGACGCGGACGTCAGGTGACTTTGCCGACAGTTCCGCCAAGGCCGCGGTGATTCGGGCCGCCACGGTACCGGCGTCGCCGGAATCCGGCAGGCGGATGAAGTGCTGGTAGGTGACGCGGCTGCCGAAACGGATCAGGCCGGATTCCTGCAACTGCGGCAACCCCAGATAGATTTTTGGGGCCAGGGCCAGGCCGGTGAAGTTGCCGCCGGGGTCGCGGTCAATGTAAGTGGTCAAAGCATACTCGGTCTGGCCGATTCGAAGGACCGCTCCCGGTGCAATTGCAAAGGCTCGAGCTGCTTCACGGCTCATCACGAGTTGCCGTTGCCGCTGCAGGTTGTCAAGCGCTGGGGTGTCGAAATGTCCGCCGGCAGAAAAAAATGTTCCGTACAGGGGATAGGACTCGTCTATGGCCACAATCTGGGCCAGCTTGGAGACGCTGTCGCCCTTGACCATGGTATACAGGGAAACCTGTCGGGAGAAACGGCTGCCTGGACCGGCCATGGCTTGGCTGATTGCAAGCTCCCGGTCGTTCAAAGGCCGCGAGGCCTGGAGAACCAGATCGGCGGTGAGGATTTCCTTGAGATGGGCGTCGAGGTGGCGGGAGAGGGAGGTTCCAAATGAGCCGATCAGAAGAAAGCCGGTGAGGCCGAGGGCAAGATTGATGATGAACAGTGAGGAAAAACGGCGGTTACGCGAGATTCCTCGCCATCCGAGCCGCAGCAGCGCCTTCACCGCAGTACCCCCTGCGCAAGCCGCAGTCGGTGGGTGCAGCGCTCAGCCAGTTCCTGGTTATGGGTAACCACGAGCATGGTCATCTGTTCCTGCTTCACCAGAGCAAAGAGCAGATCGGAGATTTCACGGCCGGTGGCCACATCAAGATTGCCGGTGGGTTCGTCCGCCAGCAGGAGCAGCGGCTTGACTGCCAGGGCCCGGGCAATCGCCACCCGCTGGCATTCTCCACCGCTGAGCTGCGCGGGCAAATGATTCCTGCGCGCAGACAATCCAACGCTCGCCAGTAAGGCGTCTATTGCGGCATCATTGCAGGGGCGGGCCAGCAGTTCCAGCGGCAGGCGAATATTTTCTTCGGCGCTCAGATGCGGCAAAAGGTGGAACTGCTGAAACACAATGCCTACATGGGCAGCGCGAAATCGGGTCAGTTCGGCCTCGTCCATGCTGGTCAGATCAGCACCGTTGATCGTAATTGTGCCCTGGTCCGGACTGTCGAGACCAGCCAACAGGGCAATGAGCGTTGACTTTCCGCTGCCGGACTGACCGGTGACGGCCAACGTATTCCCGGTCTCGAGGAAAAAATCGGCTCCGCTCAGGATCGTCAAGTGGCCAGATTCCGGCAGGGAATAGGACTTGTGCAGGCCGCGAGCGGCAACCAGAGGGAGGTGCTTCTGTGATGTCATGACTGATTCACTCCAACTGAGTCCGCGTGGTGTCGAGATGCGCCTTAAGCACTGGATAGACGTGGCGGGCGACCCGCCGGTGGCCCTCGGCATTGGGATGAATTGCATCAACCTGGTTCAGGTCGGCGACCCCGCCCACCCCTTCCAGCAGAAAGGGAATCAGGGTGAGACCGTAGCGGGCGGCGAGATCCCGGTATAGCTGGCGAAATTGTCCGGTGTATTCGTCGCCGTAATTGGGCGGCAGCTCCATGCCGGCCAAGATGACGCTCATGCCCCGCTTCCTGGCCGCTTCAATCACTTCGGCTAAATTTTTGCCCATTTCTTCGATGGTAAAACCGCGCAGACCGTCATTGGCACCCAGGGCCAGGAACAGCACGGAAGGCTGGATTTTTTGGTACCACTGCAACCGCGACAGTGCGCTGGCCGAGGTGGAGCCGCTGATGCCACCGTTGACGATGCGGACATCGGTGACCCCATCTTTAGCCAGCAGTTCGCCGAGCAACCGGGGATAGGCCTCCTCCGGTTCCACACCAAGGCCGGCGGTGAGGGAGTCGCCGAGAAACAGGACGACTCGCTCGGCCAAAGCAACCTGAGCAAAGCATCCTGTAGCAAAAACAACCAGAAGAAAGAGGCGAACAGCATGCATGATTTTTCCGCGGTAGAGTGAGCGTCGAAAACGGCATGAACCAACTATGGTCATGATTCGAGGTTGGTGCAAGGATTGCTCAAGAGCAGCTGTATCGCAGTGAGCAGTGGAGGGGAGCTGATTTGAGGTCTATCGGGGGCATGCGGCACAGGATGAACAGACGCCGAAGAGAAAGATTGTATGATCCTCAACGATGAACCCTTCGGGCGCCGCTGTTTCCTGTCTCAGGGAGCAGCCGGGCAATTCCAAAACACGGTTGCAGTCGCGGCAGTGAAAATGATGATGGTGCCCCTTGCCGCTGCGCTCATAGAGCATGCCCATGGTCGGGTGATTGACCTGTTTGAGCCAGCCCTTGTCAATCAGCAGCTTGAGGTTGCGGTAGACTGTAGCCTGATTGAGGGATTCCACTTGAGTGCGGCCGAGGCGGAGAATCTCTTCGATTCCCAGGGGCCGAGCCTCGTTGAGGAAAACCTGTTCGATGGCGGTTCGTTGTGTTGTCTTTCGTTGCATAGGTAGAGCTCCCGATTCCGATTATAGTCGCCGCCTCTTCCTCATGCAAAAGGTTTTGCAATATCGATTGACGGCAGTCGCGCTCTCTGTATAATGCAAATTCATTCGCATTAGCATGAAAATCATCGAACAAGAAGAGGTCGCCATGAAAAAGAATGCGTTCCGGCTGTTTTCGGTTCTCATCGGCTGCAGTGCCGTCTTTCTGCTCCACCAGCCCAGGGCCTGGTCAGCGGAGAAAACATTGAAGATCCTGACCAGCACCTTTCCCATCTATCAGATCACCCGCAACATTACCGCAGGGGGCAAAGGCGTTGAGGTCGACCTGATGATCCCGGCCCAGATGGGCTGCCCCCATGACTATGCCCTGACGCCGCAGGACATGCGCAAACTTGCCAAGGCCGATATTCTCATCATCAATGGCCAGGGAATGGAGGAATTCCTCGGCGCGCCACTGAAAAAGGCCAATCCTGATCTGAAAATCATCGACAGTTCTCAGGGAATCGGGCAAATCCTCGGGTATACGGAGAGGGAGCCGGAGGGCGAGGACCACCACGACGGTGAGGGCAAGGATCATCATGATGCACACCTGCATAAGGGCGAACACGAGCATCATCACGACGCCTCCAACCCCCACCTTTTTGCCAGCCCGCGCATGGCGGCCTTGCTGGCCGGTAATATTGCCAAGGCTTTGGCCGAATTCTACCCTCCCGGGGCGGCGGTGTATATTGCCAATGGGCACGACTACAGCCAACAGATGAACCGGCTGGCCGACGAATTGGCGGCTCTGGGTAAGCGGCTGAGCAACAACCGGATCGTCACCCAGCACGGCGTCTTTGACTATCTGGCCAGGGACATGGGGCTGGAGGTGGTGGCTGTGGTCCAGGCGCACGCCGGCCAGGAGCCCTCGGCCTCGGAAATCCTCGCGATCGTCAAAATTATCCGAGCCAAAAAAGCTGGTGCTATTTTTACCGAACCACAGTATCCAGAATCGGTTGGCAAGACCATCGCCAAGGAGGCCGGTATTGCCGCAGCCCGCCTGGATCCTGCCGCCAACGGCCCGCAGCGGGCGCCGCTGGACTATTACGAACAGGTCATGCGCACCAACCTCAACACCCTGGAAAAAACGCTTGGCAGCAACTGACGTTTTCCCCCTATATCAACCCATCGAGGCTGCAGTCCGTTTTGAAGAGGTCACGGTCGACCGCGGCGGTATTTCCATCGTCGACCGGGTGACCGCCACGGTGCCCAAGGGCAGCTGCACGGCGATCATCGGCCCCAACGGGGCAGGGAAAACCACCTTGCTTCTCGCCCTGCTGGGGGAAATCAGTTATCAGGGGCGCATCCACATCAGCAGCAACGGCCGCGCTCCCCGCATCGGGTACGTGCCGCAGCGGCTCACCTTTGACCGGGGTATGCCGCTCACGGTCAGCGAGTTCCTTGCCATGGGCTTTCAAAAAAAACCGCTCTGGTTCGGTATCGGTGCAGATCTGCAGCGCCTCTCCATCGATGTCTTGGCCCTGGTCAAGGCCGAACACCTGGCTGGTCGGCAGATCGGAGCCCTCTCCGGCGGCGAACTGCAACGGGTGCTGCTGGCCCTGGCCCTGCGGCAGGAACCCGATCTTCTGGTGCTTGACGAACCTTCGGCCGGCGTCGATTTTCAGGGAGAGCTCATCTTTTGCGAACTCCTCGACAGCCTCCGGCACAGCAAAGGTTTCACCCAGCTGATGGTCAGCCACGATCTGGCCACGGTCACCCACCATGCCACCCATGTGATCTGCCTTAATCATAAGGTTGCCGCCGAGGGCCCACCACGCCAGACCCTGACCAGCGAAAATCTCACCGCCATCTTCGGCATGCACATGGGGTTGGTCAATAGCCGCTCCATGCCCGACGACCAGGCCGTTTGTTCCGCACCCTGCTGCCAGGAGAGGCCTGATGCCTGACCTGTCACCGCTCTATGGGCTATTGACGCAGATGCTCCCCTTTGAATGCCTCCAAGCCCGGTTCATGCAGCAGGCCATGCTGGGACTGCTCCTCTTGGCGCCGATGGCCGCCGTCATGGGCCTCATGGTGGTCAACTTCCGCATGGCTTTTTTTGCCGATGCCATCAGCCATTCCGCCTTTGCCGGCGTGGCCCTGGGGTTGATCTTTTCGGTTGATCCCAACTGGACCATGCCGGCCTTCGGCCTTCTGGTCGGTCTGGGGATCATGATTCTGCAGCGCCACTCCAGCCTGTCAAATGACACGGTGATCGGTGTCTTCTTTTCAGCCATGGTCGCCTTCGGTCTCGCCATTGTCAGCCGTGACCGTTCCCTGGCCCGCGATCTGCAACGCTTTCTCTACGGCGACATCCTCACCATCAGCGATGGCCAGATCCTCAGCCTGATTTTCCTCTTCCTGGTGCTGATGACTTTTCAGGCAGTCAGCTACAACCATCTGCTCTACATCGGATTGAATCCCGCCCTCGCTCAGGCGCACCGCGTCCGGGTGGCGATCCAGCAATACATCTTTGCCGGGCTGCTCTCCCTGATTGTCATGTTTGCCGTGCAGGCAGTCGGGGTGTTGCTGGTCACTGCCATGCTGATCGTCCCAGCGGCCGCGGCCCGCAATCTTGCCCGTTCAGCCGGCGCCATGTTCTGGTGGGCGATGCTGATCAGCCTCAGCTCGGCCGTCACGGGACTCCTCATCTCCGCCCAGGACTGGGCCCGGACCGCTACCGGCGCCACTATTATCATCGTGGCCTGCGGCTGGTTCGCACTCAGCCTGGGTGCGGCTGTTCTGCGGCGGGAATAAACGGTCTGAAACGTGGTGCGGCTGTCCCTGAAAGGGGAGAAGCCGCCGCAGGGGCAGGCCACCCTTTCCCGCATGCACGGATTGCCCGACCTGTGCTATACTCGTCCCCCAAGTAACAGCAACTCTTCTCATTTTCATCGGCAGGCTCTTTCTGCCCCTTGTTCGGTGCCAATTATCATGGATACATTTTTTGCCCCCACGTCCCTGGCGGTGTACGGACTTTCTTCCAAGGCCCGCAATACCCCTCGCATCATTGTCGACAATTGCTTGCGCTGGGGGTTTCGCGGCCGTCTTTTTGGCATCAATCCGGCAACAACAGAAACCGAGGTCGGTGGTGTCCGGGTCTATAGGCGCGCCACCGATCTGCCGATAACCCCCGATCTGGCGGTGCTGCTGATTCCGGCCCGCTACGTCCCGGAAGCGGTGGAGGACTGCGGTCGGGCGGGTATCAAGCGGCTGGCGGTGCAGGCGGGCGGCTTCAATGAATCGAGTGAGGAGGGGCAGCTCCTTGCGGCCGAGTTATTGGCCACTGCCCGACGATACGGTATCCGTTTTGTCGGTCCCAACGGTCTGACCCTGGCCGATACCGGCAGCGGCCTCTGTCTGCCCTTTGTTCCCTCCTTTCCGGTGCGCCGGGGCGGTTTTTCGTTGATCACCCAGAGTGGTGGCCTGGGGCTTTTCCTCTGGAATCTGTTGATAAGTGAGCAGATAGGCTTGGCCAAGTTTGCCAGCATCGGCAACAAACTCGATCTCGACGAGTGTGATTTTTTGGAATACCTGGGCGCGGATCGCGAAACCCGGGTCATAGGTTTGTATCTGGAAAATATCGGCAATGGCCGCAGGCTGTTGGACGCCGCCCAGCGGATCGGCAAACCAGTGATCGTCTACAAGGCCAACACCACTCCAGCCGGAGGCCGGGCCGCGATGAGCCATACCGCCGCCATGAGCAACGATGAGGCCATCATCGACACCGCCTTTGAACGGGCCGGGATCATTCGCATCAACCATTTCCGCGATTTCGTGACCACAGCCAAGGCCTTCGATCTGCCGCCGATGCGTGGCCGGCGGATCATGGTCATGAGTCCAGCCGGAGGTCTGGGCGTGGCGATGGCCGATCTCTGCGAGCGCCAGGATTTTACCTTTGCCGACCCTGGCCAGGTCTTTTATGAAGAGTTGGCGGAGGTCGCCAACGCTGGTATTATCAAGTTGAATAACCCCCTCGACATGGGCGACATCTACGAGATCGACAAGTATCCGCAGATATTCAGCCACATGCTCGCCAGCGACCAGGTCGACGGTGCGATCTACGCCAGCCAGTGGCCGCAGATGCCCGAAGGCGGCGAGGACGTTTTCACGGCCATGTTCAACACCGATATTTTCCTCGAAATCGCCGGTGCCATCCGCTCTTCAGGTAAACCTCTTGCATTGGCCCTGTACGGCGACGCGCCCGCCCTTGCCGCCATGAAGAAGCAGTTGCCCATCCCTCTTTTCGATGGCCCGGAAGAGGCAATTCGGGCCTTGCGGCGGCAGATGACCTTTCACGCCAAAAAGACGGCCGGAACCTTTCAGCCGGACCCGGCGGGGAGTGGGCTACGGCTCGAGGAGGCGCGATCCTGGCTGGGGCGTCACCGCGGCGTGGTCGGCGAGGAGGCATTGGAACTGCTCGCCAGCTGCGGCATCCACAGTCCGCAATGCGAGGTGGCCCGAAGCGGTGAGGAAGCAGGACAGGTTGCCGAGCGCATTGGTTTTCCGGTCGTCCTCAAGGTGGTTTCTCCGGATGCGGTCCACAAGACCGAAGCGGGCGGGGTACTGGTGGGCATCGGTTCGTTCCAGGAGGCCGTTCAAGGCTTTGCCCATATCCGGGCCAACCTGGAGCGCTTCCGGCCGGGAGCCAGGCTGGATGGGGTGCGGGTTATGGCCATGGCTCCTCCCGGCCACGATCTGTTCATCGGCGGCCTTCAGGATCTTTCCTTCGGGCCAGTGGTCTTTTTCGGCTATGGCGGCATCCATATCGAGGTCTTCGAGGATGTGGAGCGGGTACTTTGTCCCTCATCGCTTGCGGAAATCGAGGAGAAAATAGCGAGGCTCCGTTCGTCGCGCATATTTGCCGGGATGCGGGGGAGGATTCCGGTTAGTCCGGCGCCCTTTGCTCGGAGTATCCTCAATGTGGCCCGGTTGATGACCGATTTCCCGCAAATCGCCGAACTGGACGCTAACCCGGTGCGTCTTCTCGAACAGGGGGGTGTTCTTGCCCTGGATGCACGCCTGCGTCTTGTTGATGTGTGAGCATGAAAAGATTGTGGTGATAACGACTGGCCAACTGTTTGTAGCCTTCCCGCTGCTTCCGGCACCACCTGCACGCACTGGCCAGCGAACGGAGTGGGAGACCCGATCGATCCGATCCTTCCCGATCAATTTCGGTCCTATTGTCAACACCTGGCACGGCCCCATCGGTACCTTCTGTCTGATTGTCGACAGCATCCGCACAACCATCCCGCCGTCTTTATGGCAGGATACAAGGTTTTGTGCCTCCCCGGGATCTCCGGCTGTTCATCGTCTTCGAGTTGGAAAGGTGAAAATCGCCATCGCGTCCGCAGTCCGCTTCCGGCCAGAGCTTTTCGCTGAGGACGCGCCCTGACTGTCCTGCATCCGGTCGTTCATCATTTGCCCGACAACGCTTTGGAGAAATAATTTTGTCCTCAGGTCAAGGTGCGATAAACTAGAGAGGACGAGAGTGTTTATCCTGCGGTGCAGAGCTGGCTTGCCCAGTGCTCCCTGCTGTTGCCCTGCTTTTTCTTTTTTTTGTACATTGATGCATCATGGGCGTTTGGAGATGGCTGGCAAAGATGCCGGATATAAAAAGATGGTCGATCGGGAAGAAAATATTCTTCGGGAATATTTTCTTCCTGCTCATCCCCTTGCTTATTGTTGCCGCCGTTCTTCTTCACTCTACCCTTGCCCGTTTGAACAGAAGCATCGAGGCCGGCATGGAGGCGGCTGGCTCCTCCATCGCCGGCATGATAGAGATCTCCATTGACGCTTCACTGCGAAACTCTCTCCGCGGTATAGCCGAATACAATCTTCGGCAGGTCGAAATCGCCCATGAGAAGTTGAAGGGAGGCGGCCCCCAAAGTGCGGCGAAGGCCAAACAGGAACTCTTCAACACCTTCAACACCCAAAGAATCGGACTTTCCGGGTACATCTGCTGTATCGACACGAAGGGTGTCGTTCAGTCCCATCCGCGCGGCGAGCTGGTGGGTAAAAATTTGCTGCTAGAGGAAGATTATCGGGAGGACTGGCCCTTCATCAGGCAACAGATTGCGACCAAGCAAGGCTATCTCGAATATTCCGGACAAAATCCTGATGAACAGGTGATGCGCCCCAAGGCTGTTTACATGGAGTATTTCAAGCCTTGGGACCTGATCATTGCAGTGGTCTGCTCTCGGGAAGAGCTTGAAAAGCTGATCGACTTCCGGGACATTGAACAACGGATGGACAACCTCCAATACGGTTCTTCCGGGTACGCTTTTCTCCTCAATGCCCAAGGGAAACTGCTGGCGTCTCCGTTCAAGGAGGAAATGGCCAGGGGCGACGAATATGCCGCCCGGTTTAAGCCAATCCTGGAGGCGGCCTCATCAGGTCAACAACAGACCGTCCGGATGCTTTGGCACGATTCTCTGGAACAGCAGCCAAAGGAAAGGCTGTTTTTTCTTCGCCCCATTCCCCGTTTCAACCTGACCATCGGCGTGACAACCGACGCGGCCGTGGCCTATGCCGATCTGTTCTCCGCGCGGTTTGTCGCACTTACGGTCGCGCTGGCCGCAACGATCCTCGCCGTTTGCGCTGCTCTCCTTCTGAGCCGTTTGATTGCCTGCCCCGCTGCGGCAGTTTGCCCTGCAACTGGAGAAGACTGAAACCGGCAAAGGGATTGACAGCGAAGACGGTTGCGAAACAGCCTTTCTTGTCAGAAAATTTGATGCAATTGCCAAAAGGTTAGAAGGTGTTAACGAGAGGCTGGCCAACGAGGCCCAGCTCAGGAGAAGCGCTGAAACCTTCCTGCAGATCTACAAGAAAATTTTTGACAGTGCCACCGAAGGCATTGTGATCACCGACAGTTCTGGCAGAATCCTGGCGGTTAACGAGGCCTTTGTCACCATCACCGGCTACAGCCAGACAGACGCAATCGGTCAGAATCCGCGCATACTTCAATCCGGCCAGCAGGGCACCGCATTCTATGAACAGATGTGGCGGCATGTTCAGGAGAAGGGCACCTGGGAGGGGGAGATCTGGAACAAGAGGAAAGACGGCACCGTGTTCCCGGAATGGCTGACGATCACCAGCATTCGCAATGAACGCCGGGAGACTTCTTATTACTTCGCGACCTTCTACGAAATCGGCGAACTGAAGAAACGGGAAAAGCAGATCGCTTTCATGGCCTATCACGATGCCCTCACCCGTTTGCCCAACCGTTCGTATCTCGAGCATAAACTGGCGAAAAACCTCGCCAGGATCAAGGCCGAAGGCGGTCGACTGTCCGTCCTCTACATCGATCTCGATAATTTTAAAAATATCAATGATGTCTTTGGCCATAATCAGGGAGACGATCTGCTTGTCCAGGTCGGCCAGCGTCTGTCCTCGGTGCTGACCGGCAACGATATGTTGTGCCGGATCGGTGGCGATGAATTCATCCTGCTCATGGACCAAATCGACAATGATTCACTGGTCTACCTGACCGCCGGCAGGATCCAGGCAGTTCTGAAAAAGCCCTTCCTCATCGACCACAAAAAGATCTATGTCAACGCCAGCATCGGCATTTCGGTCTACCCGGGAGATGGCGATAATTCCCTGGACCTGATCAGGAGTGCTGACATGGCCATGCATAAGGCCAAACAAGAAGGGAAAAACAGGCATGTCCTGTTTGCAAAAGGGATGCATGAGGAACTCTATGAAAAATTTCGTATCGAAAACGGCATCCGTTACGGGCTGCTCAACCGGCAATTTGTCGTGCACTACCAGCCCAAAGTGGACATCGGCAGCCGGAAAACCGCTTCTCTGGAAGCGCTGATCCGCTGGGAGAAGGATGGCCAGCTCATCAGTCCGGCCGCTTTTATTCCGATCGCCGAGGAGTCGAGCCTGATCGACGATCTCTGCCTCTTTGTGATGGAAGAGACCTGCGCCTTCCATGCGGTCATGAAAAAGGAGCAGGTGGATGTGCCGGTCAGCGTCAACATTTCGCCGCGGCAGTTCCACAACCTTGATTTTGTCGACATTGTTGAGGACCTGCTTGGCCGTTATCAGGTGGAACCGCATTTGGTGGAGTTTGAGATCACCGAAACAACAGCGATGAAAGATGTTGAACACACCCTGAACATCATGCATCGTCTTCGCGAAGTAGGTATTCTCTTCTCCATCGACGATTTCGGTACGGGCTATTCGTCGCTCGGCTCCCTCAGCAAGATGCCGGTGAGTACACTCAAGATCGACAAGCAGTTTGTCGATGACTTGCAGGAAAACGGCGGTATTGTCGCCACAATCATCGCCATCAGTCAGCAGATGCACCTCAATGTCGTGGCCGAGGGCGTCGAGACCGAGGAGCAACTCCTCAGGCTGGGCGCTATGGGCTGCCATGAGGCGCAAGGATACTATTTTTCCCGACCGGTTTCAGGCGATGGCATTCTCGCGTATCTGCTCGCTGAACGCGCCCGTTCAGCGGACAAACCCTCCCCTTTAAGGAACGTTCTCCCATGAAGCACAAGCCTTCCCGGCTGCTTTTCGATGCCAATGACTACAAACTGCTCGACATCGTCAACGATGTCCTTAAACGGGGAACCCGGCCGCAGTCGGTGAGTTCGCTCATGACCCCGTACATGCATCCCCACGGCATCAAGGAGATGGCTGCCCCCAGCGGGTTGCGAATCGCCTATGCCATTGCTGCGCTGCTCGGTTCCCTCGATGCGGGTATGGCCCATGACCGGATCGTTGCTCTGCGCAGCCTCCGGGAGGAGGTTTTCAGTTCCTCCACCTCCTTTTACCACAAGAATACAGCCCGAGTGTTGATGCAGATCATGAAGGAACTGGTTCGCAGCGAGGGCGATGACCTGCGGCAACTGGAGTTGGCGCATGATTTCCGCATGGTCTACACCGGCAAGCCGCTGCTGGTGAGAAAGGAGCTCGCCAAGTATCATCTCCTTGAAATGCCTGAGGAGTGGAACCAGTTTGCCTTTGATGACCATGTTCACGACGCCAACACCAAGGGCCGAAAATCACCCACCCACCTGCTGATGGACGCCTGGATCAAGGGCATCCGCAAGCTGACCGTGGTCTATTACAATCATGTCGAGCAGGAGGTGGTTGAAGAGCTGCTCGAGGCGGGCGCCATCCTCGACATCCATGTCCGCATCGGCATCGAATTCTCGTCGCGTTTCCGCAACAAATTCGTCCGCTTCATCTGGGAGCTTGAGGGCTTTTTCGACAGTCACAGCCTGCTGCAGTTTCTCCAGGAAGAGGTGGTGCGGGAAATACTGGCTGAGGGGCTGCAGGTCTCCCGCTACCAGCAGCGCTATGTTCTCGACGTGCTCAGCGAATTCAACAGAACCCATCGCCCGGTCCTTGATCGGGAATTGGATCTTGAGAGCCAGCCTTTGGACGAGGGCCAGTTCCTCCGTTTTGTCGGAACCGGGCAACCATCGCTGCTCCATTTGGCTAAATTCATCCAGGACCACTACCATCAGCTGCTTGCTGCGGAGGTGCAGCGGATTTACGCCGCCAACCTTCAAGACAGCGAAAAAAGGGAAGACGCTCTTGCAAGCCTGCTCCCGCAAAATGTGCCAGTTGGATCTGGAGGGCATTATCGACCGGTTCCTTCAGCCCTTCCGCAATCCCGGCCTGCACAATCCCGGCGTGCCGCACGACGAAGGGCGTGCCGCCGTTGATGAATCTGGCGCCGCCCGCACTGCTCGCCCGTTTGTCCTCCATGCACTCCGGCTCACGTTTCACTCTCAACCTGAGCAATCTCTCGATTCAGGACACCTTGGAGCTGCTGTACCTTAGCGAAGGTAGGATCACCCATATAGAATCCTTCAACCTGAAAGATTCGTCCCACGGCATGACGGCCCTGGCTTCGGTCCAGGGCTGCGGCTTTGCCGGAGAAGCGGTGGACATCAGCAGCCCGGCGCGTAATTATCAGTTGATCAACGTCCTCCAGAAGGCCTTGAATGAGGATAATGTTATCACCTTGAAAAGGGCGATTCGGGCGATCGTCTGGGATTTTGAACGGACCCGCCTGGTCGTGGAGAAAAAATGCGAGGAGGGGAGTGAGCAATCGGCGGTATCTGCAATACACACCAGATTGCAGACGGAACTGGCGGAGATGAACGAGCGCAAGGACGATCTGCTTGCTATTCTGCTCAACATAGAATCGTTTCATAACCATTACAATAAACGATACCTCGGCTCCCGCATCGGCTCCGGTTCCACCGGACAGTCACAACTGCAGCACGGAATGGGCCTGGTGGTGCTCGACACCCTGCCGAAGCGGGCTTTCCGTCAGGTCATGCGTGAGCACAAGGGGGAGCAACGCAAGCTCATCCCGGTCAGCGCCCGGATGATCCATCATCATCATGTCCGCGGCGAAAGCCCGGTTTCCACTCCCTGGCACAAACGTCTCATCAACCATTTTTGGGGGGCTCGCCGCAACGGTGCGGTTCATTGGAACGATTGGAGCCTGGACCGGTTTGAGGTGCATCCCGGTCGTGACGGCAATATTGCCACGTTAGGGGGTATTCGTCGCACACCCGCCATTGACATCCAGCCGGAGTTGAAGAAAAATAACGGGAAAATCAAACATCCGTTCAGGTATCTCAATTCCAACCTGGGCAATACCCTCAAAATTGCGGCCGGTTTTGTTCCCGCTTTTCTCACCTTTTCGCTGACGAAGGACTGGTGGGTGCTGGCCTATCTCGGAGCCTTTATCTGGTTCGGGATCACCGGTGTGCGCAACGTCATTCAATCAATTCTTGGCGGTGGCGGCCTGAAGCGCTCTCCCCTGCTGCCATGGAATTCTCTGGTGAGCTGGAGCCGGATAGCTGACTCCTTGTTTTTCACCGGGTTTTCCGTGCCGCTGCTCGATTATCTCGTCAAAACCCTGCTGCTGCAACAGCATCTCGGCGTCACCACCTCGACCAGCCCGTTGGTGCTTTATTCAGTGATGGCCCTGGCCAACGGCATCTACATATCCACCCACAATATCCTCCGCGGCCTGCCACGCAGCGCGGCGATCGGCAATTTTTTCCGCTCGATCCTCTCTATTCCTCTGGCTATTCTCTTTAACGACGGCCTGGCCGCAGCGCTGCACATGGCCTTGGTGCCTGGGGTTGAGGAGGGGTTGCAGAAATGGGCGGCGGTGATCTCCAAGCTGGCATCGGACTGCGTGGCTGCGGTGATTGAGGGGCTGGCGGACCGGCAGAGCAACGTCCGCATCCGGTTGGCTGATTACCGGGATAAAATCTCCCAGATGTTTTCGGTGTACGCCAGGCTGGATCTGCTGTTCCCGGAGGATGACGTCCTCGATCTGCTCCAGTCGCCGAAAACCCTGATCGCCGCCATTCACGAGGAGGCCAGGGATCTGGAAAAAGTGTTTATCGTCAATGCCCTGGATCTGATGTACATCTGGATGTATCAGCCTCGGGCGCGCAAGGCCCTGGAACAGATCGCCGCGACCATGTCCACCGAGGAGTGGCTGATTTTTTACCGTTCACAGCTTGTTCTGAAACGGCACCGAGAAATCAGCCAGGTCTTTGTCGACGGCATGGTCGGACGGCATTTTGCCAAGGCTCTTTCTTTTTATCTTGATCGATCGGATGCCTATCTTCGCGACCTGGTCGGGATGGGCAAAATTCGCGAGAAGTTCCAGAAAAAGCACGGATTGTCCCTCACCGCCTAGCCCGCCGGTGGAGATAATCCGGTGTCGGCAAGTGCCCTCTAGCCGTCCCTTTCATGACCTGCTCTCTTTCCGCATCCTACTCCCTGGATATTGTTGACAGCCCGGATCGACTGGATATATAAGACCTTATTGATCTTATTTACCTCTTTTGGGACTAGACCATGCGCTTGACCCGGGCCGCCGAATATGCTGTACGCTGTGTTATTTACCTGTCACGACAGGGGCAGGGCGATCTCTGATCAGCCGTCAGGAAATTGCCGAACAGGCGGACATTCCCACCCATTTTCTTGCCAAAATCGCCCAGGATCTCGCCAGAGCCGGTCTGATCGAAATCCGCCAGGGAGCGCGGGGCGGTTTCCTCCTCAGTAAACGTCCGGCCGCCATCAGCCTGCTCGACGTGGTCGAAACCATGATCGGTGAAATCCACCTCAACGATTGCGTCGCCCGCCCGGCCGGGTGCAAGGTCAGCTCCCACTGTGCCGTGCACCGCGTCTGGCAGGGTGCGCGTGATCAGTTGCGCAACACCCTGCGCCAGGTCCGGTTCGACCAACTCATCCTCGATACATCCTGCCTGCCCAGCTATCCTCAAGATCGTGCTCGAACCGGAAGGGCGTGATGTGACTGTCTCCACCCGAAACGATCTGCAATGAAGACCCCACCCGAACCTCGTCCATGGCTCTTGATTCGAATCTACCGATTCTACCGCGACGGCTTTCGCCAGATGACCGTGGGCAGGACCCTGTGGAAAATAATCTTCATAAAGCTGTTTATTCTGTTTGCGGTCTTGAAATTTTTCTTCTTTCCTGATTTCTTGGCAACACAGTTTTCAACCGATACACAACGGGCCGATTATGTGATCGAGCAACTGACGCAATCCGCCCCAAGGCTATACCAAACCCGTCAAAGGAGAATGACTATGATTGAAAATTTGGACCTTGGCATGGTCAACTGGGCCCGGGCGCAATTTGCCCTGACCGCCATGTATCACTGGCTCTTTGTGCCGCTCACGCTGGGGATTACCTGGATCATCGCCTTCTATCACACCATCTACGTGCAAACGGGCAGTGAGGAGTGGAAACGGCTGACCAAGTTCTGGATGAAACTCTTTGGTATCAATTTTGCCATCGGCGTGGCCACCGGCATCATCCTGGAGTTTGAGTTCGGCACCAACTGGTCGAATTACTCCTGGATGGTCGGTGACATTTTTGGCGCTCCCTTGGCCATTGAAGGCATCTTCGCCTTTTTCATCGAGGCCACCTTCTTTGCCGTGATGTTTTTTGGCTGGAACCGCGTTTCCAAGGGGTTCCATCTCTTCTCCACCTGGATGGTGGCGGTTGGCTCCAACCTCTCGGCGGTGTGGATCCTGGTGGCCAACGCCTGGATGCAGTATCCGGTCGGCCAGGCCTTCAATCCCGACACCGCCCGTTTCGAGATGCAGAACTTTGCCGAGGTCGCCTTCTCGCCCTACGCAATCAATAAATTCACCCATGCCACCAGTTCCTCCATGCTGATTGGCTGCATTTTTCGTTATCTCGATTTCCTCCTGGTATCTCCTGCGCGGCCGGCATGTGCTGATGGCCAAACGATCGATCATTGTGGCCGCCACCTTAGGCCTGTTGGCCTCGATTTTTACCATCTTCAACGGGGACGAATCGGCCTATGAAATTGCCCAGGTGCAGCCGATGAAGCTGGCGGCCTTCGAAGGGTTGTACGAGGGCCAAAACAACGCCGGCCTTGTGGCCTTTGGTCTCATCAATCGGGAGAAGAAGGTATACGATTCCCAAGAGGCCTTTATCGGGTATAATCTCCATATTCCCGGACTCCTGTCATTGATGGCCAACCGTTCGTTTAACTCCTTTGTGCCCGGAATGAAGGATCTGGTCTACGGCAACGCCGAGCAGAACATCCTCGGCTCAGTCCAGAAAATGGAACGGGGCAAGAAGGCAGTCGCCAGTCTGGATGCCTACAAACAGGCAAAGAAGGCAGGGGACAAGGCCGCAGCCGACGTTCACCTTGCCGCTTTCAACGAGAACAAGGAATTTCTCGGTTACGGTTATCTGAAAAAACCGGAAGAGGCTGTACCGCCGGTGGCGCTCTCCTTTAATGCCTTCCATGTCATGGTGTTTCTCGGCACCCTTTTTCCGCTGATCTTTCTCGGATATCTCTATTTTTCCTACAAGGGAACCCTGGGTGAAAAGAAATGGTTGCTGGGCCTGGGCACCATTACCTACTTCCTTGGCATGATCGCCACCCAGGCCGGCTGGATCGTGGCCGAGGTCGGCCGTCAACCCTGGACCATCCAGGGATTGCTGCCTGTTTCCGTCGCCCGGACCAATCTGACCACTGGCACGGTGCAGACAACCTTTTTTATGTTTCTCGCCCTGTTCACCCTGCTGCTCATTGCCGAAATCTGTATCATGGTCAAACAGGTCAATATCGGACCGGAGGAAAACTGATATGATAGAACAACTCGATTATAAAACCCTGCAACATCTCTGGTGGCTGCTCTGTTCCGTGGTCGGCGCGCTGTTTCTCTTCCTCACCTTTGTCCAGGGCGGCCAAAGCCTGCTGTGGCAGGTGGCCAAGACCCAGACCGAGAAGAATCTGGTGATCAACTCCTTGGGCCGCAAATGGGAGATCACCTTCACCACCCTGGTCCTGTTCGGTGGCGCGCTGTTCGCCTCCTTTCCCAAGTTTTACTCCACCTCCTTCGGCGGCGCCTACTGGGTGTGGATCCTGATCCTCTTTACCTTTATCATTCAGGCGGTCAGTTACGAATTCCGCAAAAAACCGTGGAATATCCTCGGCAGCTTGGTGTACGAAGGCTTCCTTTTTATTAACGGTGTGGTCGGCATCCTGTTGATCGGTGCCGCAGTCGGCACCTTTTACACCGGTTCCAATTTTCAGTTAAGCGACAGTAACTTTGTCACCTGGACCCACCCGCTCCGCGGTCTGGAAGCAGCCCTGAGCCCCTCGGTCTCCTCCCTGTTCAACATCGCGCTGGGGCTTTTCCTGGTGTTCAATGCCCGGACGCTTGGCGCCATGTACCTGATCAACAACCTGGAACTGGGTGAGGTGCCGGAGATGGAAACCCGGTTGCGCAAGGCTTGTTGGCAGAATCTCGTTCTTTCTTTGCCTTTCTGTCTGCTCATTGTCGGCTCGCTTCTGTTTATGCGCGGTTACGGCATTGTCGACGCGCAGGGCACGATTGAGATCGTCAGTTTCAAGTATCTGCGCAATCTGCTGGCCAATCCCTGGCTGCTGGTCCTCTTGGTCGCCGGTCTCGCCCTGCTGATTTTCGGAGTATGGAAAACTGCCAAGACCACGGAAACCTGCGGCATCTGGTACGGCGGTCTCGGCACGGTGCTGGTTGGGTTGACGGTCCTGTTGCTGCCGGCCTACAACAACACCGCTTTTTATCCTTCCAAGGTCGACCTGCAGTCAAGTCTGACCATTTATAATGCCTCGTCGAGCCCCTATACCCTCAAGGTGATGACCTATGTTGCCTTGGGCATCCCCTTTGTTCTGGCCTATGTCGCCTACGTCTGGTGGCTGATGAACCGCAATAAGATTAAAATTGAGGACACCGGAGATCGGGCCGCCTACTGAAGTCTTTTTAGCGCCTGCAACCCGCCGGGAGAGGTCTGCTTCCTCTTCCGGAACCCTTTCTATCCAAAGAGGAGTTTGTATGACCATATTTTTATCGATCACCTGGTTGGCCGTGCTGGCGGCCGCCTACCTTGCCGCTGTCCGGCTCTTGAAAAAACTTGAACTGTTCTGAACAAGGATCACTACTCAGGAGCCATTCATACCGACCGGGGTAGCATCCCCCTCTGGCAAGAACGACTGTGCAGGAGTCCTCTCCTCTACACGTCATAAAACAGGGAAATGTCCGTTTTAGTCGGTCCGTTTTTCCCCGAACAAAGATGTGGCATCTTTTTTTCAAGTATGCCATTTATGACGCGTTCTCCGGTCTTCGTGCTCACCGGAGGAGTATGAAACAGGTGCTTCGCACCCCCTTCGCCTCAACTCAAAGGAGGATAAAGAATGCCGAAAACGATGTCGTCACTTTTTTCGCTGTTGGCTGCCACCGGCATGATCTTGACCTTGGGAGCCCACCCTGCCGTTGCCGCGCCGGACAAGTCGATCAAGATCGCCACCCAGTCACCGCTCTCCGGCGATCAGTCTGCGGTCGGCGTGGATATCAAGCGCGGCGCCGAATTGGCGCTGGAGCAGTTGGGCAAGCCTCTGGCTGATTTGGGATTTAAGGTTGAACTGGCACCTTTCGATGATCAGGCCAATCCCGATACCGGGGTGGCCAACGCCAAGCGCATCGTTTCCGATCCCTCCATCCTGGCGATTGTCGGCCACTATAATTCCGGCGTCCAGATTCCCTCCTCTGAGGTCTATCACACCTCGGGCTTGGCCAACGTCTCGCCCGCCAACACCAATCCGAAGGTGACCTTGCGAGGTTATGCCGAAATCAACCGTATCGTTGGGCGTGATGACGTTCAAGGCCTTGTCGGCGCCGATTTCGCCTCCAGCCACGGCGTCAAAAGTGTTTTTGTCGTCCACGACAAAACCGCCTACGGCCAAGGAATTGCCGAATTTTTCAAAAAACGGGCGGAAGAAAAAGGCATGAAGGTGTTCGGCTTTGAAGGCACCGAGGAAAAGGCTAATTTCGATGCCCTGCTCTCACCCGTCATCGCCGGCAACCCCGATCTGGTCTATTTCGGCGGCA
Source organism: uncultured delta proteobacterium (assembly GCA_963733595.1). Lineage (GTDB taxonomy): Bacteria > Desulfobacterota > Desulfobulbia > Desulfobulbales > Desulfobulbaceae > Desulfobulbus. The sequence goes on along the minus strand of CAVTDN010000010.1, from coordinate 103,017 downwards.
TGACCTTTCAGGCTGCGGTCTTGTTCAGGCAGGCACGTGAACGCGGCTATCAGGGCATGTTTATGAGCGATGACGGTTTCGACTCTTCCGACGCCACCAAGATTGCCGGCCAGAGCTCTGCTCGACGGCAAGGGCACCTATTATTCTACAGTTTCCGGACCCGCCTCGGTCTATCCGGGCACAGCAAAGTTCATCCAGGATTTCAAGGCCAAGTACAAGGCCGATCCGCAGCCTTTCGCCGCTCAGGGCTATGATTGCATGGCCATCTGTCTGAAGGCGATTGAGAATGCTGCCAATGCCAAGAACAATGAGGTGCCTACCCGGAGCGAGGTGGCCCAGGCTATTCGTGCCCTCAAGGATTTCGACGGTATCACCGGTACATTCAGTTTCAACGCCATCGGCGACCCCACCATGGCTCAGTATTTCGTGATCAAGGTCAAGTCTGCTGATCCCGCCAAGTGGAGCGAGAATTCGGTGGTTGAGACCCTCAATATCGCCCCTCCGAAATAAAGCCTCATCAGACAAGGCACTTCCGGCCCTTCGTGCAAGGGCCGGAAGTTTTTTAGAGCAGGGGCCACTTATGAAACAGTTTTTCGCCGCTATCAATGTCCGCGAGCTGTTGCGCCCGTTGGGACAGTTGCTCCTTTTCTCCTTGGTCAGCGCGATTGTCCTCTCTGCCATTGTCCTGGTTCTCGCCCTGATCCTCGACCAGACGGCGGTCGGTGCGCACCTGCACGACCGCTATAACATGTCCTTGTACACCTATACCCTGGTCAACCTGCCCCAGGTAGTCATTGACGGATTGACCATCGGCTTTGTCTACGCCGCCATTGCCCTTGGTTACACCATGGTCTACGGCGTCCTTGAATTCATCAATTTCGCCCACAGCGAGATCTTTGCGGTCGGCGCCTTTGTCGGCGTTGAGATCCTGATCGCCCTCGACAATGCCGGCATCCTGCGCGGTGCTTCATTGGGCATGGCCTACGCCTACCTGATCCTGGCGATTGTCATGGGCATGGCCGCGGCCGGCGCCCTGGCGGTGACGGTTGAGCGCATCGCCTACCGCCCCCTGCGTGGCGCTCCTCGTCTGGTGCCGCTGATTTCGGCCATCGGTGTCTCTTTTCTCCTCCAGGATCTGATTCGCCTGGTCGAGGGGCTGACCACCGGCCAGTTCAACCGGATCATGCCGACCTTTGGCAACTTTGACCAGCGCTTGAACCTGGGACGGTTCACCCTCGGCGATGCCAATATCGCCCTGGGCATCTCGGTGAAGTCGATCATCGTCATTTCCGCCGCGGTTCTGATGCTGGTCGGTCTCAATTACCTGGTCAACGCCACCCGGATCGGCAAGGCGATCCGCGCCGTGGCCCAGGACCGGCCGACAGCCAGCCTGATGGGTATCAACGTCAACCGTATCATCTCCCTGACCTTTCTGGTCGGTGGTCTGCTCGGCGGCGCCGCCGGTGTGCTCTATGCCCTCAAATTTACCCGCATTGACGCCTTTGTCGGTTTTTTCCCCGGTCTCAAGGCCTTCACCGCCGCAGTACTCGGCGGCATCGGCAACATCACCGGCGCCCTCCTGGGAGGGATTGTGCTCGGCATGCTGGAGACCTTCGCCGGCTCCTACCTCGGCGTCTTCACCATGGGGGCAGCCGGTTCGGAATACAAGGACATATTCGCTTTCGGCATTTTGATTATGGTCCTCATTTTCCGGCCCCAGGGCCTGATGGGCGAAAACGTCGGCCAAAAGGCGTGAGAGAGGAGGCTCTATGTCGAATCGTTTCAGCACCACGCTCCTCCGGAAACTCAACCAGGGCATCCTGCCCTATCTGCTCATCCTGGCTCACATCGGTCTGGGCAGTGTTTTAGTCTATGGTTCGCCGCGCTCCAATATTGCCTTCCTGGTCCTGATCAGCTCGCTGTTCTCGCTGTACGCCCTCAAGGCGAATTTCCGTTTCAAACTGGTCGCCGGCGCCGTTCTTGCGCTCCTGATCATCCCGGTGACTCGGGGTACGCAACATCTTTTATCTTGAGGTTATCTTCCAGATAAGCGTTTTCGCTGCCCTCGCCCTCGGTCTCAATATCGTGGTCGGCTTTGCCGGTCTGCTCGATTTGGGCTATGTCGCCTTTTACGCGGTTGGGGCCTATCTCTGGGCCTTCTTCGGCTCGCAGCAGTATTTTGTCCTGCACTTTGCCCCCGGGACCCAGCCCTCGGATCTCCCCTTTCTCCTTCCCGGCGACGCTTTCTACCTCTTTCTCTTTCTTTCGATTATCGTCGCCGCTTTTGCCGGCATCCTGCTCGGCCTCCCGGTCCTGCGGCTGCGCGGTGATTATCTGGCCATCGTCACCCTCGGTTTCGGCGAGGTGATCAGGGTGTTGGCCAACAATCTGGATAAGCCGCTTAATATCACGAATGGCCCCCAAGGCATCACCCCCATCCAGCGGCCCACCATGCCGGAATGGGCGGTCGATGGGTTTAACACGCTTTTTGGCCCTTTTATCGGTCATGCCGTCAGTCCTGCCGACATGTACAATGTCTTTTTTTACCTGTTGGCACTCCTGGTGATCATTGTCGTCATCATCGTGAGTCGGCGGCTGGACGACTCCAAAATCGGCCGGGCCTGGACAGCGGTGCGCGAGGATGAAACCGCCGCCATTGCCATGGGCATTCCCTTGGTGCGGATGAAGCTGGCTGCCTTTGCCGTCGGCGCTTCTTTTGCCGGGGTCATGGGTGTGCTTCTGGCCGCCAGCCGGACCTTTATCAGTCCGGAATCCTTTTCCTTCATGCAGTCCATCGGCGTCTTGTCCATGGTCATCCTCGGCGGCTCCGGTTCCATTCCCGGTGTGATTCTCGGAGCAGCGGTGGTTACCATTCTTAACCTTCAGATCTTGCAGGGGTTATCCCTCTACCTGAGTGAACTGCGGCAGAGCGAGGCGGTCATACCCCTGATCGATTTTGCCTGGAAAAATTTGTCCACCCAGTTGGATCCGGCCAAGTACCAGCGGCTGCTCTTTGGCTTGATCCTCATCCTGATGATGATCTTCCGCCCGGCCGGCCTGATCCCCGCAAAACGGCGTAAGCGCAAACTGGCGGACGACCAGGCAACAGCTGATTGAGGGGATCATGGCGCTCCTGGAAACCATCAACATCGTTAAATCATTTGGCGGCCTTACCGCCATCAACCGGGTCAATTTCCAGTTGGAAGCAGGGCGGATCGTCAGCATTATCGGACCGAACGGCGCCGGTAAGACAACCTTTTTCAATACCCTGACCGGCATCTATCAGCCCGACCAAGGCCAGATCAACTTCAACGGCCGCTCCCTGGTCAAACTGCGGCCCGATCAGATTGCCGCCCGCGGCATCGCACGCACCTTCCAGAATATCCGCCTCTTCGGCGAGATGACCGTCATCGAAAACATCCTGATCGGGATGCATGTCCACCTCAAGCAGTCACCGTTTCAGGCCCTGCTCCGCCTGCCTGCCTTCACCGCAGAGGAAAAGGAATCGGAGCACAGGGCGGTGGAGCTGATGCACTATGTCGGGCTCGCCGGTGTGGGCAACGAACTGGCCAAAAACCTGCCCTACGGAGCCCAGCGGCGCCTGGAGATCGCCCGGGCCCTGGCCGCTGCTCCACTGCTTCTGCTCCTTGATGAACCGGCCGCTGGCATGAATCCGCAGGAAACCGAGGATGTCACCAGCCTTTTCCGCCGCATCCGTGACGAAAAAGGGATCACCATCCTCCTTATCGAGCACGACATGCGCGTGGTCATGAACATCTCCGAGCAGATCTGCGTCATGGATTACGGCGAGAAAATAGCCGAGGGTACCCCGGCAGATATCCGCGCCAATGCCCGGGTGATCGAGGCCTACCTCGGACGCGGCGCCGTGGCCGGACAGCACGAGGAACAACTCTGATGAGCCTGTTGACGCTTACCGGCATTCATAGTTTTTATGGACATATCCATGCATTGAAGGGAATCTCACTGGCCGTCGAGCCGGGAGAAATCGTGACTCTGATCGGCTCCAACGGGGCCGGTAAGAGCACGACTCTGCGCACTCTATCCGGTATGATGCACCCAAGTCGGGGCCAGATCTTTTTTGATGGGAGGGATATCTCCCGGATGGAGCCGCACGCCATTGTTCGTGCCGGCCTGGGCCATGTGCCCGAGGGCCGCGGCATCTTTCCCAAGTTGACGGTGCGCGAGAACCTGGAAATGGGTGCCTTTACGGTCAATGATGCCGTTGCCGTCCGCGAGCGGATGGATTACGGCTTCGAGCTTTTTCCCCGGCTCAAGGAGCGGTTGGGGCAATACGGAGGCACGCTTTCCGGCGGTGAGCAGCAGATGCTGGCCATCGCCCGCGGCCTGATGGTGAACCCTCGCCTCCTGATGCTCGATGAACCCTCCATGGGCCTTGCCCCGGTGCTGGTGGAGCTGATTTTCGACATCGTCAAGGTTCTCAACGACAAGGGTGTCACGATTCTCCTGGTTGAGCAGAACGCCCTGATGGCCCTTTCCATTGCCCACCGCGGCTATGTCCTGCAAAACGGCGAAATTGTCATCAGCGATACCGCCGCCAACCTCCGCAGCAACGAATCGGTGCAAAAAGCTTACCTGGGTGTGAATTCGTAGCCTTAGCCGGCCGGTTGCCCGTAATCTCGGCGCTGTCATCAGCAGAGCTGCCTGCAGCGGCAGCCCTCTTTTGCATCCAAGGCGTTTTTCTTGTGTAATCCATTTCGGAAAGTGGTTTATAGTGCCGGGGATGCGCTGTGTCCTTACCCTTTTGCTTGGAATAAACTGGTTCCGGAGGCTTTTTTCTAGGGCGACGGCACAGAACGGGCGTACAGAGACAATGGATAACGGTGAGAAGTTGGTTGACCGGAGGATGATATGAAACGAATACTGGTGGCTGTTTTGAGTCTGCTCTGCTGGCTGGGAGCTCCTGCTTGTGCGGCAGAGGGGCAGGCAACTGCGGCCGATCTGGCAAAGATTAAGGTGCTGAACCTCAAGATCGCCCAATCTTTGGCCTTGGCAGGCAACCCTAGTATGGAGGCCGCCCAGTCACGCATTGAGCAGGCGAGAGCGAGAGTGAGTCAGGCGGCGGCGAACTGGTGGCCGAGTCTTGACCTGAAAGGATCCGCGGACCGGGTGCGGACCTCCAATAACAGCTACCAGGAGAGCCGAGGCCTTGCTGCACTTTTAGGGGGAACGGCAGACCAGACCACTGATTATTACGCCACCGGTGTGCGGGCCACCTGGGTGCTGTTTGACGGTTTTTATCGGACGTTCAAGGAACAGCAGGAAGCCTACGGCGAGCAGTCGGCGGAAGCTGCCCTGGTCGACAGTCGGCGTTTGCTGGTGACATCGGTTGCCGAGGCCTTTCTCAATGCCCAACTGGCCCAGACCTATATCGATATTTCCCGTGCCGATGAAACCTTCTACACCCGGCAGTTGGAGGATGCCCAGAACCGCTACAACGTTGGGGCCGGCCCATGGGGTGATGTCCTGAACATCAAGGTGCAACTCAACTCCGCAAAAACCAGCCTGATTCGTTCCCAACGGGAATTTGAAGCGGCGGGTTACGGACTGGCCGCCCTGCTCGGGCTGTCCGACGCCGCCTTTCCGCCCCATCTTCGGCTGGAGTCTTTGGATAAGGATGCCCCAATCTCCGAGCAGAAAGAGAAAGCGGAAACGCTGATTACGGAAGCCTTGAAAGCACGGCCCGATATTCGGCGCCTGGAAATGGTGGTGAAGCAGGCTGATGCCGCAACCGGGGTGGCAAAGGCGCCCTTTTATCCCAAGGTGCAGGTAGCCGGTTCAGTCGAAGGGATCCAAGGAAGGAAACCTGGGGCTGACCAGCGATGATTTCGGCAATACGGTGGGCATGAATATGACCTGGAACCTCTATGCCGGTGGTGCTGACAAGGCCAGGCTGATCGAGGCCGAGCAGGCAAAACGGGAAGCTGTCTACACCTTGGCGGGCCTGCGAAACGGTGTTGCCGCCGAAATTCGCCAAGACCTCGCTCTATTGAGCGCTGCTCAGGAGCAGGTCCGGCTCCAGCGGGAGACGGTCAAGCTGGTGCAGGAGAATCGTGATCTGGCCAAGAACGAGTATGAGGCGGGCGAGGCGTCACTGGTGCGGTTGAACGAGGCCCAGCGTGATCTGATCACCACCTACGGCCGCATGGCTCAATCCCTGGTGGCCTGTCAACTTGCCCAGCAGCGACTGCTTTCAGCCACCGGGCGGAATCTCGTCTCTTTTGATCCGCCGCGCAAAAGCAAAAAATGACGGCTGTCGGTACGATCCAATTGGTGGTGCCGGAAACGGCCATTGATAGCAACGGTCACGTCAACAATGTCCAGTACGTCCAGTGGATGCAGGAGGCCGCCATGGCCCACTCGGCCGAGTTGGGCTGGCCCAGGGAGCGGTACGCCTCGATTGGCAGAACCTGGATCATTCGCTCCCATACCATCGAATATTACCACTCGGCCTATGCCGGGGAAACTATTCACATCCTGACCTGGGTTTCGGATTTTCACAAGATCCGGTCGCTGCGCAAATACAAGTTCTATCGTCCGGAAGACGGTGTTGTCCTCGCCACCGCCGCAACCCTGTTTATCTTCTGCGATCTGCAGACAGGCAAGCCGGTCTCTCTCCCTCAGGAAGTGCAGGCGGCGTATACAGTGGTCAGTCAAGAAGAAGAACCGTAACCTCCCTCTTCCATCTCCCCGTCAATTCGCTGTTAGTTGGGCAAAATTGGCTTCGGATATCTCCGGCACGATAAAATTTCGATAGCGGATTATTCCTTGTTTATCGGCAATAATGACGGTCGGCACCCCTTGCAGCCGGTACTTTTCGGCAAGCGTTTCCGTTCCGTCGAAAAAGGCCGGATAGGTCATGCCGGTTTTTTGAATAAAGGCCTTGGCCCGTTCGAGCGAGTCGTTAAAGCCCACATTGACGGCAATAAAATCCATTCCCCGGCTCTGGTATTTCTCGGCCAGTTGATTGATCTTCGGCACCTCGGTCTTACAGGTCGGACACCAGGATGCCCAGAAGATGAGCATCACCGGCTTGCTGCCGATGATTTTTTGTAAATCAAAAGGCTGGCCCTCGATATCTGTGCCCTTGAACGGGATCAGCGCCTGCCCCTGCTGTGCCGCCGGCACGGTGCAGGGAAGAAGGAGCAGCAGGGTCAGGAGCAGGAGTGTTTTTCGAATCGTATTTCCCATGATCGTTTCCGGTGTGACAGTGAGGAGGGCGAAAGGTGAAGTGCACCGTGCAGTTTTAGAAGAACAGAGCACCGGCTTTGATGAAAAAATACTGGGCAATGCCAAGCATTAGCACGCCCATTGTTTTTTTGATTTTCACCATCCAGGCCCCGGAACGGGGAATCGAGGCGAGGAAGCTGGAAAACGTGCCGACCCCCAACAGGAGAACCCCCATGCCCAGGGAAAAGGCAAAAAGGAGCAATCCGCCTGCGATCAGGCTCTGGGATGAGGCGGTGTAGGCGAGCAGGGCTCCGAGAACCGGCGTGGTGCATGGGCCGGCAACCAGGGCGGAAGAGATGCCAGCCAGAAAAATACCGGTAATCCCCAGGCGTCTGCTCGTAAATTGTCCAGCAAAGGTGGGTAGTTGAAAGACATCGAGCATCCCCAGGCCAAACAGGAGAATGACATTGCCGACGAGAAGAAAGGTCCAGGGATTGCTGTTGATTGCCCCGAAAAAGCGGCCGGTGGCGGCAGCAAAGATCCCGAGAGCTGCATACATCAGGGCCATGCCGGTGACATAGGTCAGGGAAAGGGAAAACCCGCGCCACCTGGAACCCCCGACGTTGGCATGGCCGATCACCCCGGCGGTGATGGGAATCATCGGATAGATGCAGGGGGTCAGACTGGCGAGTATGCCGCCGAAAAAGGCAATAGCCAAGGAGGCGAGCAGGGAGGTCTGCAGGTATGTGTCAAATTGGCTGAGTAAAATATCCATAAGTATTCATTCCCGTAAAACTTGAGAGTCTTTCTCAAAGATAACCAGAGCGCTCAAGAAGTAAAGCGGAAAGGTTGCAGCATTGGCTCGGCCAGACCTTTCTGGCGAGGCTGTCGTTGGGGGCCAGGGAGGTTTTTCATCTCCCCCCAGAAGCCCGTCGCCGCACCAATGCAAAAAAATGCGTTGTGCGTCATCCTCCGTCCATGCCGATCAGGGCCGCACCGATGGCGTTGCCCACCTCGCAGTGATCGGGAAAGGAGACGGTCGTTCCCAGCCGTTTGGCCACGCCGGGGAGAAAGCAGCGGGCCGCTGCACCGATGCCGATGATCGGCAGTTTCAGGGTGAAATGGACGGCAAAAAGTTCGTTGTCAAGGCGATTGAGAAAAGGTGCGCTCTGACCGTCCTGCCAGACCGAGCGGCTGAGGTAGGTGAGCACAATGGTTTCAATCGCGGCCTCGGTTTCGGCAACCACTCGCCGGCAGAAATCATCGACTGCCAGGTCCATCTGGCCGGCAAGCACTGCGGCGCCGCTTTGGCTGGCAGCGGTGTTGCCGATCTGGAGCAATCCCAAGGCATGGAGGGCATCGGTGGGGGTAAAGCCCACCAGGACAACCTGTTGGAGATGCATCAGCCGTTCCAGTCGTTTCTCCAGAACAATGCCGCCAACCCCGGTCTGCTCAGCGATGATGCTGGGGGGGGTCGGCCCGTGTTGTGCCAGAAAACGAAGAAGAGGGTCATTCTGGACCAGATCCTGGTCGAGTCCCGGCACCGGTAGCACCAGAATGGAATCAGCTTCATTGTTCAGCCATTTTCGTGGATCAGGTAAGTCCGGGGTCATGGCCAGCGGCTGCACCCGGGAGTTCTTGAGGCTGATGCGGCCGTTTCGGAAACAGGCCACATGACTGTCGCCACCCGCGCCCGAGGTGTACATGTCCACCGCCTCGACATGGGTACGCCATTCGCCGATGATGCAGCCCTCGCGGTTGAGCAGGGGCTTGCCGTCCTTGATCAGGCAGACATCGGTGGTGGTGCCGCCGACATCAACGACCAAGGCTGAAGAAAGGCCGCTGGCAGCGCCGAACCGGGCTGTTGCCGCCGGCCCGCTGGCCATGGTGATCGCCGCCTGATCGATAATCCGGTCTAAGGACTCCCCTCGGCCGTTGCCGCAGATGATGGTCACCGGGCAGTCGAGTCCAGCCGTCAGCATGGAGCGCTGGATTGACGCCAGAAAATCGGTCATCAGCGGCATCAACTTGGCATGCAGGCAGGCAGTGGCCGACCGTTCGAGCATGCCGGGGTGGCTGGAAACCAGATGGGAGCAGAAAACCGGCTTGGGATCGATCAGGCGAATAGCCTCCTGAGCCACCAATTCATGGGTGGGATTTTTGATCGACATGGCCCCGCAGACCGCATAGCTGTCGACCTCGCTGACCAGCCCCGGCAGGGTGTCGATCAGCCCTTCGATGTCCAGTGGCTCATCTTCTTCGCCGATTATGGTATGGCCGCCCTTGAGAAAGATGGTGGCAATCACCGGCAGTTTAAAGTGACGGACATAACCAAGGACAAAGAGGCCGACCCTGGCACCCCGTCCCTCCACCACAGCGTTGGTGGCCAGGGTGGTCGAGACGGAAAGTTTGGTTACTTCCTCTGCTTTAACCGATTGCTGCAGCAGGCCAGTCAAGGCTCGACCGACACCGATGCTGAGGTCGTGGGGGGTGGTTCGTTCTTTTTTCCAGGCGACTACCTGCCCGGAAGCGGTGTTCAGGAGGACAGCGTCGGTGTAGGTGCCGCCAGTGTCTATGCCGATGCAATATGCAGTCATATCAATCAATGAAGTGCGAGAAGAAACAGGGTGAAAGTGAATCAGGTTCAACGGCTGTCAGGGCCGGCCCTAAGGGGATCGATCGTGCAGCCTTTGCCATGGGCCGGTTCGAAGGATTGATGGATAACACCAGCAAGGCGTAAAATCAAGCAAAGCGTGGATTGATCGTGCCGCAAAAGAAGATGCCTCCAAAGCGGCACGTGCTGGATTGCGCTGTTCATTAAAGAAAGCGGTTCAACGGCGTCAGCAGCCATTCCAGAAAATGTTGCAACCGGGTTGCGCGCGCATTGTCCGAGAGCGAAATACGTTTTGATTTTTCGAGTTCTTCGCCGAACAACGTCTCCACCTGGGCACCGAAGGCATGGCTGTCGATGATGACATTAATCTCGTAATTGCGATGAAAACTGCGAAAATCGAGATTTGCCGAACCAAGCGTTACCCAGCGATCGTCGATGAGCATCACCTTGGCATGGAGAATGGTCTCCTGGCGCTCATAGATCTCCACCCCGGCCTCGAGCAGCGGCTTGAGATAGGCGCGGCTCATCATCTGGATCAGCGGCACATCGTTGATCGAAGGCAGGATCATCCGCACCGTTGCGCCCCGTTTGACGGCGCGCAGCAGGGAACGGACCACCCGTGGACCGGGAACGAAATAGGGTGTGATGATGCGGATATCGCGCACCGCTCCGGCCATCGCCACGCGAAAGGAATTGCGGATGATCGAGCGGGTGTGATGCGGGGAACCGTTGATGATGACAACATCGGCATCGCCTGAGGGCATGGCCGGCGAAGTTATTTGCGCCGGGAGATCGATTCCTCCCTCCTGCATCCAGGTTTCACGGAAAAGCCGCTGTAATTCACCGGCTGCGGGACCGTCGAGGCGAATGCCGACATCGCGCCATCGTTCAAAGCTCTCGCCATAACCGGAGTATTCATCACCGACGTTGAGGCCGCCGAGAAAAGCTGTCGTGCCGTCGATGATCGCCATTTTACGGTGATCGCGGAGATCGAGCCAATGAATTTTGGAAAAGGCCGGTTTGTTGAACGGCAGACAGTGCACGCCAGCGGCCTGCAGTTGCTGGAAATAGGAGGAAGGCGTTTCGAAACAGCCGATGGCGTCATAAATGAGCGACACATGCACGCCTCTTGCCGCTGCCTCCCGCAAGGCACGGGCAAAAGCCTGGCCAGTGCCGTCGGGTTTGACTATGTAAAATTCGGCGCAAATGGTGGTTGTTGCCGCCGCAAGCGTCTGGAAAAGAGCAGGGAAAAAATCTCCGCCGTGCGGAAGAAGAAAAACTCTGTTATGATGAAATCGGTCGATGTCGGGGATGCCCTTGATTCGGGACAGCAGTCCAAGAAGACGAAATCGATATTTTTTTCTGTGTCGAGAGTTTTTCATTCTTTCGCCAGGCTCGCGGGATGAAACCGGGTTGACTTCCTTGCTTCCCGTCCAGCATACCAATGTACCATTTTTAGGTCAGAAACCAGAGAAGAAAACATCCTCTTGCCCAAACCCAACCTGGCTGCAGGTTCAACTCCATGCAGTTGGGCCAAGACGGAAAAATAAATTCGCAAACGACACGGAAGGGGGCGCTATGGAGAACGAACCGCAGAAAAATGTGCTGATGAAACGTTATGAATTGACCATTGAGGGGAAAACAGCCCTGCTTGAATATGTGGAGCAAGGGGGGAATGTGCTGGCATTCACCCACACCTTTGTCCCCCCTGAACTGCGGGGAAGGAATGTGGCCGCCATCCTGACGAAATTTGCACTGGACGATGCCCGGAGCCAAGGGAAAAAAGTGGTGCCGCAATGTTCCTACGTAGCCACCTACATGGAGAGGAACAAGGAATACGCCGATTTGCGCGCCGGTTTTTAACAACACAATCAAGGCTTCTGCACAAACGATCCGCTGTTGCGGCCATAGAAGGTACAGCCAATAAGCACAGGCCCTTCGCGGTAGGATCGACTGTATTTCCTGATGAAAACATGGGCCTGTATTATGGAAACGCTCTCTTTATCCATTGAATTATTCTCAAAATATTGCATTATAGGCCCGCTGTTGTCGTCCGTTTGCAGATGAAATGAAAAACATCAAGTCTCTAGCTTGGGCAGAACCGTCGACATTCTCCTTCCGCATTGAGCGGGATGGACACGCTTAAAAGAAAGATATGTATCCTCAAAGGATAAATTGATGTTTTTGACGATTGTCGACAAAATTCGCATTCAGCTGAAATTAATTAAAAATTTGGCGAGAAATCCCAAATTCTGGATCATTCTGTGCATCGATGCCGTCCTGGTGATGCTGGCGCTTTTTCTGGCCTATGCCATTCTGATCTATGCCATTCGTTTTGAGTTGAACCTGAACAGTTTGATTTTGCTCCAATTTACAGCACTTCTTCCTCTGGTTCTACTTGTCAAGATTCCCTCCTTTTATATTTTCGGACTTTATCGAGGCATGTGGCGGTACACGAGCCTCAATGATATTGTCAACATCCTTGTCGTTTCCCTTTTTTCCTCGTCCGTCATCATCAGTCTGCTGCTTCTCGGCAACCGATTTGATGGTTTTTCCCGATCGGTCTTTATTCTCGACTGCTTCTTCACATTCGTTCTGATCGCCGGTCATCGGGCATTAATCCGCTGGTTCTATCAGAAATTCGGGGGTGACCACGGTTTTCTTCCTTTTGAAGTACCACAAGAGAAAAAACGTCTGCTTTTGATCGGCTCCGGCGATGCGGCGGAAAAAGTTCTCCGCGAGATTAATGAAAACAGTCCCTACCAGGCTGTTGGTCTGGTCGACGATGATCCGGCAAAAGTCGGCTTCCAATTGCATGGCGTTTCCATTATTGGCCTGGTCGATGACCTCAATGAACTTGTTCGTCGAACCGGAGCTCAGGAAATCCTTATCGCCACCGTTGTGGTCAACCGGGAGCAGATGCGACGGTTTGTCACCCTCTGCCAGAAAACGCAACTGCCTTTCAAGGTTCTCCCCAATATGGGCGAGCTGATCAACGGCCGGGTATCGATCAAGACCATCCGCGATATCTCATACAAGGATCTTCTGGGGCGGGACGAGATACGTCTCGATCAGGAAAAAATAGGTGGCTACCTCACCGGAAAAACGGTGTTGATTACCGGCGCCGGCGGCTCAATCGGATCGGAACTGTGCCGCCAGGCCCTGAGGTTCACCCCCGGCGTGATCATCCTCTTTGATAGCAGCGAAGAGAATCTCTACAATGTGCAGATGGAGTTGCGCCACGAACACGAGAATGTCAAGACCATAGCCGTTCTGGGCAAGGTGCAGGATCTGCGCCTGCTTGACAGTGTTTTTCAGCAGCACCGCCCTTCGGTTGTGTTTCATACAGCGGCCTACAAGCATGTGCCGCTGGTTGAACGCAACCCGTGGCAGGCCGTCTACAATAATATTTTTGGTACGCAACTGCTGATGGAAGCCTCCATACTTCACGGTGTTGAGCGGTTCGTTCTGGTCTCCACCGATAAGGCCGTCCGGCCGACGAATGTCATGGGCGCTTCCAAACGGGTGACCGAACTGTTGATGCTCGCGTATAACAGTCAATGCTGGGATGGAAATTTCAGTCCGGCATGGATCAGAGCGCAACGGGATACGGAACACGTTCTACCGGGATCAAACCCCGGGCAGGCCGCCCATTCGACCCGTTTCATGGGAGTGCGGTTCGGCAATGTCCTAGGTTCATCCGGCTCGGTAATCCCTCTTTTTAAACGACAGATCGAAAAAGGTGGACCGGTGACGGTCACCCATAAGGAAGTCACCCGTTACTTCATGTCCGCCGAAGAGGCTGCCCAACTCATTCTCCAAAGTGGCTCTATGGGTGAAGGGGGAGAAATTTTCATTCTCAAGATGGGCGATCCGATAAAAATCGATCAGATGGCGCGGGAGTTGATCAAGCTGACGGGACGCGAACCTGACAGCGAGATTGAAATTCACTATGTAGGTTTGCGCGCCGGTGAAAAATTGTACGAAGAATTGATAACCGAGGGCGAGGGTATCGTTGACACCCATCATGAGAAAATCATGGTGCTGCGCGGAGAAAAAGAAATTCCCTGTAAAATTCTCAACGAACAGCTGGAACACTTGGCACAACACGCCAATAGACTTGACAGCCGGAGCATCAAGGAGGTATTGCAGGAAATTGTCCCGGAATATCAGCCCGATTATACGGTGGAGTAAAGCTGTCACCCTCTTTTTATTGAATGCAAAAATGGTACAGGCAAAAATTTCAAACAAATGTAGGATGAACAAATGTTAATTCCTGTGATCCTTTCCGGCGGGGCTGGTACCCGATTGTGGCCTGTTTCCCGCGAGGCACATCCCAAGCCTTTTATGAAAATGGCCGACGGCCAGAGCCTGCTCTTGAAAACCTATTGCAGGGCAGCTGCCGTTGCCGATGGTGGCCAAATGCTGACCGTTACCAATCGGGACTATTTTTTCATGAGCAAGGATGAGCTTGCCAAGGCAAATCTGGGCGAGACTATGCAGAATACCTTTTTGCTTGAACCCTTTGGCCGCAACACGGCTGGGGCGGTTGCCATGGCTGCTCTCCAAGTGGCGGAAAAATTTGGTCGCGAAGCCTGCCTGCTGATTTTGCCGGCCGATCATCTGGTCCAGGATCAATCTGTCTTTGTCACTGCTGTTGCCAAAGCGAAAACCCTTGCCCAGCAAGGGCTGTTGGTGACCTTCGGCATAGTCCCCCACGTACCTGAAACAGGCTTCGGCTACATTGAAGCCGGCGCTGATGTCGGCCCAGGCAAGGCTGTAAAACGCTTTGTCGAAAAGCCTGATTATGAAACGGCCAAGGGGTATCTGGCGGCAGGGAATTTTTTCTGGAACTCTGGCATGTTCTGCTTTACGGCAGGCACAGTGCTGGACCAGATGGCCGGACACGCACCGGATGTTTTCCAGGCCGCTCAAGCCTGTTGGGACGGCATGCGTCAAAGCCTCCAGCCGGGCGATGCAATGATTGAAATTCCCGGTGAACGCTTTGAGCAACTGCCGGATATTTCCATTGATTATGCATTGCTTGAGCGCTCCGCCCAAATCGCCATGGTTCCTGCAGATATGGGGTGGAGCGATATCGGGTCATGGAGTGCCGTCAGCCAGCTTATGGCTGCGGATGCCGATGACAACCGGAGCACCGGGGAGGCGGTATTTGTCGACAGCCGGAACATTTTCGCGCACAGCGAAGAGCGCCTGGTGACAACGGTTGGTGTTGATAATCTGATCATAATTGATACGGACGATGCCCTGCTTATTGTCCATCCTGACAAGGTGCAGGATGTGAAAAAAGTCGTCGCCTGTCTCAAAAAACAGAATCACGATGCCTATAAATTGCATCGAACCGTTTTCCGTCCGTGGGGTACCTACACGGTGCTGGAAGAAGGATCCCGCTTCAAGATCAAGCGGATTGAAGTCAAGCCGGGAGCCAGTCTCAGCCTGCAAATGCACCATCACCGCAGTGAACATTGGATCGTGGTCAGCGGCATGGCTAAGGTGGTCAACGGCAACCAGGAGCTGTTCGTCGGAACCAACGAGTCGACTTATATTCCTGCCGGCCACCAGCATCGATTGGAAAACCCCGGGGTCCTCGGCCTGGTCATGATCGAAGTGCAAAGTGGCGAATACCTCGGTGAAGATGATATTGTCCGTTTTCAGGACATCTACGGACGCTGCCAATGACACTGACTTGTTTTAAAGCCTATGATATTCGGGGCAAACTCGGGAGCGAACTCAATGAAGACATTGCCCGCCGCATTGGCAGGGCATTCGGCGAATACCTTAAGCCGCGGCGGGTTGTTGTCGGTGGTGATGTCCGCCTCACCAGCTCCTCACTGAAGCAGGCTGTTGCCGAAGGCCTGATGGATGCCGGGGCGGATGTTGTCGATATTGGCCTTGCCGGTACCGAAGAGGTCTATTTTGCCGCTTTTCATCTCGATGTCGACGGGGGCATTGAGGTCACCGCCAGCCATAACCCCATGGACTACAACGGGATGAAACTGGTCCGGCATGGGGCGCAGCCGATCAGTGGCGATACCGGTCTCAAGGATATCCAGCGCCTGGCGGAAGAGAACACCTTCCCGCCTCCGGCAAAGCGAGGGACCCTGCACCGGCAGTCCATTCTCCATCCCTATGTCGAGCATTTGCTGCACTACATTGATCCGGCGCAGATTCGCCCCTTGAAGCTTGTGGTCGACGCGGGCAACGGCGCGGCCGGCCACGTCGTGGACACCCTGGAAGCGCGTTTCCGGGAACTGGCCGTTCCGATTACCTTCATTAAGCTGCATCATCAGCCGGATGGCACCTTTCCCCATGGCATTCCCAATCCGCTGCTGCCGGAAAACCGTGCCGCCACCGCCGAGGCTGTCATCGTCCACGGAGCGGACATGGGGATTGCCTGGGACGGTGATTTTGACCGCTGTTTTCTGTTTGATGAACACGGAAAATTCATTGAAGGATATTACATCGTCGGATTGCTGGCCAAGGCCTTCCTTGCCCGCAACCCGGGAGAAAAAATCATCCACGATCCGCGCCTGACTTGGAACACCATTGACATCGTCAAGAACGCAGGCGGCATCCCCATCCAGAGCAAGACCGGCCATGCTTTCATCAAAGAACGCATGCGCCTCGAAAACGCCATCTACGGCGGCGAAATGAGCGCGCACCACTACTTTCGCGATTTTGCCTATTGCGACAGCGGCATGATTCCCTGGCTTCTGGTTACCGAACTGATGAGTAGTACTGGCAAACCGCTCTCCAGTCTGGTCGGTGATCGCGAGGCAGCCTATCCCTGCAGCGGCGAAATCAACTACCGGGTGGACGATGCCGCGGCTGCCCTGCGTAAGGTTGAAGAACATTTTGCCAACCAGAATCCGGCTATTGATTGTACCGATGGCATCAGCCTCGAATTCGCCGATTGGCGCCTCAACCTGCGTTCCTCCAACACCGAGCCGTTGCTGCGGCTCAATGTCGAATCGCGGGGTGACACTGCACTGGTGGCCGCGCGCGTGCACGAGATCGAGAAAGTCATCGGAGTCGCCAGTTGATGTTGAGCATTCTCCGGGCCCTGTGCGAGACTACTGTGAAATCAGGGGAATTAAAAAAGTGTTGAAGAACAAGTTCGCTCGTCCATTGTTAATGATGGCTGACAGGTTGCTCCAACCGCATCGTTATCTGAAGCAAAGGATCAGTTTCTGGTTATTTCGGAACTTTCCCAGTATACACTACCGACTGCGACTCTTGATTCAGCGGGAAGGTTTGGAAGCGCAACCAAGTGTGACAAGTCTGGAACTGCCAGTCAACTTCGAGGCCGAGTCTCTGCTAGCCGATAAAGCTAGTGCCAACGAGATACTGGAGCCCGTTTTTGAGTTGGGCCAGATGCGAATGAGTAGCACCTCGGTCTGTTTTGTCGTGATAATCAGTGAAAATAACAGCGCGTCACTGGAACGCACGGTTCAATCCGTGCTCCGGCAAACTGACCCCGCTTGGGAAATTATCTTGGTCGCGCCACGTCATCTGCAGACGCTGGCGGAGGAATGGCTTGATGTTGATTGGAGAATTCGCCGACTAGTGAGCCTCATTGAAAATGACGAAATTCAAAATATCCTTCAAGCAGCGATTCGAGCCACTGCGCAATTCGTGGGGCTCGTCACGCAGGGAGATGTAGTGGATGACGATCTGCTTAAGCGGATCGGCCAGAAAGTCCGCTTGGCGCCCCTGACCGACGTCATCTACACCGACGAAATCTGTTATTTGGATAATGAAAAGTTTGGTGAACCATTCTACAAGCCTGATTGGTCACCGGAGCACCAGTATTCGGTCAACATGCTCGGGCGCTTCCTTGCTATTCGCAAGTCCCTGCTCTTGAATTTTCACTTGTCCAGGATCAACGCCCCGGAAGCCATTGAATACGAGTTAGGCCTTGCTGTGACACGCCGGGCTCGTTACATCGCTCATGTTGATGATGCTCTTTATATTCGTCATGCGCCACTACAGGCTCGGCTGGGCGGCTTCTTTCCATCAACCACGATTGATGCCGCCCGCAGTGTTCTGGAGCAATATCTCCGCGAAGAAAATTCGGAGGTACGGGTAATCGTCCGCCCTGATAATGGCAGTCTTCAGGTATGTTGGCCAGTGCATAAAGACGTCCCTGTAACCCTTTTGATTCTTACAGGTATGCATACGCGGGAAATTCCAGGGCGTGGCAAGGTGGTTTTAGCAACTAATTTCGTTCGTTCGATTATTGAGAAATCGACTTTCACTGACTATAAGATCGTCGTTGTTGATGACGGCTTTGTCCCCGAGGACCTGCGATCCTTGCTGAGTGCGCATGGTCATGTCACCCATACATACCCCAAGGAAGCTACCTTCTCGTTTGCCCGTAAGGCCAACTTCGCAACTTCGTTAGTTACTTCAGGCATTGTAATCCTGCTCAACGATGACTTAGAAGTCATTTCAAACGATTGGATTCAAGCACTGATCACCCAGGTAGCTCGGCCGGCCATCGGTGCCGTGGGTGGCAAATTGCTGTTCGCCAACGGGACGTTGCAACACGCTGGAATTGCTCTGGGATTCCACGGCTCGGCCGGGCACATGTTTCATCGGACTGTTCCAGACGGCAAGGAGTACGCAGGTTTCGCTTCGATCGATCGCAACTACAGCGCCGTTACAGGTGCATTACTCGCTTATAGGAGGGATGTTTACGACGAGATAGGTGGCTTCGACGAGTGCTTCCAGACCGACTATAACGATCTTGATTTCTGCCTGAAATGCGTCAAGCATGGCTATCGTATTGTCTATACACCTGCTGCAACACTATACCATTTTCACAACTCGAGCTTCAATCGCAAGCACGACAAGGATTCAGAACGCGAAGCGTTCCTGGATCGATGGAAGCAGGTGATCGACCGTGACCCCTATTTCAGCAAGCACTTTCAGAAGCAGTCTCAGGACTTGCCACTCGTTAGTCATTGATACTATGAAGAGTAAAAATATCGAACAGATCGTTGACCCATTAGATCCATTTTCTAGCGACGACTATCACGCATTATGTGTACGACTGGAGGGTGAAGCTAGAAAAGCAGCTCCAGGTCTCGGTTTTTACTGGGCCGCTAGTATGGAGGGAGCAACGGCTCAACACACCCTGGCTAGGCAGGTGCTGACCATTCTCAAATTCGGATTGTTCGATGAGGATTTTTATCTTTCCTCATACCCTGACGTGGCTGCGCTCGGCGTCAAGCCATTGTTACATTACGTCCACTTTGGTGATCGTGAGGGGCGGTGGCCTAATTCGGTTTTCGACCCCAGCTTTTACCGAACCCAATTTGGTGAGAATGCTCTGCGTTCGATTTGTGCTCTCTATCACTATGCCGCTCTTGGTGAGTCCATCGGGCTGAAGGCATCGAAAGGGTTCGATCCGTGCCGCTACCTGTCCTCGAATCCGGAGCTACAGCCATGGCTGGATAGGCCCTTGAGCCATTTTCTTCACATAGGACGTGCCAAAGGGTTGAGAGCCAATCAGCGTCCTCGCCTGGAGATCACCCAGAACATTTATGTCAACAAAGTAGCCCATCCCGCAATACCAGACTGCATAGATCCGAGCCGCGGCATCAATGTCATCGGTCCCCTGGACAAGGTCTCCGGGCTTGGTGTGAGCGCGCGAGGCTATCTCGATGGCTTGCGGGCGGCAGGCATAGAGGCTTTGGGTGGCCGAGCGCAGCAACGCGAATTTGCGATACAGGAAAGGAGCAAGGATGCAGTCACACTGCCTCCTTACATGGACGACGCCACGATCAATATTGTTCATATGAACGGCGACACCTTGCCCCTTATGTTGCAGGACGGCGGGGAAGAACTCTTTCGAAACAAATACAATATTGCAGTTTGGTATTGGGAACTCTCTACCCTGCGCCCTGAGTGGCAGGTGTCCATGAAATATTTTCATGAGTTCTGGGCTCCCACTCCTTTTATTGAGCAAGCACTTAAGCAGTCGACAGCCAAGCCCGTGCGCCTGGTTCCCCCTTATCTCTCCTATCTAAGCAACCTGCAATGGCAAGCCAAGCCGTCATCGGACGGTGAAAATTTTGTATACTGTTTCGACGCGAATAGCATTCTTGAAAGGAAAAATCCAGGAGCACTGCTGGCTGCGTTCTGGAAGGCGTTTCCACAAGGACCAAGTTATCAGTCAGTTCGGCTGACTTTCAAGATCACCTACCCGAATCGGATGATTCCTGAGGTTAATCGGCTCTATGAAGCAGCCGAACGAGATGCACGTATTAATATCATCGACCACCTATTGTCGGATGCTGAACTGCATTCATTGATCGGAGCAGCCACTGCATATGTATCGCCCCATCGTTCGGAAGGGCTCGGTTTGACCGTCATTGATGCCATGGGCGCGGGTGTTCCCGTCATTGCAACTCCTTCCGGCGGGGTCGATATTTTTGTAACTTCCGATGCTGCATTTCCGATTTCATTTAAGCATGTCGAGTTGGAGGAAGACTATATTCCCTACCCCCAAGGGTTCGTGTGGGCTGATCCGGAGGTGGAATCCCTTGCCGAACAACTATCTTTTGTCCGGCAGAACCCTGATGAGGCCAGGAAGCGTGCTCAAGTGGCGCGTCAGAGGGTGATCGATTTTTTTTGCTCTTCTTCCCTAATCAGTACGTACAGGTCGGAACTCAAGAGAATTTTTAACCTTGGTTGAGTTCATCATTGGGGTTGCTCGCTTATAAGCGACCGTTTGCCCATCGAATCAAGCCCGCACAGCGGTATAGCCTCGCTCTTATCTGGAATCCGTCAGCCTCATTTTCGAGGAAAAGCACGTGCACTTTTATTGAGGTGGGTTTTCGCAAGTGATTTATGATTCTGTCGGGGCGACAACTGCCGCCGTTTGGTGGTTGAGATGCATCAGTGAAAGGGAAAAGAGGAAGGAAATCCTGTGCTTTCGCGTACAGAGTGACCCGGAGGGCAGATTCTGAGCGGGAATCCTTGTCCAAGTAGTAGCGTCCAAGCATCAGGATTACATTTTCAATGAAATTGATTGCATCAATGCCGAATTGTTGAACTCTCCGCCGAATAGAAAAATGCGAGAAGTGAAAATCATCAATAACGGATCGATTTATCAGCTACTTTTCATGGTGGTTCAGGCATCACTTGTGCTGGTTATCGCTACAGTTAGCCTCCGTTTGTATAGTTATAATTTGAAGATCCCATTGGGGTACGGCGGTGATTCTCTCGTAGTCCTGATGTACATTAAAGGGTTGCTTCAAGATGGCTGGCCAACAGTTATCAGTCATCTGTCTGCTCCGTTTTCGTACCCAGGCGCGGCCTTTCCCCTACTGACCAGCGTCGATTGGTCATTAATGAAGTTCCTGTCTTTATTTACCGATGAGCCAGGGCTGATAATGAATTTGTTCTGGCTCTCGACTTTGGTGTTCAGCTCGTGGTCGGCTAGTTATGCTTCATATCAGCTTGGCCTTTCGAGGGTATTCGCGGCTACAGGTGGAGTGCTCTATGCATTCTTGCCCTATGCCCTACTTCGATTTGAACACCTGAACCTTGTTTATTACTTGGTTCCGTTGCTCTGCTTGCTGGCTTTTGTCGTCGCTTCAAAGGGTAGGTATATTCGGCGTCCAAAGCAGGCAACGGTCATTGGATTGCTTGGCTGCTTGTTTCAAGGATTTAACTATATTTACTACAGTTTTTTTGCAGTAATTCTGCTTTCCATTGCCGCTACTATTTCATTCAGTAAGGCCGCAGGGTACAGGCAATTCATTTTGCCAGTGCTTGCGGTGGTCGTGGTAACAGCTTCTACAGCGTTGAATTTAATTCCAGCGTTCAATAGTAGAACAACCTACGGAGAGCCGCCCGAGATGGGCTACAAGAGCCCCCTCGAGGCCGAAATTTATGGGGCCAAAATTCGGCGGATGATACAGCCGCATCAAGATAATGTCATTCACCCGCTGGCTCAATACGCCCAGAAAGATATTGCTGCAAGTTTTCCCAATGAAAATGAGAATGTGACCGTCCGGCTGGGCCTGTATGGCACCATCGGTTTGTTGTTGATGTTTTTGTTTTCCCTCCGGCAACTCGTTGGGGTAGGAGAGGAGAATGGACTTTCTATCCTGTCGGCGTTCAGTATTGCTATTATCTTGGTGATAACCGTTGGCGGATTTGGGGCGGTATTTAACGTCCTGACTGTTCCAGACATACGGGCATATAATCGGTTTTCGGTTTTTTTGTCTTTTTTTTCGATTTGTGCGGCGAGTATGTGGCTTCAGAAAATAACGCTTGAAGCAGATTGCTTGCGTCGCCGTATCCTGCTCGGAATTTTTTTCGGCCTTGCTGCGTTCAGTTTGTATGATCAATTGCTGGATCGGAAAAGTATGTTGTCCCAGCGAGATGAAAATATAGCCCGTGCAGCAGAAGAGCGGATGATGGTAGAGAGATTGGAGGACCAACTCCCCAGCGGTACCGCTGTTTTACAGCTCCCGTTCACCGGGTACCCGCTTAATTTATCCTTCAACAAAATGAATTATTATGATCATGTTCGCCCCTTTATCTGGTCGAAAGAGCTGCGCTGGAGTTGGCCGAGTTTTTCGCTACGCCATCGGGCGTGGCAGACAAAAATGGCTGGTAAGCAAGGCGATGATTTGATCAGGGCAGCTGTATTATCTGGTTTTCAGGCGATTTGGGTTGATCGGTTTGCATATGCCGATAACGGTGAGCAGTTGATCAAAAGTCTTGCGCAAGGAAATGTAACTTCTATCGATATCGCGAGTAATCGTTTTGTTGTTCTGGATTTGCGAGAGGCTGAAGCAGATTTGCGTGCCCGCATGCCGAAAGATGATTTCGAGCGGCTTGCAGCAGGATTGTTGGGACCGGAAGTTGTCGTTGAGTGGGGTAAGGGATTCTACGACGAAGAGAAAAATTCGGATGGCAAATCATTCCGTTGGTCCCAGGATCGTTCCAGCGTGGCTCTACGAAACCTTGGTCAAGAGAGTGTTTCCGCTTGCGTGTCTTTCCTGCTGGTTTTCCCTCACCCTGGCCACGTTGAGGTGATGGGTACAGGATCTTCATTAAGATTGGCGGCGTCGGCGGAAGGACAATACGTGAAATTTCCAGTGAACTTGACGGCTGGCGATGTGCGAAAATTGGAATTCAAGGCGGACTTGCCACGGCTTGATGCACTAAAAGATTCAAGGCAACTTTATTTCAACTTGATGGATTTTGATGTAGATATTTCTTCTGCGATCGCTGAATGTAAAAATTAGCAGCTTGTTGGTGGGTGCGTGGCAAGGTTTCTAAATCGCGGAGTTTTTTGATGAAAAATAAAGTGGACTTCGATGAATATACCGAGAATTATGATAAGTTATTGTACGAGGGGACAAAATTCTTCTCGTCAAACGTGGCATATTTTGCGAGGTACAAGATTGAGATTCTAAGAAAAGACATGCAGGGCTCGGTCGAACGGATTCTTGAGTATGGTTGTGGGATCGGAAGAAATATACCATATTTCCAAGAACTGTTTCCGGGGGCCGAGATCGTGGGTTCGGATATTTCAGAGGCAAGCCTTGGTGTCGCCCGCAAGCAATATTCAGGTATTCGCTTTGAGCTTGAACATGACGATCTTGAGTTAGGGCAGTTCGATTTGATCTTCGTAGCTGGAGTGTTTCATCACATTTCGGTCTTTGAGCGACTTCAGGTAGCTCAGTGTTTAGGAAAACGTCTTCGGCAAAAGGGGAAACTCTATGTGTTCGAACACAACCCATACAATCCGGTGACTCGTCGGATCGTCAATGCGTGTCCATATGATAGGGACGCAGTGTTACTTAAGCCTTCAGGACTCTGTTCACTTCTAAGCACTGCCGGTTTACAGCCGAGTCGTCCTGCCTATTGCTTGGTTTTTCCACCCAGGTTTTCTGTCTTGAGGTCACTGGAGGGTTACTTGGCTTGGCTTCCGCTCGGAGGGCAATACTGGACGGTCGCGGTCCATAACGAATGAGCCAGTTTGTAAAGTATTTGCTTGTTGGGGTGCTGAACACCGCGATTGGTTACGCCATAATTTTTTTATGTATGTATGCTTTTGGTTTTTCTGCGGTTATAAGTAACGTGGTCGGTTATGCTCTCGGAATGACAACCTCGTATATGCTTAATCAGAGTTTTACGTTTAGAGGAGCTGTGCCAGGAAGGGGAACAGTGGCGCGGTTCGTTATGGTTTCAGTTATTGCATATTTTGCTAACTTGGGGATGTTGATTTTCCTGATCAATATTTTTGGTGTGCACGAGGGATTATCGCAACTACTTGCTGGCGCTGTTTATGTGATCACCTCATTCCTCATCAATAAATTTTACGTTTTCAGGTTCGCTGCCCACGAAGTCAAGAGTTGATTTGGTCTTATTATTTTTAGAATGTTAATTTTTAGCTGGACGAAAACTTTTTACATTTTCATTCGAGTTCTCTATACAATTTTTTTGAAGGGCGATTATGAAACATGCTGTTATTACCGGGATGACCGGTCAAGACGGCGCCTATCTGGCGCAACTTCTGCTCGACAAAGGCTATACAGTGTATGGCACTTACCGCCGCACCAGTTCCGTCAATTTCTGGCGCATTGAAGAACTCGGGGTGCATACGCATCCCAATCTGCATTTAGTCGAGTTTGATTTAACGGATCTGTCTTCCTGTATCCGTTTGTTGCAGAAAGCGGAAGCGACCGAAGTCTATAACCTAGCGGCGCAGAGCTTTGTCAGTGTGTCTTTTGATCAGCCCATTACCACCGCTGAAATCACCGGTATAGGCGCACTCTACTTGTTAGAAGCTATTCGCATTGTCAACCCGAACATTCGTTATTATCAGGCCAGCACCTCTGAAATGTTCGGCAAGGTGCGTGAAATACCGCAGGTGGAAACGACCCCGTTTCATCCCCGAAGTCCGTATGGCGTGGCCAAGTTGTATGCGCACTGGATAACGATCAATTATCGTGAGAGCTACGATATCTTTGCCTGCAGCGGCATTCTCTTTAACCATGAATCCCCGTTGCGAGGGCTTGAATTTGTCACCCGTAAAATTACCGATGCTGTGGCCAAGATCAAACTGGGCAAATTGAATATGCTGGAGCTTGGAAACATGAATGCCAAGCGTGACTGGGGGTTTGCCAAGGAATACGTTGAAGGCATGTGGCGGATGCTGCAGACGGAAGAGCCTGACACCTATGTGCTTGCCACCGGCAGGACGGAAACAGTCCGTGATTTTGTTTCCATGGCGTTCAAAGCTGTCGGCGTCGATGTCGATTTTAATGGGGACGCGGAGGATGAGGTCGGCATTGACACTGTGACCGGCGAGACGATTGTTCGCGTGAACCCAAAGTTTTATCGTCCGTCCGAAGTGGAGCTGCTGATTGGCAATCCGGAAAAAGCAAAACAGAAGCTGGGATGGGAACCCCAAACATCCCTGGAGCAACTGTGTGCCATGATGGTCGAGTCCGATTTAAGGCGCAATGAGCATGGGGTCTCCTTCTGAAATGCCACGTGCTCTGATTACCGGCCTGAGGGGCTTTACCGGCCATTATCTGGCCCAAGCCTTAGAGGCAGACGGATATGAGGTGTTTGGCACCGCCCATGATGCCTTGCCGGCCAGCGGCAGGATATTGAAGGTCGATCTGTGTGACCGTGAACAGGTGCGATTGGCGGTGGCTACAATACAGCCGGATGTAGTCGCCCACTTGGCGGCGATTTCCTTTGTTGCCCATGGTGATGTTGAGGCTATTTACCGGGTCAACCTCATCGGAACGCGGAACCTGCTGGAGGCGTTGGCCGGATTGGAGCAGCGCCCGCACGCGGTGCTGCTGGTGAGCAGCGCCAATATTTACGGAAATGCCTCAGTTGAAATAATAAATGAATCCGTTTTGCCTGCTCCGGCCAATGATTACGCGGTCAGCAAACTGGCCATGGAGTACATGGCACGGCTGTGGATGGATCGCCTGCCGATTGTGATTACGCGGCCGTTTAATTACACGGGTGTCGGTCAGACGCCGCAATTCTTGTTGCCCAAAATTGTTGGCCATTTCCAACGAAAAGAGAGGGTAATCGAACTCGGCAACATTGATGTCGAGCGCGATTTTTCCGATGTGCGCACGATAGCGCGTATCTATTCTGCCCTCTTGCAAAAAGCACCCGCCGGCGAGGTCTTTAATGTCTGTTCCGGGGAGGTGTATTCTCTCAAGGAAGTGCTGGCGATGGTGGCAGACATTGCCGGTTATGAAATTGAGGTACGTGTCAATCCTGCTTTTGTCCGGATCAATGAAGTGAAACGCTTGCAGGGGGATGCGGGAAAACTGCGGCGGGCGATTGGTGATGTTGAGATGATTCCGTTGCAGGAGACGTTGCGCTGGATGTATGTCAATGAGTGACGCGCCGCTGAGAGTTGGCATCAATGCGACGGCTCTGTTGTCACCACGCACCGGCATTGGGCAGTATGTGTATCATCTGGGAAAGGAATGCCTTGAAGCGCACGACGTGAGTCCTACCTTTTTCTACGGCACCTGGAACAAGCAGCTCCGGGAGCAGCCGTTGCCGAATATTGATACAATCAAGAATTGTATTAAAAGAGCAATTCCCTGGTCGTATATGATCAAAAACCTGATTTTTCAGGCGCAGTTTTCTCTGGGCTTATTGCAGCGTCCTATCGATCTGTACCACGAGCCAAATTATCTGGCCTATCGTTTTCCTGGACCGTCGGTGATCACGGTGCACGACCTGTCCTGGATTCGTCATCCCGAGACGCACCCCAAGCAGCGTCTGGCTGCGATGAACCGCTATTTTCCTCGTTCTCTGGAGCGTGCGGCAGCGATTCTCACCGACTGCAGTTTCGTCAAACAGGAACTGGTCGAGATGTTCGGGCTGAATCCCGACCGGGTAACATCTGTCCTGTTGGGGTTTTCCTCCGAATTTTTTCCCCGTGCTCCGGAAGAATGCAAACCGTTTCTGGCTGAGCACGGGCTCGCTTTTGGCCAGTATGTGTTATCGGTAGGGACGCTGGAACCCCGCAAGAACATTCCGGTTTTAATCGATGCTTATTCGTTGTTGCCGGCTGCCTTGCAGCGACAGTTTCCGCTGGTGCTGGTCGGTATGCGAGGCTGGTTGAACAGCGGTCTGGAAGCACACATGAAGCCACTCGTCGAGCGTGGCGTGATCAAACCGCTGGGTTATGTGCCTGACTCAGCGATGCCGTTGATCTACAGCGGTGCGGCGGCGTTCGTTTTCCCTTCGCTTTATGAGGGCTTTGGCTTGCCGCCGCTCGAGGCAATGGCCTGCGGCGTGCCGGTGATTTCGTCACAATCGAGTTCCTTGCCTGAGGTTGTGGGCGATGCGGGCATCCTTGTCGACCCGCAGGACGTGGATACGATAGCCGACTCCTTGCATCGGGTCCTTGAAGATCGTGCGTTTGCCGCAGGGCTCGCGCACAAGGGGATACAGCGGGCAGCTGGGTTTTCGTGGAAAAAGACTGCAGTCGAGACGATTAGCGTTTATCGCCAGGCCCTTGTCGCGTAGAGGCTTCAGTATGTGCGTTTGTGTTGCCCGTTTGTCCAGGTGGAGGAGCAAATGGTGCTGAGGCGTCTGCTAGGGGCTCAGTGGCTGGCGATTGTTTTTGTCGGCGGGGTTTCGTTCGTCCTCAGCGTGTTCATCGCCCGGCGATTCGGGCCAGAGATATTTGGGGTCTATGCCCAGGCGGTCTCCCTGGGGGCTCTCCTTTTAATTCTAATCGATGGCGGATTTGGCAAGTTGCTGCTGCGTGAGACGGTCCGGGCTTCGTCGGCACTTGCGACGCATGGCGTGGATCTGCATGGCTTTGCTTTCGGCCATGCATACATAGCAATGGCGCTGCTGGCGTTGCTGGCCGTAATCAATCCATTTTCGTTGCATTGGCCGACCCTGTTGGCCACGGTGGGCGCATTTGGCGTTGCTGTGCTCGGGCAGTTTTCGATGGCCATCCTGCGCGGGCAGGGGCGCCTGGCGCACGATGCTTTCTGGCAGATGGTCAGTCGGGCGCTGACGGCGGCCTGCATGGTCATGGCCTTGTGGTGGGGAGCCAATGCGCCCTGGGAAGTGCTGACGGCACAGTTTTTTGGCGCGATGCTTTTTTTACTGCTGCTCATGCGGGGCGGCTGGGTACTCCCCGTATTTCGAGTGCCCAGAGAGATTTACGCCGTTGTTGTACCGTTGATCTGGCTTGACCTAACGACGGTAATCTATTTTCGATCAGATATACTCCTGTTCAAGTTGATGGGGGTGCCGAGGGGCGATGTTGGGGCGTATGGCGTCGCTTTTCGCCTTATCGAGGCATTCCTGCTGCTGGCTTCTCCGGTGAGTCTCTTACTGTTCCGTCGTTTTCGACTGGATGCGGACGCCCTTGGGCAGATGGCTTTGTTGAGGATTGGGCGTCTTGCCATCTTGGCCGGCGGCGTTGGTTTGCTGATATTTTTGCTGGCGTTGCCGACGGCCGATATTTTTTTCCGGCTGGTCTTTGGTGAAGGGTTTGCATTGGCGGGCAGTCTGTTCAAAGTGCTGAGCCTGATGCTGGTTTGTGCACTGGCCAATGGTGTACTCGGGCAGGGCGTCTTTGCCCTGGGACTGGATCGTCATTATGTGTGGACCTCGACTGCTGCTGCCGTTTTTAATGTTGCAGGGAATCTGTTGCTTCTGCCGGCTTATGGTGTCTGGGCGGCGGCGTGGATGACGGTGGCCACCGAGGTAGTACTGGGCATGGGGCTGTCGGCTGCTTTATTTGCAGCGTGGAAGAAGATGCGATCTGCGGAGCAGGCTGGATAAAATGAATCCCTCTGTGCTGCACGTCTACCGGACCTACTTTCCGGATCCGCAGGGCGGGATGCAAGAGGCGATTCGCCAGTTGTGTCTGGCGGTGAAGGCTATGGGGGTTTCAAACACGATTTTCACCTTGTCCCCACAACCCCACCCGACGGTGATCGAGCGCCCGGAGGCGCAGGTTGTACGTTCTCGCTCCTGGGCAGCACCGGCTTCTTGCGACTTGGGCGGTGTCGATGCACTGGCCAAATTTCGCTGCCTTGCCGGGCAGTCCGATGTGCTGCATTTTCTCCATCCCTGGCCGTATGCCGACCTGATGCAGGCAGTAACCGGCGTGAAGACGCCGGCGGTGCTGACCTATGTTTCGGATGTAGTTCGCCAGCGGTGGCTGGGCCGGGCGTATGCGCCGCTGATGTGGCGGACGCTGCGCAGTATGCGCGCCATTGTGGCCAATTGCCCGGCCTATGCGCGAACCAGTCCGGTGCTTTCCGACCCTGCAATCCGCGACAAGGTGCGGGTGATTCCACTGGGGATCGTGGAAGAGTCCTATCCGGCGCACGGGGACGAGGCCGTCTTTTCCCGTCTGGGATTGGCAACAGATGAACCCTATTTCCTCTTTATCGGTGTCCTGCGGTATTATAAAGGGTTGCCTACCCTGATTGAGGCGGCTCGGCAGGTAAAGGCACGCATCGTGATTGTTGGATCGGGGCCGGAGGGCGGCAAGCTGCGGGCCTTTGCCGACCAATTGGCGGCGGCGAATGTGTTGTTTGCCGGACAGATTTCCGACGAGGAGAAGGTCGCCCTGCTCCAACACTGCAGGGCAATCGTGTTGCCCTCCCACTTGCGTTCGGAGGCTTATGGGATGGTTCTGGTCGAAGCTTCCATCTTTGGTCGGCCCCTCGTTTCGTGCGAAATCGGCACCGGAACTTCATTCGTTAATGCGCACGAAGAGTCCGGGTTGGTGGTGCCGCCCGATAACCCGGTTGAGCTGGCTGTTGCTCTGAATGCTTTGTTGTATGATTCCAGTTTTGCTGAGTCGCTAGGTCGCGGTGCGCGGGCCCGCTACGAGCGGCTGTTCTCTGGGCCGGCGTTGGGTCGGGCGTATGCCGATTTGTTCCGCGAGGTTGCTGGTTGAATCCGGTTTCTGGCGCTATCCGGGTTCATAGGCAACGGTTGCTGACTGTATTGATCAGCTCAAAAGTTTCGGCATTAATTTTTCTATTATCCAGTCGTTGCAATTCTAAGCGGTAGAAGACTATGGCAATTTTAGTGACCGGTGGAGCTGGCTTTCATTGGCAGTAATTTTATCCTCGATTGGCTCAATCAAACCGATGAGCTAGTCATCAACCTTGACGCGTTAACCTACGCCGGTAATCTGGAAAATCTCGCATCGCTTGCAGGTGATGCAAGGTATCTTTTTATCAAAGGCGACATCGGTGACTATGAACTCGTCTTGAGCCTGTTAGCTGAGCACCAACCGCACGCCATTGTTAATTTTGCCGCTGAATCGCATGTTGATCGCAGTATTCACGGACCCGAGGATTTCATCCAGGCGAATATCGTCGGCACCTTTCGTCTCTTGGAAGCCGCAAGGGCGCATTGGAAAGGATTACAGGAGGGTGACGGGTCCCGTTTTCGTTTCCTGCATGTCTCCACTGACGAGGTTTACGGTTCGCTCACCCACAGCGATCCTGCTTTCACAGAACAAAACCGTTATGCGCCCAATAGCCCGTATTCGGCCAGCAAGGCTGCAAGCGACCATCTGGTTCGTGCCTACCACCACACCTATGGGATGCCGGTGTTAACAACCAATTGCTCCAATAACTACGGTCCCTATCAGTTTCCGGAAAAGTTGATTCCGCTCTGTATCCACCATGCGCTTGCCGGCAAGCCTTTACCTCTTTATGGTGATGGTCGGCAAATCCGTGATTGGCTCTATGTCAAGGATCACTGCAGCGCCATTCGGCGCGTGTTGGCAAAAGGGCGGCTCGGCGAGGTGTACAATATTGGCGGCTGGAACGAAAAAACCAATATGGAAGTTGTGCAGATGATCTGTGAGATCCTGGACGAATTCAGCCCGAGATCTGATGGACAGGCTTACAAAGAACAAATTATGTTCGTTCAGGATCGCCCCGGTCACGATCGCCGTTACGCAATTGATGCCACCAAAATTGAACGCGAACTTGACTGGAAACCTGTTGAAACCTTCGAGTCCGGCATCCGCAAGACAGTCCGCTGGTACATTGACAATCAGGCGTGGGTGGAGAACGTGACAAGCGGTGCCTATCGCAACTGGATTGACACACAATACGGAGCATAACCATGCGGATTCTTTTGACAGGAAAAAATGGGCAGGTCGGCTTTGAACTGCAGCGGGCGCTGGCGCCGCTGGGACAGGTCAGAGCTGTTGACCAAGCCGAATGTGATCTTGCAGATCAAAAAGCCCTTCGCGATCTGGTCAGAGAAGTCCAACCAGACATTATTGTTCATCCTGCAGCATATACTGCTGTCGACAAGGCGGAGTCCGAACCAGAAACTGCCTTCGCAATCAACAGCGTGGCCCCTGCAATTTTGGGTGAGGAAGCGGCCAAAATTGGGGCGCTGGTTGTCCATTACTGCACCGACTACGTTTTTGATGGCGCCAAACAGGCATTCTATAACGAAGATGATATTCCTAATCCGCAGAGTGTCTACGGCAAAAGCAAGCTGGCTGGGGAGCAGGCCCTGCGAAAATGTACTGCCAAACATCTCGTCTTCCGGACAAGTTGGGTCTTTGGCGCGCAGGGTAATAATTTCGCGAAAACCATGCTGAAGCTGGCGGCTGAACGGGAGAGCCTCACTGTCGTTGCCGACCAGTTTGGCGCCCCCACTTCAGCGGCACTGATCGCCGATGTGACCGCGCAAATACTCGGGCAATATCAACGTGCAAGGGATAACGAATTCCCTTTCGGCCTGTATCATCTCGTCGCTGCCGGTGTGACAACGTGGTGCGACTTTGCCAAAACTGTCATCGAGGCGGCGCACCGCACCGGCAAACCACTGAGGCTCAAGCCTGAAAATATCCGTCCCATCACCACTGCCGAATACCCTCTACCTGCCCCTCGCCCGGCGAATTCAAGAATGGCTACCCACAAACTGCGGGAAACCTTTGGCTTACACTTACCCCCGTGGCAAGAAGGGTTGAATCATGTTCTGCAACAAATCCTTTAATTAGGCACACTATGCGTAAAGGTATAATCCTCGCAGGGGGCTCCGGCACCCGGCTTTATCCGGCCACCCTGGCCGTGTCGAAACAACTGCTGCCGATCTTCGATAAACCGATGATCTACTATCCTCTGTCGACGCTCATGCTGGCAGGTATCCGGGATATCCTGATCATCTCCACACCCCAGGACACTCCTCGCTTTGAACAATTGCTGGGAGACGGCAGCCGGTGGGGGATCAACCTTTGTTACGCAGTCCAGCCGAGCCCTGATGGGTTGGCACAGGCCTTCCTCATCGGCGAGCAGTTCATCGGCATGGACGAAGTTGCCCTTGTGCTTGGCGACAACGTTTTTTATGGGCACAATCTCCACAAGCTTCTGGCTAATGCCTGCACACAAACAACCGGAGCAAGTATCTTTGCCTATCGTGTCCACGACCCTGAACGCTATGGCGTCGTCAGCTTCAACGAAGAGGGGCGGGCCACCAGCGTGGAAGAAAAACCTCAGCAGCCCAAATCCAGCTATGCGGTGACTGGTTTATATTTTTATGATAATGAGGTTGTTGATATTGCTAAAAATATCAAACCGTCTGCTCGCGGAGAACTGGAAATCACCGACGTCAACCGTGTGTATCTCGAAGCAAACCAATTGCGCGTCGAAATCATGGGCCGTGGCTATGCGTGGCTTGATACCGGCACCCATGAATCCCTGCTTGAGGCCAGTCAGTTCATCCAGACCATTGAAAAAAGGCAGGGACTCAAAATCGCTTGCCCGGAAGAGATCGCCTATCGTCTGGGCTGGATTAATGACGAGCAGATGGAAGCTCTTGCTCAACTGTTGGCAAAGAACGGGTATGGACAATACCTCTTGGCAATTCTCAAGAATAAGGTTTCCTGATGAAGGTCACCCCCACAACCATTCCGGAAGTGTTGGTCATCGAGCCGAAAGTTTTCGGTGACGATCGCGGTTTTTTCTTTGAAAGCTTTAACGCAATGGCCTTTAAGCAGGCAACCGGTCTGAGATGCGAATTTGTTCAGGACAATCACTCCAAATCGATTAAAAATGTCTTGCGTGGTTTGCATTACCAAATTATGCAGCCCCAGGGCAAACTGGTTCGAGTCATCCAGGGCGAGGTTTTCGATGTTGCGGTCGACCTCCGAAAAAGCTCTCTAACCTTTGGTCGATGGGTTGGTATGCGTTTGAGTGCAGAGAACAAACAACAACTTTGGATTCCTGAAGGCTTTGCCCATGGATTCCTGGTATTAAGTGAAACGGCTGAATTCCTCTATAAAACAACCGCTTATTATGCACCTGAGCATGAACGAAGCCTGCTCTGGTCTGACCCAGATATTGACATCGCCTGGCCTCTGTTAGAAGAACCGCTCTTAGCAGCGAAGGATTCGGTTGCGCAATTGTTGGCCGAGGCTGAGGTTTTTGTCTGATGCAACCACTGTCAATCTCTCCAGTTGAGATGTGCGCCAGCTTATGGCGCAATCGTTCCCTGGCCGCAGCCTTGGTCAAACGTGAAATCATTGGCCGTTATCGGGGATCTGTGCTCGGTATCCTGTGGTCATTTTTCAACCCGATTTTCATGCTCATCGTTTACACTTTCGTTTTTAGCGTCGTGTTCAAGGCACGCTGGAATACCGGGAGTGATTCCAAAACAGAATTTGCCTTGGTACTGTTTGCCGGCCTGATCGTGTTCAATCTGTTTGCAGAATGTTTCAATCGGGCGCCGAGCTTGATTCTGAGCAATGTCAATTACGTCAAAAAAGTCGTTTTTCCATTGGAGATACTTCCCTGGGTCGCCTTGGGGTCCGCCCTGTTCCATACCTTCATCAGCCTTGGTGTCTGGTTGATCGCCTATCTCATTCTTTTCGGTATGCCTCACCCGACGGTATTGTTCCTGCCGCTGGTCATCTTGCCGTTGCTATTGTTGATCATGGGGTTGACTTGGGGATTGGCATCGTTGGGTGTCTATTTGCGCGACGTCTCTCAACTCATCGGTCTTTTCACTACAGTCCTGATGTTTCTCTCGCCCATTTTTTATCCCGCCAGCGCACTTCCCGAACAATATCGCCACCTGCTGCTGTTCAACCCCTTAACGCCGGTCATCGAGCAGGCCAGAGACGTGATGTTTTGGGGTAAACTGCCGAACATGCCCCTCCTCTCAGTTTATCTGTTGGCCGCCGTTTTGATAGCCTGGCTCGGTTTTGCCTGGTTTCAGAAAACACGCAAAGGATTTGCCGATGTCCTCTGAAATAGCCATCAAGGTGGAGCACCTCAGCAAATGCTACCACATGTACAGCAGGCCGCAGGATCGGCTGAAACAATCTCTTTTTCCGCGTCTGCAGAGACTGGCCGGGAAGCCGCCCAAGCGATATTATCGTGAATTTTGGGCGCTTAATGATGTTTCTTTTGAAGTGAAGAAAGGTGAGACGGTCGGCATTATCGGACGGAACGGCTCGGGCAAATCCACGCTGCTGCAGCTGATTTGTGGCACTCTTTCGGCCACCAGCGGCAGCATTCAAACCAGTGGGCGGATAGCGGCGCTGTTGGAATTGGGCGCTGGCTTCAACCCCGAATTCACCGGCCGTGAAAACGTGTATATGAATGCCGCCATTCTTGGACTGGCCACCGAGGAAATTGATGCCCGATTTGCTGATATTACCGCTTTTGCCGATATCGGGGAGTATATCGAACAGCCGGTTAAAAGTTATTCCAGCGGGATGTATGTCCGCCTTGCCTTTGCGGTCATCGCCCACGTGGATGCGGATATTCTCGTCATCGATGAAGCACTTTCGGTCGGCGATGCCTTTTTCACCCAGAAATGTATGCGGTTTCTACGGAATTTCATGCAAAAAGGGACGGTCTTGTTTGTCAGCCATGATACCGCTGCCGTGATCAATTTATGTCAAAAAGCTGTATGGCTTGATAGGGGACAGAGCGCCTTTCAAGGCACCCCCAAAGAGGCCGCAGAGAAGTATCTTGCGGCCACGTATGAGGCGCAACAGGGAGAAAGTAATACAAAGGGTGTCAGCGCGAACAAATTGCCGGAGATGCTGGTGAACCGACAGCGCGATATGCGGCAGGATTATATTAACGCCACTCCGTTCAGAAACGACATTGAACTTTTCAGTTTCAATCTTGATGCCACCAGCTTCGGTAAAGGCGGCGGCAACATTACTTCGGTACAGTTGCTGGATGGCTCTGGAAACGCATTGGCATGGGTAGTGGGCGGCGAGAATGTACGTCTGAAAGTACGATGCCATGCAAATGTCGACCTGTTCAGCCCGATTGTCGGCTTCTATTGCAAGGACCGCCTCGGCCAAACCCTTTTTGGCGACAACACGTTAAATTTTTCCCCTCACCCCCCCTTGGCCGTTGTTCAGGGTGAAGATTTCGAGGCCGTCTTTGAATTTTCGATGCCCATCCTCCCTGTGGGCGATTATAGTTTTTTGGTTGCACTCGCGGAAGGGACGCAACAGGAACACATTCAGCATCACTGGATCCATGATGCCCTTCTCCTCAAATCCCATAGCAGCAGCGCTTCTACCGGACTCGTGGGAGTGCCCATGCATTCCATAAGGATACACACTGTATGAACACCGAGAAGTTACTCGAAATCGCCTCATTTTCGCCAAAAACCCTCAATTTTCCGAACCCCTGGGTTGGACATCTGCCTTTTGCAGCGTGGGTCATCAGAGAAATTGCTCCGAAAATTTTTGTCGAACTCGGAACACATACGGGCAATTCCTATTTTGCTTTTTGTCAATCAGTCGCGGAAGCAGGTCTTGCTACGCATTGTTATGCGGTTGATACATGGATGGGTGATCCCCACGCCGGTGAATACGGGGACGACGTTTTTGCTCAGGTCAGCGCCTACAACACCGAGCATTTCAGTGGTTTTTCGCATTTGTTAAGGATGACATTTGATGAAGCGCTCGATTCCTTTGCAGAAAACACCATAGATCTCCTGCACATTGACGGCTTCCATACCTATGAAGCGGTCCGTCACGATTTTGAAACGTGGCTGCCGAAGCTATCCCCTGGAGCAGTCGTCATTTTCCATGATACGAACATATATGAACGCGGTTTTGGTGTCTGGCGGTTCTGGGAGGAGTTGCAAGCCCGTTATAAGAATAACGTTACCTTTCTCCACTCCTGTGGGTTAGGGGTCCTGCAAATAGACACGGAGGAGAAGAGGGAACCGAGAGAATGGCTGCGCCCCGATTTCCCGATGAGAAAGGCGTTTGTTTCCTATTTCTTGTCGCTTGGTTGTCATCCACTCGACCGCTACGAACTGATGCAGTCGATCTCCCGGCTTCATCAATTGATTGCTGATCGGGATGCACAGATTGCCGATCGGGATGCACAGATTGCCGATCGGGATGCACAGATTGCCGATCGGGATGCACAGATTGCCTCGTTGCGCGAGGCTCTTACCGCGCGGGATAAGCACCTTGCCGATATACTGGCAAGCAACTCCTGGCGTATCACCCGGCCACTTCGTCGCCTTCTTGGGGGAGAGAGGTAGTGTAACCGTGACCCTGAACCCGATGCGTAGCGGTTCCAGGCAGAAGAATGTGCGCGAGAAGTCGGTACAAAAAAAATGATGTATGGGCGAAATAATCGGCAATGAATGCATTGAGAGCATTTGTGCACTGTCAAGCGGTGGAAAACGAAACCGCTAGTCGGCTTCGGACAAGAAGAGTCCTTTACATTGAAAATTCTGCTTACTGTTCACTCTTTTTTCCTAGAATGCTTTCCTGCAAGAGGTCTCGTCTTTCGGTGTTGTGACGGAATTATTGCGGCGTGAGCAGCGGGTATCAAGCCTGGGAATTGCGTGATCGTTATCGCGACCTGAAGCCGCCGAACCTGCTAGTGCCTGGTGCAGCGCACCCCTCCCTTCCGTATAATTCAATAGGCGATGGCGTCAAAAACATGCTGACAAACCGGTATTAAGCAGGGACGGGTCCGGGATGAGGTTTTCATGCTGAATGTGCTGGCGCTCAGAAGGAAAAGGTCAACTTATTAAAATCTTAACGATTGTTCAGCCTTCAATCTGTAGAAATTTCCTCCGATGATCAATAATGGTTTTTCACCTGCTCATCAGCGGGAACGGTCCGTTGGCCTGGATGTGACCCGGTCTCTGGCTATCGGTGCCGTCTTGTTATGTCATGGTTTAGTTTTCCTCTATGGTGCTCTTTTTCCAGTCGGCGCACCCGTGCAGACCACAGCCGTGCTCCTGGGCTATTACGGCGTGGAACTTTTTTTCGTTTTAAGCGGCTTCCTGATCGGAGACATTCTTTTTCGAGATGTGCTGCCTGATCCCAGCATTCGTACGGTGGGCCGTTTTTTTTTACGTCGGTGGTTCCGGATTCTGCCGGCCTATTACGCCGTGCTGTTTATCCTGATAGCCCTTGATCAGATGCGTGGTGCCGCGTTTCTGCCCCGGTGGGATTATATTTTTCTCCTGCAGAATTATGACCGGGCCGCGGAACATTTTTTCCCGGTCAGTTGGAGCCTGACTATCGAGCACTGGTCGTATATCGTCGCGCCAGTCGTTCTTTTTTGGCTTCCTCCCCGTTTTTCCCGCTTGACGCCTTCACCGCAGCGGCGAATCTGGCTGAGCCTGCTTTGTGTCGTGTGCCTGTTTTTCTTTCTCCGCCTTGCAACCGGTCTGCTGACCGATGCGGTCTGGGATGCGGGAATTCGCAAGCAGATTCACCTGCGACTGGATGCGGTGTTTTTCGGCGTGCTGATCGTCAGTTGCAAGCACTTCCGGCCGACACTCTATAGCCGTCTGGCATCGCTTCCCTTTTTTCTAGCCGTGCTTGCCGGACTTGCATTGCTCGTCGGACTCCAGGCAACCTGTATGCTGGCCCATAACATTTCTGGAGGGCAGGGTGCCGCACTTTTTTTTAAAACTATCGGGTTTTCTCTTGTTGATCTTCTGCTCGCCCTGACCCTTCCTTTTTTTGCTGGCCACCGTTTGTTCCCGGCAATGACCTGCCGCACGCCTGGACTCTCCCGTTTTTTTTCTGCCGGCAGCCAATATGCCTACTCGTTGTATCTCGTGCATTACACTGTTTTTGGATGTATCGGTGCACTGCTCGCAGGTCTGCCCCTTTTTCCCTTTCCCCTGCAGGTCCTCGCTGTTGGCGTTGGCAGTATCGTCGCGCTCATGCTCTCCTGTGTGGCGGCAATGGTTGTCTACTGCTGTGTTGAAAAACCCGGTATGGATGTGCGCAAGCATTTCGACTCGGCAAAGATAGGTGAATCTCTCAATCAACCTAGACGGTAAAAGGGGTTGCACCGAAGGGAATGAGTGGTCCCTGCGCCGAAATAATGTCTGCTAGTTCTCGGCGGGGTATGTGTTGCTTGGAAGGAGCGAGGCAAGAGTCGAAATAACGACGAGATGTGATGCGTCAGTTTTAAAGGTTCAATCGGTGGATGGTTGAATGGTTTGCATTTTATGGGAATATCTTGTATAATTGAAAAATTTTAATTGTTCTCTCAATTGTAGCGGGGAGTCTACCATTGCGTCGTCTCATTTTGTTGTTTGCTCTTGTTGGACTTATCTTCACAGAATCGCTTTACGCCGGTCAGATAATGTCCTTGGAGCAATGTCTGCGAACAGGTATAGAAAACAATCCCTCCTTGCAGGCAGCGCAATTCAAGGCCGAGGCCGCTGACCAGTGACATCAGCGTTGCCCGGGCAGATTTCTCTTCCGTCCCTCAATAGTTCCTATTCCGCAGGCCGCATCAACAGTATATCGGCGAAAGGTCAGACCACAACTGATTATCTGAATCAGGACATCCGCGCCTTCAACGTCAAGATGACCCAGATACTCTATGCCGGATCCAGGGTTGTCAACAACTATGAAAAGGCACAATTCCTAGAACAGGCTGCCAGGGCCGAGATGGAAATGGCCAAGCTTGAATTGGCCTATAATATCGAGACCACCTTTTACAAGGTGATGAAAGCCAAGCAGGATGTCATCACGGCGACCGAGTCCGTCGAATCGGTTGGCGGAAAGCGTCAAGGTTGCTGAGGCTTTTTTTCGCAAAGAATTGGTGCCGCAGGTTGATGTCCTCAAGGCGCGTGTCGATCTGGCTGATGCCGAAAATCAACTCAGCCTCGCTAAAAACAACGAAAATCGGCAGCGTGTCGCCCTCTTTTCTCTCATGGATCTGCCGTCGGACCCGGTGTGGATTTTGTTGATGCACAGCATCATGAGATCCAGGATCCGCCTTCTTTTGAAACATGCTTCCAGTCCGCCATGGAAAAGCGGCCGGATCTCAAAAGCTCTGGAGTATCAATTCAAGGCTGCTGACAAGCAAACGGAAATCGCCCTTGGTAAATACTTACCTGTTGTGCGATTTGACGTTGGGTATTATGATCAAAACAATGCATATGACAGAGGGAGAAAACCATTAACGGTTTTTTTACCAGGGACCAGGAAAATACCTATTGGCAGACGGGTATTACACTTTCTTGGGATTTGTTTGACGGTGGCAGGGCATGGTATGAAAGTGAAAAATATACTCTGGAGGGCAGAAAGATAAATGCTGTGCTCAGGAACGCTCAAAATACCATCGCCACCGGTATACGTAAGGCTTTGTACTCTCTGGCAGAAGCGGAACAGCGCATGGTGAGTTCAACTGGAGCACTGCTAGAAGCGAAAGAAAATTATCACGGCAGAAAAAAATCGTCTTAAGGCTGGTGTTTCGACCATCACGGCTCTTCTTGATGCGCAGATTCGCTTGGTTCGCGCCCAGAGTAATGCGGCTAACGCTACCTTGGATTATCAGTTAGCCCAATCTGAATTAAAATTTATGACCGGAAGTTAAAAAAGTTGGTGAAAATAAAAAAAATTGTATATAGTTACTTAGTAAGCGCTGCCCCCTCAATGCTGAAGGGGTTAATTTTACTATCTTAATCGATTAGGAGGAAGTTCTTATGGCAAATCCACAATGGTATGATGAATACACGTACCTCAACAGCAAGTTGGCGCAGCTGCAAAGTGCGGGCGGAATAAACAATGGACAGCCCGACACCAGCTATAACAACATTAACGACGTGAAAACTGCTATTAATCTTGCAGGCTTGACTACATACGAGCATTTCGCCAAATACAGTCTCGCTGATCGTACCACCCCGAACAACTGGTTCAGCACCGATGAGTACTTGGCAGCTAAGGCCGCCAGTCTGAACAAAGCTCAAGGCGTCACGACCTGGACCACCGAATCCGTCGCACTGGCTCTGCAGAATGCTGGCTACACCAATGCGTATGACCATTTTCATGCCTTTGGCTGGGTTGAAAACATCAATCCGTCCAACGATTTTGACATCAGTGACTACCTGGCCTCCAAAGCAGCCGCAACCGGCTTGACTGTAGCCCAGGTTCAGCAGGCGTTGGTCGCCGCCGGCCAGGACCCTGTCCAGAACTGGATGGCTTATGGCTATAAGGAAGCGGGTGTAAAAGTTACCCCCGTGCCCGCCAATGAGTTGGTTCTTCCTGAGATTAGTCAGATTTTTACGCTCACTACCGGTCAGGACACCGTCATCGGCACCACTGAGAATGACATTGTTAATGGTTTTATCAATGCAGATGTTGCTGCAGGTAATACGCTGAACTCGGGTGACTTCATCAATGGGAATGGCGGGCTTGATACCCTCAATGCCACCATTGAAGTCGCTACGACCAATCCCCTTTATCTTAACATGGTCAATGTTGAGAAGATGGTGATTCGTGATTTCTATGGCCAGACCTTCAACATCCCTCAGGTGAAAGGTATTGATACTGTCGCTAATCAAGATAGTACCGGTTTTACCTACATGGAGGGCGGTTCCTACATGATTCCTAATATCGAATTCCACAATGTATACAGCGGTGGATTCGAGCAGGTACATGGGCGTTGTCACCGCAATCGATCAATTTAACGTTCTTGTCGACAACTCTAATACACAGGTTTATCAGTACAGCGAATACCGTTGGTGCCACACGTTCCAACTACAAGGCCGTAACCATCACCTCAAGTGGTTTGGGTCCGGTCATTGATGCCAAGGGTGTTCACTCCAACTACCTGTATCTTGGCGAGTCGCAGGCGTGCAAGCAAAGTTACTGTGAAAGGCACAACAAACATCACTTTGGATGTGGAGCACTGGACTAATGATGCCATGAGCCAGCATTCAGACCATCGATGCAAGTGGATTGGCCGCTGGTCTGACCATGAATACTGATTTTTTCGGGGCTACCGCTAAATCGGTTACCGGTGGTACCGGCAATGACGTTTTCACTGACAATTCTGCTGCTGCTGCGCAGACAATTACCTACACCACAGGTACCGGCAACGACAAAGTCAATGTTGCCAATGGTGGACTCACCAACATCTTCAAGGTCGACGCGGGCGCTGGTGATGACTTCGTCACTGCGGGTGCCAACCTCAACTTGAAGAGCACCTATGCAGGTGGCGACGGCACTGACACTCTGTCCACGAATGCTGCAACGGCTGTTGTAATTGATGCATATGTTGCAGCTGACAAGGCAACCCTGAACGGCAATATCAGCGGCTTCGAGATCTTGAATATCAGTGATGCCCTTAATGCCAATCTTGACATGTCAGCCTTTGGCAACATGAACAATGTTTCCCTGTCCGCTACCTCCACAACCACGATCAGCAAAATCACCAGTGGTTTCGGCCTTGAATTGATGGGGGCAACGAATGCAGTTACCCTCGCTCTCACCGATTCAGCCGCGGATGTCGTCAACATTAAGCTGAGTTCTGTCGGTGCCCTGGATTTTGGTTCGGTAACGGCTGCTAAAGTTGAGACAATTAACATCACCACGAACGATACCGACACCACGGCGCAAGTAGATGCTCTTACGTTAGTGGCCGTCGACGCTACAGCAGTGACTGTTGCGGGCAATGCTGGCCTGACGCTCACCAATACTGGTAATGCAAAGATCACGTCATTCGATGCAAGCAAAGTGACCGCTGGTGCAGTCACCTTTGCCTCAGAGAATGCTCACCGTAACGGCGAAAGTCTCCATCACTGGTGGCGCAGGTAACGATGTCCTGACGGGTAATGCCGCTATAGATACCATCACTGGTGGCGCAGGCAATGATACCCTCTCCGGTCTCGCAGGCAATGATATCATCGATGGCGGTGCTGGCACTGACCGCATTATTGGTGGTGCTGGTCTTGACACCCTGACCGGTGGCGCAGGCAGCGATGTATTCGTTTACAATCTTCCTGCAACCGACTCAAACGGAACAACCGTCGACGTGATTACTGACTTTGTCAGTGGCACTGGTGGAGACAAATCGGCACGGCAACCTTGGTTACCTATGCCGGTTCCGCAAGCGGTTACGGTGCGGTTTTGACCTCGCTGACAGGTGTTGCTTATCAGGGCGTACTTGATGTCACCACCAGCAACCTGTACATCGACGTCAATGGTGATAAGGCCTTGACCGATGCTGACTTTGTGATCAACTTGGCGGGTGTGACCGCCCTCGTTCAGGGTGACTTCGTCGTCGCCTGATCCCAGAGACTAGGGGGCGCCGGAGTTCATCGGCAAACCCCGGTTAGTTAGCAATTGTTTTAAACCCCTACCCTGCAAAGGGTAGGGGTTTTTTTATACCCCCCATGAGAAATCAACCCATGGTCAATGAGCATCAGGACATTGTCAGGATCAACGGCACCATTTTCTACGACTGCTCGACTGTGGATTCGAGCAAAAAACTTAGCGATTTAGAAGCTCTATTATGATGCGAAAGGTTTGATGGCTATGTTGACATGACTGCAATGCTGGTTATCTTGCGGTGGGCATCGGCCCTGTTTATATTTATAGGGTTTGAAATGTTGATGCACAGAGCAAATGACTTTTTCAAGGAGGTAAGGGGATGGATGCAGGACATTTGATAGCCATAAATGTTGTCCTCCTGTACCTTATCTTAGGACCATTGGTATTATTTGCCATCTATGTTCTGTTTGATTCCCTTGTCAGGCTAGGGAAACCTGATATCGATCCGCAAAAGGGTGTAGCCGAGG
The DNA here is from genome assembly GCA_963733595.1 of uncultured delta proteobacterium. Classification (GTDB taxonomy): domain Bacteria; phylum Desulfobacterota; class Desulfobulbia; order Desulfobulbales; family Desulfobulbaceae; genus Desulfobulbus. Next base: position 60,086 of record CAVTDN010000010.1, on the reverse strand, counting down.
CACAAAATCCGGCTTTATGGACCAGAAGAGGAATTGAACGCACACATGGACCGGATCTGACTAATGACGGCTTTTTTAAAAAAATGGAAAAAATTTCTTACTTTTGCCGCACTGCTCAGCTGTTTCGTCAATATTCTCCAGCTGACCTTTCCCTTTTACATGTTCACCATTTACAGCAACGTTGTTCTCTCCTATAGCATCTTCTCGCTGTCCAATATTACCGTCGCCGCATTTTTTGCAGTGATGATCCTGGGTTTGTTCAGTTATATCCGCTCCCGGCTGCTGGCCCTGGCCGGCAAGGATCTGGGCTTGTCGCTTCGCCAAGACGTCTATTCGGTTATGGTTAAGGGGTGCGTCATCGACAGTAAACGGGCGTATCAAGCGGTTTGCACGATCTTGAGACCCTGCGGAACTATTTTGCCTCGCCTTCGATTTATGTCTTGTTCGACGCCCCTTGGTCGCCGTTTTATCTGGCGCTTATTTTTCTGATTGACCCGGTCCTTGGTATTATTGCGACCTCTGGTGCAGCTGTCATGGTCGGTTTGAGTGTCTTGCAACAGGTTCTGGTCGGCAAAAGCATGAAAGAGGCCAACAGCATAAACAGCCGCAATCAGCGTTTTGTCGATTCATTTTTACGGAACACCGAGGTGATCAACGGTATGGGGATGATCGGTGCCGTAAGCGATCGGTTCGTCCGGGGCAATAATCAGGTGATGATGAACCAGACCCGCTCAAGTAATTATGCCGGAGCTATCCAGGCGATGATCAAACCCTTACAGAATACGATCCAGGTGCTTATTTATTGCGCTGGAGCCTATTACGCGATGAAGGAAGGTTTCAATGTCGGCCTCATGGTGGCCGCCTCCATTATCATGGGTCGAGGACTGGCCCCTTTGATGCAACTGATGGGGTCCTGGCAGGCGATCACCCAGGCAAAAGAGGCCTTCCAGCGCCTGCAAGGGCTGTCCACTTTTTTAGAACTGCAGGATCGGAGCATGTCCCTGCCTGAACCCAAAGGCCAGGTTACAGTTGAGAACGCGGTCTACAAGATTCAGGATCGGGTACTGCTCAACGGCGTCTCCTTTGCGCTGCAACCGGGTGAGTTTTTAGGGATTATCGGCCCAAACGGCGCAGGCAAGACAACTCTGTGCCGCCTGCTTGCTCGGCATCTGGCCATCCTTGGGCGGCAAAGTTTACCTGGACGGCAAGGATATTTTTGTATGGGACAAAGAAGAGGTCGGCTCCTTTATCGGCTACCTGCCCCAGGAGATCGAGCTGTTTCCCGGAACCGTGGCGCAGAATATCGCCCGGCTTGGCGAGGTGGATGGAAAGGAGGTGACCAAGGCGATGGCGCTTTGTGGCATCGAGGAAATGGTGCAAGGCTTTCCCCATGGGCTGGAAACCCAGTTGGAAGGCGAAAAGGGGATCAGGCTTTCCGGGGGGCAAAAACAGAAGATCGGTCTGGCACGAGCGGTTTACGGAAGCCCCAGATTGTCTGGTACTGGATGAACCGACGTCCAATCTTGATGCAGCAGGGAGAGCAACAGTTGCTCAACGCGTTGTTGCAGATTGCAGCAAACCCGAGCCTGCACCTGCATTATGGTGACCCACAAAATATCGCTGTTGCAATCCATGGACAAGGTCTTGATGCTGGAGAACGGTCGGGTCGCACTTTTCGGTCCCAAAGATGCGGTGTTTGCGGAATTGGCCAAACATCAGGCTGCGGGCAAGGCTTCCGCATGATGGCTCTTTCTCCGAAGCTGTTTCAGGTATTTCCTTCTTCGCAGGAGTATTCTCCCTGTTCATCAATACCCTGCAATTAACCTTTTCACTCTACATGCTCGCTGTGTACGATGGCGTTATTGTCCAGTCACAGCTATCCCACCCTCTATGCGATCACCGCTGCTGGCCACTGGCGGCCATGACGGTTTGGGGCTGTCTGGAATTTTGTCGATCCCGGCTCCTGATCAGGGCTGGCATCAAGTTGGACGGACTCCTGAGTCGAACCGTGCTTAAGGAGATGCTCCAGGACCTCTGCCGGGCCGACAGCGTCCGGTACACTGAAGGGCTTCGTGACATCAACACCCTGCGCAATTATCTGGGCGGCAATGCTATTTTTGCCTTTTTTGATGTCCCGTGGATTTTTATCTATCTCGGCATTATTTATCTTGTCCATCCCATCCTCGGGCTGACCGCCACTGGTGGCGCTGTGGTGGTGTTTGTGCTCGGGCTGCTGCAAGATGGTCTGACCCGGAAGGATATGCAACAAGCCAAGAACCTTCAACAATCACGGCCGGCAATGGGTCTTGACCAGTATGCGAACGGCCAGGGAACTGCAGAGCATGGGGATGATTGCCAGCGCTGCCGCAGGGTATTGTGCAATCAATGACCAGGAGATGAAAGTACAGGACAGGGCGGGGAATATCGGGCATATTCTTGGAGCGATCAGTTCCAGTTTCGGGGTTTTGATGCAGGTCATTATTTTTGGGGCAGGTGCAGCTCTGGTTCTGGTCAGCGAAGCTCAGCCAGGGGTGATTATTGCGGCCTCCATCATCATGGGCCAGGCCCTGGCTCCAGTGAAACGAGGGATCGATGCCTGGAAACAGACCGCTGGGGCCACGAACCGCCTATGACAATCTCAACCGCCTCCTGAAAAAAGCCGAGACGAAAGAAGCGACTGAACTCAGGGGTCGTGAACGGGTGCCTGAGCGTCGAGAAGGTCGGCATGGCTATCGGAGAAAGGTCGATTTTACAATCCATCAATTTTTCTTTGGAGCCCGGCGAGATCATGGGGCTTTTGGGGCCCAACGGTGCGGGCAAGACTTCGTTATGCCGAATGATTCTGGGGATGTGGGAACCGACGCAGGGGGCGGTCAAGCTTGACGGCCAGAATGTGTTTCAACTGGAGAATGAGCAGTTGGGGCACTGTATCGGGTATCTGCCGCAAAATGTCGAACTGTTCACTGGGACGGTAAAAGAAAACATCGCCCGGATGGGGCCCGTGGATGCGGAAAAGGTCGTGGCCGCAGCCCAGAACGCCGGCGCCCATGAGACGATTTTACGATTCCCCCAGGGGTATGAAACGGACATCGGTGAGGCAGGCCTTAGCCTTTCCGGCGGTCAGCGCCAGCGAGTCGGTCTTGCCAGGGCCCTGTACGGCAACCCGAAACTTGTGATTTTGGATGAGCCTAATTCCAATCTGGATGAGGAAGGGGAACGGGCACTGGTCGCCGCTTTGCAACATCTGAAGAATAGGGGCGCGACCACTATTATGATCACGCACAAGACAAGCTTGTTATCCGCAGTCGACAAAATTCTGGTGCTTCAAGAACGGGGAACAGGCTCTGTTTGGGAGCAGAGAAGAGGTCTTGGAAAAATTGATGGGAGCCAATGCATGCAAACGATGATTAAATCGTGGATAAAATATATTTTAGTTATCGTGATGTTCGGGGTCTGCAGCAATTTGATCTACCTCTCCCTGCCCATTTATATGATGGTCGTCTATGATCGGGTTTTGTTCAGTTTCAGCATGGCAACGCTGACGACGATGATTGTGGGCGTATTGATCAGCCTTTTTGTGATGGGCCTGATTGAATATTTCCGCACAAGGATGATTGGGCAGGTCGGCAACATCCTGGCCCAGAGAGTGGCACCCTCTATGCTCAAAAGCATGCACAAGGATGCAGCAGGGATTAATCGACTGGGGTACAGTCGAGGGCCTGAGGACCTGGAACGGGTCAGGAATGCCATCGTGCAAGGCCAATTTTTCTCTCTTCTTGATCTCCCGTGGATTCTGATTTTCCTGGGAATTCTTTTTTTTATCCACCCATTGATTGGCGGGGTGGCCACAGCGGCGGTGTTCATGGTCGCCTTTTTTCAGGTTCTGCTCGGGGTGCTCGAAAAAAGGCGCTATACCGTCGCAGATGTATCCTTTCAGGCTAATACGGATTTTGCCCGAATCTGCCTGCAGCATGCCGAAATTGTTGCCGGAATGGGCATGTTGCCCCGGATCAGGGAGCGATACCTGGCGAGGTATTTCAAGGTGTTAGCCTTGCGTGCTGAGACCGATGCCTTTCATTCCGGAATTGGATCGGTGATTCGGTTTCTCCATCTCACCTCCTTGGTTGCAGTCTTTGGTTCTGGAGTCATAGTGTTTTTTTCAGACAAAATCACCACCGGCGCTATTTTTGCTGCTGTGATGATTAGTGCCAGGATTTTTTACCCCTTTGAGCGAAGTCTGGTAGACATGAAGGCTACCATCGAAGCCTTGGCCTCCTATAAACGATTGCAGCACTTTGTCAGCCTGGATGAGAAAAATAGCAAACTGTCCCTTCCCAAGCCCAAGGGAAAATTTGAGGCGGAATCCCTCTCATTGACCCTCAACGGCAAAGCCGTGGTGCACAATATTTCCTTTGTCCTGCAACCGGGAGAGACCCTCGGAATTGTAGGACCTTCGGCCTCCGGAAAGACCTCGTTGTGTAAGATCCTGTTAGGCATCTGGCCGGCGGCTGCGGGGAAGGTGCGGCTGGATGGTGCTGAAATCGGCCAATGGCCAGAGGATGAATTGCGACAATATATGGGCTACATGCCCCAGGAACCCGAGTTGTTCCCGGTGAGTGTCGCCGAAAATATTGCCCGGCTGATGGCAGTTGATTCCGAGAAAGTTGTCAAGGCAGCACAAAAGGCTGGTGTGCATGAGATGATTTTAAAGCTGCCCCAAGGGTATGATACTAAAATCGACCAGACCGGGAAAAATTTGGCCGCCGGGCAACGACAGCTGATTTCACTTGCCAGGGCATTGTATGGCGATCCTAAACTGGTGATCTTGGATGAACCCCACTCCCTCCTCGATGACCGGGGAATAACATGGTGCTCCACGCTCTCAATATTTTGAAACAGGAAAACATTACCACCCTAGTGGTCTCCGACCGTTCCAATTTGCTCGTGAACCTGGACAAGCTTCTAGTGATAAACGATGGCCAAATGGTCTTATACGGTCCGAGCAAGGAAGTAATAAATCAGCTTGCCAACAGGCAACAACCCCAGCAGGCAGCAGGAGTGTAGTCGTGGAAGAACAAAACAAATTATTGAACACCAACCCTTCCCAATATATTATTGCCGGGCTTTTGGTTATCACCCTTTTCTTTCGGCGGACTCACGTTATGGTCTGTTTTTTTCCCCTTTCAGGGTGCGGTTATTGCCACGGGCGTGGTCATGGTGTTGGGTGAAAAGAAAACGGTGCAGCACCTTGAGGGCGGCATCGTCGATAAAATTCTTATTAAAGATGGAGATAAGGTTTCAGAAGGAGATGTGCTCATTGAGTTGAAAAGTTCCCACGTGAATTCCACTGTGGACCTTCTCCAGGGTCGATTGTGGACCAAGCAGGCGGAGGCGGCCCGACTCAGGTCGGAGGCAGGTATGAAGGCGGAAATTATTTGGCCTGAGGAGTTTGACAAACTCAACCAAATACTCAGAAATTGTAATCATAAAAATAGCGGCACAGGAGCTGTTTTCTTCAAGACGATCGGACCTGCTCGGCAAAAAAGAGTTGTACAATTCCCAAATCATACAACTGGGCAACCGGATTGACGGATACAAACAAGAACTGAAAAGTTTGACGGAAATTATCCAGAATCTGGAAGAAGATTTGAACAGCAAACTGCCTCTGGTAAAAGAAAAATATCTGGGAAAAACCAGCATTTTGAACTGCAGAGAAGCTTGTCCGACCAAAAGGGGCGAAAGGGAAAACTCACCCAGGAGATTGCTCAGTCCCATCAGGCGATCGAAGAACTCAAGCTCCGGATTATCGACCTGGACACCCAGTATAAGGATCAGGCCCTGGCAAAGCTGAAGGTGGTCACTGATGAAATCTATGAAGTAAAGGAACAGATCAAACCCCAACTGGATGCCCAGGAACGATTGAAGATTCGGGCTCCTGTCAGCGGAGTGGTCATCAATCTGCAGGTTCATTCTGAATCCAGCGGCGTAATTCCGCCCGCAAAACCACTGTTGGAAATTGTCCCTGAAGATACGAAAATGATTATTAAGGCACAGGTGCGGCCTCAGGATATTATCAGTGTGAAAACAGGACAGGAAACCAAGGTGCAACTCTCGGCTTTTCAGCGCAAAACGACACCGCCCGTAAAAGGGAGGGTAACCTATATATCGCCAGATTTAATTGGCAAGGAGACGGCTCAGGGGACTGTCCAATATTATGAGGCCCATGTGGAAGTGGATAACGACGATTTACTGGCCAAAAATGCCTATTTATCACCCGGTATGCCAGTCACCTGCTACATTACAACAGATAAGCGAACAGTGATAAGCTATCTTTTAGATCCCCTGCTGAGGAATGTCGACCAGGCAATGCGAGAATAACAACGCTATCCGATGCATTCGCGACAACCAACTGTTTGGATTGAGATGTGGTTTTCATTACTGTCATCGGCAGTGGATGCGGTGGTACTTCTGCACATGTGCGGGCACTTGGTAAGTATGAATTGGCATCCCCTGCCCACCCTGCCTGATCGTGAATGAGTACCTCTACGGATCTCGTCACCGGGGCCACAGGTTTCATTGGTCGATGTTTGACACGGCATCTGAAGAAAAACGGTAGGCCCTGTCGTTTACTGACCAGGGGCGTGCAGAGCGCAGGGGATGTGCATATTGCTGATCTTGCCGATAGGGCAGCATTGCGTCCTGCATGCGCTGGTATCGAGCGTGTTTTCCACTGTGCCGGCTATGCCCATGCCTTTTCTTCATTATCAGGTGAAGATGCCGCCCAGCACTGGCGGGTCAATTTTGAAGGGACGCGCAATCTGGTCGAGGTCGCCGGGCAGGCGGGGGTGAGGCGTTTTATCTTTCTCTCCAGCATTAAGGCCATGGCTGAACCGGGTGAGGCCTGTGCCGACGAGGATTTTCCAGGTCCGCCGGACACGGCATACGGACAATCCAAACGGGCGGCTGAGGAGGCGGTGCTGGAAGCTGGGAAGCGTTACGGCATGCATGTGGTTAATGTGCGCCTGGCGATGGTGTACGGGTCGGGAGGCCGGGGCAATCTTGAACGCATGGGGCGAATGGTGGGGAAGGGTTGGTTTCCTCCCTTGCCTGAAACGGGCAATCACCGCTCCCTGGTCCATGTCAATGATGTGATTGCCGCCCTGTGTCGGGTGGCCGATGATGACCGGGCAGGCGGCAAAACCTATATCGTTTCCGGGCCGCAAGCCCCCTCCGGAAGGCAGTTGTACGATGCGATGCGCACAGTTCTGGGTTTGCCGAGGTGTTCATGGAGTGTTCCCGAATCTGTCTTGCGAGTTGCCGCGGGGTGCGGCGATCACCTGGAGAAAATACTCGAGCGGCGGATGCCCCTGAATAGCGAAGCCTTGGATCGTCTGCTCGGTTCAGCCTGGTACTCCTCGAAACGAATCGAACGAGAATTGAATTGGCGAGCGGAAATTTCGCTGGAAGAAGGTTTGCGGGAAATGTTTGGACGATGAAACGTTGTTTCGATCTGGTTCTGGCAGCGGCCGCTCTGCTGCTCATGGCCGCCCCTCTTTTAATCCTGGCCGTACTAGTGCGCCTAACCTCCTCGGGGCCGATTTTGTATTGGTCAGATCGTGTGGGCAAGGACAACAGGATTTTTCGCATGCCCAAATTTCGCAGCATGCGTGTGGGCACCCCTGCCCTTGCCACCCATTTGCTTGAAGATCCGGATCGCTACCTGACGCCAATCGGCTCATTCCTGCGTCGCTCCAGCTTGGATGAGTTACCCCAGTTGTGGAGCGTATTGACGGGCGACATGAGCTTCGTCGGACCGCGTCCGGCCTTATTCAATCAGGATGATCTGGTCATCTTGCGAACTGAGAACGGGGTGCATCAATTGGTGCCGGGAATTACGGGTTGGGCGCAGATAAACGGGCGTGACGAGTTACCTATTCCGGCAAAGGTCAACTTGGATGTGGAGTATCTGCACCGGCGATCATTCTGGTTTGATCTGCACATCCTGTGGCTGACGCTGGTGAAGGTTCTTCATCGGGATGGGGTTTCACATTGAGCGTTTCGCCTGTTTGTTCAAGATTGAACCTGCGGATCACCGACAGATTCAGCCTCTCATAATCAATATCTGCATATCACGGGAAGTCGGAGAATTCGCCAGGCGACTGTGAACCTTCACCGCAGGCACCACTCATATGCATTCTGGAACATCCGTAGCCAGGGGCTGGCCGGCAGGTTCTTCATTTCTTCCGGTAGCCAGTGTGCTTGCCAGGTGAGGAAGGTTCGTTCCGGATGCGGCATCATCGCCAGGTGGCGGCCATCGGGCGAGCAGAGCCCAGTGAGGCCGCCGGGGGAACCGTTCGGGTTGAAAGGATAGGCCTCGGTCGGTTGGCTCTCGTCATCGACATAGACCATTGTGGCCATCTGTTCTGCCCATACCTGTTGCCGGATTGCCTCGTCGGGAAAGTGAAGGAAGCCTTCGCCGTGATCGACATGGATGCCGAAGACCAGGTCCTCCATGCCCTGGAGCATGACTGCACGGCTCGGCAGGATCTTGACCGTGGTCCAGCGGGATTCGAAGCGGCCGCTGAGGTTGTGGATGAAACGTGGCTGCTTTTCCGCTTCGATCCCAAGCCAGGGTACCCACCCAAGCAGGCCGAAGAGCTGGCATCCGTTGCAGATCCCCAGGGTGAAGGTGTCCGGGCGGTTGTAAAAGTCCTGAAATTGAGTTTGGAGCCGATCGTTGAAGCGGATGGTCGCAGCCCAGCCCTTGGCACTTTCCGGTACGTCGGCATAAGAGAAACCGCCGACTGCTGCCAGGCCGCGGAATCCGGCAAGGTCAATCCGGCCGCTGAGCAGGTCGGTCATGGTTACATCCCAGGGCTCGAATCCGGCGCTGTAAAAGGCGGAACTCATCTCCCGATCCGAGTTGGACCCCTCGTCGCGGAGAATGGCGACTCTGGGCTTGTCGGTTTTGTTGAGGATTGCGGCCGACGTGACTTGGGGGGTGAAATTGACTTGATACTCCGGTCCTTTGCGGTCCAGGGTATTGAGCTTTTCCGCATCGGCGCAGTCGGGATTGACCTGGAGCCGCTCCAGTTGATAGCTGGTTTCCTCCCACCATTGACGCAGCAATACCATGGCGTCGTCCAGCACCAGGTTGCCATTGTATTGGATGGTGATCGCTTTTTTGACTGTACTTGCGCCCAGTACCGTGCAGGGCGCCCCTGCTTGGTCGAGTCGTCTTTTGACCGCAGCGAGATGGTTCCAGCGGCATTCAATTACCAGTCCCAGTTCCTCGGCAAAGAGCGCTTCCAGGACGGTTCCCGCCCCGTTCAAAGCCAGGTTGAGGCCGCAGTTGCCGCTAAAGGCCATCTCCAGCACCGTGGTGATCAGACCGCCGTCGCTGCGGTCGTGTCCTGATAGAATCAGGTCGTTATCGATCAAATCCTGGACAGCAAGGAAGGCCCGTTTGATCAGGGCCGGATCTTCCATATCCGGGACATCAACGCCGATCTGGCCGAAAGTCTGCGCCAGGGCGCTGCCGCCTAAACGGTTCTTGCCTGCCGCCAAATCAACAAACAGCAGCACGGAGCCGGGTTCCTTGATGTCTGGGGTGATCTTTTTGCGGATGTCGCTCATGGCCGCATAGGCTGAGATGACCAGTTGGCGCGGCGATTTCACTACCTCATCGTTCACCTTGGTGGCCATGGACAGGCTGTCCTTGCCACCGTCCACCGCCATGCCCACCGCAATCATGGCCTCGGCCATGGCCTCGGCTGCGTCGCGCAGGGCCGCTCCTTCGCCCTCGAGTTTCGGCGCCCACATCCAGTTGGCTGAGCACTTGATCTGCTCCATGTCATCAATTCTGGCCCAGACCAGATTGGTCAGGCATTCGCCCACCGCCATCCGCGCCCCGGCAGCCGGATTCACCAGCATCTTGATGGGCTGCTCGCCAATGGCCGTGGCAATGCCGGTTGTTCCGAAATGGCTCTGAGCCACGATGGCCACATCGGCCACGGTCAATTGCAGGGGGCCGCAGCACTGCTGCTGGGCAATCAGACCGGTGACCGCCCGGTCCACCTTGTTGGTGAGGAACTTTTTTGAACCGACCGAGACCAGCCGCAGTACTCGGTTCAGAGCATCGCGCAGTCCCAGGCCGACAGGGGGGGCAAAAGGCGACAGGGTAGGGATCGTACGACTGTCGCTAAAAGTTTTCTGCGGAATATTGCCGAGAAGCTCAGGGATCTCAATATTGACCGGGGTGGAGTCGTCCTGGCTGTCATGGACAACAAACCGGAGATCGCCGGTGACCTCGCCCAGCACCTCACACGCCACCTTTTCCCGCGCGCAGATTTTTTGAAATTGTTCGATGTTTTCCGGGCTGATCAGCAGACCGACCCGCTCCTGGTATTCCGCCACATAGATCTCAAGCACCGACATGGTCGGGTCGCCCACCCGGATATTGCGGATCTCGACCCGGCCGCCTGCATGCTCGACCAGTTCCTTGAGCACGTTGGCCGGACCGCCGGCTCCTTGGTCGTGGATGACGTCGATCAGGCTCAAGTCGCCCATCTCGTTGCAGGCCCGGATGACCCGGTTCATTTTTTGCTCCATCTCGGCGTCACCGCGCTGGACCGCATTGAAATCGAGTTTGGATTCATTTTCACCCTGCATCATGGAAGAGGCGGCGCCGCCGCCAAACCCAACCCGGTAGGCTGGGCCGCCGACCTGAACAATCATCATACCCTTGAGAGCCTGCTTTTTTTCGGTGTGGCGATCATCGATCTGGCCGATACCGGCGGTAAACATGATCGGTTTGAGATAGCCCCAGCGCTCGCCGTTTTCCAGGCGCAGGTCAAAGGAGCGGGTAAAGCCCTGGATCAGTGGTTCGCCGAACTTGTTGCCGTAGTCTGAGGCACCGTTGCTGGCCTCGATCTCGATTTCCAGAGCCGGCGCCAGGCTGTCCGGGCAGGCGTAGTTCTTCTCCCATTCCAGAGGATAGCCTGGGATGTGGAGGTTGGCCACGCAGTAGCCGGCGGTGCCGGCCATGACGAAACCGCCCCGGCCGGTGCCCTGGACGTCGCGGATGCGGCCGCCGGTTCCAGTCTCGGCGCCGGGAAAGGGTGCGACGCCGGTCGGAAAATTATGGGTCTCGGCAGTAAGCAGCGGATGATAGCAGACTTCAGCTGGCTGCAGCGGCGAGGGGGCACCAGGTTGAGCGGGATGCAGCGTTTGGATGACGTGGCCCTGGACAACACTGGAGTTGTCTTTGAAGGCGACCTTGCTCCCCTTGGGATTGGCCGCCAGCGTGTCGGTGACCACCTGGAACAGGGTTTTGTCGTACTCCTTACCGTCGATGACCTGCTTGCCGCGGAAAAAGCCGTGGCGGGAGTGCTCGGAGTTGGCGTTGTTGAGATCCATGATCTCGACAATGGTCGGATTGCGGTGGCAGCGCTCGACGAAGTAGCTGGAGTACAGTTCCCGGTCCCACTGATCCATGGAGATGCCGGGAATGTCGCGCAGGCCATCCGGTCCCTTGCTCATCAGGTCGACCTCGTAGACCGGCTCCGGGAGGATGCCGGTTTCAAAAGTGGTGAGTGGGGCAGGGTAGACGCATTCGGTCATCCGGTCGTGACGGGTGTCGATATAGGTCTGCATTTCCTCCCCTTCGGGGACGAGGTAGCGGCGGGAACGCTCCACCCGGCTGATGCAATCGAGCCCTACAGCCCGGCAGATGGAGACCAGGTTGGAGGACCAGGCAGTGGCGAAATTAAGCCGGGGGCCGACTTCGATCACCCGCTCACCAAGTAAGGACGGCTCGAGGGTTACGGTGTCAATAAGAAAACCATCAGCCAAAATCAAGGCGTAACCGCTCCATTTCATTCGGTTTCAGTTCCTGGCTGGACTCGATGTTGAAACAGTAGGCAAAGCCGGCATTGAGTTGGCGGTGGAGTTGGGTCACAAGAAAAGTCATGGTGTTTTCCTTTTTTTCGATAGAACAGAACCGGCGCACAAAAGCATCCGGTCGGATGATGAGGCAGTCAATGGGGATTTCTCATCAATGGCTGAACCTAGCATTAAAGACGATTTTTTTCCGCCTCAAAGTGAGGCGAACTTTGCTCTTTTTCCCCTTCTTGTTTCTCCGGCCAAGGGAAACGGGCGCTGAAAAAGGCGGCGTGGTTGGAGGTGAACAGCGGCGGATCACGACGAATGATGGAGCCAATTGCTGGGTGCCGCTTGAATTCCCGGTCAAGGAAGGCTCGTATCGACCGCCGGTCCCAACCTAGAGGATGGACAAAATCTCGGTAGAGCGACAGATCGCCCTCGGAGAATTCGGTTCCCGGTAATTGCTCAGCTTCTTCACCGAATCGGGGCATGTTGAAGATGGCCAGATTAAGAAAGGTGATCGCCTCATGATGGCGGCGGGTAAAGTCTAGCGTCTCTCTTGCCTCGATCGAGGATTCCGAAGGGGTGCCGAAAAGAAGATAGACATAGGTGGCGATGCCTGCCTGGTGTAGGGCGGCCAGAACCCGCTCTGCCAGGTCGAGGCGGATGCCCTTCCGCATGGTGTCAAGTACGGCCTGGCTGCCTGATTCGAGGCCGAGCTTGAGCAGGACGCACCCGGACAGGCGCAGCCGGCGACAATAGTCTGCATCGGCCAGTTGTTCATGAACGCGGACAAAGCCATACCAAGGCACGCCGGGCGGATCATCGCAGATGGTCTGCATCAGTGCCGGACTGACGGCATTGTCGAGCAGGTGAATCAGCATCGGTCGGACTTGGACGCAAAGCTGGCGGAGATGGGCCAAGACCGTGGCCGGTTCAATAGGGCGATACCGGCTCCGCTCGGCAGTCTCCGGGCAGAAAGAACACTTGTTCCAGTAACAGCCCCGCGAGGCGGCGTAGGGGAGGATCGGGCCGGGGGCGAGGTAGTCGCTCATGGGCAGAGCCGAGTAGTCCGGTGCCAGATACTCGACAGGGCTGTCGATACCCAGAAGGTGAAGTAAGGGAGCCTCGCCGGGCCCGGCAATGCAGTGGTCAACGAGGCCGGCAAAAGGATCATGCCACTCCGGGCTGCTCATCCAGGAGGTGATCAGGCCGCCCCCCAGGATCAGCCGCAGGTGCGGAAAGGACTTTTTGAGGAAACCGAGCAGAGCAAAGGTGGGAAGTGCCTGGCTGAGATAGGAGAGCGAGATGCCGATGAATCGAGGTGTTGTCTGGTCGAGCAGGGTGGGGAGTCGCTGCCGAAACCAGGGGAAGAAGAGATTGCTTTCGTAATCTTCCGCCGCCCTGAGCAGGTCGCGGCTGGCCAGCGGGTTGGCATTGTTGTCCTGGTAATTGGCAAGGCTGACGACCAGTTCAGGGTGGGAGCGGGTCGCGAGCTCAAGCACCCGGTTGCAATCGCGGACCGCTCGCTGGTACCGGTCGGTGTTGCGGTACAGTGCGGGAGAACGCAGGGCGACGAGGTTTGCCTCACGATGGCGCAGGGCACGCACAGACCATGTGTCTTTCGGATCGCGGGCCTGGCCAAGAAGAAACAGTAAACCCTCCAGGTTGGCGTCCAGGAGGGTGCAGGAGATTCCGTGGTGGCGAAGGCTGCCAGCCAGTTGGGCAATACCGCCGGGCGGTTCACCCGGTTTAGCCACCGGCGGGGCTATCAGCAGGATCACGGTGCGGATGTGTGTATCAATTGATCATTACATCCGGGAAGCAATGGCCGGCTCACACCGATTCCCTGGTTTTGTGAAACGCCACCTCGGGGAAGAGTTCCTGGGTGTGGGCCAGCCGCCAGCTGCCTTCGGCCAGGTAAGAAAGGTGGCCTTCGGCGTCCAGGGCGAGGTTAAACTGATGTTTCTTTTCGAAGTCCCGCATCTGCTGTTTGTTCTCGCAGCTCACCCAACGGGCCAGGGTATAGCTGAGCGGCTCGTAGGTGGCATCGACCCCGTACTCATCCTTGAGCCGGGTCATGGTCACCTCGAATTGCAGCACGCCGACCGCGCCAAGGATGTAATCGTTGCCGACGATCGGCCGGAACACCTGCACCGCTCCTTCTTCGGCCATCTGCAGGAGGCCCTTCTGCAACTGCTTCATCTTGAGCGGATTGCGCAACACTACCCGCCGGAAATGCTCCGGAGCGAAATTGGGGATGCCCGTGAACTTGAGTTCTTCCTTGTCGCTGAAGGTGTCGCCGATTTTGATGGTACCATGATTGTGGATGCCGATGATGTCACCGGGATAGGCCTCATCAACGTGTGAGCGCTCCTGCGCCATGAACACGGTGGCATTGCTCAGGTTGACTTCCTTGCCCAAACGGTGGTGCATGACTTTCATCCCCCGGGTGAACTTGCCGGAGCAGATGCGGAAAAAAGCAATCCGATCGCGATGGGCTGGATCCATGTTCGCCTGGATTTTGAAGGTGAAACCGCTGAAGGTCTCTTCCTCGGGATGAACCATTCGGGTGACGGTGGCGCGCGGGCCTGGGGCAGGCGAGAGTTCGACAAAGGCGTCGAGCAGTTCGCGCACCCCGAAGTTGTTGATGGCACTGCCGAAAAAGACCGGCGTCTGGCCTGCCTTGAGATACTGCTCGTAGTCAAAGGGATTGGCCGCACCCTGCAGAAGATCGATATCCTCGCGCAGTTTCTCGGCGGCGAATGTGCCGAGCAGGCTGTCGAGCTGTGGATCGTTGAGATCGCTCACGACGATACTGTCTTCGGGGCGGGTATCCTGACTGGGGGTGAACAGAGTGATTTGTTTGCGGTGCAGGTCGTAAACGCCCTTGAAGTTCTTTCCCATGCCGATCGGCCAGGAAAGCGGCACGCATTCGATCTGCAATTTTTCCTCGATGTCAGCGAGGATATCCAGGGGTTCCATGCCTTCACGGTCCAACTTGTTGATAAAGGTGATGATCGGCGTGTTACGCATCCGACAGACCTCCATCAGCTTGGTGGTCTGGGTCTCGACACCCTTGGCACTGTCGATCACCATCAGGGCCGAGTCTACGGCGGTCAGCACCCGGTAGGTGTCCTCGGAGAAGTCCTGGTGGCCAGGAGTGTCGAGCAGGTTGATCTCGTAGTCGCGGTAATTAAACTTCATCACCGAGGTGGTCACCGAAATGCCGCGTTCTTTTTCGATGGCCATCCAATCACTGGTCGCATGCACCGCAGTTTTCCGGGATTTAACAGCACCCGCCATCTGGATGGCGCCGCCGAAAAGCAGCAGCTTTTCGGTGAGGGTGGTTTTGCCGGCGTCGGGATGGCTGATGATGCCGAAGGTCCTTCGTTTCTCTATTTCTTTAAGGTGTTTATTGCTCACATTCGTACCGCTTTCATCATCTCTCTATCGGGGAGTCCTTAAAAAAATCAGGACATGCAAAAAAAAATGGATCGGAAGCCGACCCATGCGCATTAAAGTCGGAAATATACTCGATTTGGCGCAATTTGTCTAATCTTCATTCTTTCTTACTTGTGATGCGCTTGTATCTGGACATCAGCGGGTTAGTTGTTTCTCGCTGCTGTGATTGATCTCTACTCCCGTCGCATAGGGATGTTCTATGAATAAACGCATTCCCAAGCGCCTGGTCATGATGCGTTGACCATGGCGATTGGGCGACGAAAACCATCGCGTGGGCTTATCTTTCACTCGGAAAGAGGCGGTCAGCATTGCTGCAATGATTGTAAGGAATTACTCAAAAATTCTGGCGTACTGACCAAAATGAGCAGAAAAGTTGGTTGTTGGGATAATACTGTCGCAAAAAAAGATCAGCAGCCTCAAGCTTGAACAGCTCTTGCCGACCTGATTGCCTGTATCCAGTTCGCGATCCATGGTCATGGGGAGCATAGAGAACCGTTGAGCGTCCAGCGAGTCCGCCTGTTGCTCAACTCTGATCCATGCCTGCAAGTCCTTAATCGGACATTACTGAGGCTATTGCCATTCCTGCCGAAATGGTTAATATTATGCAGACTAATGTATTAACTAATTCATTACAATGAAGGAGAACGCAGATATGCAAACGCAGATTAGGACACACGAAATCACCCGGGCACAGGCAAGGCAGGAGGCCTCGACCGTCTTTTTAGCCAAGGTTTTCAATTGGATGGCCATCGGGCTCGCCATCACTGGCGCTGTCGCCTTTTTTACCGCCGAGTCGGGCATGGTCAGGACGTTGATCGCCAGCCCGATTTTCTTCATCCTGGTACTGGCTGAGTTAGGCATGGTTTTTTATCTCTCCGCCCGGATCGATAAACTGCAGCCGGGTACCGCCACCGGTTTATTTGTCGGCTATGCGGTCCTCAATGGTCTGACGCTGTCCACTCTTTTTTTGGCTTATACCCACGCTTCTATCGCCACGACTTTTTTGGTGACTGCCGGCATGTTTGGTGCAATGGCGGTCTACGGCTTGGTGACCAAGCGCGACCTTTCCGGCATGGGATCGTTCATGTTTATGGGGCTGGTCGGCATTATCCTTGCCTCTATCGTCAATATCTTTTTAAAAAGTTCAGGCCTGCATTGGGCGATATCAGCCATCGGAGTGTTGGTTTTTGTTGGACTGACCGCCTATGATGTCCAGAAAATTAAAAATATCGGCGAGGAGGGTATCATGCAGCAAGGCGATGTCGCCATCCGCAAGGGAGCGATCATCGGTGCCCTTGCCCTGTATTTGGACTTCATTAATTTGTTCCTGATGCTGTTGCGTTTCTTCGGCGGTAGCCGCGATTAATCACTCCATCTTTTCAGGGTGTCAAGCAAGGGGTCGACAGCGTCGATCCCTTTGTTTTTAGATGAAGAGCCGCTCCTGCTGTGGGTTTTTCCTTTTTCTGCTTGACGCTTATAAGTGAACATTATAATGTCCTTTAATTTAATTGTTTCCAGCCGCCCGGGCGGTCTGGGGTGAAGAGAAGCGCACATATCTATGTGTCATTTATCAAGTTCTGGGAGGTATTTCGTTATGTCTGTTTATGTTATTGGTCACAAAAGTCCGGATACCGATTCTGTCACTGCCGCCATCGCCTATGCTGAATTGATGAAAGCCAAAGGGGAAGATTATGTTCCCGCTATGTCCGGAAAAATGAATCCCGAGACCGAAGTCGTTCTCAAGCAGTTCGGTTTTGCCGCTCCCGAGATCATGACCGATGCCACAGGGAAGAAGGTTGCCTTGGTTGATCACAGCGATTTGGCACAGGCTCCGGACAACCTCAGCGCCGGCGAGGTCGTGGCCGTTGTTGATCATCACAAGATCGGTGATGTCACCACCAACCAACCGATTTTCTTCTGCAACATGCCGGTCGGCTGTACCTGCACCGTCCTCAAGGTTCTCTATGATCTGGAAGGCGTTGCAGTTGCTCCCAAGGTTGCTGGAATTATGCTCTCCGCTATCCTCAGCGATACCGTCAATTTTAAGTCCCCGACCTGCACTCCTGCTGACAAGAAGGCCGTGGCTGAGCTGGCTGCCATCGCCGGCATCAAGGACACCGACGCAATCTTCATGGAGATGCTGAAGGCGAAGAGTGCAGTGGCCGGCGTTCCTGCCATGGAACTGCTGCATCGCGACTACAAGGATTTTGACATGAAGGGTAAAAAGGTTGGCGTTGGCCAGCTGGAGCTTGCCACCTTGGATCAGGTTGCTGATATGCGCGAGGCCCTGTTAGCTGCCATGAAAGAGCAAAAAGGCAGCGAGCGTCACTCGGTTCTGCTCATGCTCACCGACGTTGTCAAGGAAGGTACCGATCTGGTGGTTCTCTCCGATGACCCGGCGCTGATCGAAGGTGCCTTCGGCGCTAAGCTGTCCGGCAATTCCATGTGGATTGACGGCATGATGAGCCGCAAGAAACAGACCATCCCGAACCTGCAGAAGGCTTTCGGCTGCTAAGTCGTTTTTTCTCCAAGTTTAAAAAAAGGCCGCCCAATGGGCGGCCTTTTTTATTTGTGTTTTATTTTTCCGGTTACCGGGGTTGTCCGTGTTGTCCTTTGTCTATGCGGTGCTGGGTCTGCCTGACCAGCGCTTCGATCTCTGGATCGTTGCTCAGGGATGGTTTGAGCGCAATGAAACGGTTGGCATAAATGGATGCTGGCTGGTTCTTTTCACGGACCTGCGAAGAGGGGTTTCCCTCGTTCCATTTGCCGCGACCGTTCCAGTCGATATCCATAACTCCAAGATACCTGCCGCGAATCTCGGTTTGGGAGATCAGTGCTTTGTTGACCACCAGCGGCGTCATGTTGCCAATAGCATGACCCGCCTGGAGGATAATGTCGATGGAACCATTTTTTTCAGCTATTTCTCTGTTTTCAGCTAAAGAATAATTGGACAGGAGGAGTACGCAGTCAGCTTCTTTTCCCGCCTTAGACAAGGCCTCCGGCAGAGAGATACGCCAGTCTGCCACCTGGAATTCCCCATGTTCGTTCGCGAATGCAGTGTGGTCGGTGACCGCCAGTATGGCTATCTTGACTCCCCCTACTTGCCGGTAGAGCACGGGCGTAAACAACGGTTTGCGCGTGGCTGGATCAATAATATTCAGCGAGAGCCAGGTGTAAGCAGGCGGCTTCTGAGATTGTTTAAGGAAGGTGATGCCGGCCGCTAGGTCGCGGGTACCAATTCCGGCAAAGGTGCTACCCATTTTCTGCGAGGCCTGGAGGACACCTTCAGCGGCGATTTTAGCTGCTTCCACTGTGTCCGGTGGCAGTTTGTCTGCTGGAAAAAGCAGGTTGCCGCCGGTGACGACCAGGGCCGGAAATTGTGGATCGTTGGTCAGGCCTTTGATCAGGAAAGCCATTTTGGACAGACCGCCCAGTCTGCTTTGACCTCAGCCACAGCCATCCAGTTCACCCAGGTTATCGTTGGTATAAATGAGCCGTAACCCGGCGGCATCGGCTGCGCCCTCAGTGAATAGTGTCAGGATCGACAAGAAGAGGAAAAAGAAGAGTAGCCTTGGTCTATTTGGTGTGTGTTTTTTGTTCATGTTGGGTAGCTCGTTGTTTAAGTATTTGTTTCCATTTGGTGAGTCGATCTTTGATGATGGCCTCGTGGCCGCGGTTGCTTGGTTCATAGTAGACGGTGTTAGCCAATTCTGGCGGCAAATGCTCCTGCAGGACAAGCCCGTCACGGTCATCGTGGGCATACTGGTAGCCCTGGCCGTAACCGAAATCTTTCATTAGCGAGGTCGGGGCGTTGCGCAGATGGAGTGGAACCGGCAGGGAGCCGGTCCGTTGAATGTCGGCTCGGACCTTGTGGTAGCAGGCATAAGCGGCATTGCTTTTCGGGGCTGTTGCCAGGTAGGCGGCGGCCTGGATCAGGGCCAGCTCACCCTCCGGTGTGCCAAGCATATGGTAGGCTTCCCGGCAGTTGAGGGCAATTTGCAAGGCCTGCGGATCGGCGTTGCCGATATCCTCAGAGGCGAAGCGGATCATACGCCGGGCAAGATAGAGGGGATCCTCGCCGCTGGCCAGCATCCGTCCCAACCAATAAACTGCACCGTCCGGGTCGCTATCCCGAAGGCTTTTGTGCAGCGCCGAGATGAGATTGTAGTGCTCTTCGCCCGTGGCGTCATAGCGCAGGGTCTTCTGCTGCAAAGTCTCGCGGACGCAGTCTGTGGAGATGATTTTCTCTCCATGTCCAGCCGGTTCTTGCCGCTGGATGGCTTCCAGGGTGAAAGCGGCTGCGGTCTCCAGGTAGTTCAAGGCGCGGCGGCAATCGCCGTCCGCCGCCGCGGCGAGAAGGCACAGGGCTTGATCCTCGATATCCAGATGAAGTTCGCCCAATCCGTTTGGGGTGTCAGACAAAGCTCGCCTGATTACCTGTTGAATATCCTCCGGCTGCAGGGGGGCAAGCAGCAACACCTGGCAACGGGAGAGAAGGGGGGCGGTAATCTCAAACGAGGGGTTTTCCGTCGTGGCCCCGATCAGGGTTAAGAGGCCGCTCTCCACATGGGGGAGAAAAGCATCCTGCTGACTTTTGTTGAATCGGTGAATCTCGTCGACAAAGAGAATGGTCGGTTTGGGACTCTGCTCCTCAAACGATTTGGCTTGCTCGACTATGTGGCGAATTTCTTTGACTCCAGAAAGCACGGCGGAAAAAAAGACAAACTGCGCGGAAACAGCTTGGGCAAGGATGGTCGCCAGAGTTGTTTTCCCAGAGCCGGGAGGCCCCCAAAAAACCAGGGAGGGGATGGTGCCCCCTTCGATCAGTTGCCGGAGAAATTTTCCCTGGCCAACAAGGTGTTTCTGACCGACGAAATCTTCAAGACATCGCGGACGCATTCGCTCGGCGAGGGGGCTATGTCGTGGCATTTTTTCAGGCATGGCCAACTATACTCCAGTGTGTTGGAAATGGATAGGGATGTGGGGGTGTTGCCGTCATTTCCGGCCTACCCCTTGCCTTGCCGCTTTCATAATGGTAATATGTAAAAAGAAAAAAGACTGAATTCAGCCACATGGGATTTGGCATGCACACCGTTGTTGTCCTCTATACTCCTGATGATCGCCAAGCTGAGGCTATTGCCTCGGCCCTGCCCGGGCTGCGGATGATGCGTTGCCGGGATGAAGGCGAAGTCAAGGCTATCTGCCGTGAGCACGAACTGTGCCTGGTCTTGATTGTGGACGACCCGCCCGCTGTTGATGGCCGCCGGCTCTTTGTCGATCTGGGTGCCATTCAACCGGGCCTTGCAGGTGTTCTCCTTTCCTCCGATATTGATACGGTCCTCCTGCATGGGGCTCTGGAAGCTGGTTTCTCCGGCCTGGTTGAACTGCCGCTCAATGCCGCGCATCTCAACCGGGTAGTGAATCAGGCCCTGGAGCGCTACAGGCTGCAACAGGAAAACACCCGGTTGCGAACCCTGATTCCCCTGTACCGCCTCGGGGAGCAATTTTTAGCGGCGCTCACTGAACAGGATATTCTTGACCGTCTACTCGATGCGGTTGACCTGCAGACTGGTGCGAGTCATATATCGGCGATGCTGCATGACCCGGGGGAAGACTGTCTCCGTATCGCTGCCTCACGCGGCATGGATGCCACCCTTGTGCAATCAATCAGGTTGCAGCCGGGCGATAAAATCGCCGGTTGGGTCTTTCAGCAGGGAAAACCGGTCCTTCTCAACAAGGAAGATCAGGCCACGTCCATTTTCTCACCTCTGCTGCAGCAACCAGACATCGTTTCCGCCATTTCTTTTCCTTTGAAGATCCGCGAGCGGATTCTCGGCGTACTCAATATCAGTCAAAAACAAACCGATGAACGTTTTTCCGAGGCTGACAACGAGATGCTTGGCATTATCTGCAGTCAGGCCGCCATCGCTCTGGAAAATCTGCGTGCTCGTTTCCAGCTGACGGAAACGACGCGCATGCGGACCCTGTTCGAGCAGTATGTGGCCCCCGAAGTGGCCGAGCTGCTTCTGGCGCAGAATTCGGATTTGATGGGATTGGGGGAAATCAAGCAGGTAACGGTGCTCTTTGCCGATATCAGAAATTTCACCCGCCTGGTCCAGCATATTGATCTTCAATCTCTTCGTTCGTTTCTCAATGAATTCTTTCGATTTTTCACCGAAGAGGTGTTTCGGAGTCGGGGAACAGTCGATAAATTCATGGGCGATGCGGTCCTTGCTGTCTTCGGAGCGCCGATTAAGCTCGAGGCACCAAGCCTGGCGGCGGCACATGCCGCCATGGCGATCAAGGCAAAGTTTGCGGCACTCCGGGAACAGTGGATCCCCCATAGCGAGGAATTTCGAAGGGTAGACTTGGGGATTGCAGTGACCAGCGGTACGGTCTTTCTTGGTAATATCGGTTCGACCAGGCGGCTTGATTACACGGTGATAGGCAATGAGGTCAATATTGCCCAACGGTTGGCGGCTGAGGCGTCAGCCTGCCGGGTCTATGCCACCGATGCGGTGTGCCGTGAGATAGCCGATTACTTTGAAGTCGAAGAGTTAGGCGAGATTCAGCTTCGTGGCGTGGAGAAAGAAACCCTGGCCTTCTGTGTCCTTGGAGAAAAAAAGCAGCGGGAAGAATAAAGGATCTCTCGGAAGGCGTTATCTCTTTTTTTCAAACATCCGGCAGTGCCTCTGCCACCAACTACCCCGTTGTTCCTGATTGGTGCAAAGTGCCGCCTGTAGCTCCTGCATCTGTTTTTTATCCAGATCCTCAGTGAATTCCACCCCCATCTTGAAGGCCCTGATCTCTTGCTGCCGGAATAGGTCCAACCAAACAGGCGCGGCGGCGAGAGCGCACGGATCGATGTCCGGCGGGTGGTCGATCGTCAGTCGGAGTACAGCCTCGCAGGTGTCGCGGGTTGAGTGGAAGACGTGAAAATCGTTGTGCATGATTTGGGTCATGAGGAGGCAGGCGCCATGCGCTGATATGTCGATGATTCTCCCGGAAAAGGGCCCGGCGATGACGTGTCCATCCTGTTTTCTCACCACATGCACCTCAAGGGGGAGAAAATCGGTGATGCGTTCCGATCTCCGGTGTTCGATGCTCATAGGGATTCGGTCTTTTGCAGTACGACTGTTATCGGGGATGAAAAAAGAGGCGTCTCAGTGTATGATGCCGTTGTTTTCATCATAGTACCACAGCCGACATTAATCATATAATTATTTTCAAACTGACAGGCAGCAACGGTCTCTTTCCGGTGCGCTGCCTGTTTTGCTTTTGGGTGCACTCTTGGAGGGGGGGCAATGAAACTACGTCGTCAAGAGCTGTTGCGCTCCCAATGTTATGCGGACGGCAAGTGGATTGAATGTGCGGATGGAAGACGGATTACGGTTGTCGACCCCTCGACCGGCAGGGCGATGGGCACGGTCCCGGCGCTGGGCGGGAAAGAAACCGCTGCCGTCATCCAGGCCGCTCACCGGGCTTGGCCGGCATGGCGAGCCTTGACGTCCAAGGAGCGGGCCCGCCTGCTGCGGCGCTGGTATGACCTACTTGTTGCCCATCATCAGGATCTGGCGATCATCATGACCATGGAACAAGGGAAACCGCTGGTCGAGGCCAGGGAGGAAATCCTATACGGTGCCGGTTATGTTGAATGGTATGCCGAGGAGGCCAAACGGGTATACGGTGATACCATTCCCATGGGGCAACAGGGCAAGCGAATCATTGTTCTCAAAGAGCCTGTAGGGGTCTGCGCCGCCATCACTCCCTGGAATTTCCCTTCATCGATGATCACCCGCAAGGCTGCTCCCGCCCTGGCGGCAGGTTGTCCGGTCGTGGTCAAGCCAGCGAGTCAGACTCCCTTTTCAGCCCTGGCCCTCGCCTGCCTGGCTGATGAAGCCGGTATTCCGGCCGGTGTTTTTAATGTGGTCACCGGCCCGGCTGCGGAGATCGGTGCGGCGATGACCGCCAATTCCCTGGTGCGCAAGCTCAGCTTTACCGGCTCTACTGAGGTGGGGAAAATTTTGATGCGCGACTGCGCCGCCACAGTGAAAAAAATTTCCCTGGAACTTGGCGGGCATGCCCCCTTTATCGTCTTTAACGACGCTGATCTTGACGAAGCCGTTCGCGGGGCGATCGCCTCAAAATATCGCAATTCGGGACAGACCTGCGTCTGTGCCAACCGGTTCTTTGTTCAAGAGGGGGTGTACGAGCTGTTTGCCGCCAAGCTGGTTGCGGCAGTCCAACAGCTCAAGGTTGGCAACGGTTTCGAGGTGGGGGCCCAACAGGGGCCATTGATCGATCTCAGTGCTGTTTTGAAAGTCGAAGAGCAGATTGATGATGCCGTGGCCAGGGGGGCCCGCATCGCCTGCGGCGGCAAGCGGCTGGCCGGTGCCGGCTTCTTCTTCGAACCCACGGTGCTGCTCAATGCTACCACCGACATGCTGATCGCCAGGGATGAAACCTTTGGTCCGGTGGCCCCGCTTTTCACATTCAAGGACGACAGCGACGCAGTGACTCTCGCCAATGACACGCCTTACGGGCTGGCCGCCTATTTCTACAGCCGGGATATCGGCCGCATCTGGCGAACAGCCGAGGCTCTTGAGTACGGCATGGTGGGTATCAATACCGGCAGAATGTCATCCGAGGCGGCACCCTTCGGCGGTATCAAGGAGTCTGGGATCGGCCGGGAGGGCTCAAAATACGGCATCGAGGAATATCTGGAACTGAAATATCTCTGCCTAGGTGGCTTGGAGAAACGGATCTGACCCATCCGTCACTCTTCGGCGCTGGTCGGCTGCGACTCAAGGTCACGGCTATCGACAAAGGCATAGGCACTGTGGTTGTGGATTGATTCAAAGCTTTCAACCCCAACTGAGAACCAGGCAATATCGTGGTGTTCCAATGCCTGCTGCGCAACCTTGCGGGCCACGTCCTCGACAAACATCGGTTGGGCATAGGCCCGCTCGGTCACATATTTTTCATCGGGCCGCTTGAGCAGGGCATAGACCTCAGATGAGCCACAGGCCTCCGCCATGGCGATCAGATCCTCCAGCCAGATCAGGGCCAGCGGTCGGACCTTCAGGGTGACCTCGGCCCGCTGGTTATGAGCGCCGAACGCGCTGATCTCCTTTGAGCAAGGACAGAGGGTGGTGACCGGGACCACTACCGTCAATAACGGCTCCCCGCTTGTTTCCGAGGAGGCGGTGAAGGCGCACCGGTATTCCATTAAACTGGTTGTACCGCTGACCGGCGCCTTTTTGGCGATAAAGTACGGGAAGCTCATTTCCAGCCGAGCTTCTTCCGCCTGCAACTGCTCACGCACCTTGGTCAAGAGGGCCGGGAATATGCCGGAATGGATGTTCGGCAGGAATTGGGCGAGCAATGCATTCATAACGCTGACGCAAGATTCAAGTCGATCCTGTGGCATCTGCGCCATCAGATTGATTGTGGCCACGGTTTGCTGAATGCCGCCACCCTTTTCAGGAATGCGGACCGGGCAGGTGAAGTTGTTGATACCAACGGATTGCAGCGACATGAGCAGGTCTCGAAGAGGATGATAGCCCCCCTTACCCGATTTTGCGGTGATCGGCAACACCATTGAGGACAGGCGTTCTGCCGAACCAGACAGGGCGTTGATGCCCGCAGGAGGCACGCCGAAGCTTCTTTGTTTGATCGATCCGGTGAACTGTGGTATTTAGACAGGATAAAAAGGGCCGAAAATATCGAACATGGAAAGTGTACGGATCGATAAATGGTTGTGGGCCGCCCGGTTTTTCAGGACTCGTTCCTTGGCGTCCAAGGCGGTGAGCGGCGGCCATGTGACCGTCAACGGCAACAAGGTCAAGCCGGCACGGGTGGTACAGACTGGTGACACGCTGTCGATCCGGCAGGATTTTCTCGAATTCACGGTTCGGATATTGGTGCTCAGTGAACAGCGAGGTCCGGCAGTGGACGCCCGTACCCTCTATGAGGAAACCGAAACGTCGCAGGCTAAACGGGAGCAGGTGTTGGCTGAACGTAGAGAAATGAACCTGCAAGGCAATCATCCGGATCGGCGGCCGGATAAACATGAGCGACGGAAAATTCGCCAATTTTTAAAAAAAGAATAAAGTGGGGAAGACAGAGAATGAGACGAGTGGAGCGGGCGCTAATCAGCCTGACTGATAAATCGGGGTGCGAGGATTTTGTCAGAGCGCTGGCCGCCATGGGGATTGAAATCCTTTCCACGGGCGGTACGGCTCACACGTTGCGCGCGAGCGGTCTCAGCGTGACGGATGTGTCTGCGTTCACAGGTTTTCCTGAGATGCTCGACGGGCGGGTTAAAACCCTGCACCCCTTGGTTCACGGCGGTATTCTCAACCAGCGCGACAATGCTGATCACCGGGAACAGTGCCACCGGCACGGTATCAAGCCCATTGATATCGTCGCCGTCAACCTTTATGCCTTTGCCAAAACCGTGGCAGTTCCCGATTGCACCTTGGCGGATGCTATCGAGAATATAGACATCGGCGGGCCGACCCTGTTACGTGCTTCTGCCAAGAATTTCGAGGATGTCACCGTGATCGTTGACCCGACTGATTACTCGCAGGTGCTGGCAGAGTTGCAGAAATGGGGCAATACCACCTTGGCCACCCGTTTTCGACTTGCGCGCAAGGTGTTTGAACTGACCTCTGCCTATGACACCGCCATTGCCCATTGGCTGCGTACCATCGATCCCGCCACCCATCCCTCTTTTTCCGGAGCAGATGACCATGCGTAAGATGGCGGTACTGCTTTCGGGCAGCGGCAGGACACTTGATAATTTTCATGAACGGATCGCCGCAGGCACATTGCGGGCGATGATTCCGGTGGTGATCTCCAACGTGTCCGGGGCTTTGGGACTGGAGAAGGCCGAACGGTACGGCTACCCCGCTTTTTATGCGAAAAACAACGAAGAGATCAACAGGATACTCACTGGATACGATGTCGATCTCATCGCCTTAGCCGGATACCTGAAGCTCTACACGCCTCCCCAACAGTTGCACCGTGCGGTGCTCAACATTCATCCTGCCCTCATCCCCTCCTTCTGCGGTACGGGCTACTATGGCCACCACGTCCATGAGGCGGTGAAGGCCAGAGGCTGTACCGTAAGCGGGTGCACCGTCCATTTTGCCAATGAATCCTATGACCAGGGGCCGATCGTCCTGCAACGCTGCGTGGCCCTTGAGGACAACGACACCCCGGATGATATCGCCGCCCGGGTGTTTGCGGTGGAATGCGAGGTGTTTCCCGAGGCGATCAATTTGGTTGATACAAAGGGCGTTGAGTATTTCTGGAACAAGGTGAAGGTATGACGGCACGGACCATTATGATAGCTAGGGACATAGAGCGCAGCCTGGATCGCATCAGTCTTGAGATTGTCGAGCGCAATCATGGCGTTGCGGACCTTTCTATCGTCGGTATTCATACCGGCGGCGTCTTCCTGGCGCAACGGATTAAGCGGCAAATCGAGGAACGGGAAGAGGTGACGCTGCCTGCAGGCAACCTCGACATCACCCTGTACCGGGACGATTGGAGCCTCATTTCTCAGAATCCGATCGTCAGGAAATCGGATATCGGTTTTCTTCTGGAAGATAAACGGGTTATCCTGGTCGATGATGTGATTTTTACCGGTCGGACCATTCGTGCAGCCATGGATGCCATCATGGATTACGGTCGACCTCTGTCGATCCAACTTGCGGTGCTGGTTGACCGCGGTGGAAGAGAGTTGCCGATTCAACCTGATTATATCGGGATGACCGTCGGTGTTGCGCCCAATGAACGAGTGGATGTGCTGCTCGCTGAAAAGGATGCCCGCGATGCGGTAGTTCTTTCCAAACGATAAGCCGGACCCCTTGCATATTCATGATCGGCGCCTCGATAACATCAAGCTCTGTGTTCTTTTCAGCCCATGAATGAACAAACGGCCATTCCCCCTATCCCTTTAGACCTGGAAGCGGTTTGTCTTCGCATCAGGGAGAAGGCGGAGAGCTATGAGCAATATAACTTCTCCAAAGGGCGAGACGATTTTCTCAAGGCGTTTTTCGATCTGGCCCAGGAGTACGATTCTCTGGATGATTTTTACCGGATCTGTGTTTCTGTCCCTCTTGCCCTGGTCGGCGTTGCCAGTGCCCTTTACCTCTGCCATGGGCAGGATCAAGGATTGCAACTGGTCTGTTCCAGTGAGCAGGGAGTGCTTCCGGAGCCCGACATTGCCGGCTATCCGATCCAGATGCGTGAGGAACCCTATGAGTTGGAGGGGTCGTACGTTATTCCCATTTTCAGCAAACATCCTTACGAGGAGAAGAAAAACGATGACCGCGATCCGGAGCGGCAGATAAAATTGTGGGATGATTTGCGGGGACTATGCGGTGGCGGGCGGACCTTGGGGATGTTTGAAGTCCGGAGAAAAGAAGGGTTGACCGAAACTGATAAATTTTTCTTTGTCAAATATGCTAACCGGATCGGCTATAATCTCGACAACCGGTTGATTGCCCGGCAGAATATTGATCGTTTGAAGTTTATCAACACCCTGGTTATTGATATTGAACACAACATCATTGTGCCCAATATGTATTTCCGGCATCTGTTCAATCAACTCAAGAAGAAAATAGGCCTGATTGAAGAATTGAAACTGGAAATTGCCGGGACGCAAGGGCCGGATGCGCTCTCTGGGCGGTGTGGACAATGCTTTGGCAAACTACAGATCCTGCAGGATGATCTGCTCAAGTATTATCAGGAAATCGTCAAGCATCATGCTAACATGAGCTTGTTTATCGAGAGCTTGTTTCGTCGGGAACATTTCGAGCGGGGCCACTTGGTGCTGCATCCGAAGCGATGTTTTGTTGAGAAAGAGGTGATTATCCCCCAGTTAGAGCACTATGCCAGTCGCCTGAAGGCGGCTAATGTTGTCGTGGAACGACCGCAGAACATGCATGAGGAAGAATTTCCGATTCTGGTCGATATCGGTCTGCTGGCCCAAGTATATGCCAACCTTTTTTCCAATGCCTCCAAGTACACTAGGGAAATAATCGACCATCAAGGCCGGCCGCGCAAGGCCATGGCCTATGGCCGGGAAATGGTCGAAAACTTCCCGCAGTTAGGAAAAAAAGGGATTAAATTCAATGTTTTTACCACCGGCCCCAGCATGTCGGTTGAGCAGGGATGCAAATTGTTCGAAGAGGGGATGCGCGGCAGCGCCAATCTGGATGTTCCCGGTACCGGCCATGGTTTGTCGTTTATCCGGCTGGTTGTCGAGATGCATGGTGGCAGCGCTGGCTATGAACCGACACCGGAGGGCAACAATTTTTATTTTATATTGCCCCTGCCACCCCTTGATTACCCTCTGGCCCCCTGTCCGCGCGCCGATTAAGCCCAACTCCAATACTCCCGCAGTCTCCTTCTGGAGCGTTATTTTATCAAGCGTTCCCACCTTCAAGTTTCTTGTTTTGCATCCTCAATGACAATAGTCGACCCCTTATCCCCTCATTCGCCCATGGAACTGCTGGCGCCAGCTGGAACCCTGCCAGCCTTTGAGGCCGCTCTGAACGAAGGGGCAGATGCCGTGTACATCGGTGCACCTGGTTTGAACGCCCGAGCTTTGGCACGGGACTTCACTTTCGCCGAGATTGCAGCCATGACCGACCATGCTCACGGCAGAGGAAAGAAGCTGTATGTGGCCATGAACAGCCTGATGAAGGAGGACGAAGTGCGCCTGGCCCTGGAATCGCTGCTCAGCCTCGCCAGAATAGAGCCTGACGCCTTGATCATTCAAGATTTGGGGATTCTCTATCTGGTGCGCCGGTTTTTTCCTGAATTAAAGGTGCATGCCTCGACTTTGATGACGGTCAATAATTCGATGGCGGCTGGTTACCTCAAAAATCTCGGTTTTGAGCGTATTGTTCTTGCCCGCGAACTCAGCCTGGAGGAAATTCGAACCATTCATTGCCGTAGCGATGTCCCGCTTGAGATTTTTATCCACGGCGCCATGTGCTTCAGTTATTCCGGCCTCTGCCGGTTTTCCAGTCTGCATGGTGGCAAATCGAGCCTGCGGGGACAGTGCGTCCAACCCTGCCGTCGCCGTTATGACTGGCTGCCCTCCGGTAAACGCAGTATCGGCTCCCATGGCAGCAAGGGCGGCGGTTATCTGTTTTCCATGAACGATCTCAGCGGTATCGATTACCTGGCCGAAGCGCGGGAGGCTGGCGTGGTCAGTCTGAAGATCGAAGGGCGGCTCAAGTCGGTTGAATATGTCCGCAACACGGTCCGTGCTTATCGCCTCGCCATTGAGGCAATTGATGCGCCCCCTGCGCAGAGGGTGGCTATGCTCCAAGACGCTCATCGGTACCTTGATGCAGCCATGGGGCGAAAACGATCATCTGGTTTTTTCAAAATGGGCAATGAGGAGCAGCTTATTATTCCTCGGCTATCCGGGAGCACCGGCGAGGTTGTCGGCAAGGTAGTTCGGCTGGAGGAAACAAGAGGTCCTCGGACAGAACGATCTGTTTCCCTGCAGGTTTCCCTGCAGGCAGCCGTTAAGTTGGGCGACCGGTTGCGTTTGTATGAGGAGCGGACCGGCAATCGGAAGAGCTTTACCCTGCGATCCCTGGAGTTCAAGGGGAGAAAGGTAGATCAGGCGAGCGCGGGGCAGACGGTGACGATCAAGCCATCCGATATCGAGTTGGGGAGCCTGCGCCAGCCTTTCCATGGAATTTTATTCCGGGTCGATGTCAGCGGCCGGACTGAAAAACAACATTCGGCGCTGATGCGCAGTGCGGCTAAACTGCAGTTGCCCCAACCCGACCCTGCAACAGTGGACAAGTTGCTAGCCGCTCTTGCCATGGGTGCGGAGGATAGGGCGGGTACGGGCAAACGAGTTTCTGGGCAACCCCAATCCGGTCGAGGAAATCCGGGGAGAAAACGAACCGTTTTGCCGGAATGGTGGATCAAAGTCCAATCTCTGGAATCACTTGCGCAACGCTATCCCTTCAAGGTTGACAGGGTGCTGCTTGATCTTACCAAAAGCAATGTCGAGCATTTTATCCAGGGCCGCCAAAGGAGCAAACCCCGGCACCCATCGTTGGTCTGGGCCTTGCCCCCTGTTCTTGGCGAAGAAAAACTCTCCTGGTATCGTGATGCCGTGCAGCAACTCCGGCTTCAAGGGGCGGAACATTTTCAGATCAGCCATGTCGGCCAGATCGCTCTGTTTGCCGATGCCGGCCAACCGTTAGCCGGCGCTAACCTCGAAATATATGGTGATTATACCTGTAACGCGCTGAACAGTGCCGCCTTGCGGATGTATGCGACAAGCGGCTTGTCTGGCGTACAGTTTTCCCTGGAGACCGATCGGACAACCCTGGCAGAAGCCTTGGCACACTTTACCCGGTCAACTCGCCCCCAAGGGGTGAAAGGAATGAAAGTCGGTTTGTATGTCTACGGCCGACCACCGCTCTTTTCTGCGCGATTGGACGCGCCCCATTTTCAGGGGCAGCGAACCTTTGCCAGTCCACGTGGCGAACGATTTTATCTCGACCGCAGGGGCGAAACCCTGTATGCCTTTTCCCACATACCCTTTTCCTTACTGCAATATGCGGATGAATTGACGCAAATGGGGATCGATTACCTCGTCGTTGACGTCAGTCATGGGCAACCGAAAAGAGAGTGTGCCGAGGTCACCGCCCTGATCAGCGGCCGGGGTGAGTTACCGCCTATTTTTTCAGGCAACTATGCGGGCGCATTATCGTGAAAGAGAGCAACCGCTCTTCGCTGTGTTATTCAATCTGACGGCAATTTTGGTAATTAAGGTAATAAAAGACGATCCTGACAAGGAAACGCCTATTTTTTGTGTTATTGTTTACGTTTTTTTGCAATGATTACCACTTTGGGTAACAAGTCAAAAAACTCTTGTAACTCTTCATTGAGATGCTGCCAATAAAGCCTCACTCCTTCCTCTCAAATCGGACAAGCTTGTTGTCCAGACGCGCTCCTTTTTCTGACATATGAACAATAAAGAAATATTCGCAAGACTTCTGGCGGTTCTCAAACCATACCGTGCTCAGTTGCTGATTGCCATGGTAGGAATGGTTTCCCTGGGGGGGTTGAACGCCCTTCAGGCGTACATGGTGAAACCGTTGCTTGACGAGATTTTTATCAAACATAATGAACGGTTACTCACTATCCTGCCTTTGGGGCTGTTGCTGGTATTTTTTGGCAAGGGTATTATTCATTTCATCTATTCGTACCTGCTCGAGAAAACGGGACAGAGCGTCATCCGCGATCTGCGCTACAAAGTGTATGCCCATATCAACGACCTATCGCTGAGCTTTTTTCATAAGAACCCAACCGGCGAGCTTCTTTCTAGGATAATAAATGACATCAGCATGCTGCAAGGGTCGATCACGCACGCTCTGATTCGTTTACTCCGGGATTTTTTTTCCGTGATTGGCCTGCTTGGGGTCATTTTCTATATGGATTGGCGATTAGCGTTGATTTCGCTGCTCTTTATCCCCATGGCAACTATTCCCGTCGTTGTCTTCGGCAAGAAATTCCGGAAAATCAGCACGAACTACCAGAAAATGCTGGGCGAGGCGACGAGCCAACTGCATGAAACTATCGCTGGGGTCCGGATTGTCAAAGCCTTTTGCATGGAGGATTTTGAAAAGCAGCGATTTGCTGCGACATTGCAAAAAATCATGGACATCCTCATGTCGGAGACTAAATATAATTGTCTTTCCGCGCCGCTGAATGAAATTATCGGCGGTATCGGCATAGCCATGATCATCTGGTTCGGTGGTTCCCAGGTTCTGCAAGGGCATTCCACTCCAGGGGCATTCATGTCCTTTCTGGCTGCTCTTATGTTGCTGTATGAACCGATAAAGGCTGTCAGCAAGGTCAACTCCACTATCCAGCAGGGGTTTGCTGCGGCTGCGAGGATTTTCACTTTGCTGGATATTCAGCCTGATGTTCGCGAGTCTGCGGATGCCGTTGCGATGCAGTCGTTTAACCGCAGTATTGTTTTTTCAGATGTTAGTTTCAGCTATGAAAAAAATCAGCCGGTCATCAAGCAACTCAACCTGCGGGTGAACCGGGGTGAGATCTTGGCAGTTGTGGGGCCCAGCGGTAGCGGTAAAACAACACTGGCCAACCTGATTCCACGGTTTTACGAAATCGATGGAGGGTCAATCTGCATTGATGATGTCGATATCCGGCGGTTCACTTTACCCTCCCTCCGCGGTCAGTTGGCACTGGTGACCCAGCAGACCATTCTTTTTAATGACACCGTCCGCAATAATATCGCCTATGGTCGCGAAGACTGCCCGGAAGAGAAGATAATCGAGGCGGCCCGGTCTGCGTTTGCCCTCGATTTTATTATGGACCTGCCCCATGGGTTTGATACTATCATCGGCGAATCAGGGGCCCGGCTTTCCGGCGGCCAACAGCAACGCGTCTCCATTGCCAGGGCTCTGCTCAAGGATGCGCCGATTCTGATTCTCGACGAGGCAACCTCGGCCTTGGATGCCGAATCGGAACGCGAAGTCCAACGGGCTCTTGAAAATCTAATGCAGAATCGGACCACCATTATTATTGCCCATCGGTTGTCGACGATTCAAAATGCCGACAGAATCATTGTGCTCAAGGACGGCCAGTTGGTGGAAGAGGGAACGCATGACGAGTTGCTCAACCTTGGTGGGGAATACAGTTCCCTTTATCGTTTGCAGTTTAGCGATAAGCAAGAGGGGTTGTAATGGCTGCACTGCAACAGCAGGTCGGAGAGATTACCTCCTGGCTTTTGATTTTTTTAGCTTTTTGTCTTCCTCTCTCGACCTCGGTTGTTACGATTCTGGCTCTTCTCATCTTTGTCTGTTGGATAATTGAGGGTGGTTATCGTCAAAAGTGGCGCGAAATCAGGACTAACCCGGTCTGCTTAGCTGTTTTTATTTATTTGGGAGTGTATCTGATTGGAATATGCTGGACTGATGATTTGTCTGAAGGGATTGCGGTCCTAATGAAACAGTGGAAACTTATGTTGCTGCCGGTTTTTTTGACCACGGTCCGCTGGCAACGCCGCTGGTGGTATGTAGGTGCCTATATAGCAGGGGTTTCTTGTGTGATGTTGTTGGTCTACCTAGTTGCTTCAGGTGCGATTCTTTATGATGAAGTCGATGCTCGAGGTCACTTGACCCTGATAGGAAACCAAATTGTCTATACACCCATGCTGGCTCTTGCCATCTATCTTCTGACTGCATCAAGTGCTTTGGAGCGAAGCCAGAGGATGGCAACAGTGGTCAATGTCTCTCCTCGCCGGCTTCATGACGGTGTGCGTGTTTATAACAAAAGGACGCGCTGGTCAGATGGTTTTCTTTCTGTTGATGATCGTTCTTATTTTTCAGTTCTTTCGGCGAAGCCTGTTGAACGGAGCCTTGTTGACATTTTTTCTTCTGCCTCTTGTTTTTACCGTCGCTTATCACGTCAGCCCCGTTTTTCAGGAGAGAGTGGACCGTGTTCCAAAAGAAATTACAATGTTCGAAAAGAACTACAACACTTCTGTGGGACAACGTTTACTGTATTGGAAAAATTCCTGGGAAGTCATCAAACAATCACCTTGGCTGGGCACTGGAACTGGTGGGTTCAAGAGTTCATACGCCCAAGTTAATCTCCACAGATCGCCCGACATGCCCCCTACCGCTAACCCCCATAACCAATATATTTTTGTTGCTGTTCAGTTGGGGGTTTTTGGCCTGTTAGGCCTTATTACCCTTTTCAGCATTGAGATTATGCAAGCATGGCGGACGAATGACGGGTGGCAGAGGATTCGGCTGGCTTTCCCATTATTTTTTCTTGTGATCATGATAACAGACACCTATCTGGACACCCATAACTCCGGATTTCTCTTTTCCTTATTCAGTGCGGTTTTTTACAAAAACAACATGCTGTTGACAGGGTGAACACGAGTCACTGCTTTTGCTGGTCCTGGCCATTGCGATCAATTTTACAAACCATGTAATCACAGTTCAGTGTCATCCTATCAACGCACAACTTGGTTTGCGTGTTCAAGCATGTGGACGAGAGCGTGCTGAATCAGGCTTTCCCTGGGCATGATTCAGCATGGGTGGAGAGAGAAATGACACAAGCGCCTGGGGTATCTTCATTCTTTGACCAGCGGCCCCGTATCCATGCTGAAAGCCTTTGCTCCGCCGATTTCTATTATGCCCAACATCAACTCCCTGGTTATATTGTGTAGCAGCGCGGTATTTCTCTGCAGGTGTCTGAGGAGCAGGCACCTCTCGGTTTGTTTCAATTGAGATCAAAGATGGGAAAAAGATGGATTTGAACGGCAAACGAATTCTGATCATCAAGCCCAGCGCTTTAGGTGATATTGTCCATACACTGCCAGTATTGCAGGCATTGAAGGACTGCTACCCAGAAGTGGAAATTCATTGGGTTGTTGCTAAAGGGCTACATACCTTTCTGGAAGGGCATCCGCTTATTCACAGGTTGTGGATTTTTGACCGGCATAAATGGAAGAAGCTTTCCGCTCTCCCCGATACGCTGGGAGAAATGAGACAATTTATCTGCGGTTTAAGATCCGAACATTTTGATGTCTCCATCGATTTTTCAGGACTCTTGCGAAGCGGTTTGATTACCTGCATGGTAGGAGCACGTTTGCGCCTTGGCTTTTCTAATGCCGATGAGGGGAGCTTTCTGTTTTACAATCGAAAGATTCATGGAGACATGAGTATTCATGCTGTTGACCGCAATCTTGATTTAGTCCGATTTCTTGGTTGTGATGTGAAGGAAGTAGGTTTTCCCCTGCCACCCTACGATCCAGATCCGCCTATTTTGCAAGCTTTACCCTTTCAATTTGCGGTTCTTGTTCCATCGGCGGGCAAGGAGGCCAACCGTTGGCCTGCTGAGCGATTTGGTCAATTAGCTGCCAGGCTGCCACTCCCTTCGGTAATTATTGCCGGGGCCGCTGAATTTGATCTTGCCGAGACTGTAGTCCAGTATTCTGCCGGGCACGCAATCAACCTGGCCGGGCGCACAAGCCTGAAGGAGTTGCTTGGTGTGATACGAAAGGCTTGCTTCATGGTCAGCAATGACACCGGGCCACAGCATATTGCAGCGGCGCTCAATGTCCCGGTCTTCAGCATTTTCGGTCCGGCAAATCCTGTTTGCACCGGGCCTTATGGCTCTATGCATACAGTGATGAGGAAAAACATGGATTGTGCCCCCTGTTATAGGTGGAAACCTTGTGCACATTGGCGTTGCATGCAAGATCTTTCGGTTGATGAGGTGGAGAAGATCATCGTATGCAGTGACGTGTGGAAAATGCAACAAAACAAGACCCAGTGAGTCGTTTATCTAGACAGGTCACCGACATCTTGATGACTCATGCCTCTCTTTATTGGGCATTGTCGAGGCTGAAGGCGGAATAATGCAGATTAGCTTGATCATTACCACTTATAATTGGAAAGAGGCTTTGCGGCTTTCACTGCAAAGTGCGATCAGCCAGAGTCTTCTTCCGCTTGAGATTGTCGTGGCAGATGACGGATCAGGGCCAGAGACTGCTGAACTCGTGCAAACGATGAGAGACAATGCACCCATCCCCATTATCCATTCCTGGCAGGAGGATAAGGGCTTCCGTTCAGCAAAGAGCAGAAACAAGGCTATTGCCAGGGCAAAAGGAGAGTACATCCTTTTGTTGGATGGCGACATTCTGCTCAACCCCCACTTTGTTGCGGATCACTGTGCGTTTGCGCAACCGGGCTTTTTCGTTCAGGGCACGAGAGTCCTGTTGGGATCGGAACTGTCAAGCGAGATACTTGAGCACGGTCGATGGCGGTCGCCTTTTTTTGCAAAAGGGGTGGGGAACAAGAAAAACTGTTTGCGTTCACTCATGTTGGCGCGATTGTTCTCACTTAAAAGCCGTAGGTTGATTGGTGCCAAAACCTGTAATTTCGCTTTTTGGAAAAAGGATGGCGTGGCCGTCAACGGGTTTAATGAGGATTTTATCGGCTGGGGCAGAGAAGATTCGGAATTCGTGGCTCGACTTTTGAATAATGGTATAGGCAGACAAGATCTTAAGTTCCATGCCTTGGGCTATCATCTTCATCATCGCGACAATGCCCGCGCCAGGCTGGCTGTCAACGATGCCCTGCTGAAGAAAACAATTGATGAAAAAAGCAGATGGTGCGAGAGGGGGATCAATCAGTATCTTTAATGAACTGACACGACTTATCGTAAAGGCGGAGAAGTCGGAGAAGACCAGTTCGCCTCGATTTCATAGAGCTTGGCATACCTGTAAAAGGTTCCTTCAAAATTTCCTAAAGCTATAATAAACCCTGCCCAGCCGTCGAGGATACCACGTTTGAGAATATACATGTGGAAGAAAGACCAGAGTCCATGGGTTAAGGCTCCCCACATGGAGGCGTTCCTGCCTCTTGCCGCCAGTTTTTTTGCTCCCAAAGAAGAATATTTATTGGCCTTATGCACCACTTCTTCGAGATTTTTAAACGGAAACTGCCAGATAGGATTGGTCAGGTAGGCGACCGGCCGTTCCGAGACAATCGAAAACTCTTCATGCACGGGATCGTTTTTGAAAACCAGAGCCCCTTTTTTGAATAATTGCGGTTGCCGGTAATCGGGATAGAAGCCAGAATAGCGGATCCATCGGCCCATGAAAAAATTTCTGCGAGGAACGTAATAGGCATCAGCTTGCGGGTCCTGGAGACAGGCAAGAATTTCATCCCGCGCTTCGGGTGTGCAACGTTCATCGGAATCCAGCGAAAAAATCCAATCATGGGAACAGGCGGCCATAGCCTGGTTGCGGAGGTCGCCGAAACCCTGAAAGGGAATCTGCACCACCCGGGCGCCAAGCCCTTCCGCTAGCGTGGCGGTGTTATCCTGACTGAACGAATCGGCCACAACGATTTCATCGGCCCAAAGCACTGAATTGATGGCGGCGCCGATTTTTTCAGCTTCGTTGTAAGCAATGATGTAGACGGAAACTTTGCTCATGCTTGGCGGACAACCTGCGGTGGACGAGCTTTGGTGGCGCTGGCAAGTTGGACAACGATGCGGTCGGTCTTGTGCAGGCGCTCCACCAGGGTGCGAAACAGATGTCTGGAGACTTCCGGATATTTCTCAATGAGTTCAGCTAGTTTTTCGCCTGGATACCGTTTGATCGTACATCGACCCACCGAAATGATTGAGGCTGAGCGCGGCTCCTCGAGGATGGCGGCCATTTCCCCGAAGTATTCGCCCGGCTCGGTAATTTCCGCAATTTTTTTTCCAGAGCGGAGTACCGCCACCTTGCCTCTGATTAATTTAAAGAAATCTTTGTCCTTGTTCCCTTCCTGAATAATCACATCCCCGTCTTCATATTCCTCGACATCCGGGTTGACCAGATATGCCGGCAGGCTGTCTTCATGGGCCACGGTGCGTTTCAGGACTTCTTCCAGGCTGGTGACGCCTTCGCGGGCTTTTTGCAGACCTGCCTCACGCAGGGTATACATGCCTTCTTGCATAGCCACTTTGCGGAGTTGCTCTTCGGACACTTCTGCCTGAATAGCCTCGGCCACCGCCTCGGTGACCTCCATAAGTTCGAAAAAACCGACCCTCCCCCTGTATCCAAGGCCATTGCAATCCGTACATCCCTTGGCTTTGAACAGATTCAACTCACCCAGTTCGCTTTCCTTGAAACCGGCGGCAAGCAGGGTTTGATGATCGTACTGACCAGGAGTCTTGCACTTTAAACACAGTTTTCTGGCCAGACGCTGGGAAAGTACCATGGTAAGCGAGGAGGCCAGAATATAGGACGGAATGCCGATGTCCACCATACGGCTGACCGTGGCCGGCGAATCGTTGGTGTGAAGGGTCGAGAAAACCAGGTGGCCGGTCATGGCGGCCTTCATGGCAATTTCCGCAGTTTCGATATCGCGGATCTCACCGACCATGATGATGTCGGGATCTTGGCGGAGAAAAGCTTTCAACGCGGCGGCGAAGGTCATTCCCACTTCGGCATTGACGTTGACCTGGTTGATGCCCTTGAAGTTGAATTCGACCGGGTCTTCCGCGGTCAGAATTTTGATGTCCTCGGTGTTGAGAGAGTTCAGAGCGGAATACAGCGTAACGGTCTTGCCCGACCCGGTCGGCCCGGTGACCAGTAACAGTCCTTGCGGGCGAGTCAGACATCGTCTCAGGGCGGCAAAGGTTTCCACGGTAAAGCCGAGTTTTGTCAAGTCAACGTTGAGAGAGTCCTTGTCAAGGATACGAAGAACGATACCCTCGCCGTAAAGGAGCGGCAGGGTGGAAACGCGAAAATCAACAGCCCTGTTGCGGCCCAAGCGTATTTTGATACGGCCGTCCTGTGGGACACGACGTTCTGTGATATTAAGGCCCGCTAGAATCTTCATGCGGGCGGCCATGGCATTTTTAATGGTCAGGGGCAGGTTCATCGATTTAAACAGGGCACCGTCCTTACGATAACGGACCTGCATGGTTTTTTCGAACGGCTCGATGTGAATGTCGCTGACGCCTTCCTGGACGGCTTTCACCAAAATGCCGTTGACCAGTTTGATAATGGGGGCATCCGAGGCGGAAAATTGTTCAAAGCCGCTCTCTTCGCCCCCACCGCTCTCAATC
This sequence comes from uncultured delta proteobacterium, assembly GCA_963733595.1. Lineage (GTDB taxonomy): Bacteria > Desulfobacterota > Desulfobulbia > Desulfobulbales > Desulfobulbaceae > Desulfobulbus. The sequence goes on along the minus strand of CAVTDN010000010.1, from coordinate 21,074 downwards.
TCGAAATCCTCGGCAGCATCGGAAACCAAGGCGCCGAAGTCGTCGACCTGGGTGACGGTTTCATCCTCTCCTTCCGGCTCAAACTTAAAGAAGGATAGAAACTCTTCCTCATTGATATGGTAATATTTTTTATACGCCTCAATGATATCCTTGGCGGTAGAGACGCAGACGGTGAGATTCTTTTGGACAATATCCTGCAGTTGCTCAACTTCCATGGTATCGGTGGGTTCCGCCATGGTCACTTGCAGGGTATTGCCAGCCAGCCGCAGGGGAAAAGCCATGAAACGCTTGGCGGTTTCGTAGGGGAGGAGTTGGAGCGCTTCCTTGCTTGGCGCTTCCTGTTCGATGACAACCAAGGTGTAGTTGTGCATCCTGCTGAGGAAATTAGCGATGGTGTCTCGCTCGATCGCGCCACTTTCGAGGAGGATTCTGCCCAGTCGTTCACCCGTCTTTTTCTGAGTGACCTTGGCTTGCTCAAACTGTGTCAGCGTTATGTAGCCAGCTTTGCTCAGGAGTTCGCCGATTTTCAGTTTGCCGGCTCCAGACTGGTCCTTGACTGTCCTTTTCATGGAGCTTTTCTGGGCGTCTGTCATTTGTTGTCCTGGTCGGAGAGCCATTGTTGCGCTGAGGTCCCTGAAGTCAAGAGGAATGTATTTTTTCAGTATTGTACAACAAATACAAGAACGGGTCAAAAAAGAACAAGACTTTTAGAAAAGATGATCGCCGGAGACAGAGAACGGGTTCGAGTTCTCCATATTTTCCAGAAAGAAACGATCTTGTCCGGCCCTGCTCTCCCGCTGTTGATGCAAGGGACAGGCGGCGCTCAAGCTATCAGGGAAAGATGGCCGGGTAGCGGCTCTGCAATTCGCGGGAAAGCGGGATCATGACCTCGCGCATCGAAGGTTCGGCCGCCGGGGTAGTGCGCAGGGAAAGTATATGTCGCCATTCGAGGAGATTGGCGTAGACGATGATTTCGGTTTTACAGGAATTGGGCAGAACTGTCCGTGCCGCCTGGGGCGAGGAGGTTTGGAGAAGACGAAAGTACTGCGCCTCCATAGCCTCCATCGATTGTTTCCAAACGGCAAATTCCTCGCTCTGCTCCTCGAAAAAAACAGGTTTTATAAAGGTAACCTCATTGCCGAATTTGTCGGCGGAATAGCGGCAGTATCGTTGGCTTTCCTGGAGAAAGGTGCAAGGGCGATGGCGAACAAGCTCGTGGGTGACGGCCCGGTTGACGACGAACTTGACAGCCAGATACCGATGCTTGGCGCAGAGCGGAGCTTCAAGCCGCTCTATATCCTTGAGGGCCATTTTGTCGATGGTCACACCGCCCGTCCCTTCCGGTTCATTAGTAATCGACAAGCTTTCAAAAAAATAGGGATGCTTATGCATCAGGAACAGAACAATGGCGCGGGAGATGGCATCTTCGGGGTGAAAAAGCAGCATCTCGCGAAAGGTCCGGATGGAACCGGTGAGCAGCAATCGATTGGTATCTAATCGGTCTATCTGTAAAAATTTAGGCTGGAGATAAAAGAGGGCTTGAATGGGGGCCGGAGTGGCACAGGTGATGACCAGGGAGACCACTCCCATCTCAAGGACAGAATTGTGGCCGTTTTCCGCCATTTTCTGGACAAAGGGTATGGCCGAGTCGCTGTCGATCCGGTTTTCACTCTTATAGCAGATGCGGCCGCACAATTCGATACGGATCGGGAGGCTCTGCTGGTCAAGTTCGTCAAGTATAGTGAAGCTTGGCTCTATTATGCGCATGGGCGAACTGATAAGGCAATGGGGATAAAAGAGAAGCGCCGCCGTTCAAGCGAGGCTGCGCCGGAGCGGCGCATTACTTGTTTTCCTCCCAGAAGGGGGACATGGCGCGTAGCTTGGCAATGATAGCGGGCATTTTTTCAAGGACAAAATCAATTTCTTCTTCGGTATTGTACACCGACAGGCTGAAGCGGATGGAACCGTGGGCCGCTGTGAATGGCACGCCCATGGCCCGGAGCACATGGGAAGGCTCCAGGGAGCCGGAAGTGCAGGCTGAACCGGAGGAAGCGCAGATGTTGTACTGGTTCATGTGCAGGAGTATGGCCTCGCCCTCGACATACTCGAAACTGATGTTGGCGGTGTTGGGCAGACGTTGCTCGTGATGCCCATTAAGCAGGGACTTAGGGATCGTCGTTAAGAGTCCCTTCTCCAGTTTATCACGAAGCGCCCGTACGCGTGTATTTTCCTCTTCCATCTTGTTTGCCGCCAGTTTGCAGGCCTCGCCCAAGCCAATGATGGCGGCAACGTTTTCTGTGCCACCCCGACGACCATGCTCTTGATGGCCGCCGTTCATGAACGGAATAAACGGGGTGCCCTTGCGGACATACAAGACGCCCACCCCTTTGGGGGCATGCAGTTTATGGCCGGAGATAGAAAGGAAATCGATCGCCGTATCTTTGAGATTGATCGGGATTTTACCCACAGCCTGAACAGCATCGGTATGAAACAGCACGCCACGTTCCTTGGCGATTATTGCCATCTCCTCCACCGGAAAGAGAACGCCAGTTTCATTATTGGCCCACATTACGCTGACAATAGCGGTCTCATCGGTGAGACTTTCCTTATACCTCTGCAGGTCTAAGGTCCCGTCCGCAGCGACTGGCAGGCGGGTGATGTGGTACTTGCGGCCGGTGAAGATCTCAAGATTGTCGCACAAATTCTTAACCGCCGGATGTTCCACCCTGGTAGTGATCACGTGATTCTTCTCAGGGTGGGACTGGATGGCAGAGAGGATCGCAGTGGAGTCGCTTTCGGTGCCGCAGCTGGTGAAGACGATTTCCCCGGCTTGTGCACCGAGCAGATCGGCGATCTCCTGCCGGGCTTGGTTGATCGCCTGGCCGACCTGGCCGCCAAAGGTGTGCATCGAGGAAGGATTACCATAAAAACTGGTCAGATATGGCATCATGGCTTCCAGTACCTCGGGGGCTACCCGGGTAGTGGCATTATTGTCCATAAAGATGACCTGCTCGGGAAAAACAGTCATTATTTATCCTCCTCAACGATCAGGCTGTCAAGCACCTGTTCACGCAATTTTTTCTCAACATACTCTTTCAGCGTCGTTCGCGACGAATAGCAGTTGGCGCAGGCGCCTCGCAACGAAACGGTGACAAAATCGCCGTCCACATCAATCAACCGAATATCGCCACCGTCTTTTTTCAGATTCGGTTTAATCTCACGTTCGATGACCTCTTCGATCTTTTTAATTTTTTCGAGGGTGGTCATACGTTTTTGCCTCTTAAGACCAGCCGGCTGCTCAGGCAGCCCCTCGACAGTCTCGAGAAGGAGATCGCGCAAGCGGCCTTCGCACTTACCGCAACCGCCACCGGCTTTGGTGAAGTTGGTGATTTCCTCAATCGAAGTGAGCGCGTTTTCTCGGATCGCCCGGATTATTTCCAGGTCGGTGACGCCGAAGCACTCGCACACCACCTCACCCTGGGCCATCGGCAGGATGGCGCCAGTATAGTCGGCGATGGCGGCCTCCAGGGCTTCTCGTCCCATTACCGAGCAGTGCATTTTTTCCTTGGGCAGGCCGCCAAGCGCCTTGGCGATGTCGTCATTGGTCAGCTGTTTTGCGTCCTCCAACTTCATTCCCTTGAGCATTTCGGTGAGCATGGAAGAGGAGGCAATAGCCGAAGCGCAACCAAAAGTTTTGAATTTTGCATCGGTGATTATCTGATTTTCATCAACCTTGATGGTCAGCCGCAGGGCGTCACCGCAGGCGATGGAACCGACATTGCCGATACCGTCGGCATTCTCGATCTCGCCGACATTTTTTGGGTTGATGAAATGTTCCTGGACCTTATCTGTATATTCCCACATGACGGTTCTCTGTGTTGATGGTTTTCGATGATCGTCTCGTTCCCTGTTGTTTAATGCCACAAGGAAAGAATGTAAATTTCTACATTAGGGCAGGAGTCCTATTTCGGCAAGCATCGATTTGGCACTTTTTACCAGGAGCGCGGTTTCTTCACGGTTGCGGGCCTCCACGTAAAATCGGACCTTGGGTTCGGTGCCGGAGGGGCGGATCATAATCCAGGAGCCGTCATCGAGAATCATCTTGCGGCCATCGATATCGATCACCCCGACAATGGTTTTATGTTCCCCGCCGACTTCGACGCGGCAACCCGGAGCATAGGAACGTAGTTGCCCGAGCGCACGCAGCAGACTCTCCCCCTGCTGGGAAACCGTAACGCCATCCCGGTCGGGATAGTAGTGGCCGAAGGTGGCCTCGATCTCGGAGAGGTATTGCCCGAGCGGCTTCTTCAAGGTCAGGACCATGTCGATGGCGAGAAGCAGGCCGATGAATGCGTCCTTTTCCGGGGTATGACCGGTGATGGAAATGCCGTCCGATTCCTCGAAGTAGACAAGGGCCTTGTTGATCACCGGTTTGAACTCCTTGAATCCAACCCTGGGCTCATAGACCTCCTCGCCCAACTGCGCGGCCAGGGCATTGGCCAGATTGCTGGTGGCCACGGTTTTGGCGACTATGCCCCGCTTCCCTTTGATCTCATGGAGAAAATGATAGGCCATGGCCCCGAATTGATTCATCGAAATTTCGATCGTGCCATCGGTGAAACGAATGCGGTCACCGTCGGGATCGATGATTGCCCCAATTTTCAATGGTTCGGGGCGAACTGCCAGGGTCGCGATCACCGGCTGCATATTGGTCGAGGAGGGCTCCGGGGCAATGCCACCGAAGGTTGGATCCTCGGTGTCACGCAGCACCAGCAGCCGTCCTGCAGGCGGATTGTTCAGCAGTCGACCGAGGTAACGGCGGGACGCACCGTGCATTGCGTCGACGCAGATCACCACATCATCATTGGCTGTCAACTCATTAAGTAATCGGTCATACTCGATACCGTGGCGGGCTGTGCCGATGCGCACCAGTTGCTGCCAGCTGGTCAAGGCATCTTCCATGACAAGTCCGGGCAGTTCTTCCAACGGTTTTTGCAGGTCAAGGCCCGCCGGAATCAGGGGCACCTGACCAAGGAGCACATATTCTCCGGCCAGCCGAGTGATGGTGTCGGTGAGGATCGGCGCGGCCGGACCGGCATCGGCGGCGTTATATTTGAAGCCACCGTATTCCAGCGGATTATGGCTCGGGGTGAGGTTGATGGAAAAAGCGGCATTGCGCATCAGAACCGAAGCCGACAGGGCGCCCGTGGTCGCCTCGCCGGCGTAAAATACTCTGACGCCGTTGGCGGAAAGGACATTAACCGCTGCTAAGGCAAGCAGCGGACCACCGAAGCGATTATCAAAACCGACCACGCAGCCGCGCTGTTGCATTTCGGCAAAACTACCTACACCCAAAGCGAGGCGCAGTTCCTCGTTATCCCCCGCCTCCCGATACAGACTGAGGATGGCGGCGGTGACCACAGCCACCGAGTGCACGGTGAGATCCTTGCCCAAGGTGCCGCGCCAGCCCGAAGTACCGAATTTGATGGGCTGAGCGGGCTGTCCGGTATGGGTCAGCATCTCATCCTTGATCAACTGATACACCTGGTTAATCCCGGCTTGCCACTGCTGCCTGATTGCAGGCGTCGTCGCTTTGTTTCGGCCTTCGACCAGCCGTTTGATCGCCTCGAAATAGCTACTTTTGTTATGATTTTTTTCAACAATGTACCGGCTGAAAAACTCTTGAATCTCTTGTTCAATGGTCATGTCGGCTCCGTATCGATGCAGGTGGTCGGCTCACGTTGAATAATCAAAACATCATGTCAATATAGCCCTTTGCGACATTCTTGGCAAGGTGCTACCGGCTTGGCGGTCATCCATACCTCATAAGCGAATACAACGAACCGACGTTTCGGTTGACCAGGCAAGTTTTTTTTTTTACTGTCTATAACTTACAGATCAATACGCCGGTTGCCGACAACAAAGGGTTTGAGGAATGGGCCAGGCCCAGCCGACGGTTTCTTTTCACAAGGGAGCACGAGATGAAACACCAACACGAAACAGCACTTATTCTCTGGTTTGATGACATCGGCATCGAGGATGTGCCGATAGTGGGCGGTAAGAACGCTTCCTTGGGTGAAATGCATCAGAAGTTGACAGCACAGGGGGTGGCTGTCCCCAATGGCTACGCCATCACGGCCTATGCCTATCGTTACCTGCTCAAAGAGGCAGGAGTCGAGGCCGCCATTCGTGACGCCCTGGCTGGGTTGGACACCCACGATCTGCATAACCTTCAGGAGCGTGGGGCCAAGGCGCGGGAGATCGTCCGCACCGCCGAATTTCCCGCCAACCTGCGCCAGGAAATCATCAGCGCTTATAATAAGATGGAAGCGGAGTACGGCAAAGATGTCGATGTCGCGGTCCGTTCGTCTGCCACCGCCGAGGACTTGCCGGACGCCTCTTTTGCCGGCCAGCAGGACACCTATCTCAATATCCGCGGCCCCGAAGCCGTGATTGAGGCCTGTAAGCGTTGCTTTGCCTCCCTGTTCACCGATCGCGCTATCTCCTATCGCCATGAAAAGGGGTTCGGCCAGTTCGATGTCTATCTCTCGATCGTAGTGCAGAAGATGGTGCGCTCCGATTCCGCCTGTTCCGGAGTCATGTTCTCCATCGACACCGAATCGGGATTCAAAGATGCCGTCTTTCTTACAGGCTCCTGGGGACTGGGAGAGAATGTGGTCCAGGGTGCGGTCAATCCCGACGAATACTACATCTTCAAGCCAACCCTCAAACAGGGTAAGCGGCCGATTGTCGGTAAGCGGGCGGGGTCCAAGGAAATCAAAATGGTCTACAACACTGAGCCCGGTGCTGAGGAGCCTGTAAAGAACGTCGACACCACAGCCGAAGAGCGCGGGTCTTACATCCTCAGCGATGACGAGATCCTGCAATTGGCTCGCTGGGCCTGCATCATCGAGGATCATTACAACCGGCCCATGGATATCGAGTGGGCCAAGGACGGCGATGGCAAAACCGTCGGTACCGGCGGCCTGTTCATCGTTCAGGCCCGGCCTGAAACGGTACACTCCCAGGCTTGCACGCGGACCATGGAAACCTATGTGCTCAAGGAGAAGGGCACGCTTCTGGCCAAGGGCCAGGCGGTCGGTGCCAAGATCGGCCAGGGGATCACCAGGGTCCTTAACAACGTCAGCCAGATACACGATTTCAGGGCCGGCGAGGTTCTGATCACCGACATGACCGATCCCGACTGGGAGCCGGTCATGAAAACCGCCGGTGCCATCGTCACGAACCGTGGCGGCCGGACCTGCCATGCGGCGATTATCTCCCGAGAGTTAGGCATTCCCTGTGTTATAGGTACGGAAAATGGCACGAAAATGATTAAGGACGGTCAGCAGGTCACGGTCTCCTGTGCCGAGGGCGAAACCGGCCATATCTATGATGGGTTGCTTAACTTCGTGGTCGAGACCCTTGATCTCGATAATATTCCGGCCACCCGGACAAAGATCATGATGAACGTCGGCCTGCCGGAGAAGGCATTTGTCGAGGCGCAACTGCCCAACGAGGGGGTCGGTTTGGCGAGAGAGGAATTCATCATCAATTCGCACATCGGCATTCATCCCCTGGCCTTGATCAATTACGAGAAATTGCAGGCGCAGGCGGATGATAACGACGACATTTTCGACATCATCGAGGAGATCGACCATCGCACCTTGGCCTACCCCGGCGACAAACGCCAGTATTTCATCGATAAACTGGCCGAGGGCGTGGGGCGGATCGGGGCCGGCTTCTACCCCAAGGATGTTATTGTCCGGCTCTCTGATTTTAAATCCAACGAATACGCCAATCTCGTCGGCGGCCATCTCTACGAACCCGAGGAATCAAACCCGATGATCGGCTGGCGGGGTGCTTCCCGCTACTATGATCCGCGCTACAAGGCAGCCTTTGAACTGGAGTGCAAGGCTTTGCTCAAAGCGCGCAATGAGATGGGATTGACCAACATCAAGTTGATGGTGCCGTTTTGCCGCACCCCGGAAGAGGGGCGCAAGGTTATCGAAGTGCTGCGGGAATTCGGCCTGGTGCAGGGTGAAAACGGATTGGAAGTCTACGTCATGTGCGAGATCCCGTCCAATGTCATCAGCGCCGATGCCTTCTGCGATGTCTTTGACGGGTTTTCTATCGGCTCCAACGATCTGACCCAGTTGACACTGGGGCTTGATCGCGACTCCGACCTGGTTGCGCACATCTACGATGAACGCAACGAGGCGGTGAAGACCCTGATCAAGATGGTAATTGCCACGGCCAAGCGTCGGGGTCGTAAAATTGGTATTTGCGGCCAGGCGCCGTCTGATTTCCCCGACTTCGCCACCTTCCTGGTTGAGGAGGGCATTGACTCGATCAGCCTGGTGTCGGATACAGTGGTAAAAACCAGATTGGCCATTGCGGCCAAGGAGCGGGAGTTGGGCATCACCCCATAAATCCCGGGAAGGCATGAAAGGAAGGCCTGGGGGGCAAATCCCGCCAGGCCTTCCTTTTTTATGGTCAACCGTCGTTGAACGGCATGGCTTCGTCGATCAGCATGATCGGGATATCGTCACGAATTTCAAACAGCAACCGGCATGATCGGCAGATAATCCCTTTCTGCTCCAGGTTGAACTCAACCGGCCCCTTGCATTGCGGGCAGGCGAGAATTTCCAGTAATTCTTTTTTAATCATTTTCCTCCTCCTCGAGCGTTTTCCAATTCTCTGGGGCGGCATTGCCTCACTTCAACCACATCGCTTTCACCCGCCATGAAAAGCCAGGGGATAGGCCGCGTCTTCTTTCGCTGCGAGCCATTGTACTGTATTGCCGTCACCGGGTAAAGCGGCATGCGAATGAGTAGGCTTTTAAAAGTGGTGGTGGAAAATAATTGTGCGCCCCTCGTTATTCTGATAAACGTAGAACGGTTGATTTTCTTCTTGCGAGGTCTTTCTCTCCGCAAGGAAAGAGGTGGCCAAGAGCGGCATAGCACTGTTCGCAATAAATATTTTTTCCGCAACTTATGGATCTTCGCAGGTGTGGTAACATGGCCGAAGTGTCATTGAAGAAAATCGTCCCAGTGAACGAGGCTGTGGGCATGGTTCTGCCCCATGACGTCACCGAAATCGTCAAGGATGAGTTCAAGGGCCGGGCTTTCAAAAAGGGGCATGTGATCCGGACTGAAGATATTGAACATCTCCGGCGACTTGGCAAGGAACACATCTATGTCCTGCAACTGAGCCCTGAAGAAATCCACGAAAACGAGGCTGCCCTGTTGATGGCCGAGGTCCTCGCCGGTCCGGGCACTCGTTATTCACCGGAGATTGTCGAGGGTAAGGTCGGTATCAGTGCCGCAACCGATGGCCTTCTCAAGGTCAATCGGGACGCGTTGCTCCGGTTCAATCTGTTGGGTGAGGTGATGTGCGCCACCCTGCAGGACAACACCCCGGTTAAGAAAGGTGAGCAGGTAGCTGCATCACGGTTGATTCCCTTGGTGGCAGCGCGGCGGGTGGTTGACGAGGCCATAGAGGTAGCTGCATCCGGGGTACCGATCGTCCGGGTGCTACCGCTCTCCAAGGTAAAAGCAGGCCTTGTGATCACCGGCAGCGAAGTTTTTTACGGTCGCATTCAGGACAAGTTTGAGCAGGTTCTGCGCGATAAATTGGCCCAATGGGGTTCTGAGGTCAGCATGGTGGGTTTTGCACCGGACGATCCTGCGCTCATTGCGGCTCAAATTCGCACGTGTCTTGAGAACGGCGCAGAACTAATCGTTACCTCCGGCGGCATGTCGGTTGATCCGGATGACGTCACCCGCCAGGGCATTCAGGAAGCCGGTGCAGAGGACATGGTGTACGGGACGCCGGTTTTACCGGGGGCTATGTTTCTCGTTGGCCGGGTTGGTGCTGTACCGGTACTGGGTGTGCCTGCTTGCGGCATGTTTTATCGCATCACGGTTCTTGATTTGGTCCTGCCGCGCATCCTCACCGGTGAGACCATCGGTCGCGAAGAATTGGCGGCACTCGGCCATGGCGGATTGTGTCGCAACTGCAGACAATGCCAATATCCGATCTGCAGTTTCGGTAAAGTATAGATATACGTTCAGATTAGGGCCAATATTGCCCGAGCCAGATCACCTTTCCTGCTTTAGGGCGAAAGGCTTTCCTGCCACGTTTTCTTAGCAAGCAGGCAGGATTCCATGTCGTCTCCCGCTCTTTTTGCAGGCAACGAGCCCTTAAACGAAAGGTGCATCAACGTGTGAGTTGATGCACCTTTCGTTTTCGTTAGGAGTAGGGTTCCTGCGCTCAACTAAGCGCACGGCACGCAGAGTACGTTCTGCGGAAGCACCGCAATGGTGGAACACAGAAGGTTATCGTGCAGCACATCAATGTTGAAGACGGCGCACAAGCGGTGATCGGCCATGTAGAGCAAACAACCGGCAGGGGGGAGGGGTGAGTGTGGAAAAGAATACTTACCCCATGCCACGGGTATATTGTGGTGCAAGAACCCGCACGGGAGGCTCATGCAGGCAACCAGCCATGAAGAACGGGCGTTGCAGGATGCACGGCGGGAAAAGTTTATCAGGCAAAGAGCATGGCCGGTATAAGCATGGGCAATTCACCAAGGAGGCACTGGCGGCGAGGCGGCAGTTTGCGGCTCTTATGCGGGAGGTAAGCAGTTTGATGAAACTGGTCTAAAAATAGCGGGCAAGTCAAATGCCTTCCGTTTGCAGTCAAGCCTCGGAGGGATTGAAGAGCTGGTGATCGGCTGGTTCGGACCGATTCCTGGTGGGGAACTGATACTGCGCACTAAGACTGATAATAGGGGTGCATCTTCACCCCTTTGAATCCTTCGTCGTGGACCTCCTGAAGATGCTCAAGCAGAAGGGGATCGTCGGGATGGAGCGAGGGAAAGGGCACGATCCGTTCCGAACGGATTTCCTTGGACCATTCGAGGATGGGGGTGAACTGCTCCGGCCGGGTGGCAATCGAACAGAGCACCGATTGTTCGATACCGCTGCGGTCCATGGAGGCGAGCAAACCCGCCACCGTGCCGTCGAGATAGGCCTTGATGCCACCCTCCCGCTCCAGGGCCGGGATGGCGACCTTGGCGATGAGATCGGGAAAGGCATGGGTGTGGATGTCGATGTAACCGGCCATGGACGTTGCTCGCTCTTATCTGTTCATCTGCCCAGTCAGGGTAGCCCCCACAAGCAATATAGCAGAAAGAACGAAAGAGCAATCAGGATTGTCCCCGGCGGGGTCCATCGGTCCGAATTGGGGGAACACGACTGATACTGATGGTTCGGTGTACCAAGCCTGGATGCTCACCTCGTAAGATTGGCGTTGCAAAGGACAGCAGGGACGGTCACCAATCCCGGTGATTGTTTCTAACGTTTGCAAGCGGCGGCCGCTTTCTTGAGGTCTTCATCGGACCAAAGCGAATGCAGCCTTGGTCACTTCGTGAGGATGGCCACCGAATAGCCCCCGTTGGGGACAGGTGCGGCTTTCTAGATTATCACGTGAGTTCCTCTCCTTTGAGCCCCTGTGGGTCCCTAAGGGAGGCAGAAACTCACCCTTCCTTGATCGCCCGCACCTCGGCGGCCCGCTCATCCACCGGGATCACCGGCAGTTCGCCCTTTCTTGGCCGGCAGCGTGCGGAGGTAATCCATGATCGCCTGCCACTCCTTGATCTCTTTGGCGGCTTTATTCTTCCCGTCGGTGGCGACACTCTTCTTATCCAGCGTGCCCGGCGGCGGCAGCAGGTAACCCGAGTTGTCGCGCAGGTCGTCAAGCGCCTCGACCTTCGATTTGAGCGGCTGCCCCTTTTTGTTCTTGGCGACCAGCGTCAGTTTGCCCTTGGTGTACTTGGGGATAGCGGTGAGAATCAGGCCGAGATAGAGAGGACAGGTGAAGCTGTACAGCTTCTCGCTCTTGCCGCTGATATCGATCGGCTTGTAGCCGCGGTCGAGATCACCCAGTTCGATGGCCGTGACGACGTCGAACTTCGGCCGCGACTGGTCGTAGCGAAACCGCATGCCGGAGGCGCGGGGAAAGTACTCGCCGGGGTGGGCCGGGTTGTCGACCAGCAGGAATTCGAGGATATTCTTCAGCTCCTGACCGGTGAAATAACCGGTGACCAGGGCGCTGCCGGCCGTACTGTCGACGGCGCCGGCACCGAGGGGCGCCACGGCGAAGACGTCATAGACGGTCTGCACACCCGATTTCCCGCGGAGCAAACTGGCGCGCATCAACCCGTTGGCGCTGAAACCGATATCAGCTTTGGTGGCCTTTCTGAAGGCGTCGGTACAGATGTTGGCAAGAATCGTACTGGCGGCAATGTCGGTGAAGGTGTTGGGCAGATCCTGCGGGGCTATCGCCAGCGGCTGATCGATGCTGTAGCCGCGGGAGGCGAACACCGCCGCGGTGACCCCCTTCTTCAGCTTGTCGATCTCGGCGGCAATGGCCCGGTCGCCGGCAATGCTGTCGTCGATCGGGTGCAGCTGGTACGAGTCGACCGTCAGTTTGTTGCCGTCAATGGTGATGACCAGCTCGCCGAGGCACTTACTCTCCTTGCCGGTCTGGACAACGGGGGTACGGTCGTTGACGATGATCGCCTCTTCAGGAAGGTGTGGCTGTGGCCGCTGATCACCACATCGATGCCCGGCACAGCCTCGGCCAGACGCACGTCCTCGCCTTCGGTGTAGCGTCCGTCCTTCCCTTTCTCCAGGCCGCCGTGGCTGAGAGCGATGACCAGATCGACCTTCTCCTTGTCGCGGAGGGTCTTCACCATCTCTTTGGCGGTCTCGATGGGGTCGGCGAAGGTAGCCGCGCCGCCACTGGTATAATGCATGGCTTCCTTGCCGAGCAGGCCGAAGATGCCGAAGCGGATGCCGCCGCGCTCGATGACGGTGTAGCGGCGGATCACTCCTGTCTTGGCCAGGCGCTGCAGGTCGGCCAGCGTCGGGTCCTTTTTGCTGAAATCGGTATTCGAGGCGAGCACCGCCGGAATCCGGCCGGCCTTGGCAGCCACGCTGATCGACCTGCCCAGGCCGTCAGGCCCGAGGTCGAATTCATGGTTGCCGAAGGTGGTGGCGTCGTAGCCCATCATTCCCATGAGTTTCAGTTCGCCGCCGATCTCACGGGTAGCGGCGGCGAAGGCGGTTCCCATGCTGTAGTCGCCCGCGTCCAGCACCAGCACCGGGCCCTGGCCTTTGCGTGCTTCCTTTCGTCTTGGCGATTAGTGCTGCCAAACGCGCATAACCGCCGCGGGTAGCGTCGTCATTGAGGCGTAAAGGGGGTGTAGTCAGCAGCCGGCCCCATGCCGATGAAGCTCGAGTGCATATCGTTGGTATGCAGGATGGTGAAGGTCTTTTTGCCGTTCACTGCCGCGGAGAGTCCGCCGGGCAGAAGGATCGTCACGCCGACTGCAGCCGATACAGCCAGGAACTCGCGCCGGGAGATGGTAGTGCGTGACATGGTGGGTAGGTTTTCCTTACTCTCCGTTGCTGCGAGCTGTTTCCTGTTTCTCGACTTCATTGGCATGGCCTCCTTGTTTTCGTAATCTCTGTTGCCTGTTATGTGGGCCGCACCTGCTTGTAACAGGTGCGGCCCGGTGGACTGAGTTAATGCTTTCGTTAGTTCGACATTATTGAGCTTTCGACATCTCTTCGATCTGCTTCTGCATCTTCGTCAGGTTGAATGAACCCGCCGTCGCGCTGGGCGGATAGTCAATCATGGTCTTGAGGAACTTGCCGGCCATCTCGGTGATCGGGATGATGACGTAAGGACGGTCGAGGAACCAGTCGTTGTAGGTGTTCGAGTTGTGCTGAGCTCGCTCGAACGGATCGCGGCGCAGGTTGAAGAGCAGTGGAATGCGCAACTGGACAAAAGGCTCGCGCCAGACACCAAAAGCCTCTCCCCGATTTTCGAGGAAGACGATCTTCCAGTCCTGATAACGAGCAGCGACGATTTCGCCGTCGTCATTTACATACCAGAACTCCTTGCGGGGCGACTCCTTCACCTTGCCGCTCAGATAATCCAGCATGTTGTAGCCATCAACGTAATTTTTGTATGTGCGTCCGTTGAGTTCAACGCCATTGAGGAGCTTTTCTTTGATGTCCGGCGCTCCGGCGGCGGCGGCGAAGGTCGGGAGCCAGTCCTCATGAGAGACGATGCCGTTCAAGGTTGTTCCGGCCGGGAAGTGCTTGGGCCAACGTACGAAGCAAGAAACGCGGTAGGCGCCCTCCCAGTTCGAGTTCTTCTCACTGCGGAACTGCGTGGTGCCGGCGTCGGGCCAGGTGTTAAAGTGCGGACCGTTGTCGGTAGAATACTGAACGATGGTGTTATCCGCGAGTCCGAGGTCATCGATGACCTTGAGAAGTTCGCCAACCTGCATGTCATGCTCGACCATGCCGTCGCTATATTCATCCTGCCCGGAGATGCCACGGTTCTCCGCTTTCACATGGGTACGGAAGTGCATGCGCGAGGCGTTCCACCAAACAAAGAACGGCTTCCCGTCTTTGGCCTGCCGTGTGATGAAATCCTTGGCAGCGACGGTCACTTCGTCATCAATAGTCTCCATACGTTTCTTGGTAAGCGGGCCGGTATCGGTGCAGCTCTGGCCGCCCTTACCGTCAGCCTTGCACTTGAGCACGCCGCGCGGGCCGTATTTTTTCAGGAACTCCGGGTTCTTTGGATAGTCCAAGTTCTCCGGCTCCTCATTCGCGTTGAGATGATAGAGGCTGCCAAAGAATTCATCGAAGCCGTGCATCGTGGGCAAATGTTCGTCTAGGTCGCCTTGGTGGTTCTTGCCGAATTGTCCAGTGGCGTAGCCCTGACTCTTGAGGACCGTAGCCATGGTCACGTCCACTTTCTTCCAGCCTTCCTTCGCGCCCGGCAAACCGACTTTGGTCATGCCGCTGCGAACGGGGACTGAGCCGCTGATAAAAGCGGCGCGCCCTGCCGTGCAGCTCTGTTGCGCGTAGTAATCGGTGAAGCCCACACCTTCATTGGCGATGCGGTCAATGTTCGGCGTCTGGTAGCCCATCATGCCGTGGCTGTTGGCGCTGATGTTCTGGATGCCGATGTCGTCACCCCAGATGACAAGTATGTTGGGTTTTTTGAGTTCGGCTGGTGTGGCCGCCTCGGCCCATGACGGCAGGGTGCTGGCAGCGAGTGCGATACCGCCTGCGACACACAGCCCTGTCAGCAAGCTTTTCCCCTTAAAGATATTCCATCTCAGGGGTTTCTGATCTGTTTTCATGCTTCTTCCTCCTGTGTGTTGGGTTAATTTTACCGAGGTAATCAGGTTACCACATAATATAGCCAAGACCGATACCACCTATCCATTGGGTCGAAGAGCCTCGCTGGTCCACGATCGGGCTGTCGGCAGGGTCACCGGCAATGATTGAACCTCGAATGCCCGCAGAGACGAGCCAGTTCTTGCTCAGATAGACATTGCTTCCCAATACGGCATAGTATTCGTTCACGCCGCCATTGGCGGTGAAGAAGGGCAACCCTGATGTCCCGACGTTACCCGCGTTAACCCCGTAATAATAATTCGAGTACTTGTCATCCTCATAGAAAAATCCGGCGCTGACATTGAGGTCGACAGGTTTGGCCACAGGGTACCAATAACGGGCATTGAGATTAGCCCGGAAACCATCACTCTTGTTCCCCACATCCTGATATACCTTGCCCCCGACTATAAAGCGGTGGCGTTTATCACCCGGGTCGGTCCAGACGATGTCGGCAAAGGCACCCAGTTCGACGGTATCATCAAGGGAAACCATCTGGTTCACCAGCGCATCGTCGACATCGCTTCGACCGAAATGATAATTGGCCAGGGGGCCAAAACGAAATGTATCGCTGTCGAGCAGGTTAATTGTCAGTTCATTGGCGATCAACTGGACATATTGTTTCTGATTAGGCAAGGTGTAACGGAAAAAGGGGGCTACTCCGTAGGTGTAGTCATTCGAGCCGCTGTAGTCGGGCAACATGCCCACTCCCATACCGAAAACTGTGGGAACGTTCTCGAAGTCAAGATCGATGAAACCCCCAGCAATGGCTGAGTAGCAGGGAACGAATGTAACGAAACCGGCAAGGGCGCCAGCCAGTGCCAGCTCTCTGATGTTAAATGCTTTCCTCATTGTTGCTCCTGTTTCAGGCCTGGTATTTTATAAAATTACTCAATATTAACGGGATAATAGTCAGATAATTACCATCATTACATGGGCCTGCATGTTTCGTCAATGTAAACAGATCGGACCGTAACTCCAATATTTCCCGCCCACCGTTCTCTCCGCACTCCCAAGCCCCTAAGATCGTCCGGTCAATGAGGGCTTTCTTTTTACCCACACACCACAGAGCCTTTTCCTCGTAACACCCTGCCCGACATTCGGAAAAACATCCATCTTATATGAAATAAGCTGAAACCCCTTCAGCCATCCCCATTCAGCCCCTTGGCCATCACGGTCTGGGGGCCTTTTTTTATTCCCACTCAAAGGAGGCACCACCATGAACCACGAAGAAAACCAATTCGCCGTCAACCCCTCGGAAGTCATCTACTCAATCACCATGGAGACCGTGCTCTCCGCCATCGCCCAACGATTGGGTGATGAAGCACTCTTGTTATCTGTGGACGACCTGCATTGTGCTAGGAACGAGGTTCAGCGTCATTGACCACAACAAGCCGTTAGATATGCATCTGCCTGGTATCCATTGAGCAGGTCGAGAACTTGAAATACATGGCGCCGCGTAGTAGCGGCTATAACCGTGGGGTGGGCGGGATGAAGCGAGGAAATATTGATCAGGAGGGGCTGGAATTATTGAATCGAACCTAACCCATGCATAACCCAAATAAAAAACGGGTCACAGCCCAAAGACTGTAACCCATTGAAACAATTGGTTTCGAGACCAGGATTTGAACCAGGGGCACACGGATTTTCAGTCTGTATAGCTAGTCTCTTGCGAGACTCAGCCCCTGCGCCCGTCTTTACAATCAGGACATAGTATTTCGCCTTCTCCCTCGCAGAAGTCACAGAGTAGACCTACCCCATTTTCGACATCAGGGTTTTCACCTTCACCGTTGCAATGTGGGCACATGATGGCATTTTCGTCTTTGCATTTTTCGCATTCATAAAAAATCTCATCACTCTTACTCATAAAATTTGCCTTTTGATATTTCCAATGAGCGCTCATGCCGTTGGCGCGTTGAATGTTTTGTGTGATTTTTTTATCCATGTTTCTTTTTCAAAGGTAGCACCGAGGTAGCACCAAACAAAAAAGCACCTAGCGATTACTCGCTAAGTGCTTGATTTTATGGTACGCCCGGAGGGATTCGAACCCCCGACACCCGGATTCGAAGTCCGGTGCTCTATCCAGCTGAGCTACGGGCGCAGCGACGATTGCGGTGTAAACTGCCCTTGAAAGTCGGGCTTATTTCGATGGCCGCCAGGGAGGCCGACCACGAAAAGAAGATTATCTTACCCGGAAACGATCAGCGGCGTCAACACCGCCGCATCCACGGGACAAGGAAAAATGATCAAACGAGCAAAATGGGCGGTTCCCCCTGCGGAGTACGTAAAGCAACAAGCAGTCGCTCTGGCTCCGTATAGGCGGCAAGCCGCTCCCGATTCGCCTCAAGCACAGGCAATGCCTTGGCCGCCATTTTGCCTCCTGCCTCGAAAAACCCGCATTCCCGTTTGATATAGACTCCGGCGGCGCGGATCATGGCCTGGAGAAAGAGCTTCTCCGTCCCTTGGGCTTGCATCCAGGCGTGTTCCAGAATCTCGTGTACTTCGAAAAAAAGACCAAGATCCCAAAGCACCAACCCCTGCCAGAGCACATCGTGCGAACCCGTAGCAACTCGGTCGAGGAAACAGCCGTATCTATCCAGCCGATTCTTGATATACGCCACCAGTTCCGGTTCCGGTTTGGCGGCGAGAAAACGGTCCGCAACTTCACGGGCGGGGCCGAGCTGATGCTCGCGCAGGCAGACAAGCAAAGATTCAGAGAGGTCGTTGCGGATGTCCCTGCTCAGACGGTCACGGAATGGATCAAATCGCTGTTGAATCAATAGTCGTGCTCCGGTCTGATCAGTAGTATAGTGCGTGCAGCCGCCTGTCCCGTACCATCACAGGTTGTGACATCCTTTCCTGACGATGATTCCAATATTTTTTATAAGGCGAAAAAATGATACTGTACAGTTGTATTACCGGCCCGGACGACGAAACATTCTGCAAGCGCGTTTCCGAAAAACTCAACCGCGGCTGGCAACTGCACGGCGGCCCGACTCTGACCCATGACGGCAAGACGGTGATCGCCGGCCAGGCCTTGATCAAAGAGGTTGAGGGCGAGCTTTTCACCATGGACACCAAGATCAGTGCCTATTAACCTGTCCCGTCGATTGCCATGCGGCTGATCCACACCTCAGACTGGCACCTGGGCCATCGTTTTCACGGGCGGCACCGCCACGAAGAGCAGGCCCGCTTCCTCGACTGGCTGGCCGGCCTGATCGAGGAGCAATCCATCGAGGCCTTGCTGGTGGCGGGCGATATTTTCGACACCACTACCCCGGGGAGCCGGGCTCAGGCTCTCTATTACAGCTTTCTCCACCGCCTTGCCGGTTCCCCTTGCCGGCATGCGGTGATCATCGGAGGCAACCACGACTCACCCGCCCTGCTGGAGGCCCCGCGTGAACTGCTGCGAGAGTTGCAGATTCATGTGGTCGGGATGGCTGATGGCAGCCCGGACAAAGAGATTCTCGTGCTGCCTGACCATCAGGGGCAGCCCGAACTCCTGGTCTGCGCCGTGCCCTTTTTGCGTGAACGTGACATTCGCCTCGCCGCGGCCGGCGAATCCCTGGAGGAAAAGGGACAGCAGTTGCGTGAAGGGATCCGGACCCATTACCAGCAGGTCTGCCTGCTCGCCGACCAAATGCGCCGAAGAATTAACCTCACCATGCCTCTGGTGGTCATGGGGCATCTCTTTGTCGCCGGCGGCCGGACCGTTGAAGGCGACGGCGTGCGCGAGCTGTCCGTCGGCGGCCTGGGTCGGATCGAGGGGACCAGCTTTCCGGAATGCATTGATTACCTCGCCCTCGGCCATCTTCATCTCGGCCAACTGGTGGCCGGCTCACCGACCCGACGTTATTGCGGGGCACCGCTGCCCATGAGTTTCACCGAGGTCAGTCAGTGCAAAGAAATCCTTATGCTCACCAGCGAAGGCAGAGAGATCTCTACGGTGCCAATCGCTGTGCCCTCCTTCCAGCCCCTGGTCTCGCTGCGCGGTGATCTAGAGGAATTGCTGCAAGGTTTAACTGAACTGAAAACAGCGGTAAGCAAGGCCTGGGTCGAACTGCATTACGAAGGCGAGGCGGTAATTCCCAACCTGCGGGAGCAATTGCTGACCAAGGCGGAAGGATCGGAACTTACTGTTCTCCGCATCCGCAACAGCCGGATCTACGATTACGTGCTGCAGCAGACCGATACAACCGAATCCCTGGATGACCTCAGTGTCGCTGAAGTCTTTGAACGTTGCCTCGAGAGCGGCCGAATCGACGAGAGCCAGCGGCCTGTATTACGCGCAGCCCTACTTGAAATTACCGAGGATCTGACTCGCCGGGACAATGAGACGGAGAGTTGTCCATGAGAATTCTTGCCATCCGCCTCTGCAATCTCAATTCGCTGACCGGCTCCTGGACCATCGACTTCACCGCACCCGAATACGCTGCTTCAGGCATCTTTGCCATCACCGGGCCTACCGGCGCCGGTAAATCCACCATCCTCGACGCCGTCTGCCTGGCCCTGTTCGCGCGGACGCCCCGGCTCGGACATATCAGCAAATCGAGCAACGAGATCCTGTCGCGCCGGGCCGGCCATTGTTTTGCTGAGGTCGAAAATCGAAACCCAACGGGTTCCTACCGCTGCCCACTGGGGGCAACACCGCGCTCGCCGCAGTGCAGAAGGCGATTTGCAACCGCCCAGGCATGAGATTGTCGATGCCCGCAATGACAAAGTGCTGGAGACCCGGAGCAAGGAGGTCAGCCGCCTGGTGGAGCAGGTGACTGGCATGGATTATGATCGTTTTACCCGCTCAATCCTTCTGGCTCAGAACGATTTTGCCGCTTTTCTCGAGGCTGATGCCGACCAGCGCGCTCCAATTTTAGAGCAAATCACCGGCACCGGCACTACTCACGCATTTCCATCGCCATCCACGAGCGCACCAGCGAGGAGCGCAAGAAAACCGCTCTCCTCCAGGAGGCCATGGGTGCTGCTTTCTTTTGGCAGACGAGGATAAAAGCGCTGCTGGCGGCCGGAATCAGCCAGGGGATAGCGGCGGTTGTCGAACTGCGGCAACACCTTGCGCTGCTGGGCACTGCCCTACACCGGATACAAACGATCAGGGGGCTGCAGGAAAAAATCAAGGACATTGATCGACTGGTGCTCGACCTGGCCCGCCGCCAGGAAGAGGCTCCAGGGGGATCTGTTGAAACTGACCGCGGCCAGCGGGCCCGGTTTCTGACAGACGATTACACCAGATTCAAGCAGAACCGGGACCGGATTGCCGTCCTCCACGCCAAGGGCAAGGACATCCGGGCCGCCCTGAACGGCTGCAGCAGGAGCACCGGCAGGCAGGCGGTGAACATGCCCGGTCCTGCCAGCAGGTGCAGGAAGATGTCGCTACCCAGAGCCGGGAGAATGAGGTTATCAAGGCTGTGCGAACCCTTGATCTCAGGCTCCATGAAAAGAAGAAAAAAGCCATCGCACAGGTCAGGGATACACTGCAACAGATGGAGAAAGAACGTCACCAGCGCCTGCAAAAGCGTCAGGAGCTGGCGCAGAGGCTTGCCGAGACGGGCGGCCCGGCTGGAGCGGTTCGAACTCTTCTTTCCAGGAACATGCGAACGATAGCCTGCTCGTGGAACACCTCGCGGATTTCGCCAGCAACTCCTGCAACTGGGGGAGTGGGAAAACAACCTGCACCGGGCAGGCTGGCACGGTGCGAGGGTAAAGATGTGGCCCTGGCAGAGGCGGTGCAGAACCAGACCCATCTGCCCATCAATTGGCAGAGCAGGCGGCGCAGGAATGGGTAACGAGCCA
>CAVTDN010000009.1:0-401224 GCA_963733595.1 uncultured delta proteobacterium | reverse complement strand
AGTCCCATTATCTCTGTAAAAGAAACTGACAATGTTTAAATTTAAATATCTGATATCAATTGAAAAAATTAGGCACTAACACTCGCTACGTTCTTAACGACAAGTGGAGGTGTCATTCTGGAGAGGGGGCATTAGTAAATAATCGATGGCTAAATCTGTTGGTTCAGAATCAATAACCCTTCAACAGCGATTTGAGGGATGCTTGCTCGGCTTAGCCTGTGGTGATGCACTGGGCGCTCCTGTTGAATTTAAAAAACGAGGGAGTTTTGAACCCATCACAGGCATGCAGGGTGGTGGCAAGTTTAGTTTAGAAAAGGGTCAATGGACTGATGACACCTCAATGGCGCTCTGCTTGGCGACAAGTCTCATTGACCGGCATGGTTTTGATGCGCTGGACCAGATGGAGCGATATTACCAATGGGCAAATACCGGTTATTTGAGCAGTAAAGATCACGCGTTCGGAATCGGAAAAACAGTTTTTAGAGCATTGCTGAAATACCGGACAACCAAGAAAGCTTACTGTGGCAGTACATCTTCTGAAACAGCTGGAAATGGAGCCTTGATGCGCCTTGCCCCGGTCCCTTTGTTCTTCTTCCCGGATAAGGACCAAGTGATTAATTTTTCGCTAGAAAGTGCAAAGACAACCCATGGTGCAGACGAATGCCTCGAAGCCAACCTGGTGTTTGGGTACATGCTCTGGTCGGCGCTCAGTGGTCATGATAAATCCGATATTCTCCATGTCTGTATCCATGAGAAAATAAGAAGCACTGGTATCAGCTCAATAACCAGAGGCGAGTATCAGGGAAAAGCTGAAGATGAGATAAGTAGTTCAGGCTATGTGGTTGATAGCTTGGAAGCTGCACTGTGGTGCTTTGAATCAACCGATTCATTTGAGGAAGCAGTATTACAAGCTGTGAACCTTGGACACGATGCTGATACGGTGGGGGCTATCTGTGGACAGATAGCCGGGGCATTTTATGGGATCCAAGGTATTCCGACTGATTGGCTTAATGCTCTTTACCAGATGAAGCAGATTCAAAAATTTGCCGTTCATCTGTTTGAGAACAGTCTCAATAGGGCATGAAACGCTAACCCGGAAAGAAACGATCCAGGGTGCCACAGAGTACATAGACGTATTCTACAATCGGCAGAGAAGGCAGAAAATGTATGGTCATCTCTCACCCGTGGTCTATGCTCATCAATATTGCGAAGGGCAGCATGCAACTCTTTGTTCAGGCCCGTGGCCACCAGAGGAAGCATATTATCGCCACTCAGTATTAAATCCCCTCCATGGGGCTCTGATGACTATGTGGTGCAGCTAAAAAACCCGAATTTAGTGAGCGGGGATTTAAACAAGCAGCTTGAGTATTGATCGCGTTGCATACTCTGCTCAGCTACCAATTTAGTCAACGCAAGTGAGCCCGCATGCCCATTTCAAAGGCTGGTCAAACCATCTCCTCGCTCCCAGAATGGGAGCAACACGCTCCACCAAAGTCGCCCCATCATTGGGTAGATGGCCGAAGCGCCAAGGAGGTTGCGCGCGTTTGGCTAGAAGGTGGCGGTATAACCATGCCACCTGAAGTTTTGGCGGCTCTGGCAACGCATCCAAATTTCGGTCCTGTGCTGTCCTGGGAAGCAGTGCCGGAGGCAAGGCTGCGCTTCGATTCATTTGCTGGAGAGCCGCGCAACAGTGACCTTGTAGTTCATGCAGAGGACGCGTCTGGTCCATATGTACTCGCTATCGAGGCCAAGGCAGACGAGACGTACGGTAACCAGAGGAGAATTGCGCGCATTGAACGCATTTTACCGAAATTTCAAGGAGCATGACGCTCATGTCACCGTAGTGAGCGGATTATACCTGCTGCGTGAGGATGTCCCCGCAAAAAATTGCCCCCATCGGACCTCAAAGGGAAAATCCGTACAAAACATTCACTGATTCAGGTGAATTTTATTTATTCCAACAGGGAGAGAAAATGTCCACATTAGGCATAATAGCAATTGATCTCGGTAGGGAAGAATCACCAGAAAAGGTTATCCTGCAACCAGACGGCAAAATTTTGGCTGTAGGGTCAACAGATAACAGTTCAAATTCCTACAACTCTTCATCAGTGTCCGGTTAAGAACTTGCATGTGGTTTCGCCATCCTTTTGTGGAGCTTTTTGACAAATCGTAGCCGTGGCTTCGCCGGGCTCTCCGCCATGAGCAGCAGGGCTTCATTGCGAATCCGATTGCGCAGTTGGCGCACACGAACAATGGACACCGGCTCGCCGTGTTCCTCCTGGCAGTAAATGGCCAAGAGGAGATAGGTGATGAGGCCGGAAAGGATCTGCACCATCAGTCCGTTTTTGCTCCTGGCAAAAAGATGATAGACATGGAGATGCCGCTTCCACCAGCCAAAGAAGGTTTCGATGCTCCAACGGAGCTTGTACACCAAGGCGACCTGCTCGGCGGTCAGGTCGAAACGGTCGGTGGCGATCCAGTAGACAACGTCGTCAACCTGGTAGCCAACCAGCCGGACCGGTGCCTTGGTCTGGTTGACGCCGGGTGTGCCCAAAAGCACCTTGGCGTCAAAGAAGACTGGCGATCCAGCCACAAGGGGGTATTTTTCAAGCACCTCGTTGCGCGTGGACTCCTTGATGCGGCAGACAAAATGGCGCAACTCCTCCTGCCATTGATCAAACCGCTGATGCGCCTGGTAGCCGCGATCCATAACGGCGGTCTGCCCGGGCTCGACAAGTTGCTCGACGCACGGACGTTCCGCGCTTTTGCCCTCGGTGAGCACCAGCTTGCTTGGGATGCCGTGGTTGAGATTGAACCCGAGGTGCAGCTTTGCCTTGTTCGAATTGGATCGGTAATCGGCCCAATGCATGGAGAGCACCGAATCGATGAGCGAACCATCAACCACGACCAGATCACCCAGGTCAAGATGTTGGGCCGGAAGGAGCGAGGCGACTTTTTTGTGCAGCTCCGTGAACACATGAAAAAGCTGTTCCACCCCGCGCTCATTGACCGTATCAAAGAAGGTGGACTGCTTGATGCCGCCTGCGGGGGCGATCATATGCCGTGCATACTCGTCTTCCCGCAGAGCCTGGATAAGCTCCCGGCCAGACGAAAACTCCTGCAAATGATAATAGGTCAGGATGTTGAGCAGATCTTCGGTGGTCATTGCCAGAGGCCTGTTTGACTTGGACCGCAAAGGCGGCGTTGTGACAAGGATGCTTTTGGTCGGTTCCACCAGTTGTTTATGCCCCGGGACGACGTGCCATCGAGAGTTAAAATGTACGCGTTTCATTATATCCCCTTGGAAAAGTTAAATTTTCCAAAAGGCGCACGCCAAAAATTCAACTCCTATGTCAAGGGAATAATGCTCTCGGTGGTTGATTTGTTGGCGTTATTTTCGTGCAATTTCCTTTCCGGACACGGCTGACAACTCTTTTGTAATTCGTCTTAATGCTGACGGTAGTTTAGACCCGACCTTTTCTGGTAGTGGCAAGTTGATCATGGATATTGGGGGGGGCGCGAGTGACTGGATAGGTGACGTCACGCTGCAACCAGATGGCAAAATTGTGCTGGCTGGGCAAAGTTCCACCGGTTCAAATTTCTTAGACTATAGGCATTTTAGCGTAATTCGTCTGAATAATGATGGCAGTCTTGACACTACTTTCTCTGGCGATGGTAAAGCAATCGTGGATGTGGGAGGTGAGGGTGTTTCAGAACATTCTCGATGCATTTTACAACCAGACGGCAAGATTGTGGTGGTAGCACCTACAGATAGTCTTGATTATTGCTTGATACGGCTCAATGCTGATGGCAGTTTAGATAAATCTTTCTCAGGGGACGGCAAGGCAATCGTCGACCTAGGGGGGTCTGATTTTCCCCGAGGTATAGCTCTTCAGCCAGATGGCAAGATTGTGGTGGCGGGATACAGTTGGCTTATACCCGGAACCTCCAGTTTTTCTGTAAGCAGTTTAAGGGAATCTTGAAATTTAGTTCAGTGAGCCCCGGTAGCCCTCACCGGCAAATTTTTTGACGAAGATCATGCTCTTCTGGCTTGTAATCCGATCGGTTTTACACCTTGGCGCAGCCTCACTCTGCGCTCGATGGCGTTCTTTTGCCATTTTGCCGCTTCCCGGGCGCACTTCACCTGTTTGTCGCCAGAAGCATCCCCATCCGGTCAATGTTGTACCCCAGATTGCGCAAACCGATCTTTGCCCGGGCTCGGGCTATGCCGATCGTGCGCAACAGCAAATTCCCCGCTCGCTGCGCCTGCACGCCAAAGACGTGCTCAACTCGCGAACGAATCCTGGACCTGGTCTTGTTGCCTTCCTGTTCTCTTGGCGTCAATGGACGATTGCGGCTCCCCTTGCGTTGGATGTGTTCGCGAAAACCATCCTGCGCGAGACACTCCAGCCGTTCCGCCGATCGATAGGCCGAATCCGCCCAGACGTCCCTGCTCGTGTTGTCGGCAAGAAGTTGCTCGAACACATTGCTGTCGTGCAGGGCCGCATCCGTCACCGCATAGCTTCGAATCAGCTTGTGCTTCACATCCACCGAGACGTGGTTCTTGTATCCATAAAAGGACTTGCCGTTTTTCTTGGTCCACCGGGCATCCACGTCCTTTCGCTGGCGCTTGTTCTCCGGCCAGTCTTCCGGAACCTCGCCTGCCTTGATCCGGGCATTTTCCTCCCGGCTGTTCCGCTGCTTGGGTACGTTGACGATGCTGGCATCCACGATCTGCCCCTTCATCGCCATGAAACCGTTGTCCCGAAGGTGTGCATCAAAGGTCGCAAACAACTCCTCCACGATGCCGGCCTTGACGAGGTCTTCCCGAAAACGCCAGATGGTGGTGGCGTCGGGAACTTTTTGGCTGATGTGCAGCCCAAGAAAGCGCCCAAAAGAATGCCGGTCGAGAATTTGAAACTCAGTCGCCTCATCCGACAGGTTGTACAGCGACTGCAGGATAAGAATTTTGAACAGCAGGATGACGTCGTACCCCTTCGGACCAACTGTGGATTGCCGTCCTTTGTCCCTTGCTTTTTCGAGAGCTGGACGAAACATCTCCCAGTTGACCGTCTCGTTGATCCTGGCAAGTGGGTCGCCGTTTTTGTCGATTGTGTGCAATCGGTCCTGCAGGTCGAAAAAGCCGGGCTGGATCATGGCTGGTCTCCATCGGTTTAGGTTGCCGGGCGCCCCCTTAAAATGATAGAGATCGTAACATATTTACACAAAATCAACAATTTGATACTTGAATTTGTCGCTAACTACTGCATGTAATTTTCAAGAAACCCTTAATAATGCATCAATGCAGACGAGCACGTCTCGACACTTCTTTTTCCGCGTGACCGGCAAGGTAATCGTTGACTTAGGAGAAGGGGTACATCTGATACGGTAAAAGCGTCACGCTCCAGCCAGATGGCAAAATATGTGGTGACAGGATCGGCCAGGGGCTACGGAGAGAGCAGCTGGCTTTGCCGTGATGCGTCTTAATGCCGACGGTAGCCTCGACAGCTATCGTTTCTTGACGGCACCCCCGGCACCCCTGGCACCAATCCATTCCGTTGCCTGCGACGATGGCGATGACTCTCGGCAGTATTTAGATTCCATAGTCCGTCAACGAGAACTCAATGGTCTTCACAGCGTCCAAGGTTGAGTGCAACAATGTGAAAACTTCTCTTACGCAATTTCGCTCACAAGTGCTCAACAAGATTGAGTTCCAACGATTCAGGAAGCAGTGATTCTAGAGATGTCTTCCGAATTTTTAACGATGGCTGCAACTGGCCGTCGCCCCATCCAATATCATCACTATTCGTCTTCAGGGGCCGGGATGAAGCTGATCGAAACATCAACCTCAAGTTTCTGACTTGACCTAAAAATCTGTTATCATGTTGTTAATTTGCACAAACCTCTTTCCTGTTTTCAGCATATCAACGGCAACGCTCATGACTGCATCAACAAGGGCAAGCACTGCACATTCTGCGATTATTCCAGCAGCCCTGACTTTGTCCAAAGCGAGGCTGAGGAGTCTTTGCATGGCTTCAATCAGGCTCAGGTCCCGCCTCTCTTCGCTGCAGGCAAAAAAGAGGGTACCGAGCGTTCGGGGATCGTCATGACAGCGCTGCTCAAACGCCAGGAAGATATAGCGGCTCATGACAATGGTGATATGTCCAATGATGCCGTCAAAATCCCGCAATTGGGTTTCCCGTTCAAGGTTGAGGTAATGTTTCATCATCTTGAAGAACACCTCGATGTCCCACCGCTTACCGTAGATCCTGACAACCTCCTCGTCGGCAAGATCAATCTTGGTCGACAGGATTGCCAGCCACTGGCGTTTGTGGCGGTGACGAACAAAAACGATCTTTATCTTCTGCTCTTTCTTGGTCTCGACAATCACGCTGGCGAGAATCCGCGCTTTGCCGGGTCGCTTCTTCAATTTGCTGAACAAACGGCCCAAGGTCAGCCATTGCTCCTGGTGACGGTAAAACACCTGGGGCATATCCTTGCCCATACAGATCACCGGCAGGTGCTTACCGAGGGTGGCCAGAATCGAGGGGAAAGCAAACCAACTGTCCATCAGGAGGTAGTCGGCCCGTATTCCACGGGCCAGCACCCTTTTCACCATGGGTTCCAGATGTTTCGTGGATTTGACCATGGCCTCCATCCTGCGCTTGTACCCGCAGCAGCGTTTGTCCAGCTCTTTCTTGATGCCCTGGATCCGCTTATTTGCCTTGGCCGAGGAGCACAGGGTGAAATCCAACGGCAGAAAACTCACTCCATCGGACCAGCCAAGAGTCAGGAGTTTAAATCCTTTCAGGCTCCGGTTCCTGTTGTGGTCATGAACCCAGGCCAGCAGTTCAACCACCTTGGAGCGGGAGCGGTCATAGGTGCTGTCGTCGATGATCAACACCTTCTCACGCTGTTCACTAGTCAGCACATCCATGAACCGGACCACCACCGCCACAAGAGCCAGCAGGAACTTCCGCCAGTTATACCGAGGATTCTTGAGGAATTCGTAGACGGAATCCTTCTGAAATCCCAGTGTGCGGTTGTTGACGATGCCCCGGAAGAAATTGACTCCACCGAATGGCAACGTAAAGATAGCGGTGAACACCGCAAGCGGTTTTGCTCCTCGCAGCTTGCGAATCCCGCTGCCGCCCAGCAGCCTTCCGACCTTGAAATCTTCCATGAAAAAAGAAATCCGGTCATGCCGTCGTTTTGCCTCTTGTTGCTCCTGGTAATATTGGTCACGATCCATTTGAGCCTTTCCCTCCTGATATCATTAGGTATTTCGCAACTCCAATGTATCAGAAAGCGAAAGGCTTTTCACGTTAAAATTAAATTATTTCAATTATTTATCTGCTTCAATGGCGTCCTTAAAGGCAAGTCCGAAACTTGAAGTCAAAGCAAATCTACCAACTTACAAATATGAAGGGGTTGCATTTCAGGCACACAGCAAAGATTCATCTCCTACCACTACCGAGCTTTATCGATTCTACAACACTAACACTGGCACTCATTTCTACACTGCAAGCCAAGTAGAGATGGAACATGTTAAAGTGGAATTGGTTGGCGTTATGAAATATGAGGGCGTTGCCTTCTACGTCGATATTTGATTGCTCCTTGGCCCGCTTCAACCTCTCCGGAACAGAACCGGCCGGTTTGGTCGCAGTTGGCAGTAGAAAAGAAGGTAATTTATTTTCCGCATAATTAGAATCACCAAGGCAGGGTCATACGGCTCTGCCTTTTTTATTCCCCTTCTAACTTCCGTAGCACTCTTTATATGGTGCACTAATACCAGCAGTTCTCGGAAGGTCAGGTGGAAACTTGAGTTTTTTCAGTGGTTTGCTGTGATTTTTTCGTCCCTTCTTCGTCTCGCCCAACCACCGCCCAACTGCTCCCGGTATGTATCTCGCTCATTTTATGAAGTGGCTCTGAATGAAAATCAGCAAAATTTGAGGTGAAGCCTTGCCCGAGTTGGCATTGCGACAAAAAATTAATGCCATCTCCCCATCAAGACGTAAATGCTGAAACAAGGCGAGCAGGCAAGGTATCAGGCTGAGTTTCATTCAGAGCCATATTTTATGAAGATAGATTCTTTGCCTAAATCAGCTTATTGAATTTTGCCACCTATCACCCAACCCAACCTATGGCGACTGTCGTGCGGGTATCTATTGCTGCCTCGTCCGCAGAATCTG
The DNA here is from genome assembly GCA_963733595.1 of uncultured delta proteobacterium. Taxonomy (GTDB): domain Bacteria; phylum Desulfobacterota; class Desulfobulbia; order Desulfobulbales; family Desulfobulbaceae; genus Desulfobulbus. Next base: position 393,032 of record CAVTDN010000009.1, on the reverse strand, counting down.
TGGGTAGATCTTTGATAATTAGCCCCAGAACCTGAGCCCCGCCGGAGGTGAAGGTGGGGGCACCTGCCGCCCCTTCACCCTTGCCACCTTCAGGTCAAGCATGGAGGCTCGCTCTGTCAAGGCTGTGCGCACGCGCACACCCGCAGGGCTTGGCCTTGATAGAGTCGAGGCTCCATGCTATTGCCAATTGTTCTGTTGTGGGGTTTTCAAAAATGCATCCTGCCTTACCTTGCCGGGGAAAGTCTCTTCCAAAGAACTTCTCAGGGTTGGCCAGACAGGATGCACATAAAGACTATCTTGAACCGTATCGAAAAACAACCGGGTTTTATCTACGACACCTGCAGATGGCGCGACTCCGGACCGCCAGCATTGGTGATAACGTTGCGTCCCCAAGTCGGCAGCAAGCCCATCTGCTCCAAGTGCGGTGAGAAGCGACCCGGCTACGACACCCTGCGCGTCAGGAGTTTTGCCTTTGTCCCCTTGTGGGGCATACCGGTTTTTTTCCTCTACGCTCCACAGACGGGTGCAGTGACCAACCTGTGGCGTCAAAGTCGAAAAGTTGCCATGGGCTGTAGGGAAAAGCCATCTCACAGTCTCGTACGCCTGGTTCCTGGCCGCTTGGTGCAAACGGTTGAGCTGGAAGGAGGTGGCCGAAGTCTTTAAAACCAGTTGGGACACTGTCTTCAGGTCGGTGGAAATGGCGGTCAACTGGGGGCTCGCACATCGTAATATCGATGGGATCACCGCCATTGGCATCGACGAGATCTGCTGGCGCAAACGCAAGGACAAGTTTGTCACCCTGGTGTATCAGCTTGACCAGGGAAAAAGACGCCTGCTTTGGATCGGCCCCGACCGTACAGCCAAAACTTTCAGGGAATTTTTCGACTGGCTCGGCACGGCAAGGTCTCGGCAATTGCGGTTTATTTGCAGTGACATGTGGAAACCCTATCTGGCCGTCATTGCCGAAAAGGCAGCGGGTGCCGTCAATATCCTCGACCGGTTTCATATCATGAGTCACATGAGCAAGGCAATCGACGAGGTCAGGGCCAATGAGACCAAGGAGCTGAAGAACAAACGGAAAAGAACCTCTCCTGACAAAGAGCCGCTGGTGTCTATTGAAACGACCCGAAAACCTGACCGAAAAACAGGTGGACAGGCTGAAGGATCTGCTCGCATGCAACCTCAGAACCGTCCGCGCCTACTTGCTCAAGGAGGATTTTCAGCGATTCTGGGGCTACAGTTCTCCGGCTTGGGCTGGCAAGTTCCTTGATGCCTGGTGCACAAGAACCATGCGATCCAAAATCAAACCGATGAAGAAGGTCGCCAAAATGTTGAGAGCTCACCGCCCCCTCCTGCTCAACTGGTTTCGTGCAAAAAATACGATTGCCTTGGGCTGCGTGGAGGGTTTTAACAACAAGGCCAAGGTGGTCACGAAACGATCCTATGGATTTCGCACGTACGATGGACTAAAAATAGCTTTATATCATGGACTTGGTGACCTGCCGACTCCCAAGGCTACCCACAGATTCTGCTGAGGAACCAAATCTTCTTTAACCCTGATGAGATTTCCTATCGCCGAATCTTGGAATTCTTTTTCCAGATACATGACCCCACCACCGCCAACCGGCAGGGTAATGATCGAGGCGCATCTTATCGTTCGGCGATTTATTACGTTAATGACGTCCAGAAGCAAACGGCGCTCGACACGATTGCCGACGTCAATGCCTCGAACTTGTGGCCGGGAAAAGTAACTACCGAACTCGCGCCGGTCGGCGACTTCTGGGAGGCCGAGCCTGAACATCAGGATTATCTGGAACGTTTCCCCAGCGGCTACACCTGCCACTACCCGCGCTCGAACTGGGTATTGCCGAAAAGGGAAGATAAATAATGCTCCAGTAAATTTTGACTTCGGCAACCTGAGATAGGTTCGCAATAACGGACACCATAAAAAATGTTTCAGGCAGCTTTTCGTCGAGTGATAAATTTCTTCCAATATGCTGCCGGGGAAATGTTGCCCAAGCTGGCATGTCTTCTTTGTCGATTGTAGAAAATTTAGATATACTCGCTGATGTCAGCGATCGCTTCTGCCGTGTTTGATATTTCCTGTGATGAACTAATTCCCTCTTAAGAGTGCCGAAGAAACTCTCCATAGGTGCGTTGTCGTAGCAATTTCCCTTGCGGTTCATTGAAGGGATAAAGCCAAATTGCTTGAGCAGCTTCTGATAATTATTCGAACAATACTGGCTACCGCGATCAGAATGGTGCATCAAACCCGCCTGAGGCCTTCTTAACGCAACAGCACGAAACAAGGCCCGGCCAACAAGTTCCTGCGTCATCCGCTGACTCATGGCGTAACCGACGATCTCCCTGTTCCACAGATCCTTAATGCCGGCCAAATACAACCAGCCCTGCTCGGTGGCGATGTAGGTGATATCGGAGACCCAGACTTGATTCGGTCCAGAAACAGCAAAATTCTGGTTCAGCACATTGGGTGCAATCGGTAGGAGGTGCTTAGAATCGGTTGTAACCTTAAATTTCTTGACCTGCTTGCAGCGAATGTTCATAGCCTGGCGCAACCGTTTGATGCGGTTGATCCCAGCCTCTATCTTTTCGACTTCCGCCAACTCTTCTTGAATCTTCCCTGGCCCGTATGTGCCTCGGCCCCGTTCATGCGCTGCCCTGATCGCCACTTTCAACCGTTCTCCTTCAATTTGTCGTACCGACGGTTTGCGATTACACCAGGCATAATAGCCACTTTTCGATACACTCAGAGCTCGACAGATCGAAACGATGGCTACGCCTTGCTACTGCCGCATTTGTTCGATCATCGAGTACCTCCCCGCGGCTCTTTTACAAGGTACGCCGTAGCTTTTTTTAGGATTTCTTTCTCCAGACGGGTTTCCGCTAACTCCTTGCGAAGTCGAAATACTTCAGCTTCCAATTCGGAAATAGATCGACTGCCCGGCACCTACAGTTTCCCGGCTCGCTGGTTGTTGATCCAATTGCGTAATGTCTGAGGCGATAAACTCAGCCGTCGACCCACCTCGGCTATGCTGAGCCCACCGGTGACAACCAGTTGAACCGCTTCCTCTTTGAACTCTTGGGTATAAAACTGTCTCGGTATTCGTTCCAATAGACACCTCCTTTGCCTGCATACAGCCTACCAGATTGGTGTCCACTTTTTCCACCCTACCTCATGACAAAAACCGGAGAAAGAAAAGTATAGCTCGATCAGAGAAAGGCAGGAGATTTGCCCTTGCAGAGGAAGAGATAATCAGAGTGCCCATAACGTTTCATCAACAGAAAAAGGTCGGGCCGTCTTGAACAGGGGTGGCAGGAGGACCGAGGCCCTGAACATGGTGAACAGATGCTGAAAAATTGATGGAATTCCGGTCAGCAGAGTACTTTTTCATCGACCTGGATTGATTTTTTTTGCATGGGCTGGTCTCCCTTGTCAGGGGAGAGGGGAATGGAAATCAGCGAATGCGAACGGCGGCAGTGCACAGGGTGGCCGTCCGTCCAGAACCTTCGGCGAGCATACGGAAAAACAAGCTGTTTGTTATCACCCAACCCGTGGAGAGGGGCCAGATTGTCGGTAATCGAGGCGTACAGACGGGTGTGGATGACCGGAAGAGGACGAGATGTTGAGAGAGCGGTTACTCTTTGCGTCTTTGTAGTTCATCCATGTATTCATCCCATTCAACCGGCAGAGCGGATTTTTTTTTGTTGTTACACTCCTTGCAGCAGGGGACAAGGTTGTCTTTGGTGCTGCGACCGCCCCTTGAGAGCGGAATGACATGATCCATGGTCAAGTTGTGATAGCCTACTTTATGGCCGCAGTACCAGCAGGCGCCAGGGGAGGTTTTTTGCTGCCACCAGCGACTGCGGCGCAGTTCTCGGGCTTTATTGCGCTCGGCTTTGATCAGTGCCTCGTCGACGCTATCGAGATTGAAAAAATCCTTGTTCATTTGACCAGTTCTCCTGCCAGTAATTGACGTACTCGGCCAACCAGGTAAAGCGATCCGGCAACGCAGACCAAATCATCGGGGGCAGCAATGTGCTTGATGATTTCCAAAGCCTGTTCCACGGTTTCAGCGCAACGGGCCTTGGTACGGTCCTGCGGCAGCAACTGTTCGTACAGAGCGGCGGGGTTGGCGGATCGTTGCGATTCGGCGCGGGTAAGGATAATCTCAGCGGCCTGTCCCATTAGTTCGGGGAAGGATGTACCCATAGCCTTGTCGGCCATATTGCCCCAGACAAGGAAAAGGCGACGACGAGGGAAACCCTGGCGCAAGGAGAGAACAAGGGCGGCTACTCCAGCCTCGTTATGGGCGCCGTCGAGGAGAAAGCGAAGTGTTTTTTCCTGGTGTTGGATCAAAATCAATTCCATTCTGCCGGGCCAGCGAACCTGCTGTAACCCAATGGTCAGCGCTTGCGAAGGTATTAAAAAAATCGGTTCAAGCAGCTCGAGAGCCGCGAGGGCAAGGCTGGTATTGATAGCCTGATGGCTACCGCAGAGCGCCAAAGGCAAATTGGGACGAAGAGAACCGGAGATGGATTGGTAGTGAAATCCACCTTCACAGCTGTACGCTCCGGCGAAATGCTGACCATGGACAAAGAGCGGACTCTGCTGTTCACGGCAACGGGCTGCTATCACCGGTATGGTCTCGGCGGCCCTACCGGAAAAGACCACTGGCACTCCGGGTTTGATGATACCCGCTTTTTCTTCCGCAATGGTGTTCAGGGTGGAACCTAGGTGCTGCTCATGGTCGTAGCTGATATCGGTGATGATCGAAACCAGAGGGGTGACCACATTAGTGGCGTCGAGCCGTCCGCCCATCCCGGTCTCAAGGATCACAGCCCCCGCCTGTTGCTCGGCAAACCAAAGCAGGGCAAGAATGGTGGCAAATTCGAAATAGGTGGGCGGGGAACGGTCGTGAAGAAAGGCTGCAAGCCGCGTGACGAGGGCTGCGAAGTCGGTCTCGGAAATATAGCGGTCACCGATGCGGAAGCGCTCGCGCACTGAACTGAGATGCGGTGAGGAGTAAAAACCGGCGCGAATGCCTGCAGTCGAGAGGATCGACAGCAGGGTCGCACCTACCGAACCTTTACCATTGGTACCAGCAATGTGGATGATTTTAACTTTTTCCTGGGGATTCCCCAGTTCGGCCAGTAGGGTTCTGGTGGTGTCCAGGCCGAGTTTGATAGTGAATAACTGTAGTTGATCCAGCCAGTTGACTGCTTCGCGGTAATTCATGTCAGCAATCGCAGCCAGGCTGGGAAAGCGTGGGGCGGAACAGAGACGTGGATCACCCGTGGAGCTCCAGCTTGGCGTAATCGAGATGGAGAATTTTGCTGCCGTGCCGGTCGAAAAGGACCTCGACCCGGCGTGGGCCGGGAATAGAGGTGATGCGGCCGATACCGAAGAAGGCGTGGCTGACAAGCATCCCTTCCTTGTAGACAACTCGTGCAGATTCCACTTGAGGTAATGGAGAAGAGAAAGAGATCTCCTGGGAGTACTGACTGGTCTGAGGCGGCGATATCGCGCCGCCGCGCTCGGTCGTGTTGTATAGGCCTGGACTGATCTCGCGGAGAAACGGCGACATGGATGTCCGCATCTGCTGCCGGTCCGGGGTCATTAATTCGCGCGGATAGGTGAAGAAAAGCTGTTTTTTGGATCGGGTGGCGGCCACGTAGAGTAGGCGTCGTTCTTCTTCCCATTGCTCACCGGGAGTGGCGTTCTGGTGGGGAAAACGGCCTTCAGCGAGCCCAATGACAAAGACCGTGTCCCACTCCAACCCCTTGGCAGAGTGGATGGTGGAGAGAATCAGCCGTTGCTCATCTTCGTATTGGCTTTTTACAGTGCCGATTTCGGGCGGATCAAGGGCGGTATCATCGACAAAGGATTGGAGGTCACCATATCCTGCGATCAGGGCCTTGATCTGGTCGAGTTCCTTGCGTCGTTTCGGATAATCGTCGTAATACATCTTCTCGAACACCGGTTCGTAATACTCCATGACCAGATCGAATTGGTCCGAGGGGGTCAGGGTTGAATCGATCAATCGTTGGAGTGTCGTGGGTCAACTGGTCAAATTGCGCTTTCCAGGCTGGGCCGGGACGGTAGGCGGCCAGGGCCTTGATGGGTGTATCCGATTCCCGGACTGCCATCAGGATTTTTTGCACAGTTTTCGGACCAACCTTTTCCAGTTGCAGCAAGAGTCGGTTCCAACTGAGGTTATCCCAGGGATTGATCACCACCCGAAAAAAGGAAAGCAGATCTTTGATGTGCGCCGATTCGGTCAGCTTGAGGCCGCCGCGCTTGTCAAAGTCAAAACCGTGACTAGAGAGTTCAAGCTCCAGCTTGAAAGAATGGAAACCAGAGCGAAAGAGCACGGCAATCTCGGACAGGGGAACACCTTCTTCGCGCCTTTTTTTGATCGCCTGGACCACATAACGCGCTTCTGCCGCCTCGTTGGGCGCCATAACCAATTGTGGCCGACTGCCACCGGTGATACTGGTAAACAGCGTTTTGGTGAATTTTTTTTCGGCGTTGGCAATGATGGCGTTGGTCAGTTGAAGGATCGGTTCGGTGGAGCGATAGTTTTCTTCGAGCTTGACGATTTTTGTGCCGGCAAATTGTTCGGGGAAGCGCATGATGTTATAAAAATCTGCACCGCGGAAACTGTAAATTGACTGGGCGTCGTCGCCAACCACCATGACGTTATCATGACGATAGGCAAGCAGGCGCACTATCTCGGCCTGCAGTTGATTTGTGTCCTGGTATTCGTCGACCAGGATGTGCTGGAAGCGGGTTGACAGTTCATGTCTGGCGACCTCTGATTCGGCCAGTAGCCGTTTCCAGTAGATCAGAAGATCGTCATAATCCATTAAACCGTGGTCGATCTTGAACTGGCGGTAATGCTCGGCAATGGTATGAAAATCGTGGATAAATTCGGAGAGATGGATGTGGTCGCGGTAGACCAGCTGTTCGATGCCCGTGGATTTGTTGATCGCTCCGGATATCAGGTTCATGATCACCCGTTTGGACGGAAAGCGCTTGCCAGCCCCAGCCATACCCAGTGAAGACTTGATCAGGTTAATGATGCCTTCGGCGTCGCCACGGTCAATGATGGTGAAGTTGGATCCCAGCCCCAGGTGGTGGCCGTAGCGGCGAAGCAGGATGTTGGCGGTGGCATGGAAGGTGCCGCCCATCACCCGACGGCAGGAACCGGCGGTTAATTCTCCGGCACGGTGGAGCATTTCCTGGGCCGCTCTGCGCGTAAAAGTGAGCAGCAGAATTGATTCCGGTGGCACCCCCTGCTCGATGAGGTGGGCCATCCGGTAGACCAGTGTGCGGGTTTTACCGCTGCCTGCACCGGCAATGACCAGGATCGGTCCGTCGCCATGAGTAACGGCTGTGAACTGCGCGGGGTTGAGGACCTCAGAGCTGACGGCGGTTGCAGGCGAGGTTTGGGGATCTTGATCGGCATCGGAAAAGAGATGGTATTGCATACCCGGTCTTCTACCACAGCAGGCGTTCTGGTGCAATGGGTGTTGACATCACCGGCCGGGACTGGGTAAAGTCGTGCCCGCAAGGGTTCTTGGAGGAGATGTAACAGGCGGGAATCATTGCAGGGATAATGTGCTTGAATGGATTTTCAGTGGTTGCAACAGAGGTAGTTAAGGTGTGACGAAATATTGACAGGTTATGTGGGTGACAATGATACAGCCAGAACAGATATTTACCGACCAGGCGCTCCGGGCACTGTTTCCACCGGATCGATCCAATGAATTTTTTGATGCGCTTTTTGGGGACGCCAGTGAAGGTGCCTATGATATTGTCTTGACCTTTGACGGATATGACAGCGCAGGGCAGACCCTCGATTTTCTCTTGAACCTGCACGAACGTCCGGGGCGTTGCCTGGCCTGCAACTTGACCCAGGGGCTACCCGAGGTCTTCAAGCGGCACCCTATCATCAATATCAAGGGAATGGTGGCGGAAATCGAACGACTGCTTGGCGGAAGGATGGTCTGTGAAGGTTGGAAACTTGGGCGCACTGATCAGAAGGGACGGTCACTGCACTGTATACCGCTCCAGATTCAACTCAAACGGCCGTAAACTCCGGGGGCGAGAGAGCAGTCCCACCGATCAGTAGAAGAGTGTTTAATTGACAGCAACCTGTGCCCTGCCGTTGGCTTTGGCTTGGTACAAAATATCGTCGGCCCGTTCCAGCCATGCATTGAGATCCATGCCTGGCTGCCATTCGGACAGGCCGATACTGACCGCCAATTTTCCGGCATTGGTGACGATGCCAAGTTGTTCTACGGCTATGCAGAGCCGTTCGGCCAGAAATCGTGCATCCTGCATGCTGGTGTCAGGTAATACGAGCAGGAATTCGTCGCCGCCCATGCGTACCAGCAGGTCGGTGATCCGGATCTGTTTTTTGAAAATATCAGCAACCTGTTGCAGCACCTGATCGCCCATGAGATGCCCCATGGTATCATTAACCGCCTTGAAGTGATCTAGGTCCAAAGCCGCCAAGGTCAGTGGATGGCCGTGCCGGTTGGCCTGCTCGACGATGGAACCGATCCGTTCTTCAAAGACGAAACGGTTAGGCAGGCCGGTAAGGCTGTCCCTACGGGCTTGAGCAAAGATCTCTTCGTACTCTAGGGCCCTTTTCAGCGGATCGGCCAGGATGATCAACGACTCGTCGATGAACTGGAGCTCTTCTTCCGATAGCGGTTCGCCTTTACGAAGCATTACCAAAAGGCCGTAACAGTCGGTGGAGTTGAATGCCCATTTGTGGACATGAAGCCCTTCCGCCTGGGCAGCGGTTGATTCCTTGCCGAGTGGCTGTTGCAAAATCTCTTGTGCCAATTGAATGGCTTGCCGCCTTTGTGGACCGTGATATGAGCAAAACATGTGCATGCGCTGGCGTGAAGGATTGTTGTAGCCGATGAGTTCGTGGCCGACAAATTCCATCAACCAGATCGAATAGGCTTCTATCATAGCCGGAAGATCGAGAATCCCCGCCATTCGTTGATAGAGCGTATTGATTTTTTTTAGTTTTTCAGATTGCTGCCGGTAGTGACTTAATTCGGACAGCAGATTTTCCATGGTGGAAGCAATCTGGATATCGACCTGATGGTCAAGCACTTTCATGTTCATGGCATTCACGCAATCAAGAACGATTTATGCAACACAGCGGATTCGCAGGATCGTAGCTGGGTTGCCTTTTCTCTTTGCACAGGTTGTCAAGTTGACGAAAGGGGTAAACACCTGCCGTTTATTGACATATAGCGAATTTTATGCCTGAATGTACAATAATTTGTATTATTGTGTAAAAACAACATCCTACGAGGTTTTTTTGTCTGAAATGAACGCTAACAGGCAGGGGTTGTCATTTTTCCGACAACAGTGGTTCGTTGACCGAATGGCCGGGGGTTTGTCATGAACGGTATCCTGGCCCTGGGGCAAATGTTCGTGGCTGGATTTCGTGGATGTGAGGCAGGAGTCGATCATTGGATTGCTAAGGCCTTGGCTCGGGATCACCTCGGCGGCGTGATTTTGTTTGAGCGCAATGTCGACGGTTCAATCCAAAATATCCGCTCCCCGCACCAAGTAAAACAATTGGTGCGAAGTATTTGTCAACATGCAGCGACCATGCCATTCATTGCCGTTGATCAGGAGGGCGGTAAAGTTTGCCGTTTCAAGGAAATGGCCGGTTTCTGCCCCCTCCCGCAGCGCTGCCGAACTGGCCGGAGAGGGCGTAGCCGCCACATCCCGTCACGCTGCGATTATGGCTGCGGAACTGGCAGACTGCGGCGTTAACCTCAATTTTGCTCCAGTGGTCGATCTCGACCTTAACCAGGACAATCCTATCATCGGCCGCTATCAGCGCAGTTTTAGCGCCGATCCAGCAGAAGTTGTCGCCCACGCCGGAGCCTTTATCGAAGCTCATCACCGTTACGGTGTAGGCTGCTGCCTCAAGCATTTTCCCGGTCACGGGAGTGCCGGCCGCGATTCCCATCTCGGCTTTGTCGATACAACAGATTGCTGGCAGCCGGTCGAACTGGAGCCCTATCGCCGGTTGCTTGCTGCCAGTTACGGTGACGGGATAATGACAGCGCATCTGGTTAACCGGCATCTCGATCCAACAGGGCTGCCGGCAACGCTTTCACCCATGGTGATCGAGAACCTGCTGCGCCGGAGGCTCGGTTTTTCAGGAGTGGTATTCAGCGACGATCTGCAGATGAGGGCAATCAGTCATGGCTGGAGCTTTGTCGAGGCAGTGCAGAGGGCTGTGCTCGCCGGGGTCGACGTCCTGGTGGTCGGCAACAATATCAACCCCTCCGAGGACGTGGTTCGGGAGGGTGTTCGGGCAATCGAGGCCTTGCTTGACAGCGGCGAAATCGATGTCAATCGTATTCACGCATCAATAGCACGCATCGCACTGTTCAAGGAAAAAATTAAAGGAAAACAACCATGGACACCTACCGTCCCACCCACAGCCTTGTGATCGGCTATGTCGCTTGGCTGTTCGGGTTTATCGGCGCCCACCGATTTTATTATGGCAAACCGGTCTCCGGCACCATTTATTTTTTTACCTTGGGCATTTTTTTTATCGGCTGGATTGTTGATCTCTTTCTTCTTCCCGGGATGGACCGGGAAGCCGAAGTCCGCTTCATCCCAGGGCCGATCGATTACAATCTTGCCTGGCTGCTTCTTGTGTTTTTGGGGATGTTTGGCGTCCACAGGCTTTATCTGGGCAAAATCTGGTCGGGCATCCTTTACCTGCTGACCTTCGGCGTCTTTGGCCTGGGTTATATCTATGATATGTGGACCCTTAATGACCAGATTACCCTGATTAACGGCCAAGCCGGCAGCCCGACGCCTTTCCGGATGCCATGAAATTCAGGGCATGGGGCGGGTGAACATGTATTGTCGACTTTTTGACAACTCCGATCGGAATGTATAGCCACCACCGCTGAACTGTTGGATATCCTCCGGGGTCTCGACACGGTTGCGGATTAGAAAAGCGGCCATCATGCCACGCGCCCGTTTGGCGTGGATGGCCACGCTTTTCAGTCTGCCCTTGTCTTCTTCCTTAAACTGAATATCAAACCAGGTCGCTGTGAATCGGTTTCTGTCTACCACTATGGCGTATTCGTGAGAGGCAAGGTTAATGAGCATCGGGTGGCGTTCTTGCTCTATTGCCTTGCTCAGGCAGCTGGTGATTCGTTTGCGCCAAAAGGCGTATAAAGTTTTGCCCTGCTCGTTGGGCAGGGCGTATCCCATTTCCAGTCGGTGGGGTTCAATCAGATCCATGGGGCGCAAGATGCCATACAGACCGGAAAGGATACGCAGGCGCTCTTGGGAAAAGTCGAGGTCCGCTGGCGAGAAACTCTCTGCATCGAAACTGCGGTAGGCCTCGCCGCTGTAGGCCAGAATGGCCGGTTTGCCGTTTTTCGATGTAAAGGAGTGAAACTGGTTTTGGGTTCGTGCTGCCAGAGTCTGACTGATACCCATCAGCAGGCAAAGACTTGGCAGATCATACTGGCGAAGGAGGGTGATCAACTGGCGCGCCTGTTCAAGAAATTCGGGTCGAGTAGGGGACAGTGCATTGTCGGCGGGGCTGAAATCCTGTCCTTTGGAAGATGAGAGAATGATCATGGTAGCCAGGCCAATTCGGTCAATCCATCCTTGCAGCACATTACGGTTCTAATATAAAGATATAATGAAGAATCAAAGAGAAATATCTTGAAGCGCATGTGATGGTTTATGTTCAGAAACGGGAGACGCATAGATTTGCTCCGGAGGAATAGGTGGTGGTCTAACCAGCCATCATACCATCGCCGCCGGCAAATGAGGAGCACTCTTTCCACTGGAAAGTATCAGCACTTTGCGATATGAAATGCGCACGGAGTGAGAAGAACATGACGGAAAAAAGCGGCTGCAAGCCGGAAATTCAATATCCCTGCCGATGGCACTACCGGCTCGTTGGGGAAGAAAGGGCAGCCATCATGGCGGCAATCGATGCATTGATTGAGAAGAGGGACTGTGTGATTAGTGAGGGAAACGTCAGTTCCGGCGGCCGTTATCTCAGCCTCAATCTGGAGATCACCGTTGTTGATGAGGCCGAACGACTGCGACTCTATCAGCTTTTTGCCGGCCATCCGGCCATACGGGTGGTGTTATGAATCAAGATGGTAATAACGGGCAAAAGCCTTCTGTTGACAACAAGGTGATTCCGGTAATGCGGGAGGCAATCGCCACTGTGCAGATGATCCTGTTCAAGGTCCTCCGGCAGAGCGTCCACGATCGTTATCTGGATCAGGCCGATTCCTATCATATTCACCTGGCCGGGGCGGCGATCAACAACCTCTTCGGCACGCAACCGATTGATGAGGCAGTGGTTGCCTTTGCGGCTGCCAACAGGGAACTGGTGGAATTGGAGCTACGCGGATTGTCCGGGCGGTGCCAGTCGCTGATACCCTTGCTTACCGATTCCTTACGCATGAAAACCATCTGCGACAACCAGGAGGGCATTCATTCTATCCCATCCCTGCTCATGGCCAAGGCCCTCGGTATTCTTCAGGAAAACCGGCCTTTGCCTTTGCCAACGACCTTTATGATGCAGGTTCGTCTTCTGGCCGCCGAACACGGCCTCGTCGAATCGATGCCGGTCGCACCTCCGCCCGAAGGGTCACCAGCGTAGCGCCCCAGGATCCGCTCGATTCATCACCAAGGCGAAAATCGGCCACAGCGTCAAGCCGTGCAAGGAGCGCATGCACTGTCCGCCGCAGGGTTCCCGTTCCTTTGCCGTGGATGATACGGACGTTGAGGATGCCGTTTTTTCGGCACTCTTCGAGGTAATCCGGGATCAGGGCCTTGATTTCAACGGGAAGAAAGGCGTGCAGGTCAAGGATGCCGTCGATGGGGAGAATGATGGGTTCGCTCTCATCCATGATTGTGCGTACGGTTGAGAATGTTCAGAGCAACGGCGGCAGCCCGATCCGAAGCGCCCGGTTCGCCGAGTCGGCGGCGGACTTCGATGAGTCCCGCCAGTATCGATTGTACGCGCCTCATCATCTTCAAGCATTACTTGCAATTCTCTTGCTATCCGGTCGGGATTAGCCGCATCCTGGAGTAGTTCAGGGATGATCTGGCGCTCCCCGATCAGATTGACTAGAGAGAAAAAACGGAGGTTGCGGATCAGCAGTCTGCCCAGCCAGTAGGTGTGGCGACTGGTCCGATAGGTGGCCACGGTCGGTACCCCCAGGATGGCCAGCTCCAGGATGACCGTTCCCGAGGCGGCGACCGCCGCGTCGCAGGCAGCCATCATCGCATAGCGATCCTCGGTGACCACCCGGTAATCCAGACGATCTTTCCAGGCAGCCAGGCCGTGTTTCTCGAGCAGCGAACGGTCAATGGTCGGGGCTTGCGGGATAAGAAAGGTGTATTTTTGCGGATTGTCCCTGGCCAGCAACGCTGCTGCAGCAAGGAAATCCGGGAGCAGGGCCGCGATTTCCTTGCTCCGGCTGCCGGGCAGAATGCCGACCAGTTTTTTCGTCGGCTCGATCCCGTGGACAGCCCTGAAATCAAGGGAGTTCAAACCGGGTTGGACCGAATCCATCAATGGGTGACCGACAAAATCGACATCGACACCATGGCGGGCATAATAGGCCTGCTCAAAAGGCAGAATGACCGCAACCCGGTCGGTCAGCCGTTTGATGGTACGGACCCGGCCGCTGCGCCAGGCCCAGATCTGGGGACTGATGTAGTAGAAAATCGGGATGCCGAGCTTTTTGGCCTTGGCCGCCAGAAGCAGGTTGAAATCCGGGTAATCGATAAGGATCAGCAAGGCAGGGCGATTCCTGCTGCATTCGCTCAATCAGGGCGCGACGGGCGCGGAGGATATCGCCGAGATGGCTGAGTACCTCAATGGCCCCGACCACTGCCAGCTTGGCCGCATCGTAAAGCAGCTCGACCCCGGCTTGCTGCAGTTCCGTGCCCCCCATGCCGCAGAATCGGAGCGCCGGCTCCAGCGACTGCATGGCCCGGACAAGATTGGCGCCATGCAGATCCCCCGAGGCCTCGCCGGCCACGATCATGACCTCACGGCCCTGTTGAAGGTTATTGGCTGTATACATCGTTGAAGGGATTAGTTGTGCTTGAGAAAAGCCAGAAGATCGCTTCGCCCTTCGTCGATCAGAATCTGTTCGATCCGCTGTCGGTTGCCATGAATCTGCTCGACCACCTGCAGGGCCACATCAAGAGCCCTCCGCCCTTCTTCCCCAGCCACCGCTGGCCGGCTACGTTCGCGGACGTGGTGGATAAAATCGCACAGCTCAAGTTCCAGGGCGTCTTGATCCTGGAAAGCAGATTTGCTGATTTCCGGTACCGGATTGCCTCCGTCTTCACCGGGCTGCAATCGCACCGCCATGATCTCCTTCTTGCCAAAATCAACCGACAGATATTGGCCGGGCTGAAAAATGCGCATTCGCCGCATATTTTCCATGGAAATGCGGCTGACAGTGATGTTGGCGGTACAGCCGTTGGCAAAAATCAGGCGGGCATTGGCAATGTCGGTCAGCTTGGTGATGACCGGGGCTCCGGCGGTTAGGATCGAGACGATCGGTGATTTGACGATGGAGAGAACGATGTCGATATCGTGGATCATCAAGTCGAGCACTACATCCACGTCAGTTCCCCGTTCCTTGAAGACAGCGATGCGGTGGGCCTCGATAAAAAGAGGGTGGGTGAGCAGGGGCTGCATGGCCAAGACCGCTGGGTTGAATCTCTCCAGGTGGCCGACCTGAAGAATGCACTGGTGTTCTTTGGCCAGTGCGATCAGGTCATCGGCTTGGGCCAGGGTGGTGGTAATCGGCTTTTCCACCATGACATCGACTCGATGCTGCAGGCAGGCCTTGGCAACCTCATGATGGAGCGGGGTCGGCACCGCTATGGACACCGCATCGACCAGAGCGATCAGTTCGCGGTAATCGGCAAAAGCGCGAGTAGCGCACTCGCCGGCCACCAATTGTGCCCGGTCCGGGTCGGCATCGGCGACACCCACCAATTCAACATCGTTCATGGCCGCATATTTGTGGGCATGAAAACGTCCGAGATAACCAACTCCTATGACCCCAACCTTCATGTTCTTGTTCATGTTTGTATTCGTTCCTTTTCCCTGATGAGGGCTGATTGCCACGATTGTGGTTCAAATGCCGAGATAGGCTTTTTGGATAGCGCTATTGTTGAGCAGGGTTACCGCCTTATCCTGCATAACGATCCGACCGTTTTCCAGAACATAACCCCGGTCAGCCACCTGGAGGGCTAGGTGGGCGTTTTGTTCCACGAGGAAAATAGTCGTATTGTATTCTTTGTTTATTGTAACAATAATTTTAAAAATTTGCTTGGTGACCAACGGCGCCAGACCCATGGAGGGCTCATCAAGGAGCAATAGCTGGGGACGGGCCATCAGGGAACGAGAGAGAGCCAGCATTTGCTGTTCACCTCCGGAGAGATTGCCGCCGGGTTGGTTACGCCGTTTCTCCAGGATCGGAAAGAGTGAATAAAGATATTCTTTGTCCGCCGCTATGCCTTTTTTGTCCCGGCGGAGAAAGGCGCCCATGTCGAGGTTTTCGGTCACGGTCAGATCGGGAAAGATATGCCGGCCCTCAGGCACCTGGCAGATTCCCAGCTTTACGATTGCGTCTGGGGTCATCCTGTGGATCGGTTGCCCGCAGAAAAAGATTTCACCCCGACGTGACGGTGTGATGCCGGAAATCGACATCAGGGCGGTGGACTTGCCTGCGCCGTTCGCGCCAATCAGGGTGACGATCTCTCCCTGATCGATCTTGAGGCTGATTGAATGCAGCGCCTGAATGTTGCCGTAAAACGTATCGATTTTACGCAATTCAAGCATGGTCGGGTGCCTCACCGAGGTAGGCCTTGATTACCACCGGGTTATGCCGAACCTGCTCTGGCGAACCCTCGGCGATCTTGCGGCCGTAGTCCATGACGAAAATATGGTCGGCAAGGCGCATCACCAGCTTCATGTCGTGCTCGATCAGGAGGATGGAAAGCCCGTCTTTCTTGATCGAGTTGATTAGTTTGTCCAATTCCAGTGTTTCCTGCGGATTCATTCCAGCCGCCGGTTCATCAAGCAGCAACAGCAAGGGTTCGGTCGCCAAGGCACGGGCGATTTCCAGGCGCCGCTGGGCTCCGTAAGGTAAATTCTTGGCAAATTCGTTGGCCTGGCCAGCTAATCCGATCCGTTCAAGTAAGGCAAGGCTCATGCCAACAATTGCTTTTTCCTCGCGAACAGTTGCTGGTGGTCGGAAAATCGCCCCGAAAACTTGTGCTTTGGTGCGGCAGTGGCGGCCGATCATCACATTTTCCAGCACGGTCATGTTGGGAAAAAGGCGGATGTTCTGGAAGGTGCGGGCTACGCCCTGTTCAGTGATCCGGTTGGGCTTGAGACCATTGAGCCGCCGTGCCGATTGTCCAGGGGGAGCCAGCACAAGTTCGCCGCCAGTGGGGGAATGCATGCCGGTCAGGCAGTTGAAAAAAGTAGTCTTCCCGGCGCCATTGGGCCCGATCAAGGCGACAATCTCACCGTGGCGGATGTGCAGATCAAGGTGATCCAATGCTCGGATGCCGCCGAAATCCATGGTCAGACCGCTGACTTTGAGGAGAGGTTCCATTCGCTGTGTCAAAAGTGCAACAGGTTAGCGATTGAGGGTGTAGGTTCGACGGACAGTGGCGCAAATCCCCTGGGGACGGAAGATCATCATTACCACCAGAAGCGCGCCGAAGGCAAGCATGCGATAATCGGCAAATGCCCGCAGGTATTCGGGCAGGAGAATGAGGACAAGAGCACCGACAATGACTCCGACAATCGATCCCATGCCGCCGAGCACAACGATGCATAGGATAATGGCTGATTCCAGGAAGGTGAAGCTGGCCGGATTGACGAAAGTTGTTTTGGCGGCAAAAAAAACACCAGCCATCCCGGCCCAGGTTGCGCCCAGGGCAAAGGCGGTCAATTTGGTTCGGGTCTTGTCGATCCCCATGGCCTGGCAGGCGATTTCGTCCTCACGAAGGGCAAACCAAGCCCGGCCAATACGTGAATCCTGGAGTCGGTTGACCACAAAAATAGTGAAAAGAACCATGCCGATCATCAGGTAGTAGAGATAGGTGATCGAGGATTCCAGAGACATCTCGAGGCCGAACAAGCCAGGCCGGGCAATATTGGAGATGCCGCTCGGACCTTGGGAAAATTCACTCCAGTTTTCCAGGACGAGCCGGATGATCTCGCCGAAACCCAGAGTGACGATGGCCAGATAGTCGCCGCGCAGACGAAGTACCGGGAATCCGAGCAAGAAACCGAACAGAGCGCCGAACAGGCCGCCAATGGGCAGGACCGTCCAGAATCCCAGGCCAAAATGGAGGTGCAAGAGGGCGTAGGAATAGGCCCCAACCGCATAAAAAGCGACATAACCGAGATCGAGCAGTCCCGCTACTCCAACCACGATATTCAACCCCAACCCCAAGACCACATACATCAGGGCGGTGATCATGATGTTGATTTGGTAGGTGGAAAAAAGTGCGGGAAAGGCGAGAAGGAAAAGGGAGCCTGCGCCAAACAACGGCAGGTAGAATTTGGGGAGTTGGAGAAAGTTCATATTCCATTTCTCGGATTCCTGTTCCAGACCCAAACGAATCCGTTCCTGTTTGGCCGTCCGTGAGGCTGCGACTATGCGGGCAATGAGATAAACGCAGCAGCTCGCTCCTCCGACCCAGAGCATATTGGCCCAGCGCCAGGTGACCGTTTGCTCGGTTAGGTTGATCTTGATCACCAGCAGAGGGAAGGTGAGAAACATGAACCAGAGGCCGGTGATAAATGCCCGGTAAAAGTCTTTCTTGGTTATCATGGGCAATAATTCCTCGGATCGGGGTCAGACTTTTTCAATGACACTCTTGCCGAGCAGACCTGCGGGCCGGAAAATCAGGATCAGAACCAGCAGGGAAAAAGCGAAGACATCTTCGTAGTCGCTGGAGACATAACCGGTGGCAAATGCCTCGGTCAGGCCGAGCACGAAACTGCCCAGCATCGCGCCGGGAATGGAACCGATTCCCCCCAGTACTGCTGCGGTGAATGCCTTGATGCCGGCGATAAAACCGATGTAAAAGTTGATTTGGCCGATGTGTGAGGCGATCAGCAGGCCGCCGATGGCTGCCAGGGCGGAGCCGATGATAAAAGTTATGGATATGACCCGGTCAACATTGATACCGACCAGCATCGCCATTTTCTGATCTTGGGCTGTGGCGCGCATGGCCTTGCCGGTGCGGGTGAACTTGATAAGCAGAGTGAGGGAAATCATCACCAGCGCAGAAACCACCAAAATGGTGAGGTCAGTGGAACCGATAATAGCGGCATAGGGTTCCAAAAAGACGAAATCCGGGATCAGGGCCGGAAAGGGCTGGAAGTCTGAAGTCTGGGCAAGAAGAACATAGTTTTGCAGAAAAATAGACATGCCGATAGCCGAGATCAGCGGTGAAAGTCTGGGTGCGTTGCGCAGGGGGCGGTAGGCAAGCCGTTCCACCGTCATTCCGTAGGCCGCTGCCCAGACGGTGGCGGCCAAGGTGGTCAGAATCAAAATAGCAAACAGCGGCAGGCCATAGATCGACAATACCGTGGAGACGATTAGGGCCGTGAAGGCACCGATCATGTAGATCTCGCCATGAGCAAAATTGATCAGGCCGATGATACCGTAGACCATTGTGTAGCCTAGGGCTATCAAGGCATAAATAGAGCCGCGAGTCAGGCCGCTGAAAAGCAGTTCAATGAAATAATCCATGGTGATCCCCCTGAAACCGGCACAATGTCTGGGTGAAGCGACCCCGATGGTGAGAACAACTTCGATCAGGAAGCACAAATGCCTGGGATCGTTTCGCGATTCCAGGCATTTGTGCTTGGTCAGAAAAAATGCTACTGGACTTGAGCAAATTGACCGTTTTTAACCTGGTAAATGGAAAAGCCGATTCCGATCGGGTCCCCTTTACCGTCAAATTTGATGTTGCCAAATGGGGTGGCCACCTCGTTACTGTGAAGAACTTTTGCGACCGCTTCCGGGTCTGCCGAACCTGCTTTGACCATGGCGTTGGTTAGAGTCAGGGCGGCGGCAACAGCATTGTCAAAAAAGGCTCCGGGGTCGGTTCCCTCGGCTTTTTTGAATTTTTCACGATACTCCTTGGTGAGCGAATTGTTTGAAACATCGGCCGGGCCGGTAGCATAGACGCCCTCGGCATCCTTGCCAGCTACTTTGATAAAGGTGTCGTCCTTGACGCCGTCATCGGAAATAAAGGGGATGACCAATCGTTTTTGCCGCATCTGGCCGACGATTTTTGAGGCTTCGGGATGATAGCCACCGAAAAGAACCGCTTCCGCGCCGGAGCGTTTGATCTTCTGAACAACAGCGGAGTAGTCGACTGCGCCAGGGGTAACGCCCTCAAAAAGAGCCACTTCTGCCTTGCCGGACTGCTCGATAAAGATTTTGGCAAATTCGGCTAATCCCTTGCCGTAATCGCCCTTGTCGTGAAGTACCGCAATTTTTTTGACCTTGAGAGTGTCGATGGCAAAATCGACTTGAGTGTGCGCCTGGACGTCATCTGCGGCGATGGTCCGGTAAAAATTCGGATATTCGCCGCTCAGCGTCAGGCTTGGCGTGGTGGCCGAGGGGGAAATGACGATGACTTTGGCGGCGCGATAGATTGGCAAGGCCGCTTTGGTGGCTCCTGAGCAGATATGGCCGATAACGGCTTTGGCCTTGTCGGATACCAGCTTGGTAGCGGTGTTGGTGGCGACCTCTGGTTTGCAGGCATCGTCTTCGATAAGCAGTTCGAGCGGCATACCATTGATCCCGCCCTTTTCATTGACATCTTTGACAACCAGCTGGACTGCCTTCAATGTTGGGAGGCCGTAGGAGGCCAAGTCGCCACTGTGGGCTCCCGCCACGCCTATCTTGATGCTCCCGGCAGCCGAGGCTGCGCCAGACCAGGTTGTTGCCATGGTGAAAAGAGCAAGGATGCTGAAAATTCTTTTGAATTTCATCAGGTTGAAAAGCTCCTTGTCGGATTGAATTGCAAAAGAAGGCCCATTACTCCCAGGTTTCAGTTCATACCTTATTCTGTTTTTTTTGCACTAAAAATGACCGGCTCCCCTTATTGTCATAATAGACTTCATAACCAGCAGGTATTCTTTATGATAACTGTTTAATCGAGTACTCTATTGACTGTTGTGTACCCAGGCAGGGAAACACGAGGAATCCTGTTCGTCGTTGCGCTTTGCATGGTAGAACATGTAAGGTTTTCCCTGCAATGTATATTCTGTTCGTGTGTCCTATCAACAGTCTCACCTTTTTATTGATAATGAAGACAAGAGCGTTCTATTTTACCCTGGGCCGTCCACTTTCCCCCATTTACAGCCTTGCCATGCGTCTTCGGGAAGCTTGGTATCGTCGGGGTATTTTGCAGGCGTACCGGCTCGATGTGCCGGTGATCAGTGTGGGCAATTTGACCATGGGGGGAGCAGGCAAGACCCCGATGGTGCAATATCTTGCCCGCCAGCTGCGGAAAAACGGTTTTCATCCGGCTGTGGTCAGCAGAGGGTACGGCGGCAGGGCGAACGCCAAAGTTAATGTGGTTTCCGATGGTGTCACCTTGTTGCTCGACGCGAAAATGGCCGGTGACGAGCCGCGATTGCTTGCTGAAACTTTGCCCGGCATACCTGTGCTCACCGGCATCGTCCGCAGACTGCCGGCCCA
Organism: uncultured delta proteobacterium; assembly: GCA_963733595.1. Lineage (GTDB taxonomy): Bacteria > Desulfobacterota > Desulfobulbia > Desulfobulbales > Desulfobulbaceae > Desulfobulbus. Next base: position 372,197 of record CAVTDN010000009.1, on the reverse strand, counting down.
GCGTGCCGTCGAGATGGGTGCTGATGTTCTTCTGCTCGATGACGGATTTCAGCATCTGCAGATCGTCCGAGATGTCAATCTGGTTCTGTTTAATACCGATCGTTTGGCCGGTAATTCCAGGGTATTTCCTGGAGGTGATCTTCGGGAGCCAGTGGTAGCACTGCATCGTGCCACCCACTTTGTCATGACCGGTGTCCATGATGCTAATCGCGATCGGGCAATACGGTTTGCTGATCTGCTGCAAACAAAATTTCCTAAAATCCCGATCACATACACTGGATACCAAGTTGATGGACTGGTTGGCCTCTCACCCTCCGGTACAATTGAGCCCATGGCGGCTGATCCGATTGGATTGAAAAACTGTTTCGGATTCTGTGGCATTGCGCATCCCGAGTCCTTTAGGCAGACACTTGTAGGTCGAGGTATCGAACTGGCTGGTTTTCTTCCTCTAGACGATCATCAGCCCTACACGAATGCTGTCATTGTTAGGTTGGTGGCCAATGCTCAACAATCCGGTGCTAGAATTCTGATCACCACTGAAAAGGATCTGGTGAAGTTAGTCGCCCAGGCACCCGGTCTTCCTATGCCTATCTACGGTTTACGGATGCAGGTGGATGCAGAGGAATATTTTGTTCAGGAAATATTGGGGGTGATCCGTTCTCTGAGCAAGCAGGCTTGAGTGAATCTTGATTATGGCCTGTGTTAAAAAGTCAACATATTCGCAGGGTTTCCTGGATTGTGTATTTTTTGCCACACAGACAGCACTTCCCTTTTCTGCTTGTGTTTTCAAGTGAAGGTTTAAAATTTTGATTTAGTTTAATTTTTTTTATTTTTTCCTGTTTTGCCAAGATGGCGCGGCGGGTGGTTTGAAAATTGCATAATGATAATAAAATCTTATTATAATCGTATCCAAATCACCTCAGATCTCACGGGTTACAATGGCATATCAAATAGAGCCACATCAATTTACCACACAGCGAGCTGTCAGCTGTTGCGGTGTTGGTTTGCATACGGGCCGAACCGTCAACCTGACGATCAACCCTGCTCCGGCAAACACCGGAATCCAGTTTCTCCGATCAGATTTGGTGGATCGGCCGATTATTCCGGCTCGGGTTGAACGGGTTGTGGACACTACCTTGGCCACCACCATCAGCGAAGGGCAGCACCGGATTTCCACCACCGAGCACCTCCTGGCAGCCCTTCGGGGTTTTGGCATAGACAATGCCTTGGTGGATCTCGATTCACACGAAGTGCCGATCATGGACGGGAGCGCGGGTCCGTTTGTTCGTCTCCTGAAAACTGCAGGACTGCGCCGGCAGCAGGCCCTGCGAAAAATTCTCCGGATTACCCGTCCAATCATTCATGTTGAGGGCAATAAATCGATTCGAATCGATCCCTATGACGGTTACAAGGTCTCTGCCCGCATCCAGTTCGACGATGCCCTGATCAGCGAACAACGTTATTCAGTTGAGGTTACCCCAGAACGTTTTGGCAAGGAAATTGCCCGTGCCCGTACTTTTGGGTTTGTCGAGCAGGTGGAACAACTCTGGCAAAATGGACTGGCTCTGGGGGGAACGCTGGACAATGTCATTGCCATTCACTGGAACCGTCGCTCAATTCTTAACGAGAATGGATTGCGCTTTGACGATGAATTTATTCGGCACAAGGTGCTGGATGTTATCGGCGATATCGCCCTGCTTGGTTCTCCGGTCATGGGGCATATCATTGCCGACCGCTCCGGACACAGCCTGCATCTTAATTTCATGAAGGCCATCATCGACAATCCTCAATGTTGGGAATATGTTACTTTCAAAAAAAAAGGTGAGTCATTGCTCACGCAGGTGGTCAAGTCCACTCAATCTTCCGGGCAACGTTTCGCTCCTTTTTTTGCGCCGGTGAGTGAAACAATCTCCTCTCGCCCCGCTTGTGCGATGTAAGAGAGAACCAGAAGTCTTTTTGCACAACTGATTCATTTTCGCTGAGATTTTTTTTCTTGCCGGTTGCAGGGTGAGGACAACCGCCGGATCGTTTGATCGTTCCGGCGGTTTTTTTCGTGGCGTCTTCACATTCGGCGGACAGAGGTTGTCGGTCACAAAGAAGATGCGTATAATGGGCCGAATTGACGCATCTTAGACTTTTCTTCAAATATTTCTTTGTAATAACAGGAGTGATATGCACACGCCCATAGGCAGTATCGGTTTTATTGGCGGCGGTCAGATGGCCGAGGCTATGGTCCGCGGTATTTTGGTTGCCGGTCTGGTTGTTTCGGAAAAAATCACCATTGCTGAACCGGATGCAGTGCGGTGCGAATATCTGGAAAATCAGTACGGTGTCGTATGCACCCAAAATGCAGCTGCGCTCTGCCAAGCCAGCGACATTCTTGTGTTGGCAATCAAACCGCAACTTGCAGCTACTGTGCTCAATCAATACCGGCCCTTTGTTAGCGCGAAGCATCTGGTACTTTCGATCATGGCCGGTGTGCCCCTGCGCACCTTGGTCGATTCCTTCGCAGCGCCTGTCCGTGTGATTCGAGTCATGCCCAACACCCCATCTTTGGTGCTGGCCGGCGCCGCAGCCTTCAGCCCGAATCAACAGGCAACAGACCACGACCGGCAAATTGCCACCGCCATTTTTTCAGCCATAGGAACCTGTGTCGAAGTTCCAGAACACCTGCTGGATGCAGTCACCGGGTTGAGCGGCAGCGGTCCCGGCTATGTGTTCACCTTTATCGAGGCCATGATTGATGGCGGCGTGCTGGCCGGCCTTCCCCGTCTCGTGGCCGAACAACTTGTGTTGCAGACAGTCTACGGTTCGGCAAAGCTTGCCCTGGAAACCGGTGAGCACCCTGCAGTTCTCAAAGGCAGAGTAACATCGCCCGGCGGCACAACTATTGCCGGTCTCCACGTCTTGGAGGAAGGGGCTTTACGAGGTCTGATCATGACAGCAGTCGAAACGGCAACCGAGCGTTCCAGGGAATTGGGCGCATGAACATCAGGTATGCTGGTGTCATCACCCGCCCTGAGAGCCCCGAGGTGGAGCAGATCGGTCGAGAGATGGTTGCATGGTTCGGTGAGCGGCGGATTAAGGCTGAACTGAACAGGATTGAACCGGGAATGGATATCCTGATCGTGCTTGGCGGTGATGGTACGCTGCTTCATGTGGCCGACGAGGCCAGCAAGTATCAGTTGCCGGTGCTTGGGGTGAATCTGGGCAACCTGGGTTTTCTCACCGAGGTTGCTGCTGATGAGCGATACGAGGCCTTGGAAACCCTGCTGGTTGAGGAAGATGTCCGTATGGAAAAGCGAATCATGCTCTCGGCTGCCTATGTGAATGGAGCGACGGGGAAAAAAAGTGCTGCAGTGCACGCCCTCAATGAGGTGGTGATCGTCAAGAAAAGCACTGAGGCGATGATCCGGCTGCGCTGTTGGGCAGATAAGGAATATGTCACCACGTATCGGGCCGACGGCCTGATCATGTCCACGCCCACTGGGTCGACCGCCTACAATCTCTCGGCAGGCGGTCCGGTCGTCCATGCCGAACTCGATGCCATCGTCGTCACCCCTATTTGTCCCTTCATGTTGGAATCACGTCCGGTACTGCTCGGGTCTCAGCATAAGGTTACCACCCAGTTGCTCGCGCCTGCTGGTCAGGTCAAGGTGATTGTTGACGGGGAATTGCAATGGACCATCACGGAAAACGATTACCTCTTAGTGAAAAAGGCCTCAAAGCCCCTATTGGTCATCAGTTCGCCGTGGAAGAGCTATTTCAATATCCTGCGCAGCAAACTCAACTGGGGCGGAGCCACCGTCGATGTTCCCCTTCCGGAAAAGGTCTGCAAGCACTGTTAAGCCACCTTTCGCGCCCATTTTTTTTGGGGGGGAGATAACCGGCGTTTACTGGTCTCACCGTTTGCGCCGCTGCAAATTGTATTTCTTCATCTTGTACTGCAAGAGGCTCTTGGTAATGCCCAGTTGTTCTGCCGCCCTGGCCTGAACATTGAAGGCGTCGTCCAATGCTTTCCGCACCAGTTTTTCCTCAATGCCGTTCAACACTTCCGCCAGACTTAAATGCTCAGGGATGAACTGGTTGAGTTCCAAGCCGGTGCTCCACTCATGGGCATTTGTCAGTTCGGTTGAATCAGGTTGCACGTCCTCCGGTTCGATCCGGTCGTTGTCGCAGAGAATGGCGGCGCGTTCGATGGTATTTTCCAGTTCTCGTACATTGCCCTCCCACGGCAGGCTGACCAGCAAGCGCAGGGCATCCGGTGAGATGTCCAGATTTCTTCCCAGATTCCGGCTGTTTTTTTCGATAAAATGGGTGACCAGAGCCGGGATGTCGTCCACTCGTTCACGGAGTGGCGAAAGATGGATATGGATGACATTGAGCCGGTAATAGAGATCCTCTCGGAAATGGTTTTTTTCGACTTCGTCTTTGAGGTCTTTGTTAGTGGCAGCAAGGATACGGACATCGACATGCTGGGTAATCGATCCGCCAATGCGCTCAAAGCTCTTTTCTTGCAGAACACGCAACAGTTTGGCCTGAAGTTTGGTCGACATTTCGCCGATCTCATCGAGGAACAAAGTGCCGGTGTCGGCTAGTTCAAAGCGTCCCTTGCGCATGGTCACCGCATCGCTGAACGCTCCTTGTTCATGACCAAAAAGTTCGCTTTCCAGCAGATGTTCGGACAGGTCGGCGCAGTTGACCGAAATAAAGGGCGCATCCTTACGGTGGCTGAGGTTGTGGATAGCTCGGGCAACCAATTCTTTGCCTGTTCCCGATTCACCGGTGATCAGTACCGAGGACGGCGTGGGCGCCACTTTCTCGATCAGTTGATAGACTGCCCGCATTGAAAGGCTCTTGCCAATCATACCGCCAAACCCTGAGCGCGGTGTGGCTTCATCCCTTAACCGTCTGATTTCCCGGATGAGTCCGTAATGTTCAATGGCTTTGGTGACGCTCGCCAATAATTGCTGATTGGAAAAAGGCTTGGCCAAGTAGGTAAAGGCACCGAGCCGCATGGCCTCGACCGCTTTTTCTACCTCTGCATAGGCGGTGATCAGGATCACCGGCAGTTCCCGGTTGAACTCCTTGATTTTGGCAAGAAACTCTATGCCGTCCATGCCCGGCATCTTCATGTCGGAGAGCACCAGGTCCAGATCGGTGCTCCGGACAATAGGCAACCCTGCCAGGCCGCTGTCGGCGGTGAAAACCTCATAGCCCTCATCCTTGAGCAGTTCGGCTAGGACAATCTGATAGTTGGGTTCGTCATCGACAATAAGTATGGTATGCATGGCGGCTTGAAAACAGGAGAAAAGTTAGGATTGGCACCCATTGAGACGGGCGGTAAGTTCGTCGAGAAGGGCACACGGCGGACAAAAACCCATTGCCCTGCCAGCAAGGCGATGGGCCGGCCGGGTCATGCCGTGAAAATCGCTGCCGCCGGTGACCAACAGGCCATGTTCGACGGCGATAGCTTTGAGTTTTTTCTGCATTCTGCGGGTATGGGTAGGGTAATGAATCTCCAGGCCATCGAGCCCGCGCAGGACCAGCTCACGAATCAGTAAAGGCTGCACGCGCATCTCCGGATCCAACTGACCAGGGTGGGCCAGGACAGCTAGGCCGCCTGCACGGTGGATCATGTCGATGGTTTCAGCGGCGGAGTAGCTGAACCGACTCTCCCAGGCAGGACGGTTACGACCGAGATACTGACGAAAAGCGGCATCGAAACTTTCGACCACCCCTTTTTCCACCAGGAGCCTGGCGATATGGGGACGGCCTGTCTGGCCGCAACAGGAAACCTGCTGGATTTCCTCGGCAGTGATATCGACCCCCAATGCTTGTAATTTGAAAAGAATAATGTCGTTGCGTTTTTCCCGTCCTTCCTGGAGCGGCTGGAGCCAGCGGTGCAGGGCATCATCTGTGGGATCGATGCCGTAACCAAGGATATGCAGGGTGTATTGCCGCAGGCTGGTGCTAATTTCCACACCGGAAAACACTACAAGTCGCGCTTGTTCTCCCAGGAGTTTGAACTCTTCCACTCCTTCGACCGTGTCGTGATCGGTGAGCGCCAGACCTTTCAGGCCGTTGCTGACGGCCAATTCGATCAACTCTTTCGGGGTGGAACTGCCGTCGGAGTAAATGGAATGGGTGTGGAGATCGATACACATGCAAACATGTCCGGTTGTGCTGCAGCAAGGGGCTAGCCGGGAGTAAAAAGTTCTATACAATATATTTTCAATGTACTCATGGCCCTAAATTTGTGCAATAACCAAATGAAATTGCCAGGAAAAGTGTGCTTGTCAACAAAGGGAGCCGTCCTTATTGTTCGGGGAAAACCATTCTCAAGGAGAGCTTTATGCCAGGACGACAGATGCGGATTGACGAATACCGGATTCAAGAAGAACCTTATTATTTGGCCACGGGTGAAGAGTTAGCCATTGCCGAGGCTGCCTATCATGACGGTTCCCCGCTTCTGCTCAAGGGGCCAACCGGCTGCGGCAAAACCAGGTTTATGCAGTATCTGGCTTGGCGCCTTCAGCGCCCCCTGGTCACCGTTTCCTGTCACGATGATCTTTCTACTTCCGATCTGGTCGGCCGCTATCTGATCCGCGCCGGTGAAGCTGTCTGGACCGATGGCCCCTTGACCATGGCTGTTCGGGCTGGAGCAATCTGCTATCTTGATGAAATTGTCGAGGCACGCAAGGACACCACCGTTGTCATTCATCCCCTGGCTGACGACCGGCGGCAATTGCCCATCGAGAAAAGGGGCGAACTGTTGACTGCACCGCCCGAGTTCATGCTCGCAGTCTCGTACAATCCCGGTTACCAGAGCGTGTTGAAGGATCTGAAAGCCTCGACCCGGCAGCGTTTTATTGCCTTGTCCTTTGACTACCCATCCCAGGAAAAAGAGATCGAAATCGTCTGCGAGGAAGGAAGGTTGGGCCTGGAGATCGCCAAGCCCCTGGTCAAGCTGGCCGGCATGACCCGAGGTCTCAAGGATTCCGGACTGGCCGAGGGGGCCTCTACCCGGCTGCTCATCCAGGCGGGTAAGCTGATCGGTCGGGGCATTCCAGTTAAACGAGCCTGTCGTGCGGCTATCAGCGAGGCGCTTACCGATGATCGGGAATTGCTGGCAGCCCTTGATGAAATGGTCAGTTCGCTTTTTTGAACGCGTATGGACCTGGAAATTCTGAAAGCTCAATTTTATCAACTGGTCGCTCCCAGCCTGCCCAACGAATGGGATGTGGAGGAGGCTCTCGCGCCTCTAGCCACCGATGAAGCGGAACATGTTGATGATATTTTTGCCCAGATTCCTGCGATCTGGCCGGTTTCTCATTCTCTCTGTTTTGCCTATCTCTCCGCCGCCGGACCGGCGCTCTGCTGTCTGGCTCTGGATGAATTATCACTTTGGGTCCATACCCTTCTCGATCGATATGAAACGGGAGGGTTGCGCGGAGCCCAACTGTTTATGGACGATGTTGAGCAGCAGTTCTCCCGCCATCTACGCGGACAGGGTGGTCTGCGCCTGGTTGATGTCCGTTCCCGGCTGCAACCCTATGTCAACGGTTTAGCCGGCAGGGAATTGCCCCTGATTGCTGCCGACGCTGCTTCCACCGATTCGGAATCCATTTTTCTTCCCAGCGAAATTGGGTTGTTCAGCGAGCACGAGGAAAACTTTCTCCTCTATAAACTGATGGTCTCGTTTCAGTGGGCAAGCCTTGAGGCTGGAACATTTGCTGCTCCTCGGTCTGTGAGTCTGCACAAAAAGAGTGCGCATCCGTTGGATTGTTTTTTCTCCGATTTCCTCCATCCTGCCAATGCTCGCAGTCTCTATCATTTTCTTGAAACCAGCCGGGTGCTTGCCTTCTTACGCCAGGAGCTGCCCGGCTTGATGCGCGATGCCGCAACACTTTTGCCGAAACTGCCACTGTCTGGGGATGATTCGTCTTCCCTGAACCTGCTTGATCGGTTACAGCAAGGTCTCCTGCGCGGCCAGTGGCCCGTTCCAGGTCAATCAGCCCTGGATGATCGGGCAGTTGCCTTGCTCCAGCGATGCCAAGGACAGGCAGAGGATAACGAGGTCAGTCTTGAGGCGGTTCGCGAACTGATGCCGCTGCTTGCACCAGAGGAAAGTCTGGCCCAAACCAACCCGCTGGTTTTTCAGGGAAATTTGCGGCTTCAGGAAATGCGCAATCTGGGCATGAAGCAGCAAACGGACAAAGAGTTGCGGTTAATGAAAACCATGACCGCAAAACTTCCTTCTGTGGTTCATAAGGTGGGCGGCGAAGACACCCCGCAAAACAACGCTGGTGGGAGGCAAGGACAGGATGCTGCTGTGATCATTGATATGGACAGATGCCTGGGAACAACTCCCGCCCTTCTTCCAGTCACAGTCGCAGCGTTTAGACATCAGTGAAATGACTGTTGATGCAACAAAACCCGACCAAGAGCAACATCGTCACAATACACTGACCGAACATTCGGTCAGTGCTACCGAAGGAAAGGCAGGGCAAGCCTTCGCTCGCTCCCCTCATTCCATTCCCGGAGAAGGACAGGAGATGGTCGAACCTGTGGTCTATGACGAGTGGGATTACCGCCGCAAGGGATTTCGTAAAAACTGGTGCGTGGTCACGGAAAAAGTGATTCCGCCAGTGCAAAATACGTTTATCGAACAAACGCTCAAACAGTACCGGGGTCAGATTCGCCGCCTTCGTCACCAGTTCGAACTTCTTCAAACCAGCGAGCGTTTTGTCCGCAGACAGCGGGAGGGAAGTGATATTGATCTCGACGCCATGATCGAATCTCTGGCCGACAATTATGCCGGACGTCCGCCTTCTGACCGTTTGTTTATTCGTCTGGCCCGCGACCAGCGTGATATTGCCGTCTATTTTCTGGTTGATATGTCTAATTCCACCGCCGGTTGGGTCGGTCAGTCCATCAAGGAGGCACTGGTCCTGATCTGCGAGGCCATGGAAGTGCTCAATGATCGATATGGCATCTATGGGTTTTCAGGAATGCGGCGGTTGCGCTGCGAGGTTTTTCCTGTCAAACGGATGGACGATCGCTATACCCGGGAGGTCCGCCAGCGGATCAGCGCCATTGGTCCCCGTGAATACACCCGCATGGCGCCGGCCATCCGCCACATGACCTCGCTTTTTTCACAAGTGGAGGCCAAAATTCGGCTATTGATCGTGCTTTCCGACGGAAAGCCGGAGGATTACGACGATTACAAAGGTGACTATGCCATCGAAGACACCCGGCATGCCCTCATTGAAGCCAAAGTCAAAGGGGTACATCCCTTCTGCATCACCATCGACCGCCAAGCCCACGAATATATGGCGCACATGTACGGTGAGGTCAACTATATCTTCATTGACAAAGTCAAGCAGTTGCCAGCGCGGATGGCGGAAATTTATCGTTCCTTGACCAGTTGACTGTGCCGGTGAGTAGTGTCATTTGCGCTGAATCTCGATTCGCTCACCTATCCCCTCATTTTTCCTTGAATACTTTTTCACCATGCTGTTTAACCAAGGCGCAGGCAATTCGTACGATGTATTCTTTGAGCAGGTGGTGTTATGCGATGGTTGAACGGTACCTTGTTGTTATTGATCTTTTTGTTGACCGGGTCATCCTGGGCGCAGGCCAAGCAAGGCGATGATGTGACTCTTCGTCTTAAAACCCAAGCCTATCGTTTTTATTACGGGATAGGGGTACCTGTCGATTATGCTCGCGCCTTTGACTTGTATCGGCTGGCGGCGGAACGTGGCGATACCGAGGCTCAGTTCGTCACCGGGGGCATGCTCTATCAGGGGCAGGGTATGGATCCGGACAAGCAAAATGCGTTCAAGTGGCTGCTCAGGGCGGCGGAGAAGGGGAAGGTATCGCCCGAGTCGCTTGCCATCATCGGTTCGATGTATTTAAGCGGCAGTGCTGTCCCGCAGAATTATCTGGAGGCGAAAAAGTGGCTCAGTTCTGGCGCTCAGCTTGGAAACATTGCAGCCTTGAACGATTTGGCCTATCTCTACTATAATGGACTCGGCGGCGACCGGGATTATAAAAAAGCCTTGGAACTGTATGAGAAAGCTGCGCTCCAGGGCGACATCCTTGCCCAGGCCAACACTGGTTTGATGTACGCCACCGGCACCGGTACCAGTACGGACAAGGCACGGGGCTACGCCTGGTATTCTTTGGCCGCCAGCCAGGGAAACACCGTTGCCGCGATTAACCGTAACAATCTGATGGTCGATATGTCTTGGGAAGAATTGAACCGTGCTCAGGCTATATCCCTTGAACTCTACCGCCAGGTGGAAAAGATTTCAGAACCGAGACTGATCAAACCTGATTTCAAGGAATAAGGGTCACTCTTTTTCTTCGTCGCACTCCCCATGCAGCAGGGTTGCAATTTCCTCGACATTCCTGCAGGTGTAAATCGCCTGGCGAAGTCGGGCTGCACCTGTTAAGCCGGCGAGAAACTTGGCTGTATGGTTTTTCACTTTGAATAATACCTTGTCCAGCGGCAAAAATTGTGCGGCCAGTTGCAGATAGCGTTCAATAACGGGTAGGCGTCTGGCCAATGTGTTTGGCCTGCCTGCCAGCGAGAAGACCCAGGGGTTTCCGAGCGCCCCTCGTCCCACCATCACACCGTCGCATCCCGTTTCGGCCATCATCGCCATCCCATCGGTGGAGGAGAGAATGTCACCATTGCCGATCACCGGAATAGATACTGACGCCTTCACCGATTTGATCACCCGCCGATCTGCCGTGCCACCGAATCCTTGAACCCAGGTGCGAGCGTGAATGGTTACTGCCGAAGCACCGGCAGCCTCAGCCATAAGGGCAAACTCAGGGGCATTGATAGTTTCTTCGGTCCACCCGCTGCGAAATTTTACTGTTACCGGTAAAGACGTCTGGGCGCAAACCGCCCTGATAATTGCCTCGGCCCGTTTCGGATCCTTCATTAAAGCCGAACCACACCCTTTTTTGATCACCTTGCGCACCGGGCAGCCCATATTAATGTCGATGAGATCCACTGAAAGTGAGGAGACAATTGCTGCCGCCCTGCCCATCAGTTCAGGATCGCTGCCAAAGAGTTGGACCGCAAACGGGAGTTCTTCGGCAACGGTTCGCAGCAGTTCATGGGTGTTCTTTTGGTCGTACACCAGGCCATGGCAGCTGATCATCTCGGAAAAACAGAGGGCCGCGCCGTTTTCACGACAGAGCAGGCGAAAAGGCAGGTCCGTGTATCCGGCTAAAGGGGCAAGAAGCAGGCCTGATTGCAACCGTAAGGGACCAATGGCAAAGGGCGGGATGACGAGTGAACGAGTTGGATCCATTGATAACGGAGAAACTAAACAACCACCAGTTGAATGCTGGTTAGTTTAAGTAAGCTGCTGAAAATGCGGATACGAGTCGGCGATGCCGAAGCTTTTAGACATGACTCCCCGTGATATTTTCTGAGTTGCGTATGGCTGACCTTTACATCAATTGTGAGAACAGTCACACCTTCTCAAGGATATTGCGGCTACGTTTGACCGCGCAGAGGTCGCCGCACATGGTGCAGACTTCCTGATCGATGGGCTGGGAAGAAGCGCGGTAAGCCTTGGCCTTTTCCGGATCCATGGCCAGCTCGAACATCTTTGTCCAGTTCAGCTCTTTGCGTGCCTGGCTCATAGCGTTGTCCCAGTCGATGGCGCCCGGAATGCCTTTGGCCACATCGGCGGCATGGGCGGCGATACGTGCGGCGATGATGCCTTCCTTCATGTCGTCCGCATCAGGCAGTCGCAGATGCTCGGCCGGAGTGACATAGCAGAGAAAGTCGGCGCCGTAGGTAGCAGCGAGCGCCCCGCCGATCGCCGAGGTGATATGATCGTAGCCTGGCGCCACATCGGTGACTATCGGTCCCAGGACATAAAAGGGCGCACCGTGGCAGAGTTTCTTCTCCAACTGCATGTTGGCTACCACTTCGTTGAGCGGTACATGCCCTGGCCCCTCGATCATCACTTGGACATCTGCCTGCCAGCACCGTTTGGTGAGTTCTCCCAAAATAATCAACTCCTGGATCTGGGCCGCGTCGGTGGCATCGCGCAGACAACCGGGCCTTAGTCCATCGCCCAAACTGAGGGTAACGTCATATTCGCGACAGAGTTCCAGTAGCCGGTCGAAATGCTCATAAAACGGGTTTTCCCGTTCATTGGTTACCATCCAGTCCAGAAGGAGGGAGCCGCCACGGCTGACCACATGAGTGAGGCGAGGATTGGTGCGCAACCGCTGCACTGCCACACTGGTCAGACCGGCATGGATGGTCATGAAATCAACCCCATCTTCGGCGTGGATGCGCACCACGTCAAAAAAATCGTCCACAGAAATACTGGCAACTTCTTTACCGTAACGGGCTACGGCATCGTAAATTGGAACTGTGCCGATCATTACCGGACTGATTTCGACTGTCCGCCTGCGGAATGCGCGAGTGTCACCGAAGGTGCTCAGATCCATGATCGCATCAGCTTTGAGTTCAATCGAGCGCCGCACTTTGTTGAGTTCATTCTCAACATTACAGCAATCCTCGGAAACACCAAGGTTAACGTTGATCTTGGTGGAAAGTCCAGCACCGATTCCCTTGGCAATCAGGTTTGGGTGATTGCGGTTGGCCGGGATAGCGATGCGGCCGCTTGCGACCCGTTCGACGAGATCGGCTTCGTGAATTCGTTCGTCGGCCAGCACTTGCTGCATCTGCGGGGTGAGAATGCCCTGGCGGGCAGCATCCATCTGGGTTGCATAGGTCATTTCGATCGGGTCTCCTTATCTGAAAGGGTTAGATGCAGTGCAGGCTGCCTGCAACCGGCGAGAGGTGGCGGCGATATCGGCAGCGCCGACTATTTCGGTGACCAGGCAGACGGTTCTGGCACCGTGCGCCAATACCTCACCGAGGTTATGTTCCTTGATACCGCCGATGGCAACAAAGGGCAGGGGACAGGTGTGGGCCACATGGTCGAGATAGCCGAGCCCTACCGGGGCGCAGACATCTTCCTTGGTTTGGGTGCTATAAATCGGGCCGACACCGATGTAGTCGGCTCCGACTGCAACGGCGACTGCTGCCTGCTCGGGACTATGGGTGGAGAGGCCGATCAGCTTGTTCGGGCCGATCAACTGCCGCACTTCGGGCACCGGAAAATCGTCTTGACCAACATGGACGCCATCGGCATCGACCAATTGGGCGATAGCCGGGTAATCGTTGATAATGAAAAGAACTCCCGCCTCGCGGGTCAGGTGGCGGATGGCCCGGCACTCAGCAAGCATCTCACCGAAACTCTTCTGCGGCCTTTTCTCCCGGTACTGAATCAGACGGATGCCGCCGGCTATCATGTGTCGGGCCACTTCGATATTAGTTCGGCCGCCGGAGAATTTTTCGGCGGTAATACCGTAGATGCCAGCGGGAAAAGCAGGCTTATCGTGTGTCTTCGCTTCCATGGTACATACCTCGCTGTTGCAGGATGAATTCACTCATGTGGTTGGCGATTGTCGCCACTTTGTGGGCAAAAAGCGGGGCATTGGCACAGTCGGTGGTGAAATCGCCGAAAATATAGCCGTTGCCGAGGCGGCGCCTGCGAATGGAATGCAGTTCACTGCCGGCAATGCCGCAAGCCGAGACCACGATCCGTTCGGTGCCGAAGATTTCAAGCAGCATCTTTTTATCTGTCTGCCGGTCAAACCCCTCGACGATTAAATCGCAGTCCCCAATAACAGCTGCGCAGTTAGTGTGATCAATCTGTTCCACCACGGCCTCTATGCGCAACTCCGGCCGAATACGCCGCAGGTTTTCAGCGAGGGCCTCGACTTTGAAACGACCGATCTGGTCAAAGAAATAAAATTGGCGATTGAGATTAGAGACTTCCACCCGGTCGAAATCAACAATCTTTAAATGATTGACGCCGCTGCGCACCAAATTAACCGCGATGTTGGAGCCGATCCCGCCCACCCCTGCAATGGCAATATTCATGCGATCCTGTCCCAATCCTTGTAGACCGGTTGGTAGCCACAGGCGACAATGGCTGCGGCAACCTCCTCGACGCTGCGGTCGTCGGTGATCTCGAACTGGGGCGTCTGCTCCACCTTGATCTCGGTATAGCCGCCGACTCCGGTGCTGGAACCGGCGGAATAGCGGGTCGCGCCCAAGGGCAGGATGCGGTCGCGGAAGGCGGCGCTTTCCCGGGTGGAGATGGTCAGGCCGGCTCGCGGCAGAAAGATCCGCAGAGCGGTCATGAACTGGACAAAGGTTTTGTCATTCACCAGGTAATCGGGCTGAAAATCGCCTTCAGCCTCGTTGAAGCGCGGCAGCGAGAGGGCCACCTCGGTTTCCAGATACTTGTTTTCCAGGTAGCGGGCATGGAGACCGGTGAAAAAGATCTCGCTGCGCGGTTCGGCCAGACCCAGCAGCGCACCGAGATTCACCACGCGCATGCCGCCTTGGGCCGCCCGCTCCGGAGCGTTGAGCCGCCAATGGTAATCCATCTTTTTGCCGCCCAGATGCACCCGTTTATAGACCTCCTGGTTATAGGTCTCTTGAAAAACGGTCATGCCGTCAACCCCGGCCTCCTGCAACTGCCGGTACTCTGCAACCTCCAGCGGATAAACCTCAATGGCCACCGAGGCAAAGTGGCGTTTGAGGCAGCGCGCCGCTTCGACCAGATAGTCCATGGGGGTCATGTGGTGGGCCTCGCCGGTGAGAAAAAGCACATGCTGCATGCCGGAACGGGCAATAGCTTGCGCCTCGCTTTCGATTTCTTCGAGGCTTAGTTTGCGGCGAAGGATTGGGTTGCTGTGGTTAAAACCGCAGTAGGCGCAGCGGTTGTTGCAGTGGTTGGAGATGTAGAGCGGGATGAACATCTGGATGGTCCGGCCGAAATACTGCACGGTCAGTTGGTGTGCCTTGTGTGCCATGGATTCGAGATATCCGGCAGCCTTTGGGCTGAGCAGGGTAAGAAAATCCATGGGGCCAGGTTTTTCCTTGGCCAGGCTCTGCTCAATGGCCGCATCGGTCACCTGATCGAAAAAATCGGGGAAAATCAAAGTCCTTGTACTGTTCGACAATCTCAAAAAATGACATGGTCTGATCCTCGGAAAAGTGAAACCGTTAATCGTCGAGAAAGCCGGTGAGTGGCGACGAGGCTCTGGCCACCGTTGATTCTTCAGCCAGTCTCAGCCAGGTAGGCCGTCCTACCGGCCTTGACCGCCAGATCAAAGGCCCGACCCATGGCTTCGGGGTCGCGAGCCGTGGCAATGGCTGTGTTCACCAGCACCGCATCGGCGCCCATCTCCATGGCCTCTGCTGCCTGCGATGGTCTGCCGATACCGGCGTCGACCACGATTGGCACACTGGCAGTTTTCGATCAACATCTCGATCAGCGGCTTGGTCTCCAGTCCTCGATTGGTGCCGATGGGTGCGCCGAGCGGCATCACCGCTGCCGCCCCGGCGTTTTCCAGTCGTTTGGCCAGCGGCAGATCCGGCAGCACATAGGGCAGGACGATAAAGCCCTCCTTGGCCAGAATCTCGGTGGCCTTCAGGGTCTCCCAGTTATCCGGCATCAGGTACTTCATGTCGGTGATCACCTCGATCTTGATGAAATCACCGCACCCGGCCTCACGGGCGATACGGGCAATGCGAACCGCCTGCTCCGCGCTCCGCGCCCCGGAGGTGTTGGGCAGCAGGGTCACATTCTTTGGGGATAAAATCAAGGATGTTTTCCGAGCGGGTGGTGGTGTCGATCCGCCGCAGGGCAACGGTGATCATCTGCGAACCGCTGGCCGCCAGCATCTTTGGAATCTGGGTATTGGCTGCGAATTTGCCGGTTCCGGTCAATAGGCGATTGGTAAAGCTCTTGCCGCCAAGTATCAGTACGTCGTCCTTCATGGTTCAGCCTCCGCCGACAAAACTCAGTAATTCAAGCCGGTCGCCAGCTTTGAGCTGGATGTCCGGCCACTGCTCCTGTTTGATAATCTGCTGGTTCAACTCCACCACCAGCGCCTCCGGCGTCAACCCTTTGCGCACCACCAGTTCGGCAATGGTGCAGGGCGCTCCGGTTTCTGTCCTCCGTTTACGAACAGTTCCATGCCGTTCCCCCAAAATAAAAAAAAGCCGCTTGTCCTTCAGGGAAGGGCAAGCGGCTTAATGGCCGGAAAACCGGAATAAAATCCGGATAGTCGTTGTCTTGTCCGCTTCCCTTCGCCGGTATTAGCCGGATCAGGTTCATAGGGTTGGATGGTTTCCTCTCAGCGAGATGCACCCCTAGCGATGGTTGTTCTATAAAAGAGATGGCGGAGTTTGTCAACTCCTGGACGAGATGGAAAGGAAAAACAAGGGGGAAGTGGTGCGATGCTGTCGCTTTAAAATGCGGCAGCTGATATGGGCGGATCGTTGTGGCGGTAAAATTTATGTGAACCGTACCGGCCAATAAACGATTTGCCCGTTCGTCCATTTCGGGGCGACATCCACATGATGATAAAAGGTGGAACCGCTGGTGAAATCGGGGGTGGTCATGGCCTTGAGGGCGACGCGCAGGCTCTCCTGGAGAGGGTTGATTTCGAGCGGGGCATACTTCTTTTTTCTGGAAGGTCCAGCTGAACTGATTGGGCGCCAGGATGACATCGGCAACACTTTTGTTGTCCTCAAGGGCACGGTTGAGGGTCACATGGGCCACGGCCAACTGGCCGATTTCCGGTTCGCCCCGTGATTCATGGTAGACATTGAGACTCAGCCAGAGCAGGCTTTCGACAAAACCGATAGGCATAAAATTATTCAACCGCCTCTACGGCCCGGATGGTCGGGAGTTCGCTTTTGACGAATTTCTCGATACCCTCCTTCAAAGTAACGCGTGACATGGGGCATCCCTGACAGGCCCCGGTGAGGCGAACTTTGAGCACCTGATCCGGGCCAAGTTCGACGAATTCGACGTCGCCGCCGTCACGCTGGAGAGTGGGGCGAATCTGCCCCAGTACTTTTTCAACAGTTTCCTGCAATTGTTGCATGAATGACTCCTTTACCGCACTGCAATCATGTAGTATGAATGGGGCAGAATATAGCATCATTGAATCGATCAGACAAGAAAACAATTTCAATATCAGGTCATCAGAGTTGCAACAGTCGGAAATTCAAGAAAAAATCAGTGGTATTGTCGAGCGGGTTACCTATCATGATGACGCCAGTGGTTGGTCGGTTCTTAAGGTCGCTCCGTTCCGAGGTTATGGCCAGTTGGAAACCGTAACTGTCCATCAAACCAGGGTCTTTGCCGGGTCGACCATGGAGTTCACCGGCAATTGGACGCTGCATCCGAAATTCGGTCGTCAGTTCAAAGCCCGGTTCGCCGCCGAATTAAAACCGGCCACTGCCGGCGCCCTGGAAAAATATCTTGGTTCGGGCCTCATCAAGGGGGTCGGCCCCAAGATCGCCAAACGCATCGTCCGCCACTTTGGTGAACGAACCCTGGTGGTGTTTGAGGAAGAAATCGATCAATTGGCCAATGTGCCTGGCATCGCAGAAAAAAAGCTCGCGATGATCAAGTCTGCCTGGATCGAACACCGGGCAATTCGTGATGTTATGATTTTTCTTCAGTCACACGGTATTTCCACCCTGTTTGCGGTGCGCATTTACAAACAGTACGGCGACCACTCGATCGCTATGGTCCGTGAAAATCCGTACCGGATGGCCCAGGATTTCTATGGGATCGGCTTCGTCACCGCCGATCGGGTGGCGCTTTCCATCGGTTTTGCTCCGGATTCGGAACTGCGTGTTCGTGCGGCTGTCCGCCATGTGTTGTCAGCCGCACGCGAGTTGGGGCATTGCTATCTGAGCCGCGAGCAGATCACTGCCCAGGTCGAGGAACTGCTCAATCTGCACCTGGCCGAGTCTATACCGTCTTATTTGCACGCCATGCAGTGCAATGATCAGTTGCGGGTGCGGGTGCTGCCGGGGCCGACAACCGGGATGCCCGAGCCCTGTTACTACGCCAAGTCCCTTTATTACGATGAGGAGTATGTGGCCCGGCGTTTGGCCGCGGCAGTCGGTGTTCGCGGCATCGATGCCGTCAAGGTTTCCAGCTGGATGCATCGCTATACCGAGCACCAGGGAATGGCACTTAGCTCCGAGCAGGCGCAGGCGGTCTGTTCGGTGGTTGATCAGCGCTGTTCGATCCTGACCGGCGGGCCGGGTTGCGGCAAGACCACCACCACCAAGGTGATTGTCGCATTGCTTGCAGGCCGTGCACCTCAGGGTGACCCTGGCCGCGCCCACCGGTCGAGCTGCGCAGCGCATGGGCGAGGTGATCGGCATGTAAGCCAAGACCATTCATCGATTGCTCGAATTTCAGGGATCCGGTTTCAAACGCTGCGAGGAAAACCCGCTGCACACCGATTTTCTGATCATCGACGAAGCCTCAATGCTCGACATCTCGCTCACCGCCTCGCTGCTCAAGGCTGTGGCCCCGGAAACGGCCCTGTTGTTCATCGGCGATGCCGACCAGTTGCCCTCGGTTGGGGCTGGTAACGTCCTGCGCGATCTGATCGGGTGCGGCAGCCTGCCCTGTTTCCGCCTGACCACTATCTTTCGCCAGGCCAAGCAGTCGGTGATCATCAACGCCGCGCATCAGATTAATCGTGGCGAGATACCCAACTTAAAATCACCGTTTAGATCACCTGAGGTATGGAAGTCATCAGACTGTTTTTTCATTGATTCGTCTGAGTCAACCCAGCAGCAGGTGCAGTTTGTCAATCGGGTAAAACTGCGTTATGGCGGCATTGAAGCGCGCGAGGCCATATTTGTCCAGTCTCCCTACGATCCGCAACCGACAGAAGAGGTGAATGATTACGAGTTCAAGGTCCCCGAGCAATTCCGGCATGTCTCCCTGGACGCCTTGGTCACCGCTGATTCGGCTGCGTCTGAACTGTTGCTCCTGGCCAGGAAAACTCATCCCTGGTCTTCGCTCTACTACGGACTGACCGCGCTTGACGTGGTTCGCAAACTCTATGAAGAATGGATTCCCAAATATTATCCTGGGGTTGAAATTCAGGTGCTGACACCGATGATCCGCGGATCGCTCGGGGCGGCAAATCTCAATACCGTGTTACAACAAAGCGTCAATCCACCGGATCTGTCCAGAGCAGAACTTGTCATCGGTGAGCGCATTTTTCGTATCGGTGACCGGGTCATTCATCGCCGCAACAATTACGAATTGAACGTGTTCAATGGCGATATCGGCCTGATTGCTGCCATCGACAACATCAACCTCAGCTTGGCAGTTACCTTTTTCCCGGATCAGCGACGAGTCGAGTACAACCGCGACCAAATAACCGAACTTGATCTCGCCTACGCCATCACCATCCATAAGTCCCAGGGATCGGAATTTGATGTGGTCATTATCCCGGTGCTTAGTCAGCACTTTCGCATGCTCTTTCGCAATCTCCTCTATACCGGGCTGACCAGGGGCAAGAAACTGGTGGTGCTGGTCGGATCTCGCCAAGCCCTGGCGATGGCGGTGCGCAATCAGGACACCTCCAAACGCCAGACTGCGCTTTCCCAACTGATTCGTGAGTATCGTTCCGCCTCGACCCGAGGATCGGGACAAGAGGGAGGCGCGTTGTCATTACCGGAAGCTTGAGCAGTCTCAACTTGAAAAAAACAACCATTATGATAGGTTAAATGCCTCTTACTATGAGCGGGTTCTTTCTCTGCCCACCTTTTTCTTTCATCTGGACAAACAGCATGCCAGCAAAAATTATCAGCGGCGTTGAAACCGCCAAGGCTATCCGCGATGAGATCGCTAACGAAGTTGCCGATCTCAAGGAAAAATTCAGCCTCATTCCTGGATTGGTCACTATCCTGGTGGGTGAGGATCCGGCCTCCCAGTCCTACGTGGCGGCCAAGAACAAGACTGCCCATGACTTGGGTATCCATTCCGAGCAGATCACCCTGCCGGCGGAAACCAGCGAGGCAGAATTGCTGCGGATTGTCGGAGAGTATAATCGCAACTCCGCCATGCACGGCATCCTGGTGCAGTTGCCGCTACCGCGCCATATCAATGAGGCCAACGTCCTGTTCACCATAGATCCGGCCAAGGACGTCGACGGCTTCCATCCGGTCAACGTCGGCAAGATGCTGCTGGGTGAACGCTGCTTCCTGCCCTGCACCCCGCACGGCATTCTTGAATTGCTGCAACGCTCCGGCGCCGAGACGTCCGGTGCTGAGGTGGTGGTGGTCGGACGATCCAACATCGTTGGCAAGCCAATTGCCAACCTGATGTGCCAGAAACGGCCGGGCGGCAATGCCACCGTCACCGTCTGCCACACCCGCACTCGTGACATGGCCCTCCACACCCGCAGGGCCGACATTCTGATTGTTGCCGCCGGAGTGGCTAAAATGATCACGGCCGATCAGATCAAGGAAGGGGCTGTCATTATTGACGTCGGTGTTAACCGCATCGGGCAGGCGCCAAACGGAAAGGCTATTCTCGCAGGGGATGTCGATTTCGATGATGTGATCAGTAAAGCCGGGGCTATTACGCCGGTTCCCGGTGGTGTTGGTCCCATGACCATCACCATGTTGATGAAAAACACCGTGCAAGCTGCCAAGCAATCAATGGGGATGGCGTGATGTCTTCCGGCAATGGCCATGAGTGAACCGAAAAAAGTGTGTAACACCTGCGGCGGTAGCGGCGAGATCGGTTATTTCAAGGGCGAAAGTCGTTTTTTCATTACCCGTGAAGAGTGTCCGGCTTGCGTGGGTTTAGGGTATGTTCTGGAGGACTTGAATCCAGACGAGAACCCTTTGGGGCCGGATATGGAAAACCGTGGGGAGGGGGAGTGATATGAACAGCAATGACCTCTGGGAAACGCTTGGTTCGCTCGAGGATGATCAGGCCTTTCAGGTCTTGACCCAGATGTTTGCCCGCTATGAGCAGCGTCGAGAGCAGTATCCCGAAGATCAGGCAACCGAGATTTTTTTTCAAAATTTGGCGATTGTTATGGGCCAGGTGCAATCCTGTAACGTGAACCGACGCTGACTGTTGAGCGAGGAATTAACTATGACGGGATCTGGCCGACTGGTATTGTGTACCCCCTGAAGACGAGCGGTTTCATCAGGTAAAATCGAGGGTCTGGCAACAGCGGTCCTCGGTTTATTTGTCTGAGGTGGTATGTGGGGGAGTTTTTCCTTTTTTTCGTTTTTTCTCTACCGAGAAGCCAAATTTGCCAATCTTTTTGCCCAGAGCAAAATATTGACCATGGGCAAAAGCCAAGGGTTCCGCCTTGGCAAGATCAAACGCGCCGGTATGTTGATCAATGTACCGTTGGTCGGCTTTGACATTGACCACCTCAGCCATGAACATGTCATGGGTTCCCAACCGCTTAATTTCGGTCACACGGCACTCGATATTGATCGGGGATTCGACGATAATCGGTGCCTTGACCTTGGCTGCCGGTCCCGGCGTGAGCCGCATCTCTTCAAATTTACGATAATGCCGTCCAGAGCGGACACCGCACCAGTCGGTGGCAAAGGCCAGCGGCCTTGTGGTGAGGTTGATGACGAATTCCCCGGTCCGTTTCAGTATCTCGTAGGAATGGCGTTCCGGCCGCACAGAGATATAACACATCGGCGGATCGGAGCAGATGGTTCCGGTCCAGGCAATGGTAATGATATTGTATTCCTCGACGGTTTCTCCCAGGCTAACCATGACTACCGGCAAGGGGTAAATCATGGTGCCCGGTTTCCAATCAACTTTTGTCATGGTGCTCCATTATTAGTGCGGGAGTCGGAAGTTGTTTGACACTTATCGGTATCGCAACCGCCCGCGAAAGAGAGAAAAATAGACGCCAACGCAACAGAGTAAAGCCGATACGGCAAATACAGTGCGAACGCTAAGGAGAAAACGGGTGTAATTCTCCGGTCCAATCGCCTCATGTCCGATCAGCAAGGCTAGGACCACGGTGGCAATGGCCATGCTCAACATCTGGCCCATCAAACGCATGGTGGCAGCCGCTCCAGAGGCGATACCGTAATGCTCCTTGGCCACGGAGCCCATGATGGCGTTCATGTTGGGCGAGGAGAACAGGGCGAAACCAAAACCGAGCAGCACCAGATTGCAGACGATGCCAACCAGGCCGGTGTCGGCTTGCAACTGCGTGAACGCCAGCATGCAGATCACAGTGATAGTCATGCCCGCGGAAGCAAGTAAACGCGGTTCAAGGCGGTCGGAAAGTCGTCCGGCAACGGGCGAAAAAATAGCCATCATCAGCGGTTGAGCCATGAGTAACATCCCGGCGGTCCGAGGTGGCATTCCTTTAAGATATTGCAGGTAGAGGCTCATGAGAAAAGTAACGGCAAAAGTGGCCGAATAGTTGAGCAGAGCGGCCAGGCTTGAGAAAGTGAAGGTGCGGTTTTCGACAAACAGCGAGACGTCGAATATTGGATGGGGTGCCCGTTTTTGCTGCCTGAAAAAAAGATTCATCCCAGCCAAACCGATGGTTACAAGGACGCAACCGGTTAATGAGGGCAGGGTGGAGGCGCCATAAATCAGCGAGAGGATGGCTATGGCGTAAATCAGGCTGCCGGTAAGATCAAGTTTCCTGCTGCGGCTGTCAGTCCATTCGCCCTTGAGGAAAATGAGGGTGATCGCAGTGGAGCCGACTCCAAGCGGCAGCATGATCAGAAAAATGGAGCGCCAGCCAAACTGTTGGGTCAGAACACCGCCGGCAAACGGGCCAACCGAAAGCCCTACATAGACGGCGGCCACATACATGCCGATGGCCCGGCCGCGTTTTTCCGACGGGAAAATGGAGGTCAGAATCGCCATGCCGGTGGTGATGAACATCCCTGCGCCCAATCCCTGTATCGCCCGGAAAATGAGAAGCCAGGCGGCGTTGCCGGCAAAGGCAGCAGCAGTCGAGGCCAAAGTGTAGATGATGAGGCCAGCGGCGAAAACTTTTTTACGGCCGTGGATATCAGCGATTTTTCCTGCCGGTAGCAAAGTGACCGCCACTGCCAACAGATAGGAAGTGGCGATCCAGCTCAGTTGCACCGCATTCATTTTCAGATCGGTTTGGATGGCCGGAAGGGCGACATTGACCGCGGAGATCATAAACGGTCCCATGAATGAGGTCAGGGTGGCGACAAAAAGAGCCGACCGTTCGAGGGCCGGAGCGTCGCCGGGTGGCGATTGTGTGGGCGTGGCGGTCATGGGTAGCGGTGTTGCTTACTATGAAAAAAAAAGCCTTCGAGAACCGCTTTCAGAAGCTGAAAGAAGAACCCAAAGGCTTGAAAGGCGACTCTATGGCAAACTGTTTTTCGCCATGGGGGTGTAAGCCGCCTAACGAGGTAGTCCATGACTACCAGGATTAACTGGTCGGAACGAGAAGATTTGAACTTCCGGCCCCCTGAACCCCATTCAGGTGCGCTACCAGGCTGCGCTACGTTCCGTAAAAATTGTGGAGAATATGTAGCACTTAACTCTATCGACTGTCAACCCTTAGTTACGAATCATTTTTTATTGTCGGTGTCACCAAAACAGGCCAAAATCTTTCGCAGCTCCTGTTTGATCTTTGGCAGAATTGATTTGTCATTCTGCAAGACGGCCGGGGTGGATACTTTGGTTGAATCGGCCTGATGATCACGGTCGAGATTTTTGAGGTATTTTCTCGCTCCGGAGATAGTATACCCCTCGTCATGGAGTAATCCTTTGATTCGTAGAAGGTTCTCCACATCTTGTCGCCGGTACAACCGCTGTTTAGATCTGCCCCGAAACGGTTTAATCAATGAAAATTCTGATTCCCAGTACCGCAACACATGGGTGTCAACGCCCACCAGATGACTGACTTCTCCGATTCGGAAATAAACCTTGTCCGGTATCTGCAGGTGTTCTGGAGTTGATTGTTTCACATCAAACCGTTGACCGTGCCCACGTCGTTATTAATGAACTTTCCCCCGTGCCACTGAACCGAAACAATACCGACGATCATCGCCGATATATTTCCTATTTGTTAAGGCGTTCGCGTAGCCGTTTACTCGGCCGGAAGGAAACCATTTGCCGTTTGGTGATGGTCATGGATTCACCCGTACGGGGGTTGCGGCCGCGGCGGGGACTCTTGTCGCGAACCGTCAGCGTTCCAAACTGAACCAGCTTGATGGATTCCCCAGCGACCATGGTGTTCTTCATGGTGGAGAAAACAGTATCGACGATCTCCGCAGCATTTCGCTGTGAAACCCCTAATTTCTCATTTACTGAAACAGCCAATTCCTTACGGGTCACATTCTTTTTTTTCATGCTTCAGTTCCTTTTCGATAATGGGCATTGAATTCTGCCATCAATGAATTGACAATTTTATCATGCATCTTGTCTACAGTCTGATCATCCAGGGTGGCGGTCGCAGAGCGATAGGTGACGGAAAGAGCGACGCTCTTGTGACTGGCCTGGATAGGCTTGCCACGATATACATCAAAAATCTCTGCAGACTCAAGATATTTTTGCTGTTGAGTTCGGATTGCCCGCAGAAGATCACCGGCAGGGACATTGTCAGGCACCACCAGGCTGATATCACGCTTGACCGACGGATACTTGGGGAGAGCAGTAAATTGTTTCGCTCTCTTTTCAAGAGTCAGCAATTGGTTGAGGTCAATCTCAAAAAAATATACCGGCTGTTTGATACCGAAACCCTTGAGAGTCTCAGGATGAACCGCACCCATGGAGCCGATCATCCGTTCGCCGTCTTTGATAATGGCAGCACAAGCTGGATCGCAGTAAGGCTGAACCAGGTCTGGATCATATCCGAAGAGCGGTCCGTTTTTGGTACCGGTAATACGCAGCACTTGAAAGAGGTTGTTAACAGCGCCTTTGATATCGAAAAAATCGGCTGTTTGCTCAGAATAATACAGCGATTCCGCTTCAGGATAGCGGCGTCCACTGATAACTGCGCAGAGATGCATCTTTTCTTCGGGCAGTGAATCAACCTGCTGCTGCAGAAAAATCTTGCCGGTCTCAAACAAACGAATGTCCGGGCGCTGGAAATTGATATTGCGGCGGATATTCTCCAGCATGGCGGGTAACAGCATGGAACGCATTACGCCCTGCTCTTCCGAGAGCGGGTTGAGCAACCGAGTGACCTGGCGTCTGGGATCATCATCGGCTAGCCTGCACAAGGTAAGATGCTGTTCCGCAACAAAGCTGTAGTTGATCGCCTCGAAAAAACCTTGCGCCGTAAGGATTTGACCAATTTCCTGGCGCAAGACCCGCTGCTCGTCCCGCTGCGGATAATCCATGCGGATAAAGGGTTGGGATGTCGGAATTTCATTGTAGCCGACGAGCCGGGCCACTTCTTCGATCAAGTCGATTTCGCGTTCAATATCGATACGAAAACTTGGCACTTCGACATGCAGTGTCGTATCATCGAGAATTGTTACCTGAAACTCAATGCTTCGCAGATAACGGGCTATTTCGTCACGGCTGAGATTCATGCCAAGCAGGCTTTGCACGCGTTCAGTCCGCAAGTGCAACTGCAGGAGTGGCTGTTTACCAGGGTAACATCGATACCATCGGGATCGGCCAAGGCACCGGTATATTGAACGATCAGGCTAACCGCACGCTCAAGCGCGCTGTCAGCCAAATTGGGATCAACACCACGTTCGAATCGGTAGGACGCCTCGGAGGGAATACCGAGTTTGCGCGCTGTGCGCCGAATGGATACCGGGTTGAAGCAGGCGGATTCTACGAGAATGGTAGTGGTCGCCGCAGTAATTTCTGTCTCCAGTCCGCCCATAACACCGGCCACCGCAACCGGTCGCTCGGCATCGCAGATGAGCAGCATCTCCGGGTCGAGCTGTCGTTGGCTACCGTCAAGTGTGGAGAGGCTTGTTTCGCCTGCGGCAGGTCGACGCACAACAATTTTACCACCTTTGAGGGTGGTGAAATCAAAAGCGTGGAGTGGTTGCCCGGATTCAAGCATGACATAGTTGGTAATGTCGACGATGTTGTTGATCGGCCGCATGCCGACAGCACTCAATCGTTGCTGCATCCACAAGGGGGAGGGGCCGATAGTGACATTCGTCAGTTTGCGTGCGGTATAGCGGGGGCAAAGGCCAGAATCCTCGATGATGACCTCGTAACCGGTATTCTTACCTGTCAGTGGAGTGACATGGGGTACAAGCGGTTTGAGCGTCCCGCCAGTGAAACTGCTGATCTCACGTGCAATGCCACGTACGCTGGCGCAGTCGGGACGATTGGGGGTCAGGTCGACTTCAATAACGGTATCGCGCAGGCCAAGAGCATCGACCACGGGGAGACCAGCATCCAGCTGGCCGTTAAGTTCGAGCAGACCTGCATGGTCGTTGCTGAGTCCAAGTTCCCGTGCTGAGCAGAGCATGCCAGAGGAAGTAACCCCTCTGACTTTTGATTTTTTTATTTTGGTGCCGTCTGGAAGCCTGATCCCGGGCTTGGCAAGTGCGGTGAGCATGCCGGCGTGAACATTGGGGGCACCACAGACCACCTGGATGATTTCTTTCCCGGTGTCGACATTGCAAACCGTGAGTTTGTCCGCATCTGGGTGTTTGGTGACTTCCATGATCCGGGCAGTGATGATCGGCTCAAGTTCGGCGAACAATTGTTCAACGCTATCAACTTCCAGCCCCAGCATGGTGAGATGATCGGCAATCCGGGCAGCGGTCAGTCCTTCGGTGGAGATGAATTGATTAAGCCAGCTCAGTGTACATTTCATGGAATCCTACCTGCAACAGCGTGACGGTGATATGGCACCCGGTTTTAAAAGAGCCGGTTGACAATAAAACTGAGAACAGGGCGCCCATCAGTTATGTGAATCCTGCTACGAAAAAGAAGAACGTTATCTCAACGAGTAATGGTTCTTATGCACTGCTTGGCCGCGTTTTCTGTACATTCGAGAAAAGAGGGTGCGGTTTTATCAAAAGCGAATGCGCTGCCTGTTAAAACTGGGAAAGAAAGCGGAGATCGTTCTCGTAATACAAACGAATATCGTCGATGCCGTATTTCAGCATGGCGATTCGTTCCACGCCTAGGCCAAAGGCAAAGCCAGAGTAGATATCCGGATCATAGCCGACCATTTTCAAGACCTCGGGATCGATGAGACCTGAACCGAGAATCTCAAGCCAGCCTGTCCGTTTGCAGACCCGGCAACCCTTGCCGCCGCAGATGACACAAGCAATATCGACTTCGGCGCTGGGTTCGGTGAAAGGGAAAAAACTCGGCCGGAACCGGAGCGCCAGATCCCGTTCAAACATCTTGTGGGTAAAGCTGGTCAATACCCCTTTCAGGTCGGCAAAGGATACCTGTTTGTCGACAAGAAATCCTTCAACCTGGTGAAACATAGGGGTATGGGTGATGTCGGAATCGCAACGATAGACTTTGCCCGGTGCGATATAGCGCAGGGGCGGATCCTGCTGTTCCATGATCCGCGCCTGCATAGGCGAGGTGTGGGTGCGCAGAAGGATTGAGTCCGTGACATAGAAGGTGTCGTGCATGTCACGGGCAGGATGATGCTTGGGGATATTGAGGGCTTCGAAGTTGTAGTAGTCGGTCTCAACATCCGGTCCTTCGGCAACAGCAAAGCCGAGTCCCTCAAAAATCGAACAGATTTCGTCCATCACCTGGGTGATCGGGTGCAACTTGCCGAACGGAAGGTATCGTCCCGGCAGACTGTAATCAGTTGCACCGTTAACGGATCCGGGAAGGGGAGGTAGACAACTGATCCTTTTTTTCTTCAAAACGAACTTCAACAGCCTGTTTGACATCGTTGGCCAGTTGGCCGAGTCTCGGCCGATCTTCTATCGCCGCCTTTCCTAGTTGGCGCAAGATGCCGGTCAACAGTCCTCCCTTTCGGCCGAGATATTTAACCCGGAAGGCTTCAAGCTGAATCGCATCGGAGACTAGCCTCAGTGCTTCCTCGGCTTCCTGCTTGAGCCTGAGCAGCTCTTGTTCCATGATCGCAGTTTAGGAGGTTTGGCCAGCGGCCCTGACAACGGCAGAAAAGGCACTGGGGTCAACGATGGCGAGATTGGAAAGCACTTTACGATCGAGTTCAATCGCATTCTTGCTGAGACCGTTGATCAGACGACTGTAGCTGATGCCGTTCTGTTTGGCGGCTGCATTGATGCGGGCAATCCACAACTGGCGAAACTCGCGTTTTTTGACGCGGCGATCCCGGTAGGCGTAGCAGAGGGCGTGATCGACCGCTTCAGCAGCTGATTTGAAAAGGCGGTGCTTGCCACCACGAAAACCTTTTGCCAGACTCAACACTTTATTTCTTCTGCGGCGTGCTTTAAAACCGCGGGTTACACGAGGCATTGTATTCTCCGTTCATGCTAAAAAGTTATGCTTCAACCTGTACAGGTCGAACAATCATCCCGCTGTTGCCATCCGGTAACGGAAAAGCTTGGCGGCGGGGCCAGTGATTACATATAAGGCAACATCCGGCGGATGGCACGTTGATCAACATCAGCAATCAAGGTGGTTTTGCGCAGATTCCGTTTCCGTTTAGTGGATTTCTTGGTCAGTATGTGAGAGGAAAAGGCCTTGCTGCGGCGTATTCGTCCACCACCGGTGGCTTTGAACCGTTTGGCTGCGCCTCTGTTTGTTTTCATTTTCGGCATGGTTGTGCTCCTTGCATCACACCGGACTGACGTTCGCCGGCACTGTTGGTTGTTAGAATACTTACTGTCGCTTTCTCAGGCTTTGGGACCAACAAACATAACGAGTTGCCGACCTTCCATTTTGGGTTCCTGAATAATAACACAGTCTTCACGCAGGGTGTCAGCGATTTTGGTCAAGGCGTCGAGGCCGATGGTTTGCGCATAGATAATCTCGCGTCCCCGGAATCGCATGGTAACCTTGACCTTGTTCTTATCTGCTAGAAATTCCTTGATCTTTCGTATCTTAAAAGCGAGATCGTGCTCATCGGTTTTAGGCCGGAACTTAATCTCCCTGGTTTCGATAACGGTCTGTTTTTGCTTAGCTTCCTGCTGCTTTTTTTTCAGTTCGTACCGGAATTTATCAAAATTCATAATCCGGCAGACGGGTGGATCGGCCTTGTCGGAAACCTCGACCAGATCAAGCCCCTGTTCCTGGGCGGCTTCCAATGCTGCCCGGGCGCTGACGACGCCGCGCTGTGTCCCATCGGAATCAACGAGTCGAACCTCACGGTAATCGATATCTTCGTTGATTTTTATTTTCAGATCCTGTTGTGGGGAAAGTTTTCTGCTGCCTCGTTTTTTAATGTTCGTTCCTCCAGTTTGGTTTTCCCGTTCAGGCAACGCAACGCTTGCACTCGTCGACAACGAGATCGATGAATGCTTCCGGGGTCATTGCCGGCAAATTCTGTCCGTCTCGCTTGCGTACGGTGATAGTTCCCTCTTCCTTTTCACGCTCGCCAACGATAAGCATGTAGGGAACTTTCATCAGTTGCGCCTCACGGATCTTATAGTTCAATTTTTCGTTTCTGACATCCTTTTCGATACGAATCGCCTAGAGCGCGCAGTCGCGCATACACCTGCTCGCAGTATTCGTTCTGATCATCGGTGATGTTCATGATCCGAGCCTGCTCGGGTGCCAGCCACAAAGGAAAAGCTCCGGCATAGTGCTCAATGAGCACACCGATGAAACGCTCCAGAGAGCCCATCAGGGCCCGGTGAATCATGATCGGCTGATGTTCGCCACCGTCAGCGCCGGTGTAGGTCATCTGAAATCGTTCCGGCAGATTGAAATCAACCTGGATGGTGGAACACTGCCAGGATCGCCCTAACTGGTCCTTGATCTTGATGTCGATTTTCGGACCATAAAAGACGCCTTCTCCAGGGTCAACCTGATAGACTAGCTCTTTTTTCTCTAGGGCCTGTTTCAGCGCCTGGGTCGAGAGGTCCCAATGCTCATCGGAGCCGACATATTTTGCGGGTCTGGTGGAGAGGTAAATATCATATTGATCAAAGCCGAAGGTTTTTAGAATATGTAGGTTCAGGTCAATAATATTGAAAATTTCTTCTTCCAGTTGGTCGGGGCGACAAAAGATATGAGCATCGTCCTGGGTGAAGCCGCGGACTCGCATCAACCCGTGCAGGGCGCCGGTTCGCTCGTAGCGGTACACTGTTCCCAATTCGCACCAGCGGATGGGGAATTCCCGGTAACTGTGTTTGTCTGCATTGTAGATGCCGATGTGAAAAGGGCAATTCATCGGTTTCAACTGGTACATCACCTCGTCGATTTCCATGGCAGAATACATGTTCTCACCGTAAAAATCGAGATGACCGGAGGTCTTCCACAAATCCTGCCGGGCAATGTGCGGGGTGTACAGCAACTGATAACCGTTGCGGTAGTGCTCGTCCTTCCAGTAATCTTCGATCAACCGGCGGAGCAGGGCGCCACGCGGTTGCCAGAGAATAAGTCCGGGGCCGATCTGGTCTTGAATCGTGAACAGGCCGAGCTGTTTGCCCAGGCGGCGATGATCACGCTTACGCGCCTCTTCGAGTCGGGTCAAATACTGCTGCAACTCTTTCTTGTCGGCAAAGGCGGTCCCGTAAATTCGGGTCAGCATCTGACGCTTTTCGTCGCCCTCGCCAGTAGGAACCGGCGACCCTCAGGAGTTTGAAGACCTTGATCCATGAGGAATCGGGAACATGCGGCCCACGGCACAGGTCGACAAACCTGCCATGCGTATAAAGGCTGACCGTTTCCGCCTCCATGTCGCCCAGGAGTTCGACCTTGTAGGTTTCTCCCAATTGTTCAAAGAAGCGGATGGCGTCCGCCTTGGTCATTTCCTGGCGGACAAAAGGAAGACGGGACTCGGCGAGTTCAGCCATCTTCTTTTCGATCAGTTCGAAATCTTCAGGGGTGAAAGGTTTGTCTCGATCGAAATCGTAGTAAAATCCCTCTTCGATGGATGGACCGATGGCCACCTTGACGTGTTCGCCGAACACTTCCTTGACAGCCAAGGCCATGATGTGGGCTGTAGAGTGCCGCAATATCTCAACACCCTCTTCGGACAGCACAGAAATTGGCTCAAGAACGGTATCGGTCATGAATCGGTGTAGAGAGGTCAAGCAGCACGCCATTGCTCTTCACGGCAACGGTCTGTTTGCGCTGCTTGCCGGAAACCAGTTCCTTGAGCATTTCCGCAACACGAGTTCCGCTCGGAAACGACTTACTTTCACCATCTTGTAAGGAAACTGATATCTCTGCCATATTGCCTGCAAAAAGGAAAGGCTAATGAGCAGAAGATGTCTTCTGCATCCTAGCCTTTGTAAAAATTGGTAGGCACGGACGGGGTCGAACCGACGACATCTACCACGTCAAGGTAGCGCTCTCCCACTGAGCTACGCGCCTACAACTCTTTGTTTGTCATTCGTAGCGCGGACAATATAAAGTATCCCGCAAAAAACCGCAAGTCAAATACCAGCAAACATATAGAGTGTCAAGGGAAATTAAGCGGAACCAATAAGCATCGATCGAGCGGCTATCGGCAAGTAAATGGCGGATTGTCACAGGTTCTGTTTTTCCTTTTTGGCGCAATTAATTGATATAGTAGAAATTTCATGGTGACAACAACGGTTGCCTCGACCGGACCACAGCATCGTCGCCGTGCAGTCGACGGGTAAGGTGGTTTGATTGCAGGCTTGAAGGAGGCCTTTCAGCACAGAGATTTTTCAACCACCTCCTTGACGTCATCGGAGAGCGATCGCTGATTGCCGATGCGCTCTAATTGTTGCCGCATCAATTGCTGCCGAACCCTATCATAACGACGCCACTGGGTGAGCGGGGTGAGCATCCGCGAGGCGATCTGGGGATTGAGTGCATCAAGGAAGATAGATCTGATCACCGAGAAAGGTATAAGCCGAGCCGTTGATGGCATGGAACTGACCGTGGTTGGTTGCGCAGAAGGTGGCGATCAACGAGCGGACCTTGTTGGGATTTTTATAAGTGAAGCTCGAATGGGTGGTCAGTGCCCTCACCCTATCCAACGTGCCGGGCAGGGTGCAACCGGCTTGGAGGATCAGCCATTTGTCGACCACCAGCGGATCGAGTTGCCACCTGGCATGGAAATCAGAGAGTAGGGCTGTCCCGGCCTCGAGATCGGCGTTGACCACGCAGTTGAGAGCGGCAATTGCATCGGTCATGTTGTCGGCGGTGTGATACTGCTGCATTCCTTTGTGCAACAGATCGGACTCAACGAACAATTGTCTGATTCGGAGCCAGCAGGTAGGCGAGACAACTATTACGCAAGGCTCGTTTGCCTGCATCCTGTGCATTGTAGCGGTAGGGAGCGTTGATGCGCAAGGCTTCGTAGCGGCGCAGCAGTTCGTGCATCAGGGCGTGGGCGATCTGGCAGCGAAACTCCTGCCGAACCGCAAAAATTGCCACCGGGTCAATGACCTCCATCTGCTGACTGATCCAGTTTTCCGAGGGCAGGGCCAGGGCCATAGCAAGGAAGGCAGGATCAGAATCACAATCGAGCAGCAGGTTGCGCATGCCGCGCACCAGTTGCTCTTGAACATTGATGCTTTCTCCGCTCTTGGTAGCGCTCAATCTGTTCGAGCAAGTATTGGAGGCCCAGTTTCTGGCCGGCCTCCCAGCGATTGAACGGGTCCGGATCATGGGCCATCATCAAGCTTAGCTCCTCTTCCGACTGGTCGAAGCGGACCTTGACCGGTGCAGAAAAATTACGGAGAAACGAAACCGTTGGCTTGGCCGATACCCCAGGGAAAACAAATTTCTGCTTCTTCTCTGAAAGAATCAATATCCTGGTGGTTGAATCTGGAGAATCGTCGAGAACAATTGGATGACCTTGGTCATCGAGCAGACCCACGGCCAGGGGCATGAAGAATGGTTGTTTTTCCGTAGCTTCCCGGGTGGGCGGGCAGGTCTGCTCTACCTGCAGGGTCAGCTGTCGGCTGGTTTGATCGTAATCGGCCTGGACGGTCAACTCGGGGGTTCCGGCTTGACTGTACCAACGTTTGAACCGGCTCAGATCCTGGCCCCAGGCAGTCTCCATGGCAGCGACAAAATCGTCGCAGGTCACGGCCTGGCCGTCATGGCGCTCGAAATAGAGATCCATGCCCTGGCGGAAGGTTTCCGGGCCAAGCAGGGTGTGGAGCATGCGGATCACCTCGGCGCCCTTGTTATAAACCGTGAGAGTGTAGAAATTGTTGATTTCGACAAAGGAGGGCGGTCGGACCGGGTGAGCCATGGGGCCGCCGTCCTCGCGAAACTGAAAGGAGCGAATGATATTGGCATCCTGGATTCGTTTCACCGGTCGGGAGATCATGTCGGCGGTGAATTCCTGATCGCGGAATACGGTCAGCCCTTCCTTGAGGCTCAACTGGAACCAGTCGCGGCAGGTGATACGGTTGCCGGTCCAGTTATGGAAATACTCGTGCGCGATCACCGCCTTCGATGCCTTCGTAGTCAACGTCGGTGGCGGTCTCGGGCAGAGCCAGCACATACTTGGAGTTGAAGACATTGAGCCCCTTGTTCTCCATGGCACCCATGTTGAAATCATCGACCGCCACGATCATGTAGGTATCGAGATCGTACTCGCGGCCGAAGTGCTCTTCATCCCATTGCATCGCCTTCTGCAGTGAACGCATGGCATGGCCGCATTTGGTTCGGTTGCGCTCCTCGACAAAGATGTGCAGGTCAACTTTCCGGCCGGAGCGGGTGGTGAAGCTGTCGCTGATGCGCACCAGATTGCCGGCCACCAGGGCAAAGAGGTAGCAAGGCTTGGGAAAGGGGTCGTGCCAGGTGGCGAAGTGGCGGCCATCGCCGAGGTCGCCGCTATCGACCAGATTGCCGTTGGAGAGCAGCACCGGGCAGGCGGCCTTGTCGCCAATCACGGTGGTGGTGAACACGCTCATCACATCCGGACGGTCGGGAAAAAAGGTGATAGTGCGGAACCCCTCGGCCTCGCACTGGGTGCAGTAGTTGCCTGAAGAGAGATACAATCCTTCCAGTGCGGTATTGTTTGCAGGGTTGATGCGGGTCTCGATCTCGACCTGAAAGGGCGCGTTCGGCACCTGCGGGATTTCAAGCAGGCCGTCTTCGAGGCGGTATTGGTTGGTGGCAAGTTCAATACCGTCGAGGACAATCCGCACCAGTTCCAACTTTTTGCCATTCAAAATAAGAGGTTGCCTGTTTATGGAGTTGGGGCGGCATTGTAATTTTGTCTGGACCCGAGTGGCTTGGGGATCGAGTTCAACCAGCAAATCAATGCTGTCGACCAGGTATGCGGGTGGTGCGTAATCCTTGAGAAATGTTTCTTTTTTTTGCGCTGTCACGGGTAAACCTTCGGAAGAAATAAATTAATCGAGCATATCGGGTTCAAAAAACAGGAACTGTACCTGAGGAAAGGCCGCTTTAAGAGCCTGTTCACAGGTGTTGATGTTGGCGATCAACTGCTGTTCCGAGCCAGTCGGCCGCATTCGGGCCTTGACTGCAACCATCACGTCATCGCCCAGTTGCATGGTGAGGATATTGAGCACGGTCTCTACTTCGTGCCGCTCGTTGAGCAGTGTAATCATCTTCTGCTTGAGCGCTGGATCAACCCCCTGTCCCACCAGCAGAGATTTGGTCTCCAGGCCGATAAAAAAGGCGATGACCACCAGCAGCAGGCCGATGACCATTGAGCCCAGAGCGTCGAAAAACGGATTGCCGGTGATGATGGTCAAGAGGACGGCCAGCGGTGGCAAAGGCGAGACCGAGCAGGGCGGCGATATCCTCGCCGAAAACCACCAGCAGGGCTGAGTTGCGGGTCTCGCGGAACCAGCGGACAAAAGAGCGGCCGTTGCGTTCCTTATTGATCTCGCGGACGCAGCCCCAGAGGGAAATGGCCTCGGCCACCAGGGAAAAAAGGAGGACCACCAAGGCGATAAAGGGGCTTTTCAGGGGTTCCGGATCATGGAGTTTATGGTATCCTTCATAGATGGAAAAAAGGCCGCCCATGCTGAAGAGGATGAGGGCGACAATAAACGACCAGAAGTAGATTTCCTTGCCGTGTCCTAGAGGGTAATCGGGCGAGGGTGGACGTTTGGCTTGGCGGATGCCGAGCAGCAACAGCCCCTGGTTGCCGGTATCGGCGAGAGAATGGATGGCTTCGGCCAGCATGGCCCCGGAGCCAGTGAACAGGGCGGCGGCTATTTTGGCCAAAAAAATAGCGAAGTTGGCTGCAAGGGCATAGAGGATGCTTTTCAACGAATCAGCGCCATGCGCCATGGAAGACTCCTGGTAACGAATCCTTGTGGATGGACGGCAAACAACGACAGGGCCTGATTGTACAGTCGGCCAAGGCTATCGTAAAGACCCGATGAAAGCAAGCAGAAGACGTTTTTCCTTCATTTTCCGGACGCCACCTCCATTTCGCGTTGGAGGCATGCCTTGGGGGCTCTCCCGGCGGAGAGGATGCTGAACCGGATGGGAGAAAAGACGGATATCTTGATTGTCGGCGGCGGCCCTGGAGGGCTGACCTGCGCGACGATGCTGGCACGACAGGGGGCCAGGGTGGTGCTGGCGGAACGAAAGCCCGCAATCGGTCCCAAGGTTTGTGCCGGCGGTATCACATGGCACGGCCTGATCAAGCATGTCCCCGCGCACCTGATCGAGCGGGAATTTCCCGAGCAGGTCATTGTCACCCGCAGGCAGCGGATCGTGGTGGCCGAAAAGAATCCGATCATCGCCACGATCAACCGGAAACGGCTTGGTCAATGGATGGCCGAGCAGGCTGAGGCAGCCGGTGTCACCCTCCTGACCGGCACCCGGATCACAGGGCTTGAACCTAACCAAGCGACGTTGGAACGGTCGGATGGACAGCGTTTGCATATCGGATTTACGCATCTGGTCGGTGCGGACGGATCGAACAGTCTGGTGCGCCGCTTTCTCGGTCTGCCGACCATGCTCATGGGCATTGGTCTCAACTGTATGCTCCCCGGTGAACAACCTCGGATGGAGTGGCATCTCCACCCCGAACTGTTCGGTTCCGGCTACGGCTGGATTTTTCCCCATAGCGCAGCCTGCTCCATCGGCGTTTATGCAGAAGCCCGGATATTTACCGCCCGAATGTTGAAACAGCGGCTCATCCTCTGGGCCGGCCGACAGGGTTTCAGGCTTGATCCGCAGGCCATCCGCGCCGGTCTGGTCAACTTTGATTTTCGTGGAGTTCGCTTTGGCCGGACCTGGCTGGTCGGCGACGCCGCAGGGCTGGCCTCAGGTCTCACCGGCGAAGGCATCTACCCTGCTCTGATCTCGGGACAGGCCGTAGCCCGGATGATCCTCAACCCTGGGCATTCCGGCAACGACCTTGAGATTCTCGCCAAAAAACACCGCCGGCACAGCCGGGTTGTGACCTTGGCGGGCCGGCATCACCGGCTGGGCGCAGTCTTGATGGAGGCACTGGTGATGCTTTTGCGCATAAAAGTCATTGATTTTCACAGCCTGGAAATGGCAGAGTAGGGCTGTTGCCTGCTGAGCTGTCACTCCCCCATTTTTCCTATTAGACAATATGACCACCAAACAAAAGCATATTCTCTACAATATTTTTTTTATCGCGGGGTGTGCGGCTCTCCTGCTTTTTCTTCTCTATGCGCCGCCCGAGACCACAGCCCTGCTGCCCCATGACCAGAATCACGAGCGGTTCATGACCATGGGTAAAAAAGAGGCGGAGCAATTCTGCGAGAGTTGTCATGCACCCGGAAAAGAAGCACCACTGCCTGATAACCATCCCCCTAAATATCGTTGTCTCTTCTGCCACAAACGGAAATAATCAACCATGATCACTACGCAAGACGTCTATTATGTTTCAGGTTCCACTGCCATCCTCGCCGAGGACATGGGCAAGGCCCTGTTGGCTCAGTTTCAGGGAATTCGTTTTCGCGAGGAAAAAATTCCGTTCATCCACACCCCGGACGACGCTCGCAATGCGCTGGAACATATCCTCCAGCAGTCAGGAGACTCCCAGCCTATCGTTTTTTGCACGATCATGGACCAGGAAACCAGAGACATTTTCAATTGCCCGAAGGTCAAATTTTTCGACATCTTCCTTAATACATTAGAACTGTTGGAGCGGGCTCTGGACACCAAGGCCCTGCGTGAACCCGGCTACTCTCGCCATTTCACTATCTCCAAGATGGACAAGCGGGTTGACGCTATCCATTTTTCCCTGGAACACGACGACGGGACCAAGCCAGCGGAATATGATGAGGCCGAGATCATCCTCATTGGCGTGTCCCGTTCAGGCAAAACCCCGGTCAGTATCTATCTGGCCACCCACATGGAACTAAAGGCCGCCAATTTCCCCTTGACCTCAGACCATCTCGACAAGCACGAACTGCCCAAGGAGATCGTCCGCAACCGCAAACGGGCTGTGGGCCTCACCTGCTCACCCAACTACCTCCACAACATCCGGGAAAAGCGCTACGCCGGTTCCACCTATGCCAGCATGGCCAACTGCACCCGTGAGTTGCAACAGGCTAAGCAGTTATACATGCGGCACAATCTCAAAATTCTCAACGTTGAGGGCCGCTCCATTGAAGAACTTGCCGTCCAGGCTATCCAGGCAATCGGCCTGACCAAGAAGCACCCGCAAAGGTCTCGGGCCCGGGATATCTCAGGCCACACCTCATAACACCAAGGAAAGTCCTTCTATTCTTCTCTCCATCGAACGAGTCGTTGTTTGAAAGAGATTTGCAACAGGACTCTGATCAGGAGTTGTCAGCTATGGAGCATCTTTTCCAACCCCTTCAAATCGGGCCGTTGACTCTGCCCAACCGCATCCTGATGGCGCCGTTAACCCGATGCCGGGCTGATCGCAATCATGTGCCCACCGCTCTTATGGCCGAGCATTACGCTCAGCGGGCGGGTGCCGGTTTGATCATCGCCGAGGCGACCATGGTGATGGCTGGCCAATGCGCCTTTCAGACCGAGCCGGGTATCTATAACCAGATGCAGATCGACGGTTGGCGAGCGATAACAGAGGCTGTACATGCTCAAGGCGGCCGCATCTTTCTCCAACTCTGGCATGGCGGCCGCGCCTGCCATCCCCTGCTCAACGACGGTGTTCAACCGGTGTCGGCCAGTTCTCTTGCCATTACCAACGACATTACCCATACCCCCGAAGGGAAGCAAAATTATGTGGTCCCCCGCGAACTGCACGACGATGAGTTGCCTGCCATCGTCCAAGGATTTCAACAGGCGGCCGTCAACGCACAGGCAGCCGGTTTTGACGGTGTCGAAATCCACGGTGCCAACGGTTATTTGCTTGACCAATTTCTTCGCAACGGCTGCAACACACGCAGCGGCCCTTATGGCGGTTCCATTGAAAACCGGGCGCGCCTGCTCCTAGAAGTGTTGGCCGGAGTTTGCTCGGTCTGGGGGAGTGACCGGGTGGGGCTGCGGCTGTCGCCGATCTCCAGCTTCAATTCCATGGGCGACAGCGATCCGGTCGCTTTGGCCTGTTGGTTGGCCGACCGGCTCAGTGACTGCAACTTGGCCTATCTCCACCTGATCCGGGGTGACGTCATGGGTGAGTTGGAGGGTGATGTCCTGACACCTGTACGGGAGCGCTATCAGGGCGTGCTCGTTTCTAATCTGCGCTATACCGCTGCCGAGGCGGAAATGGCTATTGGAGCCGGACTGATCGATGCCGTAGCCTTTGGCACCAGCTTTATCGCCAACCCCGATCTACCGGCACGGATCAAAGTTGGTGCGCCGCTCAACACCCCCAATCCATCGACTTTTTATAAAGGAGGGCCGGTGGGATATACGGACTATCCGTTCCTGGTAACCACCTGAAATGGATGAAAAAGAAAGAACGTCCGCTTTTTCCTTTGCGGCACGGGTTCACAGTTTTTGCTACGCCCTTGCCGGGATGACGGTATTGCTGGCCACCTAAAACAAGGCCCAGGATCCGCACCGTCGCCACCATCCTGGTGGTTGAATGCTGTGTTTACTCGTGTCTCACTGCTGGAATGGGCGCTCCTTGTCTTGGCTCATCATGGTCTGGGCCATGATGAATGTGAACTCCCCCATTAAACTGCTCGCCGACAAAATCTCCCTCGAACACCGGCTGCGGATCGGCAAGTCCAAGGATGTGGCCGCCTTTGGTGCGCTGACGGCGGCAATGGTGGGGAGTCGATCAGCCTTCTTGTCATTCTGCCCCATCTTTTGTGATAATAAGGGGACTTTTTTAGACATATCCGCAGGACGGTTGCAAACGGCAATACACCAAAAAATTCAAACAAAAAGACCAAGGATGAAGACGACCAAACGGGATTTTAATAAGGCAGCGGCCACATGGGATGAGCAACCGCAGCGAGTCAAATTAGCGGGGGATATTGCCGATGCCATCCTCCGGGAGGTGGAGATAACCAGCGACATGAATGTGTTGGATTTCGGCTGCGGCACCGGACTGCTGACTCTTCGATTACAGCCGTTTGTCCGAACCATCATCGGCGCCGACAGTTCCCAGGGGATGCTTGATCTGTTCAACGCCAAAATTGCGGCTGCCGAATTGGACAACATCTGCTCGATGTACTGCGACCTGGAGAAGGGCGACAAACTGAAGGGGAAATATCATCTGATCGTCAGCAGCATGACCCTGCACCACGTTAAGGAAATTGAACCGCTTCTTAGTGCTTTCCATGATGCAATGATTTCCGGTGGAGTCCTCTGTCTTGCCGATCTCGATGCGGAGGCAGGGCAATTCCACGACGACAATACCGGTGTGTTTCATTTTGGTTTTGATCGAGTCGCATTGCGGGCTGATTTGCACAAAGCAGGGTTCGTCGATGTGCGTGACCTGACAGCGGCCGCAATAGTCAAACCGGCAGGCGACGGTGCGAGCAGAAATTTTCCCGTCTTTCTGGTGACCGCAAGAAAATAGAGCGGCGGATTGCTGCGGTTCAGCTTCTTTGTTCTTAAATCCATTTGCTCTGGCCCGGAAAGAAGGACGAAGGGCAAGGGCAATCATCTCAAGGTTTGCGTGGTGTTACGGTGCGCTCCAATTCAGGATGCCAGGCCCTCTCCTGATGGTTGAAGGTTCTGACAACCACCTTGTCAGGGTACAAAAACAGAGAATTGGTCCAGATGATCTCGCGTTTCATGTCTGTATTGTGGATGCTGGTCACCTGGTCGGCGTAAATATTGATCGGTGAGGCATAGCTTTCTTCCGTTGGCGGCGTGTGGGTGTGGCCGGCTATCCAGAGGAACACCTGCGGGTTGCCGGTGATGATGGCGTGGATTGTTTCCGCCGGTTGGGCAATGGAATGGGGGCGATTGATGTAACGCTTGAAGTTATGCTGGGTTCCATGCAGCGGTCCGTGGAAAACGATGATGGTGGGCGTGCTGGGATGGCGGTTCAGTTCAGCGCGCAGCCAGGCGAGTTGCGGCTCGCTCATGCCGGTAGCAAAGCTTTCGTGATCCGTTGAGAGAAAGATCAAGAGGTAACCACCAACTACCCGGCTGTAATAATGCTCAGCCAGGCCGAAGGTTTCACGGAAAAGTTTGAGCTTCGCTTCCTGGCTAGCAGCTGAACCGGGCATGTAGCCGCCGCCAGGGGAAGACGGGGTTGCATAAATGTAGTCGTGGTTGCCCGCAACCGCAGCCAGTGGTTTGTCCAGTTTGGCGAAAAACGCTCGTGCCGCTGCATATTCGGCATCAGTGCCGTACTCGGCGCAGATGTCGCCAACGGCGATAACCAGGTCAACATCCTGCCAGGAATTGATCGTATCCCGGACGCCTTCCTTTTGGGCAAGATGCTGCCCCGGCAGATGCGGGTCGCCCAAAACAACAAGGTGATGGTAGGGCTTGGCCGCAGATTCCAGGGATGGTTTGCCACAGGCGGACAGCGTCACGACCAAGGCAATGGCAACAAGGAAAATTGATCGTCGAACTGTTCGTCGTTTGATGCTGTCCATAAAGAGGCTTGCTTTCAGAGTGAGCGGGTGTATTTTTATTGGGCGAATGACAGTCCCCCCAGTGACGAATCGGCGAACAGAATCAAGCAATAATCAGCAGCCGGAGTGATACTGCGCCAATAATTCTGCTACCTTTTCTCCGCATCGCTTGCCCTTGCAGGGGCCATCGCCGATATCGGTGGCGGCTGCGACCTGCTCAAACGTGGTTGCCCCGTTTTCGATAGCCTCGATCAGCCGGATCAGCTTGACACCCTTGCAGATGCAGCCGGCCTTGAGCTTGGCCATGATCCGATCATTTGGTTCCATCGCTCTCTCCATGGAGTTGCCGGTATACATGCCGGGCCAGCTCTGCGCCGATGCCTGGCACTCCCGCCAATTCCGTGACTCCGGCCTCGATTATCCGCTTAAGGCTGCCCAGGGTTTGCAGGAGTTGCTTCTTTCGTTTAGGACCGATCCCCTCGATCGCATCAAGTTGTGAGTGCAGCTGCTCCTTGCCGCGCAGCCTGCGGTGGAAGGTGACACCAAAGCGGTGAGCCTCATCGCGGATACGCATCAGGTAGAGCAGCACCGGCGAGTGGGCGGGCAGAAGGATTGGATTTTTTCGGCCCGGCCGGAAGAGCTTTTCCCCTTCATCGGCCTTTTCCTTGGCAATGGCCACCAGGTCGATCCGCTGGAGGAGATCAAAACGGCTCAGCACATTGACAGCCACCTGCAACTGGCCCTTGCCCCCGTCGAGCAGCAGCAGCGCAGGCAGATTGTCCTCCACTACCCCCTTGCTCAGACGCCGTTCGAGGACCTCAGCCATCATGGCGTAATCGTCCGGGGTGTCCTGCGATTTGATCCGATAGTGGCGGAAGAGCTTGATGGCCTTATCGCCTTGGACGAAACAAACCAGGGAGCCCACTGCCTGTTTGCCCTGGAGGTTGGAGATGTCGAGGCATTCGATGGTCTCCGGCCGGTTGATGAGCCGCAGTTTGGATTGCAAGGCCGTCACCAGAGTTTCCCAGGACTGTTCTTTTTTCGTCCGTTCGGAGAAGATTTGAGCCGCATTGGCCGTTGCCATCTGCATCAACTGCATTCGCTTGCCGCGTTGCGGTGCCAGCAATGATACTGGCCCTTCGCGCAGTTCGGCCAAGCATTCCGCGATCAATTCCTGATCATCGATTGCAAAGGGCAGCAGAAGTTCACGCGGCGGCTGGCGTTCACGGGAGTAATACTGAAGGACAGTCTGGGCCAAGAGGCTATCGTCATCACCCAGGGGGTCGGCCAGAAAAAAAGATTGGGCGCCGGTAATCATACCTCCCCGGACAAAAAGGAGTGCCACCCCTACCGAGGCGTCCTGACGATGAAGACCGAACACGTCCTGATCCAAATGGTGCTCGGCGACAACGGCCTGATGTTCTATGGTCCGAGTCAGCCCCTTGATTTGGTCCCGGTACAGGGCCGCTTTCTCAAAGGCCAGGGTTTTCGCGGCCTGTTCCATCTTGGCGGTCAGTTCCTTGACCACTTCGCCGATTTTGCCTTCAAGGATCAGCAGCACATCGCGCACCATGCGCTGGTAGTCCTCGGCGTTCACCTCACCTGCGCAGGGCGCGAGGCAGCGGCCCATCTGATAGTTGAGGCAAGGTCGCGAACGTTCGCGCATGATCTTGCAGCGCCGCAAGGGAAACTGGGCGTTGAGGAGTTGCAGGGTGACGCGCATCGCGGTGCCTGACGAATAAGGGCCGAAGTAGCGATTGCCGTCGCGCAGCCGTTTGCGTGTAACCACAATCCGGGGCCAGGGGTCGTGGGTTGTGACTTTGATGAGCGGGTAGTTTTTGTCGTCGCGGAGGATGACGTTATAGCGTGGCCGGTGCTGCTTGATCAGCGAAGCCTCGAGAATCAGCGCCTCCTTCTCGGTGTTGGTAAGAATGGTTTCCACCCGCTGGACATGGGAGAGCATGGCCGCGGTTTTAGAGTGGATCGGGCCGCTGAAATGGGCATATTGACTGAGGCGCTTACGCAGGTCGCGCGCCTTGCCGACGTAGAGCACCTGTTTTTTGCTGAGCATCTGGTAGACGCCCGGCCCATGACTGACGGTGGCGAGGAATTCGGCGGATAGGGGTGCGTTTCCTTCTGGCGCTGTGCCTCGCCCGTCAGGGTTTGATGTAGGCGTAGCCATCCTGCTGCAGTTCGATCAGTGCCACCACCCCGGCGGGGACAATTTCACACCCTTCGATCAGGTTGTCCGGATCGATATTAAAGCGGTTAAGGGCATTTCGGCAGACCTTGAAAGCAACCCGGGCCTGCTGCAACTGCCAGATTTCCTCGCGATAAGGGGCGCATTGCTCTGTCTGCAGCAAGGCAACCGCCGGGCCGTTGAAGAGGAGCACCACGTCATAGTGTTTTTCCGGAATGGCGCGGAGCAGGTTGCCGACATTGGCCAGGGCAATGCTGAATGGTTTGACCTCATCCAGGTCAACGTGAAAGACGGCGCGATAGATCATGCGGGTTTCTCCATACGTTCGGTAACGTGAAAAGCGGCATCAAACAGCCGCTGGGTATACGGGTCCTGCGGATCGGCGAAGATGGCCGCTGCCGGTCCGCTTTCGACGATGCGGCCATGGCGCATGACCGCCAGCTGATCAGCCAGCGAGCGCACGGTCCGCAGGTCGTGGGTAATGAAGATATAGGTCAACTGGTAGCGCTCCTGGAGATCCTTTAACAATTCAAGGATCTGCTTCTGGATGGTCATATCCAGGGCGCTGGTGGGTTCATCGAGAATGAGGAGTTTGG
Organism: uncultured delta proteobacterium; assembly: GCA_963733595.1. Classification (GTDB taxonomy): domain Bacteria; phylum Desulfobacterota; class Desulfobulbia; order Desulfobulbales; family Desulfobulbaceae; genus Desulfobulbus. The sequence goes on along the minus strand of CAVTDN010000009.1, from coordinate 328,474 downwards.
GACGGAGGATGATAGCGCGGGCAATGGCGATACGCTGGCGCTGGCCACCGGAAAACTCATGGGGAAAACGGCCGGCCAGGGCTGGGTCAAGTTCGACGTCGCGCAGGGCCTGTTCCACCAGGGCTTGCCGTTCCTCCTTGGTGCCGCCGAGGCCGTGCACCTGCAAGCCCTCGGTAATGATCTGCTCGATGGTCATACGGGGCGAGAGCGAGGAATAAGGATCCTGGAAGACGATCTGGAGTTCCTTGCGCAACGGGCGGAACTGGCTGTTGGTCAGACCTGAGAGGCAATGGCTGGTCCCGGCTTCTGGAAAATAGAACACCTTGCCATCGTAGAGGGTCAGTCCGAGCAGGCAGAGGGCCAGGGTCGATTTGCCTGACCCTGATTCGCCTACCAGCCCTAAAGTGGTGCCTTGGTCGAGACAGAGACTCACCCCATCCACTGCCTTGATTACCTTTTTAGTGCGCTTGAAAAAACCGCTCCATTCGGATTTCATGGCAAAGGTACAGGTGATGTCTGCGAGTTCAATCAGTTTCGGTCCGCCGGGGCGGGTTTTCTGGACCCCTTGGGGGACGGAGGCCAGGAGGTGGCGGGTGTAGTCTTCCTGGGGACGGGTGAAGATATCGGTCACCGTCCCCTGCTCAACGAACCTGCCGCCGTGCATGATCGAAACCGTGTCGGCAATTTTGCGCACCATGGGCAGGTCGTGGGTGATGAGCAGCACCGACATGCCGTATTCCTGCTGAATATCGCGAATCAGATGGAGAATCTGGTCCTGGATGGTGACATCGAGGGCTGTGGTCGGTTCGTCGGCAATTAAGAGTTTTGGCCGGCAGGCCAAGGCCATGGCGATGATGACCCGCTGACGCTGTCCCCCCGACAATTGATGCGGATAGCAGTTGATCCGATACTCCGGATTGTCGATGCCGGTGCGTTCGAGCAGTTGCAGGGCCCGTTGGTGAGCTTCGTCCTTGTCTAGAGATTGGTGGAGTAAGAGCGGTTCCATCAACTGGTTGCCGATGGTGTAGACCGGGTTGAGCGAGGTCATGGGCTCCTGAAAGATCATGGCGATGCGATTGCCGCGAATGGCCCGGATCTCCTGTTTGCTCAGGGTGGTCAGTTCCCTGTCCTCAAAAACGATGGAGCCGGTGCTCACCACCTGGTTGGTCTCTTCCAACAGGCGGAGGATGGAAAGGGCTGTGACCGATTTGCCGGACCCCGATTCACCGACCAGGGCATGGGTTGCGCCCTCCTCAATCCGCAGGCTGATGTTGTCCAGCACCGGGGATCGGCCACCCTCGGCGTCGAGAAAGGTGAGGGAGAAATTGTCGATGGTCAGCAAAGGGGTCATGGTTGTTCCGGAAAAAAAGTTGGGAAATGACGGTACTCTACCCGAGGGGCGGCATCAGGGCAACAGGAAGATGGCCGAAGTGATCCGGTCTGCATTGTCGCAGGTGGAAGGATTAAGGTCTTGAAAAGATACACAGAGTTGGTGTACATCCAAGGGGTATGATTGCCGCCGGCTTGTTTCCCGCCTGGTTGTCGAGGACGGAAACCCGCTATTCCTTTGCTGCTGCACTGCAAACTGCCGACATTACCGACATTACCACGGTCCGTATGCGTACTCTTTTTGCCTCTTCCGCCACAATTAGGGACCTGTCCTGTTTCGGCCTCACCGTCGTCGGTCTGGCTTGGCTGGTGCTACGGGGTGGTGAACAACTGGGGTACAACTGGCATTGGCGGCAGATACCGCGCTACCTGTTCACCCTTGCCGACGGAGCGTTTATTCCCGGACCGTTGCTGAAGGGTCTGGCCGTGACCCTGGAAATCACCTTGTACAGTCTCATTCTGGCCGCAGTCATCGGCCTGGCGACCGCGCTTCTTCGCCTTTCCCGTTCCACTGTCGGCCGTTGCCTGGCACGGGTGTATTTAGAACTGATCCGCAACACGCCGTTGTTGGTGCAGATCTTTTTTCTGTATTTCGTCATGGCCCCGATCTTTGACCTTGGCCGGACAGTCACTGCAGTGCTGGCACTCAGTCTGTTCGAGGGCGCCTATGCCTCGGAGATCTTTCGCGCCGGCATCCAGTCCATTGAGCGCGGCCAATGGGAAGCCTGCCATAGCCTGGGGTTGAGCCGCTTTCAAACTTACCGTCGGGTTATCCTGCCGCAAGCCCTGCGCCGCATTCTGCCGCCCCTGACCAGTCAGGCCGTATCGTTGATCAAAGATTCCGCCCTAGTCAGTACCATTGCGGTTTATGATCTGACCATGGAGGGCAGGACCATTGTCGCCGATACCTTTCTCATCTTTGAGGTCTGGTTTATCGTGGCGGCCATCTATCTCATGCTTACCTTGACGCTGTCTGCCCTGGCCAATGGCCTGGAACGGCGTTACCCCAGGATTGCCTGAATGGATAACATGCCGGATTCCACCGAAAGAGACGATACGATCATCGTCGCAGAGCACCTGGTCAAGACATTTCCTGGCCCGGTTCTTGCCCTCGATGATTTTTCTGTCCGAATCCAGCGAGGCGATGTCCTGGTGGTGATCGGTCCCTCGGGTTCGGGGAAATCGACCTTTCTTCGTTGCCTCAACGGACTGGAGGCCATCGACAGCGGCAGCATCGTCGTCGACGGTATTCCGCTGGATGACAACGAAAACAACCGGCTGACCATCCGCCGTGAGGTCGGCATGGTCTTCCAGGCGTTCAATCTCTTTCCCCACCTCTCGGTCCTGGGAAATATCAATCTCGCCCAGTGCCTGGTACGCGGCAAAAGTAAGGAAGAGGCGACCCAGGAGACCAGGAAATTGCTGGAAAAAGTAGGGGTAGGAGAGAAAATTCACAAATATCCGGATGAACTTTCCGGCGGCCAGCAGCAGCGGGTTGCCATCGCCCGGGCCCTGGCCCTGCATCCCAAGGTAATGCTGTTTGATGAGGCCACCAGCGCCTTGGATCCCGAGATGATCGGCGAGGTGCTTGATGTCATGCGCACCTTGGCTGAAGAGGGCATGACCATGGTGGTGGTGACCCATGAGATGGGCTTTGCCCGAGAGGTCAGCGACCGGGTGGTGTTCATGGAGGCCGGGCGGATCATTGAGGAAGCGACGACGGAAAATTTTTTCTTTCGACCACAGCAGGAGCGGACTCGCAATTTTCTCCGGCAGATTCTGTGACAGGTCGCGCGGGGGGAGTTGTTAAACGCCGTGCCGATGAGTGAAAAAGGACAAAGGAGGGAGGAGAGATGCACAGGGTGATTGAAGGTGTATGCATTGGACTGACAACGCTTTTGTTGTTGTCAACAGTGGCACTTGCCGGCGATATTCAGCAGAAGCTCGTTGCCGAAAGCGCCATCGAGCAGATCGTCCAGCGCGGCACCATTCGCATCGGTATGGACGTGTTTGTTCCTTGGGCGATGAAGGATAAGAAGGGGGAACTGATCGGCCTTGAGATCGATGTCGCGCAACAACTTGCTAAAGACATGGGTGTCAAGGTGGAGTTCGTGCCCACTAAATGGTCCGGGATTATTCCCTCGCTTATTGCCGGCAAATTCGATGTCATCATCGGCGGCATGACCGCCACTCCTGAGCGCAATATGAAGATCAACTTCACCGCACCCTATTACCATACCGGTCAGGGACTGCTGGCCAACCGGAAGATGACCGAGGGCTTTGCCGTCGAAGATTTCAACAAGCCCGGGATGACGCTAGCAGCCCGTCTCGGTTCGACCGCCGCCCTGGCTGCTAAAGAGCGGTTTCCCAAGCAACCCTGCGGCTCTTTGACGACGAACCGGCCGCCGTCCAGGAGGTGAAAAACGGCCGGGTCCACGCCATGGTCGCCGGCCAGCCATTGCCGGCCCACAGCGCCGCATCAGCCCCCGAGGTACTCAAAGCCTATCCCGATCAATTGATGAAAGAGCCGATCTGCATGGGTATCCGCAAAGGCGACGTCGACACCCTCAATTTCCTTAACAACTGGATCGAGGGTGTTCGAAACAAGGGTTGGATCGACGAGCGCTACCAGTATTGGTTCGGCTCCACTCAGTGGCAGTCGATGGTGCAGTGAGCCTGTTGTGTTTATTTCTGCCTGCTCTTCGTGCTCGTAAAGCGTCGTCCCTTTAATCCGCTTGACGCGATCCTGGTGATCCTGCTGCTCTGTGCGGCAGGATTCATTGTTTACCGGATCAGTGTCAAGCTCAACTACACCTGGAACTGGGGGATTATGCCGCAGTTCCTGTTTCGTTATGATCAGGAATCGGGACAGTGGGTGGCAAACTATCTGGTCCAGGGGTTGCTGACCACGGTGCGGCTCAGTCTGTGGAGCAGTGTCCTTGCTCTTCTCCTCGGGTTGGCTATGGCTCTGGCCCGAACCGGTCGGATCCTTTATTGGCAACTGGTGGCGCGGAGTTACATCGAATTGATGCGCAATCTGCCCCCGCTGGTCATTATTTTCCTGTTCTATTTTTTCCTGGCTGATCAACTTATTCCGCTGCTGAACCTGGATTTGCTGGCGGCAAGCGCCTCGCCCCACAACCGGTCTCTGATTGCTGCTCTTTTTGCCCCACCCGAGCAGTTGTCCGCCTTTTTTTCTGCCCTCATAACCTTAGCCGTCTTTGAGAGCGCCTATGTAGCCGAGATCCTCCGCGCTGGAATCGAGTCCATCGGGCGACCCCAACGGGACGCAGCCATGGCCCTGGGGCTGACCCGTAGCCAGAGTCTGCGGTATGTCGTCCTGCCCCAGGCTTTCCGCCGGGTACTGCCGCCGCTCGCCGGGCAAATGATCTCGTTGATCAAGGATTCTGCCATCGTCTCGGTAATCTCCATCCAGGAACTGACCTACCAGGGGACCCAGCTGATGGCCTCCACCTATCTGACCATTGAGGTCTGGCTGACTGTTGCGGCCCTCTATTTCCTCCTCACCTTTCCCTGTTCGCTGCTCGTTGATTACATGGACCGAAGGTTGAACCGGCAGCGTCAATAAAAATCGGCCGCTTGGAGTTGCGGTAACTCGAGGATCGCATTATTTTGGACAGGCTGCCTGAAACCCGGCAGCCCCTTACGAACACCTTGGTGCCTCCCATGAAGAACAAAAAAAAATATCTCTTCCGCCTTGTCGCTTTTTTCACCCTCCTCAGCTATGCGGCGTTGCCTGTTCAGGCGTTGGCATTGAGCATCGGCGATGAGCGGAAGATCGGTGATCATCTGCTCTATTCGGTTCGCAAAGAGATGCCAGTGCTGGATGATCCGGATATCAGCCAGTATATCAACACGTTGGGCAACAATGTTTTGAAAACAGTCGGACCGCAATATTTTAATTACCGTTTTTTTGTGGTCAAAAGCGATCAATTCAATGCGTTTGCAGCCCCGGCCGGCCTGGTTTTTTTCTACTCCGGCCTGATCGAAACCATGAAAACCGAAAACGAGCTGGTCAGCGTCCTTGCCCATGAGATCGGCCATGTGGTCAGCCGCCATATTGCCCAGCAGCTTGAGAAGGGGACCATGGTCAGCGCTGCTGCCCTGCTGCTCGGCATGGCCGGTCTGGCCTTGGGTGTCCCCGGGCTTTCTCAGGGCTTATTGACCGGATCAATGGCCGCTGGTCAGGCAGTTAATTTACAGTACAGCCGTGAGAACGAGGAGCAGGCGGATCGCCTTTCGTTTGATTGGATGCAGCAGATGCAGCGCGATCCGGCAGCCATGGAGGATATGCTCAAAGCCATGCGGCGTGTCTCTCGCTACCGCATGGGCGGCGATACGCCGCAATACCTGCTGACCCATCCCCAACCCGAGGCCCGGATGAGCTATGTCGAGTCGCTGCTGGAACTGGAAAAGCAAAAGGCTAAAAAAAACTATGTGAAAATCGATAACTTTGATTTCCTCCGCTTCAAATACCGGGTTCTTTTCCAGTCCATCGATCACGAGAAATTGCGAACCTACTGCGCCAACACCTTGACCTCTGATGCAGGACTGGAACAGCGGACCATGGCTCATTTCGGCTTGGCCCTGCTTGAGGCCGATGACCGTAACTACGATCAGGCCCTCCAGCAATTGGCCATGGTGCTGGAACAATATCCGCGCAAGAATATCCTTGAGATCGATCGGGCTGTGATCCTGATGCAGAGCGGGCGCTATGAGGAGGCCAGATCGATTCTGGAGCAGGCGGTTAAACGCAGCCCGACCGACATGTACGGGGTGTATCACCTGGCCAAAGCAGAGTTGATGCTCGGCAACTATCCGAGGGCAGAGCAATTACTGCAGCGGGTGGCAGCGATCATGCCTGAATATCCGCAGCTTTATTTCGATCTGGGGCAGATTGAATCCAACCGGGGCAGGGAAGGGGTCAGTGTTTTTTATCTCGGCAAATACAACCTCTATCTAGGAAAGATGAAGTTGGCCAAGCAGTACCTCACCCGTGCCTCCAAGGATTCGAGTGTCCCGGAAAAACTGCGAACCGAAGCGAGAGCAACAGTTGATAAACTTAAGGATATGGAAAAAGGAATCTGATTGCCATGCTTATACGATTTTCCGTTTCAATGGACGAAAAACTACTCAGCCAGTTCGATGGGTATATCCGGCCCAGAGGTTATTCCAATCGCTCAGAGGCGGTCCGCGACCTGATCAGGAAAGTGCTGGTCAATGAGGAGTGGGAACAGGACAGCGAGGTGGTGGGGGTTGTGACCCTGGTGTTCAACCATCATCAGCCGCAACTCCAGGAGAAAATCACCGAGTTGCAGCATGAATTCCACCATCAGATCACCTCAACAACCCATGTGCACATGGATCATGACAACTGCCTGGAGGTGACAATTGTCAAAGGCAGGGCATTTCAGGTGCGCGAACTGGCCGAAAAGCTGATGGCCTTGCGCGGGGTCAAGAACGGCAATCTGACCATGTCAAGCACCGGCGGTCACCTGCATTGAAGCCAGGTGTACCTACGCCTTCTTGTGCTTTCGCCAGTTCTGGTGGGTGATGCCAAATTTTTTGATTTTATAGTTCAGGGCCCGAGGGCTGATACCAAGGCAGTGCGCCGCATCCTTTTGCACCCAAAGATTTTCAGCCAGAGCTTTGAGGATCAGTTCTCGCTCATGAACCTCCAGGGGTTCGGTGACCTGGATCAACGGCGCCGAGGGCCGTCCCAATTCCGGGATGTGCATCGATGAGAGCCCGATCCGATCCTCATCCTCAAGAATGACTGCCCGTTCGATGGTGTTGCCGAGCTGACGGATATTACCGGGCCAGTCGTATCCCTGGATCATGGCCAAAACTTCGGGGGTGAATCCGCTGATATTCCCTTTGTTCAGCGAGGCGGTCGATTTTTCCAGGAGCTTCATCGCCATGGGCGCCAAACATCGGGGACGGTCCTTGAGCGCCGGCAGGTGAACCGGCAGGACACTGATTCGGTAATACAGGTCTTCCCGGAATTTACCGGTGGCGATCAGTTCGGACAGATCTTTGTTGGTAGCGGCAATGAGCCGCACATCGACCTTGATAGTTTTGTTACCACCTACCCGCTCAAAGGATTTATCTTCCAACACCCGCAGCAGCTTCGATTGAATCTCCAACGGGATCTCACCGATCTCGTCGAGGAAGATGGTGCCGCCGTCGGCTTGTTCAAAGCGGCCGATGCGCTGTTTGTCAGCGCCGGTGAATGAGCCCTTTTCATGGCCGAAAAGTTCGGATTCCAGGAGTGTTTCAGGGATATTGGCGCAATTTATTTTAATGAAGGGGCGGTTGCGGCGAGGCGAATTGTAATGAACCGTACCGGACAGGAAGCTCTTGCCGGTACCGGTGTTGCCGGTGAGCAGGATGGTGGCGTCGGTGGAGGCAAACTTTTTTAGGCTTTTGATGACGGCCTTGAAACTTTCACTCTCTGCAATGATCCGGTCAAAGTTGTAGACAATATCCTGGGTGCGCCGCAGATAGGCCAATTCGTTTTCCTGCTGTCGCTTGTGCAGAGCCTGGCGCACGGTTCGTTTGACTCGACCGGGCGAGAGGGGCAGGCTGAGGATATCATAAATGATCGGTTCGAGTTTCTTGTCAAAATGGATTGAGTCCTCGGATTCGCAGGTGATGATGACCGGAGTGAAGGGTGTATGTTCCAGGATTTTATCCAGGAGCTTGAATTTTTTTCCGTTCTCGGGCTGGTAATTCATAAAGATGATGTCGTAGGGCTTTTTACTGATCTCTGTTTGGAACGATTGGGGGTCGTTTTGAAAGGTGAGATCGAAATGTGCGGCCAGAGCCGTTTCGATACTCAGCCTGCTTTCTGGCGGACATTTATATGCAAGTACCGCAGATTTTTTCTCGTCCATAGACCATGCGCCTGCTTGTGGTTTCGATTTTGTGGTTGCAATGTCTTTTTTGTAATTATAAACTGCCTGTCCTGAAAAGCAATCGGAAGTTTTCGTCGATTTTTTGAGAGAAAGAATAAGGACAACCTCTGTGGACTGCGAACAAATAGCAATGGATTGCCTGATGATGGAACGGGCTCTTGTCCAGGCCCGGTTTGCAGGTATTGCAGGAGAGGTGCCGGTGGGGGCAGTGGTGATTGATGCCACTGGGTCGATCCTTGCAGAATCTGGCAATATCTGCATCAGTGCTTCTGACCCCTCCGGTCACGCCGAAATGGCGGCCTTGCGCCAGGCGGCTCAAAGAGTTGATAACTATCGGCTCCCCGACGTCACCGTCTATGTGACTCTGGAACCTTGCCCGATGTGCGCAGCCCTGCTGGTGCACGCCCGGATAGCGCGGCTGGTTTTCGGGGCCGTCGATCCCAAGGGCGGGGGTGTCGTCTCCAAATATCGGATTGGGAACGATGGTCTGCTCAACCATAATTTTTCGGTCACAGGCGGCGTTTGTGCTGAAGAATGCGGTCGTCTTTTAAGGGACTTTTTTCGGAATCGGCGGTAGTTTTCTGTTGTAAAAAAGTGGGACTCAGGATAGAAGAGGCACCACGCTGGCTGTTGTAAGCAAGCGATCAGCACCGTGCAAGTTCTCACGGAGAGGTGACCGAGTGGTTTAAGGTGCACGCCTGGAACGCGTGTGTACGAGAGTACCGTGAGTTCGAATCTCACCTTCTCCGCCAGACATAAAAAACGCCTTGTAATTCATATGAGTTACAAGGCGTTTTCTTTTTTAAGGTACGTATAGGGTGCGGTTGCTTGCCGTGATACCCTGAATGATCGAGGATGAATTACTTGGTTTTATCCATTAATATGGTCAACAATGATTTCTCCGCGGTGTGAATATTGCTATTGGAAACAGTGAGTTGTACGCCGTACAAAGAGGAGTCGACCGTTGCGGTATCTGGTTGATCATTACCGCTTTGGTCAACGAGGAATATAAGGTGTATGCGGTGGCGACCACGGAGCGAACGGAAGCAATAACGATTGATTCTCTGTCAAGGAAGGTAACATGACCAGCGAGCATGATCGACCGAGTAGCGATGCTGAGTTGCGCCGACTGGCGGAAGAAGTTGACCGGAGGGTTGCGCCTTCGTCACCGGAGAACCTGGAGGCGCTTTCGTCTGCCGAGATTCGGCAGAGATTTTATGAATTGCGGGTGCATCAGATCGAGCTCGAGATGCAGAACGAACAGCTACGCCAAACCCAGGCGACCCTGGAAGCTTTGCAGGACCGCTATTTCGATCTGTATGACAGGGCCCCGGTGGCCTACTGCACTGTCAGCGAAAAAGGGCTGATCCTGGAGTCTAACCTCAAAACTTCACAGATTTTGGGGCAGGCCCGAGGTTTACTGGTCGGACAGAGGTTTTCCAAGTTCATCTATACCGAAGATCAGGATGTGTATTATCTGCTCCGCCGGCAGCTCCTTGAGAGCGCGGAACCGCAGGCATGCGACTTGCGGATGATTCAAGGGAACGGGAACGACTTTTGGGCGCATCTCTCAGCCACCCTCGCGCAGGACGAAAGTGGTGCGTCTGTGTACAGGATTGTGCTGAGTGACCAGACGGAAAGCAAAAAGACAGAGGAGAAATACCGTTCACTGGTCGAGACTACCAGTGACTGCATCTGGGAAATCGACGAGTACGGTCGTTACACCTACCTGAGTCCGGCCTTCGAAAAACTGACCGGATATTTGCCTGCAGAGTTTCTTGGAAAAACGCCTGCAGACCTTCTTCCAGTAGATCAAGATCCCCAGATCCGTGAACAGATGATGGCTATCCGGACTGCACCGCAGCCATTTTCAGCGCTTGACACACAAATCAGGCACCGGGATGGGCGACTGATCACCATGGATGTCAGCGGGGTTCCCCTGTTCAATTTTGACGGACAATTTCTGGGCATGCGAGGAATTTCCCGGGATATCACCGAGCGCAAAGTGATTGAGGACAAATTGCGAAATAGCGAAGAACAGTACCGGCTGCTGTTCGATAGCGCTGCCGATGCAATCGTCATCGTCGATATGGACGCACATATTCTCTCGGTCAATGAGCAGGCTCGCAGACAGTACGGTTATGAAAAGGAAGAATTCCTTCAATTGCGCGTGCACGATCTCGATACGCCGGAAGAAGCAGTCCATATTCCCGAACGTTTAGCTTTACTGGCCAGGGACGGAGAAGCAGTATTCGAAGCAGTTCATCGGGATGTCAAGGGGAACGCGTTTCCTGTCGAGGCTAAAGCGGTAAAGATTTCGTTCAATGGCAAGCCCTGCTTTATGAGTATCTGTCGCGACATCTCTCAGCGCAAAGAGGCCGAGAAATTCCTTAAAGCCATGAACGATGAACTGGAGAGAAGAGTCGAGCGGCGAACTCGTGCGCTGCAGGAATCGCAAAAACAGTATTTGCATGCGGAAAAGCTGACAGCTATCGGGAGATTGTCCGCCACTATTGCCCATGAATTCGGCAATCCTTTGCTGGGTATTCAGTACTTCCTCAAAGACCTGAACAAGAAAGAAGTGCTGCAAGGTGAGGACAGGCAATTCCTCGAAATGGCTATCGAGGAAAGTCAGCGGATAAAGGATTTGATCGTTACCCTTCGCGATTTCAGCCGTACTTCTCCTGGGTTGCAGGTATCTGTGGATGTACACAAATCCCTCGATTCACTCCTGTTGCTGCTTAAAATCGATTTCGCCAAAAAAAAGATTCAGCTGGTACGCGATTACGCCAAAGAATTGCCCCGAATTTCAGCGGTGCCCGACCAAATCAAGCAGGTTTTTCTCAATCTTCTGACCAATGCAGCCGATGCATGTCATCAGGTTGGCGCAACGATTACAGTCAGGACCCGCCAAGAAGGCAACAAAGTGGCCGTGGCGATTGAGGATAACGGCTGTGGTATCAAGCCCGAGCAAATGGAATGCATCTTCCAGCCGTTCTACACCACCAAGCCCGAAGTTGAAGGGACCGGGCTGGGCCTGTCGGTCAGCCACGGAATCGTGTACAAACACGGGGGGGAGATTGTCGTTCACAGCACATCGGGAAAGGGCTCAACATTTACTGTCATCTTGCCCATCATTGGTGGCGGCGATGCTGTGAATGTTCATCAGCCATGATCTAAACGCCTATTTTCATCTTCCAGTCTGACCGCAGCAAAGCCATACACTTTCTCTTTCAAGGGCAGATTGAGAATCAAGAATCCAGCCCATTCAATAACCGCTAACCTGAAGCTGGTGGCTCTGTCCTTTATGAACGGGGTGTTGACTGATTTTTTTGTTTGACCCCTCTGGTGGGTTCGGCCATTAAGGGATTGTCCGGCCAATAGTGTTTGGGGTATCGTCCCTTGAGTTCTTTTTTGACCTCCGCATAGCCGCGTCGCCAGAACCCGGGCAAGTCAGTGGTAACCTGAATGGGGCGTCGGGCCGGGCTGAGCAAGTGAAGCAAAAGCGGCACCTTGCCGTCGCAGATCGTCGGGGTTTTGGCCAGACCGAACAACTCCTGGATGCGGACCGCCAGAAGCGGTGGCTCGTCAATGCGATATTCGATACGGATGCTCGAGCCACTCGGCACATTCATGGCAGCTGGCACAAGACGCGCGAACTGCTGTTGCTGCTCCCAGTCGAGCCGGTTATTGAAGATCTGCGCCAAATTAATCCTCTTCAGTTGCTCGGCCTTGCTGACGCCGTTGAGATACGGTTCCAGCCACGCCAGATCTTTTTCCAGTGCTTCATCTCGTAAATCCGGCCACTCTTCATTCGGCTGCCAGGTTCGCAGACAATGGATGCGGGCCTGAGTTTGGCGTGCCTCACGGTCCCATGGTAAACAGGTGAGCCCCATGCGCCGGATCCCGGCCAGCAAAGCTTTCCTGGTCGTCTCCGGATCGCAATCGGCAATCGTGTTTTCCTCAATCACAATTTCCCCTAGAAAGACCCGCCGTATGGCTGCAACCTTGGCCGAATCATCATCCCAATAGACGTGCTCGCTCGTTGTGAGCAGGTGACCATGGTGTTGCCGCAGCGCATCAAATGCCAAAGATTCGGCAAGGAAAATACGGCCTTCACGCTGACCAGCATCGAGATGGGGCACGACCAGATATTCACTGGCCGAAAGCAGATCGGCTGGTGCGAGACAGGACACTCGACCCGAGGCCAATTGGTAGCGTTCCCTTTGACCGGGACGCCTGCGGGCAATGCGGTCAGGATAAGCGGCAACAAGAAGGGCACCGACAACGGCAGCATCTCGAGTTTCCTTGCCGTAGCCGAGGATTCTGCTCCATTGGCGGGCGGCTTGGTCGATCCGGCGGCAAAGAACCGGATCGCCGCCTTCTCGGAAGAGGTTGGCATCACCTTTCTGCCGCCAGAGTTCGAGCAGGTGCAGCCGTGTTCCTATGTCGACAGTGGCTATGGGGCCATTGCGCCTGAGCAGATCGCGTTCAGACAGGAGTGCGGCGAGATCGCAAGCCAAGGCCACCTGTCCCATGCTTTGCGCTTTGAGCAGCAGGTGACCAAGTCGCGGATGCAAGGGCAGGGCGGCCAGTTGCCTTCCGGTTGCCGTGATCCGCCCGGCGGCATCGAGGGCATTCAAGGCAACCAAGAGTTCCCGAGCCTGCTGATACGGGCCGGATCGGGGTGGGTCGAGCCAGCGCAGTTCGCCGGGATCGATGACGCCCCAGAGGGCCAGTTCCAGGACGAGATTGGCCAAGTCGACGTTGAAAATCTCTGGAGGATGGTAGAGGGGCAGGTTGTGGTGCTCTCCCTGCGTCCAGAGGCGCAGACAATAGCCGGGACCGAGCCGACCGGCCCTGCCTGCTCGCTGATCGGCCGCCGCTTTGGAAACCCGGACCGTGGTCAATTTGCCCAGGCCGTTTCCGGGGTCAAAGGAAGGCAGGCGCGACCAGCCGCTGTCAACGATGCAGTCGACACCCTCAATAGTCAGGCTGGTTTCGGCAATCGAGGTGGCAAGGATGATGCGTCGCCTTCCCTGCGGATCGGGCAGGATGGCCCGGACTTGCTCTTTTTGCGAAAGATCGCCGAACAGTGGTGCAATCACGAGACCCTGATTGGCGGGTTCGTCGCGCAGCAGGTTTTGCGTTTCCCTGATTTCCCCGGCACCGGGAAGAAAGGCAAGGATGTCTCCCTGTCGCTCCCGTAACGCGCGGCTGATACCCCGGGCTGTGATCATCCCGATCCGGCCTCTAGCCTCACGTTCGAGATAGTCGATCCGGACCTCGTGGGGCCGGCCTTCGCTGGTCAGGATCGGTGCGTCGTTCAGGAGTCTTGCCAAGGGGGCGGCATCGAGCGTGGCCGACATTACCAGCAGGCGCAAATCCTCTTTGAGTTGGCACAAATCGAGGCAGAGTGCCAGGGCCAGATCGGCATGGATAGAGCGTTCGTGGAACTCATCGAAGATGATCAGGCCGACATCCGCCAAAATCGCATCGGTTTGCAGTCGCCGGGTCAGGATACCCTCGGTTAGCACCTCAATACGGGTGGAGGCGGAAATACATCGGTCGAAACGAATCTGGTAACCGACAGTCTGGCCGACGTTTTCATCAAGAAGCGATGCCATGCGGGCTGCAGCCGCTCGTGCAGCCAACCGCCGGGGCTCCAGGATAAGGATCTTTTTTTCTGCCAGCCAGGGTTCATGGAGGAGCGCTAACGGCACAATGGTCGTCTTGCCTGAGCCGGGTGGGGCAGACAGCACGGCCGAACCTGCGGCAAGCGCCGTGCGCAACGCGGGGATGATCGTTTGAATGGGAAGTTGCGGCAGTTGCACGGGTTTGAGAGAAAACAATGAAAGTTGAGGCGCTGCCTCCCCATGGCAGTCAATCTCTGGGTTACTGGCCGCGACGATTGCAGATCGGGCATTGGGCACGGGAAAAAAGCGGGTGTCATTTTTTCCGACCGGCTATTTGGAAAAAAGGGTATGTTCTGCTCATCTCCCGGCAGGCGCACTCTTTTTTCCGTCCTGCCCCTCATAATCCCAACGCTTTGGACTCGAATGGCAACGCCCACCACCTCGCGGAGTGTATCCGCCGATGATCTGCGCCGCGCCTTTGCTTCGGCCTGCACCGCGCAAACCGAGGGTCGCCTGGAAGATGCTCTGGAGCAGTACCTGCTTCTCCTCGGATATCTTCCTGAATCAGCTTTTCTTCATTACAATATCGGCTTGGTCCATTTTGATCTTGGGGACTTTAACCAGGCACTACAGCAATTTTCTCTAGCTTCGGTCAACGGGTCAGAGGATGCCGACACCCTTTTCAACCTTGCCCTCTGCCAAAAAAAAACAGGCGACCAAGCCGCCGCCATCGCCACGTATCGGCGGATTTTGCACACCGATCCGGAGCAAGCCGACTGCCTTTATAATCTTGGCGGCTGCTATCGCGACCTGCATGACGATGAACAGGCCATCACCTGCTACAACCGCGTCCTCACGATGGATCCCGGATATCTGGCTGCAACCAACAACCTAGCTTATCTCCACCATCGCGCCGGGGAGGTTGATCAGGCCGTTTTCTATTATACTCAGGTCCTGGAACGGCGTCCCGAGGACGAATCCGTCCGCTACCTGCTCGCCTCGCTGCTCGGCACCCCACTCGACCATGCGCCGGATGCGTATGTCCGCAACTTTTTCGACACCTATGCCGAGGGGTTCGAGCATAGCCTGGTAGGGGAACTGGGCTACGATAATCCGCAAAAGCTCTATGAGTGCCTGTGCAGCAGTTCCGCTCGCCGCGCCGCTTTCGATCATGGACTGGATCTCGGTTGCGGCACCGGCCTCAGCGGCCTTTCCTTCAAAGGGCTGGTCGCGGTGCTCGACGGTGTCGATCTATCCCGCAACATGCTGGCCCAGGCAGCTCAAAAGGGCTGCTACACAACACTTCATCCGGACAGCATCATCCATCACCTCGATGCAACCGATGAGACCTATGATTTTTTTCTGGCCACCGATGTTTTTATTTATGTCGGTGACCTGGTCGATATTTTCACTGCCGCCCAAGCCGTGGCCCGTCCGGAAGCGCTCTTCTGTTTTTCCACGGAACATCTGGACGCGGACGGCTACCAACTCCGCCAAACCGGCCGTTTTGCCTATTCCCGCGACTATATCCGTCAGATTGCAAAATCTACTGGTTGGACCGTGCGCGCCTTGAAACCGACCCATCTGCGCAAGGAACGAGAGGCTTGGATTACCGGCGATCTGTGGATTCTCAGCAACGATACGCCAAAGGCCTGAAGGAGTCGCATCACCTCTCAGGTGCTTGACCTTACCGATTGATTGCCAGGCTGCCGCGCCCAATCCGTCCAACCTGGGATAGGCAGATCAGGGCAGGGGGTGGGCGTAAGGGCCGCGTCCGTTCAGGCACCGGTCATTGATCTGTTGAATAAGCTGCTCGCCTTGGATCTGTGCATAGCCTCGATCGAAATAGACCAATTCCACGGTTTCCCGGATACGCTCGATGGTAATTTCCGGTGTCTGACTGGTCACACGCCAGACGAGCTCTTCCTCGGCTGTCTGCGGTTCGACGCCGTTGTCCCGCAACTGGGCCGCAATGGCGAACAGTTCGCCGATCTGGCGGCACCGCTGACTTTTGTCACCGCTGACCTGAGGGAACGTTTGGGATGTCGCGGGCGGTGTTGATTGAGAAATCGTCGACGGCAAAGCCTGAAGGACCGGCTGCGGCGTCTCTCCAGCAGCCGGAGGAGCGCACCGGCGCCAGACGACCTCCGTCCCCGATTTCCCGGAAGTGCCCGGCTCCACGCACAACCCCATGGCTTTGAGCCGATCAACATTTTCGCGCATCTGGACACAGGCCGCATCGGCTGCTGGACCGACCGTTTCCCAGCATAATAGGGTCAACGCCTGATCGCGGTCAATCAGGCTCTGTATTTCAGGGGAGAACGCCTCGCCGGCCGCTTGCTGCTGTGGGAGAGGCGGCGCTCTGTCCAAGGCGGTTTCCAGGTCAGCCGTATTGGTTGTCGGCCGCATCTCCGTGACGTTGGTCGGCAGTGCCTTTTTCAGGGGCGTTTCCTGATCGACCGAACCGGCTGTTTTTCGTTTCTCCGCAACCTTGGTTGGCGGCGGCATTTTTTTGGGCTTCATAAACAAAAAACCAGACTGGCTTTTTGGGTTGTATGAAAGAACAGTATTGGTGATTGTACCGGCCCAATTGTACATCTCCTCGCCACTGAGTTCTATTTTCGTGCTTTCACCGAACCTGGCCAGCGCCTCCGCTTTCATAGCGGTAAAATTCTTCGAACCCGTGAACAGAAGGATGACGCTGTGAAGCCTCTCTTTGGAAAATGAGTACTGAATGCCTGTCAGCGTTGCCTTGCCAAAGCGTAGCTCCTCGTTTTCGATAGCGTAGAGGTCGGAGCCGCTCTTGCCACCTTCCTTGGTCAGCACCAGTTTCCTGGTCTGTTGCAGGTCGGAAAGATAGTTGCCCCAGCGCATGCCTTTGAATCCGTCGATGTCGGTCCGGGCTGCCAGGAGCGTTGGCACAAGAGTGAGCAGGAAGAAAAGGAGGAAGCTGATCGAAGCCAATGCTTTCATGAGAAGCGTGCCCGCCGTTCAGTTGATCAGCCTAACGGCGTCCGTTTTTAAAAGGAGTGACGATCAGGGCGATTCGTTCCATCGCTGCCCTGGAAAGCTCGGGATAATATTGCTGCAGCCATGCACGGATATCGGTTTTCTTGATTCCCGGGGCCTCCGTTTCCGTGTGCGCGAAAAGGGCATCCCAACAATTGCCGGCTATATGGAGTTCCATGGAAAAGCAGGGGTGGTCCTTCATGTTTGCGGACGGTTTCTCATGCTGTAGCGGTGCACGATGTCCAGGAGCTTGAGAATCGATCGGTGCCAAGCCGATTTTGTGTTTGTGCTCATAACGGACCACCTCGTCCAGCAGAGCAAAGAGCGTGTTGGGTTTCAATCCGATCATGCTGGTCTCGCCCCATTCCTCGCCGACCGAATTGCTGACCATGATGGCCTTGTTATTGGCATCCAGGCAGGAAAATTCGGCCCCAACCAGCATTCGGTCGGAGCGGCTCTGCATCAGTGCCAGCACCTCTGTCTGGGGTTTCACTTCCGCCAGATCGTACAATTGCGGTGCGATTGCTTTTTTCTTCTTACCGCCGTTGGCTTTGCCCGTCTTTTGTAAATAGACATTCGAGAAAGCTATCCACAGCGCCACCTTGCCATTGATGGCCATCTCTAAAATCTGATCAGCGCTTTTCTGCCATCGCTTGCAGAGATCGTCCAGATACACGCGCTGATTGTCCTGTGTAGTCATTCGGTTTCCATTTACATTGAAGGTGGTGCCGCGAAGGAGCAGACCCATTGCGGCGGTTATTGCAGAAAGGAACAGATAACAAGGCTGGGCCAAGGAGGGCAACTAAAATCAGCCTTGAATGTGCTGCTTGACAAAAATGTCTTCGTGTTAACCTGACCAGGCTACAACCAATGAATCGCTTAGACAATATTGCTGCGGGAACTTCCTCCGCAGCCGCAGCGTTTTATAAAGCGCCTTTGTCAAGAAGTGTTTGTTTTGAACGATGCAACTCTCTGTTTTTCTATTATGATTAATGGAAATTTGTCCGCAACCATGCTATAGTCCCGCGGCTGGAAAACTTCTTGTCCCAATTGAAAAATAATCCAACCCAACGGAGATCCTCATGTCCTTATTGCCGGCCATAGAGCAGGAAACACGGAGTAACCCCGACGCCGCTGTTATCTGGCTGCATGGCCTGGGCGCTGACGGTTATGACTTCGCCCCAATCGTCCCTGAACTGAATCTGCCCCAGACGTTGGGTATCCGTTTCATTTTCCCCCATGCCCCGGCCATACCGGTGACAGTCAATAACGGCTATGTCATGCCCGCCTGGTTTGATATCCTCGAGATGGATATTGACCGCAAGGTTGATGCTGCTCAGTTGCTGATCTCGGCCGAGGCCATCAATCGCTTCATCGACCGCGAACTTGAACGGGGCATCGACAGCCGACGTATCATTTTGGCCGGTTTTTCCCAGGGCGGAGCAGTGGCCTATCAGGTCACGCTCAGCCATCCGCAGCCGCTCGGTGGTCTGATCGCCATGTCTACCTATTTTGCCACCAGCGATTCGATTAGCCTGAGTGAAGCCAATCGCGATCTGCCAGTCGAGATCCAGCACGGCATATACGATCCAGTCGTGCCCCAGGCTCTCGGCATCCGTGCCGCCGAATTCCTCAAAGATCGCGGCTACGCCGTGGCCTTCCGCACTTATCCAATGGACCACTCGGTCTGCCCCCAGCAGATTGGTCCATATTGCCGAGGCGATGCAGCGATTTTTGGAAGAGTGAAGAGCAAGATCCGGTGAGGAATTTTTGAAGAGCACACTCTGCGGAGACGGTCAAAAGCCCAGGCACAGCAGCGGGCCGATCAGCCTGATATACCGGAATGAAAACTTCGGCAGCCGTTTGGAGCCCTGGGTCAACGCTGCCTGGCCCTTGCATCAGGAATGAGAGAAGCTCGCAACAGCCTGACGATTTCCTCCAGACCTGGCTGAGATTCAGGGGTACTCTTCCACCATGCTCAGGCTGATGTTCGAGACGGCAATTGAGGGGAATTTACGTTGCAGACGCAATTGAGTAGAGTAATATATTCGTTTCTCAACAGAAAGATGCCAGACCCTTGGGGATAGTCTAGGGTGCAATATCATGTTTTTCGAGATAAACGACTGATGACTTTCTCCCATACCCCTGAACTGTCGCAAACCGCGGCCAGCGATGACCATCGTCTCGAAAACGCTGCCGACGCCACTGATTACTCTGAGCCAAGCCGGCAAAAAATAGTTGCCTGTCCCGACTGCGACCTTCTCAATCGGCTACCCGAGGAAAAACATGCTTCTTTGTTGCTCTGTTTCCGATGCGGGGCTGTTTTGTACCGGCGTCGTCCGAACAGCATCGAGCGCTCTGTGGCACTGACCATCGCTGCCATTCTTCTTTTTCTTCTTTCCAACAGTTTTCCCTTCCTGGGCATGAAAAGCGGCGGTTTAGTTCAAGAAACCACGCTGTTGACCGGCATTCACATGCTCTGGCAACAAGAATTATACGGGTTATCTACCCTTGTCTTCTCGACCTGTGTTTTGATACCTGTGGCGCAACTGGCTGGGTTACTTTATATTTTGGCGCCGCTGCAGTGGGGTGGCAGGCCGGCACCCCATGCTGCACCTGTTTTACGACTTGTCATGGAGGTCGCCCCTTGGGGGATGGTAGAAGTATTTATGGTGGGCATCCTGGTCGCCCTGGTCAAGCTTGGCCATATGGCGACCATCGTTCCCGGCATATCGGTCTTTTCATTCGGCGCTTTGATTTTCGTTATGGCTGCTGCATTTTCGAATCTGGACCCGGCGCTGCTTTGGGATCGCATGGATCTTCGCCGATGAACAACCACGCCGCCACAGCCCGACAACTCGGCCTACTGAGCTGTCATGACTGCCGTCTGCTGATCGAACAGCCGCAATCCGCCGCGCACAACCGCTGTCCGCGCTGTGGTGCACACCTCCATCAGCGCAAACCCAACAGTCTAGCGCGCACTTGGGCCCTTGTCTGTGCCTCCATTATCTTCTATATCCCGGCAAACGTCCTGCCAATGACCATTACCACGACTCTGGGGGCCACACAGGCCGACACCATCATGAGCGGGGTTATTTACTTCATGCAGACCGGATCCTGGGAGATTGCGCTGGTGATTTTTATCGCCAGTATTTTTGTCCCGTTCGCCAAAATGATTGTCCTGGTTTTTCTCCTGCTCAGCGTCCGGTTTCGCTCTGCCTGGAGGCCCAAGGACCGGACCACCCTTTACCGCTTAACCGAATTGGTCGGCCGCTGGTCAATGATGGACATTTACGTGGTGACCATCCTGGTGGCGCTGGTCAAACTTGGCGCTATTGTCGAGATCGATGCAGGACCGGCTACGGTCTATTTCGCTGCGGTGGTGGTGTCAACTATGTTTGCTGCTGAAAGTTTCGACCCCCGACTTATGTGGGATGTCATCGATGAGGAGGATGATGTATGACCGACCGTTCCCAAGCCGAGCAACATGCCGCTGTTGCCCAGATTCACGTCAAGCGGCGGTTTTCCATTGTTTGGGTAGTGCCGCTTGTGGCGCTGGTCATTGGCTGCTGGCTGGCCTTTAAGGCGATCGATGAAAAGGGGCCAACCATTACCATAAGCTTTGTCAACGCCGAAGGTTTAGAAGCCGGCAAAACCAAGATCAAATACCGGAATGTTGATGTCGGCCAGGTCACGCAGATTATGCTGAGCAAGGATCTTTCCAAGATCGTGGTCACTGCCCAAATGGTCAAAGGAAGCGAAGCGTACCTGACGGATCAAACCAAAATTTGGGTTGTCCGCCCCCGGATACAGGGCGGCTCTATTTCCGGACTGGGCACGGTTCTCTCCGGGGCATACATTGGCATTGATGGCGATAGTACGGGGACGCCAACTCGTACCTTCACCGGACTCGAGGTGGCACCGGTGGTGACTTATGGTCAACCGGGCAGAACTTTCAAGCTCAGCGCAGACACTCTCGGTTCCATCGACATCGGGGCTCCTGTTTACTACCGACAGATCCAGGTGGGTCAGGTGGTAAGTTATAACTTTGACAAGGATGAAAAAGCCCTGGAAGTTTTGGTTTTCATCGCCGCACCCCATTACACTCGGATTACTGAGAACACCAAGTTCTGGAACGCCAGCGGTATCAATGTCAGCCTCAATGCACAGGGACTTAAAGTCGATACCCAATCAGTGGTCTCCATTCTCACCGGCGGCATCGCCTTCGATTTGCCCAATGATACACCACCTGGAAATGAAGCTAAGGAAAATGCAAAATTCTATCTTTATGCCAATCATGATTCCATTAATGAGGTAAAGTATACGATTCGCAATTACTGGCTGCTTATGTTTGACGAGTCGGTAAGTGGGCTCAGTGTCGGCGCTCCGGTCGAGCTCTATGGCATCAAGGTAGGCGAGGTTGTTAACCTTCAACTGGAATTCGACTTCGAAAAGAAAAAGTTCCAGGTTCCCGTGGGTATTGGCATCGAACCTGAACGGATTCGCACCATTAATAAAAAGGAGACGCCGAAGGATGCTCAAAATGATCCTCTTGCACTGGCGAAGGAACTGGTTGAGCAGCATGGCCTCCGTGCCCAATTAAAAAGTGGCAACTTGCTGACCGGCCAACTCAAAGTGAATCTGGTATTCGTTCCGGATGCCCCGAAAGCGCTCGTCGTTCAAAAGGAAGGGTACTCCGTGGTGCCGACTATCCCTGGAGCGTTTGAACAGTTGCAGGAAGGTCTGACTAAAATTATTGCCAACTTGGGAAAAGTCCGGTTCGACCAGATCGGTCCAGAACTGCAGCAGATGCTCAAGGAAATGAGGAGCACTCTGAAGGAATTCGGAGGGTTAGCGGGAAAACTCGATAAAGAGACTGTCCCGCAGGTGCAGACGTCTATTGCGGAACTGCAGAAAACACTGGTTGAACTGCAGCGGACTATCGGTGAAAATTCGCCGATGCAGTATAATGTTCAGAGAACCTTGGAGGAATTGACCCGGACCCTCCGTACTTTTCGTGAATTGGCGGACACTTTGGAAAAACGTCCGCAGGCGCTCATCTTCGGCAAGGATAAAAATTCCAAAGAGCATCTTCCGCAAGGAAAGGAAAACCCATGAGTAACTTGATCAGATCCATGCGCTTTGCGGTGTTGCTGAGTTTGATGTGGGCTGGCTTGACGGCCTGCACCGGCGCGTCCCCCCAGGTTGCCTATTACACTCTGCTCGATGATGCAGATATCGCGAAGAGACCGGCAAAACAGCACGATTCACTCGTCCTGAGTGTTGGTCCCGTCAGTATTCCTGGCATTCTCAGCGGATTGCAAATCGCCACTGGAGGGACAGGCGGTCGCTACCAACTCGGTAATTATCATCGCTGGGCTGGTGAAATAGACCGTGAATTCGCCCGTGCTCTGGCTGAACAACTGGCCGGCCGGATCGGTACGGAACAAGTTTACGTTTTTCCGGTCAACTCGTCTATTCAAACAACACGCCAAGTATTGATCGATATCCTTGAGATGAACGGGGAACTTGGCAAGGAGGCTAAACTGTCCGTGCGTTGGACTTTGGTCGATCCCAAAGGGAAATTCGCCCCGTTCACGCGACAGAACACCTTTAGCCAACAGCCCCAAGACGGCGGCTACGACGCTTGGGTTCAATCCCAGCGGCGCAACATTAACCTGCTCAGTGTGGAAATAGCAGCGAGGATTAAGGAGCAGGCAAGCTCAAGCAGGTGAAGAGAATGGCCGCCGTCCGCTTGGCTGTCGTTGGGTGGTCGGCACACTTCCTGGTAAGGAAAAAAGTGCTTCGGGCGTCAGTAGCGCATTCAACGATAAGGGGATGAGCGTCAGAATCTCCTTCAGGATCACCCTTGCAACAGAATCGGACCCTTGGTGAAAAGCAGATGGTTGTACTGCTCGAAGATACTGGGGAGCAAGGTGCTATCCGCGAGGCCGGTTTTTCTCGGAACTGAAAAAATCCATGAGATCCACCTTCATGCTGCCGACCTTTTTCGCAGGTGGTCAACCAGCCGATGAAACCTACCCGGCAAAGCAAATCCATGCCTCTCGTTGGTCGATAGAACGGAGCGATCAACGCTCCGGTACGATGACACTACCGGGCGATGGGGTTGGTTTCCTTTATTCAAATATACTTGGACGTGACGCCGCGTCCCGTACGCAATAATGAATGACGAGGTGTGAAATGCGTGTTGTAGCCTTTAATGGAAGTGCCCGTAAAAATGGCAATACAGCGATGATGATCGGCTACCTGTTCGAGGAACTGGCAAAAGAGGGCATCCAGACCGAAATGGTACAGTTGGCCGGAGAGCATCCCCACGGTTGCATTGCCTGTTATCAATGTTTCAAGAAAAAAGATGGCCGCTGTGTCGTCGACCATGACTGCATCAACAGTTGTATCGAAAAAATGCAGGCTGCAGACGCCATTATTCTGGCCTCGCCGACCTATTTTGCCGACATTTCGACCGAGACAAAGGCCCTGATCGACCGGGCCGGAATGACTTCTCGGGCAAATGGCGACATGTTTAAGCGTAAACTGGGCGCGGCTATCGTCACCCAGCGCCGTGGCGGGGCCATTCACGCTTTTGATTCGATCAATCATTTTTTTACCATCGGCCAGATGATTATCGTCGGCTCTTCCTACTGGAATATTGGTTTCGGCCGGGAGAAAGGCGAGGTTGCCGACGACAAGGAGGGGATTGCCACCATGCACGAACTCGGCAGGAACATGGCCTGGTTGTTGAAAAAAATACACGGCTAAAAACTGGTTGAACTGATTGCGGTCACTCTTCGCCCTGATGTCAGGGGATTAGTGTTCAGCGCAACGGCTGCCTCAAGAATGGCAACCTCTTGATTTGTTAAATTTAATTTGACCGAAACCTTAGGACAACATATAACAGATAACAAACCAACGTGAAAAGATGAGCGCCTCTTTCATTGGGCGCATATCTTGTTGGAATCACAACAAAGGGAGGGGGTCAATGCTGGCAATTTGTGAGGATTGTTCCAAGAAATACAATATTGACGAGTCGAAGATGAAAGGGGAGAGAGCCCGTTTTTCCTGTCAGGAATGCGGTCATATTATTGTTGTGGTTAAAGGAGGGGCGCCCGCCATTCAATCAGGTGAGAAGAGTACCGCCCCGGGCGCAAACTCATCCGGCAGATAGTCTCCTCGTGCCTCGCATCAATCAGGACTCTTTTTTGAGGCAAGTGGCGTAGTTCAGGTACACTCATGCTTATTCCGCGAGAAAAACCATACCTGGAAGGCCTCAACAGCTTTTACTTGCATCTAGAGAAGTTCATCGAACACATGCAGGGAGAGATCGGGTCCGGCGGCATGCACTGCTTGTCGTCCAACCTTGAGATGATGGTTTACTTCAATGAATATGAAGTGATCAGCAATCTCCTCCAGGAAAAAGGCAAGAGCAGCCTCTTTCATTCCTTCCCATGAAATTGCCCGGAGTTTCTTCTATAATTCCAGTTGCGCGGTTAAAGTCTACCAGCTTGATGCGCACGCCATTTTTTTCTGGGCTCAGATGCCGCCGTTTCAACGGGCAAAAGCTTCCCTGCAATCAACGGAAATCCCGTTGCCTGATCTCATTTTTAGGCTCAGGCAAAAGCAGTTCTCCGGTTTTATCGACGTACAACTCGTCAAAAAAAATGATGGCGGCACCTTGTTTTTTAACGAGGGCGACAGGGTTGGTGGGTCGTATAGCTGGAGCAAGGGCGGCATGAGTAATTCCGATGAAGACTACAATTCACTGCTCAGTCGGGTGCAGTTAAACGAAGGAATTTTTTCCTTCGGGAGTTTTCTCAAAGAATAAGAAGAGTTGGCGGTAGTATAATCCTCACCTTTCCTTCCTGATTTCCATGGCGGCAGCCGCACCTGCCACCGCCTGTTCCACTTTTCCGTCATTCCAGCCTTTGCCGGCCAGTTGACCGCAGGCCGCTGCAATATCTTCACCCCGACTCTGACGGATAAAAACCGTGAAGCCGCAATCTCGCAGGATTTTTTGAAACCGGAGTATACGTTCCTGGCTTGGGCTTGTAAACATGCTATTGCCAGCCGGATTCACCGCGAGCAGATTGATTTTGCAGGGTACTTCCCTTAACAGATGAGCCAGTTGTTCTGCATCGGCATTGCTGTCGTTGATGCCGTCGAGCAGGGTATATTCGAACATGATCCGCTTGCGGCGTTTCTGCCGGTAGGTGCGGCAGGCCTCGATCAATTCGGCCAGCGGGTAGCGTTTGTTGATCGGCATCAGGCTGGTGCGGACGACATCGTTGGCAGCATGCAGCGAAACTGCCAAGTTAACGTCGGTCTGGTCGCCCAGTAGCTGCATTTGCGGTACCAGGCCGCAGGTGGAAACGGTGATGCGCCGGTTGGAAAAATCGAGCCCCCGTTGTTCAGTGAAAATTGAAATGGCCTCAAGGAGAGGAGTGAGGTTAGCAAGCGGCTCCCCCATGCCCATGAACACAATGTTGGTCAGGGGGCCTTTATTATTGGCGAGTGTCCAGTCCCGAACGGCGCACACCTGGTTGACGATCTCCGCCGTCGTCAGATTGCGTCGGAACCCCATGGTCCCGGTCAGGCAGAAACGTGCAGCCCATAGCACACCCTACCTGAGAGGAGACGCAGAGGGTATTGCGGTCTTCCTCGGGTATAAGAACCGATTCAATGACCTGATTGTCTTCCAGGCGAAAGGCAAACTTAACTGCGCCGTCGCGCGAACATTCCACCATGGAATCGTCAAAGCGACTCATGGTGGCAGATTCCGCTAATACCGCCCTGAACTCCTTAGCCAGATCAGTCATCTGGGTAAAATCAGTAATCCCGGGTTTGTATATCCATGCCAGTATTTGCCGGCCGCGAAAGGAGGGTTGGCCCAAGGATTCGACAAATCGTACGAGTTGATCCTGGGTAAGATTCTTGAGGTCGGTTTTTAACTGGTTTTGATTCATGCAAATAATGAGCAGTGCGATATATCGCTTTGATATTTAGATATTAAGAAAAAAGAGCGCGTCGAACTGCAGCACCGGGGCTACAGCGCTCTGCGGGGCTCCGGCTTCAGGGGTAGGATTCCAGCAAGAGCTTGGTCGATGATGGTCAACATCGCCTCCCGATCCTTCGGCAATCTGCCACTCAAAGAAAAATAATTGGAGGCGTGGTTGGCGTGAAATTGGGTGCGAAACGAACCAAGGTTTGCCAGCAAGCAGCGTAGTTCGTAAAAAAGTTGGAGCGGATCGGGCATGATGAATCGGCCTGTGCGCATCTGCTGGTACAAAGGTGTGTTTTCCAGCAACATCAGGGTAAGAACCGCGATCTGGTGCGGCTGCATCCGGTTGAGCACCTCGGCTGTCGCCTGGGCATGTTGCTGGGAAAGAGCCACACCGGCAATGCCCAGTAGGCAGGTGACTGACAAGAAGATACCGGCTGCCCGTACCCTTTGCCCGGCCGTGATCATTGCCTCGCTGTCAACTCCCTTGGCAATGGCCGAGAGTGTCGGGTCGTGCCCGCTCTCTAGTCCCATGTACAATCGGCTCAGTCCCAATTGTTTGTAGCTCCGTAGCTGTTCGTCACTTTTTCCTACGATGTTTTGGCAGGCAGCGTACGAACTCACGCGTCGGATCCATGGCAGTTGTTCCCGGATGCGGTTGAGCAACCTTGTCAATAATTCGTGAGGCAGGGCAAGCGCGTCGCCGTCGGCAAGAAACAGGGTGCTGTGCCGACCGCACCAATCGAGCGGCAAAATCGAGGTCCGCCTCGATGCGTTCCCATGGTTTGATCTGAAAAGGTTTGCTGCGATAGGCGCCGCAGAAAGTGCAGCGGTTATGGGAGCAACCGGTGGTTACCTGGAGGATGAGGGAAAAGGCCTCGCTGGGGGGCCGGATGATGTCTCCTAGATAATCCACGGACGAAACAGGACCTGTCCATGACCGGTTGGCCATGGACAGGATTCAGTTGGTGTTATCCGTTTTTCTTCGAAAAATCAGCCATGAACTCGACCAGTTTTTCTACCCCTTCCTTGGGGAAGGCATTGTAGATTGAGGCGCGGCATCCGCCGACCGAACGATGCCCTTTCAGGCCGTCGAGACCAGCGGTGGTCGCTTCGCGGATAAATTGGGCTTCGAGTTCCGGGGTGGGCAGGTTAAAGGTAACATTCATCAGGGAGCGGGATGACTTTTCCGCATGGCCACGATAAAAATCTGTACTGTCAATCATCTCGTACAGTAGAGCCGCTTTTTCACGGTTGATTTTTTCGATGGCTGCTGCGCCGCCCAACTGCTTGAGCCAGTTCATCACCCGGCCGACACAATAAATGGAGAAGCAGGGCGGGGTGTTGAACATGGAGTCTTTTTCGGCATGGGTTTTGTATTTGAGCATGGTCGGCACCTTATCGTCGACCAGATCAAGTAGATCGTCGCGGATAATCACCACGGTGACTCCGGCAGGTCCCATGTTCTTTTGCGCCCCGGCAAAAATCAGACCAAACTTGCTGACATCCACCGGTCGAGAAAGGATGTCCGAGGACATGTCGGCGATCAGCATCGCATCCTTGTTGCGGGCATAGTCGGAAACTGAGTGCCGTAGATGGTGTTGTTGGTGACAAAGTAGAGGTATTTACTCTCTGCATCCACGGTGTACTCGTCGTCGCTCGGCACCCGTTTGTAGGTGATATCCTCACTGGAGTAGGCAACATCGACCTTGCCGAAGAGTTTGGCTTCTTTGATTGCCTTTTTCGCCCAGACACCGGTGTTGAGATATGTGGCCTTCTGATCGTTTTTCAAGAGATTCATGGGCACCATGAAAAACTGCGATGAAGCGCCGCCCTGGAGAAAAAGAACTTTGTAATTCTGAGGAACGCCCATAAGTTCGCGGATGAGGACTTCGGTCTCGTCAGCCACCGCCATGAACTCTTTGGACCGGTGACTGAGTTCGATCAGGCCAATACCCTTATTCTTGAAATTGACTATATCGGCCGCTGCCTCCTGGAGGACGGAATAGGGCAGGGTGCCTGGACCTGGGCTGAAATTATAAATTCTTTCGGGCATTACTTTCTCCTTGGTGCGAAGGTGGTGATGATACGTTGTATTAACGGCGGATCTGCCGCAAGGCTTCATAGAGGACAATCCCCGCAGCCATCGCCAGATTGAGGCTGCGGATATTGGAATTACTCATGGGAATCGTCAGGCAACGGTCACTATACAGCTTGAGAATATCTTCCGGCAAGCCTTTTGTCTCCTTACCGAAGATCAGTTTGTCTCCTGCCTTGAACTGGGCTTCCGTGTAGGATCTTTTCGTTTTTGTGGTAAAAAAGTATAAAGATTGTTCATTCTGCTGTTGCAGAAAAGCGTCAAAGCTCTCCCAGTAATTGATACTGACATGGGGCCAGTAATCCAGCCCAGCTCGTTTAAGATGCCGGTTGTCAACTTCGAATCCCAGTGGATGCACCAAATCGAGGGTGGTGTCCGTTGCTCCGCATAACCGGGCGATTGAGCCGGTGTTGGGGGGAATTTCCGGTTCCACCAGAACAATATGAAAAGCAGATGCAGGCATTTATCAGGGCCATGGGCAGAGGGAAAGAAAAGTGCCCCCGTATGTACAGAATATGGATTGAGGTTGCAAATTTAAAAATACATCTTAAATTCTCAATTTCTTTTTTATTGTGGGTGATAGGCTTGTCGACTGCAGTAATCAGCTCTGTTGGAAACGATTCCGAGGGATGATCCATACCCCAACGCCTTCGCACCCCTTTTTTCTTCTTTTTCGGATACGATTATGGCGCTTATCGTTCAGAAGTTTGGTGGTACCTCCGTTGGGACCACCGAGAAAATCAGGGCAGTGGCTCAACGGGTCACCAGGACCCACGAATCGGGCAACCAGATGGTGGTCGTCCTCTCGGCGATGTCTGGCGAAACCGACCGCCTGACCGGACTGGCTCTTGCCATGCAGCGAATCCCCGACCAGCGCGAGATGGATATGCTACTGGCTACCGGCGAACAGGTGACAGTGGCTCTGTTTGCCATGGCCATCAAGGACCTGGGATTTGATGCTGTGTCCTTGCTCGGCGATCAGGTAGCAATCCACACCGATACTATGCATACCAAAGCTCGGATTCGCTCGATTGATTCGAACCATGATCAACGAACATCTCGACCAGGGGAAAATAGTCGTTATTGCCGGATTTCAAGGCGTTACCGATGACGGAGACATCACCACCCTGGGTCGGGGCGGCTCCGACACCACGGCCGTGGCCCTCGCTGCCGCGATGCAGGCCGACGCCTGCGAAATTTTCACCGATGTTGAGGGCGTGTACACAACCGATCCCAACATCTGCCCCCAGGCACGAAAAATCGATTATATCAGTTACGACGAAATGCTGGAACTTGCCAGCTTGGGAGCGAAAGTTCTGGATATCCGGTCTGTGGGGTTGGCGAAAAGGTTTCGTGTGCCTGTACATGTCCGTTCTACTTTTTCTGAAAACATTGGCACTTGGGTGGTTGAGGAGGACAAAATCATGGAATCCATGCTTGTATCCGGCATTACATACAGCAAAAACGAAGCTCGAATCACAATTAAACAAGTTCCGGATCAACCTGGAATTGCAGCAAAAATCTTTCTCCCTATTTCCGATGCCGGCATTCTGGTCGACATGATCATTCAGAACACCCAAAACGGCCGCCTCACAGACATGACCTTCACGGTCTTGCGTCGGGATTACGACCAGGCCATGGAAATACTAAAAAAAGTGGCCGAGGAGATTAAAGCGGAGACAGTGACCGGTGACAAGGACATTGCCAAGATTTCGATCGTCGGTGTCGGCATGCGCAACCATCCGGGTATTGCCTCGACCATGTTCCAGATCCTCGCCAAAGAGGGGGTCAATATGATAATGGTGTCGACTTCAGAAATCAAAGTTTCCTGCATTATTGCCGAGAAATACGCGGAACTTGCGGTCAGGGCCCTGCATGACGCCTTTGCCTTGGACAAGGATAATTTACCACTCGAAGAAGCAGAGTAAACAAATGGCCAGAGTCATCGAGTTGTACGATACCACCCTGCGGGATGGCACCCAGGCCGAGAATTTCAACCTTTCGGTCGATGATAAAATCAAGGTCTGCCGGCAACTTGATCGGATTGGTATTGATTATATTGAGGGCGGCTGGCCGGGTTCCAACCCGCTGGCTGTCGATTTTTTTAAGCAGATGCAGGATGTCGCGTTGAAGCAGGCCAAGTTAACAGCTTTTGGTTCAACCCGTCATTTTCAGAAAAGTCCGGAAAATGACCCGAATATCCAAGCCCTGCTGGCGGCAAAAACTCCGGCGGTAACTATTTTTGGCAAGAGCTGGGATATCCATGTTATTGATGCTTTGCGAATCGAACTTGAAGATAATTTACAGATTATCGAGGATTCTCTTGCTTACCTGCGTCCCCGGGTCCAACACCTGATCTACGACGCCGAGCATTTTTTTGACGGATTCAAAAACAACCGAGAATACTGCCTCGCCACCTTGGGCAAGGCAATTTCCGGAGGAGCGGAGACCCTTGTTCTCTGCGACACCAACGGCGGCACTTTGCCCCATGAGATTCCTGAGATCATGCAGCGCGTGCAGCGCTATTGCGCTGACCTCGGTAGCGATGTTCGCATTGGCATTCATTCCCACAATGATTCGGAAACTGCGGTGGCCAATGCCCTGATGAGCGTGCACCTTGGCGCCAACCAGGTGCAGGGAACCATCAACGGCTTTGGGGAGCGCTGCGGCAACGCTAACCTGACTTCAATCATTCCGGCTCTGATCTTCAAAATGGGCCTGGAATGCAAGGTGGGCACGCGTATAGACCAGTTGTACACCACGGCAAGAATGGTCAATGAACTGGCCAATCTGCCGCACAATCGCTATCAGCCCTATGTTGGCGAATCAGCCTTTGCCCATAAAGGTGGTATTCATGTCAGTGCCGTACAGCGTAATCCCATGACCTATGAACACATTGCCCCTGAAAAAGTGGGGAATGCCCGGCGAATACTGATCTCCGATCAGTCCGGCAAGGCCAATGTTCTGATGAAGGCGCAGAAATATGGGCTGGATATCGAACAGGATGATCCGTTGATGGTCTCGATTATCAGCGACCTGAAAGAGCTGGAGAATCAAGGGTATCAATACGAAGCGGCCGAAGCGAGTTTTGAGTTGCTGATGCGCCGAGCACTCGGACTGCAGCGGAGGTTCTTCCAGTCCGAGGCCTACAGGGTGATGAATCACAAGTATGATATGACCCAAAAACCCATCACGGAAGCCACCATTCGCTTGTTTGTCGACGGCAACGAGGTGCACACAGCCGCCATGGGCGATGGCCCTGTTAATGCACTGGATCGCGCCCTGCGCAAGGCTCTAACGCGATTTTACCCCAGCCTGGAAGATATGGAACTCACCGATTATAAAGTTCGGGTTTTGACCGGCGAACACGGTACCGGCGCCAAGGTGCGGGTGCTGGTAGAGAGCAAGGATCTTGAGGACAGTTGGGGCACGGTCGGCGTTTCGGTAAATATCATCGAAGCGAGTTGGCAGGCATTGGTGGACAGCATCAACTATAAATTGATGAAGGATGAAAAGACCAGAAACTGATCCGGAGCGGGTCACCGCTGAGATTGCAAGCAAGGACAAGCAAACGCTTGTCCTTTTTCTTTTAGGTTGGTTCATTATTTTCCTGCCTATTTTCTCAATGGAAAGGAATGAAAACATGCTTGTCTATGGAATAGCACCGCTCACCGGCACAGAGCGCTGGCAGATCGTCAGCCTTGCTGGGAATATGGCTGGCCAAGAGTGCTTGCCAGGAAAAGCTGACCCTGTTTCTCGTCAAATGCATCAACTTTCCAATTTTTCAGAAAAAAACAGCAGTGCTCGTATTCCAGCGGAACTTGCCTTATTTCTGAATCGCCCCTTGCCGATCAACCGAAGTCGGCAGGAAGATGTAGAGATGTTGCCTGGGGTCGGCCCTCATTTAGCCGCGCTGATTAATGACGGGTTGAAAAAGAAAGGGAAGTTCACCAGCTCTGAAGATCTGCTCGAAATTCCGGGAATAGGACCAAAAAACCTCCAACGTATTCTGCCTTTGGTCAGTTTTGAAGAATGACAACCTGTTCGCCTGTAACAGCTCCAATACTTGCTCTGGTCGGGCCAACCGCCATCGGTAAGACTTCGCTATCCCTCCAGATTGCCGAGACCTTTGGTTGCGAGATCATTTCCATGGACTCAATGCAGGTTTATCGGCATATGGATATCGGCACGGCCAAGGTAAGCAGGGAAGAGCAGCGACGGGTGGTGCATCATCTGATCGACATCGTTGATCCGGACGAACAGTATGATGCGGCCCGTTTCGTTCGCGATGCCCAAAGAGCAATCAAAGGAATACTCGCCCGGGGAAAAACACCTCTGGTTACTGGAGGAACAGGTCTCTATCTTTCATCTTTAATCAATGGAATATTCGACACAATTAATGTTCCGCAAGATGTTAGGGAACACCTGCAGCAACGCTTGCAAGACGAAGGCAAAGAAGCCTTGCATCGGGAATTGTTGGCAATGGACAGGGAAAGTGGGTTGCGGATTCACAGCAATGACACCCAACGCATCCTTCGCGGACTGGAAATTTTTTATGCCACCGGCACTCCCTGGTCAGAACACCTTCGTCGCCAGAAACAGTTTGGGCGAGGCTCATGCTTCTCTCGACTGTTACTTCTTGGACTTCTCTGTGATCGCGCACTGCTGCACGATAGAATAAAGAGACGAACTGTCAGTATGATGAGCGATACATTCGAGAAAGAAGTCGAGGATCTCCTGTCCAGAGGTTACACAAGGAGTCTGCCGGCCATGCAATCGATAGGCTACAGGCACATGACTGCCTGTATAGCAGGAGAGTGGGATAGGGAGACAGCAACCTCTACTCTTATTCGTGACACTAGGCGATACGCCAAGAGACAGATGACGTGGTTTAGGAACCAGCAACAGGTGCAGTGGCACGATATTGGCACCACTAATATGATTTTCGAGGCCATCGCCTCATTTCTAAAAAAATGAATATATTAATCAGTCAAAGCAAACATGGTTGGTCCTGATTACATTCTGCTCTGCTCCGGCAGTCCATCGGAAAGGGCGTTTGGAGAAATGATAGGCAGGGAATTTGGTATTCCTTGCCAAGTGGGTGAAATTTTATACAGCCGCGGCGTGACCACGCTTGAACAAGCGCATGAATTTCTTTATCCGCAACTCACCATGTTACCGCCGCCGGATAGCATGAAGGGCATGCAGGAGGCAGTCTCCTGCATCATTGAAAACTGCCGTAAAAACAAACCGATATTTATCCATGGTGATTATGATGTTGATGGGATCAGCGCAACAGCTCTCCTTGTTTCCTTTTTCAAGGAGATCGGTTACGAGGCTTTTTTTTATATCCCTAACCGGCTGGAAGAAAGTTACGGCCTGTCGTTTGATTCTATTGATCGCCTAATTGCGCAGCGCCCGGAAAAGGGGGGAGTTATAATTTCAGTGGATTGCGGCATCACGGCGATTCAAGAGGTTGCATATGCCAGGCAGTTCGGGTTTGACGTTGTTGTCACTGACCATCATGAACCGCAGGAGGTTCTTCCCAGAGCCAATGCCATCCTTAATCCCAAACAGGATGGTTGCACGTTTCCCTGTGCCTTCCTCTCTGGTGTTGGAGTGGCCTTCTTTTTGATTGTAGCCCTGCGCAAGGCAATGGGTGCCAGTATTAATTTGAAAAAATACCTCGATTTGGTGGCACTCGGCACAGTTGCGGATGTGGTCCCGCTCGTGGGGGTGAATCGTATTCTTGTTCGCGCAGGACTTGAGGTTTTATCTGCAAAATTACGATTTGGTGTTCTTTCTCTTTGCGAATGTTGCGGATTGGAGGCCAGGGAGATTCTTTCTGAGGATATATCCTTCAAGTTGGCCCCGCGAATTAACGCCGCAGGACGATTAGGGTTTCCCCAGAAAGGCGTTGAATTGCTTCTCACCGAAAACATACAGCAGGCGAGGGGGATTGCCGGTGAGTTAGAACAGATGAATGCCACCAGAAAACAACTTGAGTCCAGTGCTTTGGCACTCGTCGAGGCGAAATGCTCGGAGCAGGTTGAGGCCAAGATGAATGGATTATCTGTTTATCAGCAAGATTGTCATCCGGGTGTGTTGGGAATCCTTGCCTCGCGAATAGCTGATCGTTACAATCGGCCCAATATAATTTTTACTGACGATCGCAACAATGGGCCAGAAAACCTGGTTAAAGGTTCAGGCCGTTCAATAAAAGGTATCAACCTATTTCATGTGTTGGAGCAGTGTTCTTCCGTTATTGAACAGTTTGGCGGACACGCGATGGCCGTGGGTTTG
This sequence comes from uncultured delta proteobacterium, assembly GCA_963733595.1. GTDB lineage: Bacteria > Desulfobacterota > Desulfobulbia > Desulfobulbales > Desulfobulbaceae > Desulfobulbus. The sequence continues at coordinate 294,088 of CAVTDN010000009.1, read as the reverse complement.
ACATTGAAAAAAGAAAACTTGGAACACTTCGGGCAAGTCTTTAATCAGTATGTATCACTATTAAACAATAAGTTAAACGAACAATCTAAGATTATTGTTGATTATAAAATAAAGGAATCCGCTCTGCTTTCGAAGGATTTTGTGAAGGCCTTGCAATGGTTGCAGCCCTTTGGGGAAGGGAACACTGAACCGACCTTTCTTTTGACCGAACAGAAGTTGACTTCCCTAAAAATGCAGCGCGAACATTTGATTTTTCAGGTGCAAGGCGGAGATCAGGTCTTTCATGGAATCGGTTTTCATTTGGCCCGCATCGGCCTGAATCACGTTGGACCGGTCGACCTTGTTTTCCAATTGAAACGATCATGGTTCCGAGGGGTGGAACGTGACCAGATTAACGCTCTCAATATTATAACAACTTGATATCGTTATAATATAAAATTTAACATAATATATATTATGCGACGTTATGCTTTTGTCGAGATGGTCATGATTTGCGTCATTTTTTTGTGTTTGCTGGTAATGTCTTGTCGGCAACATTATTCCATGCAAAGCATTGAATAAATTTCTGAAACAAGCTAAACCCCTCACATCTTCACTCATTCTGCTAGAGAGACTTCCTTATGAACCGTGAGATCTACCAGGAACCACTAGTTTCCCGCTATACAAGCCGCGAGATGCAGGAACTTTTTTCCGAGCGTTACAAGTTTACCCATTGGCGAAAATGCTGGGTCGCTTTAGCCGAAGCGCAACACGAATTAGGTCTTGCAACTGTTACTGCCGAAATGGTTGCCGAGCTTAAGGCGAACATTGACAATATCGATTTCGACATGGCTACCGCTAAGGAACGTGAAATTCGCCACGATGTCATGGCTCATGTCTATGCTTATGGACAACAGTGCCCTCTTGCAGAACCAATTATCCATCTCGGCGCAACCTCACAATTTGTAGTCTGTAACACCGATTTACTCATCCAGAAACGAGCATTGCAGCTGATTAAAAAATCATTAATTAATGTGATTGTCAATCTGGCCGATTTTTGCGCTGCCCATAAAGATCTTGCCACGTTGGGGTTTACCCACTATCAACCAGCCCAGCCAACCACCGTCGGTAAACGCAACACACTGTATATCCAAGATCTATTGATGGATCTTGTGTATATTGAGCAGCTTGAGGGGCAAATTAAAGCACGTGGCGCTAAGGGGACAGTGGGGACTCAGGCGACCTTTATCGAGCTGTTTAACGGTGATCACGAGAAGGTTCGCGAATTAGACCGCCGCGTTTCCCATAAAATAGGTTTCGATCAGGTTTTTGCTGTTACCGGGCAGACTTATCCGCGAAAACTCGACATGAAAACCGCTGAAACCCTTGCGGGTATTGGTTCTTCCGCTCACAAATTTGCCGTTGACCTCCGCCTCCTGTCCAATCTGAAAATCCAGGAAGAACCTTTTGAGAGCAAACAAGTCGGCAGCTCAGCCATGGCCTACAAGCGCAACCCCATGCGGTCCGAACGCATGACAGGGCTGGCGAGGAAACTGATGGGACTTCCTGCTAATTTTGCCGCCACCGCTGCCAACCAATGGTTTGAGCGCACTCTAGACGATTCAGCCATTCGGCGCATGGATCTGGCTCAGGCCTTTCTTCTGACCGATGCGATATTAAAGCTTTATATAAATATTACTAATGATATGGTTGTTTATCCGAAGCAAATTGAACGCCATTTAAGAGAAGAATTGCCTTTCATGGCGACCGAAAAGATTTTGATGGCCTGTGTTGAAAAAGGCAACAGTCGACAGGAGATGCATGAAATCATTCGTGAGCATTCTGTTGCGGCTGGCTTTGCAGTCAAAAACCAAGGTTTGCACAATAATCTTCTCGAACTTCTCGCCAAAGATGATCGAATTCCTTTTACTATTGACGAAATAAACGGCTTACTTGGCGATTATCAGCAATTTACCGGTCGAGCCGCCATGCAAACCACTGAATTCCTCGAGGAAGAAGTTGCGCCGGTACTCGAAAGATATAAAGATATTATCGAGCATAATGATGCTTCATTAACTGTTTAATCACTACTCTTCACTTTTTATATCAATACAAACTGTATGCCCTTAGTCATCGAATGGTATCTGCTCATCCGACCTGAAAAGATCAGTTGGCTTCGGTTTATTCTTGAGGGGTACGATGGACTGGCCATTCTCTCCACCCTTTCTCCGGTCAAGGGATTGGTAAAAATCCAGACTTTGGACTGCCTTTTTCTGGAAACCATGCATCTCCTTACGGCATTAGCTGGAGATCTGACCCAATTTAAAATATCCGACCGATGAGACTACGCATTCTGATTTCATGAGCAAAAGCATTTATATAAAAACCTTTGGCTGCCAGATGAATGAGCGGGACTCTGAGATTATCGAGCAACTCCTTGCCCAAGAAGGATATGTCTCAACCAGCATTGCCGAAGGCGCTGATGTCATCCTGATCAACACGTGCAGCATCCGTGAGAAAGCTGAACAGAAAGTGTTCAGTCTGCTTGGTTCATTGCGAGAGGAAAAAACAAAAAATCCGGCCCTTCTTCTCGGAGTTACTGGGTGCGTTGCCCAACAGGAGGGAGAGCGGATTCGTGAAAGGATGCCACATGTCGATCTGGTCGTCGGCACGCAACAGATTTATCAGCTGCCCGAAATGCTCGCCCGACTGCAGCATCGCATCACAGTCAAAGAGATTGCTACCAATCTGGAAACATCTTTTGCCATTCCGCCTTTTCAAAAACTATTAGTTGGCGCATCCCCCTCCCCTTCCCTTCACGGGTTTCAAGCGCTACGTTACTATCATGCAGGGGTGTAATAATTACTGCAGTTACTGCGTGGTTCCGACGACTAGGGGGAGAGAGATCAGCCGACCCATGGCCGATATCATTGAGGAGGTGGAGATCCTTGTTGGTCAGGGGATAATGGAAATCACCTTGTTGGGACAGAATGTTAATTCTTACGGCATGACCAATGAGGTTGGAGATGAAAAAGTATCCTTTCCGACTTTACTGCGCCGGGTGGCCGGAATAAAAGGGCTGCGCAGGCTTCGCTTCACCACCTCCAATCCCAAGGATCTTTCCGAAGAGTTGATGCGATGTTTTGCTGAAATTGAAAATCTGTGCCCGCATTTTCATCTTCCGGTCCAGTCTGGTTCCAATGCAGTGCTGCAAAGGATGAACAGAAAGTACACAGCTGAATCCTATCTCAATCAAGTGGCGTTGCTTCGTAGCTATAGGTCCGATATTGCCTTAGCCACCGACATCATCGTCGGGTTTCCTGGAGAGACAGATACCGACTTTCAGGCCACTATGGATTTGCTTAATAGTGTGCGGTTCCATAGTTCTTTTTCCTTTAAGTATTCTGATCGGCCCCATACCCGTTCCCTCGCCTTTGGAGACAAAATACCGGATGAGGTGAAAAGCATGCGCCTTGCCACCTTTCAAGGCAGGCAGGATTGCATCTGTTTTGAGCGTAACAGCGAGTATATAGGGAGTGAAGTTGAGATTATGATTGAATCTATAGGCCACAGCGATATCAAGGGCCGCACGCCGACCAACCATATCGTTCACTGTAATAGGCCGACTGGGACCTTGTCACCAGGCGACCTCGTGGTGGTACGTATAGACCATGCCGGGAAGCACTCCCTAAAAGGAACACTTCAAGTTAAAAATTAACTATTCGGTCTATAGGATTGTATTTACATGATTGATTTTCATTCGCACACTTTCTTCAGTGACGGTGCCCTTGTCCCTTCTGAGCATGTCCGTCGAGTCGAGGTTCTCGGTTACAAGGCCATTGCCATTACCGATCATGCCGACTCCTCCAACATTCATATTCTCATTCCCAACCTGATCAAGGTAGCCCGGGATTTGAACCGGGTCAACGCCACCCGATTGATCGTAGGTGTGGAACTGACTCATGTGCCCCCTGCCCTTATAGCACCGTTAGCTCGCCAATCGCGGTTGCTTGGCGCTCAATTGATCGTGGTGCATGGAGAAACACCTGTCGAACCAGTGGTGCCTGGCACCAATCGGGCCGCCCTAGAGGCTGATATCGACCTCCTCGCTCATCCTGGTTTTATTACCGAGGAAGAGGCCGCATTGGCTGAAAAAAATCACATTTTCCTGGAGTTATCGGGACGTAAGGGCCACAGTCTGACTAACGGCCATGTAGCCAAAATAGCAGAACGAACAGGTGCCCCTCTGGCGATTAACGCCGATGCCCATGCACCCGGAGATTTCCTAACATTGGAGATGGCGGAAAAAGTCGGTTTGGGTGCCGGCTTAAGCCAAGAACGTTATCTGAACATCAGGCGGGATATGGCGGAATTGGTCAAGCGGCTCAAGCCTCTTGAGTAAACTGTTGGTTACGCACCTATGCACTATCAAGGAACTATCTACAGGCCCCCTAGCGAAGCTAACAGCATTTTGTTACAGGTAACCACCGGCTGCTCCCACAACAAATGCCATTTTTGCGGGATGTACAAGGGGCAGCGGTTCACTATCACCCCGGAAGATATTGTTTTTGCTGATATCGACTATGCAGCCTGCCATTTCCCCCACGCCCGGCGGTTGTTTCTTTGTGACGGCGATGCCTTGATTCTTCCCCAACCGAGACTACTTGCTATTCTCGAACGGATCAATTCCAGGCTGCCGCAGATAGACAGGATAGGGATTTATGCCAATAGCAAAAGTCTCAAGTTAAAGACAATTGAAGAATTACAGGATCTGCGACGGCTGGGCCTGGGAATTGTCTATATGGGGTTGGAAAGCGGAGACGACCTGACTTTGGCCGGCATCAACAAGGGGGCAACCTCGGCGCAAATAATCGAAATGGGGAAAAAGGTTAAATCCGTCGGCATCCGTTTATCCGTGACCGTGCTACTTGGCATTGCCGGAGCGAAGCGTTCGGAGTTTCATGCTATTGAAACCGGGAGGGTTCTGAGTGCGATGGATCCTGATTATGTCGGCGCCTTGAGTTTAATGATCGAACCGGGGACTATCCTCCACGCCGAATATCAAGCGGGCCGTTTTGCCATGCCCGAACCTTTTGCCATATTGCGGGAGTTGCGAACCATAATAGCCGCCACCGAACTCAGCAATGGTCTTTTTCATGCTAACCATGCTTCCAATTACCTGCCGATCAGGGCAAAACTCCCTGAAGAAAAAGCAGCAACCCTCTCCCTTATCGATCAAGCGCTTGCCGGTGACCTGGTGCTGAAACCCGAATTTTTACGGGCTCTATGATTTTTTATAGCATGCAGCAGAGAGCCCTCATCGGGAACCTGAGGGCTCTCTTTTTTCTTCGTCGCAATTTCTTCCCTGTGTGAATGGCGGTTAAAATCATTCAAGACAACAATCCGTTTTTCCCCCTGAGTTTTACCTGAGCCCCCAAAGGCACAATCGATAAGCTTCGGATTAATTCGATATCACGAGCACTGTATGCCAATCTTGCAGCCTAATCACATCAGAATTGCACCCATTGACACAGAATATATCGAACTGGATAAATTGCTGAAACGGGAAGATTTGACCACTAGCGGCGGCGAGGCCAGGTACCTGATCACTCAGGGGTTGGCTAAGGTTAACGGCGTTCTGGAAACGAGAAAACGGCGTAAACTGTATCCGGGTGACCTCGTCAGCTTCAACGGATCTGAGCTGCGGGTGACAAATAGAGTTCCCTGTTCGGCTGCGTTAGGCGAAACGGAACAGGGAACTTGAGAGAGGCTCAACAGGTCAATTTTTCCTGGGCTTCTCTATAGCGACTTCGTGTTTTCTCTAAGATTTCCGGCGGCACGGTAGGAGCCGGCGGTTGCTTGTCCCAGTCGAGCGAAGAGAGGTAATCGCGTAGGAACTGCTTATCGAAACTCGGCTGCCCTTTTCCGGGAGTGTATTGATCAAGGGGCCAGAATCGGGAGGAATCCGGGGTCAGCACCTCGTCCACCAGTGTCAGAGTTTCGCCGTCAAGACCCATCTCAAATTTGGTGTCAGCGATGATGATTCCTTTCGCGCGGGCATAGTCGGCGGCGCGCTGTATAGAGTTTGATGCTGACTGCGGCCATCTGATCGGTCAGTTCACTGCCGACCAACTTCCGCATCTGCTCAATCGAGATGTTTTCATCGTGTAAACCCTGCGCAGCCTTGGTTGAGGGGGTGAACAGGGGTTCGGGAAATTTATCTGACTCACGCATCCCCTCGGGCAGCTTGAAGCCGCAAACCGTGGGATTTTTCTTGTATGCACTCCAGAACGAACCGGAAAGATAACCGCGAACAATGCATTCAATCGGCACGACCTTGCTCCGTTTGACCAGCATGGTCCGACCTTCCAACTGAGTCCGATACTGCTGGCATACGGCGGGAAACTGATCGATATCGGCGCTAATCAGGTGATTAGGCACGATGTCGCCCAGTAGTTTGAACCAGAAAAGCGAAATTTGCGTTAAAATTTTACCTTTGTCCGGGATGGGATCCGCCATGATCACATCGTAGGCGGAAATCCTGTCGGTGGCCACCATCAGCAATTTATCGGCATGACCAGGGATTTCGTACATATCCCGCACCTTACCTCGGTGGAGTAATTGTAAATCCGGACACTCGGTGGCAATCACAGCCTCACTCATTTCTTCACTCCTTTATTCGGTTGATAATACATTCAAGACTGAGTTTTTAGTGTTGTCATTTCGAGTAAAAAAAGCAACCCTCTTTCCGCATGCCCACCTCTCTTGACAAGATCTTTCGGCATCTTACAGTAAGAGCGCAGAGAAAACTATAACCCCAAAGAGGAGGTGTATCATGGCATTTATACGATTTGCCGAGCGACCAGTATTTCGAAACCCATGGGCCGAATTCGAGCGCATCCGCCAAGGGCTTGATGAACTATCGCGCTCGTATGTCGAAAAAGGCAAAGGCCAGAATCGAGCGAATGTTTATCCGGCGCTCAACATCTTTGAAGAAGCCGACAGGCTAGTGATCACGGCAGAATTGCCGGGGGTCAAAGCAGAAGATCTTGACCTTTCCATTGAAGGGGAAACCCTTACCATTCAAGGAAAACGAGACCGCCGGCAGGACGAAACAGGGGCATCGTATCATCGTCGCGAGATCGAATTCGGAAGTTTCAGCCGGGCCATCGCGCTGCCGGTCAAGGTGGACACAGAGCATGTCGGCGCACGGCTGAGCAACGGCATCTTGACCATCACTCTGCTGAAGGCCTCCGCAGTCACTCCCCGCCAAATCAAAGTTATCGCCGAATAGGAGGTCTGTCATGGCCGAGCAGGAATTGAAAATTCAAGAGAAAAAAGCAGCGCAACCAGGCGATGAAACCACAAAAACCGAGACCTATTTTGCGCCGCACGTCGATATTTACGAAACCGACAAGGAAGTGGCTGTCATTGCCGATATGCCGGGAGTCACAGTTGAAGGTATCGAGCTTTCCCTGGAAGACAATATCCTCACCATCCAGGGACATCGTGTCGCGAACAAGCAAACGGGCCGGATGGTGCTTGAAGAGTACGAAAGCGGACATTATCTCCGTCGCTTTACGGTCGCGGAATCAATTGCTCAGGAAAAAATTGAGGCCTCGCTTGCTGACGGTGTTCTGACGTTGCGCTTGCCCAAGGCTGTCCCTGTGCAACCTAGAAAAATTGAAATTAAACTCGGATAAACATATTTATAATATTAATTTCAATATCTTATCGTTCTTTCACGCGTCGCAACTCAGGGCAGGCGGAATTGGTGTATTCCACCAGTTCCGCCACCAGTGATCCGATCGCTATCTTGGAGTGAATTTCCACCGGGACGCGACACTTGTCGTCGGTGAGCCAGACAAAGGTTTTGCCGCTCTTCTCATATAACCCCTTGAAATACATTTTGGGGTACACCTTCAAGGTATCCTTCACACCGAACACGGTTTGCCGTTTCTCCCGCTGCACAAGTGAGACCATGACTTCCTGACGCTTTTTATCGGCAAAGGTCGGCACTACGGTGTCTTCTCCTTTGTGAAACGTCAGCGCCCTGGTAATAATAAACGAAGCAAATTCATTGTACACTGTGCCTGCAATTTTGAATTTCTCCTCGGCTTCCATATTTCTTTGATATCGCACCAGAAGGTTTACCTGATCATACTGAGTCAGTCGCGTGGTTTTCCTGCCATATCCTTCTTTTTGATACACCTCGTAACGATACGGTAGTTTCATCGGACCGGAAACAAAACAGTTAAAGGTGTCGTCGATAGGATACAAAAGCTCTAACGGACCATAATCCTTGACCTTGGCTGATATATTGAAGGAATCATCCTCTCCTTTTTCATTGTTTATTTTCATATAGATATCGCCGATTTTCACTCCTCCGCTCCAGCTTACCGCATAATGCAGGGTCTCAGAACCGGAAAATATAATGGCAAGAGTGGTCGTGTCTAACTGGGAAGGCAAGGTTTCGAGAACCTCTGTGGTGGCGGTGGCGACAGTCCCTTGGCTGCTCAAACCAAGCAGGAGGAAAAGTAGCAAGAACCCGGCCTGAAATTGCATCTCAGGAGGCCGTTGCCAGGGCGATGCAGGTGGCTAGAAAAAGAGTGAGGGCAATCAATCCGTTCATTGAAAAAAAAGATTGCTGGATGCGAGAAAGATCTTTCGGGTTGACGATGAGATGCTGATAAAAGAGCGCGCTGCCGGTGACCAGGATTCCAACGTAATACCAGAGATTGAGTCCCATCCTGATACCGGTCAGGGTGAAGAGAAAAAATGCAAGCGCATGGAAAGTGACAGCAATGCGAAACCCGTTGCGCCGCCCGAAGATCGCTGGCATCGAGAACAAACCGGCGGTACGATCAAAATCAGCGTCCAGGCAGGCATAAACGCAATCAAAACCGGCAACCCAGAAAAGAACACCCAGCGAGAGCTCCCACGGATAATTTTGAAAGCTTGCAGCGACCGCCACCCAACCGCCAAGTGGAGAAAAGGCGAGGGCTATTCCGAGCACCACATGGCAGAGCCAGGTGAACCGCTTCGTGAGTGAGTAAAAGAGGGTCAGGCTCAGGGCCACCGGTGCCATTTTCAGAGCCAGAGGGTTGAGCATGAAACAGGCAAAAAAGAAGAGGATGCCGGCCAGTACCACCATCAGCCAGGATTCGAAAAGACTGACCTGTCCAGCTGGAAGAGCGCGGTCAGCTGTCCTGGGGTTAGCGGCGTCAAAGCGCCGGTCTGCAATCCGGTTGAATCCCATGGCACAAGTGCGGGCTCCAACCATGGCAAGAACAACCCATAAAAAAACATTGATCTCCGGCACCCCCCGTTGGGCAAGAAAAGCACCCATTAAGGCAAAAGGCATGGCAAAAACCGTGTGCTCGAATTTGATCATCTCAAGCAGAGTGGCGATTTTTTTCCACATGTTCACCCCCCTTGCCAGCGATTGATATTGGCGGCAGAGACAGGGATACGCAACAGGTCGCAGAGACGCGCGGCAAAGTGCAGGGCAAGGTCGTTCATATCTTTGGGATGATGGTAAAAAGAGGGCATGGGCGGACAAATGACCGCGCCGGCCTCATGGGCGGCCAGCATGTTGCGCAAATGAGTACGGTTGAGAGGCGTTTCCCGGACGGCGAGGAGCAAAGGGCGCCGCTCCTTGAGGGTGACGTCGGCACACCTGTGCAGCAAGTTACCGCAATAGCCCCCGGCAATGGCGGCTAGGCTGCCCATGCTGCATGGCAGAACCACCATGGCGTCATAACAGGAAGACCCTGAGGCAGGCGGGGCAAAAAAATCATCAGGGGCAAACCAGCGGCTGACGTGCGGTAACTGCTCGGGCGCAAGCCCCCGTTCAAACTGCAAGACCTTCCGGCCTGCTTCGGAAACGATACCGTGCACCTCAACCTTTTGTTCTGCCAGCAGATGAAGCAGTGCCGGCACATAGAGCATTCCGGTGGCGCCTGTTATACCAAGGATGATGCTTTGACAACCTGCCATGATTATTCCTTGATTCCGATGTAGATGGAAACGATGCCGAAGGTCATCGGGGTACGCGAGGCTGAGGTGAATCCGGCTTCGCGCATCATAGTCAACAGTTCTTCTGGCTCATAAAATGCGGCAATTGAGGAAGCCAGATATTGGTAAGCTTCTCTGTCGCCGGAAATCAGACCGGCGATGGTCGGTAGAACGCGGTTTAAATAAAGGGAGTAGAGCGGTTTAATAATTGGATGGGTTGGCCGGCTGAATTCAAGGATAAGCAGCTTTCCTGATGGCCGCAGAATCCGGTGCATCTCACGCAAACCCTGCAGGGTTTGCGACAAATTGCGTACGCCGAAGGCTACAGTGCACCCCCAAAAAGCGTTGGAAGGTGCCGGTATGATTTCACCGTCTCCGCACGCAGGAAAGATGCGTGCCTTGCGGTCATCGGAAGGAAGAGCCTTGGCTCCGGCTCGCAGCATGTCTTCGCAAAAATCAATAGCCAACACTTTCCTTTTAGGCGCCTGTCTAGTCAATTCAAGGGTAAGTGGCATGGTGCCGGCACAAAGATCAAGAACCCAGCCATCAGGGAATTTTCGAAGTAACCGCGTCGTCCGCCACCGCCAGTAGCGGTCGATCTGCAGGGAGAGAAGCGAATTAAGTAGATCGTAACGGCCGCTGATTGAAGAAAACTTTTCTTTAACAAACTTTTTCTTCGCTTCAGGGGTCTGCATATCATTCATGAGAAATTTCTGAAATCCAATGGGAGAGATCAATGAAAAATTGTTAACGAAAGATTTTTAGCGGTAAAGTTTCGGCTGGTGCTTCGCCCCTGTCAATCAGATACTGAAAAAAGCGTTGCAAGGCCAGGATTTTCATGGGGGAAAGGTCATGCTCAATGCCCATAAGATAATGGGAACAAGCGTCGCAATCCATGGGAATGCGACGTGCAACCTTCCCACAGATTTCAGCCATACGCAGAATGCCCTGTTCCCGGCAATCGACCAAGGTTTGCCTGATAGCCCTGGCTGTATCGGGCTGTTCGGCGAGAAAGGCCTCCCGTGCCGCACAGACTGAGAAAACAAAAGGCAAACCGGTAACCCTGTGCCAGATTTCGCCAAGATCTAACTGCACGGGATAGCGGCCTTCGGCTTTCAGCCGCAGGGCATCGTCGCCGATTGCAAGCACTCCGCTTACGCCTTCTGCCCAACCGCTGGGGCCATAGACTTCGCCAACACTGTAGCGCGGGTTAACCCTGTAAAATTCTTCAAGGATGATCTTAATCAGACGAACTGCGGTGTCGGACTGACCGCTCAGGAGTACCAATCTGCCGTCAAGAGCCTCAGGCTGGAGCCGGGAAAAGAGAAAAACAGAGCCCACCGGACCGGTTGCGCTAATGGAAAGGTCGGCCAAAATCTGATAACGCTCGGGATGTGCAGCATAGGCGTAAGAGCTGACAAAGCCCATGTCGATGAGATCCTCGGCGAGCAAGGTGTTCAACTGGCTCGGTTGTCCTTCAATTACCTGCCAATCGGGGGGCAGGGAACGCTCTTTCCAGATTTCGTATATAGGGGCCGTGTTGATATAGTTAACCATGCCGATGCGCGCCATACCTTTTCCTCAATGCAGAATGCGCTCTGGTTCTAAGTGTTCGCAGGCACCTACCAGAAAATGGAAGACCTGTTCGGCATTGCGTACGCTGCCTGAAATCGGTACGACGAGCAGGTCAGCATCCTTTCCTGGCTCCAAAGTGCCTAGACGATGACCTAGGCCCAAAGTTTCGGCACCGCCAAGAGTGGCCATTTTAAAGATTTCTGATGGTTCAACCGTGGGGAAATCCTCTGCCAGGATACGCATCTCCCGCCAAAGGGAAAGCTCGGGATTGCTCGCCAGACTGTCCGTGCCCAAAGCAGGCAGAATACCGTGATCCAAGTAAGCCCTTACCGGTGCCTTACCGGTGTTCAAATAGCGGTTACTGCCGGGACAGAGACAAATTTTAACGCTTTCTCCGGCTAAAATCCGGATTTCCTCATCAGAGATATGGATGGCATGGACACACAGGGTTCGGTGGTCAAGGATGCCGAGTGCCCGCAGATAGTCCACCGAGCCGCCCTTTCCTCTGGGAATAAATGAATCGTCCCAGAATCCGCGCCGGCGGACAAAATCTGCCATTTCTCCCCTACCCTGTCGGATCATATCGCCCTCGGAGACGGGCTCGGCGGTGTGGATGGGGAAAACATGGCCAAGCGCTGTGGCCCGAGCCTTGAGTCGTTGCAACAAACGAGGATGGGTGGAGTATGGAGCATGGCCTGAACAAAGGGTGGCCTTGTTTTCCTGATCAAGGCGCAGCAGATTTTTCGACAAGGTGCTTTCGGCTAGGCCTAGATATTCCTTGTACGGTAAAAGCATGCCTGGAAAGGATGCTCCCAGGTTGCGACCGATTGAGGTGTTGCCGATGTCGGCAAGAACACTGACCCCGGTACGGTATTGTCTCTCGGCGACTTGCGCGGCTGCCAGTTCTGCCTGAACGCCAACGGCGCCGATGGTGTCGCGGAGTTGGAGCAGCCGATCGATCCAGTCGGTAAAGGCAGTGTCAAGTGGCGCCGTAGCTAGGGCAGCCAGGTGGGAAAGTTCGAGGTGGATATGGCCGTTGATCAGTGAGGGTGTCAGCGCAGATTGCGGGTGATCAACCAGTCTGGCGGCAGGATACTGATTTCTCAGATGCGGTAATTCGGCGACCGCGAGAATTTTCCCCTGCGACACGGCAATGCCGCCGTCTTTTATGGGTGAGCCGCTGACCGGGACAATCCAGGGGGCGCTGTGGATGCGGATTGAACCAGCTTCCATCAGACAGGCGTATAATCCATCAACCGTTGTTGCGGCTGAAAACCGGCATCGACAACCAGTTGCCTGATCTCTTCTTCCGAAAGGCGGAAGCAAATTCCAGCGGCGGCCACCACGTTTTCCTCAATCATGGTCGAGCCAAAGTCGTTAGCTCCGAAAAACAGGGAGATCTGGGCTATTTTTGGCCCCTGGGTCACCCAGGAAGCTTGAATATTAGGAACATTATCGAGGAAGATGCGGCTAAGCGCAAGCATACGCAGGTATTTAACCGCCGTGGTCTTCTCGATTTTGCGCACCGCAGCGAGCGGGGTATGGTCGGGCTGAAACGGCCAGGGTATAAAAGCGGTAAATCCGCCGGTGCTATCCTGGAGGTCACGGATTCGCTGCAAATGTTCCAACCGCTCCTCAGTGGTTTCAATATGCCCAAACATCATTGTCGCGGTCGTGCGAACCCCCAGCTGGTGAGCAGTCTTCATCACCTCGATCCACTGATCGGCGTTACATTTTTTGGGAGCCAATTCCTGCCGCACCCGGTTACTAAGGATTTCAGCACCGCCGCCGGGAATCGAGTCAAGACCGGCGGCAATCAACCGTCGCAGCACTTTTTCAATCGGCAAACCGGACAGTTGGCTAAAATGAACAATCTCAGGGGGAGAAAAGCCGTGGATATGGATACCGGTTGCTTTCATAACCCGGAGCATATCCTCATAAAATTCCAGAGGTTTGTCTGGGTGCAAGCCACCCTGCAGCAAAACCTGGGTGCCGCCGAGTTCTTGGGTCTCGGTTATTTTCTGGGCCAACTCAGCCTGCGACAGCAGTTGACCACTGCTATCCTCGGGGGCTTTGAAAAAGGCACAGAATTTACAGGCTGAAATACAGATATCAGTATAATTGATATTTCGGTCGACAACATAGGTTACGACCGGTTCAGGGTGCAGTCGCATGCGCACGGCGTTGGCAAGAAAGCCTAACTGGTGCAGGCTTCCTTCCCGCTCCAGGCGGAGAAATTCGCTGCCGTCTATCCGCTTGCCCTTTTCAATTTTTGCGATGATCGCCTGCATGTCCGTCAGTAGGTGGCGAGCGTAGTGTAGAGGGTGTCGCGTTGCACCGGCTGCCGCCCGGCTTCCTTGATCAGCCGGATCAGCGTTTTGTGCCCCATGGCCTGCTCGGTTTCAGCGCCGGCCATATGAGTGATGACTTCTTCTTTGACCGTCCCATCCATGTCATCGGCACCGAAGGCCAAGGCCACCTGCGCCAACTTTGGCCCAATCATGACCCAATATGCTTTAATGTGCGGGAAATTATCAAGCATCAACCGGCTGACCGCGATATTCTTAAGGTCATTGATGCCAGTCGTGTTTCTGTGCTCCGCCATTTCGGTGTTTTTAGGATGAAAGGCCAACGGGATGAATGCTAGGAAACCACTCGTTTCGTCTTGGGCGCATCGCAGAGCATCCAGGTGTTCAAGCCGCTCGTCAATGGTTTCGATGTGACCGTAGAGCATGGTAGCATTGGTGTGCAGGCCTTGGCGATGGGCACGTTTTGCTACGTCCAGCCACCCGTCTCCGGACAGTTTTTTTTCGCAGGTCACTTGGCGAATCCGGGGACTGAAGACCTCAGCGCCTCCGCCAGGCAGCGATCCCAGGCCAGCCTCGACCAGATCACGCAGAGTGCGTTCAACCGGTTTTCCTGCAAGCTGAGCCAAGTGATGAATTTCGACACAGGTGAAGGCCTGGATATGCACCTCTGGTCGCACCTCCTTGATGCCGCGCAAGAGATCAAGATAATAGGAAAACGGCAGGTCAGGATGAATGCCACCGACCATATGGATCTCGCTGATCGGTTCATCGAGTCGCTGCCTGACCTTGGACTTGACCTCCTCAACACTCATCTCGTAGGCGAGCGCATGCCCTTTTTCTTTGCCGAATGCACAAAATTTACAGAGATTCGTGCAGATGTTGGAATAGTTAATGTGCTGATTGTAGATAAAAAAGGCCTGGTTCCCGTTCTTGCGTTCTCGGACAATATTGGCCAGATAGCCGAGGGCGAGGATATTGGGGTGGTGGAAAAGCGTACGCCCATCTTCAAGGCTCAGGCGCTCTTCCGCATGAACCTTTGCCAGAATCCGTCCCAAACCAGCTTGTTCGATATATGCATCCATGGTATTGTGCGCGTACCTCAAGGGACAAAAAAAGAAACCCCTTGAAGCAAGGGGCTCAGGTTCATTGGGGGATAACAGAAGGATTAATCGAGGAAGAAACGAAGTTTCTCTCGACGGCTTGAATGGCGCAAACGGTTCAGTGCTTTTTTTTCAATCTGCCGAATGCGCTCACGCGAGACATTAAACCGTTTACCTATCTCCTCCAGGGTATATTCCGCTTTTTCGCCGATGCCGAACCGCAAACGGATGATTTTCTCTTCACGGTCAGTCAGAGTTGAAAGCACTTCGGTCACCCGATGTGCTAATTCCCGGTTTTGCACCGCATCGTAAGGCGACTCCGATTCCTGATTTTCAAGAAAATCTCCAAGTGTCGAATCATCGTCACCTACAGGGGTTTCCAGAGAGATGGGTTCACGAGAAGCTTCGAGGATGGCCAGGATCTTGTCCATCGGCAGATCGGTCATCTTGGAGATTTCTACCGGTGTCGGTTCCCTGCCTAATTCTTTGAGCAGGGAGTAGAAAGCTTTGAAAAATTGACTGCGCAGTTCGAGAAAATGGACCGGTAAACGGATGGTTCGGGTTTTATCGAGAATGGCCCTTGTTATCGCCTGCCGGATCCACCAGGAAGCATAGGTGGAAAATTTATTGCCTTTTTTGTAGTCAAAACGAAAAACAGCCCGCATTAGGCCGAGGTTTCCTTCCTGAATCAAGTCGGCCAGGGTCAGCCCTTGATGCATGTACCGCTTGGCAATGGAAACCACCAGTCGGAGATTGGCCCGGATCATTGAATCTTTGGCAAATTCTATCGAACGGTTATAGGCCTCAATCTTGGTGGTCAACTCAAACAGTTCACGTTTATCCGGATAATTCCGGTTGGCGATACTGACACAGTGCTTCATGTAGTTGAGTTGTTGTTTTTTTGGCTTGAGCGTTGGGTCGCGGCGTTGCCAGAGATCAATGCGATCCACCAGCATCTTGATTTCGTTAACACCCGATAAATCCAGCCGAATCGCCTCAATAATGGCGTCGAATCCTTCCCGGATCGTTTTGGAATATTTGGCTTCCTCTTCAGGGGTGAGCAGGTCAAATTGCCCCATCTCTCTGAGATAAGTGGTGGTGGTTTCCTCCGACTCATGCTCTTCACTGTCGGGCAGACTGTCGGACGATACGTCATCATCACCGCTTTTTCGTCCAGTCCATTCTTCACCAGAGAGGGTTTTTCTTTTTCCCGATTCCTCTTGGGTTACAATTTCAATATTGTTTTCTCCAAGAAAATCGAAAAGTTCTTCGATGGCTCCCGCATCTTTAACCTGTTCGGGGAGCAGATCGTTGAGGTGCTGAAATGTAATGCAACCTTCATCCTTTCCAGCCTCAAGAAGGTCATTTTTTATACCAGCTAGCACGTGCCTTCTCCTTTAAACTGTGCATTCACACACATAGTGATTTAAGAGACAAAAAGAATATTATAGGATAATCTTTTAGAGTAAAAAAGCAATCGAAGAGTGTCCTTCTTTCGGAAAAAGCATTTAATGGCGCCACATTCCTTGGAAGTAGGCAGGAGAAACAATATTAAGTATGGCACCTCGGATGGGAACAAGCAAATGATTGATGATAAATCGGTAAACATTCTCCAGAAAAGATCAAGCGGAATTTTGCTCCCCGTTTTCTCCCTTCCCGGTGCCAGCGGCATTGGTGACATCGGCAAACCAGCCTACCAATTTATTGATTTTTTGAAAAATAGTGGCCAGAGTTGTTGGCAGATATTGCCGCTTGGTCCCACTAACCCCATTTTCGGTGATTCGCCCTATATGAGTTGTTCTGCTTTTGCCGGCTCCCCTCTTTTCATCAGCCTTGAACTGCTCGCAGATCAGCGCCTGCTAGAGAAAGAGGAAATAATTCCCCCGGATTTCTCTGAATATACTGTTGATTATCAAAAGGTTGCACAGTACAAAAAAAAAGCTGTTGCCTTGGCGTGGGAGCGCTTTCAGTGTACAGTGAATAGCAGCAAAATTTTGGAAGATTTTAC
Source organism: uncultured delta proteobacterium (assembly GCA_963733595.1). Classification (GTDB taxonomy): domain Bacteria; phylum Desulfobacterota; class Desulfobulbia; order Desulfobulbales; family Desulfobulbaceae; genus Desulfobulbus. Next base: position 277,100 of record CAVTDN010000009.1, on the reverse strand, counting down.
TGGCAACCACCCCTGGAGCGTTGATTACGGGCTCTTTCTTGCACTCAAAGAGCACTATCAGAACAAACCTTGGTATGCTTGGCCGGATGAACTGCGACAGAGGCAACTCCCAGCCCTTGTCAAGGCCAAGGAGGAACAGCGGGCTCGAATCGACTATTTTCTTTTCGAACAATATCTATTTTTCACTCAGTGGCAGCTCCTCCATGAATATGCCCAGAATAATAACATTGTCATTATCGGTGATTTACCCATTTACGTCGCCCTTGACAGTGCAGATGTTTGGGCTAACCAGAATTTGTTTCAGCTTGACCAAGAGCGAGGCAAACCTACCCATGTCGCTGGGGTGCCGCCGGATTATTTCAGTGCTACCGGCCAGCGCTGGGGCAATCCGCTCTACCGCTGGAGTACAGATACGGAACGGATTAAACAAAAATTGTGGGATTGGTGGGAACAACGGCTGCGGCTTAACTTTACGCTGGTCGACACGCTCAGGATGGACCATTTCCGTGGCTTTGAATCCTACTGGGCGGTTCCTGCGGAAGAGGAAACGGCCTTGAACGGCTGTTGGTTGCAAGGGCCAGGACAACCGTTTTTCAAGGAAATGGAACGACGGCTAGGCGGGGTATCGATCATCGCTGAGGATCTCGGTCTGATCACCCCAGAGGTCGAGGTGATCCGGCACAATCTGGGTTACCCTGGGATGAAAATTCTGCTTTTTGCCTTCGACGGCGATCCGGACAACAACTATCTTCCCTATAATATAGAAAAAATGAACGTTGTTTACACCGGCACCCACGATAACGACACCGCTGTTGGTTGGTTTCTCAGTCCTGATGTGCCCCCGGAGAGCAAACTACGAGCAAAAAGGTTTGCCAACCGGACGGACGATCATGCTGGAAGTTTTCACCATGATCTGATTCACCTGGCGCTGTCGTCTGTAGCTAACCTGGCTATCCTGCCGATGCAGGATGTTCTCGGTTTTGGTAACGACTGTCGCCTGAACACCCCTGGCACCACCAGCAAAAACTGGCAATGGCGATGTGCTGAGCGATTCATCAATGATGATGTCGCCGCCTGGTTGTCTAATCTCACCTGCCTTTTCGGCCGGCTCCCAAAGTCGAATTGCAGTGACGTAAACGTTACTTGCGCACAAGACAGATCCCTGTCGCAACGAACCGTTCCTTTCCGTTCAGCTGTAAAAGAAAAACAGTGCGCAAAGAACGCACCATGAATGAGATGGCAGAGTTGGGGTTCCTTAATAATTCGATTAATATTCCTTTAGACGATATCCCAGCCAAGATGGACAAAATAACCTAGAACAAATAAAGTCTATGCCCTCTGTTTAACCGGCGCCAAGGTCGATATTGCCTCTAGCGAGGCCAGGTATGATTGCGAGATAGTCCGGCGAGGATTCTCCCGTTGTCGTCAGGTTCTCTTCTCTTCAAAATAGAACGGGGTTGCTTTTTCAGAGTGATCCAGGCAATACATTGCTCGGCTACAAACAATTAAAGACTCTTGAGCTGCTCTAGAAGATCCCCCATGTCTGTCAGTTTTTCTCTGGCAACCTCCACCGAATTATTGCGCCCGTCCGCTTCCATAGCATGCGCTAACTGCCGAATCCCTTCAATGCCCAAGCTTGCAGCCGCTCCCTTCAAGCTATGAGCAGCCCTCATTATGCCAACTGCATCGCTGGCAGCCACCGCCTGCTGCAATTGAGTATAATCGGCAACCGAAGAATCTCTGAACAAAACCAGCAATTCTTCAAGAAGTTCTTCGTCACCAGCTGTCTGTTCTAACGCAAATGCTCTATTCCACAGCAAATCGGCCATATATGCCTCCGAAATTCTAGTTAATCGTTGAGGGCAAGAGCCGCAACACAATTATGCACTGCGGAAAACCCGATTTTCCCTTCACGGATGCAGGAGAGAGCACCCTTGTTGATGCCAACGAGTGTTGAGCCCTTGCCACCGGGCGTTATGCCGCCGTCAAGAATCAAATCTATCCCAGTGTCAAACATCCGGGCGACACCCTCAGCCGTAACCGCAGCCGGCAAACCAGTCAAATTAGCGCTGGTTGCCGTAACAGGGCCATTGTGGGCCGAAATCAAGCGGGTTGCTGTTGTATGGGGGGACTGGCGGATACCGATAGTTCCTGTGCCACCGGTCAACTGGGACGGAAGCGATGGCAAAGCAGGACAGACCAGAGTCAACGGGCCAGGCCAGAAACAATCGATCAACCGGTGATAAACAACCGGCACATCGTTAGTCAGCAGCGAGAGCTGATCAATGCTCGCCACCAGAACAAGGATCGGTAAACTTTGTGGCCGACGCTTGACCCGGTACAGCCGTTCAAGAGCTTGGCGGTTAAACGGGTCAACCGCCAAGCCGTAATAGGTCTCCGTGGGAAACGCAACCAAACCGCCAGACCGAAGGATTGAGGCGGCATGGTCGAGGCTTTGCCTGTTAACGGCAACAGGCCTGTTCACATTGCCAACGCCTTGTTTTTAGCTGCAACTTGGGCGGCCATCTCCCGTACATGCTGTTCGAGTCTGACCTGCAGCGAGGAATCGCTGATCGCCAGAATGCGAGCGGCCAGCACTGCCGCGTTTTTAGCCCCGGCTTTGCCGATACCCATGGTTGCGACCGGGATCCCAGGAGGCATCTGCACCGTAGAGAGAAGCGCATCGAGTCCGTTGAGGGAAGAGGCATCCAAAGGGACTCCAATCACCGGTAACGTGGTATGGGCAGCCAGGACACCGGCCAGATGAGCGGCCATACCGGCGCCGGCAATGATCAATTTGAGTCCGCGTTCCCTTGCGGTTCTGGCATACGCACAGGCCTGCTCCGGTGTTCGGTGAGCCGAGGAAATGGTCAGTTCAAAGCCAACACCGATCGAGGCTAGGAAATCTGCTGCAGCACGCATTACCGGCAAATCAGAATCACTGCCCATGACAATGCCCACCACAGGCTTCTTCACCTCTGCGAGCCGCGCCAAGGCCTTGTGACCGATATCGTGGCGATAGTAGCACCCTTGCCACTTGATTTCTTTAATCGCTAGATATGCCCGATCAATAGCGATTTGAATAGTTTCGCCAATAGCGGTCACCCCTAAAACTCGACCGCCCTTGGTCACCGTCTGTCGGCCTTTGATCGCGGTTCCGGCATGAAACACCTCTACCCCTTCCACCTTGCCCGCCGTCGGACAAACCTGTGATCGCCTTGCCGGTTGTATACTTTCCAGGATAGCCTTCAGAGGCCAGAACCACACAAACTGCAGGCCTAGGGTCGATTTCAATCTGCACCTGATCAAGTGTGCCATCGATACAGGCGTTCAAGATGTCGATCAGGTCGGTCTTCAACCGCATCAGGAGTGGCTGACATTCCGGGTCGCCGAAACGACAATTGAATTCGAGCACATTGATTCGGTCGCCGTCTATCATCAATCCAGCATAAAGCATGCCCTTGTAGGGGCGTCCTTCAGTGGCCATGCCACGTACGGTCGGCAGCATAACCTCCTCCATCACCCGCCTGGTCATAGCTTCAGTCATCACCGGAGCCGGTGAATAGGCCCCCATGCCGCCGGTGTTGGGGCCCTTGTCGCCATCAAAGATGGCTTTGTGATCCTGTGAGGAGGGCAATGGCAGCACAGTATTTCCGTCGGTGAAGGCAATGAAAGAAGCTTCTTCTCCCTTGAGAAACTCCTCGATCACTACCTGATTGCCGGCCATGCCAAAGGCCTTGTCTTTCATGATCAAGTCAACGGCCCGTTCGGCTTCTTCAATGGTCTGGGCAACGATAACGCCCTTGCCGGCGGCGAGTCCATCGGCCTTGACGACACAAGGTACACCGATGGACTTGATGAATTTTTTAGCAGCACCTCGCTTGACAAAGGAGTCGTAACGGGCGCTTGCTATCTGATGCTTCTTGAGAAAATCCTTGGTGAAGACCTTGCTCCCCTCCAGTATGGCCCCTTTGCTGTCAGGACCGAAGATGCGCAGGCCGTTTTTTTGAAAGAGATCAACGATGCCCTTGGTCAACGGTTCCTCTGGGCCGACAATGGTCAGATCAACCTGCTCTTTGAGAGCAAAATCAATCAGAGCGGAGATGTCACCGCTCGAAATGTCAAGACATTGGGCCATGTCTCTGATGCCAGCATTACCCGGTGCACAAAAAATTGTGCCAACCTTGTCGGACTGCTTCAGCTTCCAGACAAGCGCGTGCTCGCGACCACCACCTCCTATCACCAAAATCTTCATTCAATTCTCCTCCGAGCCCTGATTATTGAGTCAAGTTAACATTCTCTTTCTAATAAATAATATTGAATTTCGTCCAGCAAAATAATACGGACCAATGACCTCTATTCAGCAGATCTGCCATGAAAAACAATGGCATTTCTCTTGACACTTTAACCTGTAACCTGTTAATTTTGGAATGAGGATTCATTCATTTTTCACGGCAATTGCCTTTCCAGCATATTAAATGAAATCACCAGACAAGCACCGTAAAATAATACGAGCTGCCACAAAGGTATTTGCCAAAAAAGGCTTTTTCAATGCCAGGATTTCCGATATCGCCAAGGAAGCCAAGGTGGCTGACGGCACCATCTATCTTTATTTCAATAATAAATTTGATATTCTTCTTTCCGTTTTCGAACAGGAAATAGGTAAACTGATCGAGCATGTTAACCTGTTGCTTGAAAAAGAAAACAATTCCCAAACCCGTTTGGAAATTTTCGTTACCAATCATCTCGAGGAGATGAAAAAAAACAAGTATTTAGCCGAGGTCATTCATATTGAATTGCGGCAAACCAGCAAATTAATTCGTGAATACCGAAAAAATAAGTTTAATGAATATCTAGAAATTATCGCCGCAATCATTAGAAAGGGGCAGGAAGATGGAACCTTTCGAAAGGATATCCAGCCGGACATAGCGCGCCAGATCATTTTTGGAGCCTTGGACGAAATTTCAATATGTTGGCATACAGGCAACGAGTGCCCTTATAGTATTGAGGATGTGAGTGTCCAGCTCACTTCGCTCTTCCAAATCGGACTGCTGGCACTGGCACGCTGAGCTGTTACGTCGTCTGCTTTCACTCCTCTTTTCTTTTTTCATACTCAATGGTTCGTTCCTGTGGGAGTGTTCCTTTTGAGCCCATCGAACAAGCACTCACTTAATGGTTGAAGAAGAAATAAGGATTATCTCGAATTCTCGGATGCCGCCCGGTGTTTTGGTCAAAACATCGTCTCCCACTTCTTTGCCAAGCAGTGCTTTGCCAAGCGGAGAAAAAACGGAGATAGATCCTTTTTTAACATCAGACTCTTCCGGTCCCAGGAGTTGGTAGGTTACTTCAACTTCGGTTGTCAGATCCATCAGAGTAACAACGGTGCCGAAGACGGCCCGATTGGTGGATACATTGGAGCAATCAATGATCTCAGCTCGGCCGAGTTTATCTTTTAGCTCGAGGATTCTCCCTTCCACCAGGCTTTGGCGTTCTTTGGCAGCGTGATATTCCGCATTCTCGCTGAGATCACCATGCGCCCTCGCCACCTCGATTGCCTTGACAATTTCTGGCCGCTCTATCCGTTCAAGCCGTTCCAGCTCTTCGCGAAGCTGCCGATTTCCTGTCAAGGACATCGGGATACGTACAACCATGCCTGCTCCTCCTGTTTGTAGTACTTCAAAAAATGAATAAGAAGAAAGCGTTGAGCAAAACCCAACGCTTTCCGATAACAACAATTTTTAAAAACCCGAGCGAGATCGGCAAGGAAAATATCCCAGCCGTCAGTTCTTAGCAGAATAATTCGTCTCGATCAACCGCCTCGATAAAAAAATTTGATCATCTCAACAACATAAGCTAGTTGTTCGTAAGTCAATTCGGGGAAAATGGGCAAGGCAAGGGAGGTCGCTGCTGTCTGTTGCGCGATCGGGAAAGATTGTTTTTTATACATTTCGGAATGGAGACATTCTTGTTGATGCAGACAGAGCGGATAGTAAATCTCGCACCCAACGGAGTGATTCTGAAGATGTTGCCGCAGGTTATCCCGTTCCGGAACAAGGATGACAAACTGGTTGTAGATGTGGTGATTATGCTTATCCGCGCCCTGAGTTTCGGCATAGATCGCCTTCGGTAGGCTGACCGGGTTGTCGATCAAGCCAGCATCCTGAAAAAGCTGGCGGTAATGGGCAGCATTGATGCGCCGCGCTGCATGCCATGATTCAAGGTGCTCCAGTTTTATTGCAAGCACCGCCGCTTGAATCGGATCGAGCCGGAAGTTGCCGCCAACCCTTGAATGGTAGTACTTTGGCTCTGCACCATGATTGCGGTTGGAACGGACAATTTCGGCAAAACCTTGATCAGAGGTGGTAATCATGCCGCCATCACCTATTCCGCCAAGATTCTTACTGGGGAAAAAGGAAAAACATCCGCACAGCCCCATGGATCCTGCTCGCCGCCAGGTAACCGCACCGTTTTCTTCGTATGGAAATTCAGCGCCTATGGCCTGTGCTGCATCTTCAATGACGGGAACGTTGTATTCGGCGGCAAGATCCATTATGCGCCGCATGTTGGCGCATTGTCCGTAGAGATGTACGGGTATAATCGCCTTGATTCGGCTACCGGATTTCCGGTCCGCTGCCAAAGCCTCGGACATCCGATCAGGGTCGATGTTGAAACTTTCAGGTTCAATATCGACGAACAACGGTTGCGCCCCCACCCGGAGAACAGTGCCCATGGTGGCAAAAAAAGTGTAAGGGGTTGTCAAAACAAGATCGCCGGGCCCGATATCAAGCGACATTAATGCGGCCAAGAGTGCATCGGTTCCAGAGGACACCCCGATGCCGTGACCGGAATCACAGTATCGGGCAATTTTTTCCTCCAGGTCACTGACCTCCCGTCCTAAAATATATCCTGTGGAATCAACAACCCTGGTGACAGCCTCGATAATGTGCGGACGCAGGAGGGTCAACTGCGGTTTCAAATCAAGCAAAGGTACATTCATTGAGCAATGGAAAGGTAGATAATTGAAAGATGGTGTTGAAAAGAGCGAAGAGGTCAGGAAAACCGATCTGCCGGTCCAGCGGCGAGAATCAGCTCCGTCACCGCTGAGAAAATCCTGAATATCAGGCATTTCTTTTTCGAACTGTTTACGTAATTTTTTCAACAAATTAGCTTCTATCTGCCGAACTCTTTCTCGCGAGATGTTGAATTCGTCGGCAATGGTTTGCAAGGTCTTTGGTTCGTCGCTGAGCAAGCGGGTGTTAAGGATAACCTGCTCCTTTTCGTTGAGCCGGGTACTGAGATCGGCAAGAATAACGGCCAGTCGCTCGCGCATTTCCTGGCTGGCAGACTATTTCTTCGATTCCTGGTCCATCGTGGGGCAGAAAATTTTTCTGCTCGTCCTCAGAGTCGCTACGCACGGGGGCTTCCAGGGAAACATCCCAGTTATCCATGCGCTGCCCCATCTCGATTACTTCGCTTTCCTTGACGTTCAAACGCTCGGCCAGCAGCTTAATTTCCGGCTTAAATCCCTGCGATTCGAGAAGTTTCTTTTCTTTATTCAGACTGAAAAAGAGCTTGCGCTGTGCCTGGGTGGTGCCGATCTTGACCAACCGCCAGTTATCCATAATAAATTTGAGGATATAGGCGCGAATCCAGTAGGCCGCGTAATAGGAAAACTTTACCCCTCGATACGGATCAAATTTTTTGGTGGCCTGGACTAAGCCGACGTTACCTTCCTGGATGAGATCCATAAAATTTTGCATCCAGTATTTCTGGAAATCCATTGCTACCTTCACTACCAGGCGCAAGTTTGAGGAAACCAAGGCGATACGCGGCATCAGGATCGCCGGTTTCCTGGAAACGCACAGCCAGCTCTTCCGTTGCTTCACGGCTGAGCAATTCATACTGGCTGATTTCCTGGAGGTAGCGATGAAGGGCAGGATTGCTGAGTGCCGGAAGATTTTCGTCTCTGGCTGGTCAGCATCAAGGCATGCTGCGGCGGCTCATCCAGATCCAGATTGTCGATTTCGCTCTGATCTCTCATGCATCTCTGGTATATCGTAAGAAAATACAACCCTGCAAGGAGAGGACTCACATGCAGGGTCTACAAATGAAAACACTACCCGAAAAATAAAAAAAAAACACCTGAATACGACAGGGTTCGGTTGAAGAGTTTTTTTTTTCGGTAATCTATGCTAAGGATACTCGGCTCGAGTACTAGCCTCTTTCTTCCCCTTCACTTCTTTTTCTCTTCTGTATGGATAAAATTCGAAATTTCAGCATTATCGCCCATATTGACCATGGCAAATCAACCCTTGCCGACCGGATGATTCAACTCTGCAACATGGTCACCGACCGGGAGTTCAAGGATCAGATGCTCGACACCATGGATATCGAGCGGGAACGGGGCATTACCATCAAGTCGCAGACTATCTGCTTACCCTTTCATGCCGAGGACGGCAAAACGTACACGCTCAATCTGGTAGATACTCCCGGTCATGTTGACTTCAGCTATGAGGTCTCCCGTGCACTCTCCTCATGCGAAGGGGCACTGCTCCTGATCGACGCCGCTCAGGGGATCGAAGCGCAGACTCTGGCCAACCTCTACCTGGCCATGGAAAACAATCTGGAAGTCATCCCGGTGATTAACAAGATCGATTTGCCGGCCGCTGAACCGGAAAAGGTAGCGGCCCAGATCGAGGAAGATTTGGGCCTTGACGGTGAGACCATCCAGATGTGTTCCGCCAAAACCGGCCAGGGAGTGCCAGAACTGCTCAATGCCATTGTCCGGCTGCTGCCCCCGCCGGTGGGTGATCCGGGCAAACCACTGGAGGCACTGATCTTTGATGCCAATTACGACCCCTATCGCGGCACGGTCATCTCGGTGCGGATTATCAACGGCACAGTCAAAACCGGTGATCAAATCTTGTTCATGTCCAATGGCGCCGAGTACCGGGTTGAGGAACTGGGTATTTTCAACTTGCGCCGCGAACCGCAACAAAAACTCTCCGCTGGTGAAATTGGATATATCATCGCCGGGGTGAAAACGGTTTCTGATACCCGGCCAGGTGACACTCTTACACTCAAAGAAAACCCCTGTCCCGCTGCCCTGCCCGGCTTCAAGGAAGTGCAGCAGGTGGTCTTCTCTTCACTCTATCCAATCGCCAGTGACGAGTACGAAGAACTCGCCACCGCCCTGGAAAAACTGAAACTCAACGATGCCGCCCTCTCCTTCCAGAAAGACTCCTCTGCAGCGCTCGGTTTCGGTTTCCGATGCGGTTTTCTCGGTCTGCTCCATCTGGAAGTCGTCCAGGAACGGTCTGGAGCGGGAATTCGACATTTCCCTGATCCTGACCGTGCCCACGGTCAAATATATTTTCTATCTGCAGAACAAAACCGTGGTCGAGTTGGACAACCCCTCATATTTTCCTGATCCAGGTTCCATCGCTCGTATCGAGGAGCCCTTTATCAAGGCCACTATTCATATCCCCGAGCGATACATGGGCGTGGTCATGACTCTGTGCATGGAGCGGCGCGGCGAAAACACCAAATATCATTACCCCATGCCTGGCCGGATCGAATTTTCCTGTGAACTGCCCCTGGCCGAGGTGATTTACGATTTTTACGATAGATTGAAATCCGTGACACAAGGCTACGGTTCGTTTGACTACGAACTGATCGATTATCGCCCCAGCGATCTGGTCAAGCTCGATATTCTCGTCAATGGCGAACAGGTTGATGCACTGTCCCAACTTACCCATCGAATCAAAGCCAGGGAAAGGGGGCTCAAGGCCTGTGAACGCTTGAAGGAAGAAATTCCCAGGCAGATGTTCAAAATTGCCATCCAAGCGGCCATTGGCGGCAGTGTCATTGCTCGGGAGACCATTTCTGCTCTGCGCAAAGACGTGACCGCTAAATGCTATGGCGGTGACATCTCCAGAAAGCGAAAATTATTGGAAAAACAAAAGGAAGGAAAAAAACGAATGAAAACGGTGGGCAATGTCGATATCCCGCAGCGTGCCTTTCTTGCGGTGCTTAAATCGGATCAGTAGAATTATCCTATCCCTCTCCAGAAATAATTGCGCCAGCGGCGGCATAGGCGGCTACTCGGCTCCGCAGACTGTCCAAACCCTGGCTTGTGCGGGCGGAAAAGACGATCCGTTCATCGGCGGTGAGAGTCAGGCCCGCATCCAAAATTGCCGCATTTTTCAACTGGTTGTTACGGGACAGTTTATCCGCCTTGGTATATACGGGTAGGAAGGGCTTTTTCAGATACCGTAGCCAGTCGATCAATTCTCGGTCCAGGGCCTTGAGTTCGTGACGCAAATCGATGATGACGACCACGCAGGCGAGGGTTGTTCGGGTTTCAACATATTCGGTGATCAATCCTTTCCAACTTTGGCGAGTTTGCTGGGAGACCTGGGCAAAGCCGTAGCCGGGCAAATCGACCAGGTACAAGGCATCGTCAACGAGAAAATAGTTGAGACTTTGGGTTTTTCCTGGCTTGGAACTCGTTTTAACCAAGCCGGTCCGGTCAACAAGCCGGTTGATCAGGCTCGACTTGCCGACATTGGACCGACCGGCAAAATGCAATATCCGGATAATCCGGCACCGGCAACTGCCCGATGGCATGGGCGGAAAGGAGGAATTGCACCTTTCTGTAATCCATAGGCTTCCCCCTTCCCTCCTCTGTATTGGTTACTGACGGCATTACTCTATTCTCAGATGACCTTGTTCAAGGAATATTCAATAATGCCTTCCGCGCCGTTTTTCTTCAGCTTGGGGACCAAATCGCGCACCTGATGCTCGGAAATGACCGTCTCCACCGAAAACCATTCCTGTTTGTACAACTGGGCAACGGTCGGTGCATGAAGACTGGGCAGCATACTGATCACCGCATCCAGTTGCTCCTTGGAAACATTCATTTTTAGACCCACGATTCGGTCTGCCCGCAGTGCACCCTGGAGCAGCATGGCAATATTTTCGATCTTGTTGCGCTTCCATGGATCTGCCATGGTGGCCTTGCTGGCGATCAGTTGGGTGTTGGACTGCATCAGTTCATGAATAACGCGCAGACCATGGGCGCGGATGGTCGACTCGGTCTCGGTGACCTCCACAATGGCGTCGGCCAGACCGGAAACCGCCTTGGCCTCGGTCGCTCCCCAAGAAAAGGTGATATCGACCTTAAGACCGCGCTGTTCAAAAAATTTACGAGTGACATTGACCAATTCGGTGGCGATTCTCTTGCCGTCCAACTGCTCGACCCGGGTAATATTGGAATCACCGGGAACGGCAATCACCCAGCGGGTCGGCTTTTTACTGACCTTGGAGTAGACCAGATCGGCGACGATTTCCACATCCGATTCGTTCTCCATGGTCCAATCCTTGCCGGTAATGCCGGCATCCAGCATTCCAGATTCCACATATCGTGACATCTCCTGCGGCCTACAGATGGAACAGGAAAGTTCGGGGTCATCGACCTCGGGAAAATAATTACGCGAAGCCAGTTTGATCCGCCAGCCCGATTTCTCGAACAGGGCAATGGTGGCGTCTTCCAGGCTGCCTTTAGGGATACCCAGTTTCAGTACATTCATTGTCATTCCTTGTTAAATATGATGTGTGATCTGTTATTTCGAGCCATAAACCGTAGCCGGATCAAAGATTCGCTCCTGCTCATGGACGGTTAATTGATCTGCCATTCACCTTGCGATAAAAGCAGCTGCGATAGCCGGTATGACAGGCCGCTCCGCCTAACTGTTCCACCTTGTACACCACTGTATCCTGATCGCAGTCAACCAGAATTTCCTTAATGAGTTGCACATGGCCTGAAGTTTCACCTTTCAGCCACAGGCTGCTCCGTGAACGGCTCCAGTAATGTGCCTTCCCTGTTTCCAGGGTTTTTTCCCAGGCGAGTTTGTTGATGTAGGCGAGCATCAGCACTTCACCGGTCTGGTAATCCTGAACAATGGCCGGCAAGAGGTTGTTGGCATCCTTGTGTAAAAGCGAGTTCTATCATAAATTTTCGAGGGTCAAAGTTGTATTGATCCGTTCCGGTGGCGACAAAATTGATTTCTTCTAAAACAATGCTCCAATTGACTTAGTGCTCTCTTGTTTTCGTTCGCCATATTTGGGGTTTGCACATTTATGCCTTCATCGTCACTTTGTCAAGTCTTCAAACAGCGAACCCCGCCTCTTGTCAAACAGAGGGGCGATGGGTATAATGCGTGTAAATTTTTGCCCCTCCATAACAAAAAGGATCTTTTCCATGAGCGCTGTGCAATTGTTCGATACCGTGTCCGTCAGTTATTCCGCCGCTCTTCCATCTGGAGAGGTGATTGAAAGCGTTCCGACAACCAAGCCTATCACCTTAACTATAGGTTCGGGACGAATCTTGAAGGCAGTCGAAGCCTCTTTGATGGGGATGGAACCGGGGCAAAGCAAAACAGTGCATATCCAACCGGAAGACGCCTATGGTCCGTATTATAAAACCTTAGTCCATGAGGTTGTCCGCTCTACCTTTTCTGACCGGATTGATCCCAAACCCGGCATGATTCTCTCGCTCGCTGTAGAAAAGGACGGCGTCAAACAGCAAGTGCCAGCCACTGTTCTTGCTGCCGGCAACGAGATGGTCACCATCGATTACAATCACCCCTTGGCCGGAAGGATCATCACATATACGGTCACCCTGCACGCCATCGGCAAATGACCCGCACCTCCCCCCTCTTTCCATCTTTTGTCTTAATGCTCTTACTCCTACGTTTCACGGAATAAAGCCGCTCGAGCAAAATACGTTTGAACCCACTCTTGGCGTTCATCAGGGTTCAGGATACTTTGATCGAAGAAAAATCTTAGAATCCCCAATAACCACCTCCCTCCTAGAAAAATCTGTACAATCACATTCGGACACGTACAATACTTCTAAGATCAAGATTCCCGTTGGTTTCTTGGGTGCGGGAGATCCACCCAGGGAAGCGATAAGGCGATCTTTTCTTCTTGAATATGTTACCATCTTACTGAAGGAGAACTGTTTATGTCTATAGAAGATGATGAAATATTGCAGGGCTTTATAGAAGAATCGCTCGAACATCTAGCTGATATCGAAAACGATCTTCTTACCATTGAAGAGGGAGGAGCCGATATTGATGTCGAGCTTGTCAACAAGGTATTTCGCGCTGCCCATTCGATCAAAGGTGGAGCCGGATTCATGGGATTGACCGTTATTCAAGATCTAGCCCATGCTGCCGAAAACGTCCTCGGTCTGATCCGCAGTGGCAAACTCGTCCCCAATCCCGACATCATCAACGTGCTCCTGCTTGCTGCCGATGAATTGCAGCATATGATCGAGGACGTCGGCAATAGTAATTCCGTCGATATCTCCAGCCATACTAGTGCATTAAACATCATTTACGAGGGCGGCGATGCTCCTGTCGTTGCCCCTAAAGAACAACGTGCAACTTCCGTTTCGACGCCGGCAAAGGTTGAGCAAACAGCAATAGAGAGTATTGAGCCTGAATCAGAGATTGAGGAAGAAATCGTCGAGGATCTCCCTGATTTCTCGGAAGAGGAGTTGTTGGAGGAGCATGAAGCAGATGCCGATCATGCCGCAGTAGCGTCACTGGAGACCGACGGCGGAACCAAGACACGCAAATCCGTAACGAATGTACAGAAAGCCGACACCAGTATCCGGGTAACGGTCAGCCTGCTCGATCAATTGATGAATTTGGCTGGTGAACTCGTCCTCTCCCGAAACCAGCTACTGCAAACCATCACCTCAGGCGACGTCCGCAATGCTGAAGCAGTAGGACAACGCATTGACCTGGTCACCTCGGAATTGCAGGAAGCCATCATGCTGACACGAATGCAGCCAATTGGCAATGTCTTCAGCAAATTTCCGCGCGTTGTTCGCGACCTTTCGAAAAAACTAGGCAAACAAATTGACCTCACCATTGTCGGCAAGGATGTCGAACTCGACAAAACCATTATCGAGTCGATCAACGATCCGCTCACCCACCTGGTACGCAACTCGGTCGATCATGGGATCGAAGCTCCGGAAGAACGCGTTGGAAAAGGCAAAGACATCAGGGGATTGATTGTCCTGAAGGCTTATCATGCCGCCGGCCAGGTCGTTATTGAAATCAGCGACGACGGCAAGGGACTGGATGGCGATATGCTTGCTGAAGCTGCCGTCAAGAAAGGGCTGATCACCGCCGACCAAGCCAAGGTCATGTCGGAGAAAGAACGAATCAATCTCATTCTCCTGCCCGGTTTCTCCACTGCCAAAAAGGTAACCGATGTCTCCGGCCGAGGAGTTGGCATGGATGTGGTGAAAACTAATCTTGACCAGCTGGGTGGCTCAATTGAAATAGAATCCGAGATCGGCAAGGGCTCAACCATCAGCATCAAACTGCCGCTGACTTTGGCCATTATCCCGTGCCAGATCGTCATGACAGGAGGAGAGCGTTACGCCATTCCCCAAGTGAATCTTGAGGAACTTCTCCGTATCCCTGCAGCTATGGTGAAAGAGCGGGTAGAACGAGTAGGCGATGCCGAAGTGGTGAGACTTCGCGGCAACTTGTTGCCGCTCATTCGCATGGCTGATGTTTTCGATATTGATCCAACCTATTATGATCCGGTGCAGAACGAGACCAAACCGGACCGGCGGCAAAACATCGCCGATCGAAGATCCAGATCCACCCCCTTATTCAAGGAAGATGGAGCGCCGCCTCCTGAAATAAAAGACCGTGAGCAGGAGCACAAGAGAAAAGAGAACGAGCGGCGGCAAAGCACCTCCAGCGCCCTCAATATCGTCGTCGTTTCAACAGGAGCTATGCGATACGGTCTCATCGTCGATCGGCTGCACGATTCCGAAGAAATCGTCATTAAACCATTGGGACGCCATCTGCAACAGTGTCAGGGATATGCGGGTGCCACGATCATGGGTGACGGTCGGATTGCTCTGATTCTTGATGTCGCCAATATTGCCCGCATGGCCTCCTTAACATCGCTTGAGGGTTCTGAACGTGCCAGTCAACTGGCCGAGGCTGCTAAAGAAGCCATCACAAAATCCCGCGATAAACAATCCTTGCTCACTTTCTCCAGTTCTGCAACCGAGCAGTTCAGCGTGCCGCTTAATCAGGTCGAACGCGTCGAAAAGATCAAACGGCGTGATATTGAGGAGATTGGCGGACGACGGGTTATGCAGTATCGGGGAGGTAGCTTACCGCTGATCAGTATTGATGAGGTGTCCTCTGTGATGCCACTCGATGAACGGGACGACCTGCTGGTTATTGTGTTTCGCCTAGCAGGTAAGGATGTCGGTTTGCTGGCCATCGGCCCTATTGACGCTGTCGAGGTCAGCACCGATATTGACGATGTCACACTCAAGCAACCCGGTATCATGGGATCGGCGATCATCGGCGGCAGGACCACAATGCTGGTCAATATTTTTGAAATTACCCAGATTTCCAACCCGCAATGGTTTGAGGATCACGCTGCTTATAAGGAGTTTGATGCCGAAGATACCAAAGTTCCGACAATTCTTATTGTCGAAGATTCCAATTTCTTCCGTAATCAGGTGAAGGGATACATGGAAGAAGCTGGATTCAATGTCCTTGAGGGAGAAGACGGTAAAATCGCCTGGGATGTTTTGGAAAAGCAGGGTGAAGTAATCACCATGGTGGTTACTGATATTGAAATGCCAAACATGGACGGATTCGCCCTGACCGAAAAGATCAAGAGCGATAAACGATTCCGCCACCTTCCGGTTATTGCCCTCACCACACTGGCGGCCGAGGAAGATATCGCCCGAGGTAAGGCGGTCGGCGTCGATGAATACCATATCAAGCTGGACAAGGAACGGTTGATGGAGAGTGTTCATCGCTACGCTAAAGCGGTCTTGGCAGCATAATTTTTTATTCAAGGAAGCTCTCTCAATGCCCGTTGGAGAAAACTCATGTCGGAACTGAACAAATTGACAAAAAACATCATCGAACTTGTCACCTTTTATGTCGGCGATGCCCTCTGCGGCATGGACATTCTCAAGGTTCAGGAAATCAATAAACTCATGGAAATGACCAAGGTACCCCAAGCACCGGATTACATGGTCGGTATTCTCAACCTTCGCGGCCAGATTGTAACAATCATTGATCTCGGCCAGAAACTTGGCTTGGGGAATGTGGTAATCAGCAACGAGTCCCGTAATATCATCATTAATGCCCCCGGGGAACATGTCGGGCTGCTTGTGACCAGAATCAGTGATGTGGTCATGGCGGATCCGGATAAAATCGAGCCGGCTCCCGCCAATATGAGTGGCATCCAGGGCTTATTTTTCACCGGCGTTTATAAAACCGAAAACAAACTCATCGGTATCCTTGATATCAAGGAAGTTCTTCGGATCGAATCCGATAATTTGAGCCGTGGACTTGAACGGTAACTTTGCCGCCATGTTCAAATTCTCTCTTCTTCTTTACCTTTCCTCTTCATGCTCGGAAAAAAAATAAAAGTATTAGTGGTCGACGACACCATTGTGTACCGCAAGGCAGTCAGCGATATTTTAGCGGAAATGCCTGGTGTTGAAGTGGTCGGAGTGGCCCATAACGGCAAAATTGCTGTCTCGAAAATACAGACACTCAAGCCTGATCTCCTTACCCTTGATATCGAGATGCCGGAAATGAACGGCATCGAGGTACTCGAATATTTGCAGCACAATGCGCCTCAGGTTTCAGCCATCATGGTTTCCACCCTGACCAGTGAAGGCGGCGACATGACTATGCGGGCGCTTGAACTGGGCGCCTATGATTTCATTCTCAAACCCAGTGCATCCAATATCAACGAGAGTAAGCAGCAACTCCGCACCCTACTCACACCATTGATCAAAGCTTTTCAGACCGGTCGAACCGCTGTGGGTTCCATGCAGGCCGGAGGGCGAAGTGGAATAATCGCCCGCAAGACTGGTATTGGAGCAGCTGGTTCACGACTGCAAACCGGCAGCTCAACTAGCGCGCCTGCAAGCACCAGAACCGTTATGCCGACCGTGGCTACCAACCGACGCCAAGGTAAATCTGAGATCGTCACCATCGGTATTTCCACTGGCGGTCCCAACGCCTTGGCCCGGATGATGCCCATGCTTCCTGGCGATCTCGGGGTTCCGATTGTCATTGTTCAGCACATGCCCCCCGTTTTCACCAAATCTTTGGCGAACAGCCTCAACGCAAAATGTGCCTTGACGGTGAAGGAAGCGCAAGATGGTGAGGCACTGCAAGCTAATGTTGCATATATTGCACCCGGTGGTAAACAAATGAAACTGGTTGCCTCGACGGATGGTACCAACCGGCTGATTAGGATTACCAATGATCCCCCTGAAAACTCCTGCCGGCCATCCGCTGATTACCTGTTTCGTTCTGTTGCCGATTATTATGTTGGCAGGACGACAGCGGTGATCATGACCGGCATGGGTTCGGACGGGACCAAGGGATTGCACATTCTCAAGCAAAAAGGAGCGTTAATCATTGGCCAAAATGAAGAAAGCTGCGTTGTTTACGGTATGCCCAAGGCCCCGGCCGAACTCGGCTTGACCGATGTGGTGACGCCGCTGGATAAGATCGCCGCTGAAATCGTGAAGTCGGTAAAATAACGGATTCTTGCAAACGACGATCCTCATGCTGAAAATAACCCCGAAGAGATCAAGCTCATCACTAAATATATTTACGAAATTTCGGGAATATATCTGGATGAGAGCAAAAAATATCTCCTGGAAACTCGGTTGAACGCCGTAGCCGAGGAGCAAGGATGCGCCAGTTTCCAGGATTTTCTTAAAAAAGCAAAGGCGGATGCTATCAAAATCGATCGAGCGTAAGATCATCGACGCCATATCCACCAACGAAACACTTTTTTTCCGTGACACCGGCCCGTTTCAACTGCTTCAGCATAAAATCTTTCCCGAACTGATCGATGCCCGTTCAGCCAAAGCGCCGCAACTGAAAACCAATCTGAAAATTTGGAGTGCCGCCAGTTCAACCGGCCAGGAGCTCTATTCGGTAGCGATTGTCCTTCAGGAACTGCTTGGGGATATGTCGAAATATTCGATCAAGCTCCTGGGTACAGATATCTCCGATGCCGCCGTTTCCCAAGCCAGCAGCGGCAAATTCAACAAATTTGAAATTGAGCGCGGCCTTGCCCGGGACAAACTGGCCAAGTATTTTTCCAGTGGCAGGCCAGACCTGGAAAATCAACGATCAGATTCGGGCCATGGTCAACTTTCGTAAGTTCAATCTAATGACACCTTTCATCGGTCTGGGTAAATTTGATATAGTCCTGTGCCGAAATGTTGCCATCTATTTTACTTTGGAAGACAGGAAAAAACTCTTTAACAAGATTGCCGATGTTCTTGAGCCTGATGGATATCTGATCATTGGCTCAACCGAATCACTCACCGGTATCTGCCCCCGGTTCATACCCAAACGGCATCTTCGATCCATTTTCTACCAATTGAAATAAGCACAGACGAGAGTTCCTTAATCGATCAATGGTGCGCCTATGAACACAATGACGATACTCGTTGCCGATGACGATCCGGTCATTCGCAAACTTCTCGAAAAGCGTCTCGGAAATGAAGGGTACGAGGTGACGATTGCCTCGGATGGGATAGAAGCGGCACGGTTGCTCGATGTCACCTCCTTTGACGTTATTATTACAGACCTGGTAATGCCTGGCAGACATTGGTGGCATTGAGTTGTTGAAAATTGCCAAAGAAAAGAGCGTCGATATTGAGGTGATTGTCATTACCGCCCACTCCTCCGTTGACACTGCAGTCGACGCCATGAAAAAAGGAGCGGTTGATTACCTTGAAAAGCCGGTTAATTTCGACGAACTTTTCCTTCGCCTGGAAAAGATCTCGGAAGTCAAGGCCCTGATGAAAAATGCAGGTGATCTCCGAGAAGCAATGAATGTCACCGAGAGTTCGGCTGCCCAGACCATTCAGAATCTGGAGATAATCAACAGTAATCAGCAGGTTCTCCTTGAGAAGCTGGAAGCCATTCTCAGCGATTTTCGCCTGGACGAATACAGCCGTATTGAGCAGGCTATGCTGCTCCTTGAATCTCGTTAAAACGGCATGGAGCGGTCATTGAAAGAAAATGACACATTTACTTTTTCACGTTTAGCCGCAAGTTGTTGCCACCCTCCGCGGTGAGAGTGGGTGCCCATGGGACATCAAGCAAACGCCGGCTTCTTTAAAGAAGTATCTCCTGGAAGAATGTCAAGAGCTGGCAGAAGCAATCGATAACGGTGGCGAAAAGGAAGTCTGCGAAGAAATCGGCGATGTTTTTTTTATTCTTACCATGTTGATCGCCATGTTTACCGAGCAGAACAAGTTTACTGCCGACGATGTGTTCGAAGGAATTATCGCCAAGATGATCAGGCGTCACCCCCATGTTTTCAGCGGCGCTAGCCTGACTGATGCCGATGAGTTGCGAGCCCAATGGCAGCGAATCAAGGCGCAGGAAAAACAATCGTCCAAGCCACCTCCACGTAACTAGCTTTTCCCTTGACATTTCCTGTCATTTTTTACTAAGTTGTCACGTTTATCCACAATAACCTTCTCGCTCTCACCGCCAGGAAAGAAGCGAGGGCCACTTTGACCACGAGGAGGAATCATGCGTCATTACGAGACCACGTACATTCTGCGTCCAAACCTGGGCGAAGAACAATTCACCGAAATCATTGATCGCACCAATGCCATTGTCACCAATGACGGTGGCGCGATCATCAGCCTTGATCGCTGGGGCATCAAACGGTTGGCGTACGAGATCAACAGGGAAATCCAGGGCTATTATGTCTACATGAACTATGCTGCTCCCGGCAAGACGGTTGACGAAATCGAGCGTATTTTCAGGATTGACGACAGGGTACTTCGTTACCTGACCGTTAAGCTTGGCGATGCTATGAACGCAGAGGCGATAGAGGCCGAAAAACAACGCATTGCCGAAAAAGCGGCTGCCCGTGCCCTAGCGCAATCCGAAGATGCTGAAGGCGACGAGTTTGAAGGCGAAGTGCTGGAAGACGAAACCACCGAAGAATAAACAGCCGTCAACGATATCAGAGAACCTAAGAGGAGTAGCCATAATATGTCTCAACCAAAAAAAGTTTTTTCACGTCGCCGCGTCTGCCGTTTTTGTACCGACAAAGACATTGTCATCGATTACAAGGATTCTAAAAATCTCAAAAATTTTGTTACCGAACGAGGTAAAATCATTCCCCGTCGAATTTACGGGACCTGTGCCAAGCACCAGCGCCAGTTGACCGAAGCGGTAAAACGGGCCCGTCAATTAGCCCTGTTGCCGTACATGGGATCTACCCAATTCTAACGCCTCGTCCCTTAAGAATGGTTAAACCCGGGTTTGGGTGGAAAGATTTTCCCTGTTCCATCCGGCCAACTTCTTCTGCTCAGTGCTCTTTTTTTCATGCCAGCACTGAGCCCATCTCTTTTTGGATGGCTGAACGGACTGTTGGCTGTTCCTGTGTTTTACCTGTTGAGTAACAACGGGTACAATACAGGTAAAAAACAGATTTTCCTCAGCCTTCTCATGGCAGGACTGGGAGCACTTCTGGTGCAGCGCGCTGGAAATTTTTCTTTTTTCGCTGACGCTGGTCCCCTTGGGGTTTACTCTTTTTAAAAGCGCGGGTGCCAGGGAATCGGCAGCGATAAGCGGTGCCAAGGGGCTTAGTTGCTCTCTGCATGACATGGTTGCTTTTCTGGGGAGTGTACGGGGCGATCGCTGGAACCAACCCATACAGCGAGCTGCTCAAGATTCTTGACTTGGGGTTGCAGCAGACCTTGGAATTGTACAGTACCAAAGAAGCTGGGTTATCTCCAGAAATGATGGGCAGCCTGATCCAAGTGACCAACATCATGCGAGAGACGATACCCAGGTTGCTTCCCGGTTTGTTGATGTCAATGCTGACCATCACGGTCTGGATCAACATGGTTCTTGTCAATAGTCTTGCAGGGCGACTGACCGGTACTGCACCTTGGGGCAGTTACACCACCTGGAAACTTCCCGAACAACTGGTGTGGCTTCCCATTGTCGCTACTCTCGTTGTCTTATTTGGCAACGGATCCGTGCAGGATGCCGGCACATGGCTGTTAATGCTTTCAGGTCTTGTTGTATTTCTTCCAAGGATTGGCAGTGTTCAACTCCCTGCTGGAACGCTGGGGGGTGCCGTTATTTGTCAGGATAATACTGTACTTTGTGTTCTTCATCCAAAGTTACGGATTAATCATTCTTGCAATTTTAGGATTAAGCGACATCTGGATTGATCTTAGAAGAAAACTTGAATCACAATGAGGAATGAGCATGTATTTTCTGTTCCTGCTTATTTCATCTCGACAGTTTATATTCAACAACTGAAATAAAAGATATCAGAAAGAGGGTCTGATCAATGGAAATCATCTTGAAAGAAACTATTGAAACTTTGGGCCAGGAAGGTGAAGTCGTCAAGGTAAAACCTGGCTATGCACGCAATTTCCTTATCCCCAAACAAAAAGCGGTTCTAGTCAGTAAAGCCTCCCTGGCTCGACTTGAGAAAGAGAAACAGGCTATTGCTGCTCGATTGGCTGAGCAGAAGAAGAAAGCCGAAGGATTAGCCGCCCAACTTGAAGGTAAAGTCATTGCCATCAGGAAACGTGTTGGAGATGAAAATCGCCTGTTCGGTTCAGTCACCAACAACGACATTGCCATCGCCTTGCAGGAGGCCGGTGTAACGATAGAGAGAAAATTTATCGTCCTTTCCGAGCCAATCAAAGCGATTGGAGAGTATAAGGTTGCAGTGAAGACAGGCTATCAGACCACAGGTTACATCCAGATCCAGGTAGTACCTGAAGTCATAGGGACTGTACAGTAATTGACGGAGTTTCAGCAGTCACTGAACGTGCAACCGCTGAATGCACCAATCTGAAATAGAGGTGTACATCTTTATGCGCCACCAGTACAACGCACCGTTTTAGACTCGACCATCTGTTTTAAATGCCTTTTCTGTTTACAGAAAAGGCATTTTCATTTTCAACGTGCCATTCCCCAACCGTGAAGGTATAGTTGCTGCGGTAAAAAAATCTTCTTTTTCACCTCCCCAGAAAAAATATGCAGCACACCTTTTCCCCCATTACCGCAGGCTTGAGCAAGATGCTTCCACCGCAGAATGTCGAAGCGGAACAGGCAGTACTGGGAGCCATACTTCTGCAGGACAAAGCCTTGTTGAAAATCGTTGAACTGTTGACGCCGGAAGATTTTTACCGCGACGCTCATAAGACCATTTTCGCAGCCATGCTCATTCTCTTTGAAAAAAGAGAACCCCACGACCTGATCACGGTAACCGGTTTGCTCAACGATCAGAACAAATTAGAAAATGTTGGCGGTGCATCCTACTTGGCCTCATTGATCGACATCATTCCCTTCACCGGCACTCTCGTCCACCACGCTCAGATTATCCGCAAAAAATCGGTACTCCGGCGGTTGATTCAAACCACCTCCGAGGTGGCGGCCCGCTGCTATGATGCGCAGGATGATATTGAAGCTCTGGTTGATCAGGCGGAAAAAAGCATATTTGAGATTGCTCATTCCAATAAGGGGCAAGGCTTTCAATCCATGTCCATCGTGGTTCCGCGAGCCTTCGAGCGCATCACCAAACTGTTCGACCGGCAAGAGCACATCACCGGCGTTGCAACGGGATATGATGAGCTGGATCGGATGACTGCTGGTTTGCAACCTGCGGAAATGATCATCCTGGCTGCCCGTCCTTCCATGGGGAAAACCGCGCTGGCCATGAACATCGTTCAACATGCCGCCCTGATCGGCAAGGTTGCGGTGGCAGTTTTCAGTCTGGAAATGTCTACCGAATCCTTGGCCCTGCGCATGCTCTGCTCTCTAGGCAGGATCGACTCCCAGCGCATCCGGACCGGCAAACTGCACGATAACGATTGGCCGAAACTGACCCGCGCTACGGGCATGCTCTCTGACTCCCCTATCTATATTGACGATACACCCGGACTGACTGTCCTGGAGATGCGCGCCAAAGCCAGGCGTTTAAAATCCGAGCACAACCTCGGCCTGATTGTCGTTGACTATCTCCAGTTGATGCAAGGCAAAAACAGTTCCGAGAACCGAGCTCAGGAAATCTCCGACATTTCACGATCGCTCAAAGCCATGGCCAAGGAACTCAATGTGCCGGTTCTGGCTCTTTCCCAACTCAACCGCGGCCTTGAAAACCGCACCGACAAGCGGCCACAGCTTGCTGACCTGCGCGAATCGGGAGCCATCGAACAGGATGCCGACGTCATCATGTTCATCTACCGTGACGAAGTGTATAATCGGGCCGAGGACAACCCTAACCGGGGCCTGGCCGAAGTTATAATCGGCAAACAGCGTAACGGTCCAACCGGTGTGATTAAACTGACTTTTCTTGGTGAATACACTACGTTTGAGAATTATACGAACCGCTTGTCCGCCTCGCACTATCTGCCGGAACTGGCCTCTGATATCGATATTAACTGAACAGTTTCATATTCGACCACCATGCAACACACAACACAGCCCGTCATGCAGCAGCCCAACGATAAATACGATTTTAAAGCCATCGAACAGCGGTGGCAGCAGCGTTGGGAAATTGAAAATACCAATAAAGTCAGTCATCAATCAGTAAAACCGAAGTATTATGTTTTAGAGATGTTTCCCTATCCATCCGGGCGGATTCACATGGGGCATGTCCGCAATTATTCCATCGGTGACGTTATCGCCCGTTATAAAAGGATGCAGGGTTTCAACGTCCTTCATCCCATGGGCTGGGACGCTTTTGGTCTGCCAGCCGAAAATGCGGCAATGAAGCGCGGCATTCATCCCGCGGCTTGGACCTATGATAATATTGATTACATGCGAGGCCAGCTTAAGGCCATGGGCCTGAGTTACGATTGGGATCGTGAACTGGCCACCTGCCGACCCGATTATTACCGTTGGGAACAGGTGCTCTTTCTTAAAATGCTCGAACGAGGGCTAATCTACCGCAAAGAGACCACGGTCAACTGGTGCAACGACTGCCAGACCGTGCTTGCCCGTGAACAGGTCATTGATGGTACCTGCTGGCGTTGCGATCAACTCGTTCTGCCTAAAACTATGCACGGCTGGTTCTTTAAGATTACCGACTATGCCGAGGAACTGCTTGCCGATTTGGACAAACTGAACGGCTGGCCTGAAAAAGTGGTGACCATGCAGCGCAACTGGATCGGCAAGAGTACAGGTCTTGCTTGCGATTTCACGGTTGAGGGCAGCGATAAGATCATCACCATCTTTACTACCCGGCCGGACACCATCTTTGGGGTGACCTTCATGTCGCTTGCGGTTGAGCATCCGCTACTCCAGGCCCTAATAGCCGGCAAACCGCAAGAACAACACGTCAACAAATTTGTTCAAGAGACCATACTCGCCAAGCAGCGGGCAACCCTTGACCAGGAAACTGAGAAAGAAGGTGTTTTTACCGGAAGTTACTGTATCAACCCCTTTACCGGCGAACGAGTGCCTATATATGCCGCCAATTTTGTGCTTATGGAATACGGCACCGGCGCGGTGATGGCTGTTCCCGCCCATGACCAACGGGATTTCGAATTTGCCTGCAAATACAACCTGCCGATCCGAGTTGTGGTACAACCCGAGGGAGATTCCCTGGATCCGAATACCATGACTGAAGCGTCAGAAGATCCGGGTTTGCTGGTCGCCTCGGCAGGCTTTAGCGGGCTTGATTCGATTGCGGCGCAGCAGGCAATTATAAATCACGCGCAGAAGGAGCGGTTTGGTCGTCCTTACATTACTTATCGTCTGCGCGACTGGGGAATTTCGCGTCAGCGTTACTGGGGGGCGCCCATCCCTGTTATCCATTGCGACAGCTGCGGTATTGTGCCAGTGCCAGAATCCGACCTGCCGATTTTGCTGCCGGGTGCCGGTGAGTCCAATGGCAGTCATAACCCCCTGCACCAGCAGGATGCCTTCATTGCCGCACCCTGCCCGCGCTGCAGCAAACCAGCACGACGGGAAACCGACACCCTTGACACCTTTGTCGAATCGTCCTGGTATTTTGCCCGTTATACCAACCCAGGCCTTGATAAGGCGCCTATCGACAAAGAGGCTGCCGCTTACTGGCTGCCGGTCGATCAATATATCGGCGGGGTTGAACACGCTATCCTCCACCTGCTCTACGCTCGTTTCTTCACAAAAATGTTGCGCGATCTCGGATATCTAGCTGTGGACGAACCTTTCACCAACCTGCTGACGCAGGGCATGGTGATCAAGGATGGCGCTAAAATGTCGAAATCAAAAGGAAACGTAGTCGATCCCAGCGAACTGATCGAGCAGTACGGGGCCGATACGGTGCGCCTTTTTTCCCTGTTCGCGGCCCCGCCTGAACGCGATTTGGAATGGAATGCCCAAGGAGTGGAAGGCGCCTTCCGTTTTCTCAACCGCGTTTACCGTATGGTTGTTCACAATCTTGCCTGTTTTGACCAGACAGCAACCATGGATCCGGCGACATTCAACGAACCTTCCCGCACTCTCCACCGGAAAACTCATCAAACCATTCGGCGGGTGACCGAAAATATTGAAAGCAATTTTCATTTCAATACCGCCATCTCAGGTGTGATGGAACTGGTTAATTTGGCCGCTTCGCCCACAAACGACCAAATCGATCATGCGGTACAACGCGAGACCTTGGAAACTATTCTCACCCTGTTGTTTCCCATGGTACCGCATTTCTGTGAGGAACTGTGGCAGATTTCCGGTCATAACCGCCAACTCAGCGATGCGGTCTGGCCAACCTACAATGTAGTGGCGGCCCAGGAAGACGAAGTGACCATCGTGGTCCAGATCAACGGCAAGGTACGGGCCAAACTGCAGGCACCGATCGACATCGACGATCAAGCTCTGCAGCAGATGGCGATGGCTGAGGAAAAAATCGTTAAGCTGCTGGCAGACAAGAAACCGAGAAAAATTATTGTCGTGCAAAAGAAGCTTGTTAATATCGTTCTATAATCAATCACTTATTTTGACCGCCGATCAATATTGTGCCGATACTGAGTCATCTGCACGAACAAGGAACGTAATGCTGAAACAGGCAAAATCGATACGGGGAATCGTGCTGATCTGCACGCTTTTGCTGGGCGGATGCGGCTACTATTCCCCAAACGCATACACGGGAGCACATCGAGTTATTTATATGCCGACCTGGCAGAACCGGACAAACAAGTTGGGACTTGACATGAATATTTATCAGTCCCTGTCCCGCTGGTTTCAAAAATCAGAGGCTGTCAATCTGACCAAGGAAAAAAGCGGGGCTGACCTCATTCTTGGCCGGCGAAATCCTATCCATCGACCTGCCCAGTGTTTCCTGGAACGCCTCTTCTGAGAGCACTATAACCATGGTGAGACTTCATGTTCGTTATGTGCTGAAAGACAGTAAATCCGGTAAAATCCTCTGGGAAGTGCCAAATAAACTCTATACAGCTGACAACACGGCCAGGACGGCCGCCAGCACCACAGATGACGAAGCTTTGGCTAAAATTATCAACGATATGTCAGAAGACATCTACCTCGGCACTCTCAGCAAAATCAGGAAGCAACAAAAACAGGTGCAATCAGCTAATTGATTGCCTGCCCTCACTTACTCAAGATGCTCCGACCACCTCATTCTGGGGCATCTCTTCTTTATCCGACGCCATAAATGTTGGTTTTCGTCAGTCACCACCGGCAAAACGAAGGCTTGAAGGATGGTGAACCGCTCAAAGCTGGATGTTCAATAACTTCCCTGGCAACCATTCCATTCATTGAGCCAACCGGTTGGTTAGTGCAGATACCCAGTCCGTTGAAATTGTTTGTACAAGCCCTCTCTCCCCGCCATATCAGAATACAATCTCAGACGGCCCTGCAGGCAGGCAGGGTATCTTTTTCGCTTTGACATGCTTTGCATTTTTTTACCTCTTGAAAATCAGGAAAGACCCTGTGTTTTTTCCGATTGTGCTCTATTGTTTTGCCGTGTTGACTGGTGAAACGCCAATATCTGTTCATTTCGCCCTGCCTGGACAACCAGCGGGCGGTCTTTTCGGTAGGTAAACGGGGTGAAATTTTGAACATGAATCCCATCTGGAAGAAATCCCGCTGGCGCTATCTGCTCCTTGCAGCCCTTCTCTCGGCGGCAGCTCTGGTGGTTGCCTTTGTTGTGTTCAAGCAAGATAAACATCCTGGCTACATGACCGCTACAGTCAGTCGCGGTGATGTCGAAACCACAGTGCTCGCCAGCGGCACAATAAAATCAGATAATCTGGTCAGTGTCGGCGCCCAGGTCTCCGGCCAACTCAAGTCATTGAAGGTTGAGTTGGGCGACACGGTTAAAGCCGGTCAGTTGGTCGCCGAGATCGACAGCCTGCCCCAGCAGAATACCCTGCGCACTAAAACCGCGGCCTTGGCCGCAGTCCGTGCCCAAAAACAGGCCAAGGAAGCCTCGATCGTCCGGGCGGAGTTGGAATTTAAACGTCAGGCTCAAATGCTGCGGGGTGATGCGGCATCTCGCGCCGACCTCGAGACCGCCGAAGCGAATCTCAAGGTACTGCGGGCAGAGGTTGCCGCCATCGATGCCCAGATAGAGCAGGCCAGAATTGCAGTCGATACCGCCCAATTGGATCTGGGTTACACCAAGATCAACTCTCCTATCGACGGCGTAGTAGTGGCCATCGTCACCAAGGAGGGGCAGACAGTCAACGCCAACCAATCAGCTCCGACCATTATCAAGGTGGCCCGTCTCGATCGAATGACCATCAAGGTCGAGATTTCCGAGGCTGACGTCGTCCGGGTCAAACCGGGGCAAAAGGTTTACTTTACCATTCTGGGAGAACCGGACATTCGTTATCCGGCTGAACTGAAATCCATCGAACCTGCGCCGGAATCCATCGCCAATGAAAACTCATCGGGCGGTTCATCGAGCACCGCCACCAGTTCTTCCAGCACGGCCATCTATTACATGGGTATTCTCGACGTATTCAATGCCGAGAGCAAGCTCCGTATTTCCATGACCACCCAGGTTAATATCGTTCTCGCCGAGGTCAAAGATGTGTTGGTCATCCCCTCAGCTGCCTTAGGTGACAGAGGCAAGGACGGCCTGTATGCGGTTCGACTGGAAACGACCCCCGGCAAATATGAAGAACACTGGGTGAAAATCGGCCTGAACAACAATGTGCAGGCGCAGGTGCTGGACGGTCTGCACGAGGGACAACGAGTGGTGATCGGCGAACAGACAGCGGCGACTGCCCCAGCCGCGAACATGCCACGCCGCGGCCCCAATGCCAAGAATGTTCTGATGGAAACACCGCTCATCGAATTACGAGGCGTCTGCCGTGATTATCCTTCCGGCGATGGCATCCTCACTGTTCTCAACACTATTGACCTGACCATCATGGCCGGTGAGATGGTGGCCATTGTCGGCACCTCCGGTTCCGGAAAATCAACCCTGATGAATATCATCGGTTGCCTTGATCGGCCGAGTCGTGGCATATACCGGATCAATGGACAGGAAACAGGACAGCTTGCACCTGATGACCTCGCCTATCTGCGGCGTGAGCATTTCGGCTTCATCTTCCAGCGCTACCACCTGCTGGCCAGTCTGAACACCCTGAATAATGTCGAGATGCCCGCTATCTACGCCGGTATTGACGCCCAGGAAAGGCATGCGCGTGCCAGCTCTCTCTTGCAGCGCCTGGGCATGGCCGATCGGCTCGAACATGCGCCCGGTCAATTATCCGGCGGCCAGCAACAACGCGTTTCCATTGCCCGGGCATTAATGAACGGGGGTTCGGTTATCCTTGCCGACGAACCGACCGGTGCTTTGGATACGGCCAGCGGCAACGAAGTGTTGAAAATTCTTCGCGAACTCAATGAAGAAGGTCATACCGTCATTCTGATCAGCCATGATATGCAGGTGGCTGGTCATGCCAATCGTATTATCGAACTCAATGATGGCGTCATTGTTGCGGACCGCAACAATGGAAAAACTGCATCGGGCGGCAAGTTGCCCTCTCCCCTGGCGGCCGATACCCATCCTTGGCGGGCCCTTCAGGACCGTTTTATCGAGGCCTTTCGCATGGCCTTAACGGCCATGGCCTCGCACAGGCTGCGCACCCTCTTGACCATGCTCGGCATCATCATCGGCATAGCCTCAGTGGTCTCGGTTGTCGCTCTCGGCGAAGGATCTCGTCAGAGAATACTCAAAGATATCAGTGCAATGGGTACAAATACCATCAGTATCTATCCTGGCAAGGATTGGGGTGATTTGCGCTCTGGCAAAGTGCGCACTCTCGTTCCCCGGGACGCCGATGCCCTGGCACAGCAGCCCTATGTCGATACGGTCACCCCACTGATCACCAAATCGGTGACCCTGCGTCCACCGCAACATGAGCGTCACCGCCCAGGTCAACGGCGTAGGCGATCAATATTTCCGGGTGCGCGGGATGGAGTTGGCCGAAGGGCAACTGTTTGACTACGACAGCGTCCGCAACAGCGCCCAGGACGTGGTTATCGACCAGAACACCCGCCGCTCTCTGTTCGGCGACTCTCCGGACAAAGTGTTGGGCGAGGTGGTCATGCTGGGTAAGGTGCCCTGCCGGATAATCGGGATTACCAAAAAAGCCGACACCAGCTTCGGAGACACCGAAAGTCTCAATATCTGGGTGCCCTACACCACGGCCATGAATCGGCTGACCGGCCAACAATTCCTGCGCAGCATCACCGTTCGGGTGGCGGACAGCGTCACAACAGCCATTGCCGAACAAAGCGTTGTCAAACTCCTCACCCAGCGCCACGGCACAAAAGATTTTTTTGTCTCCAACCTGGACGCCATTCGGCAAACCATTGAAAAAACAACCCAGACCATGACTCTGCTGATTTCTTCAATCGCCCTGATTTCCCTGCTGGTTGGTGGCATCGGGGTGATGAATATCATGCTGGTTTCGGTAACTGAGCGTACCCAGGAGATTGGCGTACGCATGGCCGTGGGCGCTCGTCACAGCGACATCATGCAGCAGTTTCTGATTGAGGCTGTGCTGGTTTGCCTATTGGGAGGACTGCTAGGCGTTTGCCTGGCCCTCGGCCTCGGTGTCGCTGTTTCGCTTTCAGGTGCTGATTTTAAGATGATCTATTCCAGTACCGCCATCGCCAGTGCTTTCCTCTGTTCAACCTTCATCGGCATCGTGTTTGGATATCTGCCGGCCAGAAACGCCGCCCGCCTCGATCCTGTGATCGCCCTGACGCGAGAATAGATGAATACTATGAATATATTACCGTTGTCATATATGAGCCCGTTGTTGCTGGCTCTCATCCTCACCGGTTGCTCCGCCTTGATAAAGGCCCCCTATGAGCCAACAGCGATCACCCTGCCGGTCACTTGGGAGTATCAAACCGGGGTTGCTGCTGCCAAACAGAACCACTGGTGGCAAGGATTCGAAGATCCGGTATTGAACTCCTTGATCGAGGAGGCTTTGCGGCGGAACAATAATCTGGCTGTTGCGGCGCTTACACTCCGCAAGGCCCAACTGCAGGCTGAATTGACGGGCAGCGAACGAATCCCCAGTCTCAAGGTGCAAGGTGAAGCTGATATCAGCCATAACCTCGGCTCGGGTTACAGAGAAATACGCAACTTCGCGGCCGCTGCCTCTGTCAGTTACGAGGTCGATCTTTGGGGGAAATTGAGCAGCTCTTATGATGCCGCAAGCTGGGAGGCACAAGCAACAGAGGAAGACCGGGCCAGCATAGCCTTGAGCCTGGCCGGCACTACAGCCTCACTCTACTGGCGAATTGCCTATCTTAATCAGCGAATCATAATTTCCAAGGAGAGCATTGCATACGCGCGAAAAACCCTGGAATTGGTGCAGGTGCAAAAAGCAGCGGGAGCCGTCACCAACCTGGAAGTTATGGAGGCCGAACGCAACCTGGCCAGCCAGGAAGCAAGCCAGACAATATTGATACAGCAGCGGGTTGAGGCGCGCAATGCACTTGCGATCCTCTTTGACGGCCCTCCCCAGAGCCTGAAGACAAGTGAACCGGAAAATCTTGCTCAGGCACGGCTGCCGCCGCTGGATGCGGGGATCCCCGCCGAACTGTTGGCGCAACGTCCCGATCTGCGGGCAGCCGAGGCCCGCCTCCGTTCCGCCCTTGCTAATGCAGATGCCACCAGAGCCAGTTTCTACCCTGCTATTAACCTCAATGGCAGCTTAGGAGGCAGCAGTGATCAACTCTCGCGGATGTTAAGCAACCCGATGAGCTTCCTTGGAGCCAATCTGGCCCTGCCTTTCGTGCAATGGCGAGATATGCAGCGCAATATCAAAATCTCAGAGGCTCAATACCAGCAAGCTGTCCTCACTTTTCGCCAAACTCTGTACAATGCCTTGGCAGATGTCGAAAACAGCTTGTCTGCTCAGCAGCAAAACACGATTCAGGCCAAAAAACTGGAACTGACCCTCTTCGCGGCACGGCAGACCGAGGAGTTGTATCGTATCCGCTACCAGACAGGAGGCAGTCCGCTCAAATTCTGGCTCGATGCCCAGGAAAATAGGCGCCAAGCGGAAGTCGCCCTGGCGGCAAACAGGTTTGAGCAACTGCAGAACTACATCAACTTATCCAAGGCTCTTGGCGGCGATAGGGGCAATACATTGGACAAGGGAAAGAAATGATATTGCTCCAATTTCAAACGTTCCACCTTGAGGGAGCCAAACCAGCCCTGTTCATGCTGCAGAATGCAGGGTGCCGCATCAGCCTAAGTTCGTCCGGAATTGGTAAATGCTTGCTGGAATCTCAATAGAGAATTCTGTCGAGATAGGATGGGCTGGGAGGAAGATACGGTTGGTCGGGATCGTGCACTGTCTGCGGCTTTAACGTCAGACCAAGCAGGCGCAGGTTATTCTCATCCAGATAGAGCATGTCTTCATAATCCGCCAGGATGGTCTGGCTGCTGGGGGAAATGAGTCTTATGGAAAGATACATGATTCGGTTGGCCATGGTGTAAGTCCCCACGACAATTGCCTGCCCCCGCTGCGCGCAGGCAAGTTCCTTCGCCTCCCGGGTCAGCATGATTTCTCCCTTGCGTGGTTCTATCAGCATTTTCTTTCGTAGGTTGAGCGTTTTCACCTCATAGCCCCGTTTCACAAAACCAGCGGCGATGTTGTTTTGAAAACTGCGCCCGAAACTGGAAGACTCATCGAAATTGTCGTTATTCACCAAGGTGGTAATTAAAATCGGCTGATCGGGTCGGTGCGGCATGAGCGGCGGTACAGGTTGGTTAGCCAGTTTGCCCGCCACCTTGTCACCCAATTTCACAAGGTCAATGTCTCCACCCAGTATCGGCTCTAGCCGAGTACCATTGAATTGACTGCACCCAGAGGCGCTGAGGAGAAAAACAAGCAGGAGCAAGCGCAACAAATATGATCGACTCATAGAGAGCATAGCGAAAATTCTTTAGTTATTCCAAAAGTAATAGACTGGGCCTGTACCTGGACACTGAATGTCGATACGGTACTTGTCTGCCCATTGTACCATAAACAGGCAGCACACCCCCTTGCCGTACAAAAAGTGGCAGCCAGGATTATCAACAAAACCGAGTGTCAACCCGGAGTCAAAAGGAGAGAGACAACTACAATCGGTTACTCTCTTTTCGGAAGCATCTCTCCGAAACAATAGGGAAATCTAGAATGAATCAGAAAGAAAATTGAAAATAATCAGCAATATTGAACTGGTTATAAACACGACCCGCACTGGATGCAGATCAAAGAGCATCCATGCCCTACCCGCCTCAATTTTGGTAAAAATACTGCTCAACAAAAATGAAGCTGAAGCACTCAGCTTCTTGCCGAAGAATTTTCGTCGAACCAGATGTTCCCTAGCTTTTTTTCTGCGTTCTCCGTGTATCCCCGGAACATATAAAACCGCCCAACGTTGGCGAGCCTGCAAAGAGCAGGTCACATCGCCTCAAGGAGTAAAATTCGGCCCTGCTGAACCTACTCCTTGAGGAACTTGTGCTATTGCTCAATACGGGGGATTGATCACGATGTACTGTACGCTGCTGCCGGAATACTGAGGCTGATACCAGGTATTGCCGCACTGCTGATAGGTCATGTTGTTGTACTGGACGGCAGAACACGAAGGCGGAATGGTTCGCACCATGGATCCGACTACAGCGGCCGTCACGACTGCTGCTGTCGTAACAGCTGCTGCTGTGGCGACTGGATGATAATCGTGGTCGTGACCATAATAACCACCGCCGTAGTAGCCACCGCCGCGGTTCACATTGACATTACGGTTGACGTTCACGTTAGCGTTGCGGTTCACATTGACGTTACGATTGGCGTTTACGTTGGTGTTCCGGTTCACGTTGGCATTTCGATTCACGTTGGCATTCCGGTTCACGTTGGCATTCCGGTTACCACCACCATGAACATTACGGGCAAAGGAATCGGTCGGCACCAGGATGCTGCAGGTTCCGAAGAAGAATATAACCAAAGAAAAAACGCTGATCATCGATTTTAGAGTGTAATTGATTGTTTTATACATGGCTCACCTCTCCTTTTATTGTTTTTTGTCAGCAGGAAGGACAGAGACAACATCAATCTTCATTGCGCCCTTCGGAGGGGTAAATGTGAAGTCTTTGTTTTGAATTTTGGGTGTCAGATTCCATTTCAGATGAGAAACGTAACTGGGTTGAGAGGGTTCATCGGTAGCGGTGACGACCAGTTTGTCGGGAAGTGGTTTATCACCTGCCTGGATCCAGATCTGCCAATCCACCCCT
Source organism: uncultured delta proteobacterium (assembly GCA_963733595.1). Lineage (GTDB taxonomy): Bacteria > Desulfobacterota > Desulfobulbia > Desulfobulbales > Desulfobulbaceae > Desulfobulbus. The sequence continues at coordinate 243,248 of CAVTDN010000009.1, read as the reverse complement.
TCTTGCCTGAAAGCAAAGTGTTCGCTGTCGTGACCGTTCATCTGCTCCACACCAATGAAGGCCGCTTCCTTGATATCTTTGGTGTCAGCCATGTCGGTTCCCCAAAGAAACAGGTCGGCCAGCGGCATTTCCAGGTCGTATTTTTCTTTCACCTTCATCATCATCTGGCCAATGGTATCCGCGATGTCCATGCTGGCATAGTATTTAAGCCGCGGAGAGTATTGGGTCAGAGTCTTGCCGTCATAGGTGTATATGCGATACCGATGATCATTTTTCACTTCAAGGCGCAACCGATTCGGAGTCTGCACCAGATAATCTGCAACCCCTGCAAACTGCAGTTTCTGGCCATTGTCGAGAACTTCATCGTTAAGGATATCGGCATGTATGGCAAAGACCTTCAGGGTGCGCAGGTATTGCCCCATCGATGTCAGGCGTTGAATAACTCGCTCATTGCGGACGGACTCTTGGGTGGCGGGAGGCTTCTCCTCTGCCTGAAGGGGGGGGGCGAAAAACAACATACCCAATAATAAAAGAGTGCTCATTCGTTTCATCATTTTCTCTCCTTAAAGGTTGTGGTTATCTCTTTTCCAGGATGGATGAAGAGTAAGTATTTCCAAGGATATCATCACCTCGACGACGCCAACCATCTGCTTTCTCCCTATTTTATCATTGAACAGTTTTTCTGTTTTCCCAGCCTGGACATCGTGCGGTCATGTTTCTATGATCAAGTTCGGTAGTTCGTTCCTGTTGCCCGGGGCAGCCGGAAACTTTTCTGCTAACATTTCGCGGATCCTGCAGACTGCCTCGCAGATGGAGGCCGCCGTACGGCCTTCCTTAATTCCCGCCACGACCTGGTCCACAATGCCCTGCCAGAACCCGCTGGGCACTGCGGCATCGACTCCGCGGTCGCCTATCACCCAGACTTTTCCCTCGAAGACCGAGAGATAAATCAGGACTCCGTTCTCTTCTTTCGTCCGGAACAAGCCTTTCATAAAAAATTGGATTGTGGCGACTTCCCGGACTTCATGATCCATCTCTGTTTCGGAGACGAACAGGCGCTTCAACCGGGGAAGCCGCATGACAACGATGCGGCAGAGGAAAAACAGCGGAAAAAAAATCCCCAAAAAAATCCAGAGGTCGTGAGGGCCGGCCCAAAGGAGCGGCCCGACCGTGCGGGCAAGGACGACGGCCGCAGGAATTGAAAACGCTGCAGCCCCGCGCAGTCCGGCCACCGGGTAAAGGTGGCTGGTGGGAGCTACCATGACCACGATCTCCCCCCTGGTCGCGAGTTCCGCCTCCCTGACGCATGTCTCGATCTGTTCCAGTTCCGCTTCCCGCAAAAAGTGTTTCACCGGATCTCTCCTCATTTTCACCAGCTCCCGGAAGCGCCGCCGCCGCCGAACCCGCCTCCGCCGCCTGAGAATCCACCACCACCGGTGGAAAATCCTCCTCCGCCGCGCGGAAAGTCCATAGGGAACCCGCCGCCCCGACCGGGATAGCGGGGCCCTGTGGACTGGGAGGCACCGGCAATCGACGCCAGCACATAACCAACGAGCAGGCCGATGCCGCCTAACCCGATCAGCATCCCCCACCCCGGGGCAAAGGCCATGTGGCCGAGAAAGGGCATGAGAACCCCGCCGGCGACAGTACCCAAGGGTCGACTCACGCGGCCCATCATGTGCACCAGAAAAAAGAAAACGAGCAGGAACGGAGTGAGGTCTCCCACTCTGGATGCAACAGGTCCGATAGTTGGTTGGGCAGCGACCTGAAACTCACCCCGCACGACTTCGGACAGCGCAGCGACACCGTTCAGCACCCCCTGATCGAAACGACCAGCCCGGAACTCGGGCACGATCCGATCCCGGATGATCCGCCCGGCCGCGAGGTCCGTCAGGCGGCCCTCCAAACCGTATCCCACCTCGATCCGAACCTTGCGGTCGTCGCGCGCAATCAGCAGGATGGCGCCGTTGTCGAGTCCCTTGCGGCCGATCTTCCAACGTTCAGCAACCCGCATGGAAAAGTCTTCCAACGAATCCCCATCCAGCGAGGGGATGGTGAGCACCACGACCTGGGTCGAATCTTTCTCTTCAAGATCCTTCAAGAGAATCTCGATCCGGCTTTTGGCCTCAGGCGGCAACATGCCGCCGTAGTCGTTCACTCGGCCCTTGAGAACCGGTACTTCGAGCGCTATTGCCTCATCCGGCAGCAGCCCGGCCAAACACAGGAGCACTCCCAAGATCCGGAACCAGACCCAGCCCATGCGTAGCGATTGCTTCATGCAGCGAACTCCCAACACCTCAGAACTTCACTTTGGGTGCGGCTTTGGCGGCCTCATCGGCCTTGATGTACTCTTTGCGCTTCAAATGAAGCAACAGGCTGTTGGTGACGCTGTTTGGAAAAGACCGAATCATGGAATTGAACTCTTCCGCCGCCTGGTTGAAACGCTGCCGTGCTACGTTGATCCGGTTTTCGGTTCCTTCCAACTGGTTTTGCAAATCCCGAAAGTTTTCATTGGCTTTGAGGTTGGGATACTGCTCCGCCACGACCAGCAGCCGAGACAACGAAGACGAGAGCTGCCCCTGCGCCTGCTGCATGCGCTCGATGGCCGCCGGATCGCTGAGGTCATCCGCCGTGAGTTTTAAAGAGGTCGCCTTGGCTCGCGCATTGATAACCGCCTCCAGCGTTTCGCGCTCGTGGCTGGCATAGCCTTTGACCGTTTCCACCAAATTGGGAATCAGATCCGCGCGGCGCTGCAGGGTGGCCTCTACATCTCCCCAGGCTTTGAACACGCGCTCTTCAGCTTGCTGCATGGTGTTGTAGCCGCAACCGGTAAGCGAGAACACCACACAAAGCAGCACCCAGAACGAGAATCTTTTCATCTTCATCTTGACCTCCTCTTCAGAAATATAGTTCCTCTATTGATCAAACAATGAGTCAAACCATTGAGCCGCGGGAATAATGAGGGCCACGTTAACCTATAGAAAGTGGGAAAATTATAGGCGCAGACAATAAGAGGCCGTACGCCGGCAGACGAGACCGCGCACACCATGAGCAAACGAAGAAAAAACTCTAAAATTCCTATGCGTTCTCCCTATCTCTTTTCCAAATTTTCCAATTTTTGGTGGACCCTTAATCCTCTTTGTTCAAAGAAGGAGGCGAAGAGGTGTCATTGATTTTCCGCGGCGGAGCAGGAGTGCTCTGTGGCAGAAACAGCTTGCCCTTCTCCTGTCGAATACGCAACAAATATCCACCCAAGGCCCCTCCCGCAGCGGTCAGCGTCAACAGCCCCAGCGCCATGAACTGCGTCAGTAACAGCAGCCCACCAATCGCCGCAGCCCCTGCAAATGCGAGTCCCACCTTGATTTTGGCTTGGGTAGACGTGCGCCGCACTTCCTGCAGGGTTTCCTGGTGTGCCTGTTTAACCACCTTGGCCTTGGCACGTTCGGCGTTCACGCGGATAGCTTCGCGCTCTTTTGCGTGATTTTCCTGCAGGCGACTGATTTCATCCTTGCGCTGGTGGGCTGCTACTGCACCAAACCAGAAGGCTGTCAGCAGGCCAACAATCAGCACCGGAGCCGCCAAACGCAACCAGCTCCAGGCCACCAAATCCGCAGGGGCAATCAGTACCAATGCCACCGTAATGGCTTGCAGCAGCAAAATGCCGGGTAAAAACTTCAGCATGGCGAGCATCCTTATGTTCGGTCAGCCCGTTTGTGAAGAATGCCGTTCACTGTATCGGACGTGTGTTTCCTCTTTGGTGCATCAATGCAACTGCAGGCTTCAACCTTCTCTATTACAAAAAAGAGGTATTCCAACGCGCTGTTTCTCCGGAGATTTTATTGTGGGAAAATTTATAAGACAGTAGTGATACCCAATAATATAAGAGTACTCATTCGTTTCATCATTTTCTCTCCTTGAAGGTTGTGGTTATCTCTTTTTCAGGATGAATGGAGAGTAAGTGTTCCATGGATACCATCATAAGAGGCCTGGGTAGACATTCGCCGTACTTCGCGCGGGGTTTTTAGATGTGCTTACCCAACAACCTTGGTTTGGTACGTTTGGTATTCACGCGAATAGTTTCGCGATCTTGGCTGAAGAAGCTAACTCCGAAACTTGAGCTTGTTAAAAATGCTGTCAGACAACTGTTTTCAACAGCTTGAGTAACAAATCGCGCAGTGAAATTTCGTGAGCGATAACGAACAGCATTGGCAAAATGATTGGAATCAGCACCATCATGATCGAGCTCTTGCCAATGGGCACAGGTTTGATCTTTTCCACAGCGTCGTAGATCGCTGAAATGTCGACGACTGGCCCGAGCTCCGGTGCGTCGAGAATATTGCCCACCTCAGACTCACTGTTGACGTTCTGGCCGAGAATCCAGCGCTGGTGTACGAGCTGCCCGTGTGTACCGATGAGCGTGCCATAGCTCAGTAGAGCTTCGCGTTTCATGGTGGCAATGCGTGGAGCAAACAGGAGTGCTGGAGAGAGCATCATTGCGCTCCAAAAGACAACAAAAACAGCGAAAGGCGCCTTGAGCGAAGCCAGTGTCTGGCCGTGATAGAGCGCGTCGTGCATCCAGCGCGAGGCAATAATTGAAGATACCGCCAGCGTGACAAGGAAGAGCGCCATCGGCAGTTTTTTGAGAAAACCCAGGCCGCCACACCGGTCGGGATGCGATGGCGCCAGCGATAATTCCAGTTGCGCGATTCGGTGAAACAGGACAATTACCAAAGCAATACGCCACAACCAGCCAAGCAGGAGAACAATGAAGACTGGCCGAGCGACATAGAGAAACCACCAGCCACCAAAACCGAAATCACTGCCTGTTGCAGCCCAGGAAATTTCGTGCGAATCAGGATGCACCGGGGCACCGAATATCCAGGCAAGCGCTAAACCGGTTACGAAAATCCAGGGAAGGCTGGCATCACGCAACCGCGCCATACCCTCCAGAGTCGCGGCAAATGCAGCTTGCTGATTTTCCGAAACGATATTGCTCTTGCGGAACTGTCCGACGATCTTGCGCAGCACGTTGCCCGCCATCGCTTCGGCCAGAATAAACAGTGGGATGGCAACTAGGCAGCGAACATGAATCCCGAAATGTTTGAGGAGCGGTTCCCCGGTGGCCGCATCCAGCAGTCGATCATTAAGGAAGGCCCAAATCACAATCGGGAGCCAGGTTAACAGGGCAAAAAAGATGGCCCGGCGAACCACACCCAGTCCTTCTGGTGGTGCAATGCGGAGTTTCCTCTGCCAGCGGAGCAGTAAATCGTTCCGGAGCAAGTCGAAACTTTCATCCGGCGCGTCGCTTGTACCTGTTTTCATAGTGTCTCCATTCCGATTTTCTTCGGACAACAGCATTTTGGCCCGGCATTAACCAACTGCACTACTCGGAGTTCCTGATCAAAGCGACTTTTGGTTCGTAACCAATCGACTCATAAGATCCTTTTGCAAAATGAAAAAATTGTTTATTTCGACACAATTTTCTGAAAAAAAGCGAGACTTTTTTTCCTTTTATTTCGGCTGGTTGCGAGAAATATCGTCCTTTAAAACTTGAGATTTCTCCCGTTGGTCGAAATTACGCATCAAGCATATGTTCATTTATCAAGAAGTTCATAAAGTTTGAATTATTCCAATGCCAAATATCAAGCATAGCCCTAACAATATATCAGTATCTTTTGGTGTTTTCTACCACAGGGCTAAAGGGACCATGCCAAAGATTCACCTGAATATTAGCCACAGCTGGTTAGATAAGGCCAGAAACTTTATTTCGGTCAGCCCGTTTGTGAAGAATGCCGTTCACTGTATCGGACGTGCGCTTCCTCTTTGTTGCATCTATGCGACTGCAGGCTTCACCCTTGCCCTTACAAGGGAAACAGGAATTTCAACGTGAAGTTGACCGTCCATTCGGCCGCCACCTCGTTGTCCGCAAAGTTGTATTCATACGCTCCTGAGAACTGCACCGGCATGGGGCCAAATTTGACCAATTTGGCTAGCTTTATGCCTAAAGGCAACTGAGTCCACTCGTTTTTTTCCCAGTCGTAGGTCAGATTCATTTCCGAAGAGCCGATGGACCACCTGTCGGGAAGAGAAAAGGTGAGGATCGGCTGAATGATGCTGATGTTGACATCTTCCCGGGAATTGTCACCGGCAAAGGCAAAGAGGTTCTGGTTGAACACGCCCCACATCAATCCCGGGTTCCTGGCGACAAAGCCAAATGCCGGGCCAATAGCCCATTTTTCCGCACCAAGCTTTTCGTCGCTTGCGGTCGGTGCCAACAGGACTGGTCCGACGCCCCATCGCCCCCAGGATTCATTAAAAACGATCAGATCGAACAGGACGAGATCGCTCAGACCGCTTTCCCCGGAAGGGCTGTCCGTGACAATGGGCAGGGTCGCCCGCGCGATGTGATTCAGACTGCCCGTTTGGAAGGGCACTGCCGAACGAAGGAGGACAGTATTGCCGCTTTCGTTGTCGAGGTTATGAAAACTCCCTGTATAGATATCCTGGATCTGCAATGACATCAGCGAGGCTGTCGGGTCGCTGGCGGCCTGTTCCAGTGACTGGCCGCCAGTTCCCCCTTCCTTGGTCACGGTTGGCTGCGGCTCATTGGACGCGGCCTGCACCTCTGTCTGCGCATTGACCAGTTGGCTGCCAGTCAAAAAAATAAGTAATGAGACGATTTGAATTCTGCCAAGCAGTGCCATTATAGATTTTTCTCATGCATTGACGTGATCTGTCTGTTTTTCCTTTATAATTCAAATAAAATCCCTCCGGGAAACGTTCATGTGCCGTCGAGAATTTCCTTGCACGAATGGGAAAGGCAGACCATGTAGTTCCGCCCCGGCATGATCCGCAGCCAGGCCGTCACAGTTTGTACGTGGTCTTTCCGTCGTTCTTCTAAGACACCGAGCTCAGGTAAATGATTCATGAAATTTAAGTCAATGCAGTCAGCCAGCACCTGAAAAAGGTGCTGGCTGGTTCCGGTGCAAGTTAGTGCAGAAAAAAATGATCAGGTGCTTGTTTTGTCAGCGTCGTCTTTGGAGACGGCGCTCTTGACGCTGGCAACCCCTTGACTCAACGCATCGCCGGCTTTACCAGCAACTTCTGTGGCCTTGGCTGCGGCCTGGTCGCCCAGCTGTTCGGCTTTGGCAGAAACTTCAGCCGCAGTGCTTTTGGTTGCATCCCATGCCTGGCCGGCTGCGACAGAAGCTTTGTCGGATAGCTCCGAAGCCTTGGCAGCAGCCTGCTCACCGATTTGTTCGGCTTTGGTCGCTACTTCTGAGGCGGTTTGCTTTGTGGCATCCCAAGCCTGATCGGCGGCATCGGTAGCCTTGTCCACCAATTCCGATGCTTTATCCATGACCTGCCCAGCTGCGGTTTCGATGTTTTGTTCGGCTTTGCCAAACAACTCTTTAACCTTGTCAACAATCCCGCTCATTTGTCTCCCCCCTTGTCGGTCAAGTTAACATACAAGATGCCCTCGATTGATACGTAATTTTGTCGCCTTCCTCAGTTCAGGAATTCAGCTGGAGTATTACCTCCGTTTTCAAAGTGAATAAACCGTCAGATCACGGTTCTTCGTAGTGGTCCGCATCCCGAATGTGTCCCGTAACGGGATCGAGGATGTGAACCCTTCGCCAGCTTGTCCTCTTCACTTTGGCCTCAGTCATTTTGACCTTTCGCCAACCTCCTTCAGTTCGACGTTGACCTGCTTGATCTTGCCATCAAACTTAAACGGGCGTCGCTCAAAGTAGTCGCGGGAAACGGGTGAGCCGAGGTCGGTGCCGACATCGAAGCTCTCGCTGGCGGTGAAGGCGGCAGGCACGGTCATCTTCGCGGTGGTGCGGGCGACTTCCTTGCCATCGACGCTGAGCACGATGTCGGCGGGTGCACCGGGTTTCGGGGCCTTGAGCATGGTGCTCGACGACAATGGTGTGTTTGCCGGGCGCGATCTTCTCCACTGACTTCGCGATCGAGCGGTCAATGATCATGAGATTGTATTCGAAGACGAGATGGCCCTTGTCCATGTAGCAGGTGAGGCCGCCGCCCGAGCCGCCCATTGCGTAGAGCACGCCGCTGGCATCCGCACCGCACTCGAGGTCGATGGTGACGGTGTTGTTGTGATTGCCCAAGGCAGGCGCGGTGAACTCCGGCATGCGAGTGGTGGTGTCGTCGAAGGTCCAGCTCGTGTAAGGCGACTTGATCCGGTCTTCGGGATGAATGCGCAGCCAGATGCCGGCCCCGATGGGGAAGACTTTGTTTTCCTCGCGCCTGCGCGAGGAAGAGCTTTTTCATCTCCTCGAGCTTTCTCCGGATGCTCCTTGGCGAGGTCGTGCATCTGCGTAAAGTCCTTGGTGAGATCGTAGAGTTCCCACACGGCTTTCGAGGAATCCCACTTGTCGAGTCCGGGCTGCGCGTTCAGCCATGGACTGAGCGGGCCGAAGGTGCAGGCATACCAGCCGTCCTTGTAAATGCCGTCGCTGCCGTTGTTGTCGAAATACTGGACGTGTTTGTTTTCCGGTGCCTTCGCGTCGTTGAAAGATGGCGGCCATGCTGACGCCATCGATGGGGTCCTGCGGGAAACCGTTCACTTCCTTCGGGGCCTTGATGCCGATCACGTCGTAGAGCGTCGGAGCGATGTCGTTGACGTGATAGAACTGCGACCGCGGCGTCTTGTCGGCCTTGATCTTCTTCGGCCAGGAAACGACGAGCGGATTGCGCGTGCCGCCGAAGTGCGCGGCGACGAGTTTCGTGGAGCGGAACGGGGTGCTGCCTGCCCAGGCCCAGCCCGCGTGATAGATATTGTCGGTCAGCGGACCACCGAGCGCCTTGAGCCCGCCAAGTTCATCGAGCGCCTTGATCTGCTGGGCGATGGTATTGGGAATCTGATTCTGCGCCAGCAGTTCGCTGATCGAGCCGTTCTGTCCTTCGGCGGAGGAACCATTGTCGCCCCAGAGGTAGAAGATGATCGTGTTGTCGCGCTGGCCGGTCTGGTCGAGGATAATCGACCAGCTTGCCAACCTGGGCATCGGTGTGTTCGCAAAACCGGCGTAGAGTTCCATCAGACGTAATTGGAAGGCACGTTCCGATTCGGGGATGTCCGCCCAGGCTGCCATGGTTGGATCGCGCGGCGTGAGTTCGGCGTTGGCGGGAATCCAGCCGAGCGCTTTCTGGCGCGCGAAGACTTCCTCGCGCAGTTTGTCCCAGCCCTGGTCGAACTTGCCTTTGTATTTGTCGGCCCACTGCTGCGCTGACGTGGTGCGGTCCGTGGACGCCGCCGGGTGCCCAATACATGAGGAACGGCTTGTCCGGAGAGAAAGCGCGATGCTTCTTCAGCCAGGTGATCCCTTTGTCCGCCATGTCATCGGTGAGGTGATACTTCTCGTCGTGCGGCGGCTCGATGGCAGTGGTGTTTTCCACGAGTCGCGGCTCCCACTGCGAAGTTTCACCCGCGAGGAAGCCGTAGAAGTATTCGAAGCCATAACCCGTCGGCCAATAGGTGAACGGCCCCATCGCCGTCGTCTGGTCGGCGGGTGTGTTATGCCATTTGCCGAAGGCGGAGGTCTTGTAGCCGTAGTTCTTCAAAACCTCGGCGATCGTCGCGGAAGTCTTCGGCATGACGCCGGTGTAACCGTCCCAATCCACCGCACGTTCGGCGATGGTGCCGCTGCCGACGCGCTGATGATTGCGCCCGGTGAGCAAGCGAGGCACGGGTGGGTGAACAGATCGAGGTGGTGTGAAAACGGTTGTAGCTGATGCCTTCGTCGCGAAGCTTCGAAAGCGTCGGCGTGTGGGCGAAACCGCCAAACGTATCCGGCACGCCAAAGCCGGCATCGTCGATCAGCACGATGAGCACGTTCGGCGCGCCTTTCGGCAAACGATCCGGTTCGACGCGACGCTTGTGGATGGATTCCTGCAACGTTGGCCCCGCCTTGCTGGCGGAAGGAGTCGGCGGAAACGGCAGCACTGAGCCGTCGTCCGGAGTGGCGGCGAAGGCTCCGGTAGACGAGGCAGCAGAGGACGGCGAGAACATAAGTGATGTGTTTTCATGATTGAGTCCTTATTTCTTGAGATACTTGATCGTCGTCGTGCCGATGGTGCCATTGAACGCGAACGGTGCCTGATCGAAATAATCGAGCGAGACGGGTGAATCCAGATCGGTGCCGATGTCGAAGGTCGCATTGGAGGTGAAGTGGAGCGACATGGCGGCGGGCACCTGGCCTTGCGCGACATCGTTGCCATTCACCTTGAGCGTGACATCCATCGGGCCGCCGATCTTGTCGACCAGTTTCGATTCGACTTCCACCTTCACCTTGCCGGTCGGCAGCTTGTCCTTGGACTTGATCTTGGTGCGCTGGACCTCGAATAGGTTGAACTCATAGCATAAGAAGCCGTCCTTCACGTAGCAGGTGATGCCGCCGGAGAAGCCAGCCAGCGCATACAGCACGCCGTTTGCATTCGCGGGCACGTCCACATCCATGGTCACCAGGCTGTCCACCTTACCCAGTTTAGGCGCAGCGGATTCCGGCATGCGGGTTATGGGTGCAGTCGAAGGTCCATTCAGTGAGAGTGGACGCGGGCGCATCCTCGGGATGGAACATCGCAGTGGACCACAAGCCGCCGCCGATGGGCAGGTTCTTGTTCTTGGTGGATTCGAGGAGGAAGAGCAGCTTCATCTCCTCGAGTTTCTTCGGATTCGCCGCAGAGAGATCGTTCGCCTGGCTCCAGTCTTCATCGAGGTTGTAGAGTTCCCATTTGTCCGTCAGCGGCGACCATTCCTTGACGCCCTTCGGTATCCCGCCCACCCACGGTTCACGCGGACCTGGGGCGCTCGCGAACCAACCGTCGTGATAGATGCCGCGACTGGCCATAATGTCGAAGAACTGTGTCTTCCGCGTCCCCGGTGCCTTGGGGTCACCGAATGCATAGACCATGCTGACGCCGGCAATCGGGTCCTGCTCGAACCCATTCACCACTTTCGGCGGGGTAATCTTCGTCAGTTCGTAAATTGTCGGCACGATGTCGATGACGTGATGAAACTGCGGCCGCGCTGTCGGATCCGCTTTGATGCGTTTCGGCCAGGAGACGGCCATCGGCTGGCGGGTGCCACCGAAATAGGCACCCATGAGCTTGGTGCCCTGATAAGGTGTGCTGCCTGCCCACGCCCAGGCGGCGTGATACATGTTGTCGGTTTTCGGACCGCCGAGGGCATCCAGGCCGCCGAGTTCCTTCAATGCCTCGAGGTGTTGCGAAATCTTGGTCGGGATGCCGTTTTGCGCGAGTTGTTCGCTGATGGTGCCATACAGGCCCTCGGAGGAAGAACCGTTATCGCCCCAGATGTAGAAGATGAGCGTGTTATCCAGCTTTCCCTGCTTCTCGATCTCGTCGATGACCCGGCCAGCGTTGTAATCGGCGTGCTCGGTGAAACCGGCAAAGACTTCCATCAAGCGGCGCTGGAATGGTTTCTCGTCCTCGGGAATCGAATCCCACGAAGCCATCGAAGCGGGGCGCGGGGTGAGTTGGGCGTTCTGCGGAATCCAGCCCTTGGTTTTGGCCTTGGCGAAGACCCGCTCACGATACTTGTCCCAGCCGTCGTCGAACTTGCCCTTATACTTGTCGGCCCATTCCTTCATGACCTGATGTGGCCCATGCGATGCGCCCGGTGCCCAATACATGAAGAAGGGCTTGTCCGGTGCGTAGGCCTTCTGTTCTCGGAGCCACTTGATCGCGTCTGAGGCGATGTCGTCGGTGAGGTGATACCCCTTGGGCAGATGTTCGGTGACCGCGGTAGTGTTGCGCGTCAGCGTCGGCTCATACTGCGAGGCCTCACCGGCGAGGAAGCCGTAGAAATACTCGAAGCCGTAGCCGGTCGGCCAGTAATCGAACGGTCCTTTGTTCGTGATCTGTTCCTCGGGGGTGTTGTGCCACTTGCCCCAGGCGCCGGTATTGTAGCCATAATTCTTGAGCACTTCGGCGACGGTCGCCGATGACTTCGGGATGACGCCGCTGAAGCCGTCAAAATCATTGGCGATCGCCGCGATCTGTCCATTGCCGACGTAGGTGTGGTTGCGTCCGGTAAGCAGCGACGCCCGTGTCGGCGAGCACATGGCCGTGGAATGAAACCGGTTGAACGAGACACCCATTTTCGCCACGCGATCCAACGTCGGGGTGTTGATCTCGCCGCCGTAGGTTGAGGGTGTGCCTGCCCCCACATCGTCCATCAGGATGATGAGGATGTTCGGCGCGCCGTCAGCCAGGCGTTTCGGTTCAACGCGCTTTTTATACGTGGAATCCTGAATTGTCAGCCCCGGAGTGGAGGCGGATGGTGCAGGTGGAAAGGGGAGAATTTCCTGCCCAATGGCAGGGGAGACAAAGGATGGAAGCAAGCCAAGACAGGCCAACAAAAGAAATACCGTCAGACATGTTGAACTGCCAACAACCAGAGAATAAAGGGTTCTGCTGTAGCCGGAGACTCCAACAAAGTTCGGGGGTGCAGGTTTGAAAGAGGCCGGTGAAACGTGGCAATACTTGTATTCGACAGGAATCATAAGGCTCTCCAGGTTAAACGTCAGTGATGGAAAGAGATACGGTCAGGCTACTCCCTTGCACCCATGCAATTCAGATATACGCGACGCAATAAAAGCGCAGTTTCCTTTCCCCTGGACTTCCAGAGTGACAATCAGCGCTGACCGTTAAACAATGAATTTCTTTCAAAACTTATACACCAGCTTCAGCCAGAGGTAGTCCCCCTCCAGGCGTTTTTTGGTTTCCAGCTCAGCCAGCCACTTTAGTTCCACCATCAGGGTTTGCTTGCCGAGCGGCTGAATCCAGCCCAGGGCAGGGCCAAGACCGGCTGTCAGGCCTTTGAAGTCGCCCAGTTTCGCGCCCTCCCCGCTGTCACCTGTGATTTGGTCGAAATAGAAACCTTCAACACCGAGCGTCAGAATGCCCGTGCCCAACGGAACCATCTGCTGGACTACACCTTCGAAGTGCAACAGCGAACCGCTTTGGTAGTCGGTGTCAGTGTTTTCCGTATTCATCGCATACCCGACGTGCAGCATTGCATTGAACCCGGAAGTTTTGTTGGAGTAAACCGTACCGACCGTCGGATCAAATGTCCAATAGTTGAGTCCCGGGTTGCCGAGCCGGCCCAATTTGTAACTGCCCGTCGGTACGTAGATTGGCAGGGTCGCGTCGATCTGCCAATTACCTGTTTTCCAGGCGAGCATTACCGGCAGCACAGTCAAGTCGCCAAAGGCGGAAACCTTGCTGTTGACCTGACGCACGGCGCCGCCTTTGGGCCCCTCGAGGGTGCCCGAGATGTCCAGCTGGGTATAGGGCAGGGCTGCCATAAATGAGTAATGCGCCCCCCCGAGGACAGTCTGCTCAAAGGCTCGTCCGACGACCACTGCATAGGTATTCGCGGTCACATCGGCGTTGCCCACCAGTCCCGCCGCCGTTGGCAGCAGAATTGACACATCGCCGTTGTAGTTAAGGTACATCGGCTTGACGATCCACCCCGGCGAGGTCGGCGGGAGATCGATCAACGTTGCCGTGGCACCCGGCACGATGTGCGCGGTGCCGCCTTCGCTGGCTTTGGCGATCTGCGGGGTGGCGATGAGAGATGAAAAAAGCGCGCTCGCCATCAGTGTAACAATCAGATTCCTGGAGTGATGTGTCATCATGAAAGGTTCCTTTTTTTAGAATGCGCATCCATTACTGGTATGGCCGCATGCGGCCGATCAAACTTTCGGGTTGCTGTTCGATTGCACAATAGGGAAAACGTCAGCCACCACCGTGCTCTCTCCCAACTGACGGCTCTCGGACGCGGCGTCGTAAACCACGAGGAGCGAACAGGCTGGATCTCCGCCATCTGGCGAGAACAAGGTCATGCCTTCGGCGTGGTCGACCCCCTGGCCGTAGGGTACATCCAGAATTCGCTCCAACTCACTCGTCGGCACCATTCTCTCTTCCGCCTGCTCTGTCCCGTCAATCCACCGAAAAATAGGAACAGGGCCATCGATATCCATGGTCGGGCCAGCAAGGATCAGCAGATCACCCCCTTGCCTGCACAAATCACGGATACCGAGTCCCCCTAGATGCAGGAAATGCTTTCGGTAGCAGCGGTCGTTTGGGCCTATTGTCTTCAGTCTCAGGGTGGCGGGATGGGTGTCGTCCTCTTCTAGTTCTATTTCCAGAATCACTGCCCAGCCACGCAGGACCGGTCCGCGCAGTCCAATGAAAAGACGTTTGCCCGCTACGGCCAACCCCTCGATATCGAATCCATTGTCCTTGCCGGGTATTGCGAGGAATGGTCCCAGGTGCTCATCCTTTTTTAAAACAGCAAGCAAGTCGTTTCCCTTTTCATTCCCATGCAGTTGGGCGGCAGTCAGTTTCTTCCCGTTCTGCTCACTCTCTTTGGCCAAAAAATAGGATCCCTCTTTGCGGACAACGGGAATCCGAGCCACAAGGTAACGATTGCCATCGCTGCTCACTTTTGCTAAGTGCCTTTGCGCCCCTGGTACTCCTTTATCTAATTGAGGATTTTTACGCTTGAGGCTGTGGGATCCCACAAGCCAAAGATAGCCTCCATCGTAGGCCAGTCCTTCCACGTCCGCTTCTTCTGGAGCAGCAGGATATGCAGGTCGTGGCGAGGGGAGCGCGAGGTAGTCGTCCAGCGGAAATTGTATGTGATTTCGGCAAGAAAAGATATCGTCACTGTTCTCTCTCTTCACGAGGGAGAACCGTTCCAAACTGATTGCCTCATCGTTGGCTACCCAGAGAGTATCGCCGATCTGGACCACACCGGACAACCCATCTCTCAGTTCTTTGGTCTTCCCCAGGGTATTGTACCTAGAATTGAATTCCAGGTGAACGATATGAGCTGTGTTCAAGATTGCAATCTCCTTTGAGAAAAGAGAAAGGGGCGCTTCATCAACCTGACGAGATAAATGGAAGAGTTTGCTCCATCATGAGCATGCCATGCGAGGGAGACGGAAAACCAGGAATGCCCCTGATGGATTATCCGGCACCCTCGTCTAGTTATTGCTACAGGTTCTTATGAATATTGCTTATTTTGCCTTCGCGTCTTTTACCTCGATCTTCTTTGCGGTCATGGTGTACTCAATGGTAACCTTTGAACCAACCTTCAGGTCGCCGTTCACTTTAGTGACCGCATCGCGGGCGATTTCCCACTTTTCATTGCCGCCCTTCTCCACCACAATAACATCGCCTTTCATTTCAAGAACGGGTCCGGTCACCTGATACGTTTTGGGGCCAGCTGCAAATGCAATGGTGGCTACAAGCATCATTGCAGCAACTATAACCAATCCCTTTTTCATCATAGCATCCTCCTTGTTGTCTGTGGTTGATTAAATCGCCGCGCGGGCAATCGTATCGCTGAATCTTTTACTATTGCAACTGCCTGATTCAACCTATTGTCGGGAGAGGCAACTGTAGAAAATTCCGAATCAGTAAAACAATTCTCACTAGAAAAAACAAGCGTGGCTATCTTGCCAGTCATTTTTTTCCCCATTCAATTCTTTGGCATTGGGCAGTAAAAAGGTTTTTACAAATCCTGCACGCAAGTTTACAGCACGTTAAATTGAACTCTCTGATTCTCTACCTTGTTTTTTGGGGCCTGGTAATTTACTTTAAGCTGAACATCACAATTCTTTGTCAATAGGGAGGGCGATTATGCGCTGGGAGAACGAACAGGAATCCTCGAATGTTGAAGATCAGCGAGGGATGCGACTGTCCGGGAAAGCGAAAGGAGGCGGAATCGGCATCATCCTTTTGGCGCTTGTCGGCATGTATTTCGGCATCGATCCCGCAGTTATCCTGAACCTGGGAGACTCTGTCCAACAGGTTCAGGTCGGACCATCCGGTCCTGTCCAGCAATCAGCCGAGGAAAAACAACTCTCCAAATTTGTCTCGGTCGTCCTGGCCGACACAGAAGAGACCTGGCACAAAGTTTTTTCTGCCAGCGGCAGGACCTATGAAGAACCCAAACTGGTGCTTTTTTCCGGAGCGGTGCAATCAGCCTGCGGTTATGCTCAAGCCGCCATGGGTCCTTTCTACTGCCCTGGGGACCGTAAGGTGTATATCGACCTCTCCTTCTACCAGGACTTGAAGAAGAAAATGAATGCTCCGGGTGATTTTGCTCAGGCCTATGTGATCGCCCACGAGATTGGTCACCATGTGCAACAGCTGCTTGGTATCAGTGATCAGGTTCAGGCCCGGAGACGGCAGGTCTCCCCCACGGAATACAATAAGCTTTCGGTCAAGCTCGAACTTCAGGCAGATTGCCTTGCCGGGGTATGGGCATACAGAGCGGACAAAGTGAAAAATCTGGTTGAACCGGGCGACATTGATGAAGCGATGAACGCGGCCAGTCAGATAGGCGACGACCGGCTCCAAAAGCAGCATCAGGGCTATGTGGTTCCCGATTCCTTCACCCATGGCTCTTCCGCCCAGCGGGTTCGCTGGTTCCGACGCGGGTACGAAGCCGGCAATATCAACAATTGCGATACATTCAACGCGGCCAGTCTGTAAGGTGGAAAATCCCCAATCACACCAATGCATGACGACAGGAGAAAGATGAAACGACAAAAACAGCTGAAAAACTCTCTCTGGAAAACGCTCAGCTGTCTTCTGCTGGCGGCTACATTGCTGTTGTCAGGGTGTGCATCCCCTGTCGGTGTACGTCATCTCGATTCCACGGAAGCCAATCAGAAATTGACCGAAAATGTCCTGTCGGACGAAAGTCTGAGCGCCCCCACCAAACAAATTCTGAATCGTTCCGGATTGGCGGAACAATTTCAAAAAGATCCTGCTGCTGCGATCCAAGCCCTTCGAGCCGGCGTGCCGACAGCAAGTAAATCCGATCTCTTCTTTGCCCTGGCGGAACTCTCTTTTCTCCACGCGACCCAAACCGGCGAGCAATCCTATTATCTGGCCGCAACCGTCTATGCCTATGCCTTTCTTTTCCCCAAGGAGAGCAGCAGCATTCCCGACCCCTTCGACCCTCGTCTCATGCTAGCCGTCGATCTCTACAACCAGGGCATCGCCTTGGGGTTTACCAATCAAGAATCAAAAAAGATAGCGTTCAAAACCGATACCTACAAACTGCCCTTTGGTGAACTCAAGGTCTATCTCGATCCAGCTGATCTTCGCCTGGGTCCCTCCAACATGGTGGATTTTGTCGCCGCATCAAAACTGGAAGTTCGTGGCCTAAGAAACGATTATTCTTGGCCTGGCATTGGCTCGGCCATGGTGGCCTCCCTCCAGCCTATCCCCGGAGAAAAGAACAAGAGCTTTGCCCTGGTGCCGCCTACGTTAAAAGTGGCGGTCACTGCATTTCTCCGCCTTGACAACATAGAAGAATATCAGAAAACCGGCAAGTTGAACGGGCAACTCAATCTCTATACGAACAAGGATGACCCGTCAGCGACTATCAACGGCCGCAAGGTTCCCCTGGGGTTCAGACCGACTTCTGCCCTGGCCTACACCCTGGAAGGCGCCAAGGTCTACGACTTTGAACTCAAGGGCCTGATCTCGGGAGATGTCAGTATCTTTGAAAAATCCTCCCAGATTAAAGATAACATTTTCCTCATGGCGCCCTATGAACCTGGACGGATCCCGCTGGTGCTCGTCCACGGAACGGCTTCCAGCCCGGCTCGCTGGGCACAGCTTATCAATGAAATTATCAATGACCGTGAGTTGTCTAAAGGGTATCAGATCTGGCTGTTTACCTATAATACCGGCAACCCCATTCTCTATTCGAGCGGCATCCTTGCGCAAGGACTGCGGAACCTGGTGAAGGAATTTGATCCTGAAGGCAAGGACAAGGCCCTCCGGGAAATGGTCGTTATTGGTCATAGCCAAGGGGGGATGCTGACCAAAATGACTGCAATAGACAGTGGGGATCGTCTCTGGAACCCAATATTCAAAGTTCCCCTCAATCAACTGGAAACCACACCTGAATCGCGGGAAATGCTTAATCGCAGCTTTTTCTACAAGCCACTGCCTTTTGTCAAGCAGGTGATTTTCATCTCCACACCTCACCGCGGCAGCTATCTCGCCAAAAACTGGGTTGCTGACCTGTTACGACGCGTTATCGATCTCCCCTTTACCATTCTCAGTCCGTTGCAGGAAATTTTTCTCAAAAACCAGGATGCCGTCAAGCTCACGACAATGAAGACGGTTCCCCGGAGTACGGACAACATGAACCCCAACAGTGAGTTCGTTAAAAATTATTCCTCCATCCCTCTTGCACCGGGCATCAAGGCCCACTCCATTATTGCTGTTAACAACCCCAAAGACCCCAAGGACAAATGGGAAGACGGAGTGGTTGCCTACAAAAGCGCTCATATCGAAGGGGTCGAATCTGAATTCATCGCCCTCTCGGGTCACTCCGCCCAGGATAACCCTGAGGCTATCGAGGAGGTTCGCCGGATCCTCCTGGAACATCTCCAACAACAGAAAAGAAAATGAGCATGCGCCAGGGAGCAAAGTACCTCGCCACAGGCCTCTCTGCAGTTGCTCTTCTGCTCATGATCGCCTGGGGAATGCTGGCTATATTTTATGCCGACTTTTCAGGTGAGACCACGCGCGCCTGCGTGGCGTTCGTTTTTCCAGTCGCAACCCTGCTGGCCTTTATCTTCCTGCAGCGACGATGGGCGCTGGCAGTCTTTCTGGCCCTGTTTGCCAGCATCCTCGGCTGGTGGTTGACTCTTCCCGCCTCCAATTTTCGGCAGTGGCAACCAGATGTAAGCGTCCTGTCCTCTGCGACCGTGCAGGGTGATTTCGTCACAGTCCACAACATTCGCAACCTGCAATACCGGACGGAAACGGATTTCGATGTCCGCTATTATGACAAGACGTTTGATCTCCGACAATTGGATTCGGTTGATCTGATTGCTGTGTACTGGGCAGGAGACGCCATTGCCCACATCATGGTCAGTTTCGGATTTCAAGAGAAGGACTTTGTGACCTTTTCCATCGAAACGCGCAAGGAGGTGGGAGAAGGTTATTCGACCCTCAAAGGTTTCTTTAAACAATACGAGCTGATGTATATCACCGGTGACGAACGCGATCTGATCCGGGTGCGCACCGACTATCGCCAACCGCCTGAGGATGTCTATCTTTATCGCACCCGAATGCCACCGGAGCGGGCGCGCCTTTTCTTTCTGGAGTACGTCCGCCAGATCAACGCCCTCAAGGAAAAGCCGGAATGGTACAATACCTTGACGACCAATTGCACCACCGCTGTCGTGCGGAATTTGAAGATATTCGGCAACCGGGTTCAGTACAACTGGAAGGTGCTGCTTTCCGGCTATACCCCTCTCTATGCGTATGAACTCGCCGCGCTTGATACCAGCATACCCTTTGAGCAGCTTCGACTCCGCAGCTATATCAACCCAAAAGCACGGGCCGTGGGCAACGATGTCGAATTTTCACGAAAAATTCGCGAGGGACTGCCACGGCCCAAACAATGAGAAACGCGCAGGAAAGTGTAACCTGAGCGATCTCTTCGTTGTTTATTTACGTTGGCTGTCGATCCAATCGATGCTCACCGGTCGACGGACCGTCATCTGAAATCGTGCAAAAATCCAGGAAAAAATGTCTCCATCCCGGCATGGGGCAACGGTTGGGCCGGCAGCAGACCGTCCGTGTAGCCACGTTTACGGAACGGGGCTAATAAGCGGGGATTGCGGCTGATGATATGCACCGGCACTGACCAGGATTCGCCCGGACCGGTGAGTTGCAGATTGGGTTGATGATCACCCAGAATGATGATCAGGGTGTCTGCCGTAACGTACTGTGCGAGATAGTCCCCAAGGATGTCGAATTCATAATCCAGTGAACGCAGATAGGCCTCCCCCGCATTTTTTAAATCCGACCATTCCGTAGGGAAAAAAGACGGGTTCGCGTGTATTGTAGAGGCTGCCATCGCCAATCGTTTCCCAATCCGCGATGTAGGGCGGCTGGATATTGAACAAGGCATGACTGCTGATCAGGGCGTAGCGGGCAAAAATAGGCTTGCCCGGCGTAATGAATTCGCGGCGTCGTACCCAGTCGAGCACGAATTGATCCGGCATGGGAGCCCAACCGAAGGCAGGCCCTTTATAATCAAAATGCCAGGCGTAATAGTCCTGCTCGTAGCCAAAATAGGCCCCCTGCGGAAAGGCGAACCGGGTGCCGGGCATAACAGAGACGGTGCGATAGCCGTTTTTGTGAAAAATTGAGGCCATGGGCTCCAGGGAAGAACGGAGCAGCGCAGTCTCCTCAAGATCATTTTCCACCCGCACTCCAGACTCCAAGGTGCCATGGGCCAGCCAGGATTCACCGCCGTAGGTGGACGATAACAGATACGAAGACACTGCCTCAAAGCCATGCTGCGCCAGAATCCTGCCAAAGTCGTTCATGGTCGCCGCCATCACCTGCTGGTACTGGGGCTGACTGAAGACAACCCGGCCATAGGATTCGATGATAAATACGAGAACATCCGCCCCGCCGAGACCGTTGAGGGTTGCAGCAGGTCCAGCCGATCGCTCCTTGGCAGTTTGCTCCAGTCGGGCAACAAAGGCCCGCTGTTGTTCGATCTGCTGGTGGATGGAGCGTATCTCCTGCCCCAGGCGAACGAGAGCCAGCGGCTTGGCCGGTTGCCAGCCCCAGATCAGGGCAGCGCCAAGGAGAAGGCTCGATACTCCCAGAAACGAGAACCGCACCCGGTCGTTTGTCAGCACCATGGCGGCCCATCGGCATGTATACCAAGTTAAGAGACAAAACCCCAATGCCGCCAACGTCGCTCCCGTCGCCAGCAGGAGAAAATCCCCCCGGCGAGAAGAGGTGTTGAGCAGATCGTAGAGTCCGTACAGGTAGCCGGAATCGATGTAGAGGTTGAAGGGCCGGTCAAGATACATGGGCACGACGGTATCGCCGATGCGGATCAAACGCAGGACAAGGAAGAGCCCCCACATCGGCAGCGTGGATCCAGAACAAACAACGTTTTCCGCCACAGGCCGCCAAGGCCAGTAAAACGAGCAGGAGCCAGACGTCAATCGACGGCAGCAGCAGGCGCCAGGAAAAAAGGCGGTCAGCGGGATAATCAAAGTTCAGCAGGATGCTGAGGATAAGGAGAGTCGCGGCAAGACTCAGCAGCGACCATGGGTAGTTTTTCCGTTTCACGGCAGAGACTGTGGTTGCCGGCGGACCAGAAAATCGAGGTTGCGGGCCAGAAACGACAAGGTGCCCGCCTCGACCTGCTGGTGCCGGGTGCGGCCCCAAGTGGCCAAGCCCGCTGGTGCGGGACCGCTTCTTCCTGTAAGTTCTTGTTCCACAGTTGCAATGAGGGAATGGAGGAACACGATTTCATCATTGGAGTAGGTTTTGTTCCGAGGATGGATAACCCAGTCTGAACTGCCGGCGGCCAGGAGTTCCAGGTCCGGGCGTTGCAGAAAGCACAATAGTCGCCGACCGGTTCGACTTGCCCCGATCAACCGCGCCTCCATGGAGGCATGATAGCGCCTTAGTATTTCCTTTTCATCCCCGCCCGGGTATTCGGGGAAGAAGAGAGTTTCACCGTCGAAGTTGCAGGTAAGATACGCCAGACCGTTCTTGGTCAACTGCGACAGGAGGCCCGGCAGGACGGCCGACAGGTCGATCAGATCCAGCACGGCATGGGCGATAATCAGCTGGAAGGCGTCTTTTCTATCGGCACGGCGGGCGAGTTCCTCGGCACTGACTTCCGCAAAAACCACTGAGATTTCAGCGTCAGCGGTACGCAACCTGCCGCTATCATTTCCAGACCAGTTTAAAGTATAGCCCTGTTCACCCGCCCAGTTTGCAAGGTAATTCCGGGCCTCCAGAAGATGGCTTGCATCGCAATCGGTGGCCAGGTAGGTTGCTGGACCAGTGAGCAATCCCCATTCGACCAAACGCGCCAGCATGGTGCCGATGCCGGCGCCGATCTCAAGGATATTCGCAGGTTCTGCTTCGGTTGTCTGCGGCAGGGCCTGGCAGAGTGCAGTCCAGACATATCGATTCAGCGCCCGGTCATCAATGGATTTCTTGGCGGCAAGATAGCAGGAATCAAAGCTTGCCTTGGCTCCATCTAACGGGGCGGAGGTCATCCGGCTCCCTGGACAATGATCAGGTTCTATTGCCATCTCCTGATCCTTCGGTTTCCGCTGATCGAATCGGCTCGACGATGATTCCTTGAGACTCCTCACCCTTCATCTCCACCAGAAAGCGATGAATTGCCTTCACACTGTCCAGCCAGTTGGGACGACTGGCATAGGTCGTGCGAGCGGCAAGGGAGAGCCTGAGTAATTTCTCGCGATCGTGCTGCAATTGTACGAGTAGTGGCGCCAATCCCGCCAGGTCATCGGGCGCCAGCAGAAAGCCGTTTTTCCCATGACTGATGGTCTCGTCTGCCGCCCCATCCCGGCAGCCAATGGCTGGCAGGCCAAAGGCCATGGCTTCCAGCATGGCAATGCCGAACCCCTCATAGGCGTAAGGCATACAGAACACATGGCTGGTGCTCAGGATCTCGATCAGGGCATCATCACTGCAAGGGCCGATAAAGCGGATTGAATCCGCCAAGCCAAGCTGATGGATGCGTTGTCGGACTTCGGCGGTGTGAGCAGGATCAAAATCGAGTCCACCCACCACGGTCAGGCGCCAGAGGCCGCGATCCACACAGGACAGGGCGTTGAGCAAGGGCAGCAGACCTTTTCTGGGGATGAGAATGCCCAGGAAGAGCAATTCCAATGGGCCGGGCTGGCAGGTTCGTCTGGCTGATGCGTTGAGGCGAAAGGGGGCTGCCGAAACGGTCTCCGGCCGGGGAGGCGATCACCTGGGGTCTGTGGTCACCCACCAGGGCCGTCACAGTTTTTCCGGTGGTTTTCGAGTTGAAGATAAAGCCGTCCACCGTGGCGAGGTAACGTCGTTCGGCCAGGCTCAGGAGCCAGTTCTGCCAGCAAGGACGTGGTTCTCGACAGCAAATGTGGTGGACGATGGCGACCACGGGAGGTCCAGCCAGTCGGCGCAATCGTTTGTTTAGCAGAAAAAGAGACGGATGGCAGAGTTCGTCCTGCAGGAGCAGGTCGAATCCTGCGGACAACAGCCGTCGCCAGAGACCAGGCGACAA
Source organism: uncultured delta proteobacterium (assembly GCA_963733595.1). GTDB lineage: Bacteria > Desulfobacterota > Desulfobulbia > Desulfobulbales > Desulfobulbaceae > Desulfobulbus. The sequence goes on along the minus strand of CAVTDN010000009.1, from coordinate 220,093 downwards.
ACCCTGGCCAAGCTTGCGGAGATACGATCCGCCGGCGAGACTGATCACTTCAACCTCATGGCCTAACCTTTTCAACCCCTGAACGACGGTCCGATCATAAAGATAACCGCCGGTCATGGTCTCAAGGCTACCGTAGATGATCAAGCCGATGCGCATCAGAACGGCGCCCTGTAGGAAGTCCAGGCAATCTCATCCTCCCACAGGGTGACGGTTAGCGCCTCCAGACGAAAATGAGCGAATCGTGCCTTGAAGGCGGAATGGAGGACGGTGGCCAACCGTTCGATACTGGGATTGAGGCCGGTGAAGGCTGCTAGCTCGTTGAGAGTTTGGCCTGCAAAATCGGCAATCACCTTTTCCAGATGCTGTTCCACCTCGACAATATCAACCAGATAGCCGTGACTATCCAGGTTCATGGCCTCTAGAACCAGTTCCATCCGATATCGATGGGCATGTTCGATGTTTTCCGCCCCCCAGTCACCGCCGATCAGATAATGTCGGGCACTGAATTCACGCCGCATTCCGAGACTGTACATTGTTAGTTACCTCCTTGAGGAATTTTACAGCGTGTTTGCAGAGTGGTGTTCGAAGATGACCTGAATGGTCTCGCCCGGACTGCGATCAATGAGTGCATAGGCCAGGGAGGCCTCAGTCAGAGGGAAACGATGGCTGATACAGGCCTTGGGGCGAACTTGGCGAAGCATGTCCCAAGCTGTATCCAGGCGACGGCCTTTCTGCCAACGGCTTGAGAGCGCAGGGGCAATGTTGCTCACCTGTGAACTGATAAGGGTGAGCCGACCGCGATGGAAGAAAGAGCCCAGGTCCAGCTCCACCTTTTTACTGCCGTACCAGGAGCCGACCACCACCCGGCCGTTGGGGCGGGTCAGCGCCAGGGCCGTGTCCAGACCCGAGGGGTTGCCTGAAAGCTCATAAACCAGGTCAGCCTGGCCCCCCTGCCCTGGAACCGCTCCCAACCGGGCAAAGAGGGTTGGGTCTGCCGGATCGAGGCAGGCGCCGGCGCCGAGACGGATCGAGGCTTCGCGCCGCAACGGGTGGGATTCAAGGGCGGTAAGGGATGCCAGCGGGAAACGGGCGAGCAGGCCGGTGGTGAGCAGGCCAACGATGCCTTGACCGATGACGACCACCTGTTCTCCAATGAGAGGTCCTCCATCCAAGAGGAGATTGACCGCGGTCTCCATATTGGGGAGAAAGAGAGCAGTCTCATCGTCCAGATCATCGGGAATAGGATGCAGTATCGAGGGGAGGGTACAGAAAAGATCTTCGTGGGGATGGAAGGCAAAAACCCTGCGCCCAAGCCAGTCGCCGGTCACCCCAGAACCTGCAGCGATCACCCGGCCGACCGTACAATAGCCGTACGTCAAGGGATAGGCAAAGGGCCCTGCCAAGGCATCAAAGGTGGCATCGACTGCAACCTCTTGCGGCCACTGGCCACGGTAGACCAGCATCTCTGTCCCTGCACTGATCGCGGAAAGTTGCGTTTGCACCAGGACCTGCTCAGCCGTCGGTTGCGGTGCCGGCCCATTTCTCAGCTCGACCCGGCCAGGCTCGACAAATTCCAGCCGATGCTGCCTCATACGTCCTGCCATTGTGGTTGGGCCCAGAGTATGAGGTCAGGTCCGCAGGCTTGGTAGGATACGGGGTTGAGATGCAAAAGAGAGCCGTTACACACCGCCGGTCGGTCTAAAACCGCCAGACCTCCAACCAGGCGAGGCGCGATGGTGATGATCATCTGGTCCACCAAACGAGCCTCGATAAAACTCGTGATCACCTGGCCGCCGCCTTCGACCATGATGCTCCTGATGCCGCGCTCGCCGAGCTGCTGGAGCAGATGCGGCAAATCGACCCTCCCTTGGCGGTCATGGCGGCAGTGGATAACCATAGCACCCCGGCCTTCGACCGCACTGACTCGCTCGTGATCACGTTTGTCTGTACAGGCGACCCAGCATCGTTGGTCGGTCCGTTCAAGGAGGCGGGCTTGCAAAGGTATGCGCAGCTTACTGTCAAGGACAATGGGCCGGGGGCTCGGTCCCTCGGCGAGACGAACGGTGAGCAGAGGATTGTCGATCAGCAGGGTATTGATGCCGATGACAATGGCGTCACAGGCGGCACGGATGCGATGAGTGACGACCATGGATTGGTGGCCGCTCAATCGAAGCTGTTCTCGATTCCGGGTGGCGATGCTGCCGTCCACGCTTTGGGCGTAGGAAACAGTGACCAGCGGTCGATGATGCTCTACCAGAAATTTTTCCGATAGCATCGGCAATTGGTCGAGCCATTGCTCCTGGTCGCTCTTATTTTCGTTGTTGCCGTCTGTCGGGGGGTGGTGGTCATGACGCAGCATAAATTTTTAAGAATACCCCTCCTTGAGGGTGGACATCAGGGATGCGGTTTACAAACTTCAAAGTTACGTGTGGTGAGAGAAAAACCGAGACGAACGCAGAAAATTTTATGGAGATTTGCTGCCTTCCTACTCTCTTTCACCTCACATTTTTGGTCACAGTACTGACCTTGCCTAAACAAGTCAAATACTTCATGGTCAACCCTAACCCGGCTAAACTGAAGAGAATATCACGCAGTCGAATGAGCAGGCAGAGGCTGAGGCCAAGGACACTTCCTAGGCCCAGAGCATCGGTTACCCAGGGCAGTGCGGATTCGAGGGCACCAAGACCAGCAGGCAAAGGAGTAAGAAAGGCAAGGCGCGCAGTAATCACCACAGCGAGCAATTGGTAAAGCGACAGCGGATAGCCCAAAAAAGCGGCCATCAGCCAGAATTCGGTGAACACCGCGAGCCAGTGACCAGCGGAATACAAATTGACCAACAGAAACGAGCGGCGATGCCGGTGCAAAAGGGATTCGGCCATGGCCTCGCCCTTAATGATGGTGTTCACTAATCGTCCGCAGGTGCCGAAGGGCGCGGTGTGCTCCTTGCTGCATAACCGCATCAACCAGGAGCCGAAAAGGGAAAGGGGACGACTGCCAGTGAACAGGGCTACCAGGAGAATTGCAAGAGCAACCAGTATGAGGAGTGCAAGGAAGAGTGCCCATCCTCCTGCAAAGGGTCCGGAACCAATAACTGTCAGTACGATGAGACTGAGACTGAGAACGGTGATACTGGCCCAAAGCTCAAGAATTCTGTCGATGGCGACCGATGTCGTCGCGGAAAGCAGCAGGATTCCCTGTCGTTGGTGCAAAAGATACACTAACAGCGGTTCGCCGCCGAAATGTGGGCCTGGAGTGAGGTAACTGACCGCGTTGGCGGCAAATCGATACGCGCAGACGGTAAACAGCCCTACCGGTGAGCCCAGCATTCTCAAGAGCTGCCACCAGCGGGCGGCCATGAGCGGCAACATCGCCAGGTTGAGTGCCAGCAGGAGAAGGAGTGCGCGAGGGCCGAGCCCAATCAACTGTCGCCAAGCCTCCTCCCATGCCAGGCCTCGCAACGCCTGCCAGGCCAAGGCCAAACCGAGAACTAGTAGCAGCACGCGCCAGCCTCTCATTGCGGTTATAAGGTCAGAAAAAAGTGGCGTGACTGGCGAGGTCATGCGTTCTCGTTCCCGGCCACGGATTCATCATGGTTGCGGCGGTAAAGAATTGGTTCCTCAGGGGCCCAGAGGGATAGAGGACCGGTGCCGGTCAGCATCAGAGTGACGCCAAGGCTAAAGAGGATGAGGACAGGAACAGCCGTCCCAAATGGCGTCAGGTCGCAACTGAACAACAAGGTGAGTAGCAGCGCGGCACTGCGCCCCATGCAGCCCAAAACGGCCAGGACGCACAAAAGGTTCTGCGCAACCAGCCAGAAAGAAAGAACCGGGTACACATCGTTAACTGCGGGTAGAACAATTCCAACAGCCAGAATACCCAGGCGCAGCAGCAAAGGAAGATATCGGGTCAAGATGCGCCCCGCCCAATGATCCAGGATCGTTTGCTGGTTGCCGTCGATCTCCATCCTGCAAGAGACCACGAGCCAGTCCCGGACAAAGCCGACCAGGAGCGGCGTCATCACCAGCAGGGCGGCAATGGCGGTAAAGACCGGATTGAAGATGGGCAAGAGCGCCATAGCCACCAATCCCATCTGGATGCCGGCGATGATCCGCGCATAGGGTCGCGATTGCAGATCTCGCAGGGGCAAAGATCGCCGTTGGCGCCACCATATACCAAAACGAAAAAGGTAATAGGCCAGCCCTACAAGAAGCGAGAACGACGGTAACCGATGGAGGCTGACGGCCACCAGCAAGGCTACCAGCAAACCTGAAGCATCAGTCTCAATGTCCAGCCTTTTACCGAGTTCCGTTTCCCGATGTTGCCTGCGGGCCACAAAACCGTCCGCCAGGTCGGCCAGGGCAACGCCGAGATAGATCAGTCCTGGAGCCCAAATAATAATGGCCAACGGCAATGCACGGTCGGGTCGCACGGCCAGGGGCAGGAAACCGGCAAGGCCTACAATAGCGACGCCGCGCAGCAGGGTGATCCAGGTGGCTGCTCCCAGGGTGAAAAACAGTCGGTCCGTCTCCCCCCATCGATGATTGGTCGACAGATGGGCAAACAGTTGCCGTTGCAGAACGATCGCCGCCCACAGCCCTGGTAGCAGGGTCAAGAGGGCAAGGGGATTTTGGCGAAGAAAGGGATAGCAGAGAAAAAGAGTCGCGAGCCATGGGCAGAGCAAAAGGGCTGCTGCCAGCCATGCCTGCCGTAGCAGGGAGGACGGCACTCTTTCCGATGCTTTGCAGGCCTGAATGCTTTCATTCCCTTTGGCGGAGGTGGGTGATGGAGGTGTCATTCGAGCAGGTTTGACCGGAGGGAAGCGAGCGTTGTTTTGTCAAGCCCGGCCTTGGTCAGCAGGTAGTTGTCGACTGTACCGTAGGTGGAGCGCAGGTGCTCAAGCATGGCTAAAAGGGGTTCCATGGGGGCTTGCAGATAGGGTGCGACCTGCTCCGGCCCGATACCCAGTTCGCCGTATCTGGCATAGATCGGTTGCAAACGCTCAGCGTTGCAGAGATTAGAGAGGTCGTGGTCCAGAAAGATGTCTGCCTCCTGCACCCCCAGGGTCATCAGCAGCAAGGTTGCACAGATTCCGGTGCGATCCTTGCCGCCGGTGCAGTGAAAGACCAGGGGCAGGTTCGCTGGATCGGCAATCAAGCGTAAAACTTGGCCCCATACCGGTCCAAAATCATCAAGATACTGCCGGTACAGATTGATGAAAAAATCAAGTGACAGCCAGTCGCGTTCTCCGGACCGGAGGCGATCCATGGCCAATGCCGGATCGAAGTTTCCCGCTTGCACCGGGAGAAGCAGCAGGCGAATCGCACCATCTAGTGGTAGAAGGTCGGGATGTTGTTGCTGTTCCAAGGCGGTTCGAAAATCGCAGACCACCTTGAACCTGAGTTGTCGCAATGTCTGCTGGTCTTCCGCGGTCAACCGGGAGAGATGATCTGAACGGAAGACGAGCCCCCGTTTCACCTGGCGTTCGTCTTCCGTCCGGTAGCCGCCAAGGTCACGGAAATTGACCGTCCCGGAGAGTGGTAAGCGTTGCGGACAAAGGTGGCGAGAAACAAATTCTGACATAAAGATAGGGGGGTGCATGTGAGTTGGAGAGACTGATTCATCACTACTATGATTGACGGATGAAGGGTGTGATCATGTTAAATTCCGGGAGCCGCAAAAGAAAACATCCTCCAATGGAAGCGAGAAAAGATGAGAGACTGTTTCCATCGGTCCCTGCAGTAAAACCCTCTGCAAATGCCTCGTTGCCCGTCTTCTGGACATCAAAAAAGTTTTTGTGCCGCAACGCTCACCCTCTGCATCTTATCCTTGGCCATAGGGTTGGTAATCGATATATCCTTCCGGGCCGGGGGTGTACCACTTCGACATGTCCTCGAAGGGAGTCAACGGAAGATTGTTGTGCAGCCTTTCCACCAGATCAGGGTTGGTGATGAAAGGCCGACCAAAGGCGGCAATATCCATATTCCCCTCGGCAAGCCGTTGTTCGGCGTCCTCTTTAGTGTACCCGCAATTGCCGATGATAATTCCGTCGAAATGAGCTCGAAATTCCGCCAAGGTCATGGGATCTCCCTGTTGGTGAAAGCCAAAGGCAAGTCCATCCATGATATGGACATACCCAAGGTTCAATTGAGCGAGTTCCTTGATGGTGTAGAGGTAGGTTTCGCGGAAATCGGAGCTGCCCATGTCATTGAAGACGCCGTTGGGAGAAAGTCGTACGCCCACCCGATGCGAAGGCCAAACCTCCAGCACCGCTGCAAGGACCTCTCCCAGAAAACGATATTTGTTCTGCAGGTTGCCGCCGTATGCGTCGGCCCGAAGATTCGTCTTGGAGTCCAGGAATTGGTTGAGCAGATAGCCGTTCGCACTGTGCACTTCAATGCCAGAAAAACCGGCCTCCAAGGCATGAAGTGCTGCCTGTCGATAATCGTTCACTGTAGCCTTGATCTCGGCAACAGTCATTGGCCTGGGGGTCTCATATTCCTTTTTTCCATGAGGGGTTTGGATGCCATCCCCTTCGATCTTCACGGCGGAGGCTGAAACCGGGAGTTGGCCACCATGAAAATCGCTGTGCGAAGCCCGACCGCAATGCCAGAGTTGCAGGAAGATAGGGGTGCCGGTGGGTTTTAGCTTGTCCGTCACTCTGCGCCAGCCGACAACCATCTCCTCAGTGTAAATTCCAGGCGAACCTATCCAACCAATACCCTGCTGACTGATGACGGTAGCCTCGGTGATCAACAAGCCGGCTGAGGCCCGCTGAAAATAGTGCTCGGCCATGAGATCGTTGGGAACTCGTGTCTCCCCTGCCCGCCCTCGGGTCATCGGGGCCATGGCTATGCGGTTGTTCACATTGAGATCGCCAATATGCCCTGCATCAAAAAGTGTTCTTTTCATTGCGTTCTCCCTTGCTGGTGGTTTGTTGTTTGAAAATAGTGCTGACAGGCATAAAAAAGGTGCAAGCGGCAACTATCGGGCGCCCAAGGTTTCAAGTGAGACCAAGACTTCCACATCCTTCCCGAGCAACCCCACCTCCTTTATGTTTAATCGTTTTTGATTCAAAAGTAATCAATGGGTATTTGACGCCCTCGAACCAGTCCGGTGAAAGCAAACCTTTGGCACGTTTGCTGATACCGGTGTTGATGGAGTCGATTTGATTTCAAAGAAAAAACGGCTCTCCTCCAGGTTGCCAGGGTTAAAATTGATCTTGGCGGCAACAGTGCCGAAGCGGACGTGTACCTTTGAAAAAGTTTGATCCACGATAAAAAAAAAATTTGAATGCGCTTGGTCCAATTCCCATGCACGAGCTGCAGCAAAAGCGCCCTGGGAATAAAATATCAAGAGAAAATTGTGTTTCCAACGAGATGCAATCTATTTATGACAATCTTTATGAATATAATTGTGCGGGTTCGTATTCTTTGTTTTCGATAACCAACCCCTTGTAGATATTGGTTAACAACCGGGGCGGTCTTCCAATATTTTTACTCATGTCCATTGAGCCTTTTGCAGAATGACGGAAAAAACCAGCAGTCGAGAGGTTCAGCTACGGGATACTTTCCAGCTTAAAATTATGAAATTATTGAACTTCATTGCATTTCATGGTAAGATTTTGTATTCTGCACAAACAGTACCAAGGAGAACGACGTGAAGCGCACGGAAAAGATATCAATGTTGATGGGACGTGTCTAAAGTAGCCTGTTTACTCGAAAGATTAAGGTGCTTTCCTCGGGCACTTCTGCTCACATCTCCATGTCGGGTGCCCATCTCTCATCAGTCTTATTTGGAGGCGTTCACTGTTTAATTTAACAGGTGTACACCTCGAAGTCATTATGGCTGAAGCTTGTTTGAACGGGTAGTTGTTGCTGTACCTGTTACCGAAAGCGACGTAACGAAAGGATATAGTTGGGACAAATGATCAAGGTGGATCTAGCTGGCCACCCCACTTTACTCAGTAACAACAGGCGGTTGGCCGAAACAAGGCTTGAGGTAGTCACTTTGTCTGAATCATTGAATTATCCATCAGAAAAGGCGGGATTGCCTCCGGGTTCGTTGGTCCATGTTGGCAGAGAACCTACGGCAGAAAAGCGAATCACCTTGGTTAACTACAGTGCCGATCGGTTCGAAGAACGAACGGTGCAGTCCATCGACGAGATATTACCTTATCGGGAAGGTGGTGGCACCACCTGGGTACACTGCGAAGGGCTTGCCATCATCGAGATGATCGAGGCCATTGGCCACCACTTTGCGGTGCATCCCCTGGTGCTCGAAGATATCCTCAACACCCACCAGCGCCCGAAATTCGAAGAATATGACGAGTATCTTTTTATTGTGCTCAAAACCCTGATCTGCGACCAGAACCTGAAGGTCCATCACGAACAGATCAGTATCCTCATGTTCGGCACAGTGCTCTTCACCTTCAGGGAGAAGCAAGACGAACTGTTCAATGCCCTCAAACTGCGACTTGCTAACCCCAAGGGTCGCATCCGTACATTGGCTACGGATTATCTCACCTATGCCATCATGGACACGGTGGTGGACCAATATTTCACTCTTACCGACACCTTGGAAGAGGCGATCGAAGCGATTGAGATCAAACTGATGGACAATCCCCGAACACCGACCTTTGCCAAAATTCAGTTACTGAAACGCGAATTGGTGTTCGTCCGTAAGGCAATCACCCCGTTGCGAGAAGTTCTGTTGACTATGCAACGCAGTGAAACCGGGTTGATTCAGGAAAAAACCCTGCCATTTTTCCGCGACGTCTTTGATCATACCCTCCGGGTGATCGACACCATGGACTCTTACCGGGATTTGATCAATGGCATGCTCGACATCTATCTCTCAAGCGTCAGCAACCGGATGAACGAAATCATGAAGGTGCTGACCGTTTTTGCCACCATCTTCATCCCCCTAACTTTTCTTGTTGGAATTTATGGTATGAATTTCGACTACATGCCAGAGTTGCGCTGGCGTTGGTCGTACCCGATCCTCTGGGGCTTTTTTTTCCTGATTCCGACCGTTCTCCTGACCATTTTCAGGAAGAAAAGATGGCTGTGACAGCGTAAAAGATTTCGTCGCCACAACCCGAAAAAAAACCAGACCACAAACACAGGCGCATCTTCAAGTCGCTATGGCTGACGATGCTGCTTTTCTGAAATGGAAAAAGAACCGCCTGCAGGGTTTACAACGACTATTCCAATGAGCAATTATCAAACTGGGAGCAAAAATGACAAATCCAATTCTTTTAAACAAAGGAGGATGCATCATGAAAGCAAAAGCAGTTCTTTTCTTTTTGTTTGTCTTATTCACGCTGCCGAGTTGGGCAAACGCTGTGTCAGAAAAGGATTTTGAGGTTCAATCGACCCAGGAATTGATCAATTTATGTACCGCAACCCTTGAGGATCCCTTGTATCATCAGGCTATCAACTTCTGCCATGGCTACCTGGTGGGTGCCTATGCGTATTATATCGCTGCCCATCCAGAACCGGAAACAACCAAGCTGGTCTGTTTTCCGAACCCACAACCCTCTCGAAACGAAGCAATCAATAAGTTCATCGAGTGGACCAAGGGGCATCCGCAATATTTGAAGGAGAAACCTGTAGAGACGGAATTCAGATTTCTAACGGAGACATGGCCCTGTAGACGTTGAGTCAACGCATGATGAAATCTAACCTAAAGCCTGAAAAAAGGGGGCGATCATGAAGAAAATATCATTCGTGGTTATTTTAATAACCGCTCTGGGGATTTCTGGATGCACGGGGATGTCAGACACTCAACAGCGCACCCTCAGCGGAGGCGCTATCGGTGCAGCCGCAGGGACTGTTGTTGGGGCTATATCTGGTAATGCTGGCATGGGGGCGGCGATCGGAGCGGCCGGAGGGGCAGCAGGTGGCTATATATACGACAAGCACGAAAAATCCAAGGAAGCAGCCTATAAGAAAGGTTACAAAGAGGGACAGAAAACTTCCCCTAAAAATACCCAATAGACACGGCAGCAACCTTGTATAATGGCTGTTCAGAAAAGTTTAAAGACTATCACGTCGGGTTGAACTCTTTGACTACCTCAGGTATTTGATCCGACTCGACAGGTATCAGGTTCTATAGATTGAGGCGAGATCATGGAACTTCACGTCCGAGTGACAGTCAAGATGAAGTAACCCAATTTGACCGGTTTACCTGGCGCAGACAGCCTTCAATGAACAGATGAGGGTTGGTGGACTGCTCGGTGCATCTGATCGTCGGTGCCTTTCTTGAAGAGGAAAAGCGCCATCATGGCCACCTATAGTTTCATCATCATAAACAGCCATGCTAATTTGCCTGACCATCGCCAGCCTTCTCCTTGGCGACCGGCATGATATCATCCACACGGTGGTTGACTGGATACCTCATGAAGTTGGCAACCGTGATCAAGATGCCGCTGAGTTTCTGCGCCGCCAGCACTGTAATGCCGTTCCGCTCGCCAGATTGCAAGCTATACCATCAAAAAACGCCCTCAGCCATTTTGAGGAAAACCTATCTGCACAACAAGGTATCATCGACAGAAACTTAAACAGTCTCCCAAAATCGTCTGGTTGATTTCCAAAAACTAGACCTCCCCATACTTTATATTTCCGAGATTACTGTCGGTTTATTGTCGGCAGCTCCAGTGAACTTTTCAGCACTTCCTTGCCACTTCAAGCCCGTTTATGGCAAACAGGATCCACTTTGCAGTTATTCCTATGATTTACTAATTTTCTATTGACAGAGAGGGTACGTTATATTTCCATCAGCGGGCAATAGGGCATGTTATCCTCTGTTTCGGGATGTGGTGAGCCTGGCAGATTGCACGAAATCGAGAAAACAGGATGAACGCCTGATTTCAATAACCCTTTCTTTAGGCGGGACCATGGTTGACAGAGAAAATGATGAAGAAGATATCCAGGTTGAGGAGTGCTCAGTCTGCGGCGGCGACATCATCGTTGATAGCTATTGCGAGGAAGATGATATTGTTTACTGTAATGACTGCGAGGCCGAATTCCTGATTCGCTCAATCGATCCCCTTCGTCTCAAGTTGCTCGATGACGATATCGACGCCGAACTCGACGAGCCTGATGAAAGGTACGGCGAGGATTACGATTGACCGAGCCGAATCGGATATCGGTCGGTCAGACGTCTAGTTGTTTACACAAATCCTTGTTTTTGAGGTCTTGAAGAATGAATTTTCTTAATCTGCTGGCAAAGCAGCCCGCTTACAACCTGGCAAAAGCAATCATTCTGCCCATTCCTTACTTGGGATCTGGCCGTGTACCCGGAATGGACAAAGGACCCGAGGCTATTCTCCAGGCCTCCCAGATGCTTTCCTCCTATGACGTGGAAACCAACACCGACCTCAACGAACTGGGCCTGCACACCCTGGATCCGCTGATCTGTCCAGATAATCAGCAGGAAATGATGAACGAGATAACGAATCAGGTGAGTCCACATTTCAAGAAAAACAAATTGGTCGCCGCTATCGGCGGCAGTCACCTGATCAGCGAAGGGCTTGTCCGGGCGGGATTGGCGCAGGACAACAATATCAGTGTGCTGCATCTCGGCGCCCATCCCCACCTGATCGATCCTGTCACCGAGGGGCCTGACGTCATGGCCCGGACCAGGGAAAAATGCATGGTTTCCCATATTGGTATCCGCAGCATGGCCAAGGCTGAAAAGGGCAAAATCCATATAGATAATTTGGTTTTTGCGCGTGATATCGACAACAACGGCCTCAATGCAGCGGCCGACGCTATCGATGTACTCAGCGAATCGGTCTACCTCGCCATCAACCTCGATATCCTCGATCCGGCCTGCATGCCTGCCGTGGCCAAGCCCGAACCAGGCGGTCTCGACTGGTATACCCTGAACAATCTGATTCGCATGGTGGCACGGGAAAAATCGATCATCGGTTTTGACGTCACCGGCCTTGTTCCTCAAAAAAACGGTCTGCATGCCCACCTGCTGGCAGCAAAGCTAGTTTACAAGACCATTATTTGCTGTCTGCAAAACAATCGCTGAAGTTAGGACACCTAAGCGGCTATACGGAGGTGGTTGACAGGAGAATCACCACCGTGTAGCCAATTTAGTCGCCTGATTTTTTCTGCTTCTCGCCATGGCCTCAGTGATTTTCTCCATTGGGATCAAGCCGCCATTAACGAACCTGCCATTCCACATCATCCTAAATCTGGGGTAGTTGCCAGAAACAACAATCACCTTCCATCTCCTTCAGAGAACGGCATTCTTTGCTTCGCTTGTCCCAAAAGAAAAAAAGGAAGGGATCACCAGAGCTCGCTGCCTGTGGGGTTGTTCATAGCAAGGAGAGTCGCCTTATCCCAGTTTCAGGCCTGCCAGAAAACCAGCCACCGCACTGCCGCCCTTCCAGGTGAGTTGGGACAGGCGGCTGTAAAGGAAACTGCCGGATTGGTTAGCCATGTCGGCAGCGGCTTGAGCGGACTGGTGCAGGGCCTGGTCGTTGACCTGAGTAACTCCGTAGTACTCGCCAACAAAGAGCAGTACCACAGCCGCCCCGCCCAGGAATATGGCCACCTTGAGGACCTTCTTAGCGAAGTAGCCCACGGCCAGGCCAACGAGGAAGGGGGCGCCGATGTTGGGCAAGAGAAAGGCAGCAGAAAAGAAGTCCAGAGAGGCTGGATCGGGTATGGGTTTAGTCATAACGTTTTCTCTGACCGGTCATGGGGTTGGCGATGGGTGTGTATAATGCCCCGGATACACAAGGCTTTTGTTCGGACATTAAACCCTCAAGCCCATGTACAGGTCAAGGTGATTTCCATGCGCCGCATCCAGGGAACATTTCCACTTCGTCGGTGCCGGACCTCGCCCCTGTCCAAGCGGCCAGTTGCGATAGCAACTTATTGGGATTCTAGCCGTAAAACTATGGGTACAATAGCGATCATTCAATACGGCCATCCTCGATGCAAATTGCACCGGCAGCGATCAACTTATCGTGAAGTTTTCCGCCATTCTCACGGACCTTCTCGTCTTTGAGATCAAGTTTGCCTTGTCGGAATGCAAAGACAACTTCTCCATTTTCAAACATGACCGCAGGTGCTATTCCCTGCTCATATTTTGCCATTTCGTCTTGCTCACTTCATTTGTTTGGTTGTAGCCGCCCGTCTTTCCATTTTGATGCAAAAAATGGAAAGTTGCGGCAAAAGGATCAAAGCGTTTCATGGCGGCGCTCCTCTCTTCAGCGTACACCTCGGTAAAAGGCTAATTCCCTTGCATGAGGTGCAAACAGTTCGGTTATTTTCCCCTTTTCCGAATCAGATAATAGAGGCAGGGCGGCGGCGGCCGAAAGCTCACGGACTTCCTGCGGTGACGAGCAGCCGACAATGGCAAGGGTGATGCCGCAGGAAAGTGCGTAGCGAATAAGCACTTGGGCTGTTATGCCGAGTCCGGGGACGATGTAGTGGCCTGCGCCGAGCACCTTCATACCGATTACGGCGACCCCCTTCTCCTTCGCCTTGGGCAAGGTATCGGTCAGAAATCCGCCAAGTACCTCTTCAACGGGATTGACGGGCATGAGCACCGTGTCAACGGGCCAATGCTCAACAGCTCTGCTGAGAATCTGCGGGTCATGGTGCCCGGTCACCCCGATGTTTTTTACGATTCCGGTCTCTTTTGCTGAGATAAATGCTTCCAATGCACCGCCGGGTCCGGATATTCTCGCAAAATCTTCATCAGTCCGCACATCGTGAATCTGCCAAAGATCAAGGTGATCGGTCTCCAGACGTTGCAAAGAATCAGACAAGTCTCTCAAGGCACCATCTCTGTCCCGGGACGCTGACTTTGAGGTTTGAAAAATTGATCTTCGTAATTCAGGATTACTTTTCCATACCTCGCCATAATAGAGTTCACTATCGGAATACACCCGGGCGCAGTCGCAGTAAGTTATCCCCTGTCGCAGGGCCTCATGAATTACACTTTGCGCCTCTCTATTCCTGTCATGGGTGCGAAGAACACCTTCTCCGCCCAGACCGACAACGGAAATCTCACGCCCTAACCTGCCAAACTGTATGGTTCTCATCCGCGCCCTGTTATTATATTGATACGCAATTTCTGTTTGTTACCCCAAGGAGACAATTGCTTGGCACTACCATGGACAGTAACTGTAACTAATCAGAAAGAATATCATTTTCCCAAAAATGCTGCCCTCTGTCAGAATCTGCATCTTTTCAATAAATGCGGCAGAAGGCACTTAGCCCTTTGCAACGGTAAGACGCTTATTTCCGGTGAGTGCGACCAGGAAATCCATACGAGTCAATCGCTTTTCCTCTTTGAATTATTTTGAAAATCTAGGCCGGATCATTTTCCCGGGAAGTCGTACAGACCTCTCTTGGCATGAAGTTTAACTTATCGCGAACATCACGTCACCTGGTAGATGCGGACAAAGTCGATCAACATAACCTGCGGAAAGAGGGTCGTGTCGTCAGGTGCGCCTGGCCACTCGCCACCTACAGCCATATTCAGCAATAGGAAGAAGGGATGTTCAAAGACCCATAGCGATCCTTCCGGAAGTTGGCCTGGCAGAAGCTCAAAATATAGTTGATTATCCATATGCCAACGAATGCTTCCCGGTAGCCACTCCACCGCAAAGATATGAAAATCATCCTTCAATGCCTGCTCATCCGGCAATGCATATACACCACCAATACCATTCGCACCGGAATATCCCGGACCGTGGACGGTGCCATGCACGACTCCAGGCTCTCTGCCGATGTTTTCCATGATATCTATCTCGCCGCATGCCGGCCAGCCGACTTCAGCAAAGTTTTCACCGAGCATCCACAAGGCGGGCCAGATTCCTTGCCCGAACGGGAGCTTGATTCGAGCCTCCACCAGCCCATGTGTAAACGAAAATTTTCCTAGGGTGAGCAAGCGGGCCGAGGTGAAACGACACGGACCATACCAACACAAGCGGTTTGCGGAGTCAACTTCCGCAACTGTCCGGGCGGTGATAACAAGACAACTGTTCCCATCGAGGGCCGCATTCTCCGTTTGATCAGTATAGTACTGCAATTCACGATTGCCCCAGCCTTTGCCCCCTCTTTCATAACCCCATTTCGATGAATCTGGGGGAGCACCCTTCGGTCCCTCAAACTCGTCACTCCAAACCAATGACAATGTGCCGGAAATTATATTTGTATAGGTGTGGGGGGATGCGGAGAACGGGAGTTTCGACATAATGGTGGTCCTCCGAATAAACAGGAAGTATGTGAGCCGGTATCAGCGTTTTACGGAGCGTAGCAAGACAAATTTGCTGCATGCCGTGTAGGGCATCGTTAACCGATTCTCGATAACCAGAATAATACCCGTTGAATTTGCGTATCCCAGCAGGACCACTCATGCCCGCCTGGTCCTTCTTCGTAGGTTACTGCTAGGCCCAACGATTCTGAATGCTGACGAAAACGCACATTGTCCGGATATAGAAAATCGTCCGTTCCGCACCACTGATACAGACTGGGCCGTGGCCACCCCTGTTCGACTATCTGCTCTGTCAGAGAGAATAAGTCATTCGGGCTGCCCGCTAGGGCGTTGGCCTCGCCAAAAATGTGTCCCAGTTCGCTTTGGCCTGCCATTTGTTCTGCCTGTGCGAGGCGGACGACATCCAATGTGCCCGATAAACTCGCCGCTGCCGCGTAACGTTCCGGATAGGATAAGGCCAATTTGAAGGCCCCATAGCCCCCCATCGATAGACCGGCAACATAGTTCTCGTTGCGATCCTCGGAGAGCGGAAAAAAGTGACGGGCAAGGGCGGGGACTTCTTCGCTAATAAATGTCCAATAGCGCTGATCGGTCACCATGTCCGTGTAAAAGCTCCGTTGCGCTGCGGGCATGACAACGGCCAAGTTCAGGCCCTCCAAATAGCGCTCGATAGAAGTTCGGCGTTGCCAGACGGTGTGATCATCGGACAAGCCGTGGAGAAGGTATAACGTCGGATATCGTGCTTGTCTGGTTTTTGGGGTAACGCCAGACTTAAGTGTCACGGGATCGGGGAGAATCACACTCATTGTGGACATTAACCCTAGGACCTGCGAATAGAAATGACAGTGAATGAGCGCCATTTTAAAGAATTCCCTAAGTTTTAAACTTGGCCTGACTGGTTGCTATTATGCTGCCGAATGACGTTTTGATTTACCTATCGAAGGCCCATCTCATGGCGGCGCAAGTAAGGTCGGAAAAGTGTATCACTTGCCTCCCTTGAACGACCTGATAGAGGGTGCCCTCTTTCATGACGTGGCAATTGGTGGCAATCTGGCTGGAAGGAAGTAATACGCCACTTCCCTGGCCCTTTAATTTTCCCTTAATATCAAGAGCTTTCACCACCACGATGGAATCTTTGACCTTCTCAAAAGCCTGGGCAGGTGTAAGGGCTTGGGCGTACGAGGGGAGCAGCAAGAGAAACACGGTAATTATCGGTTTAATGGAGTCATCACTGTTTTCTTCGTAATGATGTATATGGACGAGCCGGAAATAGTCATGTTCAAAGCGTAGCCGACACCGATGTCGTTGATCCACTGTGCCGAATGACTACAGGACCGGTCCAAGGGTAGCAACAAGGTTGTGCCACAGCCGGCGAGACATCGACCAGGCCGCCACTGCCTCTTTGGTGACTCGCTTCGATTGAGCAATGTAGGTCTGCTGGCGCTCGCACAGGACTGCGGTGAGCGCGGCATCGTGGAAAAGGATATTGTTTTCGTAGTTGAGTTCGAAACTTCGGCGATCCATGTTTGCTGAACCGATCAACGAGATCTCGTTGTCTAGGGTGAGCGATTTCGTATGCAGCAGGCCACCCTCATACTCGTAGATATTGACCCCGGCTGTGAGCAGGTCCGCATAGTAGCTGCGACTGGCGGCCCCAACAATCCATGAGTCGTTACGGGCCGGAAAGACGATCGTTATATCGATGCCACGGTAGGCGGTAGTGCACAGCGCGTTCTGCAGTGCATCATCCGGCACAAAATAGGGCGTGGTGATGACGACCTTGCGCCGAGCAGTGAACAGCAGGGTCTCGAAAATCTCCGGCATGGCTGAGAAACGTACAGTCGGGCCTGTACCAATCACCTGTGCGTGCACCCCGCCTGACGTGCCTGAAGGCAAGGGCCCTCTCAGGAGTGCGTCGAGATTCTCGTCCACATAGGTCATCCAGTCACTCGCGAACAAGAACTGGTTCTGCCTGGCGATCGGACCTTCGAAACGCATCACGGCGTCCACCCAAGGTGCGAACTTGGCTTTCACAAGGAATTCGGGATCGGCGCAGTTTTGGCTTCCGCAGTAAGTGATGCGGTCATCGATGACCACGATCTTACGATGGTTCCGCAGGTCGATGCGGCCATGAAACGGCCGCAGAAGCGGATTGCCTATGGGCAGGACCGGCCGCAACCCGCACGCCGGCCATGCGCATCGCCTGCCAATGCTCAGATCGAATCATCGTGCGCGAGCCGAGATCATCTGCCATGATCCGACAGGTCACGCCTCGGGCCGCAGCGCGCTTCAGGGCCTCGACGACCTTGCAGCCATTGTGATCCGGAAGCCAGATGTAGAACAAGAGGTGTACATGTTTTTTCGCGGCATCGATATCCGCCACCATCGAGTCGATCGTGGCGTTCGAGTCGTGCATCAGGCACCCTGTGTTGCCACCGATGGGGTGCAATCCATTTATTGAATGACCGAGTTGAAAGAGATGTTGATACCGCTCGGGAATGGCGCCCGCGACAGCCACTTTGTCTACGGTATTGGGCTGCGGGAACGGCGGCAAGCGTTCAACAACTTCACACATTCGCCGCACGCGACGACGTCCAATGCTCGTTTCGCCCAGGAGCAGGTAAGCCAACATACCCAGCAGCGGCAGCATGCCAACGACCACCACCCAAGCGATGCGAGAAGATGGATCTCGGTGGGGGCGAACAAGGATTCGCGCGATGACCGCCAACTCGAGTGCGGTGATCGTAGCAACGATAATCAGCGAGTGGTGCAGCGTGGTGAGCATGTGACCTCAAGATATAAGCAGTCGCTCTCTTTGGATCTTCTAAAAATGGCCCTTTCCAACTGACGCGGTCAAATAAAAGTTGAGCTATATTAAGCCGCTCTTTGCCAAAGCTGTTGTTTCTCAAATTCAATTTGAGTTCATGTAACCCAAAGCCAACTCTTGGTAAAACCAAATGCACGAAGACTTGAAGGCAGTTTCCAACATTTGATCATGGTTTCAGTCTTCAATCTCTCTATTTTTTCCGTTTCGCTCCTGAGGCAATCTATGCAATGGAATTTAAACGGCCATTTGTGCCAGTACAACCCACTGCGGGACTAACTCAATACTTGGTACGATAAACTGGGGCAGATCAGGCAATCCGTCCCCCTCGTACCGATATGAAAAAGCCGCTCTTCCTGCTTGGGAAAAAACTCATTTTTCGTTGCAGGTTAGGATGTTAGCGCGTTCAACTCGCACTTTCCGGAATAATGCCAGTCCGTTTTTACAAGCGAACACCCTCATCATCTGCAGCAGACAGCGCCGCAACCGCTGACCGCTGCAACTGCCGCAGACAAAAAATTGCCGTGCAAACGACTAGAATCAGGCAATACAAAAAAACTTTCCAGCCGAAATGCTCATAAAGCACGCCCGGGGCAAAGGAACCGAGAGTGCCGCCGAGGTAATAAAAAGAGATGTAGACGCCGTTAGCGATGCCCTTCTTATTTTTGGCCAAGGTGTTAATATAACCGGAGAGTAGCGAATGCGCCATGAACATGCCGGTGCAGAAGACGAACATCGCCAGGAACATGGCCCGGTGGTCCGGGATCATAAATCCGCAGATGCCGATGATGTAGAGAAAGAGACCAGCCAAGGCTACCCTGGTTTCCGAACCGAAGAGGCTGATTAACCGCCGCACGTTAAGCGATACGAGAATCCCCATCACATAGCCGAAATACATAAAGCCGATGCCAGTTTCACGAAACGAAGGATTAAGCGCCTTGAGTTCAAAGGGCAAGAAGTTGAGCAGACCGGCAAAAACAAAAAAAACCGAAAAAATGGTGCAATAGAGCCAGAAAAACTGCGGTTGACGTACCAATTCAACCACCTCGCCGAATCTGGGCCGACTATACTCCAGATTGGCGTCCTTCTCTAGGGTGCGCAGCAGAAAAAAACCCCAAATCAATAACAAGCCGAGGACAAAAAAGAAAACCCGCCAACCGAAGAGATCGGTGAAAAGACCGGAAAGAAAGCGGCCTAAAAAGCCGCCGAGGATGGTGGCCGCAATGTAGCGGGCTATGGCAGCCTGCACGTCCTTACGGGGAGCAGTAAACGAGATATAGCTGACCATTGAAGTGAGAATGGCCGGAATGGCCAAGCCCTGGAGGCCTCGTAGCAGAAGGAGCAGCAGATAGTTGTTGGTCAGGCTGAACACCAATTCTAGCACTCCGAGCAGGAGAATGGCAGTGCGCACGATCAATCGGGCAGAGAGTGACTCAAGGAGAACACCGTAAAACATTGGCGCAAAGCCAAGCGGCAACATCATCAAGGTGGTGAAGAGGATGGCCTGGAAGGAGGTCAAGGCAAATTCATGCTGAAAAACCGGCTGGATCGGTTGCGCCGCATAGAGGGAGCAAAAAGTGATGACCGTGCAGAAATAAATCTTGGTCAGGGTTCCGTGCAGGTGGAGGGGTGCGAGGACAGACAAGGTTCGGTCTCCTTGATCGACGATGGATCCCGGTTATCGGGCAGGCACAGGGGCGAGGGGCGGCGGATGAAGAAAGAAATAAACCACGTCTCCTTGAACATCGTCCGCTTCAACGGGGGATAATCCGGTCCAGGGAGACAATCCGGAAGACGCGCAGAAGGGTATAACTGAAAAGAAGCGCCGCCGTCAATCGGAGGCCTATTATAATCCAATAGTTGGCCCCGAAAAGGACAAAAAGCAGCACATCCTCGACAATCGAATGGCAGATCATGAGAAAGGTGCCGATAAATAAAATATCTTTGCGGTTAAGATTTCCCCGGGTACCTTCACGAATGAGGAAGCCGTCGCCGCAGGAAATGCCAAACAGCTGGCCGGCAATAATCGAAATAGAGGTGTTGACCTTTTTCAGATGGGATCGCATGATTCGCGTCAATTGAAACAGATCCACGGTGACAATAACCAGACTGATGAGGAGGAAGATTCCTTTTCCTCGGCAAAGGATTATATTCCGAGTATCAACGTGCTACTCCCAAAACCAGCATGGTTCCACGACTAGGAATGGGAGTTGAATCCTTTGTGTTTCATAACCTGGAATAGTGTTTTTCATGCCCCCAGCAACCCCCTTGCCAACGACCCTTTTTTCCTTGCATGCCTGCCGCCTCTGCCCCCGGCAATGCGGTGTCGACCGTTTTTCCGGGTCCACCGGCTTCTGCCGCACCGGCGCCAGCTATGCCATTGCCGCCATCACCCTGCACCGGGGCGAAGAACCGGTAATCAGTGGCGACAAAGGCATCTGCAACGTCTTTTTCGGTCACTGCAATCTGCGTTGCCGATTTTGCCAAAACCATCAGATTTCTCGCAATGAAAACGCCACCCGTGGTGAGAATTGGCCGCTTTTCCAGGCGGTGGAGGCCATAACCGCCATCCTTGCCACCGGCGTCAACCGGCTCGGTTTCGTTTCACCCGCGCATATGGTACCGCAGATGGTTGCTATTATTGAGGAACTGCGGCGTCGCGGCATTCATCCGGTGATCGTCTATAACACCAACGGGTACGATCGGGTGGAGACCCTGCATGCCCTGGAGGATTGGGTGGATGTCTATCTGCCGGATTATAAATACAGCGACCCGGTCCTGGCAGGTGAACTCTCCGGAGCGTGCGATTATCCCGAGGTCGCTGCCGCCGCGCTTGTTGAGATGTACCGCCAGAAAGGCAACATACTGCACCTCGACGATGAGGGCATGGCTGAGCGCGGCCTGATTGTCCGCCACTTGGTCTTGCCCGGTGCAGTGGATAACAGTATGCAGGCTTTGCGTTTTCTGGCTACAATCCTCTCCCCTCGCATCAGCCTTTCACTGATGTCCCAATATCAGCCGACTAGTGCCGTAGCCGATCTGGCTCCTTTTAATCGACGAATCCTTCCCAAAGAATATGCTCAGGTGGTAGCCGAGATGGAACGGCTAGGTTTTACCAACGGCTGGACGCAAGAGTTCGCCAGCGCCGATTTTTACAATCCGGATTTCGATCAGAAATCACCCTTTGCCGAATGAATGCTGATCTGCAAGGTATCGGGTCCATTTCCACAAGAGAGTGCAGAACGGTAGTTGAAATCCATTCAACCAATCTTTACTATACAGAGTATTCGGCAGGTTTCTGTCAGGATTAATCGAGCAACACCCGTCCATTGAGGAGACGACCATGCAACACCTTTTTCGATATCTCAGCCTTATGTTGTTCCTTGCTTTCGGTGTATTTTCCGCCGGCGCTCGGGCTGAAATGTATGACAGCCAGGAAGGAATTCTTGTCGGCCGAATCGCTCACATCGAAGGAAAACTCTTGCGCTTCGTTCCTGAAGAAAAAGACTGGGTCGTCACGGTCCATGACGCCCCCTTCGGCCTGGAAGACGCACTTTATTGCGGTGACGAGGCCAAGGCCGAGTTCATCATGCCGAACAAAACGTGGCTCCGTGTGGGCGAAAACACGCAGATCCAGCTTATTGCCCTGACTCCGGACGCAACCACCGTCGACGTGGCCTCCGGCCTTGCTCGCATGTACAACAAAAGCCGGGAGGCCGTTATCAAAGTAACCACCCCATTCGGCTATGTGGTGGCGTCGGGCGGCACGATTTTTGATCTCTATGTCGGCGACGATTCCCTGGAAGTTATTGCTGTTCGCGGCAACGTCGATTTTGTCCATAATGAGACCAGGGCCAGGTACGAAGTCAGGGAAGGCTCTTCCTCGATTATTGCAGATCGGAGAGCAACCTCTCGTGGGAACGGCACTGTTGATTCATTATGGGACGATTGGAATGGCCGGCGCGACGGCCTCTGGACTGAGCGCCTGCAAACCAGTGGTTGGTCGACGGAATATCTGCCCGAGCCCATCCGCGATGAATCCTATGCCCTCGAGGAAAACGGCCGTTGGGAGCGCGTCTTTTATGAAGGCGATTATCGCAACTTGTGGCGGCCGACCCGTGTCGATCCTGGCTGGCGCCCTTACACCGCCGGGCGCTGGAGTGTGTATTACGGTGACAACTGCTGGATCCCGGATGAGCCTTTCGGCTATGTCACCCACCATTATGGATCCTGGGTCTATATTGATTCATTCCATTCCTGGTATTGGGCGCCCCCAGTTGCTCGCGCCGTTGCCGTCGTACCCGGTTTCTCCATCGGCTTCGGTTGGTATCCGGGACGGGTGGGTTGGATCCATAACGGCCCTTCTGTTGGCTGGGTGCCGCTTGCACCTGATGAGACCTACTATGGGTATCGGCCCTGGGGCCACCGCACCGTCGTCGTTCGTCAAAGCACGGTCATCAACCCCAGTCTTATTCGTTATCGTTATCTCGATGAGGCGGTCATCATTCATCGGGATCATTTCTACAAAGGAAACCGCTATACACCCTATGTGCAGCCTAATATCGGACGGGCTGTCATTATTAACAATTACCAACCTGCCCCAGTGATCAACAACACGATCATCAATAATTATGACACCAACAAACGACGGTTTACCTTAAATGACGCAAAAATCACCCGCAAACCGCATGCCACGGTCATGAACCGGATCAATAACAATCAAAAATTGATCCAGGATACCGGTCGGTTCAACCGGGAACGGATCGAACAGGATTTGACACGGATCAATATCGCGGCACAACCGCAACCAAAAACAGATGTGCGTGCCCCGATGCTGGCGACTAAGCTGGTGGATTCCGAAAAGATTGCCAAACCCATCAACACCGAGTCGTTGCAGAAAAAAGAAATCAAGCCCAAAAATCGAGAACGGCCCCTTTTTTCCGACAACGATCAACAACGCGGGCAGCGTGATCAAGGCGCAACCAGCCAGAATAGGAACACTGTCAATCAAGACGACAGCGGCAGGATGCGCGCAGCCAGAGAAGCGCGCAATCAGTTGATGGAGCAGGGCCAAACCAAAGCACCTTCCCAGGCAGATGACAAACAACTCGCACCGCCTGATCGACGAGTACCCGATCAGGCCAGAGAGACCGTAAAGCAGGAAGATAAACCGCAAATTAATTCTCCGAGAGTGAGCCAGCCCCAGGGAGATGGGCAAAAAGCTGCCGAGACCACTCCTCGTCCGGTTGACCAACAGCGAAATCTGCGTGACCGGGAAGAACTCGACCAAGCCCGGGGCAATGTTAACCAAGAAGAGAATCGGCGCATCAGGTCACCCAAGGAGATACAATCCCAAGGAGGTGGGCAAACCACGACCGAGGCCCCTCCCCGGCCGGTTGACCAGCAACGAACTCTACACGAACGAGAAGAACTCGACCAAGCCCGGGTCAATGCTCGTCAGGATGAGAATCGGCGCATCAGATCGCCTCGAGAAGCTCAAACCCAGGATTCAGAGCAGGCGATTCAGCACCGCGACCAGACGCGGCAATTAGAGGAAAGTAAGCAACGCCAGGAGCAGGAGGTGCAGCAGCGCCGGCAGGCAGAAGTTCAGCAACGGCAGGAGCAGGAGGTGCAGCAGCGCCGGCAGGCAGAAGTTCAGCAACGGCAGGAGCAGGAGGTGCAGCAGCGCCGGCAGGCAGAAGTTCAGCAACGGCAGGAGCAGGAGGTGCAGCAGCGCCGGCAGGCAGAAGTTCAGCAACGCCAGGAGCAGGAGCTGCAGCAGCGCCGGCAGGCAGAAGTTCAGCAACGCCAGGAGCAGGAGGTGCAGCAGCGCCGGCAGGCAGAAGTTCAGCAACGCCAGGAGCAGGAGGTGCAGCAGCGCCGGCAGGCAGAAGTTCAGCAACGCCAGGAGCAGGAGATGCAGCAGCGCCGGCAGGCAGAAGGCCAACGGCGTCAGGAGCAGGAGATGCAACAGCGTCAACAGATGAAGCCCAACGGCGGCAGGAACAGGAGATGCAGCAGCGTCAACAAATAGAAACTCAGCGACGCCAGGAGCAGGAGATGCAGCAGCGTCAACAAATAGAAACTCAGCGACGCCAGGAGCAGGAGGTGCAGCAGCGCCGACAGGCAGAAGTTCAACAACGCCAGGAGCAGGAGCTGATGCGAAAACGACAGGAAGAGTTTCAAAGACAGCAGCAACAGCAGCAACAGCAGCAACAGCAGCAACAGCAGCAACAGCAGCAACAGCAGCAACAGCAAAATAAACGGAAAAAAAGTCCGCAAGAAGAAGAGCTGTTACAAGGGCAACAAATACAAAAATAATAATTTCCCAGATTACATAAGGGGGTTCACGCACCGACGAAGTAATCTCCTTTTCTTTGTATAAATTCATTCCTTCAAATCTGGAAACAAACCGACCCCCCAGAAAAAATGCGGGAGCGAATGTTAACCTGCAGGCAATCGGTGCCCCTGAGTACGAAAGAAAAAATAAACGAATCCAATGAGGAATAGTATGGCAAGCGTATCAGTTCGACTCTACAGCATCACCACCTGCACCTATTGCCAGGCGATAAAAAAAATGCTCAAGGACCTCGAGGTCGCCCATGAGATCATCGACGCCGATCTCCTCGAAGGCCCGGAAAGGGAACGAATGCTCGCTGAACTGCGCGCGGTCAACCCGAGCTGCTCCTTTCCAACCGTTGTCGTCAATGGTCAGACCATTACCGGATTCAAGGTACAGGAGATCAAAGAGGCTGTTGGAGTGCGCACCAAGGTGGACGACCTCCATGACATGCTCAAAAAGGTGCAGGAACCCAAGGGCTATTTTTTCAACCGGGACCGGGAGCGTACCTTCGATCTGCTCCGCGGCCTGCTGACCAACAAGGACCGCTACGGCTACATGGCCTGCCCCTGCCGCCTGGCTTCGGGCCAGCGAGAGGCGGACCATGATATCATCTGCCCCTGTGCGTATCGGGCGGCGGATGTCGAGGAATTCGGTGCTTGCTACTGTCAGTTTTATGTGTCCCAAGAGTGGAACGAGGATCGCCTGCCTCATGTTCTTGTGCCGGAAAGAAGGCCCGCTGAACGGTATTGACCGGAGAGCGTTTCAACCCCTGGCTAAATTGGTGAGCGTGCCTGGTTCATACCAAGCGAAGTGGTATCAAACGTTTGAGAATAATACGAGTCAAAAATGCTTTTATCCCAGAGTAAGCTTTGCAAAATTTCTTATTGACAAACCTAACCGTCATACTCATCTTCAAAGTAAGTCTTTTTGATCTTAGAAGTTCATTTAATCTTAAAGAATGGAGGTTGTCATGAGAGACGGTGTCATTAAAAAAGAATTTGAAAAGATGGTTTGGGTACGTGATAAAGACGGCAAAGAATATGCCTGCTATGTAACCGACATCAAAAAGAAGGAAGACATGACTGAAGAAGAAAAAGCGAAATGCTTGGATCTTAACACAGTTCTGGGCGACAGCTGGTAATTCTATCATTCATTTATAACGCATAAGAAATGCCTCTGTTGCTCATTGGGTAACAGAGGCATTTTTTATTTTATCAACCCGGTTGATCGATTATTTTTTCATTTCGAGTAGAAGTTTAAATAGTCATTGTATTCTCAGCAAAGGAAGAATTTTTTTTGCAGGCCTTAAAACAGATACCGAATGAAAAAACACGTTTCTCAGGAGGAACGAATGATATGGAAAAGCTGAAAATTGGAGTCAGCGCCTGTCTCTTAGGCCAGAACGTGCGTTATAACGGCGGCCATCAGCTCAACCATTTCATCCGCGATATTCTGGGCCAGTACATGGATTTTGTTCCCGTCTGCCCAGAGGTGGAATGCGGCATGCCCATCCCCCGTGAGACCCTGCGCCTGGTGGGCAGCGAGGAGGCACCTCGGCTGGTGACCAGCCGCAGCGGTGTCGACCATACCGAACAGATGCAGGTCTGGGCCGAGGACAGAGTGCGGCAGCTCGAAAAAGAGGATCTCTGCGGCTTCATTTTCAAAAAGGACTCGCCGAGCAGCGGCCTGTACCGGGTCAAGGTCTATTCGGAGCAAGGCATGCCCCGCAATGTTGGCACCGGCATGTTCGCCCGGGCCTTCACCAGCCATTTCCCCCTCCTGCCAGTGGAGGAAGATGGCCGGCTCAACGACGGCAGGCTGCGGGAAAACTTCATTGAAAGCGTCTTTGTCTGCAAACATTTCCGTGATCTGATGGCGGCAATCCCTAGTCGGGCAGCCTTGGTGGATTTCCACACCCGCCACAAACTGCTGCTTCTTGCCCACAGCCAGGAGCACTACCGGCGGATGGGGCGGTTCATCGCCAATATGCCTGAACCCATCGAAGAGGCCTACAGCCAATATGGCGTACTTCTTGCCGAAACCCTGCGGGTTCGGACCACCGCGAAGAAGCATTGCAACGTCCTTCTCCATATCCTCGGTTATTTCAAGCAGGAGCTTTCACCTGATGAAAAGCAGGAAGTGCTGGAGATGATCGAGGCCTATAGCCTCGCAGATGTTCCGCTGATCGTCCCCGTTACCCTGCTCAACCACTATGTTCGCAAATTCGATCAGCCCTACCTGCGCGGCCAGTACTATCTCCACCCTCACCCTCTCGACCTGCGCCTGCGCAGCCATTGCTGAAGAACCATGCAGCAACAGGAACAGCATTGTCCCAAAGACCGGGAACAGTTGGCAGCGCAATTGCGCGGTTTGTTTCAACAGCAGTTGCATCTGGTGCTCGCCACCCACGACGGTGCGGCGCCCTACACCAGCCTGATGGCCTTTGCCCCTGCCGCCGACCTCGACCGCCTTTTCTTTGTCACCTCACGTGCTACGCACAAATACAGCAACATGGCTGCCCACAACCAGGTCTCGGCGCTTATCGACAACCGGACCAACCGCAACGCCGATTACCAGTCGGCCCTTGCGGTCACCGCCCTCGGGCAGGCAGTGGAACTGCTGGGGAAGGATAGAAACGGACCGCTCGCCCTCTTTCTTCAACGGCATCCTGAGCTCGAGCCCTTTTGCCTGGCACCATCTACCGCCCTCATGGTCCTCATGGTCCGCCGATATATTCTGGTGGGTCGATTTGATGAGGTGCACCTGTTTGATATCGAGACCATCGCCTGAGAGCGGTAGCAGAGAAACCTCGTCAGGATTCCGTTCCGACTGATTGGTTCGGTTAGAAAAGATCAAGAGAATTGGCCTGCTGGGAGCAGGGCAAGAGGCTTGTTAGAAAAGAGATACATGGGGCACGGGAGTCCACAATGCTCAGCACCTCTAAAACATCACAAAATCTGTTGCCGGTTGTCGTTACGATCGTCATCACCCTTGCCATCTGGCTGGGAAGCAAGTGGTATTTCAATGACTGGTTCGATAGTCCCTTCAAAATCGCGGCAAAGGTTGCTTCGCTTGCTGCAACCGTATTACTCTGCTGGTGTGTGCTGCTGTCGACCCGAAATTTCGTCCTTGAAAAATATTTTTGCGGGTTGGACAAAGTCTACCAGATTCATAAACGAATCGGTAAGACTGCTTTCTGGCTTATAATCCTCCACCCTCTCTTTCTTGCCTTCGACCGGTTGCCGGACCTGATTGCTTTCCTGCAAAAACTCTGGTTCATAGCTCCTCATGGGGACCGCTATACAATAGGTCATAATCTCGGTCTTGCCTCGTTGCTGCTCATGATTGCCCTGCTGGTACCGACCTTATGGGTAAAAATCCCTTACCACCGCTGGAAAAGAACCCACGAATGGTCCGGAGCTTTGCTTGTGCTGGTAACGGCTCATATTCTTGTGGTCAAC
Organism: uncultured delta proteobacterium; assembly: GCA_963733595.1. Classification (GTDB taxonomy): domain Bacteria; phylum Desulfobacterota; class Desulfobulbia; order Desulfobulbales; family Desulfobulbaceae; genus Desulfobulbus. Next base: position 192,216 of record CAVTDN010000009.1, on the reverse strand, counting down.
CGAAACATTGCCGCATATCCAATGCTCAGGTACTGGATGTATGGACTGCTGTCGTTGGCCCTTTTGAGTTTCCTCTACATTCGCTTCCTCTATCGTTTTATTGGGCCTCGGTATCGTTATCGAATTGCTGAAATCGAGAGAGTACGGGATGTTCTGGAAATTTCCTTTGCCCCGGTCGGTAAAAAGATGTCATTCCGCCCCAGCCAGTTTGTCTACCTGGTCATCCACAAACCAGGGATAACGACCGAACCTCACCCCTACTCCATTGCCTGTGGCTACAATCTGGCTTCGCGATTCAAACTGGGAATTAAACAGACCGGTGATCATACCCGATCCCTTGATCTTCTGGAACCGGGAGACGAGGTCACGGTCTATGGACCCTACGGTCATTTCAGTGATCGTTTTTTGGCGGATGATCATGACTGCGTTTTCATTGGCGGCGGCATAGGCATCACACCTTTTCTCGGCATGTGGCATGTAGCGCTGCATTCTGGCGAACGACCAATAGCGCCGGGCAAAGAGACGTCAATGATTGCGATGCATCCTGAAATCAGCCAGAGCTGGAAGAGTCCAAATGTTGCGCTTTTTTATCTGGTACCTACTCAAGATCAGGCCAGCTTTGACAACGATATCAGAAATGAAGTCATCCTCAGCCATTTCCACGGTTTCCCCGCATTCGAGGAGCGTGGTCACCATTATGAACTTTATGAGGACGTCCGGCAGGGGTTCATTACGGCCGATTATATCGATAGTCGTGTAAATGGCGGGGTCCGCGATAAGAATATTTTCCTGTGCGGCCCCTCACCGATGGTCACCGGGTTGATAAGGCAGTTCAAAAAAATGGGGATCAGTAAGGACCAGATCATTATCGAGGATTTCAACCTGTTATAGCGGAGAGCATCCAAAACCAGGGGAGGCCCTGCCGTCAACAATCGCTTTACAAAGAACGGCAACAAATGCTGCGGAACCAAAGAGGAGTCCTTTCACTCATACAGAGACGGTCCTGGTTACACAAAGGGGTAATGGAAAAAATGTTTCTGGCAGGCCGATTTGATGAGGTGCACCTGCTTGATATCGAAACCATCGCCTGAGAGCGGCATCAGAAAAGCCTCGTCAGAATTGAGCAACACCACTGTTGTTTTTTTCCGGGAAGGAATTACGGTAACCCTACGATCTTCTTTGATTGTCCTGGATAACATGAAGAGAGGGTAAAGCAACATCTCACGATTTATTGTTTTTCTATGTAAGGGAGGCAATCGCATGAATTCATCCTTTTGGTTCAAGCTCTACCTGTTGACGATCCCGGTCTTTTTTGCCATCGACATGATCTGGCTGGGCTACGTGGCCAGGAACTTTTATAAGGAACAACTCCATTCGCTGCTCAGTCCCCAGGTCAACTGGACAGCTGCCTTTCTCTTCTATTTTATCTACATCGTCGGCATTCTCATCTTTGCCGTTCGCCCCGGCCTGGAAGCCGGTTCGCTTGCCAGGGCCTGCCTGTTTGGTGCCCTGTTCGGTTTTTTCACCTATGCAACCTATGACCTCACCAATCTGGCTACACTGCGCGACTGGCCGATCCTGGTCACAGTGGTCGACATTGCTTGGGGCACGGTCCTCTGCACCCTGGTGAGCGGCGGCAGTTTTCTCATTGGTTCCTGGCTCCTGAAGGGATGAACTCCCTTGTCCCCAAAATGATTGCGGAGTGATGATCATGGCCACCGTTTTAGAAAGTGCGGCGCTCCTCCTCCTGGCCTATATGAGCTGCATGTTTATTATCGGTCTGGTGGCCAAGGACAACAGCCTGATTGATATAGCCTACGGTCCGGCCTTTGTGGTCGCTTCCTGGGGTGCCTGGCTGTTCGGTGGAACTGCGAATTTCCGGCCATTGCTGCTGCTTGCACTCGTCACCCTCTGGGGGGCGCGTCTCGGTTTGCATATTGGCCTGCGCCATCGGGGCAAGGGGGAGGATTTCCGCTACCGGGCCTTTCGCGAAGCCTGGGGCAAGACTCTTGTCTGGCGAAGTTTTCTCCAGATCTATCTGCTCCAGGGAGCAGTGGTTTTTGTGGTGGCGCTGCCGATCCTGCTCACCATCGCCAGTCCCGGCGGCGGCCCGCGTTGGACCGATTTCTTAGGCATCCTGCTCTTTGGAGTTGGATTCTTCTTCGAGGCAGTCGGCGACTGGCAGTTGACCCGTTTTAAACAGAACCCGGCCCATCGCGGCCGGACCATCGAGGAGGGATTGTGGCGCTACACCCGTCATCCCAACTATTTTGGTGAAGCCGTCCTTTGGTGGGGTATTTTTATTATTGGGCTGGGGTCACCGGCAGGCCTCTGGGGCTTGATCAGCCCGCTGACCATCTGTTTTCTCCTCCTCAAAGTGTCGGGTATCCCGATGCTTGAGGCCAAATACATTGGCAATCCCCAGTTCGAGGCCTACAAGGCCAGGACCAACGCCTTTTTTCCCTGGTTCCCCAAAAAGGGGCCTGATACTCCTTCCTCAACCGGCAATCCGGAACATTCATGAACCCATCAGATAACAGGACACCGCGCAAACAAGTGGCGGTGATCGGCGGCGGTGTGGCCGGCATAGTAGCCGCGCATCTCCTCCAGAAAACCCATGATGTCACCCTGCTGGAGCAAGGCGACTACCTCGGCGGTCATACCCATACCATCCCTATCCCCGACGGACCGGATGCCGGCACCCCGGTTGACACCGGCTTTATCGTCTTCAATGAGGCCACCTATCCCCATTTCATCCGTTTCCTCGAGGAACTCAAGGTGCCGTCGAGGCGGACGGAAATGTCGTTTGGCTTCCAGTGCCTTCAGACCGGTCTGGTCTATGCCGGCAATGATCTCAACGGCCTCTTTGCGCAGCGATCCAACCTGTTCAAACCACAATTTTATCGCTTTCTTCTTGAAATCGGGCGCTTCAGCAAGCAGGCAAACACGGATCTTGATGCGGGCCACGATCTGGGAACCCTGGAACAATGGGTCATCCGGCACCGGTTTATGCCCTTTATGGTCGAAAACTATCTCAAACCCATGGCCGCCGCCATCTGGTCGACCCCGGCCGGCCAGGTCGCCGCCTTTCCTGCCCGGTCCTTTCTCCTCTTCTTCCGCAATCACGGCCTGCTCACCTTCGTCAACCGGCCGAGCTGGCGCACCGTGAGTGGCGGCAGTTGGAGTTATGTCAAAGCCTTTACCCAGGCGTTCACCGGCACGATCCGCCTCCAGGCAGGAGTGGAGCGGCTGTACCGCACCAATGACGGCGTCAGGGTGGAAAGCGCTGGTCAGCCACCGGAACGCTATGACCAGGTGGTGATCGCCACCCATGCCGATCAGGCGCTCCGCTTGCTCGGCGACCCGACCCTGGAAGAGAAGCGACTTCTCGGGCCCTGGCGATACGAGGCCAACAGCACGGTCCTCCATACCGATTTGTCGGTGCTGCCTTCCATGTCTAGAGCCTGGTCCTGCTGGAATTTCAGGAGGGAGACGGGCAAAACGGCGGATCAGCCCGTCTATCTCACCTACAGCATGAATCTGCTCCAGGGGTTGACCACGCAAAAACACTATCTCGTCACCCTGAACCGGCCCGGCGACTACGACGAAAGCCAAGTGATTGCCCGCATGGTCTACCATCACCCCACCTATACCGTCGATTCCATGGCAACCCAGTCCGCGCTGCCGACACTCAACGGGGTCAACCGCACCTTTTTCTGCGGCAGCTATTTCGGCTACGGATTCCATGAGGATGCGGTTCGTTCCAGTGTCCAGGCGATCAAACTCTTGCAGGAACAGGAATGAACTCGCAACTCTTTACCGGGCAGCTTCGCCATGCCCGCACCCATGAGGTCGAGCACCGCTTTGTCTACAGCCTCCACCTCTTTGCCCTGGATCTCGACGAACTGGAACAATTGGATCGCGATTCCTTCTGGTTCGGCCATAACCGAATACGACCGCTCGCCCTCCATGACCGCGACTACCTTTACCCCGGCAACGCGCCCCTGATCGCCAAGGTTCACCGGGCGCTCGAAGAAAACGGCATCAACCAGTGCCCCGCCCGCGTCGTCCTCGTCACCGCCCTGCGGCAGTTCCATTATGTCTTCAATCCGGTCAGCTTTTTTTATTGCTACGATCTGGAGGACAAGGTGTTCTGCGTGCTCGCCCAGGTGAACAACACCTTTGGCGAAACCCATCTCTACATTCTCCGGCACGAGTCCGGCGACCTCACCTTTGGGACCGAAAAAGCCTTCCACGTCTCCCCTTTTTTCCCGCGAAAAGGGCAGTACGCCTTCCGCCTCAGCCTGCCCGGCGATTCCCTGCTGCTGGAGATCACCTTCTGTCTCGATGTGGACAAACCCGCGTTGGTGGCCTCGTTCACCGGCACGGCCAGACCATTGACCCCTGGGACGCTGGCGCGGACCGTTTACCTCCATCCGCTGCGGGCTGCCATGACCTTTCCCCGCATTCTCTGGCAGGCGGGTCGTCTTTTTGCTGAAAAAAAACTCAAGGTCTATACCAAGCCTGACCCCTGTTCGCCCCTGACCCTGCGCCAATCGCCGCCGAGTCTGCTTGAACGGCTGGGGCGCAAGGTGATGGTTCATTTTTTCAGCCAGCTCGACCACGGCCGGATGACCATGACCCTGCCCGAAGGCGAGCAACTGATTTTCGGTCAACCCGACGGTTCGCCGCAGGTAGCGATGCAGGTGGTCAGGAATAGGTTTTTCCAGCGCGCCATGCTGACGGCCGATATCGGTTTTGGCGAGTCGTATGTGGATGGGGACTGGAACAGCCCGGACCTGGTTGCCCTGCTCTCCCTCCTTAACCTCAGAGAGGAGGCGGTCAACGACCGGCGGATCTGGCCCGCCCTGGCCGGACGGCTGATCAACCTGATGGTTCACCTCCGGCGCGACAACACCCCGGCCGGCAGCCGACGCAACATCAGCGAGCATTACGACCTGAGCAACGATCTCTATGCCCTTTTTCTCGATCCGACCATGTCCTACTCAAGCGGTATCTTTCTCGACCGTAACGACAGTCTGGAGCAGTCACAACACAACAAATTTCAGGCCGTCATCGACAAGGCGGCCATCGGACCGGCAGACCATGTGCTTGAGATCGGCTGCGGCTGGGGCGGTTTCGCTCTCGAGGCGGTACGGCAGACCGGGTGCCGCCTGACGGGAATCACGGTTTCCCGCGAGCAATTCGACTGGGCCACTCGGCGGGTGCAGGAAGAAGGGCTGGCGGACCGGATCAAGATCCTCCTCACCGATTATCGCCATGTCGAGGGCAGCTTCAGCAAAATCGTCTCCATCGAGATGCTCGAGGCTGTCGGCCATCCTCACCTACCCGTTTATTTTTCGACTCTGGACAAGCTGCTCGCTCCCGGCGGCCGGATTGTCCTCCAAGCCATCACCATCCCAGACCAGAAATACGCTGCCTATCGAGCCGGTTCCGACTGGATCCGCAAACATATCTTCCCCGGCGGCCACCTGCCTTCAGTCGGGGCAATGGTCTCGGCCATGAGCGGCAAGACCCGCCTCAACATCGTCGGCATGGAGGATATCGGCCGCCACTATGTCCGCACGCTGCAACTCTGGCGCGCTGCTTTTCTCGATAGACGCCAGGAAGTCCTCGATCTTGGATTTGACCCGACCTTTGTGCGCAAATGGGAATACTATTTCAGTTACTGCGAGGCGGGGTTCCGCAACCGTCTGGTGCGGAATTATCATCTGGTGCTGGCCAGGATGGGTGAACCGGTGGAGGAAGCATGGCATTAATCTTCAGTGGCCAAACCTGGACATCGCTGCTTAATTACGGCTTGTTTCAAGCAGGATGGTTTGTTTGCGTGCTCGGGGCGGCCGCAGGGCATCCGTGGCTGGCAGCAGCGGCCGGGCTGCTGCTGGTGCTGGTGCACCTGGCTCTGGTAAGAAATGCAGCGCAAGAAAGCCTGCTGCTGCTCACAAGCCTGCTGCTGGGCCTGCTGGTCGATGGTCTTCATATCCGCACGGGCGTGCTTGTTTTTCCCATCGGCAGTTTCCATCCAGGCCTGCCGCCAGCCTGGATTCTTGTCCTCTGGCTCCAGTTCGCCATGAGCCTCCACTACTCGCTGGGTTGGTTATCCGGCCGATATGTGCTTGGCGCCCTGCTGGGGAGTATTTCCGGTGCCCTGGCCTACTGGGCAGGTGTCAGGTTCGGCGCCGCCGCCTTTGGCGCCGAACTGGTCCACAGTCTGGTGCAGATCGGCCTGAGCTGGGGCCTGACCATGCTCATATTGCTCAAAATTTCCATGCTCACAGCGCCAAAAAAAGACATGCTTACCTATCGCTGTTTTCAGGCAAAATAGAAATCCTTCCTCTTTTCGGGAAAGAAAATGGTATTGGAAGGTAAGGATGGAATCGGATAATCCCATCCTTATCCTGGCATTGCAAAACTTCTTTAAAAATCCGGTTACCCCGCCCGAGGCGTAAGGTAACCGAACCATTTTTCATTAACAATGGCTTAGCAGGCCATGTCGTTATCGGCCATAGAGAATGCTTGCCGGTACATTCTTGACATCAGCGGTACCTGTCAGCAGCATAGCCTGGAGCAGTTCACCCTTGAGCTGATTGAGGCAGAGGGCGACGCCCTCCCGGCCACCTCCGAAAGCACCGATCACCAGTGGCCGACCAACAAGAACGGCATCCGCACCCAAGGCGAGCAGTTTGAGCACATCGGCACCACTGCGCACACCACCGTCGGCAAAAATAATTGCCTTGCCCTTGACGCGGTCGACAATGGCAGGCAGCACATCGGCAGCTCCAGGGGTGAAGTCAAGGACTCGACCGCCGTGGTTGGACACCACAATCGCTTTCGCCCCAGCCCGTACAGCCTCATCAGCCTCGTCGGCTGTCATTACACCTTTAACGATAAACGGCAGCTTGGTCGCGGATATCACCTCCTGCATCTCGGCAAAGGTCTTGGGGCCAACGGGCTGCCCCTTCATCGCCATGGTCACCAGCCCGGCACCGTCAACATCCATGCCCGTCGCAAGCACCCCGGCCTTTTCCGCGGCACGGAGATGGCTGGCCACAACGTCCTGGGCCCGCGGCTTGATGATTGCAATGGAGCCGCCCTTATTCTCTTCCCCTGCCTTCAACCCGCTGTCGAACATCCGAGGGTCAGCGCCGTCGCCGGTCATGCAAAGCGTTCCGGCGTTGACCGCGCCAGCCACCATCTCAGCAATGAATTCTTCCTCGGTGATTTTCCCGCCCATGTTGTAGGAGGATCCGGTGATGGGTGCAACCAGGATCGGCATGGAGAGTTTTTTGCCCCACAGCGTCCAAGTCATGTCCGGTTCCTTGACGCTATGAATGGTCCGCATATTCAACCGAACCCTGGCCAGGGCGTCCATGTTAGCCTTGAAGGCGCCGCCGGTTCCCACGCCACCCATGCCCGGTACTTCTCCGGCACAGGCGCGGCCATCGCACACCGGGCAGACCCGGCAAAAACCTTTGAGTAGTTCACGGGCTTGTTCCCGAACTGTCTTCATATCCATCTGAACTTTCTCCTTTTTTTCACTTCAAGCGACTGCCGCACTGAAAGCAGCTGATTGTGACGCTGAAGCCGATAAATGTTTCTCGGCCAAAACAGAATCGAGGCCGTGTTTCAGAAAAAAGAGCATGCTGGGCATAGGCAATTCCGGTGCATGCTCTTTTGGTTGATACAAACGTGGCGTAATCTTATCAACTCCCCCTGGCCTCCACTGTTCATTTTTTAACATCTTTTCCATCAAGCAGAGCCACTCCTGCCATTCTCCATTTTCTCATGAAAGCTGATATCCACCTTGGTTCAACTGCTCGAGCCATCCAACTTCAAGGCTTGCACCATACCCCTGATCGCTGCGGCGAGTAATTCGAATACATTAATTTCACAAAACACATTGAGTATGATTTCCATCTTGTTGACATGGCAAAATTATGCAAACAGTGGATAGCATTGCGGTTCAACACCATGGGGTCTCGGGCTCAAACATTGATGAACGGAAAAAACATCACGCAGAACCCCGGTAGAAGGTGCTTCTATTATTCTCAATGCAGCAGACTCCAAACCATCTTAGTGGCGACGGCATAGAGAAAAAAGGCGAAAATGCGCTTAAGTTTGTCAACCGGCAGGGCATGGGCCAATTTGGCTCCCAGCGGGGCGGTCAGAACGCTTGAGCAGACGATAGCGACTAAGGCCGGCAGGTAAACATAGCCGAGACTGTAAGCCGGCAGGCCGATACCGTGCAAATTGTTGACGATGTAGCCGAGCGCCCCGGCAATGGCAATGGGAAAGCCGATGGCGGCCGAAGTGCCGACAGCCCGATGAGCCGGGACATTACACCAAACCATAAAGGGCACGGAGAGTGAACCACCGCCGATGCCGACCAGGGCAGAGGCCACGCCGATGGTTGATCCCACACCGAACATGCCACTGGTTCCAGGCAGATCGCGCGTGGCTTTGGGCTTCTTGTTGAGCAGCATCTGGGTTGCGACCGTGTAAAGAAAGACACAGAAGAACCCTTTGAGAAAACCGGAGGACAGTCGTGAGGCCACAAAGGTACCGAGAAAGGTGCCAATCAGGATACCTGGCACAATCCTTTTGACAATACTCCAATCAACCGCCCCGCGCTTGTGATGCGACATGAAACTGGAGATCGAAGTGAAGATAATGCTGGCCAGCGAGGTCCCCAGGGCCAGATGCATGATCTGATCGGCCTGGATGCCTCCCTGCTTAACAAAACAGAAAACCAGCATCGGTACGATCACCACGCCGCCACCCACGCCCAGGAGACCGGCAAGAACCCCGGCGATCAATCCCACTGCCACATACATCAACACAATTTCCACTGACATGACGTCCTCCGCTTTTGCCCTTACACCCCATCTTTTCCCGTCGAGTATGCCGCGCAGAAGCTCCTATTAGTTATTCTTTCTGTTGTTCGCCGAAAATGTGATTTTCAATCTCGACAATATGATTTTTCATAGCAGCGCAGGCGGCATCCGCATCCCTTGCCACCAGGGTGTCGATGATGCGCAAGTGCCCTTCCACCGAGGCGTGACGGCGTTCACTGCTCTGCAGCCAAACTGAACGACTCTCATTGACAATCGACTGAATAATGACCATCACCTGGCCGATCACTCGATTACCTGCACTTTCAGCAAGCAACTGATGGAACTGGACATCAAATGTGTCGTCTTCCCGGCCAGCTAGCAGGGCGCGCTGCTGATCGCAGACCAGAATCTTCAGGCGATCGATGCTCTCGGGCATGATCCGTTGTGCTGCCAGCGCGGCAATTTGCGGTTCCATAATCCGCCGAAATTCTATAATGTCGTGAAGAAATCCACTCTGCTCACTGATTGCGTCCACGATGGCATCGCCAGGGAAGGCGGAGTCAAGAGCGGCGAGGAGATAGGTGCCGTCCCCTTGCCTGCTTTCGAGAATCCGCCGCTCAGTCAGCGCCTGAAATGCCTGCCGCAGGCTGTTGCGTGAAACCCCGAAGGATTCTGCAAGCTTACGCTCCGGCGGCAACCGATCACCCGGCGCCAGTTCGCCATTGCGAATCATCTCGCGGATTCGTTGAATAATCGCCGTATAAGCATATTTCTTTTCTTGACTGAACTCGGCTGACGGCACGGTTACATCCTCCACCTTTAAATTGGTTCAACCAATAACGCGACCAATAATTCATGTCAATAATTTTCATTACATAACTCTGAAAAATCTATTAAAAATTGGTCAACCACTTTAATATCCGTTACACCTTTTGCCCAGCCCCAATGTCTTAATCGGCATACTTGCCCTCCAGAAATCCATCACCCTGAAGATGCTGCTTTCTCGTTGGCCGTTTACCCCACCCCTGGTATATTTCCAATACTTGTGCCCGCTCCAAGGCATTTATGTTCACTCCCACTAAGACTGCCACCGCGCGAATTCATGGGCATAGCCACCGATATTATCCTCCTGGTTCTCACCGCCTTTTTCTGCGGCCTGCTGATGCAGCGGCTGCAGCAACCGCTCATTCTCGGATACATCCTCGCAGGCGTTATCCTTGGCCCGCACACCGGCGGCCTGACCATCAAAGAAATTCATTCCATTGAACTGCTGGCAGAGATTGGCGTCGGTCTGTTGCTCTTTGCCCTGGGCCTGGAATTCTCGCACAAGGATCTTAAACCCGTCAAATTTATTGCCTTAATCGGCACACCCCTCCAGATGTGCCTGACCATCGCCCTCGGTGTCGGCATCGGACGGATGATGGGTTGGGACTGGAAGGTTTCGATCTGGTTTGGATCCCTGATCTCCCTGTCCAGTACCATGGTGCTCCTGAAAACGCTGATGAACCAGGGTTGGCTCGGCACCCTGTCAAGCAAAGTGATGATTGGCATGCTCATTGTCCAAGATCTGGCGGTGGTCCCCCTCTTGATAATCCTGCCGCTGATGAACGATCCGGCCGCCGGACTGGTGTCGCTCGGACATGCGGCGATCAAAGCCATTCTCTTCCTCATGGGGATGTTTCTTCTCGGCAACAAGCTGCTGCCTTGGCTGATGCGGCACATTGCCAAACTCGGCTCGCGCGAGTTGTTTCTCCTGGCGATCATCGCCATCGGCCTGGGCATCGGTTACGGTACGTATCTGGTCGGACTTTCCTTTGCCTTCGGCGCCTTCATCGCTGGCATGGTGCTCAACGAATCCGATTACTGCCACCAGGCGCTCAGCGACATCATCCCCCTGCGCGACGTTTTCGGCCTGCTCTTTTTTGCCTCGGTGGGCATGCTGCTCGACCCCCAATTCCTCCTGCATAACTTCGGTGTTATCCTCCTGCTGGTACTGTTGGTCAGCTTGGGCAAGAGTTGTATTTTTGCTTTGATTTCCTGGCTGTTCCGTTACGGCAACGTCATCCCCATTGCCGTAGGCCTGGGACTTTTTCAGGTCGGTGAATTTTCTTTTGTTCTTGCACGGATAGGCCTGAAAACTGGATCGATTGACAAAGAAATTTACAACCTGGTGCTGACCACCGCCGTGCTGACCATGATCATGACCCCGATCATTTCAACTCAAACCGCCCGGTTGTACACTCTGAAAAAGCGCTGGTTCCAGAAAGAACCGTTGGAATCGATCAATTTTCCCGACAAAGGTTTCAATCGTCACGTGGTCATCGCTGGCGGTGGCCGGGTGGGTCTGCAGATAGCGACCACCCTCCACCGGCTGGCCATTCCTTTTGTCGTCATCGAACTGGATCAGCGGCGGATTGAGCAGGCAAAAAATGTGGGTCATGCGGTCGTGTACGGCGATGCCAGCCATGAAATCGTTCTCGAGGCCGCCTCAATGGCTAATGCTGCCCTGCTGGTGGTAACTATTCCGGGCGTTGTCGAATCGCAGACCATTATCACCCACGCCCAGCGACTCAACAGCAGCATAAAAGTGGTTGCCCGGTTGTCGGACCCGGACTTCTTTGCAATCTTCAACGAACTGAATGTCACCGACCTGGTCTACCCTGAATTGGAAGCTGGCCTGGAGATGACCCGCCAGGTTCTGCTTGCCCTTCATGTGCCGGTGACCGAAATCCAGCGGCAGACAGAGACATTGCGTCAGGAGTACTTCACCAGCAGGGTGCACCCAGACTAAACGGTATCAGACCTTGTCCCAGTTTCGCTCGGCTGAGCAGCAATTCGACCTTGAATGGGTGACCATAGCCTCGGACTGCATCCTGGTGGATCACTCCATCGGAGAAGCGCAGATCCGGAAAAAAACCGGGGTCTCGGTGGTCGGCGTACTTCGCGACGACCAATTGGAACCTAATCCCGACCCGCAATACCGATTCCAGGGTAAAGATCTGGTGGCAATCATCGGCTCCAGTGAAGCCCGCGCCGCCTTTCACGCCCACTTCTTTCCATCCGCACAAACGGCCAAAGATTGAGCGACCTGATATTATCGAATTGCTTCTCCCTTCAAGTAGTTGAACCGTCATCCTTCCCCTACCGTCCAATGCGAACCGTTTAGGCTACTCCTGATCGCTTCAAAGCATAAAATCATTCAAGAACTGAAAAATGAGTTGACAGAATGACCTCTTTTTTGATTCATTGCGCTAAGAGAAGCTTGAGAGGAAAAAATACCACCTTGTGCCTCAGCAGCTTTTTTCTCCCAAGTTGCACTACCCCCCACATTCTAACGTATTGTGTTTTTCAGTTTTAAACTGTTTTACTGTAATACTGTCCAGTTCCGTTTTACGTTCGTTTCTTTATATATTTGCGCTTAAAGATTTGTTGTTTGAACAAGCTGTTGTTTCAATTAAGACAAAGCTTTTCCAAGTTAAAGAAACATGAATATATTTCCACGAGATTGCGATGAATGCGGTCTGCCCGAAGAGAACTTCAAGTTCTGTGAAAGCAGATGCATGTTGCCTGACTGTCCTGACTGCACTTTTACTTTGCAACTCTATGGCACCGGTTGTGGCAATGTCCGCGTCTATTACCTTTGCCGGCCCTGTTACGAAAGACTGAGTGCCCGGGGTTTTATCGAACCCTAATACACCGAATTCCATACAAAGTGTTTTGCAATACACATTGCAATTGATCCGGATAAATACAAGCTCCTCTTATCCGAAAGCATAACTGAAAAAATTACCAAAAAAGGAGGTGTCAACTACTGTATAAGGCAAAGAATTGTCGGCAAGTTACATTTCACCCTTGAGTTTTAAAAACCCTAGGAAGGAGGTGTACCCTGGTATTCGAAAAATTCTCATCGTTGCTCAGTTCGTTTTTCAACCCAAAGATGGAAAATCAGAAGGAGAAAGGAATGGATCTCGACAAAAGGATGACGCTCAAGGATGCAGTAGCTAAATACATCCAGGATGGCGACACGGTCTACTATGGTGGATTCCAGATTATGGTCCCCATGGCTCTGACGCATGAAATCATCAGGCAGAAAAAAAGGCATTTGACCACTATAGAATCGTCCACAGACGTTGGCGGTCTGGATATTCTGGTCGGCGCTGGCTGTGTTACAGAAATCCACTCTGCCTGGATCATGAACTGGTACGTCAAAGCGCCCTATGCCATCCGCCGGGCGTTCAACAAGGGCCACCTTAAACGATATGACATCTCCAATTTCGGTGCCACCAGCGCCCTGATTGCTGGTTTCCTCGGCATTCCCTTCATTCCCGTGAAGGGTAATATCGGCACGGACATGCCCAAGCATAATACCACCGACATCAGATTCGTCGATGATCCTTTCACCGGCGACAAGACAACCGTTGTCCGGGCTTGGCGAGCCGATGTCGCTGTCATCCATGCGCAGAAAGCCGACCGTTACGGCAACGTTGTTTCCTATGGTACCCGCGGCGTCACCGATGAATTCGGCGCCATGGGATCAAAGCGGGGCGTCATCGTAACCTGCGAGGAAATCGTCGAGCCGGAAGAGATCAGAAGCGATCCCGACCGCGTCATCGTTCCCTACTACAAAACCCTGGCCGTTGTTCACTGCCCCTACGGCGCCCATCCTTCTGCCTGCCGCGGCTACTATGGTCTCGACATCCGCTTCAGCCAGTATCAGGGCAAATATGAGCGACATGAAGAACTTCTGCCTGAATTCCTGAACGAATGGGTTTATGGTTGCGCGGACCACGCTGCCTACATTGAAAAATATAAAGCCACATTCGGCCAGGAAGGCTTGGATCGCCTCAAACCTGTCCTCGGCTTCAAACCTAAACTGGATGTTGACTACGGCTATCATGATCCGGCATGCTGGAAAGGGGTGCCCTTGTACTCTGACGACCGTCTCAAAGCTTATGAAGAGGCACTCGCCGCTAAAAAAGGGGGTAAATGATCATGACTGCACCTACTTTCAAACTGACAGAGCTGATGGCCATCCGTTGCGCCAAGGAAATCAATGACGGCGAAGTTGTATTCGTAGGCGTTGGCCTGCCGCTGGTTGTTGCCGGATTCGCAATGGTTTCCCATGCTAAAAACATGGTTATGTTCACCGAGGGCGGTGCCATTCGGGCCACCGCTGCTCCTGGTCTGGCCATCACCGTGGATGATCCCTGCCTGTTCACCAACGCCGATGCGTCCTTCGGTATGCTGTCCACCATGGCAGCCTTGCAGCGTGGCGAGGTTGACGTGGCCTTCATCGGCGGCGCCCAGATCGATAAATTCGGTAACATCAACTCCACCGGCGCTGGTGACTGGGCCAAGAGAGAAAGCTTCACTTACTTCGCCGGCAGCGGCGGTGCCAATGACATGGCCACCTCGGGCAAGCGGGTCTTGGCCATCATGCCCCAGGATAAGAAGAAATTCGTTGAAAAAGTCGAGTATCTTACCACCCCTGGCTTCCTGGGCGGCCCGGGTGAACGCGAAAAACTCGGCATGATCGGCGGCGGACCGGACTGCGTCGTCAGCACCATGGGCGTCTACAGATTTGATGAAGACACCAAGGAAATGTATCTGGCCGAGTATTTCCCTGGCCAGACAGTCGAAAAAATCAAAGCTGCCTGCGCATGGGATCTCAAAGTCTCACCTAATGTTATCGAGACTCCGTCTCCCACCGAAGAAGAACTTGCAATCATCAGGGGTATTGACCCGACCAATTTCTACCTCGGATAATTCTCCATTTTATTGTAATCCTTTGAGGGGCAGTGTTCTTGTGACACCGCCCCTCACCTTTTTGTACATCCTGGTCCGCCTTCCATAACTCCTCGAATATTTTTTGAAATCATGGCTGCTCTATCGGTTGCCTTCTTTCCGAATGACATTGCCCGTAAATCCTGCAGCATCGAAATATTGGCGCCGGTAATCCGGATGCCACGTCAGCTTTTCTGACGAGGAAGGACGTGGAGATAAGGGCGACACCTCCTCAACCCGTAATGCTCGAAATATTTGCATCACTTTTTCCTTTGTGGTAGGAAATAACGTCATTATTACTATTCTCCAAGACGTCTTCGGCAGCTTTCACGAAAAACGCCTGTAATCCCCAGTAAAGAGCAAACAGCAGCAACTTTCCTAACAGACCCCCGCTATCGGCCGCTAGCAGCCCTGTAAAGCAGCGATTGAGAGCTTCATTCATTCCCACAGCATCTTTCTTGCCGGACAATCATACCGTATGAAAAGCATCAACTACCGAGAAATTCCTTACAATTTCACCTCCGCCGATGACCGGCTGATCATCAACCACCTGTTTGGTTCCTCGGTTTGGGACGACCTGGAAGAACTGCGCAGCCAACGGGTAACCGGCCGATCTGCCCGCCTGGTCATGCGTTGCGTAGGCGATCTGTTTATCCTCCACCGTAATCCATTTTTATATCAAGAACTGATCGATTCGCCGCGAAGACGGCTCGCCTTCTTCAAGATAATGAAGAATGATCTGGATATCATTGAAGGTACGGCAAAAAAGGTGAAGGTCGATTCGGAACGAAGCGATAAGGTGGTCAATCTCGTCCGTCTCTGCAGGGAGCGAGTACGGGATCTACAAAAGGAGATCGGTGGCGCCTCAGCCACCCGGGCTAAAATTCGTAAACGGTTTGGTGCTATCATCGGAAGTGACAATATTTGTTTTGATCCCTTCAGCCTGATCAGCCACGCCACCGATGCCACCGACTGGAGGCTTCATTTGCCAGTGGCTGTTGTCCGGCCATCTACAGAGGAACAGGTGCCAGCCTTGCTGACTGCCATTGAGGAATTGGGGTTGCATGTGATCCCGCGGGGCGGTGGCACCGGCCTCACCGGTGGTGCCGTGCCGGTGGCCGCAGGTTGCGTTATGATCAATACCGAAAAACTCAACCGCATCCATGGCATCGACTACCGTGAATTTTGCGGCGATGAGGGCAATCTCGAACAAATGGCAGTACTGAGGCTTGAGTCCGGGGTCATCACCCAGGACGCCATGGCTTACAGCGATAAACAAGGTCTGGTGTTCGCCACTGACCCGACCAGTGCCTGGGCTTCGACCATCGGCGGCAACATCTCCGAGAATGCCGGGGGCAAGACAGCCGTACTCTGGGGCACGGCTATTGACAACCTGCTCGCTTTTACCATCGCCATGCCTGGTACCGGTCTCTTGAACGTGCGGCGAGTCGATCATCCGATGCGCAAGATCATGCCCGAGGACCAGGTCATCTACGATGTGTACAACGCCAAAGATTCATTCCTGCGGCGCGTTGAACTGCGCGGTGACGAAATACGAAAGAAAGGACTTTGGAAGGATATCACCAATAAGGCGCTGGGTGGCCTGCCCGGTGTGCAAAAGGAAGGGACCGATGGCATCATAACCTCGGCGGAGTTCATTCTGTACCGCGCCTACGAAAAAAAACTGACCTTCTGTCTTGAATTTTTCGGGGCCGACATGGATGAGGCCAGCCGGGTGATTGTCGAAATTTCGGAACAGTTCGTCAACCAGGGTGAAGAGGCTCTGATGGCGCTCGAACATTTTGACGAGGAATACATCCGGGCGATCAATTACAAGTTCAAGGCGGCTCGCAGCGAGTCGCCCAAGGCTGTACTACTGATCGATATGGTTGGCCACACCACCGAACAGATCCTTCGCGGCAAGGGCAACCTTGTTACGCCTGCTCGACCGCTATACCAACACTGAAATATTTGTCGCCAGCGATGCCGACGAAGCCAGCCGCTTCTGGCGTGACCGCAAGCGACTCGGCGCCATTGCAGCCCGCACCAACGCCTTCAAGCTCAATGAGGATATCGTCCTGCCGCTGCCATCCCTGGCAGAGTTCGCCCGTTTCGTCGATGCCACCAATATCGAGGAGGATCGTTATAACCAGGAAAACGTTGTCCAAGAAACCATGGCCTACCTCGAAATAGCTGAGCCGATTGAAGACCCGGACTGGCTCGAGGCCAAGATCCCCAAAGCCAATGAGCTGTGCACAACCACCCTGGCCCACCTGACCGAACGTACCACCGAGTCGATTCGCAGCGAAACCAACATTAAACGACTTGAAATCGACCTGCTGGAACTCTTTCGCGGCTATCCCCGAATCAGCGCCAATATCAGAAGAATCTTTGAGGAAGTACGCCAGCGGCGGATCATCATCGCCACCCACATGCATGCCGGTGACGGCAATGTCCACGTTAACATCCCGGTCTTTTCCAATGACCGCGCCATGATGCAACGGGCAGCCCAGACAGCCGACGAGATTATGGCCAAGGCCGTTTCTCTGGGCGGGGTGGTTAGCGGCGAGCACGGGATCGGCATCACTAAAATGAAATTCCTTGATCGTCAGCTGATTGATGAATTGAGCGCGTACCGCCGCCAGATCGATCCCAAGGGCGTTATGAATCCAGGAAAACTAGTCGACAAGGACATCCTCGACAAGGTATTCACCCCGTCCTTCAACCTGTTGGAGCTGGAGGCTCGAATCCTTCAGCACGGCTCACTGGAGACCCTGGCGACCAAGATCTCCAAGTGCATCCGTTGCGGCAAGTGCAAAGCCGACTGCTGCGTGTTCTATCCTGGCAGCACGATCTTTTTCCACCCGCGCAACAAGAACCTGGCCATAGGCTCATTGATCGAAGCCCTGCTCTATGACATGCAGCGTTCCCACTTCCCCCGCTTCAACCAATTAAAAAACCTTGAAGAAATTGCTGATCACTGCACCCTGTGCGGCAAATGCCTCAAACCCTGTCCTGTCGACATCGATACCGCCCAGGTTTCGATCCTCGAAAGGGAAATTCTCAACGAACGTGGTTACAAGCACTCGCCCCTTCCTACCCGGATGTCGCTCCATTACCTCAAAACCCGTAACCGGTTGTACAATAGCTTGTTTCGCAAAACCGTGGTCGAATGGGGCGCACGACTCCAGCAGATCGGTGCGGAAATGCTGCGGCAGGCACCTGAGGCCTTGACGGCAAAAAAATGGCGGTTGGTCAGTCTGCTTAAATCGCCGATGATGTCACCCTCAAAACATACGCTGCGTACGGTGCTGCCCAAAACCTCACTCAACGAGGCATTGTTGCTCAATCCGCCGGAGACAATCAAAAAGACGGTCTTCTATTTTCCCGGATGCGGTTCTGAGCGACTTTATGCGGACATTGCCGAGGCCTCGATTTACAGTCTGCTCAAAACAGGGGTGCGGGTGGTGCTACCGCCGCAGCATCTCTGCTGCGGTTTTCCAGCCCGAGCCAATGCCAAAAGCAAGATGCACAGCGACGTTACCCTGCGCGATACAATCATCCTCAGCCAGATCCGGGAAATGCTCGGCTACATTGCCTTCGACGGCCTGATCGTCAGTTGCGGCACCTGCCGTGAAGCCTTGCACGAACTGAGTGCAGAAACAATCTTCGGCTGCGGCCTTGCCGACATTTCTTCATTTGTCTTGGAACATGCATCGGAACGGTTTGCAAAAAACAATGAGCGAGCCTTCCTCTATCACGCACCCTGCCACGATTCCCTCCAGGGTGAGGGCACTCTGATGGTGCGGCGAATAGGTGGTCAGGTGACTTCGGTCGGCGGTTGCTGTTCCGAAGCCGGAACGATGGCTCTGTCCCGGCCAGATATAACCGGAGCCATGCTGAAGCGCAAGCGCGACAACCTCATGACAGAGGCTGACGTGGCGCGGGACAAGCAGACCATTGTCACCAACTGCCCATCCTGCATTTCCGGACTGGGTCGTAACCGCGACCTCAACATCGTCCCACAGCATCTGGCTGTCCTGCTGGCAGAATCGCTTGGTGGTGCCAACTGGCAGAAGGAATTGCATGCGCTCCTTCAACCTGCCGAAGTGATTACGTTCTAACCGTCCCCTCAAAGGCAGTCCTCAAAAATTGTTCGAGGATGGCCTTGAGGTTGCTGGAATCTCTCAAAGATTGTTAAAGGGGATAGCTTGACTGAGAAGAAAAAAGTCAGGATTGCGGCTGGATAACAATTCCCTAACTCTTTTTAACGAATTCGATGAACAGGAGGGATTAATTATTTTACCCGATTTTGACCTGAACAAAAAAACGGCTGCCCACTGATTACTCGAGATAACCAGTAGACAGCCGTTTTGGTATTCTAAGTGGTCGGGAAGAGAGGATTCGAACCTCCGACCCCAGCGTCCCGAACGCTGTGCTCTACCAGGCTGAGCCACTTCCCGGACCGTTTAACGCTTAAAAAATCATATCTATGAAATGCGGCTACCAATTAGCACGATTTCGCCACAGTGTCCAGCCCTTTTCCACCGGCATTGCAAACATTCTCGAGGGGTTCGACAGAAGCGCCACCAGCAACAAACGCCTTGAGGGCTCGTTTTTTGGGGCAGTGATGTTTACAAAAAGAAACAGCTGACCATAATAGGCCAGCTGTCCTTTATCTGGTGACGGAAGTTCGGTTTAATTGACAGCGTCAGATAACTTGCTGCCCGGTTTGAATTTGGCGATTGTCTTGGCAGGGATTTCGATCATAGCCCCGGTTCGCGGATTTTTTGCCTTACGGGCGGTGCGCTTGACAGTCGAAAATGTTCCAAAACCGATAAGGGTTACCTTGTCTCCCTTTTTCAGGGCATCAGAAACTGACATCAACATTCCGTTCAACGCTTTTTCAGCCGCGGCCTTACTGATGCCTGCCGCTTCCGCCATGGAATCTACCAATTCTTTTTTGTTCATTCTTCCCTCCCAGAGTTTTTAGCATTGCCACAACAGTCAGGCTCTAGCGCCCGACGCGGCGTTTGTTGACAACGACGAAACTAAAATAAATAATGAAATCTTTGTCAAACGAAAAAAAACGGCTATCGGCTCCCCATCCCCGATAAATCGTGATTTTGCCATTCATCGACATCAGACAGCCTCCATTCTGCCCTCAAGATCCAGCAGCACTTTTCCGACACCATTGCTTTGAAGAAAATGCTGTATTTCAAGCCTGATAGACGGGTCAAGAATCACTTCAAAATCCCTTTCCCGGATTTCAACATGCACAGTATCTTGGCAATGACGATCCAAACGGACCCGGCATCCAGTCAAACCAAACCGCTCCAAACCTTTTTCAAATATTTCGATTCGCCGCAGTCGTCGACCTGTAATAGTCATTCCAGCGGGAATTCTTGTTGCCAAACAGGAAGCAGAAGGTTGATCCCAGGTGGCAAGACCAAGCTGTTGACTGAGGACACGGACATCTGCTTTGCCCATACTGGCTTCCACCAGTGGCATCCTCACCCCCAGTTCATGAATAGCACGAAGACCAGGTCGATGTCCTTTGAGATCATCGGTGTTGGTGCCATCAATCAGGCAGGAAAACCCGCGCATTTGCATGCGTTCGCTAAATAATGAATAAATTCGATGTTTACATAAATAACACCGATTTTCCCCATTTTTGACGAATTCTTTCCAATCAAGGGGTTGCAAATGAATAACTTCCATCTCAACCCCGCTCGTATACCCGTTCTCAGCAAGCCAAGTTGTCGCCCGCTCGATCTCCTCAAGTGTTAGCAATTCTGACCGCGCAAACAGTACCAAAACATTGCCGACCCCAAGTGTATCAAGGGCACATTTCAATATGAACGAGCTATCGACTCCTCCGGAGAAGGCGAGAGCAACCCGTCCGCAGGCCTGGAGAATGTATTTTAGCCGTTCGAACTTGATTTCAAGGTGCACATCATAGCCCTCCTCATAGTCATGATGCAGCAAACCGTTTGAACATTCAAGAAAGGCACCAGAAAATATTCAACATTGATATCAAAGGCGGTGACAGAGAAAAAAGCAGAAATGAACGGCATGTACCAAGTACACACATCATCATTCCAGAAATGTAGTTAAAAATTTCGGATATTGACGGCCCCGTACAACTCCACAAGGAATTTTTCCGTTGCCGGGGACAAGTTGATGAACTCGGCGCCGTAAAAGTTATCAGCGGCATTGACAATTCTTGCTTTTTCCTTCAGCATAAAACTTTTGCCGATTTTGCAGCTTATGACCAAAAGATCACCACTCTTATAGGGTTCGGTTGAACGGATACGCAAACCCCCAAGACTTATGTCTACAATGATGGCATTGTTATTTTTCAGACTGGAAGTATTATAGCAATATGCTGCAATATCGTTGTCGGTAATTATTTTTTGTTTGATCCGCTTATGGCGTCGCCTCTCCTTTTTTTCGAAAGGATATTCATCAATTATTTTTTCTCCAATTTTCCCTTCACTACCATTGGCAATGCTGGTGAAAAGAGGAAGATCCTGATCTTTAATGTGGGCAAGAAACCATTGTTCTAGAAAAATCGAAGTGTTGTTTTCAGAATTTTTTCTATTGCGAAAACTGAGGCGAACCTTACGAAACTCCTTGATCAATTCGTAGTGTTTCAAGCTGTGATCCTGTGCGCTCTTATGCTTCCCGAAAAGTTCTTCCTCAGCCTCAAAATGGCGAAAAACATAATTTTCAATGACATCAAGAAGTGTGTCGATCACTCTTCGATCAGCCATCGCTTCCGTTGCTGCACCAAGGTCGTTAATGAGATCAAAAATAATTTTATGCTGGTTATCGAGAATTCCAATGCCGACATTGAGTCCTTGGTCCCATTTTTTGACTTTTCTCATATATCACCTGAAAAACGCTGCTGTTGGTCGAACATTCCTGTCGTTTTGATATGGTTATTTGGAGAACGCAACGACTCGAGGCAAATATAAAAAAAAGGGCGAACGCAACTTATACTGTTTTTCGTCAACTTCCAATTCTTGAGATTCCATTTTGGAAGCTCAAGCGTTCGCTACCACACTTTACTATTCTCCTTTGAAACTTGGGTCAAAGCTGCTGCTGCGACTGAGTTTCAATGCATGATAGCATAGATTTTTGAGATTGGAAGGATGTGTGGGAAAGAAGAGATCAAAAACCAAAGATCATCCGTGCGTTCGGCAACTGCGGCAAGGGGGGCTACGCGCCATGCACACGTGCTCGAAAACGAAACTACCTGTTCTCGGATGAATTGCGTAGTACCTTGCCGGCTTCCCAGGCCTTACCGATACATTTGCCGACGGTCCAATAACGGTTATCGGGCATTGTCAGGAGAAAGGGTTTAATCTTCTCCACATCGGGTTTGTTGTCGGTCAGATACTGCTCTTCCGAATAGATGTGAATGATTTCAGCAATAAAAAAACAATTGGTGGGAAGATCAACCCTCTGGGTCACCCGACATTCCATAGAGAGCGGACACTGCCGAATCATTGGCGCGGCGCACAATTCGCCGTAAAACACTTCAAATAAACTTGATTTATCCACCCGCTTGCCTGAAACTAGTCCAGTGTAATCTGTTACGGCAACCATCTCGATCGAAGGCACATTGACACTAAATTCACCTGTTTCGATAATGGCATCGTAAGAACCGTTGAGCCTGTTGACGCATATGCCGATCATCGCAGGATTGAAGTTGACCCGGGTCAACCAGTCCAAAGCCATGAAGTTAACCTTGCCTTGGAGATGAGTCCCAAGGATGGTCTGTGTCCAGGGAAGACAAAAAAGATTTTTTTGTTCAATACGCTTTTTCATATTTTCTCCCCGTTATGTCTTTTGTAAAAAGAAATGCGAAATGCGGATGCCGTTTCAGGTCCCGAGAACCCGGATCAACTCCTGCTTCAGGTGGTGCAGTTGAAAAGGTTTGACTAATCGCCCCTTGAACCCATAGTCCCTGTAACTGGCCATGACCGGATCAGTGGAATAGCCGCTGGCAACTATGGCGGTGGCATGGGGATCCTTGGCGAGTAATTGGCCGACGGCCTCCTTGCCCCCCATACAGCCCGGAATGGTCAGGTCCATTATCACACAATCAAAGGGGTGGCCGATGGAGGCTGCAACCGCATACTTCTCCAGAGCTGACTCGCCGTCAGTGGCCCCTTCCACCTCGTATCCCAGCAAACCTAGCATTTCCGAGGCAATTTCGCGGACCGTGGCATCATCATCCATAATCAGCACCCGACCGCACTTTTTCGGATCACTGACAACAGAGGCGTACCAAGGTTCCTTGCGTTCAGCGCTACTCCTATCTGCCGGAAGGTAAAGTGTGAAAGTTGAGCCGACGTCTGGAATCGAATCAACATGGATGCGGCCGTTATGCTTGCTGATAATTGAATGGACGATGGCCAGTCCCAATCCGCTACCGCTCTGTTTGGTGCTGAAATAGGGATCAAAGATTTTATCCCTGATTTTCTCCGAAATGCCGATACCCTCGTCGCGAATACTGATGCGCACACAATCGCCGGATAGCGGCGCAACCGTGCTGCCCGCAACATGTTCAACGTTTTCAACTGTGACGAACAGATTTCCGCCGTCAGGCATGGCCTGTCGAGCGTTGATGATCAAATTAGCCAGTACATGGCTGATCTGCCCTTTATCGGCAAAGACCGGCCAAAGATCTGCCGGCAGGTCGAAATGGGCATTGATGTTGGAGCCGCTGAGATTGAATTGAATCGAATCATTAATTAAATAACGCAGGCTGATCAATTCAAGGAGCGGTTCGCCACCCTTGGCAAAGGTCAGCAGTTGCTTGGTGAGATGGGTCGCCCGTCCCAGGGCCTGATGGGCGATTTCAATATATTTGTAGGATTCATGCTCCCTGGGAAGGGTCATTTTAGCCAGTTCGATCCCTCCAAAGACCCCCATGAGGATATTGTTAAAATCATGGGCTATACCGCCTGCCAGGGTACCGATGCTCTCCAATTTTTGGAGTTTTTTCCGCTCGTTCTCCATGTTCTTGCGCTCGGTGGTGTCGGGAAAGACCATCAGGCCTGCAATGACCGCGCCTTCAGAGTTGCGGATGGGGACTCCTTCGGCGAGGGTGTAGCGGATATTGCCGTCCTTATCCTCGATTCTCAGTTCCTGCGCATGAGTCGCTTCACCCCGTAACGCCTTGACCAGAGGGGTCATTTCCAGCTGGCAGAGGTGGGCCCTCTGCAGTATATATCCGCCAACTGCGGTTGATTGCGTGCAAACGCTCGTTGAGTAAATTTTCATCCGGCACGCCAAAAAAATCGAGACAGGCCTGGTTGATAAGGCGAATGCGGCCTTCATCAGCGGTGGCCAAAACCATGGGGATGTGCGATTGTTCGACCACAGCCTTGAGCAGGGCATTGGTGTGCTCCATCTCTTTACGCATCCAGTATTCCACCGTCACATCCCGGAAGACCAGAACCACCCCTGTTATATTACCTTTGCTATCGCGGATAGGGGCGGCGGAATCGGCAATCTGGTGTTCGGTGCCGTCTTTGGCGATCAAAATGGTATCATTTGCCAGGCCGACAACCTCTCCGGATTCCAGCACATGATTAACCGGATTGAAGGCCAATTGACGTGTCCGAGCGTTGACGATATGAAACACTTCGGCCAGGGGACGGTGCAGGGCCGCCGTAAGAGTCCATCCCGTAAGCGTTTCTGCAATGGGATTCATGCGGGTGATGCGGCCATCGCCATCGGCGGCAATCACCGCATCGCCGATGGAATCCAAGGTGATTCGGAGGTTTTCGGCGATTTTCTCTGTTTCTCGCTGGTGCATAGCCAGGCGTTGCAAGGCTTTGCCAACCACAATCCCGGTGAGAATGAGGACGCTGCAATAGATGATCCGCATCAGCAGTTCGTGAGGGTCGTGCAGGGGCCAAACAGCAGGGAGAAAGGCGCCTTTGGCGTCTCGGATCCAGAGAAAAACAAAAAGCGAATCGAACAACCAGAGAAAAGCGGCCAACAGCAGGCTGGCCGCGATCATAGTCATCTGAAGATGAGTGGAGGCTGATTGTCCCGAGCCTTTGATCTGATTCATTCTCGAGGTTCCTTGAAAGCAAGAAAGGCAAAAACAGGTGTTGCGAAAAGCAGGGTGCCCAGCGAGTGGGCAATGACCCATTTGAGCCAGTTCACCAGAACATCACCTGCTGGTATTATTCCGAAGAGATATTTGAATCCTATGCCGCCTGTAGCAGTCAGTACGGGCGGCAAGAAAAAAATGACAAAAAAACAAATGACCAGATCAACAAGGCCGCCGATAACGATGCGAGTCGACACTTGCCGACGCATGATCGAAGCCCCGATGAGAGGTCCGAGCGTATTCATCAGGGCGAGACTGAAAGCGTAATCCCACGGACTGTTCAAGGAGAAATAATTGGCGAGAATAGTACCGGCAGCAATGCCGGGTGCGATTCTCCAGCCGCGGTAAAAGGCGGTGACAATAGCCACAGCCGCAGGAGGCCAGATAGGCATCGGCAGTACGCCCAGGTTGCGGAAGACGAGAAAGGTAAGATGGGCCAGTCCCCAATAGCCCAAGGCGATGAGCGCATTTTCGAGACAAAGCCGTGACCATGATTCTGACCTGCCCCGGATTGGATATTCCGGTTGCATGCAACCTCCTCCCGCCAGTGAGTCCATAAAAATGTTCCCTTCCTCAAGCCCTGTGTCTGTTTTCTATCTACCATCCACAAAGCGAATTGGCAACCATTGAACGCATTGATTTTTCTAGGTAAATATACTCACCCCAGGCCTTTTCCTGTTCCGAATCGGTTGTGGCGGCTACCTGAGGTAATGAAAGGGAGCAGTCAGCTGCCAGCCCCTGCTTTAGCTGCTAACGCAAGACGGCACTCATGGAAACGATGACGATGCCCAGCCAAGGTGGTACGATAAAAGCACATACTCATTCATCGACACCAAGAAAAATATCGTGAGGAGGAAAGGGATGCCCGAGGGTTTATTGATTGTTTTCACCGGCAACGGCAAGGGCAAAACCACCGCAGCCCTCGGCATGGCCATGCGGGCGGCTGGACATGGCCTGAAGGTCTGCTTTATCCAGTTTATCAAGGGTGGCTGGCATTACGGCGAACTCGACGCAATCAAACGGTTTGAGGGCCTGATAGACCTGCATGTCATGGGGAAGGGCTTCACCTGGAAATCGGACAATATTGAAGATGATACACGCCTGGCCTGCGAGGCTTGGGAGTTCGCCTGCGCTGCGATTGCCTCGGGAATCTACCATACCGTTGTGCTCGATGAGTTCACTTACCTGCTCCATTACAACATGCTGCAGATCGAACCCTGTCTGGACGTTCTTGCCGGTCGCAACCCGAATCAACATGTGGTGATCACCGGTCGCTATGCGCCGATCCAGCTTATTGCTGCCGCTGATCTTGTCACCGAAATGGAGATAATCAAACATCCCTTAAAAAATGGAATCAAAGCGCAAAAGGGAATCGAGTTCTGATCAAGTCCATCCCTCCGGCGCAGACGAAGATGATCAACTGATACACTCATGAACACAGGCGGAAACTCACCCCAATAAAAAATCCCCTTGACCAATTGGCCAAGGGGATTTTCTCTATCTGCCGCCTATCAGATGCCTGCGCTTCTCGCTCCGTCCCACGCCAAACCAAGAAATCGAAATCAATTGGCCAGAAACCGGGCCTCCTGCTCAAGCCATTTCATTGCCCGGCCGTAGAATTTGGCCTCATCGATGCTCACATTGGTATAAGAAACGGTCTGTTCCAAGGGGAGTTGATCAGAGCAAAGGCGAATTTCGCTGTCATCGCGAAAACGAACACGTAACGTGCTATCTTTCTTCAGCAGCCCTTCCTCAAAGACCGACGCCAACGTATCGGTATTGAGCACGGAAAGTTCTTCGTCGATCACAGCAGACCGCAGATCGACAATCAACTCTTTGCAGTGGGGCATGTTGAGCATGGTCTGGGCAATCTGTAGGATGTCCCACCCTGCATTATCGTCCATTTCCCCTGAAACAAGAATGGAATAGGTCTTTCCGTCGTTATTTTTCTTGATTCTGAATCGCATATACCCTCCCTTGGATAAATGATTATTCCCTTAATCACATGCAATCAAAGATCTCCAGCCATTCACAGGAATTCTTCGGTAATCGATTTCTGCCCGCTGAGGCCCCGGAAAATATCCTTTTATCTTTTATCGGTCGGCACCCGGCCTATGCTTTAGCAAAAAATGAACAGGTCGAAAATATCAACAAAGAGCTGTAAAAACAATTTATTACATGCTTAATCTCGTTGAGCTGTTATAATAAAGGCAAATAAACCAGCACTATTTCTCGCCCATGATGTTCCGTCATAACAGCGGGATGAACACCTGTTCGTTTGCTCTCTTCAGGTTATTCTTAATTTTGACGCGTTGATGGTCGATACGAAGGAAAGGCAAGAATTGCTTTGCGTGTTCAAACAGGACAGGATGAGACGTATGGAAGGCAGGATTCTATCAGGGGACACTGTTGCTAACCAAATCCATGGATCACGTGGAAAAATAGGTAAAAACAATATTCCCGGCGTAAAAGACACCCCCTCTTCAAGTAAAAAACTGTCTGTACACACCGACTCGACCGTGGTGCTGTACAGCAGTTTTCAGGAATTCATGGCGGAACAGACGGCTCTCCTGGCAGCCCGGAATACCAGAGGGCAAGACACTCCCGGTTCAGGAACTTCCCCGGCAACAGCTCTGAAACCTGACGCTTCGAACGAGATTGTGCATACACTACGGAAGGGAGAAACTATATGGGGATTGGCGCGAGAGCAATACAAGGTCGACCCGGCAGAGATCCTGCGCCTTAATGGCATCGATAACCCCAATAACTTGCGGGTCGGACAGCAAATTCGTATTCCGGCCGGGAAAGATGGAAGCGTTGCCGGCACCTCGGATAAAGTGGTGGCCGGCTGGTACGGCGAATACCACCACGGTCGGTTCATGGCCAATGGTGAACGCTTCGATATGAATGGCGCCACCATTGCCCATCGCAAAATACCTATCGGTACCGAGGTCGAACTGGAAAATCCGAAAACCGGGGAAAAGGCAAAAGCGATGGTGACCGACAGGGGCCCTTACCACCGGGGCAGGGATGTCGATCTCAGTTACGGCCTGGCCCAACGTCTTTCAATAGCCAAGCAGGGTGTCGGCAACCTGAAAATGCGCGTCCTTTAAAAACGCACCAACTCTTTATTGACAGTCGCAACGGATCGACTCCTCCCAGGGGCGCAGCAGACAATCGGCCAGCACGCTATCTTCCACCTTCTCCGGGTCAGCCAAGGGATTGTAATCCGCCAAAACTCCGCGCAGTTCTCCAATGCACTACTGCCGCTCCTTCCTTGAAAAGAGTTTCTCCTGTTTAGCAACCTTCTCCAAGGCGCAAGCATTCAGTCGCCCTCTCAGTTCATCCTGCATCCGATGTCTCCGTACGTTCTGACTGTAATTTCCGTTGTCCAGGTTCCAGCGCATACCACAACAATCCCGCCGAACAACCGATGATACCGGCAATCTCCCAGGATTGAAGGACTTCACCAAGAACTATCCAGGCCAAGAGGGCGGTCGTTACGGGTACAAAGGACATGAACAGGGCCACGGTGATCGTCCCCAGGTGACGAATGGCATAGGCCACGCAGATCAAGGCTAAGACATTGACGATGATGCCTTGATAAATCGCCTGAACCGCCATATCGTGCAAACTAGATTGGGTGAAACCTGAAGGGAAAAAGTACCACATCGGGGTAAAGAGCACCACGTTGACCGTTGGCACAATGACGACGACGTCCTGCCAGCTCATGTGCCAGAGGCGGATGCCGGTCATGTGGAAGGTGTAGCAGAGTGCGGCAATCAGGAGCAGAATGATCCCGGCTGTTCGATCCAAAGCAAACACCGTACCACCGGTCATAACGAGGTTAGAAAGAAAAATCAGGCCGATGGCTGCATATCGGTGTGGGGCTATCCGCTGCCGGAAAAGCAACCAGGCGGCAATGGCACCCAGGACCGGCAGCATACCGTTGACCAGTACACCGGCGTGGGCTGCCCGCAGCACCTTGAGCCCGTAAAAGGAGAGCATGGTGTAGGGAAAACCAA
Source organism: uncultured delta proteobacterium (assembly GCA_963733595.1). Taxonomy (GTDB): domain Bacteria; phylum Desulfobacterota; class Desulfobulbia; order Desulfobulbales; family Desulfobulbaceae; genus Desulfobulbus. The sequence goes on along the minus strand of CAVTDN010000009.1, from coordinate 163,414 downwards.
CACCAAGCCCGACCACCAGGTACTGCCACAGTGGGTACCGACGCCAAGGATAGCGGATGATCAGCGGCGACACCGCCACAAAGGCGATCCAGTAGCGCAGGAGAGTGATGTCAGCTGGTTGCAGTTGGGTATGAACGCCATGGCGGGAGATGGTGATCCAGCCGGACCAAATGAAAACCACTGCCAGACCGGCAAGATACGGTTTAATTGTTTTCATGGATGGCAAGCAATACTCCGTATTGTTTATGCCCGCAAGCCTTTCGCCGCCCCAACCGGGCGACAGTGCGAAACAGCTCCTTTACTCTGCCCCGCATGAGGAATTGATAAAATGATCCGAACTCCGGTACCGCCGCATGCGCTCGGCGCACTTCGTTTCGACAACCGTTTCACCAATGAATTGCCCGCCGATCCGCTCAGCGAAAACAGGCGGCGGCAGGTGCACGGCTCCTGTTATTCACGGGTGTTGCCCGTGCAAACCGTACGGCCGCAACTCATCGCTTATTCGCGGGAGGCCGCAAACCTGCTCGGTCTGACGGAAGCCGACTGCCGCTCCGAAATCTTTACCCAGGTATTTTCCGGCAACCGGCTGCTGCCGGGCATGGATCCCCATGCTGCCTGCTATGGCGGCCACCAGTTCGGCAACTGGGCCGGGCAGTTAGGCGACGGCCGGGCTATCAACCTGGGCGAGAGCGTCAATCAACAAGGCGAATACTGGACTCTCCAGCTCAAAGGCGCCGGTCCGACCCCCTATTCCCGCAACGCCGACGGTTTGGCGGTATTGCGTTCCTCGCTGCGTGAATTTTTGTGCAGTGAAGCCATGTTTCATCTGGGTGTACCGACCACCAGGGCACTCAGTCTTATCCTCACCGGCGAGACCGTTGAGCGCGACATGTTCTACGACGGTCACCCCGAGGAGGAACCTGGTGCTGTCGTCTGCCGGCTGGCGCCCTCATTCATCCGGTTCGGCAATTTTGAGATCTTCACCGCCCGAAATGAGATTTCTGTTCTTCAGCAACTGGCTGACTTCACCATTCGCACCGGTTTTCCCCATTTGGGCGATCCGTCTCCCGAAGTCTACAGTCGCTGGTTTGACGAAATCTGCCGGACCACCGCCGCCCTGATGGTTCACTGGCTGCGTGTTGGTTTTGTCCATGGGGTGATGAACACCGACAACATGTCGATCCACGGCCTGACCATCGATTACGGTCCCTACGGCTGGCTCGAGGATTACGATCCCACCTGGACCCCGAACACCACCGACGCCCAAGGGCGACGCTACTGTTACGGCCGTCAGGCCACCATTGCCCACTGGAACCTGGCGCAACTGGCCAACGCCCTCTATCCCCTGATCGGTGCAACAGAGTCTCTGGAGCAATCCCTGCGCGACTACACCCGCTATTTCGAGCAGGGCTGGCAGGCAATGATGGCGCAAAAGCTGGGAATTGTTACCTTTGAACCGAACCTGGATCAGCCGTTGACCGAGGATCTGCTCCGCCTTCTGCCCGAAGTGGAAACCGACATGCCTCTTTTCTTCCGGCATCTAGCCCTGGTACCGACTGGTTCCGATGTAGCCGCCGAGGAACGGCTCGCACCTCTACACAAGGTCTTTTACCGACCGGAACAGCTGACATCGACGTATCGAGAACGGCTTGCTGCCTGGCTCAATCGCTACAGCGAACGACTACGCCGCGACAACCGGCCTGACGAGAAGCGAAGGGAGTTGATGCACGCGGTCAACCCGAAATACGTGCTGCGCAACTATCTGGCACAATTGGCCATCGACAAAGCCGCCCAAGGCGAGTATTCCCTAGTTGAAGAATTGCTCGAGGTTTTACGCCACCCCTATGACGAACAGCCCGGCAAGGAACGCTTTGCCGAAAAACGGCCCGAGTGGGCGCGCCACCGGCCTGGTTGCTCGATGCTCTCGTGCAGTTCCTGACAGCCGCATCATACTGTTGCGCGGCTGTTTCCCCATCCGGGCACCTTAAAATCCCTCAACCTTTTGTTTCAAAGAGGATTTCAGATGGCCACCACCCCTCCTTGGCAGGCTGTATTCTTCGATTTTGACGGGGTGATCGCCGATTCCACCGAGGTCAAGGTTCGTGCTTTTGCCACCCTTTTTGCTCCATACGGCCCCGAGGTGCAGGAGGCGGTGATCCGCTATCACCTCCAAAACGGCGGCATGCCCCGGCAGCAAAAAATCCGTCACTGCTTCGAGGTCTTTGCCGGCCGCACGCCTGATGAAGCCGAGCTCAAGCGCGCGGGCCAAGCATTTTCCGCTCTGGTGCTGGACGAGGTGGTAGCCGCTCCCTTTATCAGCGGCGCTCTATCGACTCTCCACCAGTTGCAGCAGACCTCAGTTCCTGCCTTTGTCGTCTCCGGGACGCCTGGGGATGAAATGCGGTTGATCGTCGAGCGCAAAGCGTTGGCGGCATATTTCGTCGAGGTCCACGGTTCGCCGCGGCTCAAAACAACAATCATCGCCGACATCCTTGCCCGCTATAGCTTTTCTCCCGGCCACTGCCTGTTCCTCGGCGACGCTCTTGCCGATTATCGTGCAGCCTTGGAGACCGGTTTATGCTTTCTCGGTATCGTTTCCGCAAACCGGCCTTCAATCTTTCCCGATGGTGTCCCTATCTCGCCGACAGTTACCCTGAACCGTTGACCCAAGCTCAATGATTTCACGTTTTTCCGGCAGGCTCTTCTCTGCCGCGATGTTCGCCTTGACACCAGCCGCTTCTTTTTCTATAGACAGAACTTCTTCTTTTCTTACAGGGGTGGTGCGAGCATGAGAGGAGAGCGATCGATCTGATCAGGGTTGTTCCGGCGCAAGGAATTGTAAAGACCTGCCTTCTCTCCCCACTTTTCCTGCTCCTGCTTGTTCATTCCAGCCAATTTTTACCGCCTGAGGCCGTCCATGTCCGCACTTGCCGGGAAAACCGCCGAAAATCTGAAAAAAATCAGAGAAACCAAGCCTTTGATTCACAACATCACCAATTTTGTGGTGATGAACTTTACCGCCAATGTACTCCTGGCCTGCGGTGCTTCCCCGATCATGGCGCATGCCGACAACGAAGTGGAAGAGATAGTCGACCATGCCGGCGCCCTGGTGCTGAACATCGGCACCCTCACCGATGCCTGGGTGACGGCCATGATCAAGGCAGGGCGTAAGGCCTCTGAACTGGGCAAGCCGATTATCCTCGACCCGGTGGGCGCTGGCGCCACCGCCCTGCGAACCAACGCCGCCAAAGCAATTCTGGCCCAGACCTGGGTGAACGTGATCCGCGGTAATGCCTCCGAGATCCTCTCGCTCGCCGGCCAGAAATCGGCAACCAAAGGAGTTGACGCCATCCACTCGGTGACTGATGCCGCCGATACCGCCGGCGCGCTCGCCCGCGAACTGGGCACCACTCTGGCAATCACCGGTCCGATCGATCTTGTGACCGACGGCAGAAGAACATTGACCATCGAAGGCGGGCATGCACTCATGCCGTATGTCACCGGCACCGGTTGTGCAGCCTCCGCCCTGATCGGCGCTTTCCACGCTGTGGACAAGGATCCTGTCAGCGCTGCAGCCACCGCCCTGGCCTTCTTCGGCATCGCCGGGGAGAAAGCCGGTGTCGGGGCAGAGGGGCCGGGGACCTTCATGGTTCGCCTGCTCGACGCCCTCTACACCCTCAGTTGTGAGGAAGTGGAAGCCCGGAGCCGGATCAGCATCGGGTGATGCCTTCATGGTCGATTTTTCGCTCTACCTGGTAACCGACCGAGGGCTTTCCCAAGGACGAGCCACCATCGACATCGTTCGGGCGGCCATTAGCGGTGGCGTCACCTGCGTCCAGCTCAGGGAAAAGCACTGCGCCATCCGGGACTTTATCACTGAAGCGCGTTTGGTTCGAGAACTGCTTGAAGACCCTGGAATCGCGCATTCCGCTGATCATCAACGACCGAATCGATGTGGCTCTGGCAGTCGGTGCCGATGGAGTGCATCTCGGTCAGACCGATATGCACATCAGGGATGCCCGCCGTCTGGTCGGATCTTCCCTGCTGATCGGCATCTCGGCTGAATCGGTAGAGGATGCCCTCCGCGCCGAGGCCGAAGGAGCCGACTACATCGGCATCAGCCCGGTTTTCACCACAGCCACCAAAAACGATACGGCCCCGCCGCTTGGCCTTGAGGGAGTCCGCGCCATTCGGGACGCCGTCTCCTTGCCGCTGGTCGGTATCGGCGGCGTCAAGACGGAAAATGCAGCCAAGATCATTCGCGCCGGTGCCGACGGGGTGGCAGTGGTCTCAGCCATTGTCAGCGCCCCCTGCCCCCAAAGCGCGGCGAAGGCTCTCAAACAACACATTCAATCAGCAAAGGAAAGGGAGTCGAACCTATGGCGCAATTAAAAACCTATCGCCGGGTGCTGACCATTGCCGGTTCAGACAGCGGCGGCGGGGCCGGTATCCAGGCCGATCTCAAAACCATCGCCGCTAACGGCTGCTACGGTATGAGCGTGATTACCGCCCTCACCGCCCAGAATACCCTCGGAGTCTCCGGAATTCATGCAGTGCCGGTCGAGTTTGTCGCCGCGCAGATGGAGGCGGTCCTCTCGGACATCGGCGTGGATGCGGTCAAGATCGGCATGCTCTTTTCGCCGGAACTGATCCGCACTGTCGCTGAAACTCTGCAAAAATTCAATATCCGCACAATCGTGCTCGATCCCGTGATGATCGCTCAGAGCGGCGACAAGCTGCTGCAGGACGAAGCCATCGAGGCCCTCAAGGAGTATCTCATTCCCCTGGCCCACTTGATAACGCCCAACCTGCCCGAGACGTCGGTCCTGCTTGGCCGTGAAATCCGCACCGTCAGTGCCATTGAGACTGCGGCCGTCGAATTGGCGGCCCTGGGCTGCAGCAGCGTGCTGATCAAGGGCGGCCACCTGGAATCGGGGGACAGCGACGACTGCCTCTACCTCGGCCCAGAGCAACGGATGGTCATCCTGCCTGGCGAACGGATCGCCACCCGCAACAACCACGGCACCGGCTGCACTCTGTCCTCGGCCATCGCTTCATTCATCGCCTGCGGCGAAACCATCGAGAGCGCCGTGCGCCTCGCCAAGGACTACATCACCGGGGCCATCCGTGCCGGAGCCGAATACAGCATCGGTCATGGCCACGGGCCGGTACACCACTTTTTCCGCTATTTTTGATCATTGCGGATGACCAAGTCCGCGCCTATCGCTCCGGCACTCCTTTTTGACCGGGTCAGCCTCGACTTTGCCGGCAAACCCTTGTTCCAGGATCTGACGCTGCACCTGCCCGGCGGCCGGACCACCTGTATTCTCGGGCCGAGCGGTTGCGGCAAATCAACGATTTTAAAACTGATCGCCGGCTCCACCACCCTCCCCTACAGCGGTGAGATCCGCTTTGATCCCCAGCCAGAGGGTGCCCGAACGGTGGCCTGGATGGCGCAGAACGATCTGCTCCTCCCCTGGCTGCCGCTGGCGGACAATGTGCTGCTCGGGGCACGGTTGCGCCATGAGCTGAGTGATAGCCTGCGGCACAAGGCCCTGCGCCTGATCGCCGAAGCCGGTTTAACCGGATATGAGCACGCCCTGCCCTCAGCCCTGTCCGGCGGCATGCGGCAGCGCGGCGCCCTGCTCCGCACGTTGATGGAAGAACGGCCGGTCCTGTTGATGGACGAACCATTCTCGGCCCTGGACGCGCTCACCAGGCTGCGTTTGCAGAATCTTGCGGCCCGGCTGACCATGGGTGCGACCGTAGTTCTGGTCACCCATGATCCACTCGAGGCCCTGCGCCTGGGCGACCAGATCGTCGTTCTTGCCGGCTCGCCGGCTCGGGTGGCCAAGATTATCGAACCAGATGGCAAGACGCCGCGGGAAGCGGGCGATCCGGTCATAGCCAAGCAATACGCCCAACTCCTCTCCCTGCTGATGACCGGAGAGCCCACTTGAAGGGTCTGCGGTTCCTTATCCTTACCGCCGGACTGGTCGCACTCTGGCAACTGCTGGTCAGCCTCACCGGCGCGCCGTCCTACATCCTGCCCGGTCCGCTGCCGGTGGCGAAAGCGCTGGTCACTCACCTGCAGGTCCTCGGCTCGCATCTCATGATCACCTTGACCGAAATCCTCCTCGGCCTGTTCATCGGCACCCTGATGGGTACCTCCAGCGCCTTGGCCATGATCCTCTCACCCTTGCTCAAACGGTGGATGCTGCCCGTTCTGGTGATCAGCCAGGCCATCCCGGTTTTTGCCCTGGCCCCGGTGCTCGTCCTCTGGTTCGGCTATGGCATGGCTTCGAAAGTCGCCATGGCGGTGCTGATCATCTTTTTCCCGGTGACCGCCTCCTTCTACTCCGGCATGCAGCGCACCGATCCGGATCTGCTTGAACTAGCCCGGATCATGGGAGCGCATCCCCTGGCGGTGCTTCGCACCATCGTCATTCCGCAGGCCCTACCCGCCTTTGCCTCCGGCGTCCGGGTAGCTACGGCGGTGGCACCGATCGGCGCAGTGGTCGGGGAATGGGTCGGGTCCAGCGCTGGCCTTGGCTTTTACATGCTCCACGCCAACGCCCGCATGCAGATCGATCTCATGTTCGCCGCCCTGACCCTCTTGGCCTGCGTCTCCCTGCTGCTCTATTTTTGTATCGACCGTCTGCTCGGCAGACTCATTTACTGGCAACCCAACCAAGGAACCCCACTATGAAAAGAATCTTCACCTGCCTGCTCCCCCTCCTTTTTGCCGCCCTCCTCCTGCCGGTTGGAACCGCCAGGGCGGCGGAAAAACTGACTGTCCTTCTCGACTGGTTTGTCAACCCGGACCATGCGCCGCTCTATGTGGCTTTGGAAAAGGGATTTTTCAAGCAAAAAGGGCTTGAGGTCGAGCTGATCGCGCCCTCCAACCCCAATGATCCGCCCAAGCTGGTTGCTGCGGGCAAGGCCGACATCGCCGTCTCTTACCAGCACCAGCACCAGATGCAAGTGGACCAAGGCTTGCCGCTGGTGCGTATCGCCACCCTGATCGCCACCCCGCTTAACTCCCTGGTCGTGCTCGAAGACAGCACAATAAAAAAGATTGCCGATCTCAAGGGCAAAACCATCGGCTACTCGGTCGGCGGCTTTGAAACTGCGCTGCTGAAGGTGATGCTGGAAAAAGAAGGGCTGAAACTCGAGGATGTCAAACTGGTCAACGTCAATTTTTCCCTCTCACCCTCGCTCTTCACCGGGCAGACGGATGCAGTGATCGGGGCTTTCCGCAATTTCGAACTCAATCAGATGGCCATCGAGAAGCGTCCGGGCCGGGCATTTTTTGTGGAGGAGTTTGGGGTGCCGGCTTACGATGAGCTGATCCTGGTGGCCAATGCCAAGTCAGTGAATGATCCCAGGATGCGCAAATTTGTTGATGCTCTGGAAGAAGGGGTGCAGTACCTGATCAACCATCCGGATGAAAGCTGGAAGTTGTTTGTCAGCCATGGACGCGAGAATCTGGACGACGAGTTGAACCGACGTGCCTGGAAGGACACCTTGCCGCGTTTTGCCTTGCGGCCCGGCGCCCTTGACAAAAACCGCTACAACCGGTTTGCCCGGTTTCTGCAGAAAGAAAATATCGTCACCAAGGTGCCGCCGCTGGATACCTGGGCGATTGAATTGCCGTAATTACTGCACCTGGCGATACGAACCCCGTGTTCAAGTGCCGGGTTCGTATCGCTTCTTGCCTTGTTCCTGCATGCCGACGATGGCCTGGCGAAGATTGTGTTTTTCCGTCAGCCAGCCGGGATAGTCACGCGACGCCTGCAGAGCTGCATACAGCGCCAGGCAATTAAACAGCCCCACGGTCTCCTCGATCATCTCCGTCGGGAAAGACGCATCCAGGTCGCCGGGACGGGCCTCCTGTTGATAAAAAGCCAGCCGGCCGAAATAAAAGGCCAATTCTTCCAGCAGATCCCAGAATCCCTCACGCCAGACGGCAATCGTTCCGGCCTGCCTCAGCCCATGGAGAGCCGCCTTGACCCCGTCTCCCGGAAAGGCCACCTGGGCAAACTGATAACGGCCGTTTTCGGGCAGAGTTTCGCCATTGACCTCATGCCAGGAAACCAGGGCATGGGCACGGGTGGCAATCCGCATGGCCTGAAATTTGGTCCAGAGGAGAAACTCATAATAGTGGTCGGCAATCGCCTGTTCGGGTTCAAGGCGGTAAATGTTGCCGTGATCATCGTTGAAGCAGCTGAGATTGCCGAGATGCACCAGCTCGGTAACCAGAGTATGGATGTAGGAAAGACCGGAAATAGCCGCCTTGTTAACCAGGATTTTATGATTGCTGTCCTTAGCGGGATTGAACACGAGACGGGCGTTGCTGCTCTCAAGTCCGAGGCTGGCAAAATAGGGTGCTACTTGCTCGCATTCATCCTCGAAATTCTCGGTCTTAACGACCAAGGTGCGAGGTGCCAGACGATGGAGGTCGACCTCCTTTTTGCCGATGAAGCCCAGAGCGCGGTTGATCCGGCGGGTCTCGCCAGCTGAAAAATTGAACATTTCCATACAAAATCCTTTTCCCATGAAAAAAGGCAGTCGTGTGACTGCCTTGACATAAGCGCTGGGGGCATGCCGCCCTCGCTTATTTAGTTTTATTTTGCTCGGCGTTCTTAGCGGCCATGTGCGCCGCTTCCTGCTCCAGCAGTTCCCCCAGGGCCTTTGCAGTGTCGCCGACGACCTTGATGCAGTGCTGCCGCCGGCTGTCGGGATTGCCGTAGAAATCCTTGACCTGATCCCGATCCATCCAGTTGACCCGGGCAATCTGGCAACAATTTATGCCGCCGTGCGGGGCGGCCAGTTCCTCAAAATTTTTCATCACTGCCTTTGTCGCCGCCCACATCCGGGGATTTTCCTTCTCTTCCAGACTCGATCGGCTATACAGGCTACCAATAACGCTCGCTGCTCCTACCAGCGCCCCGCAGATGTTACCAGTGCCGCCGATGCCGCCGCCAAAGGCGCCCAGGGCCTTGATTACCGAGGGATCGTCGATGCCCAGTTTTTCCAGACCGACCATAGCCAGCACCTGACTGCAGTGCATCCGCTGTGTGAACAGCTCAATCGCTTTTTCCCGCATTTCATCTGGCCGCATCATTTCCTCCATGCATTGAGTTTGAAGGTGGATTAGAGTAAACAGCCTGCTGACTCTACCCGATTCATCGCGGATGCGCATCGCGATTTTTACCGGGATCAGGCCAGCTCACGTTATTGCCGCTCAGGCACAATTGCTCGGTCATCCATCCGTTTGCTTTACTGTTTCTGGATCCTTTCCATGCATAATCCCGCTGTCATTGTCCTGGATTTTGAAACCACCGGCATGTCTCCTGCTTACGGCGACCGGCCGATCGAGGTGGGGGCGGTGCGGATCGAACACGACCGGATCGTCGATCGCTTCCAGGAGTTGATGAATCCCGGCTTTACCATCAGTTGGTTCATCGAATCTTTAACCGGGATCAGCAATGAGCTGGTGGCTGCATCCCCGCCTTGTGAGGAGGTCATGACCCGTTTTGCCAAATGGATCGATGACACTCCCCTGGTGGCGCACAATGCCGGCTTTGACCGTAAATTCCTCGATGCCGAGCTGGCCTTGGTCGGCAGGGAACGAACCAATCCCATGGTCTGCACCGTGTTGGCGGCCCGCCGTCTCTATCCCGAATCGCCCAACCATAAACTGGCCACCCTGGTGAGCCACCTGGGGATTTTCACCGACGGCACCTTCCACCGCGCTCTGGCCGATGCCGAAATGACCGGCCATCTGTGGATCGCCATGACCGACCTGCTCCGCAGCCGTTACAACCTCAGCGAGATACCCTTTGCCCTGATGCAGGATCTGACCCGGATCGGCCGGAGGAAGGTGGATCGCTTTCTCCAGGGTTATACCGAACTGCAATCAGGGCACCAGTCCCCAACGGAGGCGGCATGGAGCGGGTAAAGGAAGCCAGCCTACCAACAATCCGCAAGCAGATCATTGAGCTGCTGACCGCCGAAACCCTTGGCGCACGCGAACTTTCCCAGGAACTGCATCAGAGCGAAAAGGAGATCTACGCCCACCTCAAACACATCGAGTACAGCCTCAAGGCCGAGGGTAAACGGCTGGTGATCGAACCGTCGATCTGCCTGGGATGCGGCTTCGTTTTCGAAGAACGCAAACGGCCGCACCCACCAGGGCACTGTCCCCGTTGCAGGAAGACCCGTATCCGCCGCCCCCGCTACGCCATAGGCTAATACAACCGTGAACCTTTCCCCTTCCCCCTGATGGCCGCATGATTCTACTCAACGCCCTCTTTCCGGTCCTGGCCCTGATTCTCTTCGGTGCGGCCGTCAAACACTGGCGGATTACCGACGAGGTATTTCTCCGCACCTCGGACCGGCTGGTTTATTTTGTCTTTTTTCCCCTGATGCTCTTCTGGAAGATCGGTTCAGCCCCGCTCCAGTTTGACGGCGGCTGGCGCTACCTGCCGGCCTCGGCGCTTGCCGTCCTGGCCGTCTGCTGTCTCAGCCTGGTGTTTATCCGCTACCTGCCGGTGGCCGCGTTCAAGGCCGGTTCCTTCAACCAGGGCTGCTATCGCTTCAACACCTATATCGGTATGGCAGTGGTCATCAATGCCTTCGGTGAGGCCGGGGTGCAGTTGTACGGTATTCTCATCGGCCTGATCATTCCGATGATCAATGTCCTCTGCGTCTCGGTGCTGATCTGGTACGGCGAGGGCGCCCGCAACCAGGGCAACCGGCTGACCGCCACCCTCAAGCACCTGCTGGCCAATCCGCTGATCATCGCCTGCGTCGCCGGCATCCTTTATTCCCGGATGATCGGCTCCTTTACCGTACCCATCGACAACACCCTCAAGCTGATGTCCCAGGTCACTCTGCCGCTGGCCCTGTTTTCCATCGGCGGCAGCCTCACCTTCTCCAATCTCCGCGACAACATGGGGTTAGCCCTGGCCTCGGCTGCGTTCAAACTGGCGGTCCTGCCGCTCTTGGGCCTACTAATGCTGTGGTTGTTCGGTGTCACCGGCCTGGCCTGGAAGGTGAGCATGCTCTTTTTCGCCCTGCCCACCTCGACAGCTATCTACATCCTCTCCTCACAACTCCACTCCGACACCGAACTGGCCTCGGCAGTCATTGTGATGTCAACCCTGCTCTCCTTTGTGTCGATGTCACTGATATTATTAGTAGCAGGGTAAGGATGCTATCGCTCCAAAACCTGGACAATTTCGACCATGGTAAACAGCCACTTACCGTCGACCCGTCGCATCTCGGCCCTGAATTCATGAACATCGGCAATCACTTCGCCCGCAACATCACCGCGCAAACGGAGAGTGCCGCGAACGACAGCGGTCTTTTCCGGAAAAATTTCAATGGCGAGGTCGTGCAACGAGACATTGACCCGACTGTAGAAGGCGCGCAGCATGGCAATACGCTCCATGAGCTGCTTGTGGGGATAATCGCCCGCATGACCAGCAGATTCGACTGCAAGATGGCAGGGGTCGTTGAACAACTCAACGATCTGCTTCGCCTTGAAAAGTGCCTCGACCGGTTTTTCTGTTGAGTCCTTGGCTCCGGCCGTCTCGATCAAAGCTAACTGCTTGCGGATCGCCCTCACATCACTCGGCCAAAAGCGGACAAAACTCAAACCCGCCACGATGACGATCAACACGACTATGACACCATACTTCAGGCTCACCACACCATTCCCCCCATAATCCGCGACTGCTCCACTTGGCCAAAAGAGTGCCGTTCAATGGGCACGCTGCGGTTATCGCCGACCACATAGACCTTACCCGGCTCAACGGTGCGTGGGGCCAGATTCCAGTCCGAAGGCATGCGCACATACGGCTCTTGGACCCATTGCCCGTTGACAAAGAGCGAACCGTTGCGGAATTCGACCGTGTCGCCGGCCAGACCAACGATTCGTTTGAGCAACACCATCTGTTGTCCAGCGAAACGGATCACCACCACGTCGCCGCGTTCGGGTTCCGACACCAAATAGCGCCCCCGCCAGCAGAGGTTTAAACCGCCGTCGTTATAGGTCGGCTCCATGCTGTGGCCCTCGATGCGCAGAGGGATCAGGAACTGGATGAAAACGACCACCGTCGATAGGGCAATCAGCAGCAACCGAAGAATAAATTTCCTATTCAAATCGGGCAGTAGGAAGCGACGGAGCCAACCAATTTCCATGAATGTCTTCTGCCTCTTATCCAGTTGCCTGAAACAGCGGTGCGTTGGCCGCCAGCATCACGCCTGCAGGCAGATCGTCCATGGCCCGTAAGATATACTCCTTCCTCAGCCCAGGAACAAGTTGCAGCTGATGGATGCGAGCGAGCACTGCAATATTCTGCCTCCGGGGATCACCCAAATCGGTTGCATCACGCGATGGACGGTAACCCCCTGAAAACTGCCGGCCGAATCAATGGCGGCAATGCTGGGTTCAACCTCGATTTCCAAGCAAATACCTGGCGGCTGCAGGACCGTATCGTCGTGAGTCACCAAGCCGTCCGCTGTCCGTGAAAAAACGTAATCGGCCAACTCTTCGGCGCAGGTATGGATACGGGCACACTTTTCCGATCAATCTTGATGTGACTGTCCGTATGGCCGTTCTTTTTGCGCTGATTGCGGGTGAACAAGAACATGCAGGAATGGCAGGCGTTATGGTACCATAAATCAGTAGAGGCGGTCTCCCCAGGGGGTTTTGCCTCTGCCGGTCGATCATCCGTCTGTTGAAACCGCCCGTATAAATATCGATTTTTTCTCACCCCACATCCAGGAGAGCAATGCATTTTTCCGATTTGATCACCCTCAGGCAAAGCGTGCGAAACTATGCGGACCGGCCGGTAGAGCAGGAAAAACTGGATCTGCTGATTGAAGCAGTGCGATTGGCCCCTTCCGCCTCCAACTCACAGCCCTGGAAGCTGATCCTGGTTACCGAACCGGCGCTTAAGGAGGACGTCGCAAGGGCAACATACAGCACCCTGGTGTCATTCAACCGCTTCGTGCCGCAGGCCCCGGTCCTGGCGGTACTGGTCATCGAAAAGCCACGACTGATCACCCAGATCGGTGCAAAATTAAAAGACAGAGAATTTCCGCTGATCGACATCGGCATTGCTGCGGCGCATTTCTGCCTGCAGGCCGCCGAATTGGGTCTTGGAACCTGTATGCTCGGCTGGTTTGACGAGGCGACGATTCAGAAGTTGCTCGACATCCCGAAACACAAGCGGATCGGATTGCTCATCAGCCTCGGCTATGCCGGCCCGAACGACTCCATCCGTAAAAAAATAAGAAAAAACATTCAGCAAATGAGCAGTTACAATGGATACTGACCGAACAACCCGTCACGTGTAAACTTTTCGGCAAGCAGGTGGGGAGTCTCAGAGCGCAAAGTGATTGGACTGCTCGATTATCCCGGTCAGCCCTTTTCGTTTCGGATCGTTTCGCTCTCGGCGTTGCGGCCTGATTGTTCTGCTGCCAGACTCGATCAGTCGCACCGGGCCGAATCGCCGGAGGTTCCCTTGGTCGTGTCGATAGTCGCGGTCACCGGCATGCCGAGGCGCAGTTCGTGCTGGGGATCACAGGCGAATATGCGAGCGCGGTAGACCAGTTTGGTTCGCAATTCCGTAGTCTCCACGGTCTTGGGTGTGAATTCGGCGGTGGAAGAGATGAAGCCGACCCAGCCCTTGTAGGTCTTGCCGGGCAGACTATCGGTGCGCAGTTCCGCTTGCATCCCTTCGCGCACCCTGCCGAGATCAGGTTCGCTGATATAGGCCCGCACCCAGAGCGGATTGGTCAGGGCCAGGGTAAGGACCGGTGTGCCGGCAGATGCCATGGCGCCGGGTTCCAGTATCCGGTTGCGGATGAATCCGTCGGCGGGCGCGAGCAACCTGGTGTCGATCACCCGCTGTTCGGCAAGCTCCTTGACGGCTTGAAGGGCGGTCAGATTGGCCTCAGCAGTGGCGATATCCTCCTTGCGCGGTCCCTCAATCGCCAGCGACAACTCTTCTTCAGCTGTTTTCAGCGTCGCCTGCCAAGTCTGCACTCTGGCTCTGGCACTGTCCACCTCCTGCGCGGAGATGCGGTTGGTGAGTTGCAGTGACTGTTTGCGAGCAAGAGAAAGCTCGGCATCTTTGAGGTTGGCCCTGGCCGAAGCAACCGCGGCCCTGGCCTTTTCGACCTCCTGAGGCCGACTGCCACTCTTGAGCCGCTCCACAAGCCGCGCCTGGGCCGCCACCTCTCCGCTCAACCGACCGGCCTCCATTTGAAAACGAACCGGATCCAGTTCGGCAACCACCTGCCCCTTGCTGACCTTGGCTCCCTCATCCACGGCCAGATAGGCGATTCTGCCCGCATCCTGGAAAGCCAACTGCACCTCACGGATATCGACATTGCCATACAGCGTCAGGGCCCCGACAGCATTTTTTTTCTCATCTTGGCCAGAACATCCGGTTATGAGGATCAGAATGGCCAACAGTGGTGGCATTAACAGGTGATTTCGAAAGAACAAGAACATAATACCATGGCTCCGTGGTGTTGGGAAATCGGCGAGCCCGCCGTTCCCCGCTCATTCACCGATAATCTTAACCAGCACCCTTTTTTTTCGCCGGCCGTCAAACTCACCGTAAAAGATCTGCTCCCAGGTGCCGAAGTGAAGTTTGCCGCTGGTGACTGCAACTACCACCTCCCGTCCCATGACCTGACGTTTCAAGTGGGCGTCGGCATTATCCTCAAAACCGTTATGACGGTACTGATTGACCGGTTCATGCGGGGCTAACCGTTCTAACCATTGTTCATAATCGTGATGCAGGCCGGATTCGTCATCGTTGATAAACACCGAAGCAGTGATGTGCATGGCGTTGCACAGGAGCAACCCTTCCCGGACACCGCTTTCCGCAAGGCATTTTTCCACCTCGGAAGTGATGTTGATGAAGGCCCGGCGCGTGGGCACATCAAACCAGAGTTCTTTATGGTAACTTTTCATAATTGTTGGATTGAAGAAAAAGAGGGAGAGCAGACAGCCTGCCTGATTCGATCGTCAGTCGGCGTTATTCGCCGCAATCTGCCTGAAGTGAGGTTCCACCTCCAAGAAGGCGTCAATCAGGATTGGGTCAAAATGGGTACCCTTGCCCTCGACCATGATTTTCATGGCCTCCTCGTGAGACAGAGAATTTTTATAGACTCGCTTGGAAATGAGGGCGTCGTAGACATCGGCTATGGCCATGATCCGCCCGGCCAATGGGATTGCATCGCCCGCCAATCCCCGCGGATATCCGCTGCCGTCAAATTTTTCATGATGGCTGCCGGCAATTTCTTTGGCGCAACAGAGAAAAGATGTCGGTTGTCCGGCCATCTGTTCGAGATTGGCAATAACTTCCTCGCCAAACAAGGCGTGCTTCTTCATCTCATCGAATTCCTCTGGAGTGAGTTTACCGGGTTTGAGCAGAATAGAATCACGAATGGCCACCTTGCCGATATCGTGTAACGGGGCACATTTCCACAATAAGGTGATGTATTCCTTGGAGAGTTGATCCTGAAAATGCCCACGGGCGACCAGGGTTTCGGCAAGCATCTGCACATAGGCACGGGTACGATGAATGTGGCTGCCGGTTTCGGGATCACGATACTCGGCCAACTCGCCCATGGCCTCGATGATGACATCCTTGAGCAGTTCCGCCTCTCGGCTTCGCTCCTCCACCAACCGTTCAAGGTTGCTCCGGTAGGCGTGCAGTTCAAGGTGGTTGCGGACGCGAGAGCGCAGTTCCAATCCATTGAAGGGTTTCGTGATGTAGTCGACGCCACCGAGCTTGAATCCGCGAACCACATCGTCTGATTCGGCCCTCGCGGTGAGGAAGATGACCGGAATTTTGCAGGTTGCCTCATTCCGGCTCAGTGTTTCCACAGCTTGAAAGCCGCTCATTCCCGGCATCATGACATCCATGAGGATCAACTGGGGCTGGGTGGCGGCGATTCGCTCCAGTGCCTGCTCTCCGGAGGTGGCGTACGCAAAATCACAGTTGAGTTCCTTGAGATGCGACATAGCGATCTGGATGTTCTCAGGCACATCATCAACGATAAAAATAAGGGGCTTATTCTTCATGACTCTTTCCGGTCCGCGATTTTGGACAGTCTGGCAAGCAGGCGATCCACCCCCAGAATATTAGGTTCGTTGGTGTAGCGCATCAATTCGTCACCCAGGCCGGCCAGCTCTGGTTGCTGTTCCTTTGCGCCTCTTTCTGTCATAGCCATGGCCAAGGCTGCCGCATCCGTCAAGCTGCCGGAACGGGAAGCCTGACGGAGCAACAATTCAAGATCAGGATTCCATGCGCTTCGCAAGCTGAACGGCCTGGATCCGTTCTTCCTCATCGAGGCTGCCCTGTCCTGGCGGTTGCGGCCCTTGCGCCAATGGGGGCCGGGCAAGACGGACGACGGTTTCATGCAGTGTTTCCAGTCGGAAAGGTTTTTGGAGAAAATCGTCGAACAGCGGTCTGTAGTCTTTCTCCTCAAGTATTTCCCCCGTCATGACAACCACTGGAATCGAAGTGGTTTCAGCGGTTCGACGTAACTGCTCGGTCACACTCCGCCCGTCCGTACCAGCGAGATTGAGATCCATAAAAATGATAGAGGGCTGTTCCGCAACGGCGAGGGATAAAGCATCGTCGCCGTTGTTCGCCGTGAGCACTGTGTAGGGACTGTCTTGAAAAAAATCGATAAAAATATCTTTGATCAGATCGACATCATCGACGACCAACAGTTTTTCTTTCTGCTCTGAACTCTTTGCGGTCCTATTGGATTCGAGTTCAGCCGATGTCTGTTGGGCAAGCTGTATGTTGCTGAGAAACACAGTAAAACATGCGCCCTCTCCTTCGTGACTGGATAACTCGATCTTGCCGCCCATCATTGTCGTCAAGCGACTGCAGAGGGTCAGCCCCAAACCGACTCCACCATATTCTCTGGTGATGCTCTCTTCCTGTTGCCGGAAGAGTTCAAATATTTTTGGTTGATCCGCCAAGGGGATGCCGATACCGGTGTCGTTGACCGTAAATCGGAGATCAAAGCATCCCTCCTTTTCAGTTGACGGCGTGCCGTCCACGGACAACTCGACCCAACCTTCATTGGTGAATTTGACCGCATTGCTGACCAGATTCTGGAGGATCTGCTTTAACCGTACCCCATCGAGAATAAAAGACTGAGGCAGGTGCTTTGCCATCCGGCAATGGAGATGCAGCCCCTTTTCCTCGGCCTGATCCTTGAACAAGCCCTCAACCTCGCTGATGATCAAGGGTAGGCGAACCGAACTGGCCATGATCTGCAGCCGACCGGAATCGATTTTCGATAATTCCATGATATCATTAAAAATAGAAACAAGCGCCATGCCGCTTTTGTGGATAATGGCCACAAATCGCTTTTCCTTGGGATCGAGTTTGGCATTGGCCAGCATCTCGGTGTAGCCGATGATGGCGTTCATCGGGGTCCGGACCTCATGGTTGATATTGGCGACAAATTCACTTTTCATCCTGTTGGCCGCTTCTTCAGCCTGGCTGGCCGCGACCCGGGCTGCCTCGAGCTGCTGCCTGTTGCCAGGTGCGGTGCCGAACCAAAGCGCTTGGACCTGCCCTTCAACGGTGATCATTACCAGGACGCCATTGCCGGTGGCAGCAGATTCCTCTGGTTCAGGTGTGAGAGAGGATCTTACGGGAAGTTTCCCATCTTTCGACGACTGCAGGGCAACAACAACGGGATGACCTCCCAGGTCCGGGTGCAGATCGAGCAGGCTGATCCCGATCAGGGAGGAGTGTTCATAATTATGCAGAGCGCAGCGATTGGCCTCAATGATGGTGAGATTTGCATTAAGGCGGAGGATAGGCAGGGGTGTTTGATCGACGACCTGCTCCGCCAGACGCATGCGGACGTTTACTTTATCCTTCTCATCAGCGACCTGACGCAAGCGGTGGCGGCACCAGTAAACGGTGACCAACAAGCCAAGGGTGAGCAGCAGTACGACGAGAAGGGAAGAAGTGAGGACAATGCCCTCGGCAGCGGCGGCGCTGTCGGGAAAGAGCGGAACGAGACAGCAAATAGCACACACGTATTTTTTCACAATCGTGACAACCCGATCAGAGAGGGAGGGAAATAGTTGGGCTATTATATGACCGGGCTTTGCTAATGTCAAAATCAGCGTGCCTGGAACGGCTGTTTATCCTTGTCCGCCCATACCAAAAAATCGGACAGAGCCATCGAACGAAAAGCGAAGATTGGGTTATTCGTTTAATCCGACGGGAACAGGGCAGGCTTGCATTTCGAAAATCTTTGGGCAGCGGCGATAAAACCCTCCACCCATTGGGGTGTGCCCGAGGCCATCACATGAGTGTAGAGGGCAAGCACATTGTTCTTGACCAGTCCGTCGCGGCCCCCGTAAAAACCGGCACCTCGTTTCATATTGAGAACGAGGTCCTCAGTCATCCCATCCCACTGGTGGACCATCGAATAGCGGAACTCATGTCCCTTGATGCGGGTGCCGACCGGGTAAAAGCTGTTGGCCTTTTCCACCGTAAAGGTCGAATAGCCATGAGCCTGGGGTTGAGCGGAGAGAGCGAAAGTCACGGGAAAGACCCCGGCCAGCGGATACTCCTGCCCCTGGAGAAGGATAGAGCGCCCCAGAAAAATCAAGCCGCCACACTCGGCATATACCGGTAAACCGGCGTCGATACGTTCACGGATCGATTGGCGGAAGCTGATGTTATCGGCCAGTTGCCGAGCGCTGGTCTCAGGAAAACCGCCGCCGATATAGAGACCGTCCAGATCCGGCGGCAACTCTCTAGAACTGAGGGCGTTGATCATTACCAGCTTTGCGCCGGCCGTCCTGAGGGCCTCCAAATTCTCCTCGTAGTAAAATTGGAAAGCAGCATCGCGGAGCACACCGATGGTGAGCTTTGGCCGCAGCATATATGCCGCTCTCCGGCGGCAGCGGTATCACCTCGCGCATGCCAACAATAATCGCATCCAGATCAAAATGGTTCTCCGCTAGAGCCGCCAGCCTGTCCACCGCCTCACCAGCCTCAGCATATTCCTGGTGGGGAGTCACCCCAAGGTGGCGCATGGGGAAAATATCCTGCTTCAATCGGGGCATGATCCCCAGCACAGGCAGATCGGTGTATTTTTCCAGAGACTGGCGGATGATCGATTCGTGCCGGGAGGTGGCAATCTGATTGAGGATGACACCGGCAAAACGGATGCGCGGATCAAAGGCCTGGCAGCCGAGCACCAGCGCCGCCACCGTTCGGGTGGTTTTCGAGCAGTTGACCACCAGCAGCACCGGCAGGTCAAGCTGCAGGGCCAGTTCGGCGGTGGAAAACTCGCCTTCGGCGTTGACTCCGTCGAAAATGCCGCGGTTGCCCTCGACCACGGCAAAGGCGCTGCCGTGAATATGTCCCTGAAAGGTGGTCGCTATGGCCGCGGGCGTCATCAGATAGGGGTCGAGGTTGTAGCAGGGCTGCCCGGCTGCCTTGCTCATCCAGCCGGCATCAATATAGTCCGGTCCCTTTTTAAACGGTGCCACGCCCCTGCCCCGATTTTTCAGGGCCGCAATCAGGCCGACCGAGACCACCGACTTTCCCGACCCGCCGCTTAATCCGGCCAGCACCAGACTTCTGACTCTTTCCAAACCGTTCAACCCCTGAATGTGTTTATATCTGTCTGGCACTTCATCAACCGCGCTCAGTGCAAGATCTAGGCTGCCCAATGCTCTTTTAGGATTTCGTCCTTTTTTTCCGCGGCGCATCCCAATCATGCGGCGGTCTGCCCACTTCATGCCAGGCGGCATCATACAACCTGTTGAGTCGTTCTTCCAGCTCCAGGCGGTAAAATTCGACCTGTGCCGAGCTGATCGCCGGCGGCACTGCCAGCGGATCGCCAACCCGCACCACGATGGTGGCAAAAGGCAGCGGCATCACGGTCCGGTCCCAACTGTTGAAGATGAGTGCACGATCAGCTGCCCAGGCCACGGGAAAGATCGGCTTGCCCGATTTGCTGGCCATGAGGATGCAGCCGGCCTGCGCCTTTCGGGCCGGGCCTTGAGAGCCATCGGCAACGATGGCGCTGTTTTTTCCCTGCTGCAGCTGCTCGATCATCTCGCGCAGGGCTTTGACGCCGCCCCGGTTGGACGAACCCCGAACCGGCACATGGCCCATTCGTTGCGCCAACCGGGCAATGTATTCGCCATCCCTGCTCGCGCTGACCATAACAGCGGCGGGAAACTTCCGGAAATAATAAAAGAGGTACAGGAACGAATAATGCCAGAAGGCGGCAATGCCGGTATTGTGGCGGGCAAATTCCTGTAACGGCTTCATCGCCCCTCACCTTGACCCGACAGGTGGCAAACCACAGGCGGATCAAACCGGCCACAAGCCAAGGCGCGACCACTAGAGAGCATGTATACCAAAAATTAGCCAACTGCCAGCTCCATCATCTTTAATTCCCTGATCCGGTCCCGGTAACCAGCAGCTTCTTCAAACGCCAGCTGCCGGGCCGCCTCCTGCATTTTCTTTTCCATATCCTTAATCTCACGCCGAATTTCATCGACACTGTGATAGAGGATCTCCGGTTCTGCGGTCGATCAGGACTCCCTGAGCTTGACTGTCCGCCGAACCCTGCCAGCCCGACGCCTTCAGGTGCTGAGCCATGGTGTCCTTAACCTCCGAGATCACCGTCTGCGGCGTGATGCCATGTTCGCGGTTATAGGCATCCTGGATGGCCCGCCGCCGGTTAGTTTCGTCGATGGTGTAGCGCATCGAGTTGGTGACCTTGTCGGCGTAGAGAATAACCATGCCCTCGGCGTTGCGGGCCGCCCGACCGCAGGTCTGCACCAGGGAGCGCTCGGAACGGAGAAAGCCTTCTTTGTCGGCATCGAGCACCGCCACCAGCGAGACCTCGGGGATATCGAGCCCCTCTCGCAGCAGGTTGATACCAATGAGTACGTCATAGAATCGGTTACGCAGATCGCGGATCAGCTCCACCCGTTCCAGGGTTTTGATGTCCGAGTGGAGATAACGGACCCTCACGCCCAGTTCCTCGTAATACTGGGTCAGGTCCTCGGACATCCGTTTGGTCAGGGTGGTTACCAGCACCGCTTCGTTGCGTTCGACCCGGATGCGGATTTCCTCCAGCAGGTCGTCCACCTGGGTGGTAGCTGGGCGTACCTCGATGCGGGGATCGAGCAAACCGGTCGGCCGGATCAATTGCTCCACCACATGCCCCTCGGTCCGCTTCAATTCATAGGGTCCGGGTGTGGCCGATACGTAGACCACCTGGCGGATGCGGGCCTCGAATTCGTCGAAGCGCAGCGGCCGGTTGTCCAGTGCCGAGGGCAGACGAAAACCATAATTGACCAAGGTCTGTTTGCGCGAGCGGTCTCCATTGAACATGCCGCCGATCTGCGGCACCCCAATGTGCGACTCGTCGATGATCAGGAGATAATCGTCCGGAAAATAATCGAGCAGGTTAGGCGGCGGCACCCCAGACGGTTTGCCGGTGAGATGGCGGCTGTAGTTTTCGATGCCGTTACAGTAGCCAAGTTCGGTGATCATCTCCAGATCAAACAAGGTCCGCTGTTCCAGGCGTTGGGCCTCAACAAGCCGATTCTCGGCCTGCAGTTCGGCGAGTCGGATCTGCAGTTCCTCCTGGATCGAGCGCATGGCGGTTTTGAGATTTTCCTGGCTGGTGACATGGTGGCTGCCGGGAAAAACAGCCATCTCGTCGACATCCTGCACCACTACTCCGCGCAGGGGATCGATGATGGCAATGGCCTCAATGGTATCGCCAAAAAACTCGACCCGCACCGCATGTTCTTCTTCATGGGCCGGAAAGATGTCAATCACGTCGCCCCGGACCCTGAACGTGCCGCGATGAAAAGAGTAATCGTTGCGCTCATAGAGCATGAAGGCCAAGCGCCGCAGAACCTCCTCCATCGGATATTCCTCGCCGGTCCGCAGGAACAGATGCATGTTTTTGTATTCGTCCGGCGAACCGAGGCCATAAATGCACGACACCGAAGCCACGATCAGCACGTCGCGCCGGGTAAGCAGCGAACGGGTGGCCGAATGGCGCATCTTGTCGATGGCGTCATTGATCGACGAATCCTTCTCGATATAAGTGTCGGAGGCCGGAATATAGGCCTCGGGTTGGTAATAATCGTAGTAGGAGACGAAATACTCAACCGCATTGTGCGGAAACAACTGGCGAAATTCGCCGAACAACTGCGCCGCCAAGGTCTTGTTCGGGGCCATGACCAGGGTAGGCCGCTGCACCCGGGCCACAACCTGGGCCATGGTAAAGGTCTTGCCCGACCCGGTGACGCCGAGCAGGACCTGTTCGCGCACCCCGGCCTCGATATTCGCCGCCAGACGCTCAATGGCCGCAGGCTGATCACCGGCAGGAGTGAAGTCAGAAACAATTTCAAAGGGTTGTTCGCTGTGGAACAGGGGAGTTTGCACGGGTAAGGCAGGTTACTCTTTTGGGTTCGACCGGTTAACAGTATGGGACATCTTCCTCGCAATCATAAGAAAGTGGTCAGAGTCAGAGACTCGATAGACAGGAACGCTTAAAAATCCATCACAAAACTGTACACCCCTTCCTCCAGATGGCTCTTCACCTTGAGGTTGGAGTGGTTGAACACCGCCTGCATCCGCTCGTTTTCCCGCAGAACCTCGGCGGTGAAACCGGCGATGCCGTTGCGTTTGGCAATCTTGACCAGATGCTTAAAGACAAAAGTCCCCAATCCCTTGTTTTGCCAACCGTCGCGGACAACAAAAGCGACCTCGGCCAGATTGGTCTTTTCGTTGAGGTAGTAGGTGCCGACCACGACAATCTGTTCGCCATGCGCTTCGGGAATAGTGCCCACCACCGCCACATCGCGACGATGATCGATGTAGACGAAATCCTCGATCTGGCGCGGGGTAAACCGTTGCTGGTGGCTCATGAACCGGTAATAAATGGTCTCCTGGCTGAGGCTGTGGACCAGGTCGCGCATGTGCGGCTCATCGGTGGGCTTGATCGAGCGGAAATCGACCTCGATGCCGTCCTGCATGAGGAACGATGTTCGGATCGACTCCTCCACCGGCGCCAGGAAGCGGTTGGCAAACCGGGCCAGGCCGGGCCGCAGATATTTAGCGGCCACCGCATCGCGAAACAGTTGCTCCCGGAAATCCGGGTGGGCGATGGAGATCAGGGCCATGACCCGCTCCTGGATGGACTTGCCGTGGAGGTAGGCCACGCCGTGTTCGGTGACCACATAATGGACGCTCGCCCGGTTAATGGTCACCCCGGAGCCCGGCTGCAGGGTGCAGACGATCCGCGATTCCGTTCCTTCCCGGTTGAGCGACGGCAGGGTGATAATCGCCCGGCCGGCTTCCGAATGCGCGGCACCGCGATTGAAGTCGATCTGGCCGCCGATACCGGAATAGAAGCGGCCGCCCACCGAGTCCGAGCAGACCTGGCCGGTGAGATCGATCTCCAGCGCCATGTTGACCGCCACCATCCGCTTGTGCTTGCCGATGACGTTGGCGTCATTGATATATTCGGTCGGCCGGAAGCTGAACAGCGGGTTATCGTTAATGTAATCGTAGAGCTTCTTGGTGCCCATGCAGAAACTGGCGGTGATCTTGCCTCGGTCGATGGACTTCATCGCCCCGGTCACGGCCCCTGACTCGATCAGCGGAATGATGGAGTCGGAAATCATCTCGGTGTGAAAACCGATGTCCTTGCGGTCATTGAGAAATTCCATCACCACCTGCGGGATGCGGCCGTAGCCGGGCACCCGCCCCAGTCCCAGTTCGATGGTCGACCCATTGGGGATCAGGGCTGCCACCGTTTGAGCAATCTTGCGGCTGATCTCGTTGGACGCATGCAGTTCCCGTTCGAGAATGGGCCGGTCCACCGGCACCAGGAGATCGAGGTCATTGACATCGACCTGGGTATCGCCATGGGTCCAGGGCATGTTGGGATTGACCTCGGCAATGACCAGCGAGGCGTTATCGATGGCGCTGCGGGTAATATCAACCGATATGCCGAGGCTCACCCGGCCATGGATGTTGGGCGGGGTCACCTGAATCAGGGCAATATCGATGGGCAGGCTGCCGGAATCAAACAGCTTGGGCACGTCGGAGAGCAGGATGGGGGTGTAGTCGCCGAAGCCCTCCTGGATGACGTCGCGGATATTGGAGCTGATAAAAAAGGAGTTGATCGCAAAACTTTCCGACATTTTCTTGTCGGCATAGGGGGCCTCGCCCTTGGTGATCAACTGGATAATCTCGACGTTGGACACCGCGCGAGCCCGGCCGGTCATGGCAGCAATCAGTTCCTGCGGCGCACCGCAGCCGGTGCCGATAAACACCCGATGCCCCGACTTGAGGTGGCTGAGCGCCTGGGCCGGGGTGGCGATCATATCACTGTAGATGTCCTGCCAATCCTTCTCGTATTCCATGAGCAATCCCTATTGATTCGGTGAACAAATGGCCGGCATGCGGCTTACCTTTCGTCAAGCAGCGGCGCAAAGGTCATACTGGCATCGACCACCACCGGCTCGTTGCCGACCTCGCCGACGATCAGCGGATTGATTTCCAGGTCGAGAATCTGGGGGAAATCGGTGGTCAGCTGGCTGATGCGCTGCAGGGCCACGGCGATGGCGTGGATGTCGACCTCCTTGAGGCCGCGCTTGCCTTGAAGAAGCTCGTAGGACCGGGTCGACTGGAGCATCTGCACGGCCTCGTTCTCGGTGATCGGCGCCAGGTGGAAGGTGACGTCCTTCATTACCTCAACGAAGATACCGCCCAGACCGAACATCAGCATGGGACCGAACTGGGGATCGCGGGTCATACCGATGATCACCTCCAGCCCCTTTTCCGCCATTTTCTCCACGTAAATGCCGCCAATGATGGCATTGGGAGCATGTTTGTTGATGCGCAGCATCATCAGGTCAAAGGCGTCGGCCACTTCCTGCGCTGACCCAAGATTGAGGCGGACGCCGCCGAGGTCTGATTTATGGACGATACTGGGCGAAATAATTTTGAGGGCCACGGGAAAACCAATGAACCGGGCGCACTCCACCGCCTCTTCAGGGGAGGAGGTCAGCTTTCCTTCCAGAATATGAAAGCCATAGGCCTTAAGAATGTCCTTTGATTTGACTTCGCCCAGCCGCAACCGGTTGGTCCGCTGCCGCCGGGCAATGGTGCGTTCCACCCGGCGGCGATTGACCGGGAAACGAACCACATGGCGGGCGGGCCGGTTCTTCCACACCCCGTACTCATGCATGGCTTTAAGAGCGCCCACGGCCCGTTCCGGCGAATCATAGAACGGCAGACCGGCGGCGGCCAATTCCTTGCGCGACGGCATGATGTCGCTGCCGCCGAGAAAGGAGGCCAACACCGGGGTGGTGTCGTCGAGGTGGGCGACAATGGCCCGGACCGTGGCTGCGGGCTCGGTCATATACTGGGGGGCCAGCACCACGAGGATGGCGTCGATGGCGTCGTCGGCCACGGCGATGTCGATGGCGGCGGCATAGTGGCGGGGCTCAGCGTCAGCGGAGATGTCGATGGGGTTGTCGATGAAGGCGGCGGCAGGCAGGCGTTCGCGTAGTTGCACTGCCAGGTGTTCACTCAGGGGGGTCACGCTCATCCCCGCCTTTTCCACGGCGTCGGCGGCCATGGTGCCGGAACCGCCGGAATTGGTGACGATCAGCACCCGATCGCCCTTGGGAGTGGGCTGCAGGGCAAGCGCGGAGGCATAGTCAAACAGGGCCTCGAAACTGTCGGCCCGGCAGATGCCAGCCCGTTTGAAGGCGGCGCCGTAGGCGGTATCCTTGCCGGCCAAAACGCCGGTGTGGTTGGAAGCGGCCTTGGAGCCGGCACTGGTGGTCCCGGCCTTGAGAATGACCACCGGTTTCCTGCTGCTCGCCTCTTCCGCCGCTTTGACAAACTTGTCGCCGTCGCTGATATCCTCCAGATAGCCGACGATGACCTTGGTGTCGTCGTCATGGGCCAGAGCGGAAAGGATGTCGACCTCGGTGATGTCCGCCTTGTTGCCGATGGAAACAGCCTTGGAAACCCCGAGTTCGCGTTCATCGGCGATATCCATCATGGCGGTGCACAGGGCCCCGGACTGGGAAAAGATCGCCAATTGCCCTGCTTGCGGCAGTCGTTTTGAAAAGGAAGCGTTGAGATGAATGGCGGTGTTGATCACGCCCAGGCAGTTGGGACCGAGCAGTCGGACCGCGCCCTTGCGACAGATCTCGATCAACTCGTCTTCAATGGCCTTTCCCTGAGGGCCGGTTTCCTTGAATCCCGAAGCCACGACCACGATCGCCCCGGCCTTTTTCTGCACCGCCTCCCGGGCAGCAGTCGGCACCATCTCCGCCGGCACCGCGATCACCACCAGATCCACCGGATCCGGATAATCGGCCAATTTGGGGTAAACCTTGAGGCCGAACAGCTCGCCGCCGGCCGAGTTGACCGGAATGATGGGTCCCTTGAAACCGCTCTGCACCAAGTTGCTGACCGTGAGGTGTCCAACCTTGCCCACGGTCTTGGAAGCCCCGATCACGGCGATCGACTTGGGCGAAAAAAGCCTGTCCAGCATATCGACCTCTTCTATCTGAATTCCTCGGGAACGTGGATGGTGAAACCAGCGGCTTCAAGGGCCTTGTACACGGACCGGACGTTATAGGTTTTAATGCGCAAAAAAATCATGGCCTTGCTTTTACTTGTGCCGTCCGTTCTGACCAAACGGTTAAAATGGATCTGCTTTTCTTCCATCACCTTGACCAGTTTGCTCATGGCCTGCGGGTCGTCATTGTCCTCAATAGAGACAAGCATTGACCCTTTTTCGCCCAGTCCGAACAGGTCGCGATAGGCATTCATCAGATCGGCGGTGGAGAACACACCGACCACCTTGTTCTCCTCATTGACGACCGGCAACGCGCCAATTTTTCGGGATTGAAACAGAAGCAGGGCATCGTCGAGAGTGGCATTAGGGGAAAGGGACAGACAGTCGCGGGTCATTAACACGGAAACAGGTGTGCTGTTGACCTGATCCTCGACATTCTGCCGCTCCTTACTGCGGGCGACTGATGAAGGACGGGCCGAACGGAGATCCCGGTCGGAAAGAATTCCCTGCAGGACTCCCTGTTCATCCACCACCAGCAGATGGCGGATCGTATACTGCTGCAGGATATCAAACGCCTCAGCGACGGTCTTCTCTGGTGTGACCGTGATGGGCGAGGGTGTCATGTGATAGCGAATAAACATGGCGATCCTCCAACGATCATATATCGATTTGGGGTTTTCATTTGTCTGTCTCCGCGAGCCCAGTGAGATAAGCCTCAACACAACTGCCTATTTTTTTGAGGTTGTATCCTCCTTCGAGAATGGACACCACCCGTCCTCCGGTCATATCCCTGGCGAGATCCCGGATAAACGCACCCAACTGCCGGTAAACTTCGACGGTGAAGGCAAGTCCCGACATGTCGTCGTCACGGTGAGCATCAAAACCGGCGCCGATGACAAAGGCATCGGGCTGAAATTCCTCAAAAAATGTTCTTATCTTGGGCAAGAGCCGCAACACCTGTTCTGCACCGGAACCCGGTGACAGTGGCAGGTTGAGAATCGTGCCCTTCCCTGCCCCCCAGCCGCGATCCTCGGCCCAGCCCGTTCCCGGATAGCTGAAACTGGGGTGCTCGTGGATGGAGACATAGGCGGTCTCAGCCTCTTCTTCAAAAGCGGTCTGGATGCCGTTGCCGTGATGGGCGTCGAAATCAAAGACGCAGACCCGCTGCCGGTTGTACTGCCGCTGCCAGTAACGGGCGGCGATGACGCAGTTGTTGAAAAAGCAGAAACCGTAGGGCTGGTTGGGCTCGGCATGATGACCCGGCGGCCGGGTCTGGCAAAAAACCACCGAACCCGGTTCCTGTTCAACCACATCGATGCCGACTAGGCCGGACCCGGCGGACAGGGTCGCGATCTCATACGAATCGTAACCGACCTGATTATCAGGATGATCGATATAGGTCCTCCCGGAAAGAACGGCCTCCTCAAAACGAAAGAGCCACCCCTCGGTATGAAAGGCAAGCAACTGAGAACGCAGGGCGGGCCGGGGGGAAAGATGGCGAATTTGATTGGCGAGGAAACCTTCGGCGAGCCGGTCAGTGATTGCCAGCATCCTCTCGGGCGCTTCCGGATGATCACTCCCGCCGGTATCGTGCTGGAGGAAATCGGAAGCAGTAACAATGGTGATAACAGGCTTGTTTTCCATTTCATCGTCCGTGGATCAACAGCTGCTGAACGGGAGATATGCGTCCCGATCTCAAATTCGGCCAACCTTACCGTATTCTTCGACAAAAACGAAGTATATCTTTTCACCTTGTTGCTATTCATGGCATATAGAGATCCTTGTGATCTTTTCAGCAGAGATCAGCCAATCAGTGCATCGCCGCTCTTCCGCACGGATCCGCTTTGGGCAGCGGACAGAGCCAGGGACAGCCAGCTCATAACAAGATATAGAAAAACCAGCGCGTTGTAGTATGATGGCTCCGGCAACAACAGAGAAGGGAGGATCAATGAAACCGCATACACTTGCCAGCACAGGACAATCCACCCCCCATCCATGAACCATTCATCCCCTGCTCCCTGCTCCAGACCGCCCCTTGAAGCAATACCGTCAAAAGCGGTCCTGGTTCTGGATCAAGTTCGCAAGACATTCACGCTCGATAAAAAACGGATCATCGCCCTCAACGGGGTGAGCTGTGTCATCCAGCCGCGCATGGTCACCGGATTGATCGGCCCGGACGGCGCGGGTAAAACCACGCTGATGCGGCTCTGCGCCGGACTGCTGACTCCCGACGAAGGCCAACTGTCCGCGCTCGACATCGATGTTGTCCGTGAATCAATCAAGGTGCAAGCAAATATCGGCTACATGCCGCAACGCTTTGGCCTGTATGAAGATCTTTCTGTCCTGGAAAACCTCGACCTGTATGCAGATCTCCAGGGCGTCGATAAAGAAGCGCGGCCGGAACGATATCGGCAGTTGCTTGCGATGGCTGGACTGGAAGGGTTTCGAGGCCGTCTGGCCGGCCGGCTTTCCGGTGGCATGAAACAGAAACTGGGGCTGGTCTGCACCCTGGTGAGGCCGCCGCGCCTGCTGTTGCTCGACGAACCCACCGTGGGTGTCGATCCGGTCTCCCGGCGAGAACTGTGGCAGATTGTCTACCATCTGGTCGAGACCGATGGCATGAGTGTGCTGCTGAGTACCGCTTATCTCGATGAGGCTGAACGCTGCGCCGAGGTGGTACTCATCCATCAGGGCCGCATCCTCGGTCACGACCAGCCTGAATCCTTCAGTCGTCAGGTAGCAGGACGCACCTGGCTGGTTCGTGCCCCCACTCTTGCCAAACGGACCCTCCAAAGGGCATTGAGTCGGGATCCGGCGGTGCTTGACGCCCTGATCCTCGGCACCGCAATCCGGGTGGTCACCCGCGGCCAAGACCCGCCGCAACGGACGCTTCTCCCCCATGATGCCGCTGTCGACATCTCAGCGACTGATCCCCGTTTCGAGGACTATTTTGTCGCCACGTTAAAAGATGACGCCGGGGGTGTGGACTCGAACAACCACATCACCCTGCGGCCACCCACCAACCATTTGCGGGGTGAGGACGTTATCGCCGTGGATAATCTCGTCCGTCAATTTGGTGACTTCTTCGCGGTCGACCAGGTCAGTTTCCGGGTGCGGCACGGCGAGATCTTCGGCCTGCTCGGCGCCAACGGTGCCGGCAAAACCACCACCTTTCGCATGCTCTGCGGCCTGCTGCCCATTTCCAGCGGCACCTGTACAGTGGCTGGCATGAATCTGCGCACCGCAGCCGCAGCCGCCAGGGCGCGAATCGGCTACATGGCGCAAAAATTTTCGCTCTACGGCAACCTGACGGTGCTGCACAACCTCAAATTCTTCAGCAGCGCCTATGGCTTGCGCGGGGCACGCCGATCCGAACAGATAGACTGGGCCCTGCGCACCTTTGATCTTGCATCCTTTGCCGCCACCGAAAGCCAGTCTCTGCCGCTTGGTTTCAAGCAACGTCTGGCCCTGGCCGTGGCCCTGATGCACGAACCTGAAGTCCTGTTCCTCGACGAACCCACCTCCGGAGTTGATCCCCTGGCCCGCCGCGAATTCTGGGACCAGATCAACAGTCTCGCCGATCAGGGCGTCACCGTGCTGGTCACCACCCATTTCATGGAGGAGGCCGAATATTGCGACCGGCTGGTGATCATGGCCGAGGGCCGTGTGCTGGCAGAGGGCACGCCGGAAGAGATGAAGAAGCGCTACGGTACGGCGGAGGGACGGGAGACCACTATGGAGGATGCCTTTATCGGTCTGTTGGAATCCAAACAACCGGGGAGGGCAGAGAAATGAAATCAGGTCGGCTGCTGCGCATCAAGGGGATGATCCGCAAGGAATGGCTTCAGGTCGTCCGCGATCCCTCAAGCATTGCCATTGCTTTTTTTCTACCGATGATTCTGCTGCTCATCTTTGGCTACGGCGTTTCTCTAGACGCGAAAAACGTCCGTATTGCCCTGGTGATTGAGCAGGCCGATAGTCAATCACTAAGCTTTGCCGGTGGCTTTTACCAGTCGCCCTATTTCGCACCCGAGGCGATAAACTCCATCCAGGAGGCGGAAATAGCCCTGAGAGAGTCGAAAATCGACGGCATCGTCTGGCTGCGGCACAACTTTGGCCGTGATTATCTGCGCAAAGACTCGCCGCCGATCGGCGTTATTGTCAACGGCGTTGACGCCAACACCGCCCGGCTTATCGAAGGGTATGTCCAGGGTATCTGGTTCGGCTGGCTGGAACAGCAGGCAGAGTTGAAGGGAAGGAAACTGCAATCGCCGGTGCAACTTGAGCAGCGCATCTGGTTCAACCCCCAGGTGCGCTCCACCGATTTTCTGGTGCCCGGAATTCTGGCGGTGATCATGACCCTGATCGGTGCCCTGTTGACAGCCCTGGTGATCGCCAGGGAATGGGAACGCGGCACCATGGAGGCTCTGCTGGTCACCCGGATATCGGTGCCAGAGATACTGCTCGGCAAATTGATCCCCTATTTCATTCTCGGCATGGGTGGTCTTTTTCTGTCGCTCAGCATGGCCCACTTTCTCTTCCACGTACCGCTGCGCGGCTCACTCTGGCTGATGATGGCGGTCTCAGCCCTGTTTTTGCTGGTGGCGCTGGGAATGGGGTTTTTCATTTCCACCATCTTTAAATCCCAATTTGTAGCAGCCCTGGTGGCCATGGTCAGCACCTTTCTGCCGGCTTTTATCCTTTCAGGCTTCATCTTCGATATCCGAAGCATGCCGCCGATCATCCAGGGCCTGACCCATCTGATTGCGGCCCGCTATTATGTATCCATCCTCCAAACACTGTTTCTTGTCGGTGATGTCTGGAGCGTGGTTCTGCCTAATGCGGCGGCACTGGTGGCCATGGGACTGTTTTTCCACGGCATGGTCTACCGTAAAACTAAAAAGAATCTCGAATAGGAGCACCCGGTGGGCCACTCGCATCCTCGCCCTGATTATCAAAGAATTCCTGGCGCTGTTCCGGGACAAGAAAAGCCGGATGGCGGTCATCGTGCCACCGATCCTGCAATTGCTGGTCTTCGGCTATGCCGCCACCTTTGATTTAGAACATGCTGCGTTGGCTGTTTTTAATGCGGATACGGGAGCTTTTTCCCGCGAGTTGATCGGCCGCTTCGAAGGATCGACCGGGTTTGAGATGGTCGGCTATCTCCGCTCCGAGAAGGAAATTGGGCCCTTGATCGACCGCCAGGGCTGCTTTATTGGTACTCCACATCGACGAACAGTGCTCGACCAAGGTGGCCAGGGGAGAAGGCTGCCCCGTACAGGTGCTCATCGACGGCCGTAACTCAAACACGGCCATGTTGGCGCTCAACTCAGTGCGCAGCATCGTCACGGATTTCAATGAGGAACAGGCAAAAATCACGGGTTCGAAACTCCCGGCCCGACTTAACATGCGGGCCTGGTTCAACCCCAACCTGGAGAGTCGGTGGTTTATTGTCCCCGGCATCATCGCCCTATTGGCCATGATCGTCACCCTGATAGTGACCGCCCTCTCTGTTGCCCGCGAACGGGAGGCCGGCACCTTCGACCAGTTGCTGGTGACGCCGCTACGCCCCTGGGAAATCCTTATCGGCAAGGCTATGCCCGGTTTAATTGTCGGTGTCGGCGAAGCCTCGCTGATCATCCTGGTGGCGGTCTACTGGTTCCGGGTGCCGCTAGTCGGCGAACTCGCCACCCTCTACCCGGCCCTGATTATCTACGTCCTGTCGATCATCGGTGTCGGCCTGATGATTTCCTCGTTTTCCACCACCTTGCAGCAAGCCCTGCTGGGTGCCTTCCTCTTTATTGTCCCAGCCGTCATTCTCTCTGGATTTTCAACGCCGATTGCCAATATGCCGGATTTCATGCAGGCCCTGACCTACCTTGACCCGATGCGTTACTTTCTCACCATTGTCCGGAGGATTTTCCTCGAAGGGGCGGGGTTCGAATACTTCTGGCACGATCTTTGGCCGATGTCAATAATTGCCGCAACGACCCTATCCATGGCCACCTGGCTGTTCCGCCACCGGATGTATTGAAGGGGTGCATCGGAAATGGTCACACAACCAATCCTCAACACCCTCCCCATTGACCCGCTTTGAGGCTTTTTTCTGACACTTGATCAGTTCTTCCTAAAGCCCGGCCCTGTTATTTCTTCAGGATAGATCGGCGAGAAGCAGGATATCTCTGGACACTGTCAATATTCTTTCTTGGCCTTTTCCTCGCGCTTGGTTTGTTTTTCTGCGCGTTTTTCCTTTAACGATTTGGTGGATTCTTTTTTACCGTTAACCTGTTTGAGATGTTTCTCTTTTGCCATGGTGTTTAACTCCCCAGGTAGTTTTCTTTGCGATGTTTCGCAGGAGGCATCTCACCTGATTGTCTGATGCATTCCATTGTTCGCTTTATGAACAACCCATGATTATTTCGAATAAAGCCGATTGGTTCTCCGGGGGTTGGGAAAGACGCCTTTTTGCAAAGGCTTTTTACGTTTAGGCTTCACTACCCGCTTAAAATCGTTGACGAACAGCTCATCCTCGGCCCATTCGGTCGGGATCGGATGTTTGATAAACTCCTCAATCGCCTCCAACGACAAGACGCCTTGCTCATCGGCCAAAGAAATGGCTTTGCCCTCCGCTCCGGCCCGGGCAGTCCGACCGATGCGGTGGACATAGTCCTCACTGTCTTCCGGCAAATCGTAATTGATTACATGGGAGACGCCCTCAATGTGCAGGCCCCGAGAGGCCACGTCGGTGGCAATCAGGATCGGCAGTTTGCCCTCCTTGAAGTCCCGCATGATTCGCAGCCGCTTTTCCTGGGCCACGTCCCCGGAAATAAGGCGGCAGGGATAGTCGTTGGCTGCCATGCGGGATTCCAGATACTCGCCCTCGCGCTTGGTGTTGACAAAAATCATGGTGCGCTCCATACCCTCGCGGCGCAGCAAGCCAAGCAACAAAGGAAACTTTTCCTTGCTGGAGACGTGGAACAGCACCTCCTCGATATTGTCGGCGGTCATATGGTCGCCGGTGACGCTGACCTTTTCCGGCATGTTCATGAATTCGTAGGCCAGTTCCATGACCCGCTGGTTGAGGGTGGCGGAAAACATCAGGTTCTGGCGCTGATCAAAAGACGGCAGACTGCGCAGGATATAGCGCAGGTCGCCGATAAAGCCCATGTCGAACATGCGGTCCGCCTCGTCGATCACCAGCATTTCGACCGCCTTGAGGCTGCACACCTTCTGCTTGAGATAGTCGATCAGCCGCCCGGGTGTGCCGATGACAATGTCGACACCATTGCGCAACGCATCTCGCTGCTTGTTGTAATCAACGCCGCCGTAGACCGCTTGGATGGACAAACCGCAATGTTTACCGAGCAGTTGCGCATCCTGTTCTATCTGGACAACCAATTCCCTGGTCGGCGCCAAAATCAGTGCACGGGGCTTTTTGCCGGCAGCAGCGCTATTTTTCAACAGACGATCAAAAAGGGTGACCAGGAAGGCGGCGGTCTTGCCGGTACCGGTCTGGCCTCGACCGGCCACATCCTTGCCAGAAAGGGTTAATGGAAGTGTTCTGTTCCTGGATAGGGGTGCATTCGGTGAATCCTGCCTCAGCAATACCCTTACTCAGGGTCTCCGGCAAGGCCAGCTCTTCAAATCGCATTCGTTTTCCTTGTCATAAGTTAAATAATTAATTGTTTTTCTGTAGTATACTTTATGCATCAAGACCGCGGATGGCAATGGAAACCTTCCACATCAGCACGGCGGTGCAATCCTGGTACTAACTCCACCTTCACTTGTGACGGGACCGTTGAACAAAGAAAGGGTGGCTTGCTGATGGAGGAAAAAATGGGCGAAGAGCTTTTTCGACTCTATTCGTGGCGCCCTCCACGAATCTTTGATCAGTCGATTGCGTAGCTGAGAACCACGGATTCCCGTGGAGGGGAAGAATTGACGGTAGGCGGTCTTGGACTTCTCCAGCATGATCTTCGAAGCTCTGACCGAGTCGGTTTCCTTGTATTTATCGGAGAGGTAGATGATTTCTCGGATACCGGCCTGAATGATAACCTTGGTGCACTCATTGCACGGAAAAAGGGCCACATACAAGCGGCACTCCCGCAAGTCAAAGGTAATGGAGTTCAAGACGGCATTGAGTTCGGCATGGCAGACATAGGGATACTTGGTGTCAAGATAGTTGCCTTCTCTTGCCCAGGGCAACTCGTCATCCGAGCAGCGCCACGGAAAACCGTTGTAACCGACGCCGACAATCTTGTTCTGGCTGTTGGCCACGCAGGCACCTACCTGGGTGTTCGGATCCTTGGAGCGATGGCCGGAAAGGATGGCCACGGCCATGAAATATTCGTCCCAGGAAAGATAATCGGTTCTTTTGCTGGTCATAAGGACTTGCCGTTCTCCTCTTGGGCGGCCTTGAATTGCCGCCGCCGTTCCCGCCAGTCCGGGGCAAGACCGGCCGCTTTTTCGACAAATTTCTTAATGGCCTGAAAATAGAGCGGGCCGGCGATCGCGATGAGCGAATTGTGATCGGCGCCCGGTACAATCTGGAATTCCTTGCTCTTGGCGCCGCTTTCCGCCTGCAGGGTCTCGGCCTGCCAGAGAGGAATCAACTGGTCGTACTGGCCGTGGAGGATGAAAGTAGGCTTGGTGAACAGCAGCTATCTTGCCGCTGTTGTTGAAAGTCTGTTCCTCGGTAATCCCCATCTTTGCCAGATCCACACCGAGAACCTTGGCCAGAGGCAGGGTCTTGGCAAATCCGGATTCGATGATCAGACCGCTGATCGCCTCGCTGTGATTGACAGCCACATCGATGGCACTGGCGCTCCCCATGGAACGGCCCATGACGAACAGTGCGCCGGTGTAACCATGATCGCGAAGCCAGTCCTTTAAGGCAAGAAAAACAATATTGCTGTCCGGTAGCAGGGTGCTGGTCAAGGGCTTTCCGGTGCTCCAACCGTAACCACGGTATTCGGCCACCAGAAAATTGAGGCCTTCACGGACATAACTGGGGCCGACCTCATCATAATCAGGGATGATCTCGCCGTTGCCGTGAAAAAAGATCAAGGTGGGTGAGGCGGCGGCATGGCTGTGCAACCGGCAAGCGATGGTGACGCCGTCTGCGACCTGAATGTCGATATCGCTCGCGCCTGCAGGCGGGGTGTTCCGGGTCACTTGAATTGGGTGAAAAAGAAGCTGGGTTATTTCTGGTCTATCCATGAGAGTAAGTGCTGATGATGGTTGCATTGTGGTTGAATGTTCCGCCCTAGGTTCGCTGATTGCCTTCAATACGAGCAACAGGCACAATCCCAGGCACAGTCTGGTGCGGCCTAGCCACGGGCGGGTGCTCACGACGGCTCCCGATATTGACAAGGCTGATTATGCGGTGCTTTACAATAGTTGGCGAGCATGACTGCAATGACAAGAGTAGTTGACTTATGCTTAATTGACCTCTTTTGTGACATTGCTGAACTTTGCACAAATTTATTCGTGAACACGGATTCTTACACTAACTGTTCTTTTTTGTCAAAAAGTCGTTTTCTTTCCCGACACCACAGAGTTTCTGCATAGGGAAAACGATAAAACCGGCTTCATAATCAGCAAAAGCTCTTTTCTGAATAAATAAAATCCCCTTCCTTCCTCAACCTGCCCGCACTCACCGCATAGCACAATTCAAAGCGTACAGCTTGCATTCCGTCGTGAAAATTTTTACTATGTAAAAAAAAAATGGATTATCCGCCGACCCTCGTTGAAGAGTCAAGGTTCAACAAATAAAGAAGATGATGCACCGAATGTATCAACTTTGTATTTTTGTCATTGTGCTGTTGATGTGTATCTTGCGTACAGCCGTCGCGGAGACAAAGGAAGCCAAGGAGGAGCAGGAGCAGATTACCGCCCCGGCGAAAACAACCAGTCAGAAACAGGGCAAACACGATATCGGGGTTAAGAAGATAAAAACCCTCAAAAAAAAATCAAACGATTCTATTACACGAGTAGTTCAAAAACCAAGCGGATTTGAACAATTAGGCCAGTCCATCCCGACTGTAGAAGACTTGGCGCCCTCCAGCGGATTCGTCACTGACCCACTTTTTGCTGCCGAGAATCCGTTTCAAAACACGCAAAAAAACAGCACTGATTTCACCGCCACCCCTCCCCCCAGCCCTTTTGCCTACAAGTATGCTATGGATAAAAAGTCGTCGGTCAATGCGGGAGTTACCTGGATAAACGATCTTGGTGACACCAAAGGTCTCTCGAAAGCCCAGAAGGAACCGAACGATGAGGGGTCATCGGACAAGAAGTCCGGAGTCAACCTCCACCTGGGGGCAAGCTACAAGGCGTTCACATTCACCGGAGGATATATCCGTGCTCTTGACAACCGTACTTCTGCTGAATTGGCCCTTGAGGGCAAAGAGAGCGACCCGATAGCCTGGAACAGTGAGATTGCCTACTCAACAGAATTGCTGCGTAGAGCGACAACCTTGGCCGTAGGCTACCAGAAGTCGTCGGATGCCCTGCAATATTACCTGCCGGAAGAGCGTTACAAAACCAAGGCTTCCATGGCCCTTTCCGACTCGACCACCTTTAGCCTCGAATTTTACCAGGACAAAAACTTCTCCGCTTTGAATGGCGAAGATGGCGGCTACGGCATCACCACCAAAATCGGTTTCGGATTTTAAGCGGATGAGCGACTGGCTGCGATATTGGCAGCCAGAACCCCTTCACGGTTGACGAATACATTCTGCCCACAGGTCAAGATCTGATCAGTCCGTTCGCACTGCCCAGGATAAATTTGTTGTGCCTTCGGCAAGACGCTGGGTGAGTTGTCGCTGAATAACAGCTGATTCAGCTCGATCGATTGCATCGTCGCCGACATAGGCCATGACTTCCACGGGCCGGTCCGCTCCTGCCTCTTTTTGAATGGCAATATCGGCATAGATCTCAACGCCGGGGTATTTTTCTTCGAGAAAGTCAACAATGATCTGCCCCTTCAAATCCGCAAGATTGTCAGCACTCTGCTCGACGTCATATCCCTCTTCCGAAAACAGGTTGCCGGCCATAATGCAGTCTGCCACAATAATTCGTGTAATCGCCACTCTAACTCTCCTTGTGCCTGCGCCATTGCGCCTGAAACATTCCATCCTGCCTGAAAAATAGCTCTATACCACAGAGAAAAGGCCCGGCCAAGCAGGAAGGGCAAGAAAAGGTGTCCTGGCCTCAGCGAGCGAACCGGTTTAGCGCAACCCGTATTCTTCCTTCCGCACACCGCCTATAATCTGATTTCTTTTCTCCTATACGAAAAGCTGGAGATGT
The DNA here is from genome assembly GCA_963733595.1 of uncultured delta proteobacterium. Lineage (GTDB taxonomy): Bacteria > Desulfobacterota > Desulfobulbia > Desulfobulbales > Desulfobulbaceae > Desulfobulbus. Next base: position 125,431 of record CAVTDN010000009.1, on the reverse strand, counting down.
TCTATAATTTTAATATCAACAAAACAACATGATTGCAGGGCAATGATGGATCTCCTTATCAGAGATGAACAGGCCAAAGATATTGATCGGATTACCGAAATTACCCGAGCAGCCTTCCTTGCAACTCCACACAGCAGCCAGACCGAACACCTGATCGTTGAGAACCTGCGTCGGGAGCAGGCGCTTTTTCTGTCGCTGGTGGCTGTTATCGAGGGGGATATCGTTGGTCATATCGCCTTTTCCGAGGTGGACATTTCCGATGGTTCGACAGGCTGGTTCGGCCTCGGACCGCTCACCGTGAAGCCCGAAAGGCAAGGCAAGGGAATCGGCAGCGCCCTGGTACGGGCAGGACTGGAACGATTGCGGCAATTGGGGGCAAAGGGGTGCGTCCTTCTGGGTGCCCCGGCCTTTTATCGCCAATTCGGGTTCGCCAACGACCCGGAACTACTTCTTGAGGAGGCTTCGCAGGAATTCTTCCTTAGCCTGCCCTTGAGTGGAACCAAAGCGCACGGAGTTGTCACCTACCATCCGGCTTTCTTTGATGCGTGCTGACTTTGCGTCAGCAATCAGACAATTTTATTGTTCTCTGGCCGTACGCCAACGGCTAATACTGATGGATGTCTTTTATTTAGCGAGGATATAATGAAATTTCTTTTATCTGCAGCCACCACCCTGGCCGCCCTCTGTGTCTTGGCAACGAGCCCGGTCAATGCCGGGGTGTCAATCAGTGTGGGAGAACCTGGGTATTACGGTCACATCGACATCGGCAATTATCCCGCACCGCGCCTGATCTATCGAGAACCGGTCATTGTTCGGCCTGTAACGACTTGGTATCCGCCGGTTTATCTCCGTGTACCTCCGGGCCATGCTAAAAAATGGTACAAACACTGCAGCGAATACAACGCTTGTGGCCGGCCGGTCTATTTTGTCGATGACGGCTGGTACCAGGATGTCTATGTGCCTCGATACCGTGAACATCATCCCCACCGCGTTTATGCCCCCGGGGGTCCGCCACCGGTTGTCTATAAGCCGCAATATTACGAATACCGGAAGTATGAACATAAGCCGCCCAAGAAAGTTTATATCCGGGAAGAATATTACGAAGACGGCCGGCGGCATGGAAACGACCATCACGGCAAAGATCGTCACCAAAACTAACAGCAGCACCGGAGAGACAACAAACAGACATGGTCGGACAGATATGTTTATTCGACCTGTTCTTGAAAAATGCAGTGGCAGGAAAAGTAGACCTGCAATCGGGCAAGGCTCTCTTGGCCGCCACTTGGAGCTTCGACATGCTCTTCTGACCGAGCCACTGCTCTATTTGTTCTTTCGTTTGGCGATCTTTTTTGAGTATTGCTTCTTGTACAACCGACGGGCCTCGGCCAGTCGCTTTTCACTTTTCTCTATCAACAGTTCCTGGGCAGAGCGCTTTTCGTCCTTTGCCTCTGGCTGTCGCTGGATATAGGAACCATCGGACTGCATATCCCAGGCGCTGCGCCGGTCGGCCAGCTGCAAATTAATAATCTCCCGCAATTGTCTCTGCAGTACCGGCGATTCAACCGGAGTGATGACCTCCACTCTCCGTTCCAAGTTCCGGGCCATCAAATCAGCCGAACCGATGTAATATTGTTCCTGTCCGTTATTCCTGAAATAGTAGATACGTGCATGCTCGAGAAAGCGGCCCACAAGAGAGATGACCTTGATACTCTCCGAGAGACCTTGGACGCCGGGACGGAGCAGGCAGCTGTCGCGGACTACGAGATCGACCTTAACCCCGGACTGCGAGGCCTGATAGAGGGCGGCGATGATGTCCGTGTCGGTCAAGGCGTTGGTTTTCATCTGGATCAATCCTGGATTGCCCTTGCCGTGCTGCTCAATCTCCCGTTTGATATTCTCCAATAACGTTTTTTTCAAAATGCGCGGTGACGGCAATAACTTTTTGTAGTGTCTTGCCGGTGCATAGCCCAGAGTAAGAAAATTGAAAAATTCGGTCAAATCATTGCCAATGTCACCGTCACAGGTCAGCAGACCGAGGTCGCTGTACGCCCTCGCTGTTCCGGCATGGTAGTTGCCGGTGCCGATGTGGGCATAGCGCTTGAGGCCGTTGTAATCGCGCCGGACGACAAAAATAACCTTGGAGTGGGTCTTAAGACCGACCACGCCGTAGGTGACATGGATGCCCGCCTGCTCCAGATAGGTAGCCCAATGGATATTGGCGGACTCGTCGAATCGCGCCATCAGTTCGACCACCACGGCTACCTGCTTGCCGTTACGGGCCGCATCGAGCAGATACTGGATGATCTGAGAGTTAGCTGAGGTCCGGTACAAGGTCATCTTGATCACCAAAACCTTGGGGTCGGTGCTCGCCTCCTTGAGAAAACGTTCCACCGAGGAACTGAAAGACTCGTAGGGATGCTGGAGAAGAAAGGGTCCCTCCTCCCGGATCAGATGAAAAATGTTGGGGAAATCCCCGGACAATTTGTAGTGATCGAGTGGTTTGTGGGGCGCAAAATGCAGTTCCGGTTTATCGATCGCCACAATCTCCATAAGGTCGCGTTTGGCCATAATGCCATCGACGGTGAACACATCCTTGCGTGAATCGATCCCCAATTCTGAGGCGAGCATGCCGCGATGCTGCCTGGGCATGGCACTGTCGACCTCGAGGCGGACAATCTCGGCAAATTTTCGGTCTTGAAGCGCGGTTTCGATCATCAACAACAGGTCAACCGCCTGATCTGGCCAATTCTCGGTGATGGCGTTGCGGGTCACCCGGAACAGTCCGCAGCTTTCGATCACCATCCCCGGAAAAATAATTTCCAGATTATTGGCAATCACGTCTTCGAACAGCAGGTAAGCGTGCTTCCCCGAATCGACCCGGATGAACCGGGGAATGCCGGTACCGGTGGTCGGGACCTTAATCCGGTTGAGATAGACGTGATCACCATCGCTATGTCGGGTGGCCACCAGCAGGTTGAGTGAAAGATTAGAGATAAAGGGGAAAGGATGAGCCGGGTCCATGCCCTGGGGGGTGAGCAAGGGGTAGATGTTGTCACGGAAGTAGATGGCCATTTTCTGCCGCTGCTGCTCGTTGAGCGCAGTGTATTGAACAATTTCGATGTCCTGTTTGGCTAATTGGGCAAGCAGTTCTCGCTCCAGATTCTGCTGCTTTTCCAGGATATCTCGGACCATCCCATAGCTCTCGTCAATCTGCTGCCGGGGCGTTCGCCCGTCAAACGACAAGAGTTTCAAGCCTGCGCCGACCTGTTGTTTAAGACCGCCGATCCGCTTCATGAAAAATTCATCGAGGTTTGAACCGATGACCGCGAGAAAGAAAACCCGTTCGAGTAGCGGGTTGCGCTCATCTTTGCTCTCATTGAAGACCCGCCGATTAAATTCCAACCAGGTCAGTTCCCGGTTGAGATACCATTCGGGTGAAGAAAGATCAAAAGCCCTGTCGCCCTTCGACGGCAAACTGTTCTTCGTATCGCTCATTTTGTTCTCTGTAGCAGCCTTCATTTCCAAACCACCCATTGCCGCACCTCCTCGATAGAAATCTCTTGCGTTTCCGGTTTGATACAGCTTACCGTACTTCGCGGCAGAACAGGTAGAGATTTTTTTATGTTTCAGCTTCAGGTGGCGCAATGGGCGACATCTCCTTTCTTGGACAGAAAGAAAGCGCATGCATGGCCCTGGAGCAACTACATCCGGTTCCCGTTGATGTAGTACGCTCTGAGATGATGAACGTTCACGGATATCGACAGCCATTGTCACGGCGCCAGGAAGATGGGGTTGGGATTCCAACCAGGACCAATGTATCGACCTGCAATACCCTTGGGTGGTCCCGCTACGAAATGTGGAGTATTTACGGCAGCATCTTGTCTTGCTCTTTTCAAGCCACATTCAACGGAACGTCACCTTTGCAAAAAAACTGCGCTCTCGGCATGGTTCGAACTCTCATCGCTCACCGGATGCCGCGAGGCCTGCAAACGATCAGTCAGAAAAACTGACGGGCCAAGAGACTGCAACTCAAAGGAAACCCAATAATCATGCGCACAGCTCTTTCCATCCTGGGGGTTATACTGGCCATTCTTGCCGGAATAAGCTTTTACCCCCACAGCGGAATCAATGGTGTTCTGGCCGGTGTGGCCGCCTATCTCCTGATCGAGATTGTTAGCCTGCGCCGCCGGATTGGCAAGCTGGAAGAGGCAGCAGCCAGAAAAACCTGGCTGGAACGGCAACCGGCGCAACCAGAACCACTCTTCAAGAAGACACCAGAAGATACCGCCGAGATGAATCTCGGCCAGCCGCAGGCCCAGTCCTCCTTGGCGAAATCGGCGGAAAAAATCCCCACACCTGTGACAGGACCCCCGCAACCAGCACCCAAGCAGTCCCGGAACAGGTTATCTGCCCTGGTCTCACCGCTGATCACCTTTTTCACCGGCGGCAATCCGGTGCTTAAGATCGGTATAGTGGTGCTCTTCTTTGGCGTCGCCTTTCTTCTTAATTATGCGGCTCAGCGCAACCTGATTTCCATTGAACTGCGTTTGAGCGGGGTGGCCCTCGGCGGCCTGGCCCTGCTGATTACCGGCTGGCTGATTCGCCGCAAACACACCGCGTATGGACTGGGTCTGCAAGGCGGCGGTATCGGCATCCTCTATTTGGTAGTCTTTGCCGCTGCCAAACTCTACCATCTTCTGCCCATGCCGATGGCCCTGGCGGTAATGGTAGGTCTGGTCGGCTTGTCGTGTGCCCTGGCGGTCTTGCAGGCAGCAAAGGGTCTGGCCGTTTCCGGATCCATCGGCGGCTTTCTTGCCCCGGTGCTAATGTCCACCGGCGGCGGCAATCACGTTATGCTGTTTTCCTATTACGCCCTCCTGAACAGCGGCATTCTCGGCATCGCCTGGTATAAAGCATGGCGCGAGCTTAACCTGACCGGCTTTGTCTTCACCTTCGGTATCGCCACCATCTGGGGCGCCTCAGCTTATACCCCGACCCACTTCGCCACGACCGAGCCTTTCCTTATCCTCTTTTTTCTGATGTACTGCCTGATCTCGGTACTGTTCGCCCATCGCCAACCCTTACAACTGCGGGGCTTCATCGACGGCCCGCTGGTCTTTGGCCTGCCTCTTGTCACGAGCGGGCTCCAGTTCTATCTGGTGCACGATTTCCGTTACGGCATGGCGTTGAGTGCCCTGATTTTGGGCTTCTGGTACATTGGCTTGGCGCGGCTGCTGTGGCAGCGGCTGGCTAACGAGATGCGGATGCTGACCGAGGCCTTTCTCGCCCTCGGCGTCGTCTTAGCGAGCCTCGCTATACCGCTGGGCCTTGACCAGCAATGGACCACGGCTGCCTGGGCGCTGGAGGGCGCCGCCATGGTCTGGGTGGGTATCCGGCAGAATCGACCTGCAGCCCGCATCTTCGGATTGTTGCTGCAAGCCGGGGCAGCACTGCTCTTTGGGTATTCTCCCTCCCTGCCGCCGGAAAGCCTGCTGTTCGGCAACCGGGCCTTCCTCGGCAGCACCTTGATTGCCGTTGCCGCCCTGTTCTCCAGTTTCTGGCTGGACCGAAACAGCGCCGAGGCACGGCGCTGGGAGAGATCCCTGCCGCAAATCCTCCTGGCATGGAGCCTGATCTGGTGGTACAGCGGCGGTCACCGCGACCTGGAGCGCCATCTCGACTGGCAGTCGCAGCCACCCGTTTTCCTTCTGTTTGCCTGCGCCACTACAGCCTGTCTCGGACTATTGGCTCGGGGCGTTGCCTGGCAACGCTTGATCAGCGGCCTCTTGCCCCTCCTGCCATTCATGATCCTCACCTTGGTAATCCAGACCATGGATTGGGGCGGAAGCCCGCCTCTGACCGGCTACGGCTGGTTGGCCTGGCCGCTGGCCTTTGCAGGTCAATATGGCCTGCTTGCCTTCTTTGAAGAGGAATTGTCTCCGAGGGTACTGCCCGTCTGGCATAGCCTCAGCCTTTGGCTGCTGATCCTGACTATCACCGTGGAAGCAGTCTGGCAGGTGGGCCAAATCAACGGATTGTCCGAGGACCTGGTCACTTGCCTGCTGGGGGTTTGTGCCCATTGCCCTGCTCTTTACCCTCGAATTGCGAGGCGACCATCTATCTTGGCCGGTGATACGATTTACCCAAACCTACCACGGCATCGGCACCGATCTACCCCTCTTTGTGCTGCTGCTGTGGAATGTGGTTTCCTTTTCCATGACTGGTGACCCGGCCCCCCTGCCTTATATTCCGGTGCTCAACCCTCTGGAACTTATCGAGTTGGGCATCCTGCTGCTGGCGGTGATCCGGTCATTCCGTGGAAAATCCGCAGGAACCGCCAGGGAAGGTCGAATTATTCTGGTGGCAGCCCTATTCTTTTTCTGGCTGAACGCGGTTACGGGGCGCAGTGTCCATTTTTTTGCCGGCGTTTCCTATTCGTTTGCCGCCCTCTTTGCCTCGCAGATCTTCCAGGCTGCGCTCGCCGCCCTCTGGTCGATGCTGGCCTTGACCCTGACCGTATGGGGAGCGAAAAAAGAAATGCGGAAAATCTGGCTGGCCGGGGCCAGCCTGCTGGCCCTGGTCGTCATCAAGCTTTTCCTGGTGGACCTCTCGGGAACCGGCACCATTGGCCGCATCGTTTCTTTTCTCGTTGTTGGCCTGCTCATGCTGGTTATCGGTTTTTTTGCCCCTCTTCCTCCCAAATCCAAGGAATCGGCCTCATGAGATGTGTTCTTTTTGCGTTCCTCTGTCTCCTCAACGCAGGCAACCTAGCGATGGCTGCCTCGCTCACACCCCGCGACTTTGCCTTCGGCTGCTCCCTGCCGGTTGCCGACGAAGCCGGCATCTATGCCCTCGATCTGCCGCTGGCAGTTTATGAAAATTCGGTGCAAACAGGTCTCGGCGATCTCCGCGTCTTCAACGGAGCAGGCGAGACCGTGCCCCATGCTGTACGTCGTATCTCGCAGGAGAGCAGGCAGACCCGGCAGCCCGTCCCCTTCTTTCCCCTCCCCGGCGCGCGCCAACATCAAACAACTGACCTCTCCCTGCAAGTCGTGCGTAATGCCGCAGGTGCAGTGGTCACCGTGGATGCCGGCACCATCGCCACAGCGCAGCCGCAATCTTCCTCTTATCTGCTCGATACGACTCAACTTGAGGCGAAACCGACCGAGCTTGAATTACAGTGGCGCAGTCCGGCCAGCATCCTGACGGTTTCACTTGCCCAGAGCAGTGATTTGGCCCACTGGTCGCCTCTGGTCGACAAAGCAGTGCTTGCCAAACTCACCTACAACGGTGGCAACGTTACCTCCCGCCGCATTCCATTACCGAGTAAAACGCTTCCTTATATCCGTCTCGACTGTGTTGATTGCCGCGAACCGGTGCAATTGCTTGAAGTCACAGCCCTTAGCGGATTACCGGCCGCTGCCGACCAGTGGCAATGGGTGCGGCTGAATGATATGCAATCCAGTGAAGACAGGGGAGAACGGGTTGTCGAGTACCATCTGACGGCAAAAATACCGGTCTCCGCCCTGCAACTACGTTTCCCAGCGGCCAACTCTCTGCTGCGGGCCGCGATCGAAACGCGGGCGACAACCAGCGATTCGTGGCGGCATCTAGCTCAGGCCGATTTCTACCGCCTCGATCTCCAAGGAAATTCCCTGCTCAATCCGCTGGTCTACTGCCCACCGCATTGGGCGCCCTATTGGCGAATCAGAATTACCTCCGACAATGCCGGCCTGGAGGGCAAAGCCCAGACCCCACAGCTTGAACTGGGGTGGCGACCGGAACAGCTTATCTTTCTTGGCCGGGGCAGCGGCCCCTATACACTGGCCTTCGGCAGTGCCAAGGCGGCCGCTATCGATACCGCCCAAAACGACAGCCTCGTATTGGTGGCCCTGCGGGACAGCAAAGCCGAGTCGCATATCCGGCAAGTCAAACCCGGCCCTCTGCAGACCCTCGGGGGTGAGCAGGCCTTGAAGCCCAGCCTCTCCACCTTCTCCTGGAAAACAATCCTCCTCTGGATAATACTGGTCGCCGGGGTAGTGGTGCTTGCCCTTATGACCCGGAGCATTGTTCGCGAGATGCAGAAAAAATAGAGCACCACATCCTTATCCAACAAAGACACCTCCATGGACCTGACCGGCATCCTGACCGCCATCCTCTCAGCCCTGTTCATGGGGACAGTGGGCGTATTCGCCAAAATCACCGGCCTAGGCGCCGAGGTGATCACCTTTTTCCGCCTCGGTCTCGGCGCCGTCTTCATGCTGCTCTTTCTTCTGGCCACCGGTCAAGGCCATCGCGTACTCAACCGCCCTTCCTGGCCGGTCGTTCTCAACGGCACCATGTTGGCAGGATTTATCATTTTTTATGTCCAGGCCATGACCTACACCACCATGGCCAACGCCATCATGCTCGTCTACCTTGCGCCGCTGACGGCCTCAGTCTACGCCCATTGTTTTCTTGGCGAACGGCTGACTCGAACCAGCGCTGCCCACATCATCCTCGCCCTGTTCGGCTTTGCAATGATGATGGAGTTTCATCTCGACTTGACTGACGGCAGCCGTCATCTCCGCGGAATCGGTTTGGGATTGGTTTCCATGGCCTGTTACGCTGCTTTCATTCTCATCAACCGGGTGATCGACGCGTCAATCCATGTCTACACGCGCACCTTCTACCAATTGCTGACCGGCGCCTTGATGATGCTGCCGCTGTGCCTATGGCAATGGCCCCATTTACCACCTGGGGTCTGGCCCTGGCTGACCGGGGTCGGCCTGATTCCAGGCTTTCTCGCCATCCTTTGCGCGGTGATTGCCCTCAGCCGCCTGCCGGCCGCCACCTTTGGCACCCTGGCCTATTGCGAACCCGTCGCTGTCATTGCCCTTGGCTGGGGGCTGTTCCACGAATCCTTGTCATGGCTGCAAATTGGCGGATGCCTGCTGATCATCACCAGCGGCATCCTGACAACCCTATCCACCATCTCCGCAAATCCGAACAGAAAAACGGAAGATTAGAAGCCTTTTAAAAATCAAAATACAGGTAGTTATAAAATATTGTTAGGGTAATCGGTGAAGATGCCGGTTGCCCCGGAATTGAAGAGTTGCCGCTGGCGGAGCGGGTCGTTGACCGTAAAGACATTGACGTGCAACCCGGCTGAACGCAGGGAAGAGATCAGGGAAGGATCGGCGATGGCATCCGCCGGATGGTAGGAGCAGACACCGAGCGAGCGCAGATAATGAAGCAAATCGGGAGGATGAGCACCTTCCTGCAGGGCGGCAAGGGCCAATTCCGGGGCAAGCTGGCGGCAGGTGCGAAGAAAATCGTGATTGAATGAGGAGACGATAACCAGATCGGCGGCGCCCGCGTCCCTGATCTCACGGACGACCACAGACACAATTGCCTGCTCTCCCCTGCCCGCCCCCATGTCTTTGATCTCGACGTTCAGAGGCAGGCGGCAGGCGGTCGCCCAGGCCAACACCTCACGCAGGGTCAGAATCCGCTGCGGCAGGCAGGCAAGGAGCAAGGAGCGGTCCACTGCACCGTGCCGGATAGTGGCGAAGGGATCGGCAGCTAGAAACCACGATCCGATGTCGAGGCAGCGCAACGCTGCAAGCCGCCAGTCATGGAGGACGAGGCTGGTCATACCGAGATCAGCCGCCATACTCGCGGCATTGCTGGTTCTGGTCAAGGTTTGATCGTGAAAAACCACAGCCTCGCCATCCGCACTGAGCTGCACATCAAGTTCGATCATCCCACAGCGGCCCAGGCTTTGCGCAAACGCACAAAGGGTGTTTTCCGGGTAGCAGGCCCGGTAACCCCGATGGGCGATGGTCAAGGGATTGCCGCCAAAGCGGTCAAAAAACGAACGGACCTCGCGGCTGCCGGTCAAGATTTCCCTCCTCCCCCTCCTCAGGGATTGGCCCCGAGCTCCTTCTCACGGGCAAGAATCCAGCGGATTGCCGCCGGCAAATCTTCGGCGACATAATTGGGCTGCACCGCCTGGACTGGACCAATATAACTGAGATCACCCCGACCGTACCCGGTCAGCACCAAGATGGTCGTAGCGCCGACGGCCGCCCCGCAGCGCAGGTCCGACCAGCGATCGCCGACCACATAAGAGCGCTGCAAATCAAGCCCCAATTCGACCGCTGCCTGTTCAAGCAGGCCGGTTTTTGGTTTGCGGCAGTCGCAGACCAGCCGGAACCGCTCCTCCTTGGCTTCAGGATGATGCGGGCAGACATAGAGCCCGTCGATGTGGGCGTCATCCAAGGCTAACAGACGGTACATTTCTTCGTGCACCGCCGTCAGCAGAGACTCAGGAAAATAACCGCGGGCCAGGCCGGACTGATTGGTGATCACCACTACCGGCAGACTGTGCTCGTTGAGACAGCGGATTGCCTGCCCGACTCCCGGCAGCAGGTGAAACCGGGAGAGGTGGTTGATATACCCCATCTGCTCGTTAATGGTACCGTCCCGGTCAAGAAAGACAGCCGGCTGCAAGGCGGCTCCTTCCTGTTGCACCTCCTGCCGCTCAGCCTTCATCCTTCCTCCAGGATACGGATCACCGCCGCATAGACCTCGTCGCTCTCAATCAATTTCATGCAGCGGAAATGCTTTTCCGGGCAATGGGTCTTTTTGCAGGGGCTGCACGGGAGTGGCTTGCGGATGATCACAGCATTATCGGAAAAGGGACCGGTGGCGATGTGATCGGTGGAACCGAAGATGGCCACCAGCGGCGTGTGTAGCGCTGCGGCCACATGCATCAGGCCGGAATCGTTGGTGACAAAAACATCGCACTCGCCGATCAGGGCCATGGCCTCGATCAAACTGGTAGCCCCGGTGAGGTCAATCATGCGGGAGGCACTCGAGCCGGCTTGCGCCCTGATAACAGCCGCAGCCTCACGATCGTTCGCGCTCCCGAAGAGCACAATGCGGGCATTGGTCTGGCTGCAGATCATCCCGGCCAATGCAGCGAATTTCTCCGCCGGCCAGCGTTTGGCCGGACCAAAGGCAGCGCCAGGGTTGAATCCGATCAGGGGCCCATCCTTTGCCTGCGTCCCGGTTAACGCGCTGATCCTCCCTTTGGCCGCATCAATTTGATCACCGGGAATAAACAGTTCCAACTCGTTGACAGCGAGGTGCAGGCCGAGGCCAAGCAGCATCCTTTGGTAATAATTGACTTCATGTTTTCGGTTCAATTCACTGATTCTATGAACTCCGTGCGTGAGAAGCAGGCCACGGCCATCGGTGGTGTAACCGCCGCGCACCGGAATGCCGGCAACCAGGGTGATCAGGGCCGCCTCAAAGGCGTTCTGGAGGAGGATGGCGCAATCAAACTGTTCCTGACGCAGTTCGCCCGCCAAGCGCAGCATCCCCTTTACCCCTTGGTGCCGGCCTTTTTTTTCATAGATGAACAGTCGATCCACCCGGGGGCTGTAACGAAAAACATCGCTGACCCAGGGGTGGACCAGCAGAGTGATCTCCGCCTCTGGAAAATTCTCCCGAATGGTGCGAACCGCCGGGGTCGTCATCACCGCATCGCCGATCCAATTGGTGGAGCGGACGAGAATCTTTTTCGGTTGATGCGGCCAAGGATTCATACCGATTTCCCTCCAGTCTCCACCTCGGCCAGCAGAGCGGCCAGACGTTCAATGGCAAAAGCAATGGTGGCATCCTGGGACAAGGCGATCTCATAGTTGACGATAGCATTCTCCCGCTCGCCCAACCGTTCCAGGTTCAAGGCCAGGTTCGCATAGTCGATGGCTGAAGCCGGATTCAGTTCAACCGCGCGCTGGAAATGATCAACCGCCTCGGCATATCGGCCGGTTTTGTAGCAGCAGACCCCGAGTGTGTTGTAGATGTCCGGTCGCTCCTCATCCACGCTCAACCCCTGCTTCAGGGCAACAATCGCTTCGTCGAAGTGTTCAAGATCCCGCAGACAGGAACCTTTGTAGGAATAGAGGTAAGGCAGATCCTCCGGGTGCGGCTGCAACCCGAGGGCCTGCTCAAAACAGACAAGGGCCTCGACGGTCATCTCCTGATCAAAAAGATTGCGACCACGGTAAAAGTGGAGGTAATAGGCTTCGGGAAGCAACCTTTGCATTGCGGTCAGCTTGGCGTCGAGAGCATCACCTGCAAGGAGCTGGGCCGCCAATTTAGCAGCAAACAGGGCCGCATTGCCGCCCATGGCCCGTTCGCGAAAATGAGCGCCGGGAATGATGGTGTAGACCGCTGGAATCTGCAACTCCGGATGGGTGGTGTTTACGACCAGCACCTCCATGCCGTTCCGCTGAAGAGCGGCAACGCAATTTCTGACCTCCTGAAAAATATCCTCCGCCTTGAGATCAACCACTTCGGACAGGCCAATTGTGCGACCGCTGTCGATCACATGGCCGACTTCATCAAGGCTGAGCGGTTTGGGCAAACCGCTGGCCACATAGTTGGAGCCGCTATTGAAATCTCCGGCCAGCTGAGCAACCTCGGTCAGGGCTCGAATCAGGGCTTTGTTGGCGTCGGGCGTGGTACCGGCCGTATAGACGATCTCGCTCAGCTTGGGGAAGGTGGAGGGATCCCACGCCAGTGCCCCAATGGTGGGAATACCGGTATCGAGTGAAAAATCGTTGAGAAAAACCTTGATGCCGTTTTTATGGAACTTAGCCAGTAACTCGAGGGCCACGGGATCGGTGACCGAAGCATGATCGATCATCGGCGTGGAAATTTGATCGCGGGTGACCAGGGCACAGACATGGCGCTCGACCACCTCGCTGATCCCCTGAATAACCGCTTCCTCGTAGGTATTGCCCGCCGACGGACCGTTGAATTCGTTGATCGCATAGAACCAGGAAAAGGGACGAGCAGCGGCGTGTTATCGGAAAGCCGAAGGGCCCAGGTCCACTGCATGGGCAAATCGGCCAGCAGCTCCTGGAGCATGCCGGGGGAGCAGTTGGTATCGTGCACCGACTGCAACAGCGCCTCAAGCGGCAGAACCGGATACCCTTGGGCCTCCATGGCAGCGTAATCGCCGATGAGAAAATTGTCTGCATCGCGGAGAAAACTGAAAAAGCTGAACCGCTCGCCCAACTCCATGCAAGCGCTGGCCCGAGATTGCTCCGGCGTTGACCCTTTGCCCATCTGTTTTTTGTTGCCGATGATCCTCTGGGCATCTGCTCCGCAAACACTGAAATAGACCGGGATATCGAGGCGGCCGTTGTCGATGCGGCGAATCTCCCTGAGAACATCAAGGTTGGTGGCCTTCAGGCGTTCCTGGAACCTGGCCACGGTCTCCTCGGGGGAGCAGGCCTTATCCTGGTCATAGGTATATTGCTTTCTACAGGGCTGCAGAACGATGATCTTTTTATTCATAAACTCTTGGGTGAAAAGTGATGTGAATCGGGCCGGGGCAAGATGCAGACGGCTGTGTCCGATCCCGTCCCTTTTTCTTCCTGGTTAACACGTCATTGCCTTGGCGAGATGCTCAGCCAGCAGGCTTATTTTTTGCCTCCAGGATTGGCCGTGCGGGGTGAAGATGAAGCGCCTGGCATCAATCTCTGTGTGCTCAATGCCAATGTTCAGCCGGTTATCGGGGGTCAGAGAGCCAAGCCGGTCCGGCCACTCGACCACACACACACCCAGTTGCTCGAAATAATCAAGCAAACCAGCCGCCTCGACATCTTCCTCATTGCTCAGCCGGTACAGGTCCATATGAAAGACCGGCAGACGTCCGATGTATTCGTGGACAAGGGCATACGACGGACTGGCCACATACTGATCCTCTCCAACACCTAAGGCCTGGGCAAGGTGTTGGGTCAGGGTGGTCTTGCCCGCTCCCAGTTCGCCCTGAAGCAAGAGGATGTCTCCGGGTTCAAGCACTGCAGCGAGGGCCTCCGCCAATGGCGGCAAGGCCTCAGGCTCTCGGCAGGTCAGGACCAGCGCGCCCCCCTCCCGTGCAATTGTCAGTCGATTTGTCTTGATTGTCATCGCTTGCCTCGTGTATCCAGCCCTCATCCCTGGCTGCCCCATCAGTAACACAGGATGTTCAAATTATGAAGCCGGAATTGCAAGGTTCGAGGTGCCGATCAGGCAAAGGATGGAAAAATAAGAAGTGAGGAACCGGGAATGATGCGGTTATTTGTGGTATTTATGTCCGGCCTTGATGGTACAGGCCCGGTACAGTTGCTCCAGCAGAATCAGCCGGGTCATCTCGTGGGTGAAGGTCAACCGGGATAGAGAAAGAGTCAGGTCAACCCAGTCAAGCACCGATCGGTGCAGCCCGAGATGACCACCGATCAGGAAACTGACCGTGGCGATCCCCTGATGCTCCCATCGGGTCAATAAACGGGCCAACTCCTCGGAATCCAACGATTCCCCTCCAGGATCAAGGGCAACACGGAGTCCGGCAGATGCGGTCTGCTCCAGCAGGAGTGCGGCTTCGCCGGCTTTGACTATTTCATCCGGCTCCTTGCGGCTGTGCCGCTCCCTGAGCACAGGCAAATCAACCACGGCAAACCGGCCAAGCCGACCGGCATAATCGCGGATACCGCTTTCGAGATAGGATTCCTTGGTTTTGCCGACAAAGGGGATGAGAAATTTCATCCGAAAAATTTCCCGGTGTCACCCCTGTCAAGCAATGCTTGAAGAATACGACAAAACTGTTCGTAACTCACTTCTTTTTTGAATCCCGGACAAGAATCAACAATGGTCCGATAATTGTTTTCATCAGCGAGCATGCTCGGATGAAGTGGCCACTGCCGGCACCGCCAGGGGCGGCCTTCATGGACGGTGCAACCGGACTCTGGATCATAAAAAATGCAGTGGCCGTCACGGACCTGCATCTGTACCACCGTACCAGTGATCCGCCAGTAACGTTTTTGCGTTTCCTCTCGACTCAGGGCAAGTGCTTTGATCATCCGCTCCTGGTCGCGTTGATCAAGGGAAACGGTGGTTTCCCCGTGGCAGCAGAAACCGCAACGGGCACATTCGAATATATCGGAAACCTGGAAAGACGAGGTGGTGTTATCGCTCATAGCAAAAAAAAAGCCGGTCCACGGGGGCCGGCGGTGTCAATGAAAAGGAAAGTGAAAAAGCATCGGCTATCAAGCGTAGCCGATAATATCACCGAAGATCGAAATATCAATCCCAAATTTTTGCGCCGCTTTCTTCCACTTCAACTCATCGGGGGTATGAAAAATTACGTCAAGGTCAGCGGGAACCGTCAGCCAACCGTTGTCGACCAGTTCACCCTCTAACTGGCCCGCACCCCATCCTGCATACCCCAGCATGAAAAGAAAATCTTTCGGACCTTGGCCAAGAGAAATGTCCTCGAGCAAGCCGGGCATCGCGGCTTAAATACACACCGGGTTTCACTTCCACGGAATATCGATCGGGCGCTTCGGTGGAGTGCAGAATAAAACCGGCATCAAGTTCTACCGGGCCGCCCATATAGACCGGGGGCAACGGCCCTTCCGGAATGGCCAGGTTGGAACCGTGGAAAACGTCAAGCAGGGTAACCTCAGGGTTGGGATTGTTGATGACCAGCCCCATGGCCCCCTCATCATTGTGGGCACACAAATATATCACCTGTTCCTGAAATCTTGGATCAGGCATCTGCGGTGTAGAAATGAGAAAATGTCCTGTCAGACTTTCCATAGTATACCTGGTTGTATCCACCGTTGACTGTGTGCTGTCACCTGTATCGCATGCGGTCAAGGCAGCTTCATCGACAGACGGAGCAGTGTGTCATAGTTGCCGCCTTGTCACCTGTACTGTATACTTTAATCTCATCACCCGGAACAATCAACCGCTATCAAGGAAAACCAGGGAAGTGTATGAGCGAGCAATCACCGTTGCACAATAAATCGGCAAAATTGAAAAAAGCGCTGACATGGATGACGGAAACCCTGCGGGATCATCCGGAAAAAAAGCGGCGGGCGGTCCTTGAGGAAGCAGAAATACGCTTTGATCTCGCCCCGATAGAGTGCGAATTCCTCAACAAGCATTTCAGCGCTCCCTGATCCGGCTGGCCAGACCGCCCACCATTGTGCTTTCGGCCCTATCTTTTGAACGTGCCCCCCGGTTCAACCTGGCTGAGGGGCACAAACAGGGAGTTGAATAATAACGGTCGTACCCTTGCCAATTTCGCTCTCCATCTCGATGGAACCGCCGTGATCGGCGATAATCTTCTGTGATATCGCCAACCCGATGCCGGTTCCGCCCTGTTTGGTGGTGAAATAGGGATAAAACACCTGGGGCAGCAGTTCGGTGGCAATACCGTCGCCAGTGTCACTGATCCGCAGTTCCACCCCCTGATAATCCGCCCTGTTGACCGAGAGCGACCACCAGCTTTCCTCCCCCCTGTTCCATGGCCTGCATGGCGTTGAGCAGGACATTCATCATCACCTGTTGCAGACGGTCGACATCGCCTAAAACCGGCAAGAGACCATTTTGTGCTTCCAGGGCGGTTTCAATGCCGTTTTCCGCCGCCTCAGCCTTGATCAATTCCAGGCTGCGCCCCAGCAACCCGGCAAGATCGACCGGAGCCAAGTTCAGTGGCAGATGGCCGGGTAAAGCTGAGCATTTCGGTGATGGTCCGATTCATCCGTTCGGTTTCCTGGATCAGCAGTTCCGCTGTATCCTGCTCCTTACTGCCGGCGGGAAATTTGTTTTTCAGCAGCAACGCCAGCCCTTTGATGGAACTCAAGGGATTGCGCACCTCATGGGCGACGCCGCCTGCCATACGGCCCACTGCGGCCAGCCGTTCGTTTTCCCGCATCCGCTGTTCAAGTGATTTGATGACGGTAACATCCGAAATCAGCAAGACTTTGCCCATATATTGCTGCTCGCTGTCAATAATGGTCAGAGGGTGACACAACAATTCACATCGCCGGCCACCAAACATCAGGCGCACGCTGCTTTCCGTCTCCGGCACTGGCTTTTCCGTGCCCGTTTCGTCTTCGGAGTCGAAAAAAGATACTCAGTTGCTCGGGCAGAACATCCCCCGGCATTTTGCCTGTTGCCGCGCTCTTTTCGATACCGGTCAGTTGAGTGACAGTCCGGTTCCAGGTAGTAATTCTGCCCAATGTGTCGGTGGCTATGACGCCGACCGGCAATTTGGCAATCAGGAGCGAGGTGTAGGCCTGGATATCGTCCAGTGTTTTCTGCGAGATGCGAAAACCCTGAACCGCTGACAGGGAAAACCAGCCGCCAAGTCCAACAAGGAGCATGGCCAGGGAAAGCATGAAAATCTGCATCCGCAACCGGCCCAGAGTCCGGTCAAATTCTTTCATGTCCAAAGCGACAATTACAAAATACTGCTCGCCGCCAGGAGTGCCCTCGGGATTTAAACGAAGCATCGGGCGGCGCCCCTCCGGTTCATGGAAAAACTGCCCTCGCTGCCCCTCGCGCATCGGCCGCAAGGGCATTGGAGCCAAGGTGGGAAAGGCCGGAGAAAATTGGCGGACCGCCTCGAAAACGCGGCCAAAATCGCCGGCCTCCTGAATGCTGTACGCCATCTGTGGCTGATCCTCAGCCTCGCTCTGCTGTCCTTTGCTGGCTGGCAAAGGTTCGATCGTGCCGACTCGGGCATGGTCGCTATGGGCAATCACCTTGCCCTTAGCGTCGACCAACGAAATAAAACTCAAATCTGGATCTTCCGCGAGGTGATCGATCACCCGCTGCACATGGACATTCCAGGCTTCGTTGTTCCAGTAATCTTTCCGCAGATCGTTGAGGTAGGATGCCCTGGACCCGGAGTGGAGCACCCGCATCAGGGTGGCAGCCTTCTGGAGCATGGCATTGGTCATCAACCGCTCCTCCAGCCGATGATTGTGGAAGGCGAAGGTAACCACGATCATGATCAGCAGTCCCGCAGCCGCAGCCAATAGCCAGGGCGAGGAAAACATATAGGCCGGTTGATTGAATCTCTTCGAGGAGTCGTGTTTTCATGTCCACTTTGCTTGCAAAGATCAAACCACAGGTAACTTCAGGGAGGTATGGGGTTCATTCCAGGGATCGCTCGGGCTCATTCCATCCTGAAGGGTCCCTGCCTGGATACTCTTTACTCACTTGCGGTTGCTTGCCTGGGTAGAAAGGGAACAGTTGGGCGATTCTTTTGTCTATAAAAAACAAGGAGCCTGCTCGCTGTATAAAAATACCATATAAAAACAATACTTTAATCGCAAACAGTAATTCTGGCACAGTTATCGCTAAGAAACAGGCAACAACAGGCTCACATTAAACTTCACGAAAATCAGGAGCATGCAGTCATGAAAATGACAACATCCAATAAAAAAATTATGCTGGCGGCTATATTCACCAGCGGCTTAACCTTGGCCATCAGCCAGGCCGCTCTTGCCGAACCCAGTCAACCGGCACAACCCGGCCCCCAAGGCAAGGCAAGTGGTCTCCCCTGTCAGTACCAGATGAACACGGAGATGCAAAAGGTCCGTGACAAGTTTCTGAACGACACCGTCGGTATCAGAAAAGAACTGGCGGAAAAGAACGCGGTAATGCGCACTCTTTTGAACGCCGGAACCCCGGATACGGCAAAAGCCTCGCAACTGGCCGGCGAACTCTTTGAATTGAATGAAAAACTTCGCGCCAAGGCTCGGGAAACGGGCCTGCCCATGCCCATGCTGATGATGGGCCAGGCCGGCTGTGACGGCATGCCCTGCCATGGCATGCGCGGCAAGCAACACATGATGATGTAATCGTTTTCCAGGCAGTACCAAGTTCCCCAAAGCCCTCCTGTCGCCCCGGCGGTTCCCTCCCTCCTTTCCGCCGGGGCGTCTTCCCACCTTCCTGTCATTGCTCGCAGCCAACAGGCTGTCACATCATATTCTCCGGATCAACATCAAAACTCATGGTGACGGCCTGCGGGCAGAGCTTACTTTTCTCGCTCAGAAGTGTCTCGCATACTTCGTGCAGCACTGCCGGATAGCTGCTTTTCAGGAGCAGTTGCCAGCGGGTCCGGTCTTTCAGTTTGACCAAAGGCGATGGTGAAGGCCCGAGGATATCCACCCGATCTGTCCATTGGCGGCTGCGGAGAAAATCTGCAACCTTGCCGGCTGCCTGTTCGACCCGTTTTTCCTGAAGACCGCTGAAACGTATATTGACCAGCCGGGAAAAGGGTGGATAACCCAGAGGCTGGCGTACGGCGATTTCCCGTTCGAAAAACGCAGTATAATCGTGATGCTGCGCCAAATGAACACTATAGTGATGGGGCTGGTAGGTCTGGATGATGACCCGGCCCGGATCCTCTCCGCGTCCCGCTCGGCCGGTGACTTGGGCGAGCAGCGCAAAGGTCCGCTCCGCCGCCTTGTAATCAGGCATGCCCAACCCGGAATCAGCCCAGACCACGCCTACCAGGGTAATATGAGGAAAATGCAACCCCTTGGCAATCATCTGGGTGCCGATCAGGATGTCGATCTGCCGCGACCGCACTGCCTTGAGGGTTGCCAAGTAGTGCTTGCGATTGGTGGTGGTGTCACTGTCCAGGCGCGCCACCCGGGCCTCCGGGAAAGAGTTGCTGCACCTCCTCCTCGACCCGCTCCGAACCGATGCCGAGCCCCGCCACCCGGGTAGATCCGCAGGATGGGCAAAGGGTGTCGGGATGCTGACTGTAGCCGCAGTAGTGACAGAGGAGCGTTCGCTGACTGCGGTGCAGGGTCAGGGAAACCAGGCAGTGCTTGCACTGGAGAATGGTGCCGCAATCCCGGCAAAGCATGAACGAGGAAAAACCGCGGCGATTGACGAACAGCAGACTCTGCCTGCCCTGCTCCAGCGTGTCACCCAGGGCAGCTGATCAGCTGATCGGAAAAAACCAGATCAGGCCGGGAACGTTCGACCGTGGCTAAATCGACGATCTCAACCGTCGGCAGGGGCTGTTCGGCCACCCGTTTGCGCATGGTCAGCAGGGTGTACTTTTTCTGGATACAGTGGTGATAGCTGACCACCGAGGGCGTGGCCGAACCGAGCAGGACCGGGCATCCGGCCATCTGCGCCCGCAGCACGGCCAAATCGCGGCCATTGTAGCGCAGGCCATCCTCCTGCTTGTAGGCTGGCTCATGTTCCTCATCGACAATGACGATGCCGAGATGTTCCAGCGGCGCAAAAACCGCTGACCGCGCTCCCAGCACCACTTTGGCCGTGGCAGAAAGAACCGTTTGCCACTGGTCGAAACGCTCGCCGTCACTGAGACCGCTGTGCAGCACTGCCAGTTGCGCCCCGAAGCGAGAATAAAAATGGGCCTCGAGTTGGGAAGCCAAGGCGATTTCCGGCACCAGCACCAGAGCAGTTTTGCCATGGGAAAGGGCGTGCTGCACCGCCCGGAGATAGACCTCGGTCTTACCGCAGCCGGTCACTCCAAAAAGGAGAAAGGAGGTAAAAGCTGCGGTATCCATTGCCGGCAGCAATGCGGCCAGCACCTGCTGCTGCTCAAGGGTGAGTTGCTCGGGAGCCGGATGAAAGGCCGGCGGCTCACCAAAAGGATCCCGGTACACCCGTTCGCTTGCGATGGTGAGAATCCCCAGTTCAAGCAACCGGCTCAACCGGGGACCAACTCCGGGATAGCGCTGGTTCAGGAAAGTTCGTGGTACCGCCAGGCCGTTGCCCTGTTGAAACAGGTCGAAGAAGAGGGTCAGCGCCTTGCATTCAGACTTCCTCAACAATCCTTCATCTACATTCTGAAGAGCTGCCAGTATCTCGCTAACGTTGGGCGTTTCAATTGGCTGCAGCAAAGGCAGCAAGGCGGGGCCGGGAGCCAGCATTTCCCGCATCTTGGCCTTGACCTGGCGATGACTCCTTGACGTAGGTGCCAGCGGCAGGGCTGTTCGCAGGACCTCGCCAATGGGGTGATGGTAGTAGCGGCCAATCCAGCGGTAAAAAGGAATGAGACTTTCCGGAAAATACGGCGCCTCGGTGAGCACCTCGGCTATGGGCTTGACCACAAAAGACCGCTCGCCTTCCGGTTGCGGCGTGGCCGGTCCCAGAATATAACCGCTGGCACGGCGGTTTCCCAAAGGGACGCGAACGCAGCAGCCCGCCAGGATAGGTTCTGCTCTCCCGGCGGGCTGGCTGTAGGTCAGGGTTGCGGCCAAGGGGGCGTCAACGGCGACTTCGTATAAAAAATCCACCTGTGCTTCAGCCTAAAAGAACCTGTTATCAGGCCATTTCGGCACAAATCTTACGTAAATACTCGCTAAACGGTTTGCCCAAGGTATTGTGGCTGACAGCAAAATCAACGATAGCCTTCAGGTAGCCCAGCTTATCGCCGGCATCGTAGCGTTTGCCATTGAATTCATAGGCATACATGCCTCGTTTGTTGGACAGCGCCAGGAGGGCATCGGTCAACTGAATCTCGCCGCCGTGACCTGGGGTGGTTTTTTCCAGGTACTCGAAAATCTCCGGCATCAGCAAGTAGCGACCGATGATGGCCATGTCCGAGTTACAGGTCCCGGGCGCCGGTTTCTCCACCATGCGGTCGACTTTGTAGGTTCGCTCGTGCTCGGTCGACAGCCCCTCGACAATACCGTACTGATGGGTCTGATCCATGGGCACATGCTGGATGGCGACAATCGATTCACCCACCTGTTCGTACAGTTGAATCATCTGCTTGCAGCAGGGCACCTTGCTCATCACCAGGTCATCGCCGAGCAGAACCATGAAGGGTTCGTCACCGACCACATTGCGCGCCATCCAGATGGCATGCCCCAGGCCCAGTGGTTCTTTCTGCCGAACGGAAATGATATCGATCAGGTTGGAGATATTGACCAGTTCCTCCAGCATCTGCTCCTTCTTTCTATCCTTGAGCACCGTCTCCAACTGGAAGTCATAGTCAAAATGGTTTTCGATGGCTGATTTGCCGTCGCTGGTGATAAAAATAATCTCCTCAATGCCTGAGGCCACCGCCTCCTCGACGATATACTGGATAGTAGGACGATCAACGATGGTGAGCATTTCCTTGGGAATCGCCTTGGTAGCCGGTAAAAATCGCGTCCCCAATCCCGCCACCGGGATAACGGCCTTTCTGATAGCTTTCATTTGTTCCTCGCTGTGCGATTATATTTCAGATGTGATGGCCAAAAAATTCAGGTATAGAGGCCTGAATAAGCGGCACGATGTTTGATTGTACTCCGAACGCCCCGGCATCCTCAAGAAAATTTCCATAATTTCATGCATCTTTCTTATCCTCCCGAACTGCCGGTCAGCGAGCAGCGGGATCTCATCGTTGCCGCCATCCGCGAGCATCAGGTTCTGATCATTGTCGGCGACACCGGTTCCGGCAAGACCACCCAGCTGCCGAAGATGTGCATCGAGGCCGGACGGGGAACAAGCGGCATGATCGGCTGCACCCAGCCGCGGCGGATCGCCGCCCTCTCGGTGGCAGACCGCGTGGCCGAGGAAATGAAAGCCCCGGCAAAGGTCGGCTACAAAATTCGCTTCCATGATCAGACCTCCAAAGACACCCTGATCAAGTTCATGACCGATGGCGTCCTGCTGGCCGAGACCCGCCAGGACCAGCAACTCAGACAATACGACACACTCATTGTCGATGAGGCCCATGAACGAAGCCTTAATATTGATTTTCTCCTCGGCTACCTGAAAAACCTGCTGCCTGCCCGCCCGGACCTCAACCTGATCATCTCTTCGGCCACCATCGATGCCGAAAAATTCAGCCGCCATTTCGACGGTGCCCCGGTGATCTCGGTCTCCGGCCGTACCTATCCGATCACCACGTTGTATCGAGAGGCGGTTGACGAGGACGAGGCGGATGGTTCCTTTGTCGACCAGGCCATCGCCGCGATCGAGGAACTGGCCCACGCTCCCCCTGGGCGGCGACATCCTGGTGTTCATGCCCACCGAACGCGACATCAGCGATACCCTTGACGGGCTGCAGAATTTCAGCGACAGTCATCTGCTGCTGCCGCTCTTCGGCCGCCTGCCCGCAGCCGACCAACGTCGCATCTTCCGCCCCTCGAACCGGCGCAAAATCATCGTTGCCACCAATGTCGCCGAAACCTCGCTCACGGTACCGGGCATCCGTTTTGTGGTCGATACGGGGCTGGCGCGAATCGCCCGTTACAACCCGCGCACCGGCACCACCAGCCTCAAGGTCAGCCGCATCTCACGGGCAAGCTGCGAGCAGCGCCGGGGCCGTTGCGGCCGCACCGGACCGGGCACCTGCATCCGCCTCTACAGCGAAGAGGATTTTCTCTCCCGCGAACCCTTTACCCTGCCGGAAATTCAGCGTTCCAACCTGGCCGAGGTCATCTTGCAGATGATCAACCTCAAGCTGGGCGATCCTGCCCGGTTCCCCTTCATTGATGCGCCGCCACCCACTGCCATCCGCGACGGCTACCGCATCCTCAAGGAACTGGGGGCGATTGTCGGCGACCACCATCTCACTGCCAACGGCCGCCTGATGGCCCGGCTGCCGCTTGATCCCCGCATCTCCCGGATCATCATCGAAAGCATGGCGCTTGGCTCGAGCCGCGAAATCACCGTTCTCGCCGCTGCCCTTTCCATTCAGGATCCGCGGATACGCCCGCCCGACAAGGAACATAAAGCCGATGAGGTCCACCGCCAGTTTGTCGACAAGAAATCGGACTTCCTCACCCTGCTCAACATCTGGAATGCTTTTTTTATACCCGGCGAGGAGGCTCCTGCAAAATCACGGCTTTCCCGCTTCTGCAAAGCAAACTTTCTTTCCTGGCAGCGGATGCGCGAATGGATGGATGTGCACGAACAGATCAGCCGCCTGCTCCGGGAGAACAAGAACGTTCACCCAAATGACGCGCCCGCTGGTTTTGAGGCCATCCACATTGCCCTGGCCAGCGGCTTCTTGCGCAACATCTGCCTGAAAAAAGAAAAAAACACCTATCTTTCCTCCGGCAACAAAGAGGTGGTCCTCTTTCCAGGCTCCGGCCTCTACAACAAGGGGCCGCAGTGGGCCTTAGCCGCGGAATTCGTTGAAACCACCCAGATGTTTGCCCGCACTGTTGCCGCCATCGAGGTCGACTGGCTGGAACGGCTAGGCGGCGACCTGTGCAAACGCGCCTGGTCAGATCCGCACTGGGAAAAAAAGAGCGGCAAAGTCCTGGCCCTGGAGCGGGTCAGCCTCTTTGGCCTGACCATCGTTGCCGGCCGCAAGGTCGAATACGGGCGGCTCAACGAAAAAACCCTGCTGGAAGCCCGCGATATCTTCATCCGCTCGGCCCTGATCGAGCAGCAGCTGGGTGGCCAGTATCCTTTTCTTGAACACAATGCAGCCTTGGTGGCCCAGTTTCAGGAGATGGAAGAGCGTTTCCGCCGCCGCAACATCGTGGTCGACGAGGAGGTGCTCTATACATTTTATGATGCCCGCCTGGGCCGGGTCTATGACCGCTTCACCCTCAACCGGCAGCTCAGGAGCAAGAGAAACGACACATTT
Organism: uncultured delta proteobacterium; assembly: GCA_963733595.1. Taxonomy (GTDB): domain Bacteria; phylum Desulfobacterota; class Desulfobulbia; order Desulfobulbales; family Desulfobulbaceae; genus Desulfobulbus. The sequence continues at coordinate 101,013 of CAVTDN010000009.1, read as the reverse complement.
TTGCGGATGACCGAGGAGGACATCTGCCTCGCGGTGCCGGACAGCGAGGAGTTGTATCGTTTTCCCGCCTCGATCCGGGCCGGGGAATTCGAGCTGGAACTGTCCTATCTTTTTGCCCCCGGCGACGAGGCCGATGGCGTCACCGTCCGCATCCCCCGCAACCTGCTGGCTCATCTCAATCCGCACATCTTTGAATGGCTGGTTCCTGGTCTGCTGCCGGAAAAACTTTTATTGCTCGGAAAACGACTGCCCAAACCATTGCGCCGCCGTTTGGTGCCCCTGCCCGATGCAGTCGACCGGATCATGGACAGCCTCTCTCTCTCCAAGGGATCCCTCTATCAGGAGATCGAACGGGCCATCCTTCGCCTCTACCAGGTAGTGGTGCAGCGTAGCGACTGGCAGGCCGACACTCTGCCGCTGCACCTGCGGATGCGCTTCCTGCTGCTGGATGAACATGGGGCAACGCTGTTTGCGAGCCGCTCCTTCAACGAACTCGTCGAGTACCAACAGATCAGCAGGAGCCGCACGGCCGACACCAGCCAACGCGCCCTGCCGCCAAGCCGGGAAATCAATGCCGACGATCTGGATGCAATTGAGAGAAAACTGCCGCTTGCCGATGCCAATGGCCGGATAATCGGCCTCTATTTTCCAGCCCTGAAGGTTGATGAAATACATAACACGGTTCATCTCTCCTACATCGACAGCGAGACTATGAGCAGACGGCTGAATCGGCTTGGCTTGCACTTCCTTTACGGTCAACACTTTGCCAAGGAGATGACTGCCATCCGCAAACTCTGCAAAGCCTCTCTCACCAGCCATTCCGCTTCCTGGCTCAGCCTGGGGGCCAAAGCCTCGGCGACAGAGCTGCGGACCAGCCTCCAGGCCTTCCTCCTCGATGCAGTTTTTGCCGTCACCGAGGGCGAACTCCCTTCCCTCGCCCATTTTCAAGAAACACTGATCAGGGCCGGAGAACAAGGGGTTCTGCGCACCGCTACCGACCTGCTCGACAAAATCACCGAAACCTTGCGGCAGCGGCGGATGGTGAAAAACAAAATTACGGAATGGGCTGCGCGGGCAAGAACGAATAAAAATTACCAGGAATCACGCCACAACGAATACCTGACGGCCCTCGAACAGATTCTGCCGGAGAGTTTTCTGCAATCGCTCCACGCCGGACAACTGCATCACAAACCTCGCTATCTGCAGGCCTTGTCCCTACGGATCGAACGGGCCGAACATTCGCCGCTCAAGGACGGTAAAAAGGCCGAACGACTGCTAACGCCGGTGGCCCGGTTGCGGCAGATGGCTCATTTCAACAACCCCACCCTGCCCTGCCGGGTCTGCCAGCAGGAATACCTTGAACTGCTTGAGGAATTCCGGATTTCAATCTTTGCCCCGGAATTGGGCACGGCCCAACCGGTGTCGGAACAGCGGCTGCTGCAGAAATGGCAGGAGGTGGAAAACATCTGCCGCCGGGTCGAGTAGAACAGACGATGAGCGACCGGCAATGTACTTCCGGCCTTGACCGGATACTCGATCCCGGGTTGCCTTTTTTCGTTCCATACCCTACTGTTTGCTTACTGCCAATGCGCCCTTTTCTCCTTGAAGCAAGACAAACTGGCACCGGACACCATTGAACCACAATGAGGCAACAGCTATGAACACCGCCCCCAAACCACCCCATACCGCACCCATCATCACTATCGGTTACGAAACGATCAGAGATTTGACTTTTTTCCAGGAACAATACGATCGGCTGACCCATGAGACGCAGCAAGCCAGGGTTCAGCTGGAGAGCAGCCCCTCCCTGGAGCCTGGTTCGCCGAGGGCGGACAAACGGGAGGAGTGGCGATCCTGGCTGCAGTTGCAGATCAAAAGCAAGCAGCACGCCCGCGATGATCTGATCAAGGCGATTGAGGAGAAAGGCATTCGGGTGGAAAATTTGCCGGAATAGTCGCGCCGCAACCTGCCAACAGACCGGCAACATCGTCAATATTAACAACCAGACATAATGCCAAACTTCATTCGATTTCTCAGCTTAGCAATCCTTCTTGCTGTATTTTCATTTTTTCAGACTGAAAAAATATGTGCCGGGCAACTGCCTGACCGTTTTTTCCTCATGGGCAGCGGTTCACTGCACCTGAAGAATATGCGCAACAATCATGAGGCCAAGGTCAATCTGCTCAACCAGGACGGCTCGTTCAACGAAGAGGCGCTGAACAAGGTCGATTGGGTGTTCGGATTTCCCACTGAGGAGAAAGGCGAACACATCTCCCCCCGCCTCCTGTTCATGCTCAGCTATTTCACCGACCGCTTGGCGCCCGGCAAGACGATCAACATTGAATCCGCCTACCGCAGCCCGGAATACAACAATCAGATCCGCGACCAAGGCAACAATGCCGCCCGGACCAGCACCCACCAGGACGGCATTGCCTTGGATTTCTGGCTGGAAGGAGTGAACGGCAAATATATCTGGGAGACGATACGGGCGAAAAACTGCGGCGGGATCGGCCATTACGGCGACAAAACCGTTCATTTCGACGCCGGCCGGCCGCGTTTCTGGGAAGCCGCGACCTCGGGAACCCGGGTCAAGGAGCCGGATTACAATCGGCACCTCTTCCTCTCCACGGATTTCGACCGCTACCGCCCCAAAGAACGGGCTAGACTGGCTTTTTCCAGCATCAGCACCTTTGATTTCGGGGTGCGGCCGATGGTGCAGATTGTCCGGGCCGACGAACAGCAGAATCCGGTGGCCACCGTCCGCCTCGACCGTGCGGTCGCCACCGATTGTCTTCGGATCGGCGACCGCAAGGCCTCCCGCCTTCTTTCCACCTCTCTCCCCGCCAATCTGCCCGCTGGACGCTACAAGGTCAAAATAGATTTCTGCGAAAAACCTTTTCCGCAGATGCCCTCGGAGGCTTTTTCCAACGAAATCGAGCTGATTCCATAATCAGGACGGCAAGCGAACCGCCGTCTCAGGGAGCGGGCACCACCACGTAATAGACGCCGTTCGCACCATAGGATGGCTGGAACCAGGTGTTGCCGCATAAATAGTAGGTTTTACCTTGTACACTGGGCATGGCGCAACCCGCAGGCAATGTGCCATAAACCGCGCCGGTCACATAGCCCGGATACGCACTGGCACTGCCTGCTGCGACGCCGGCATTATAGGCGTTGGATGTTGCTGCGGCTGTGTTTGACGAGGCAATGGCCGCGCCGGCGACCATGCCGACTGCGGCGCCGGCGGCCGCTGCGCCCGCAGTGGACCAGCCCCCGCAGTTGTAGCAGCCGGAACCATAGACATTCACCGTCGCGGGTGGGTGGTATCCCGGATACACCGCCCCAGGCGGATGATAGTAGGCGCCACCGTAATGGGCATCGCCATAGGCCGTCCCACCGTAGGCACCGGTCTTCGACCACCCCCCGCCATAGGCGTGGGAGGCACTGCCACCGTCCATGTTCGTATGCGACGTGCCCTCCCCATAGGCGTGCGAGGTGCCGCCGCCCCAGGCGTTGGTGTGGCTTGTATCCCCCCAGCTGTGCGACGTGCTACCGCCAAAGCGATTGGCGGACATCCAGGCCGCAGCCGGACCGCACGGAAGCGCGGCTATCAAGAAACTCATAACACCGATAGAAATTGTTTTCATGATATGATGTCCCTCCTCACTGGTTCTTACCTGGGGTTTGCGATGTTGTACGCTTCTTCGGGAGTTTGGCCTCCGGCGGCCGGATCGGGTTGGGATGGGCAAAGGCGATGGGCTTTGCCTTATCGGCATTTGCAGCGGTGAAGGCACCCGCCGGAATGATAGGATCAAGCTGCCAGTTGGAGAGTTCCAGCTGGTGGCGGAGCCGTCTCGGATCATTCCGATAGACGGCACGGAGCATCCGGGGCAGTTTATCCTCCGCACCAATCCAGATCTGAATGAACACATCGTTGTTGGCGTAGGCTACTATATCGGTGGTTGTTCCGCCGACCACCTTGGACTGGCCGACATAGAAGGCAAGGACCAGACCCTCGGCAATGTCCTTGTAAGGGTCGGGGGCAATGACATCAGTAAAAGGGAAATAGATCGCCGCATTCTTGTAGGCTGCTTTCAAGGCCGCGTCAATCGTGGGCGGCGCCTCGGCAACAGCGATCAGGTTCTCGGCTGGTGCAAACGCCGTCATCTGCTTGCCGTTATAATAAAATTCCGTGGCAGGACCGTCACCGGTGGTGATCACCTGCAGTTTGTCAGGCCGCTGCAGCAGGACTTCGGATTTGGTCGTGTAGATAAGAGGAACATCAAAGCGGCTCGGGCTTTCGTAGGAAACAACTGCCGTGAACCCCATGGTGCGAGCAGCGGCCAAGCGATTACTTGCGGCCTTCAAAATGTCGATGGCCTTGGGCTCGAGTTTCAATTCAACCTTGGGCGCGACCTCCTTGCCCGCGGCCTTTTGCGGCTGCGAACCCTTTGCTACGTGTGCCTTCTCCGCGGCGTACCCACTGACGCTCAGGCACACCAGCAGCGGGAGCACGAGCAGCAGCGACTGACTCAATAGATTCCTATTTTTCATTTGATTCTCCTCTGCAGAATAACCATTATTTAACCCGGACAAACTCCACAGTAAACGTTTGCTTCATGGCTGCCTGGAAATAAAGACCTTTCAGGCTGTCGGTGGCTGGATCGTAGGTCAAGGTATAGGTCGACCCTGGATAATTCGTGTCGCGCAGCTCCACGAACAAGGTGAGTGCGCCGTCCTTTTGCCCTGTTTCCGCCTTGGCAACGTTGATGGACCGGGGGTTGAAGTACCCGGCCGTCACGCTGCCGTCCTCCTTTATATCCTTCAATTGCAGGATGTAGCCACCATCGGGCCGAACCCAGCTGCCTTCAATCTTTTTGCTTCCTGCTGTTTCCTGTGTCGGCTCCGTCCCAGCAAAAGTACGACCTGGCAACGACACCGAGACGCCCGCGCAACAGAAAACCCAGAAAAACAGGGCGAGCAGCAGTGCTGTGCCCCTTTGCTTGCCTTGAAAAGAGACAGTGCCAGCCTGCCAATGAATCTGCGCCAAAATCGGGCTCCTTGATGTGGGATTAAGAGTGATATCTGCCTTTATTATTCCGGCCTGGCCGTTAAAAACGGTAACTGTAATTGAGACAGAAGAAATACATGCTCAGGTTGTCAAAGCTTCCCGCAAGGACATCAGGGGAGGCCGCCTTCAAATCCTCGACCATGAGATATTCAAACGATGCACCAAGGGAAGAGCGCTCGTTGAGTTGACGTTGCACACCGGTACCAAAGCGCCAGGTGCTGCCTGATGGAAGAACTATCAAGACATTATTAACATTATCATACATGGAGGAGTCATAGGCAACACCGAAGTTCAACCGGGTGTCGGCGTTCAGTTGATACTGGAAGCCGAGGGCGCCGTGCCAGGTGTCTTGCAAATCCAGTTTGGGGACTGCAGTGAGATTATTCGTGGTCACCTCCAAGCTGAGATCACTCCAGTTCTGCCAGCCGATTTCACCCAGGATCGACCATTTATCGGTGAGCACCCGCACCCCACTGAACATGACCTGCTGCGGCTGATCCACCATAACACCAATCGGCAGGGTCCACGGCAAGCCCGATCTCGGCAGAGTGCCGGTCGGGTCAATATCAAAGCTGTAATCTACCTTGCTGGTATAGGTCAGGCCGAAGCGGGTCTGTTGCGAGGGTTCAAATAAGATACCCAGTTTGGCATTCGGGGCCACATCGGTATCGTTTTGATCGAGTTCACCACCGCCCCGGATCAACAACTGGTCACGTTTGAGTGCGAAAATGCCGTAATTGATGCCCAGCCCCGCACCGACCGACCATTTGTCGTTCAGTCGGTAGGCCAAGGAGGGTTGCAGCGTCAGTCCCAGCAAAGTAACTTCCGTGAAAAGATTGTTGCCCGCCCAGCTCTCTCCCCACTTCTCGCTTAAACCAAAAGCGCCATAAAAGGCCATGCCCAGCTTGAGGTTATCGCTGACGCTATGGCTGTAGAAAGCGCTTCCGCCTGGTGTCAAGGGGATGACATTACCCGGCCCGCTGAGGAAGGGGTCGTTCAAGGTATAGTCCGCATCCGCGTATATGAGTTGCGCCCCGACAGTGATCTGGTCGCCTTGCAGGCGGGTCATGCCGGCTGGGTTATTGGCAACAACCGAGGCATCCTGGGCGCGGGCCGCACTGCCGGCATTGGCCAGTCCGACATCCTCGGTTCCCATCTCATACATCAGAAGACCGCCCGCCTGGGCCGGGCTGGCAAGGCCTAGGAAAACCACAGCAATAATCGGCTGAACTGCTCTTTTCATACTTCTCACCCTCCGGTGTTTTGGCTTATTTGAATAGAGAAGGCAGGGGCACCAAACCCTGCCTTCTCTATTCCGACTTTAAAAAAATACATTCCAGCCGATCCTGTCAAGAACAGCTGCATCAGCAGGCAAGCGAATTATTGTTATTTTGCATCCAGTGCGGCCTGCAGCTTGGCTTCGTCATCGTGGGAAAGCGAAGTCTGCAGCACCTTGCCGCCCGACCCTTTGAGTTCTTCGAGCACCTTGTCCGGGGTGGATTTACGCACGAGGACAAAGAGTGCCGAACTGCCGGCGGCCATGTTGCCCGCCAATTCTTTCATAAAATTGTCGTTGATGCCCAAATCTGCAAGTGCGCCGGAAACCGCGCCAGTGGCGGCGCCCACTGCGGCGCCCAGGAGCGGATTCAAGAAAATCAGGCCGATCAGCGTTCCCCAGAATCCGCCGCTGACAGCACCAGCTGCCGTCAAATTGACTGCCTGATGCAGCTTGACCTTGCCCTTGGCGTCCTTCACCGCCACGACGGCGTCTTCCAGGTCGATCAGATAGTCCTTCTGCAGTTTGCGCAGGGTCAGGCGTACTTCTTCTGCCTTGAATTCATTCTCATAACCAATAACAACCAATGTGCTCATTTCTTTCTCCTTTCATGGAATGAATAGATTTGTACCGTGCCAGTTGCATCTTTATTTTTTCAATCCGGTCACTTCTTGCCCGAGCTCTAGAGCCCTTTCAAATACTCGTTGAGTTTACGGCCGGCCTGCGAACTCTGGTCTTCACAAACCTTCACCTGGTTACGGTTCAAGAGTTCCTTCAGGTCGGATTCAACACGACGGGCCGCCGCCAGACTGCTTTTCTGCGAGATTTCGGCAGTGCGCAGACCCGACGGAAGCTGCCAGATTTCAACGACAAAGGCTTGGCCCTTCTTGCGGTAGGTATCAATGTGGGCCGGCCCCAAGCGCTTCAGTCCCAAGGGAAGCGGCCAAACCGCAATGCCTTCCTGCAGATAACGGATCTGCGCCGGGCTGAGGAGGTCGGCAAGCACCACATTTCCCTTGAAGAGCGCGCGAACCTGCTTCTTCTCAAGCATCCTGCTGATCGACACGGCACCCTCAAGTTGCTCTCCATGCATGTCATGCTCGCATTTTGCCTCACCCGCCGGCAGAAGCACCGGGTTGATAGCGGCACAATGCTGATGCGCAACCTTCAAGGTCAGCTCGGACTTCTGCCCCGAGAGGCGGAGGCGAAGGAGGACGCCTTTCTTGAAGAGATCGAGCCCGGCCGTATCGAAATACCAGGCTTCCCGTGATTTTCCCCCCTGATGTTTGAGCTGCAGCGCTGTGATAATCTGCTGGGGTTCGGAACAGAGATTGATTTGCACCTCCGCCCCTGACGCTGGATTTCCACTATCGGCTGCGGCCCCTGAGCAGGTGCAGATACATACAAACAGTGCGACAAACAGCGATTTCATTCTTCCTCCGAAAAAAGAAGCAATATTTCCGGTTTCGGTCACGGAACGCCCTCTCTGCTTATGCTTTCTTGTGATTCTTGTGATTCCCGTCTTTCTTCTCTTTCTTACCTTTCTCTTTTGTCTTTCTTGTCATGGTTCTCATGCACGTTCAGCACGAGTTTTTCAGAACTTCCTTCTTTCCGGTCTTCGAGGTCAGCGAACAAGCCCTCGTCGGAAAGATCAAGGGGGTGGGAATTTTCCCAGTCGTGCTTGGCGACCTGATGCAGACGTTCGACGATCTCATCATCATGGACTTCGATCGCCAGTTCACGCCGGTCGTCGAAACTGCCGGGGGCGAGATTGATCGAACCGATGATGGCTCGGCAACCGTCAGCCAGGATCATTTTACCGTGGAGCTTGAGGTTCTTGAGTTTGTGGATCTTGATCCCGACATCGTCCATAATTCGCAGGCCGCCGACCCCTTCGACCAATTTTTCCTTTTTCAAACTATGGGGCGGAATGGCCATAACGTGAACTTTGACGCCTCGCATCGCAGCGCGGACCAATCGTTCGATGATCACGGCGTCCTGGTAGCGCTCATTTTGGACGAAAAGGGTATGTTTGGCCCCGTCGATCAGACGAGCGATGCGCTGCCGGCCATTGCCGCGGCACCAGATGAGATGGGCATTCTCGCCGGGATCAAAATCCTGACGATTCCAGTCAGCCTCGAAGCCGGCAATGATCTCATCCACTTCATGTTTATGACTCGTAACAATGGCGTAGTCGCGGGTGAGGGTGAGATTTTTCGTTGCCCAGTTCAAGGATTTGACAAAGGCCGTTTCGTCATCCACGACCATTGATTTTTCATGGGTGATGCCGAATTCAGGATTGCTGTCCTTCACCTCAATGTCAGCTCCCTCGAGTGCCGCACGGGTCGCAACATTTTCCTCCTCGCCGTCGCGGCGGGCCGGATTGAGCATGACCTGGACCTTGACCCCACGTTTTTGCGCGGCGATAACAGCCGCGATCAGGTCGGGATCGGAAAAAACAAACATCTTGATGCGGAGGTTTTTCGTGGCCGCGTTAATAGCGTCGAGGATGGGCTTCCCGCTGTCGTCGGGAAGAACGAGAAGTGATCGATTTGACATATTTTTATACCAAGTTGAGGTTCTTCTTTGGTTTACGGCTGGGTTTCGGCAGACACGTCAGGGGCGGGCGTTGCCCCTGCCTGGATACGATACAGTTCGGCGTAGATTTCGTTGCGTATGATCAGCTCATCGTGCGTGCCTTCTTCGGCGACAATGCCGCCTTTGAGAACGACAATCTTGTCGGCGTCACGGATGGTGCTCAGGCGGTGTGCGATGGTGATGACGGTGCGTCCCGCCATCAGGCGTTCGAGCGCCTCCATCACCAGCTTCTCCGATTCCGTGTCCAGGGCGGCGGTGGGTTCGTCAAGGATGAGGATCGGCGAGTTGCGGACGATGGCACGGGCGATGCCGAGGCGCTGACGCTGGCCACCCGAAAGCGTCAGGCCACGCTCGCCGACCAGCGAGTCGTAGCCGTGCGGCATCTGGAGAATAAAATCATGGGCGTTGGCCATTTTCGCAGCCTCGATGATCTCGTCCGGCGTGGCTTCGAGCCGACCGTAGGCGATGTTGTCACGGATCGTACCGGCAAAGAGCACCGTGTCCTGCAAGACAAAGCCGATCTGCGACCGCAGCGGATCCAATTGATAATCGGTGGCGTCTGCACCATCAATCAGCACCCGCCCCACGGTCGGGTCGTAGAAGCGCGGGATGAGGCTGAGTACGGTGGACTTGCCGCCGCCGGTCGGACCGCAAACGCCGATGCGCTGGCCCGGTTTGATGGTGAGATTGATGTCGCGCAGTACCGGTTGTTCCGGGTCGTAGGCGAAGGCAACATGCTCGAAGACGATCTCACCCTTGAGTTTGCCCGGATCTCGCGCATCAGGCTTTTGCGGGATGATGGTGTCAGCGTCGAGAATGGACTGAATGCGTTCCATGCCGACCGCCGCCTGGGCAATGACGTTGGTCATTTTGGCGAGGTCCTGCACCGGTTTGAAAAATTTGTTGAGGTAGGAAAGAAACACGGTCAAAGCCCCGACTGTCATCGCATCACTGAGGATCAGCCCGGCCCCGCGCCAGAGCACAAAAGCTACACACAGCGACACCGTCACGGCGACGATGGGCGAGAGCAGCGACTTCACCCGCCGGGCCTTGAGTGCCGCCTCGACGGACTTCATGCTGGCCGTGTCCAGGCGCTCTTCTTCCATGTCCTGCCGTCCGAATGCCTTGACGGAGCGCACGGATTCCAAACCCTGCTGCAAGACGCTCACGATGTCGCTCTGGCGCTTGCGGACCTCGTGGGTGGCGTTCTTCACCGCCTTTTTGAAACGAGCGACGAACATCAGCAAGAACGGCGTCACCCCCACCGCGACGAGGGCAAAATCGAAGTTCAGATAGAGCATCACCCCCACCATGCCAACGATGGTCAGGGAATCGACCAGGATGCTGAGCAAGGCCGTGGAGGCAAAACTCTGAACCGTGCCCACATCGGAGGTGATCGTACTCAACATGTTGCCGATCTGATGGGTGTCGTAGTAGCGCAGCGCGAGGCGCTGAAGATGGTGGTAGAGGCGGTGACGGAGATCGTTTGCCACATACTGCGCCACGCTCTCGGTATAATAGTTATCGATATAGCCGGCGACAGCGCCGATGAGGGCAATCAGTACCGCGCCTGCAGCCGCCACACCTGCCAGGGCAAGCGTGTGTTCACCGAAGGAAAAGTCACGCAGCCAGGTCAGGAATTCGGGCAATTTGTGTTTGCCGACCACGTTATCGATGATGATTTTCAGCGGCCAGGGCGCTGCAATGCTCATGGCGGTTTCGATGAGCATGGCGACAAACACGATGATCAGCCACCCGCGATACGGGCGAATAAGATCGAGCACGAGACTGGTCATATTTTTGCCTGGCGGCATTTGGTTGGCGGGTTCCTTCATGTCCTCAAGCCTCTCGTGATACTGGCGGGTAGTGGAATCGCTCCGCCAATGGTGTCAAAAAGTAACGGATGCCTCCGTGTACGCCCGGGTGCGAATCAACCAAAATCACAAAATCGACTCGCATGGCACCCCGGGCCCACTGCTTTTCGCTGATTGCATCCAAACCATTACGGTCGGCCGACGATTGCAGCATGGCGACAAGGAAGACGGTTTAACCGAAGAGCCGAATGAACACATTGTTTATATTAAACAATAAAATTAACGGATTCTCATGAAAAGTGATACCGAAAAAAAAGACCTTCATCACATAAATTTTCCTCGATTATGGGGTCTCACGAGCCAAGGTCGCAGGCACCGCTTCGAAACTACCGCCAAGCGCCAGCAGCAATCCGATGCGATTGAGGTGCTGCAGAGCGCGAACCCTGACGAGTTCGGCCTCAGTGGAAAGCTGAGAGGACTGGAGATTCGAGACCCAGAGCAGGTCCCGGCGTCCCGCCGTATACTGGATGGTGGCAATACGCACAGCCTCGGTTCGATCAAGAAGGGCATTTTCCTCGAAGGGCACGCGATTTTTCAACAATTGCTCGTTGGCAAGAGCGCTCTCCACTTCGCGGAACGCCTTCAAGAGAAGACTGCCGTAACGGGCAACCGCCTGCGCCTGCTGCGCGTTGGCAATTTTGATCTGCGCAAGCAATTTACCCCCTTCATAGATCGGAACCGAGACGCCGATTTCCGCCTTCTCCATCCACGGATTCAGCCGCAACAGTGTGATTGCTGTATCGCTCCAGCGGCCACCGAGGAGTGCAATGGAAAAATCAGGCAGCAGCGCCAGTTGTGCCGCCTCGGTGTTGCGGAAGGCAGCCAGCACGACCCGTTCAGCAGCAACAACATCAGGCCGGCGTTTGAGCAACGATGCCGGTACACCGGTTGCTGGCGGAGCCGGCAGCTGTGGATAGACAGCAGCCACTTCGATCTCGGCAGCAGGATAGCGGCCGAGCAGAACTTCGAGGGCACGCCTGATGTTGCCGTAGGCTTCCCGCGCTGATTCGACTGCACTCAAGGCCGATTCCAGGTTGCTCTGGGCGTTGACCACGTCGAGGCCAGTATCTTTGCCAGCGTTCTGACGGATCAATACCAGTTTGAGCAGTTCACGGTAGATCGAGACGGCGCGTTCGGCCACTGCCAGCAAGCGGCGCGCCTCAATCGCCAGATACCAGCTTCTGGCCACGGTTGCCGCCAGAGACTGGCGCGCATAGGCATAATCAAGAGCTGTCGCCTCGTAGCCGGCTGCAGTTGAAGCACGCTGCGCCCTCAACTTCCCCCAGACATCCACTTCCCAGGCCACACTGGCGTAGGCGGTCGAGGCATCATGAACGCCGTCATGCTCATCGTCATGGAGGGCGCGGCCGCCGAGGGTCACGCCAACCTGCGGCAGAAGTTGTGAACCGACCACTACTACTGTTTGCTGGGCGGCAACGACCCGTTCCGCTGCCTGACGAAGGTCGAGATTGTTCTCAAGCGCCTCCACGACAAGGGCGGCGAGCGGCGGGTCGTTCAGCGACTGCAGCCAGCCGTCGGCCACCGGACGATCCGCCGGTGCTGCTTTCCAGGATGAAGGAATATGGGTCTCCGCAGGCAGCGCCTGACGCACAGTTTCGTCCTGTGGCGGCGCTGGCTTCAACGAACAGCTGGCAAGCACCATCGCAGTCAGTGCAATGAGGACCGTTGGCGCCCGCATCAACCGGAGAAGGGGTAAATCCAGTTGAACCATGAGTACGCTCGAATGGATATTTTACGCAGAAAAACAAACAGGCTGGCTGGATTGGCATAGATCGTCGCCCGCCCCTGGGTGCCGATCGGAAACTTCGACTGATCAGGGTCATCAAGCCGGATCGCCACCGCAAACTGCCCCTGCGGCATTTCCGTCGGCACGTACTGAAAATTGGGCAGCACGCCACTGGGGAGCATCTGCCCGGCGCCACTCCCCCGCCAAATCGCCTGCACCTTGCCCGTAAAAATCTGCCCTGGGTACAGGTCGATTGCCGCTTCGACCTCTTGGCCGGGCTGCACGTATTTCAGGTTTTCCTGAAAAAAATTGGCCAGCAGATAACGGTCGGCATCGCAAACAAACGAGGCAATAGCGCCGATGCGAATCATCACCGGCCACCATGCCGGGCCGGGCCTGCAGGTTGATGATGTAGCCGTCTTCAGGGTGCCACCATCAGGGTGTTCTCCAGGTAGAAGCGTGCCTGGTCGAGTTCGGCCTGGGTCGAAGCCACGGTCGTGTTGACACCGTTGATCTGGGAGGTGTAATTAAGCATGGCGCGTTGTTCTTCGGCTTGCGCCTCCTTGGTTGCTGCAAGATCTGCCGTAACCTGGGCGGCCCATTTTTGCGCATCTTCTTCGGGGCCGGCATTTTGCTTGGCCAGGTTCGTCGACAGCACCTCCTGGTACTTCGCATACTCCATATGGCTCTTGTTTTTGATCACCTTCTGCGCCGCGGCTTCGGTGTCGGCCTTCATCACGAGCACGTCCTGCTTGGCCTTGGCGAGCTTGGCCTCAAGCTGCCGGACCTTGTACTCGTAGGCTCGCCGGTCAAACTGGAACAACGGCTGCCCCTTCTTGACCGGCACGTTGGGCTCGACCAGCACGGCCATGAGCAGCGTCGGCTCGGGCAGGCGGGGCGTCAGCTGGATGGTGTGCTGAATAATCTTGGCCTCGGTCGCCAGCGGCGTCATGAAACGCAGGCCAATCATGAAAATGATCAGCAGGTGTACCCCGACAAAGGCTGAAACGAGGCCCCAGGGAATGCTGAATTTAAGCACCTTGAATTTGAAAAATACCAGCCAGACAAGGATGGCGTAGCCAAAGACAAGGACCAGGCCGGCGATCATGACTTGCCCCCATCTTTTTTAGAGCTCGCCTTGCCGGCCCCCTGAATCAGTCTATCGGTGGCGGCCTCTGCGGAAGACTCCGCAACGCCGCGTGCATGGTAGAAGGCAAGCCACGCAAACGAGCAATCTCCTTGTCGGTTTCGAGGGCCTCCTCGCGCGGGAAACGCCGGATATCGACGATGTCGGTCGGTTTGAAGGCCCAGATCAGCGCCTGCATCCACGGGTAGACGGTCGGCAAGAGGCCGGCATAGCCGAGGTATTTGACCGCCTCGGCTTCCGGATGCTTACGCGCAAGGGCGATACGCCCGGGCAGACCCGCCAGGAAGAGCCAGGTCACGACCAAAGCGACCACACCAAGCATCAGGGTGAGAAAGGTCAGGTAATCCCAGATGCTGATTTCAAATCCGAGTAAGGCTTGCATCGTGTACCCTCACGTTGTTAGTTCGTCGGCGCCGGGAGACTTTCCAGTTGATGCAACCGTTTCATGGCCTGCATGGCCTGGAGTGAGTTGTAGTTGATGCCCGCCGCATTCAGGCTGCTGCCCTGTTGGAAGGGATACTCCGGCAGCGTGGTGAGGAAGGCCTTGAGCTTCTGCTGTACAGGCACGAAGAGCCAGATGTTATCGGCATACCAGCGGAGATACATGCCTGATTCGCGCGGCGCTTTCTCGTAAGGGTCAGCCCGGAGGTTGACAATTTCCGGCCAGCCCGGCACGTCGCGGGTGCCGGTGGCAAGGTTGCCATTGACAAGGGCAAACGATACCTTCCAGTCGTTCCAGCGGATGGCATTCAGCTCGCCGCCCTGGCCGAAGTAGAAAATCTCCTCACGCGGGCCTTTCATGGTCTCGCCCTTGAAGTAGGGCAGGAAGTTATACCCGTCGATGTGGACCTTGAAGGTCTTGCCGTTGGCGGCATACCCTTGCTTCAATTTTTCGACGATGGCCGGTTCGCCCGCCGCAGCCAGGAAAGTCGGCAACCAGTCTTCCTGCGAGAAGATGTCATTGATGATTGTGCCCTGCTTGATGACGCCCGGCCAGCGGACGAGCATCGGCACGCGGAAGCCGCCTTCCCAGGTCGTGCCCTTCTCACCATGGAACGGTGTCGTGCCGCCATCGGGCCACGTCCCCGTTTCGGCGCCGTTGTCAGTGCCATAGACAACGATGGTGTTGTCGGCGATACCAAGATCATCGAGCTGCTTAAGCACTCCGCCGACCATATCGTCGTGTTCAACCATGCCATCCGGGTAAAGGCCAATACCGGTTACGCCCTGGGCGGATTTCTTGAGATGCGTCCAGACATGCATGCGGGTGGTATTGAACCAGACGAAGAACGGCTTGTTGTCCTTGGCCGCGTTGGCGACAAACTTTTGCTCGGCGGCATAGATTTCTAAATCAACGGTCGGCATGCGCGCCTGCGTCAGCGCGCCGGTATCCTCAATTGTTTGTCCGCCCTTGCCGTCCGACCAGGTGTGCAGGACGCCGCGCGGACCATATTTCTTTTTAAACTCCGGGTCTTTCGGATAGTAATAAGTCTCCGGTTCCTCTTCTGCGTTCAGATGGTAGAGGTTACCGAGAAACTCGTCAAAACCATGCACTGTCGGCAAGTGTGAATCCTGGTCGCCGAGATGGTTTTTGCCGAACTGGCCGGTGACGTAGCCTTGCCCTTTGAGCAGGTCGGCGATGGTCGGCGCCCATTCAGGAATCCCTTGAGGCGAGCCCGGCATACCGATGGTAAGCAGACCCGTGCGAAAAGGATGCTGGCCGGTGATAAAGGAGGCGCGACCCGCCGTGCAGCTTTGCTGGGCGTAGGCATCAGTAAAGAGCGCGCCCTCCTTGGCGATGCGATCAATGTTCGGCGTTTTGTACCCCATCAGGCCAAGGTTGTAGGCGCTGATGTTGTGGATACCGATGTCGTCGCCCCAGATGACGAGGATGTTAGGTTTAGCGACGGGTGCCGATTGAACCAAACTCGGGGCCACCACGGATAACATCATTGTCGCGGCAAGCGCATTCAGCAGAATTTTTTGCTTCATTAATAAAATCTCCTTCTTCATTCTTCTGGTTTCAATCTTAGGCGAGGATGAAACAGCACCATTTACTTTGTTGCCGGTGCAGGAGATGCTGATGGTGCTGCGGTCGGCGCCGCCATGATCTCGATCTTGGCCTTGGACTTGAGATCGGCCATTTGTTTCTGCAGGTTCTGCTGCTGTACCTGTTGGGTCAGATGGGGTTTGACTACATCAAAAGGTGGCGCTTCGATGGGTTTGGAATCTTCCAGCTGGATAACGTGATAGCCGTACTGGGTTTTTACAGGTTCCTGCGTGAGCATGCCTTTTTCCAGCTTGCTCACGGCAGCGCCAAATTCCGGCACCATCTTGCCGAGATCAAACCACCCCAGTTCGCCTCCCCGGGTTTTGGAGCTGCTATCGATCGATTTTTCCATGACTAATTTTTCGAATGAGGCTGGATCACTCTTCAGTTTGCCGATGATATCTTTGGCTTCCTCTTCCTTTTCCACCAGGATGTGGCGCGCCTTGTATTCTTTGCCGGTTATCGATGCCTTGATTCTCTCGTATTCGGCTTTCAACACGTCATCAGTAACTGGGGTCATCTTGATCAAGTCCTGAACATAGGCATTGGCCAGAACGGACTGCTTGACCAGATCAATGCTGTCCATAACCTCGGGCGATTTGTCCAATCCTTTCTTGATCGCCTCTTCCGCAGCCAACATTTGCAGGGCCAGGTTGTTAATGATGGTTGCTCGCGATTCCGGGGTGTCAGGCTTGTTGGCGCTCACGGCCTGCTTGGCAAGCATGTCAACACGGCTCTTGCTGATAGGAATACCGTTGACGGTTGCCGCTGCCGGTTCATTCACTGCTGGAACAGCAGATTTTGCTTTGTCGTCAGCGTTGCAGCCACTGAGAATCAGCAGTATGGCTGCGCAGGCCAACAGAATTCGAGATTTGCTTTGCATCATTTTGGTTCCTTGAGGGAGAAAAAAATATTGAAGGGGTGAGTCCGCAGACAGCAATAGATCCAACCACCAGGTAGGTCCAGGTTGAAAAACCTTTCGAATGTACCTGGCGGCTGACACTTTCATGTGAATGGTACGGGGAGCACTTTGGTAAAGAATCTCGGTTTACAGAAGGGATTTGAAGTAATTGTACGAGTCCTTCAAAGCATCGCCCAATTTCTCCATTTCACCAACCGAGTCTTCCCAAGTTTCTTCGCTGGCAGCCTTCAGTTCATCGAGCTGGGTTGCTGCCAGGCTGTGTTGTTGACGCAGCTTGCCGATTTCTTTGTTTAATTTATCCCGCGCCTCGACCTTCGCCTCCTGTATTTTGGCCTCCGCTGCGCCAATCTTTCCATTCAACTCGTCGAGCTGAAGTTTCATTTTCGCAATATATTCGTCTCTTTTTGCCATGGTGATAACTCCTTGATCAAAAAAAAGTTGGCCTGGAATTGGACCGGTTGTGCTTTGCGTTAAAAGGCTCCACGCCTAAGGTCGATTTTGCTCAGTTCGCGTACTGGAACTTTGGTAGCGAACAGAGTTGTTGATGATACCAGCCGCGCCAAGACTTTTTGTTTTACTCGAATGCGAAAATTCGTTTCCAGTCGTTCTTCATGCTGATGACCGTCCAGCCCTGCTTCCCGGCCTGGTCATAGAGCGCCTGCGTGAAAGTGCCGACCTTGGTGTCGGGCAGTCCCTGTGCCGGACCATAGGCGTATTCGCGTTTGGCGTCATCGTGCATGACCAGCATCGCCAGCCGCGCCCCGCTGCCGGCTTTAGTGTATTCGAGCATCTGCTGATCGCCTGGTGAATTACCAAACGCGGCAACTGGCCTCCGGCCAATCATCAGGTGAATACCCTCGGGCTTGCCGGCATTGTTGTCGTTGAGCACAATTTTTGGTTCCTTGGTGAGGAAGGGCTTGCCATCCTTGGCATACCCATAGGTGGTGGCACCGGCAGTGCCGACAACCTGCTCAGGCGGAATACCGTAGGTGGTTTCGGAATAGACGCGCACGAAATCCTGGCCGCCGCCGGTGACGATGTAGGTTTTGTAGCCGCTGGCACGCAGATAGGTCAGCACTTCCTGCATCGGCAGGTAGGTCAGTTCGGTGTAAGGCTTCTTCCAGCGGGGATCCTTAGCCTCGGCCAACCACTTTTTCACTTCAGCCTGGAAGGTATCGACCGGCATGCCGGTCAAGGTCGCGGCCGCAAGCTTTTCAAGGTCGGGCATGGTCAGTTTGGCAATCGCCGCACGGTCACCTTTCAGGATCTCCAACACCGTTGAGAACGGCGCGACCTTGGCGAGTTCGGGCTTGGCCTTGACCAGCGCCGGCACGCTTTCGAGGATATACATCACCTGCGAGTACATCGGATGCTCGACCCAGAGGGTGCCATCCTGGTCGAAGGTGGCAATGCGTTCCGGAGGCGGCACGAAATCAGGCGAACCAGGCTTGGTGGTTTTTTCGACAAAACTGACGATGGCTTGTTTCGCCGGACCGTCGTTCCAGGAAGGAAGCGGGTCGCTGGCTGTCGGCTGGGCTGTGGCGCAACCAATGCAAAAGCTCAGGACTGCCGCTGCGGCAACAAGGCTTTTGATGAGTTGAGTGATTTTGGTCAGTTTGAGTTGCATTGCTTCCTCCCTCGTACTCATGAGTTTGTTCGCTTCGTTGCTGAATTCGCGGGCCGCCTCGTATGAGGCGGCCCGCGCTATTCAGAATCGAAACAGTGGGTTCGTTCGCATGATCAAGAAGGCGACCTTTTCGGGTCGCCCGTTCTATTTAGACTCAATCGTGCCCATTATTGCCGGTCTGCTGCATTTCCTTAAGGATCCCGTCCAGATTGTAGGTTTCAGGTGCTTGCATCGCGGGAAACTCTTTGTACGACATCAGCTCTTTTTCCCACAACAACTGTCCGATCGGCAGCATGTTCCAGTTGTAGACATAGGCGTTGCCGGGGGAGCCAAGTGCACCCGCGTAGCCCATCAGGGACTTCGCATCGGAACCGACAGTGGTCTCGAAGGGATCACGCTTGATATTGGCAAGTTGGGTCCAGTGAAAGCTCTGGGCTCCAAATAGCCCACCGGTCGCGGTATCCGGCACGATCGTGTAGTACATCTTCCAGTTCTTGTAGCGAACCGCCGATGGTTGCGAGCCCGTGTAGTAGAAGAACACTTCACGCGCCGACTTCTCCGACTTGCCCGTGAGGTAGTCGGTCTGATCGACACCATCAAGCTTGGTCTTGACGATGCCGGGATACTTGCCGGCCATGATCTGCTCGTTCAGCGCATTGCCTTTCGGTCCGCCAGCGATATTGACAAAGGTCGGTACCCAGTCGAGCGACGCGAACATCTGGTTCTTGACCGTGCCCGGTTTGATGACGCCCGGCCAGCGCATGACCAGCGGCGCACGCATGCCGCCTTCCCAGGTCGTCAGTTTGCCGCCCTTGAACGGAGTATTGCCACCGTCCGGAAAGGTGATCGTTTCTGCGCCGTTGTCGGTGGTAAAGACGACGATGGTGTTGTCGAGTTGGCCCATGTCCTCGAGCTTCTTAAGGACATAGCCAATGTTATCGTCCATCTGCTTCATGCCGGCTTCGTTGGTGCCCCAATCCTTACCGCCGGGTTCACCCACCATAGCCTCGTATTTCGGCGACAGCATGGTTGTGATGTGCATGCGTGCCGGATTGTACCAGACGAAGAAGGGCTTGTTGGTCTTCTTTGGATCATTGCGATCGAGGAAATCAATGACCTTGGCCGAGATCTCCTCATCGACGGTCCTCGAACGATCCAGCGTCAGCGGACCCTCGTCCTTGCAGGTCGTGTTCTTCTGCGTGCCGTCGGTGGACTTGCACCAGATGACAGGACGCGGTGGGGTCAGGCAGGTACCGTCACGCGGATCGATCGCACCGGGAACCTCAGGCAAACCGGTGATCGGTGTATTTTTACACGGCGGTGCAATACCCTGCACAGTTGGAGTCTTGTTGATGTCGACAAAGCTCACGCCCTGCATGGCGTCGAGGTGATACAGATACCCCCAGAACTCCTGGAAGCCGTGTGAGGTCGGCAGTGCTTCGAAATGGTCACCGAGGTGATTTTTGCCGAATTCGCCGGTTGTGTAGCCGAGGTCGAACAGGAACTTGGCCAGCGCCGGGGTGCCCGGACGCAGCCACGACGGACTGCCCGGGAGTTGCGGCGGAATCATGCCAGTACGCAGCGGATGCATACCGGTGAAGAAGGCGTTACGTCCAGCGGTGCAACTTTGCTCGGCATAATAGTCCATGAAGATCGCGCCTTCATTGCCTATACGGTCGATGTTCGGCGTTTCGCCGACCATTAGGCCGCGATGGTAGATGCTCGGCTGCATCCAGCCGATATCGTCACCCATGATGAACAGGATGTTCGGTTTCTTCATTTCGGCAGGTGCCGCCTTCGCATCACCGGGAGCTGCTGCAAGGCAGAGAGTCAAGCCCGCCAGCACACACCCTGCCGCCACCCATCGGGCAGCTTTTCCTTTAAATTCTACTATTGTTTTCATAAAACCCTCCAGTTTCGTGTTTCTCTTCAAAGGAGAACTCCTTCCCTAGCCTTCACTACGTCTCAATTTTTGTCTTGTCACCTCCCTTCATGGTAATTCAGCCACTCTTTGTGATGCTTTATCGTCAACCGCTCAAAAGCCTTCTTCCCGCTGTTCCAAGACACGTGGGTGAAACCGTGGCATCCTTGTTCCGGGATGCACAACCCAAAATCGCCACTCTCCCTGCAATATTGACTACTTCTGTCCGGCCTCCAACCTGGATTTGAAATACGTCCTGGCCCGCTCAGGCATCCCCGGCACCGCTGCAGCCTGAGAATACACTTTAACTGCTTCCTCTTTCTTGCCTTGCTCCTCGTAAATCTGGGCCAGGAGCAGGAAGGCATCGGGATACGCAGGTGATTGGTTGCAAAGAGCCTTGAGGGTGGCGAGAGCGCCAACTGTGTCTCCTCCTTGGCGCTGGTAAAAGGCCAGCGTATAAGCATACCTGGGTTCCGCCGGCCGGAGAACGGCTGCCTTCCTGCACCACTCCAAGGCCTCGGCAGGGCGGTCTTTGGCAGTGATAACGCACAGGTTGAAGGCCGCGCCTGCCATTTGTGGATCCGCCTTCCATGCCTCCTTCAGGTGCTGCTCGGCGGCTGGCAGATCATTCTGCTCGGCTTTGATCAATCCCAGATTATAGTGGGCCGCTGAACTGCCGGGGCCGATCTTAAGTGCTTCGTTCAGCTTTTCCTCTGCTTTGGCTGTTTCCCCCAGTTTGGCATGGGCCATGGCGGCGTTGACCAGGATCATGATCCCCTGCGGTTCATGATGAGAGGCGATGTCATACTCTGCCAGCGCCTCCTTGGGCCGGTTCTGCCCCAGATAGTAATTGCCCAGATTGTAGTGCGCATCCCAAGTGTCAGGGCGGGCCATGAGCGATGCCATGAATTCGCCGGTGGCCTTGGCGTACTGTTCCTTCGCCTTCCCCTGGGGGCTCATGTTCGGGAAGTGGGCGAGAGCCGCAGCGGCCCGCACCCGCACCAGACGAGAGTCATCACCGGTGGCGGCGGCTACATCCTGAAGCACCTCCAGGCTTGGACTATGCCCCAGCCCTTCCACCGCAGTCCCGCGCACCAGCGGTGATGGATGACTGAGGGCCTTGCGGAGAGCTGGTACCTTGGATGGATCATTGCAGTTGGCCAGGAGCCGGATAAGGGAAGTGACGAATATCTCATTGCTCTTGGGGTCCTCGATATAGGCCAGCATCTCCGGCAGTTGTTTCCAGTCTCCTTTGCGGGCCGCATCGACCAGGGCCGCCCGTTTGAGGACCGGGGCCTGGTAGTCCTGCTGATGCCATGCGCGAACCTGTTGGTCCGCCCAGGCCGCATCCTTCTCCTTATGGCAGATATTACAGGCGTTAGGCGACTGGTAGGCGATGGTCGTGGCCGGGGTCGGCGGCAGCATGGAATGGTCGGTGCGCAGCATCCGGGCAAATTCGGTCTTGGGCATGTGGCAGGCGATACAATTGCTGGCCGCGCTTTCTGCCGGGTGATGACTGTGGGCCGCCACGTTCTTTACCCTTTCTTCGTGGCAAGGGAGGCAGGCCTTGTTAGCGTCCTCGGGCTTGCGGAACCGGTAACGGCCGCTGGAAGTGTGGCAGGTGACACAGTGGAGTTTGCCTCCCATGGCGCACGGGCTCATGCGCCAGGAGGTCTGGGTGTAGTTCTCCCCCAGATCCCGGCCGTCAGGGTAGAAGTCGGGGTTTTCCAGGGTCACCAGATCGAAATGGTCGAAGAAAGGTTCCGGTGTCCGGTAACCGGCCGTCAGCGCCGAGGCCTTGGAGTGACAGGAATTGCAGGAGTCGTTGTGCTGAGTCGGCGTGAATTTCTTGGTGCTGATGAGCCCTACATCTGCTGGGTCGGCTGGCTTCTCTCCCTTGGGAAGTTTGGTCATCAAGGCATTGTGGGCCTCGGATGGGCCATGACAGGTTTCGCAGTTGATTCCCGGTTCCTTCCAAGTGGTGGCGTAACTGTCTGTCTTCTGGTCATAATTGGTGGCAATCTGGCTGACATGGCAACCGTAGCAGGCGGTGTTGAAGGTGTAGGGCCATTCTTTCCAGCCCACGGGGGTTTCGCTCCCCTGTTGGCCGGGAAAGTGGCGCAAGCCGGAAAGTGCGGTGTCAAACCACTCTTTCTTGCGAACGTCGTAGGCCACCGGCAGGGTTTGGAGGCGGCCCTTTTCCAGGGGAGTCAGAAAATAGAAGACGTTTTTACCGCCCAGAGCATATTCGATCCGGTATTTTTTCCCACGCCCATCTGGTCCGGTTTCCAGGACATAACCCTCGCCAGCACCAATTTCAGCCCGGTAGCGCTGTGTCCCGATAACCACGTCCTCTTTCTGGGGAGAAAGCTTTTCCTTTGCCAGAGTCTCGGTGTAGGGCTGCATGGCCAGACCGTGGAAGGAGGTGGACCAGAGTCCATAAAACCGCTCGTGACAGGCAAGACAGCTCTTTGAGCCGACGTAGGTTGCCGATGAAGAACCCTGTTGCGCGGTATCCTTAGGGATCGGAGCCTCCCGGGCAGCTTCCGTGCAAACGGAAAAAATCCACGGCGATCCGAGCGAGACAATAACCAAAATAAGCAGCTTGTGTTTCATAGGTGATTCAATTTGATTGAATAAGATCAGTCGTCATATAATGCACTCCGGCTGGATTCCTTCGCCGCTGCCAGCATACGCGGTGCGAAGTGTTGCGTCAGGATCGGCCCCAGAATCGCCGTGGCCAGCACCATGATGAGAACGGCGTTGAGCATGCGACTGTCAAGCAGCGGCTGACCGGCGGCATTGATCGTTTTGTACGCCACGAGTGTGGCCGCGAGTGTTGCCGCAACTTGGGGCAGCGTCAGCGACCACATCGTTTTACGTGCTGCCGCGGCATATCCGTAAGCGCGGCCACAAGATTCCGCTGCGATCCATTTGCCGGCAACGAGTGCACCGATGATTCCGGCGGCGAGGAGAAAATCCTCACGGATGCCGGTAGCGAGTGCGAAAGGGTCGATCATGAAGCCGGTTACAATAAAGAAAATCGGGATGAACAGGGAATTGCCCATGAACTCCAACTTGCCCTTGGCCGGCTTGTCCTTGACGGACGCGTTGACCGCCAGGCCGGCAAGAAAGGTGCCGACAATCCCCGGCAGGTTGATCAACTCCGCCAGCAAGGCCGTTACCGCGAGAATGCCGAACATCAGGAGAAAGTAGGTTTCTTCCTCGTTCTCCACACGTCGCAGCAGACAGGCTCCTGCACGCCCCATTCCGAGCAGTACGAGTGGAATGAAGACGACGATTTCGATCACCTGGATAGCTATTCCGGATACTGAAAAACCACTCGCATACAGCGGCACGCAGACAGCAAACACGAGCAGGGACAGGGTATCGGAAACCATCGTCGCTCCGGTCGTTACGACCATAGGTTCGAGACTCCTCGCCCCCAACCTGGCAACGATGGTCGAGCCGAGCATCGTATGCGAAGCGAGCAGCGATCCGACAACGATTGCCGGCAGCAGATCATAGCCAAGCCACAGGGTGACCAGCGTTCCCAACAACAAGGGAACCGAGGTCGTGACCACCCCGAAACCCAGCGAACGGTAAATTTTTTGCCGAAACAGCGTCAGGTCGAGTTCCAGCCCCGCAAAGAACATCAGCAGCAGCATCCCTACCTCGGCGAAGAACTGGAGGACGGGATGCTGCTGCGGAAAAATGTCGAGTACATGTGGACCGAACAGCACACCGCCCAGCAGCAATCCGACCACCTCCGGCAAATGAATGCGGCGTGAGAGGCGCGGAACGATGACGATCAGCATCATGCAGACCGCGAATTTGGCCAATGTCGGCAGAAACTCGACAGCTTTATGAAGGTGTTCGAGAAGCAACATGTTAGCCTTGTCTGAACGCCTTATTTCGGGAACATGAACTGCACCTGAGCGCGAATCTGCCAGTCCGGCCCGTTATCAGGGGTAACGACGTTATAGTAGGCACTCAGCTGCATGTTGATCGGCAGTTTACCAATATGGATTATCTTGCCGACCCCACCGCCCAGCGGTATCGTCCATTGATCTCCGCTGTCGGCCATCCAGTCGACCGTGGCGATGGGTGCGCTGGTCAGGTAGAGGCCACCGGAGAAGTTGTAATTGATAAAGGGCTGAATCAGGCCGGTGCTGAAGGAACCTCCCTGGTTATCGCCGGAGAGCGACCAGATATTGTTGGCCAGAACGCCATAGACCCAGGGGTCGCCCTTGTCGAGGTGGAGCACAACCACCGAGGGACCGAGCCCCCAGTTGTCGTTGCCGAGGACCTTGTCATTGTTGGTGGGGATCTGTGCGACCGGTCCGGCACCCCAGATCCACTCCCCGGGTTTAGCGGGGGAAAGAAAGGCCGTGAAGACAGTATCCCCGATGCCATTGGTCCGTTCGTGCAAAGGCGCCGGTTGCGAGATCACCGGCAGGATGGTGCGGGTGATGATGTTCCAGTCGCTGTTGACCGAGATCGGAATAACCGGCTGAATATTCAGTACGTTCTGCGTACGGTCCCATGGCCCGACATTGAGGTTGGTATTATTCTGGAACGGCACGCTGATCAGGTTGCCGACCGGGTTCTGGGCCAACTTGGCCAATTCCTCGGCACTGAGTTCGGCGTATGCCGGTGCGGCGGCGAGCAGCGCTGCAGTCGCCACTGCTGCGGCACCTAACTGTATCTTCGTCGTTACTGTCATTGAACGCTCCATAAATGAATTGAATCCTGGCTGCAATGCAGCCAGGGAAGTTGATTGATTACAGTGGGCGTGCCGGACCGATCTGCGGCGCGTGTACCGGCTTGGCCATGCCGAAAAAGATCACCACGCCCTGGCCACCACAGCGTGTGGACAGTGCCTCAGCCGGCCCGGCGTAGCAGCTGTCGATATCCTGCCAGTTGTTCATGGCCCAGACGTCGCCCGCAGGGCCGACGGCGATGTCGGTCTGCAACTGCAGCCCACCACCGACATAGCCACCGGGGGGAGAAATCTGGTCGCCGGTCTTCATTCCCGGGGGACAGTTGTCTGTGCGCACACCGCACAACTGCACGATCGGGCTCGCGGGCATAGCGAAGTTGCTGACCCACACGTTGTCGTTACCGTCCACCACCACAGCCCAAGGACCCGGGAGGCCGCCACCCTTGAAAGGCGAACCCGGCAGTTGCGTGCCGTCGGGTCGCAGCGCGGTGACGCTGCCGCTGCCACCCTTCTGTTCTGACATGGTCTTGGTCAAGTAGTCGGACGCCGAGAGCACGCCTCCTGTCTTCAAGTGCACCGCCATGTCGACCATATGTGCCATGCCCAACAAACCGGGACCGAAGCGGTTCGTCACCCATACATTGCCTTGGCTATCGATGTTGAGTCCGCTGTTGTTGGAGCGCACCTCAAACTTCACGGTCTGGCTCGGGTCGGCCGCCGGGAAGCGGATGACGTGGAACGAGCTGTCCGAGACCCAGATGCGATCCTGCTGGTCGATGGCCAGGTGAAAGGGAGCGGTAAAGGACTTGCAGGGTTCGGCGCTGTCACCCTCGCAGACGATGCGGCCGTTGTTCCAGTCGCCCTTGGGGAAGTGCAGCAACTGCCGCTTGGAGATGCCAAGAGCCCACATGTCGCCGTTGGGCGCGGTGATGATACCCTGCATTAAGCCAAGGCGGCCGTCGAAGTTGATGCCGTCGGGCGGTGTCAGCGGTTTGCCGTCCTTGTCAAACACAGTGATGGATTTGCTGCCGTAACTCGACAGCCAGATATTGCCCTTCAGGTCGATCGCTGCGCCGAAGGTGCCGCCCTGCATGCCGCCGCCAACGAAGCCGGTGGTGATCGGCGAGAGCGGCTTGCCGTTGGGATCGAACTTGCTGGCGTTGCCCTGCCAAAGTGCGTCGTTGGCCTGCCAGCCGACGGTGAAGTTGTTGCCGACCCAGAGGTTGCCTTCGGCATCGAACATCGCTTTGCCGCCTGCACGGTAGCCACCGCCGTCGAACTTCAACGGCAGCACCCAGGCGCTGGGCGCGACCTGCAGGTAGGGCATGTAGGGCACCGCGCGCATGGTTTTGCCCTGCGGCACCGGATAGAAGGCTTCGAGTAACGCAAAGATGCGCTCGGGCTGGTACCAGGGGTATTTCGCAATTGACTGCGCCGCTTTCAGGGTGTCGGTGGGTGCAGCCCCAGCTGGGCCTTTGGCCGCAGCGTACAGGTTGCCGCAGGCATCAGCTTTTACCTGCGCAACGCATCCGGCGAGAGCATCGGCGAGCGTTGCAAAATTGGCCATCGTCGGGGTCTGGCCGCTGTTAAGGGGATCTTGGATGGTCGTGCCCCATCCGCCGGTGGCCAGATCGACGAAGCTGGGCACGTTGCCCGCCGCGATCTTTAATTGCAACGGCTGGCCCTTGATCACTGTGCCGTCAATGAACTGGTTGTGCGTCCACACAGAGGCGATGGTAGTCATTTCGTTGATCGTGACGCTGGCAGGTGGCTTGCTGCCGAGCACTGTCATCAGGGCGATGGCAGGATTGTTTCCCGCAGTTTGGTTGGCGGTCGACTGCCCGCCCTGTGCGACCAGATAGAGGCTGGAATCGGCAGCGAGCGAGCCAGGGAGTGTCATTGAAAAACGGCCATCAGCACCGCTGCGCGCCTGCGCCAATTGCTTCGGTGTGTCGGCGTTCGCGGCAAAAAGAGTAACCGTTGATCCGGCGATGGGCTTGGCCGGCGCCCTGGATGCTGCCTGCGAGGTCAGCAGCTTGAGTGGGGTTTGGCGTCAACGCCAACGCACCAATGAGCGTGGCGGCAAGGTACCTTTGCCTGCGGGTTGTTATCATTGTCGTAATCCTTAAAAATGAAAATGGAGCCAGCTGAGCGGAGTTAGTTTCTTTATCCGTTCGGCTTGTTCCTGTGTAAATGGTTTACCTTTCGTGCCGCTTGTTCCCCACGTGAAGTGGCGGGCCGCCTCGTGGGAGACGGCCCGTCGAACAACTTCGTCGATTACTGCCCGTTTTTCTGCATTGCCTCCGCGATCTTCGCTTTCACGGCCTCGAGATTGAAGCTCGCTCCCTTCTGCATGGGCGGATATTCGAGGGCCGTCATGGCCAGCTTGCTCACCTGCTGCTGAACAAAGACGAAACGCCAAAATTCAAACTTGAACCAATCGAAGTATTGCTGTGCGCCCTCCTTTGTCCCGTTGTTGGGCCAGCCCATGCGTTCGAACGGATCGAGACGAAGATTGGTCAGGAAGGGCACGTCGTAGGTGACTTTTGGTCCGAGCCAACCTTGGGGTTGCTCATAGAAGCGATATTTGTAATCGTCGATGCGCACGGCACCGAGGGAACTCTCGCCGAAATAGAAGACTTCATGGCGTGCGGACGGACCTTTGCCGGTGATCATGTCCATCTGGTTGTAGCCGTCCAGATGGTTTTTGTAGGTTCGGTCGCCGAGTTTGACACCCTTGAGCAACTGGTCGGTAATGTTCGGGTTGCCGGCAGCAGCGAGGAAAGTCGGAAACCAGTCGAGGCCGGACATAAGACCGTTTTGGACAGTGTCCGCCGGAACCTTGCCGGGCCACCGCAGGAGACAAGGCACGCGGAAGCCGCCTTCCATGACCGTCCCTTTGCATTGCGCGAACGGCGTTGTTCCGCCATCAGGCCAAGTAAAGAGTTCGGTGCCGTTGTCGGTGGTGAAAACGACGATGGTGTTTTCATCCTCGCCAATATCCTTGAGCTTCTGCATGACCAAAGCGATGTCGTTATCGAGCTGAGCCATGCCGGCTTCCTGGAGCGACCAACCGTTCTGCGAGTTGCGCATCGCCTCCCACTTCGGTGCGAGGTGCGTGACGATGTGCATGCGCGTCGGATTGAGCCAGACGAAGAACGGCTTGCCGTCCTTTTTGGACTTGTCAATGAAGTTCAAGGCAAGATCGCGGATTTCGTCATCCACGGTTTCCATCCGCTTGGGATAAAGCGTGCCGGCGTCTTCGATCTTCTGCTTGCCGATTTTTCCCCAGCGCGGCATGACGGTTGGCATCGTCGGTTTCGGTGGCCCAGGAATGGACCATGTTGCGCGGGCCGACCAAGCTCAACAACTCCTGCGGATAGTTAGGATGCGCAGGATCTTCCATGGCATCCAAATGATACAGGTAGCCGAAGAACTCATCAAAACCGTGGACGGTGGGCAGGAATTCGTTGAGATCGCCGAGGTGATTTTTGCCGAACTGGCCGGTGGCATAGCCCTGCGCTTTGAGCGCGGTAGCAATCGTGCAGGCCTCAGCGGGAAGACCGATGGGCGAACCCGCCTGACCGACCGTGGTCATGCCGGTGCGGATGGGCAGCTCACCGGTGATGAAGTTGGCGCGACCAGCCGTGCAACTCGCCTCGGCGTAATAGTCGGTAAACAACATGCCTTCCTTGGCAAGTTTATCCAGGGCGGGTGTTTTACCGGCCATCATGCCGCGATGGTAGGCGCCAATGTTCCACATGCCGATGTCATCGCCCATGATGAAGACGATGTTGGGTTTCTTCATTTCGGCAGGTGCCGCCTCGGCCCATGATGGTAAGGCGGCAGCGGCAAGCGCTACGCCGCCGGCGATGCACAGCCCGGTCAGTAGACTTTTCGAGGTTCTGTTCCCCTTGAAGATGTTCCATCTCGGGGGCCTTTGCTCTGTTTTCATACTCCCTCCTTCTGTGTTTAGGTTTGTGTTCTTTCCATCAGGTTTTTCATTAACTTGTGCAAAAATCCCTCATCTTGAAAACAATCGTACGTTTCACCACTGCACTGCTTATCGTTTTAAATCTTTCACCCGGCGCTTGACCTCTGGCATATCGCGCTGAATATGGGTGTAAAACTGTTTCATGCCGGGACACAAATAGTTCAGCCCGATCTCGCCGTCCGGTGTGCGTACCAGCCGATTTTTGGGACATTCACCCCAGCAGAGGCGCAGGTGCGGGCATTGCCGGCAATATTGCGGCAGGGTGCGGCTCTTGGCAAAACCGAATTGCTTTTGCGCCTCGGAATAAGCCATCTGAGCCCAATGGGTTTCACTGATATTGCCGACCCGGTATTCGGGATAGACATAATGGTCGCAGGAGAAGACATCACCGTTGTATTCGACAGCCATGCCCTTACCGCAGAATTCACCGGTGATGCAGCGCTGCGCCGGATAACCGAGCGATTGCGCCACTGCGTTCTCAAAGAGATCGACATGAATCTTGCCGAAGTCGCGTTTGTACCAGTCATCCCAGACCTTGCAGAGGAAGCGGCCCCAGTCGTCCGGATCGACCGACCAGTCGGTGACCACCGAATCCACGACTCCCGGTTGAGCCTGGGCCGTGCCGACCATGGGCAGGTCGGCTCCATCCCAATACTGGGGTGCGATGTTGGGGAAGACTTTAGGTTCGACGCAGGAAATGAACTGCACCCGCCAGACACCGAGTTCGCGCGTCAGGAAGCGATAGACATCGAGCGGGTATCGGGCATTCTCACGGTTGACAACGCAAAGGGCATTGAACGGCACGTTCTGCTGGTGGAGCAGGCGGGCAGCAGCCATCACCTTGGCATGGGTCGGCTGCCCGCCCCTGGTGACCCGGTAATGGTCGTGCAGACGCTGCGGGCCGTCGCAACTGAGGCCGACGAGAAAATTGTGTTGTTTGAGGAAGGTAGCCCATTCAGCATCAAGCAGGGTGCCGTTGGTCTGGAGGTCGTTTTCGATTCGTTGTTGCGGTTTTTTGTACTGGGCCTGCAATTCGACCACGGTGCGAAAGAAATCGAGACCCAATAAGGTCGGCTCGCCCCCATGCCAGGAGAAGACGACCTCGCTGCCCGTCTGCGCCTCGATGTATTGGCGGATGTGCATCTCGAGGATTTCTTCGGACATCCGTGGCGCGTCGGCCTGGTGGAGCAAGCCCTGTTTGGAAAGATAATAGCAGTAGGTGCAGTTCAGGTTGCACAGTGAGCCTATTGGCTTGACCATCGCATGAAAACGATGCTTGTAGCCGTCGATCTGCTCCGGCAGTGTCATGGTCGGCCCGGTTGCACTGGTCATGTTACTTTTGGCTCTCCTGGCGTTCCTTAAAAAAATCTCGTCCGCCAGCCTCAGGTTGTTTTTTTGATGAGGCAGTTGATTCTGTACACCAGCGCTCGCGCTGATCCACATCCGGCGACACATATCTATGACCTTGGCAGACGGCGGTTATCGCAGGCAGCAGGTCAAGGGCAATCCGTCTTTTAAGAAGAAACCCCTCCGCACCGGCCTCCATCACCTCGTTCAAGACAGTCCATTCATCGTCCATGCTCATGATAATAAGCCGAATATCAGGGTGGTGTTGTTTGAGCAGGCGAACGATATTTTGGCTTTTTGAGGCTGGAAGGGTGAGATCGGCAATGACCAGATCGGGACGCAATTTTTCCACCGCTTGTAGCAGTGCGCCGCCTTCGGCGACCATGACGACGGATTCCCCCTCTGATTCGAGCAGTTGGCGAACACCTGCCAGCGTGATCGGGTGAGGGTCAGCCAGGATAACGAGTCCGCAACGCATGCCTTCCTCCTTTGAGGTAGACTAAGATTGGATTACCTTACCCAAAAAAAACTGCAGCCCATCAACCCTTACCGGATTGGATGTTCCAATGGTGGGACTGCTTCAAATTGGAACCGTTGAAAACGGTGTTGTTTTAAAGAAAAGGGGAAATTGTGGAGAGAAATTTACAGTACTTGCGGAAGAGATGAAACTCGTAAAATTACTAGTTTTTACAAAAAAAATCCGAGGTGCAGATCAGGGGGTGGCCAAGCCGTTCTTGACGGCGTAATTGATAAGTTCAGCGCCGGTCTTGATGTGCAACTGCTCCATCATCCGGTACTTGTGAAACTCGACGGTGCGGGAGGAAATGTCCAGAATCAAGGCGATATCCTTGGCGGATTTTCCTTTGACCAAGAGTTGCAGGACTTCCCTTTGCCGAGGACTCAAGGCACCCTTCCAGCCTCCCGCATCAGGTGTTTCCTGGTGGATTAAATCCATCCGCTCGCCAGTAAGGATGGGAGTTACATAGATGCGCCCGAGCATGACTTCCCGAAGCGCCATGACTAGCTCTTGCGTTGCCGAGTGTTTCAGCACAAAGCCTGAGGCGCCGGCTTCCAAGGCACTGGCTGCGTAACCGGCATCGGCATGCATGGTGAGAAAGACAATTTTGATCCCCGCGGCAAATGTTTTTATCTGCCGGGCGGCATCGATACCATTGAGTTCCGGCATCGAAATGTCCGCCACAACCAGATCAGGTCGCAGACGTCTGGCCTCTGCCACTAGAGACAGGCCGTCTTCCACTGCCCCGACAATCTCAAATTCTGTTTCAAGCAGGCTGCGCAGACCGTCGAGCACGATCCGATGATCGTCCGCTAGCAGTACGCGTTTTTTTTCCATGGAAGCCACCTTGCAATAGAAAATAAGACCATGAAATCATAAGCAATCTTTCAACTTCAAGCTCACTCGAGTGTTTTGTTGTTCAACGGCACCTTTACCTCAATAACAGTGCCCTTTTCCGGTTCTGCGCTAATTCGCAAACTGCCTTCAATGATTCGTACCCGTTCGCGCATGCTTGAAAATCCCAGTCCCGCTTTTTTTCGGATGTGGGTCATATCAAATCCTATACCATCATCCCGGACGGAAAGACAGAGATCGGAGGGAGATCCGTGCAAAGAGACCTCGACATGGCGGGCGCAGGAATATTTGGCGATGTTGGTAAATCCCTCCTGGATGATCCGATAGAGGGAGAGCGCAACCATTTTAGGCAAGGGCTCGATGACTTTCTCCGCAGTGAACTGCACTTTGATGCCCTCCCTGTCGGAAAATCGGCAGCATTCAGCCTCTACGGCTTTCACCAATCCCAGGTCATCGAGGATTGCAGGGTGAAGCTGGCGGGAAAGTGCGTGGATATCAGTGGAGATTACGATAGACTGATTCTGCAAATTCCGAAACTCTTCTGGTGCAATCTGGCGGCCCTCTTGTGCCTCATGCTCCATCCGGCCGATCTGGATGGCCAGAATCGCCATCCGTTGGGTCAGGTCGTCATGGAGTTCGCGGGCCAGGCGCCGCCGCTCCTCCTCCTGCCCCCAGATCAGGCGGCTCGTCAGTTTGTGGAGATCTCTCTCGCTCTCCATCAGCCTCTCTTCGGCCCGCTTGCGGACAGTGACATCCCGGTTGCAGGCCCTAATCCCTAGAGGCTCACCTGCGGCGCTGGTAACCGCTTGGCAGGAATGCTCGATCCAGCGAATCTCGCCATCGGCCCGGCGAATCCGAAACTGTATTTCCTTATGAGTGAGCTCGTTTTCCTCCCAGACTGCGCGGTCCGCAGGCACAATAAGCTCATGAAGAAGGGCCGGATTGTCCAGGAATTGCTGAGGAGTATAGCCGGTGAGGGTTTCACATGCCGGCGATATGTAGTGCAGGCTGCCATTGGGCGCCGTCCAATATTCCCAGTTAAACGTATAATCGGCAACGGTCCGATAACGCTGCTCGGAAGCGTTCAAATCTTCCCTCATTCGGCGACTTGTGCGTAATGATTTGATCAGGGTGACGATGAGGGCACTCTCCAGACAGAGTACTACCAGAATGGTGACGATGAATCCCCAGTGCTCATCCCACACCGTCGGCGCTTTGAACTTGACGGTGCTGCCGGCGGGGAGGTTCTTTTCGCTGATTCCCCAGCGGTCTAATTCGTGCCAGTCAAACATGTAGGACGTGGTGTCGTACTCGGCAAACGGAATATCCTGAGGCACTTCTCCGGAGAAGATACGCATCGCCAGTTCCGCCGCCTTTTTCCCCTGAGCCTCAAAACTGAGCAGACGGCCGCCGACGATTCCGTATCCTAGGTAGCTGTCTAGGACGCCGAAAGTTGGAACATTAGCCGCTTTTGAAATCGTGGCGAGAGCCTGCCTGGGGACATGAGGTTTTCCCTGTTCATCCCGGTTGATCGACGTATAGAAAAGAACATGATCAGGTGGAAGATTGCTCACTTGCTCGACAATATCCGGGATGGTCCGCCCTGTCATATTCAAGACTTCGATACCTGGTTCGTAGGGTTTCAGTGCCTGCAGAACCATTGCCTGATAGTTCCTGTCTACCTCAGATGCTCCACCGACCAGGGCGATCCGGCGCAATCCCGGTCTCAGGGCACGCACCACTGGAACGATATCACCGATGTCCCCTTTGAAAATGACACCTGTGACTCTTTGCCTGTTCTCTGTTTGCTCAAGAGCCTTGGCAGTGGTTTCGTAAATCGTGCAGGCGACAATGGGGATAGCTGGAAAAATGTGCTGACACTAGTTGAGCAAGAAAGGAAGCGCTTGGGGGAGCACCGAAATGATGAGGTCGGGCAATTGGGCGCCATATTTATCGCCAAGAAATCGAACCAGAGTTTCTTTGTACCCGGTTTGCTCGAACCGGGCGAAGTCCAGATATTCGTGGAACAGTTCTATCTCAAATTCCTGATTGGACTGCGTGGCCGAGCGAATGCCCTTCTCCGTCAACTCCTGGGCAGGAAGCTGTCGATCGTTGCTGTAGACGATCAGGATGCGCTTCACCGGCTTTTGCGGCGATGCCAACACATCCTGGTTGGCCAGGAAAAGCATCAGCACAACAACGGGGGTTAAGAGGAGAAAGAAGAGTGGGCTTCCTTTTTTCATGCACCTTCTCAGCTCAACCTAACTTTTCAAGATCCCCGAGCGTTTTCTCCGGTTCAGGTCGATTGGTATAATCCGGATCAATATCAGCCGCAGCTATCGTGCCGTCCCGTCTGACGACATATCGGGCCGAAATCGCGAGAGTCCAGGAGGGTTCTCCATTGAGGCGGGGAAGATCAATCCGAAATTTCTGATAGATAGCCTGGAGATACTCTGGCAGGGCAAAGCGCAAGCCCAATTTTTCAGCGTATCCGTTTCCTTCGTCGCGCAGTATATCGAAACTCAAGGTGTGTTTCTCCTGCATCTGCTTCAGAAATTCAGGCCGTTGGGGACAGATTGCCACCAGATTCGCGCCGACCTTTTCGATGGCAGGCATAATGCTTTGCAGGGCTTCCAGCTCTGCGTTGCAGTATGGTCACCAGAATCCTCTATAAAAGCTCAAGACCAGATTGCCTTTTCCCAACAAATCATGGGATGAGATCAACGTGCCACTCGAGTTAGGCAATGCAAACGGTGGCATCCGCTCTCCTTCCCGGAGAACAGTGTTCAGGATGCCAGAGTTCCGCAGCTCAACAGTTGCCTGCTGCATCCTCGCCCTCGTTTCCTCTGGAATCCGCTGCTTTGCGATTTCCCGTATCTCCTGCAGTTTTTCAGCGAGCGACATAACCACCCCTCCTTGAGTAAAAATGTGGGAATAAACTGCGGCTGTTGCCTCGTTCCTCAACCCTCCATGCGTTCATACGAACGCACTTTGGCCTGAACAGGTTTTGATGTTTTCTCTAGGTTTTCCTCTCCTTACCGATTATTGACGCTCGAGCCAAAAGTGCTGTCAGGATCGCATGCAGGACGACCGCCGGCCACAACAGTATGCCGGTCAAGCCGCCCGCGATACCAACGTAGGCAAGATACAGCGTAACAGCCACGCTATAGGTCAACATGCCGATTAATGGTGTACCCGGCCAGCAGGCAACCCCCAATGCGATCAGGGCGATACCGGCCACGCGTGCAACGGGGATGGCGATGCCGCTCAGTTGCTCGCCCAGCAACAACTGCCCAACAAGCGATGGAACGATCAGCAGCGCCAACCCGGTCGCGCCTTCGCCAACAGCGGCGAAAATCAATGCTCTCTTCATGGCCTTATAACGACTCGGCCTCTGCTATCGCCGATGGGGCGACCCCGGCGTCCCTGGGTGATCTGCCACCCCCGCCGCCGCGCTCTGCTCCAGCTTGAAGGGTTCAAGCTTGAAGGTCAGCTTGTCGATCGTGCCGGTGAACTTGAATGGCGGGTCGTAGCGGTACTCGATCATTGCAACGCCGGTGCGCGTGTCCTGGCCAATGTCGAAGGTTTCGTCCTCGGGGAACGTAATCGGGGTGGTATGTTCCATGGAATTTCTGGCCACTTCCTTGCCGTCCACGGAGAGCACGCCGGTCCCGCCCTTGCCCAGGCCCGGACCATCGGACTTGAAGTCAAAAACGATGGTGTGCTTGCCGGCACCCAACTCAGGGCCTTCCCACGTCGTGCGCTTGAGGTCGAGGAGGTTGTAGAGGAATACCACTTTGCCCCGACCAATTCCAAACTCGCCGCCTTTGCTCAGGAACAGGCCGTAGCCGCCGAACCGCCCTCCCTCGGTGACGATCATGCCTTCAGCACCCCCTTCAGGAATCGTCACCTCGGCAGTAATGGTGTACGACTTGTCCAAAATGCTCGGTGCCGTGCTTGACGGCACGTTGGCCAAGGTACCCGAATAGGTGAATGTCGTTCGTCCTTCCTTGAGGCTCGGCTTCGGGGAATTCCAGCGTGCGAGCGTCGTGTTGTCAAGCGGCAGCACGTTGTACTTCGCCGCTTCGATATAGAAAAGGTTCTGCAGCTGCGTCAGTTTCTCTGGCATCTTTGCGGCCAGATCATTGTTTTGCGTGGGATCCTCCATGACGTTGTACAATTCCCATTTGTACCCGGTGATCACGTCCGGCGCCGGCTTGCTGCTGAGTACCCAGGGAAGCGTCACCGGGGTCGTGCATGCGACCCAACCGTCGTGATAGATGGCACGGTTGCCGAGCATCTCGAAGTACTGCGTCGTGTGCTGAGTCGGCGCACTGGCATTTGCCTTGTCCCAGGTGTAGGCCATGCTCACGCCTTCGATGGGTTTTTGCTTGATGCCGTTGATCGTGTCGGGCGCCGGGATGCCGGTAGCCTCGAGGATCGTCGGCACGACATCAATGACGTGGTGGAACTGGCGGCGGATGCCACCTGGGTCATTGATATGACCGGGCCACGACATAGCCATGCCCTGCGCCGTGCCGCCGAAATGAGAGGGCACCTGCTTCATCCACTTGAACGGCGTGTCGAAGGCCCAGGCCCATCCTGCCGAATAGTGCGGAAAAGTCTTATCTGACCCCCAGAACTCGTACCAGAGGAACTGGTCCTTGACCGGCACTTCAACACCATTGAAGGTGGTAAACTCGTTGGGCGTGCCGTTGGTCATGCCTTCTGCGCTCGCGCCATTGTCGCCGCTGATGTAGATGATCAAGGTGTTGTCGAGTTGGCCGAGGTCTTCGACGGCCTGGATAACGCGGCCAATCTCATGATCGGCGTAGGCCTGATAGGCCGCATAGACATCCGCCTGCTTGATGAACAGCTTTTTCTCTTCCCAGCTGAGCGAGTCCCAGCGCGGCAGCTTCGCGCCGCCGTAGATTTCCTGCCCGTCCGGCCACGGCGTCAGCTGCGCGTTGGGCGGCATGATGCCCAGCCTCTTCTGGTTGGCAAAGATCGTCTCGCGCAGCTTCTCCCATCCATCATCGAACAGGTGCATCGCGCTGATCTTGTCGATCCACTCCGGCGTCGGATGATGCGGCGCGTGCACGGCGCCGGGCACGTAGTAGACGAAGAAGGGCTTCTCCGGTGCCAGTTCCTTGAGCTGCTTCATGTACTGAATAGCCTCGTCTGCCATCGCCGTTTCCAGGTTCCAGCCGGGATTGCCCTGGAACGGGAAGATTGGCGTCGTGTTGCGGAACAGGTTCGGCTCCCACTGGCTGGCGTCGCCGCCGACAAAGCCATAGAAGTACTCGAAACCCATGCCGTTCGGCCATTGATCAAAGGGGCCGGCCTGGCTGTTCGCGAAGAACGGCGTGTTGTGATCCTTTCCGAACCACGAGGTCGCGTAGCCGTTGTCCCTCAGGATGGTGCCGACAGTGCCCTTCTCGACCGGGATAATTGAGTCGTAACCGGGGAAGCCGGTCGCGATCTCGCCGACCACGCCGAAGCCCACCGAGTGGTGGTTGCGCCCGGTAATCAGCGCCGCGCGCGTCGGCGAGCAGAGCGAGGTGGAATGGAAGTTCGTGTAGCGCAGCCCGTTCTTGGCGATGCGGTCCAGCGCCGGGGTCGGGATAACGCCGCCGAAGGTGCTGGGCGAGCCGAAACCGTCGTCATCGGTCATGATGAGCAGCACGTTCGGTGCACCTTTGGGAGGCACAACGCGTGGCGGCCACCAGGCTTTCGACTCGGTGGCCTTTTCCTTTATCACCCCACCGAATTTCGGATCGGGCGGCGGAAGTTGGCTGCCGCTGAGAGTGGTGGTGGCACTGGCCGAACCCAGGGTCCCGGTCACCTCCACTTGCTGGGCGATGCTCAGCGAGGAATAGAATCCAAAGGCGACACTTAAAACCGTTGTGGCGAAGAACAGATTGACTGCCTTCATGCGAAGTCCTCCTTTTTGGAATACCTTGATTGCGTAAACAATTGTCTCTCCATTTTACGAGCCCAAAAAAAGAAATTAAGCCTTCGGTAACCTTTCTGACGACAGTTTGGTGCCCCCTGAAAATAATATTACCCGTTGCTCCTCACACGCACTTTCCGGACAAATTGTCATGCCCCTGAAAGAACATCCAGGCGGTTCTGATGTCCGCAGGGGGGGTCTGCTTGATCTACTATTCAATTGTCTCTAACCCCATGAGGGCGATTGAAGCAAATGGTTTTCCCTGCTGTGTGTTTTGTTCGTTTGAACAGGGTCCACGCAGACATTATACCGGGTACTCCCTTTCTATCCCGCCGCAGTAAATTACGTGCAGCAGGGTTTATCAAGTCGATTCGACCTCTTCGCTGTTATCAAGCAGTTTCCGAATGTGCGCGGCCAGTGCCTTGTGAGCGAAGGGTTTCTGGATGAAATGGACCCCTTGATCCAACACACCTTGGTGTGCGATGATATCGGCGGTGTAGCCCGACATGAACAGGCATTTCAGCCCCGGCTGATGCATGTGCAGCCGATCGGCGAGATCCCGACCATTCATCTCGGGCATGATCACATCGGTGAGCAGCAGGTCAATTTTTTTATCGTGCTCCTTCGCCAAGCGGATGGCATCGCTCGGGGTGTTTGCCGCAAGCACTGTATACCCCAGATGTTGCAGCATCGACGCCGTCATTTCCAAGATGGTCAAATCGTCATCCACCAGGAGAATGGTTTCACGGCCACGCTGCGCAGGTTCCGTTCTCTCAATTCCAGTCACCACAGCGGCGTTACTCTCATATCGGGGCAAGTAGATCGCGAACACTGAGCCTTGCCCGGGCTCGCTGTACACATTGATAAAACCGCCATTCTGTCGAACGGCACCAAAAACCGTGGCTAAACCAAGACCCGTTCCCTTGCCGATACCCTTGGTCGTAAAAAACGGCTCGAAGATGTTGGCCAACAATGGCCTATCCATGCCACAACCGTCATCATGCACTGAGATTCGCACATAATCACCAGGAATGAAGCCGACGTGCGCCGCGCAGTATTCCGCATCAAAGGTGCTCTTTCCCGTTTCAACGATGATTTTACCGACACCCGCAATGGCATCCCGGGCATTGACGCAGAGATTAGCCAGAATCTGGTCAATTTGCGACGGGTCAGCCTGCACTGACCACAGGTCGGTTCCGGGGGCCCAGACGAGATCAATGTCATCGCCAATGAGCCGCCTCAGCATTGAAAGCATACTTTCAATGGTTTTGTTCAGATCAAGCACTCGGGTAACGATGGGCTGTTTGCGGGCATAGGCGAGCAATTGCCGGGTAAGGTCAGCCGATCGCTGAACGATATCTCGAATTGCACTGAAACGATGAAAACTGGGGTCATCCGGTTGCATATTCATCAGAGCCATATCCGCATGCCCCTGGATCACGGTCAGCATATTATTGAAGTCGTGAGCAATACCACCAGCCAGGCGAGCGATTGACTCCATTTTCTGCGACTGTTGCAGCTGGGCCGTCAACCTTTCATGTTCTTCTTCGGTTTGCTTACGTTCAGTGATATCGATGTGGGTCCCAACCATTCGGAGCGCATGGCCATTTTCGTCTCTGGCAACCACCCTTCCCCTGCCCTGGATCCATTTCCAGATCCCATCAATGGTTTGCATACGATATTCGATCATAAATGTTTCAGATCGATTTTCAATGCAATCACAATTGGCAGCGAACACAGCTTCCTTGTCCTCGGGATGGATCATGTCGCTCCATGCTGCCGTCGATTGAAGCTGCGTCCCGCCATCATAACCAAGCATCAACCAATATCCAGGACTGTAATAGACGTTTCCCGTTGTGATGTCCCAATCCCATAAGCCATCCCTGGTTGCTTCCATGGCCATGCGAAACCGTTCCTCGCTCTGCCGCAATGCTTTTTCGGCAAGCCTGCGCTCAGCGATGGAGCGTGCTTGCTGGACATTCTGGTAGGCGGCGCTGGACAGTTGATTGGCCAAAGTGAAGAGGGCTTGCGCGATATGCCCAAATCGAACGGCAGACATGGAAGGCACGGCCTGGAACGCTTCCATGAAGGCTGCCTCGTCCGCGTCGATTTCACGAGCATAGGCCCGCATACTTCCTTCATTCTGGGTTTCGTTCCTCACCTGGCCGATCAACCAGTTGGCGATGTGATGGCCCCCCACGGTAATGCTGGCGCCGGCATCCCATAACCCGCCGCTGAGGCAAGTCTGGACAATGGGACCTCCTGGGTTATAGCGTCCGATAACAGCGTCGGACTTAAAACAGTTGGAGCAGCCTTGGTCCGTTTTTCGAATGATTTCGCTGCACAGGTGGGTGAAGTTGCTGGGAGCGGTAATTGGGGTGCCATCGGGATGGGTGATAATGGAGGCCACTCCAGTGGCTGCCGCGAACTCATCCTGGATGCGTTGAATCACTGCCGGATCAAACAAATCCGCAAAGCTAATACCATTTGACTGGGTAAGTGGGCAAGTGAGCGCTACCAGGCGCTTTTCAAGAGCTT
Organism: uncultured delta proteobacterium; assembly: GCA_963733595.1. GTDB lineage: Bacteria > Desulfobacterota > Desulfobulbia > Desulfobulbales > Desulfobulbaceae > Desulfobulbus. Next base: position 60,853 of record CAVTDN010000009.1, on the reverse strand, counting down.
CCTCCATCCGTTTGTATTCAGTGATGTCGCGAAATTCGGCAACACGAATGGTACGCCCTTTATAGGGGATATTCTTCCCTTGAATGCTGAGGGGATATTTCGTTCCCTCTTTGCGAAGTCCTATGGTTTCGTAGGGTTGTTCAAAACCCCTCTGAATATTGCGCCTGACCAGATCGCGACCTTCAGGGGCAATGAGATTAAGCACATCCATGCCAATAAACTCTGCAATGGTGTAACCGGTCTGATCTGCGAGACCTTGGTTGCAGTCTAAAATGATTCCTTGGTCATGCATTGCAATCCCGCCGAACGATGCGTTATGGAGTATTCTAAACCGTTCCTCGCTTTCCCGCAGGGCTTCTTCTGCCAGTTTGCGCTCGGTAATGTCGCGAGAGTAACCAGTCGTACCAATGGCTACCCCTTGGTTGTCAAATACCGGAGTTTTAAAAGTCTCAAACCATTTCACCTCACCTCTCACCGAGATGGGTTCTTCAACCATTAATGGTTTCCCGGATTGCAATACCTCAACGTCGCCGGCAATGTATTTGTCTGCCAACTCCTTGGGCCATATATCTAAATCAGATTTGCCAACCAAGAGTTCAGGATCATTCAAACCACATGCTTTTGAAAATTCAGTGTTGACCGACAGGAACCTGTTTTCACTGTCTTTCAGCCAGAGCAAACCAGGATTATTTTCTATAATAGCGGAAAGATACGACTCACGCAGACGCAAGTTGTCTTCAGCTTTTTTTCGCTCAGTGATATCTTGAAAAATACAATGGGTCTGTTGAAAGTGGCCTTGCGGGTCTTTACCAATTTTGCCATGAAAGGAAACAAGGATGGCTGAACCGTCCTTTTTCACCATCTCGAACTCGACGCCGAGAATCTCACCGATCGCCTTGAACCTCGGAAAGTTTTCCTTGAAATGATGCCGCCAGTGCGGGGGGAGAAAATCACCAAAATTGCGGCCAATGACCTCCTCTCTCGTATAGCCGAGTGCCTCCAACCATGCCTGGTTGACCTCGACAAAGTGGCCGTTGCAGTCGAGGGACTGGTACGCAAGTGGCGCCCGTTCGTAGAGCTGCCTCAGCCGATCATAATCTGCCTGTAAACTGGCTTCCCTTGCCTGTAATTCTGCAACCTGCTTCTTGAGGGAGGCTAATTCAAGGGCATCAGTGGGAGAGAGATCGTTCATGTGTTTCCATCCATATCAAAACTGGAACGTAACATATCGCCTATTCTGGAGAAAGAGAGTGGTTCATTCTGACCTGACTATTACGGGCAGGGCACGTTGACAACGGCACGAAAAAGATTATCACAAACAACATGCAGCAACCGAGTGAGTATTGCAAGTTAGGCTGTTGATTATTTTTTTCCTGGTCAAGACGAACGTCTGCAAAATCGTGCACATTCAAACCAACAAAGGAGGCATTTCATGAAAAAATCACTTTTCGTTGCGGCTATTGCTTTGGGTTTTTTATCAGCCATACCGGTTCTCGCGGAAGACTTGGTGGTCACGATGAACATGGTCAGTGAGCAGGGCATCGGTAAAAGCATTGGCACCATCGTCCTCTCTGAGGGACCGAATGGTTTACTCCTCACCCCGAAACTCACCGATCTGACACCAGGTCTCCATGGATTCCATGTACACCAGAACCCAAGCTGCGCCCCAGGCGAAAAAGATGGCAAGCAAGTCGCCGGCCTTGCGGCAGGTGGTCATTATGATCCGGTCGGATCAGGAAAACATGAGGGCCACGAAGGCAAAGGACATCTCGGTGACCTTCCCGCACTCAGCGTCAATGCTGACGGCACAGCCTCAACAGCCGTTACAGCTCCGCGGCTCAAGATATCTGATGTAAAGGACCGCTCACTCATGATCCATGCCGGAGGAGATAACTATTCCGATACCCCAGCGCCTTTGGGCGGCGGGGGAGCACGCATAGCATGCGGCGTGGTCAAGTAACGTAATCCACCGCCCTAGATCGCTACCCCTGACCGGCTTTCCGGCAGGGGATTTTTTTTGGGGCTGATGCAACAGAGCGGAAAGAGGTGTCCAATAACCAGGAACTCTCTACCGAGTATTCACACAAGACCCGGATGTTGCATGATTTCACCGTCAATCCTATCAGGATCCGGAGCGTTAAAACGAATGACATTCTGCAGATGAAACAAGCTTTCAGGAGTGATCCGGGTAAATCGTACACTCACCGACTCCCCATCACATCGGACAATCTCCCCGAACGCCTCAATCGATAAATGGGGGTCTGCAGGTTCAAGAGGAAGCCAAAACCGACAGGCGGTCCCTTCTCTAAAACACTCGCCTGTCTTCAACAAGCACCCTCCCACACTGAGATTATCAACATGCATGAAAGAATACACCGTGTCATCCACTGTCAATTCAGCAGCCATGTTAAGCACAATACGGCTGAACCTTCTTTTTTCCATCTGCACCTCAGTCAAACGTGTCCATTCGGCAAAGAGCGCAGCCAACCCTGTTGCTCTCCTTAAACGAATACATGTCGGGAAAAATTAAACGGTTATTTGATACAGCAAAGGGTTTTTTAATTTGGCCAGCCGTATCTCCGCAATAAAGAGCGTTGTCTCTGACAACAAGTTTCTTTTTTGCTTTCCGGCCGTGACCGTAAAAATTATTTCACCTTGATTTCTTTCTCTTCAACTCAGGCTCATAGCCAACGGTGTAGGGTCGAGTTGTCTCATTACGAATACTCAGAAAATGGGCATTTCCCTTGGCGAGCGGACAAATCGGCGTAGAGCACTGCTCAAAACCATATTTCTGATAGAATTTAGGATCCCCAAGAACAAAGACGGTGCTTCCTTTGATAATCTCTTGCCTCAAGGCGAATCGGAGTAGTTCTGAGCCTATCCCTTGACCCTGCATCTGTGTTTTCACTGCCAACAGTGTCAGATGCAATCCGACCACCTTCTTGCCTTCGTAGGCATTCGTAAAGCCTATATAGGCGACTACACTGTCACGGTGAATGCAAACCCATTCGTGCGTTGCCCGGCCTTGTTCATGCAACTTATCGAATAATTGGACCTCGTATCTGCTGGGAACGAAGGCATGATCCAACAGCGAGGCGGCTTTCGGGTAATTTTCCGGGGTGAGTCTACGTATTTTCATCAATCAAGGGCAAAGGAAGGGATTATATCCGACAGAGAATGCTGGCTGTGGTCAGCAGATAATTGCGCTCCAAGTTTATACCAACTTCCCAAGCACATATCCAATGACGATGCCAACAATGAGGGCAATCGTTAGACCACGATAGGTCAACACATCTTTCGAGTAGCCTCGTCGGATAGCAACAAAGGCAACCAAATAACCTAAGGCGTTGAGCAACCATATAAAACCAACGGACAGGATCTTGACGATCAGCGGACCCACGAAGGGCACAATCGCGATGATGCCAAGCAGCCAAGTAAATGCATTGGATAAGAGGCCGATGAGAAATACACTGCCGGCAATCACCTGCACATCGACATTAAAATGAACACCCAGCCAGATAAAGACAACAATCAGTCCCCAAATGAGAAGCATGACCTTCCAATTCTTCCACCAAGGCGATTGAACCAAAGCCAACTTTGCGTCTTCTTCTCGTTTAGAATCAGTGGTTCTGGAGTCATTCATTTTTCAAGAGTGAACAGATTGCTTATATAAGTGAATATGGTCATTAGAAAATTCCGAAATCAACACCTGCCGCCAAAGTCTGTCCCAGTATTTCTATGTCGATTAAATCATTTTCTGTGGGAGAACCCACGATTCTAATATGTTCTTGTACTTTCTTCCATTTGTAACCAGCAGCTATTCTTTCGATCTGCGTAAGGGCACCTCGTCCATCATTTCCAGCACAGACAAAAAGAACAAAAGGAAGCCCTATGGTTTGCTCTTGAGCCGCCTCAAACGTACGATCAAAAAAATCTTTAATCATACCTGCCATTGTCCCGAAATATTCCGGCGAGCCAATGGCGATTGCATTGCAATGCATCAGGTCCTCAACGGTAGCACTCGCCGCTCTTTTAAGGATGACCGTAACGTCTTTCTCTTTGGCTGCTCCTTGGACGAATCGATGCGCCATGCGTTCCATCGTTCCCCCTTGGGAGTGATAAATCACCAGGATGCTTTTTTTCTTTCTCTCCACTTGCAACTCCTGGGAGTTAATACCTCTCGGGCATCAAGGTTTTTCCAGCCAACATATATCTGCTTCCCTGCATTTTAACGTGACTCGTTCAAGGGAGTTATCGATCCTTTCGCCTTACCGTATCGCTGAAATAATTCCGGCACCATTGGGGAGCTTAATCGGCAGGCGAATCAATCCATGGAGCCCGGCATCGCTTGCCAGTTGGAACAATTCTTTTTGCGTGTATGCCTGGCCGGAGGGTGTGCCGATCAGCATGTTCAGCGAGAAAAGTGCCGGCCACAGCGGAGCGGTTCGAACGTCGTCAAGAATGAATTCCTGAATCAAAAGTAGTCCCCCATCATTCAGGGCGTTGACCGCCTTGGCCAGAACAGTCGCACACGCATCGGGGCCTTCGCTGTGGAGAAGATGGGATATCCACACCACATCAAACCCTGACCCGATTGGGTCGGCAAGGATATCGCCGGCAACAAAGGCAATGCGGTCAGAAAGTGCAAAGTGCGCCACTGTCTGTTCGGCAAACGTGCGAGTGGTGGGTAGATCGTAAATAACTGCGGTTAACGACGGGTGCTGTTTACAGAAATGGATGGCATAGGTTCCAGGGCCTCCAGCCAGATCGAGCAATCGGCTCCGCCCACTCAGATCGATTTCCGCTGCAACGCGAGGTGCGAGCAGGGACGCCAGATTGAACATGCCCATGAGAAAGCTCTCCCGTTCCTCCTCATCTGTATCGTGGGAAGAGCGTTTGCGAACCGGGATGCCGCATTGGACCGCTTTGTCTAATTTACCCCAGCCATCCACAAGGTTGTGATGGTGCATGATGATATGCCCCATATAGGAGGGCGATTTCTTGGAGAGATGCTCCGAACTGAGCCGGGTGACGCAAAAGTGATCTCCTTTCTTCTCCAAGAGCTCCATTGCGACTAGTGCATTCAGGAGCATTTCCAACCCTCGTTCATCCGCATTGACGATCCGGGCAAGTTGGGATACTTCCAATGGCCTTTCTGCCAAGTGACTGAACACATCCAATTTAACACCGGCGTGAAGAGTACAGGATTGCCAATAACTGATAGAAAGTTGCAATAGGTCAGGTAGTGTCATTTTCTTCGTCTATCCAGTGCGGGTTGTCAGGAGAGATGCGTACAATGAACAATGAACTTCAATGGCCTGCACCAAATGTGCACAGCGCCTGGACAGGCCTCGATCTGTTTGGGTTCATCAGCGGGTCTTCAGATCTTCTCGCTCTGCCGTTGCTTTCGGTTGCAGCCTGCTACCGAAAGCGCTTTGGAGAAGCTGCTTCACAGCTCTTCGGTCGCCCGCGGTCAGCGATACGATTTTCGCTCCAGTCTGCATGAGGGCCATAGTTAGGAGGGCGCCCAATAATACGCCGCAACAATACACTATGAGGGCGATGACCTTAGCCAGGGGAACAGTTCTATCTGTCAACTTGAGATCAAACGCGTTCCCGCCGAAAGTCGAAGCCATCTGCTGGATAGGGTCGGCCAGGGATGTGGGGGATTTCAGAATGACGAAAATAAGCTGAAAGATATCAATGGCATATTTCAATCCGATAAGAATGACGGCAAGGCCAATGAAGGTGGCAATAAGGCTGATAATGGTTTTGATGGTTTCCACAACCGGCGAGGGGTCGTTACTTTGCGGTAAATGAGTCATCATGTTACGGTGTTCCTCCATTGTCCCATTGTTGAGTGGATTTTTGATTTATCTGAAAAATGTACGCTTGAAAAAACCGGTTGACCGAGGAGCTTTCCTTGAAAGTGCGCAGCTCTTTCCGGTCCGGTATATTCTCTGGGTCATCATACCTGCGATTGCTTGATTCATGTTGGAACGTTTAACGATTAGTGACGTGTTGGCCTTTTGTTTCGCGCCTTTCAGCGAAAACTTCTTTGGCTGCAAATAATCCGTTCAGTGCTGCCGGGAAACCTGCATAAACTGCCATTTGCATTATTACCTCTACAACTTCCTGCTCAGTGCAGCCAACATTTAAAGCACCATGAATATGAACTTTTAACTGCGGGGCTGCGTTTCCCAAAGCTGTGAGTGCAGCAACCACGGCTATTTCTCTGCATTTCAAGTCCAATCCAGGCCGTGAATATATATCTCCAAAGGGAAATTCGATCAGTAGTCGCGCAAAATCGGGAGCGATGTCCTTAAGGCTCTCGACGACGCGCTCGCCAGCTTCTCCATCAATTTCTTTAAGTTTTTCCCAACCTCTTTGATAGCGATCATTGGTTTCCATGGTCTATTTCCTTGTAGGTTAAAGAGGTTGCGGAGCAACCCTTGAATGAAGGGCTCGCCAAATGAGCCGGTTTATTTCTTTGCCGCTCTTCCTCCGGAGTATTCCGAGCCAAACCTTGACCTGGATATTTCGGTCTTTCACGTTAGGCACCGATGGAAGAGGTCTCCTTGGATTGACCAAGATTTACCAGAGAAAGGCACAAGCCCTTTTGCCGAGCACTTCTCCGTCGAAGACAAGGCGGGCCTTTGCCTGTGCTATCCCCAGACAGACATGCAAGGGTAGCAAGTGTTCCTCCCTTGGGTGACAATAGCGAGCATGAGGGGCAGTTGTCCACGATGCCAACCGTTCCTCTCTTTCGTCTGAGGTGAGGACATCGTCCGTGCAGGTATCGATCAGCCACTGGTTGAACGCCTCATTTTGATGGTCGGGTGTTCTTCCGGGAGCGCTGGTGAAAAAAGCTCTGAGATTATGAAAGGAGAACCCCGAACCGATAATCAGGACATTTTCTTGGCGCAGAGGTGCCAAGGCCTTGCCCAGGGCGATGTGCGCTTTCGGGTCGAGGCTGGCGAGCAGAGACAACTGGACACAGGGAATATCCGCCTGAGGATACATAATTTTTAACGGTACAAAGAGGCCATGATCAAAACCTCGCCGGCCGTCCAAACGTGATTGCAGACCACCATCCGCCAGGAGAGTGTGAAGCCGGGTCGCCAAATCCGGATCACCGGGTGCCGGATATTGTATCCGGTAGGATTCGGGAGGAAACCCATAGTAATCGTAGATCAGTTCAGGATGGATGCCACCGGTTATGCTCGGCTGCACCTCTTCCCAGTGGGCACTGATCAGAACAATGGCCGAAGGCGTTCCCAGGAAGTTGGGAATGTTTTGTAAAAAATCGACCAGTTGCTCATGCGCAGGATCACCCAGTAACGGCAAGGGGCCGCCACCATGAGGAATATACAGCACGGGTGCAGGCGGTGTTGTTCTGATGAGCATCTCGTTCGTTTGCACTTCTCAACTCTATTGGAGTTCTGTTGTTCTCACCATATTTCTGTTACCAATGGGGCGGTGAGATCAACTCTTTCTCCTAATGACTCGTACCTTATTTTTCGGTTTTTTCGCCATCCATCACCGGGAGCAGCAGCATGCCATCCAGTCGATCAAGCGTAGTCCCCTTTGACAAGGACAACTCTACTCCTGCCTCCAATGTGCTCAGGACTGTCCTTCCTATGATGAATTTATTTTCTGGGCAATCCTTGTGCTTGTAGCGGAGCGCCCAAGCGGTATGCAATATGATTGGCTTGCCTTCATGGAGGCCAATGTACAGCATGATGTGGCCTTTTTGGTGCAATAATGTCCGAAAGGGTATTCCCTGCTCACGGATACGATTTTCTTTGTCGATGCTGGACAGGTTTGCCAGTGAGACAAATGGCCCTGAAGTAATTTGTTTCAGCGAATTGCGCGGCAACCAGATGCCGAATGCAAGAAAGAAATCTCTTGTTGTGGCCGAGCAGTCGCGGTTTCGGTAAAGTTCTCCCCAGCCGTATGGTGTCTTGAGGAGTTCGTTGCCGATGAGGGTCAGGGACTCAGGGCTGAACGATAAAGGGTGACGGCTTGCATCATTTTTAACAATGCGTGCTGTTGCGAGAGCAGCATACCGATCACCTCCGGCAACCGCCACATCGACCAGCCAATGATCTGCTTCTTCCTTCACCAGCGGATAGAGCGTGCCGATTTTCGGCTGCGGCAACACGTCTCCCCGTTCGGTCTGAATTATTGCAAAATCCCTTACGACAACGACTTGAGCTGAGCTGATCACCTGTTTCCGAAACGATTCATCGACAAACCTCACGGCATCAGGTTCCACCCAACCATTTGCGTAGGATGTTTCGATGTACAGCCATGCCCCATCCTTTGTTGCATGCAGGATGCGAGCAGGCTCGTTTGGCTTTATTTCTGAAAACTGGAGATGGTCAAAAGGAAAATCGTCCGGGGTCTCATAGAACGGCCTGATGGTAGGGAGTATTCGAATAAAAGTGGGTTTTATGACGACCCCCAATTGATTCATTGAAGGAAGCCGATCCAAATCAGCAAGGGCCAAGAGTCTCTGCATGTGCTCTGACTCTACAGCATGCCGGTTTTCCCCATACCAAGTCTTTTTAGAGAGCATTATTACCTGCTCAGTCACTCTGTTGACATTGAAAAGTGGTTCAGTCGCTGTCCACGGGGCAAAGTATCGTTCGCGAAACTGCTGCATAACCTGGGGTTGCGTATCGGCACCCGTTGACTCTTTGATCACTGCCGCAAAAGGGCGAATATCTTGGGGGACTTTGCTTAAATCTTCAATTTTGCCTGTCGATTCATACGACTGCGAGCAAGTAGCTTCACGAGGTGTAATCTCTTTTTTATCCTGATTCAGATTGCCAGTGTTGAGATATAGTCCGTACCAGGCCATGATTGCCACGGTCACTGCAGCAATCAAGCAGTTGATTTGAATGCGGCTCATGTTATTATCCATCGTAAAGGGAAGTGTTCATTGTCTGGTACAGATGATAACAACTGGTCAAAATTAAATCATCAAGGTGAGTTAATTATAAAGATAAATGTCATGCTGCGATTGAGATTCTGCTTCCCCTTTGCCTTTTTTCCTTATTTTATTGATGCAATCAAATTCGTGCATAACCCTAGTACAGGAGAGTAATTCATGAAAATACTGATATATCTCGTGATGATCTTACTGAGCGGCGTTATCAATCAGGACGGCTTTGCCTCCAGCTGTGCGCAGGGGGATGCAACCCATATTTGGATTGCCCCACAAGTGGTTAAATCCGGAATACCTGTCAATATCATGGCGGTATCCACTTCCGAACCTATTACCGAATTGCTGTTGATCGATCCGCAAGGTGCACGACAAACGTTAGAAACCACAGCCAATACGGGTGGAATGCCCTGGCGTTTGACTGCGCAAATAGCCCCCCTGGGGAGCGGTCATTATCAAGTCGAGGTGAAAGCGAATGGCAAAACGCTGGCATGCCGGGAAATTTTTAATGGCGATAATGCCAGGGAAAAACCGGTATGGGATGAGACGTATGAAGCCTTTTTCTCAGCTTGGATAGAGCAGTTGTTTGACGGTGCGGTTGATGAAAACGTAAGTTTTCCCTCTCTAGAACCGGTGTTGCGCGATCCTGAACGCAATTTTTTGTACAATTCATTGGGCTTGCATGAAGACAAAGGCCTTCCTGCGAAACCCGATTGTGCTGATTTTCCCTATTTTCTGCGCAGCTATTTTGCCTGGAAGAATGGTTTGCCGTTTAGCTATCGATTTTGTAATCGCGGCTCGGCTACCAAACCACCTTCCTGCGACCCTGCCATCATCAGAACTGATTTCGTACAAAAAACAGCGTCGTTGGCCGCCTTTAAAGCGTCGAGTCATGGCTTAATGGATGCGGTGCAATCAGGGAATGGCCGCACGGCGCTTGCAAGTCAGGAAACCGACTTTTACCCTTTGCCCTTAAAACGAGAAGAGTTATGGCCGGGAACGATTTATGCCGACCCATACGGACATGTGCTCTTACTCACAAAATGGGTCGACCAAACCAGAGAGAGGCCAGGAATTTTATTTGCGGTCGATGCCCAACCGGATAACTCCATTACCAGAAAAAGATTTTGGGAAGGGACCTTTCTATTTGCGAATATCGCCAGTGCAGGCCCCGGTTTCAAAGCATTTCGACCCATTACGAATAACCGCCTGTTGAGCAATGACGAGTTGCCAAATTTTTCGATGGAACAGGCAGATTTAAGTCCTGATGAGTTTTACGCGCAACTGTATAAACTCATCAATCCTGAAGGATTGAATGCAAAACAGGCTTACGAGGCTACGTTAACCGCATTAGTAGAACAGTTGGAAACGCGCGTAAAATCGGTTGAAAACGGAGAAGCCTATTTCCACAAAGGCGGGTCCATCATTACAATGCCCAATGGCGCAGCTATTTTTGAAACTATCGGCCCATGGGAAGATTTCTCCACGCCGTCACGGGATATGCGTTTGATCATTGCGATGAATGTATTGCATAAATTCCCCGAAAAAATCATGCGCTATCCGGAGTTGTTTAATTTGACCGCCAAATCCGCCCAGCAAGTTAAAACTGAAATAGAGCAGTTGCATGACAAACTGATTACAGAAAAAAATATTCAGTACATCCGCAGTAATGGGGAGCCTTGGGAACTTTCTGTTGCCGATCTTTTAGCGCGTAAATCCGCATTTGAGATGGGGTACAACCCCAATGACTGTGTTGAGGTTCGCTGGGGGGCGGAAGCAGGCTCAGAGGAATATGCGAGTTGTCGTCGACACGCGCCGGCTGCGCAGATCAAACAAATGACTGCCGTGCGCGAATGGTTTCGGGAAGCAAAACGCCCAGCTCGTTGAACTAAAATATGGTATGTGGCAAATAAGTGGGTGCTTTACAATTGAGGCGGGCTGTCATTCAACCGCTCCGTAGCATTTACTCCTTTCTGATCCGCCAGAATTCCGGATTTCTCTGCTTATTATCTATGAGCAAGGATAACCGGTGGGTAATTGTTTTGCTCGGAGTGGGCTCCCAACCGAGGGTGTTACGGGTTTTGGAAGATTCTGCCACAAGTTGCTTGTCAACATAATCAAGCATCCATAGTTGTTCGAAGGCTTCCTTTCTCTGCAATCGACTGAGTAATCGACGTGCAAGGATCATGGGGACGAGCAACTGACGATTGACCAAGATCGGTTTGCGAGGTTCGGAGTAATAGCTCAAGTTTCGGGGTTGGCACAGCCAAGGAAGAATCGACGGTCAACCTCCTGAAATAATGTCATTTTAACGTGAAAAGCCTTTTGCTTTCTGATACATTGGATTTGCGAAAATACCTAATGATATCAAAAAGAAAAGGCTCAAATGAACCATACTCAATACTACCAGGAGCAACAAGAGGCAAAACGACTGCATGACCGGATTTCTTCCTTTCTGGAAGATTTCAAGGTCGGCACTCTGCTGGGTGGCAGCGGTATCCGCAAACTGCGAGGAGCAAAACCTCTGGCGGTGTTCACCACCATCTTCTCCTTGCCGTTTAGCGGGGTCAACTTTTCCCGGGGCATCGTCAACAATCCGGAGTTGGAATTCCGCAAGGATGCCGCCTACGAGTTCTTGAAGAATCCCCGGTATAACTGGCGGAAGTTTTTGCTGGGCTTGGTGACGGTGGTGGTTCGATTCATGGACGTACTGACCAGCGAGCAGCGTGAGAAGGTGCTGATCATCGACGACAGCACCTATGACCGGTCGCGCTCCAAGGTGGTTGAACTGCTCGCTTGGATACACGACCACAACGCCAACCGGAGCCTGAAAGGGTTCAAGCTCATGACCCTGGGCTGGTCGGATGGGGTAAGTTTCCTGCCGCTTGATTTCATCCTCTGTTCCTCGTCCAAGGCGAGCAAGCGGTTGCAGGGGATCAGAAAAGAGTTGGACAAGCGGTGCTGCGGCTACAAACGCAGGTTGGAGGCCATGGCCAAATCCACCGAGCACCTGGAATCCATGGTGAAACGGGTGCTGGCGCTGGGCATCCGGGCCGACTACCTCCTGATGGACAGTTGGTTTGCTTTCCCCGCCCTCCTCGCCACCCTGGGCAAACATCTGCCGGTGATTTGCATGGGCAAGGACATGCCGAAGGTCTTTTACCGGCATCAAGGGCAATGGCTGACTCTGGGCAGGCTGTTTGCCACAGCTGAAGAAGCGGCCGGGTAAGGCCAGAATTCTGGCCAGCGTGGTGGTGGAAACCAAAAAGGACCAGAAGATCAAAATCGTCTTTGTCCGCCACCGCCATAAACGCCAGTGGCTGGCCATCCTCTCCACCAAGATCGACCTTGCGGACGAGGAAATCGTCCGCATCTACGGCAAACGGTGGGATATCGAGGTGTTCTTCAAGATGATGAAACACTACCTCAACCTCGAACGGGAGACCCAACTGCGGGATTTTGACGGCATCATCGGCCATATCACCATTGTCATGAGTCGCTATGTTTTCCTGGCTTTCGAGCAACGCTGTCATGACGATCCCCGCACCCTTGGCTCGCTCTTTTATGCTTGCAGCGAAGAGCAACAGGACCTGAGTCTGGTTGAGGCTATGCAGCGGCTGCTCAGTCTGGCCTTGGACAAAGTCAGGGCTGCCGGCATCATCGCCGAAGATGCAGTGCTTGCCATTGTTGATGCAGTCATGGGCTTTGCCGTTGATATGCTGCAAACGGGAAAGAGATTGGCGCACAGTAAAAACCTAATAACGGCAAGTTAGAGCAACTCCGAAACTTGAGTTACTGACTCAAACGGTATCCATTCGAATCCGAACCAGAAAGTTGTAAAGAGCATAGGGGCGTGGATTTTATGCGCCCATTGCTGCTCCACGAAAGCCCGGATACAATGCTCAGCCTCTTGGACAACTTCCCCTATCCATATACGAAAACGGTATTTCGAATACGAAAACTATATGATATTGGCTGTGCTATACCGTTTGTGATAACTTGCGAAAATGGCTCGTTGCCTCTCCTCTCGTTGCGTTGCGGGGACGACTCAACAAGGTTGCTGCAATGAGTCGTTCATGCGGCAAAGCCTATGAACTCTTACCTCGGCTAGAGGCCAAGTTTTTTATTAAAAAACTAATCCCTGAATTGGACTTGTAACGACACTTTTGCACTGAGAATTATTATTCTTGCAATATACGATAATTTATCGTATATTAATGAAATTATTTAAATAGCATTTTCTTTTTCTGATATCTTACGTTGTAATTTCATATCTTTCGATACCTAAAAAGTTTTTTGCTTATCACCCCCAGGAAAAAGAGCATGAAACTTTTTATTGGTAGCCTCCCTTATAATATCGTTGAATCCGAGCTTTCCACACTGTTTGCTGAATTTGGCAGTGTAGTCAGCGCCAAGCTTATTGTCGATCAAGTCTCAAGAGAATCCAAAGGCTTTGGCTTTGTTGAGATGTCAAGCCGGTCGGAAGGCCACAAGGCGATGGACGGATTAAACGGCAAAGAATACAATCATCGCACGCTTGTCTGTAATGAGGCCAAGCCACCAGTCAAAAAAGGCCCGCGTCGCAGATAAACCCCTTTTGCTCCCCCCTTCCCCCCAACATATAAAATCATCACGTGCCTATCAGACATTGGACTGATGAATGCGCTCAAGTCGACTTTTCTTTGATCGAATGTCGCGTACGCACGATTTCTCTGCTTGTAATAGCAGCTTTTTTTCAATTTTTTAGCGATTAACAATGATCCGCCGCCAGAGATCCTGCGTTGCAACAATGTGCAGTGAACTGATCATGGATGCAAGAGCTGTTTTTTGCAGGAGTAGTAATGAGTTTTAACGATTTTCATTTTAACACCCACATTTCCCAAGCGATCCAGTCGTGCGGTTTCACCGCGCCCACCCCCATTCAGACGCAGGCGATAGCTCCCATTCTTCAACGGCGTGATCTTTTGGGTTTAGCGCAGACCGGTACAGGCAAGACCGCGGCATTTATTTTGCCGACCGTGCAACATCTCATGACAACCTCCGGAAAACAGGTCAGAGTCTTGATTGTTGCCCCGACCAGAGAATTGGCAGAACAAATCAATGATTTCACCAAGACAATCATCCAAGGAACCCGTCTGCGGTGCATGGCTATCTACGGAGGTGTCAGTAAGCAAGCCCAAATTACCAGAATTCGTAACGGTGTTGATATTGTAGTTGCCTGCCCCGGACGCCTTTTGGATATCCTTAATGATAAGGCTATCAACCTGAGTCATGTTGAGACGTTGATCCTCGACGAAGCCGATCACATGTTCGACAAGGGATTCCTCCCCGATATCCGCCGGATATTGCGGCAACTTCCCAAGGAAAGGCAATCGCTTGTTTTTTCAGCTACCATGCCGAATGAAATCAGGCATCTTGCCGAAGATATCCTGAATAATCCGGTGACGGTTCAGATCAACCATACCCGATCAGTCAAGAGTGTCTCCCACCGAGTATATGCGATTGAACAGGGACAGAAAACCGAATTGCTCTTACACCTGTTGAGGCTTGAGCATCTGGAAACCACCTTGGTCTTTACCCGCACCAAGCACAAGGCAAAGAACCTGGCTCTGAAACTGGCGCAATCAGGTTTCAAAGCGACCTCATTGCAGGGGAATCTTTCGCAGAACAAGCGGCAAGAGGCTCTTGATGGCTTTAAAGACGGTACCTTCAAGATCCTCGTGGCCACCGATATTGCCGCGCGGGGAATTGATGTCACCGGTATTTCCCATGTCATTAACTACGACATGCCGGATACCGCCGAGGCCTATATCCACCGCACAGGCCGGACCGGCAGGGCAGCCTGCACCGGCGAGGCCTTAAACTTTGCCACGACCGAGGACACTCGGATGATCCGGACCATTGAACAATCTCTTAATGGAAAAATGCAGCGTCAGCCCGTTGATAGTGCCGTACTTGCTTCCCGACACGCCGAACCGGAGTCCCGCTCAGGAGAACGAAATAGAAAGCCCGCCGGCAATACGTCAAGACCAGCATCAGGTTCGCAACGTCCGCGCAATCGCTCCACCGCATCCGGTGTTGGTTTCTCCGGACGATCCAAATAATGAACTGTGCTTGAAACAAAAACATATTACTGTATGGTCCTCTTGATCATGCAGTATATTACCGATGGTCCCAAAGTGGGGCCAACCACCCAACTGTGTGACATGTGCGCACAACGAAAAAGGAGTAGTTGCAATGGCTGTAGGAACTGTAAAATGGTTTAATGATTCTAAGGGTTTTGGCTTTATCGAGCAAGATGGCGGCAAGGATGTCTTTGTGCATCACTCAGCCATCCAGGCTGACGGGTTCAAATCACTCCAGGAAGGAGAACGCGTGAGCTTCAATGTGGTGGACGGCGCCAAGGGCCCGTCGGCTGAGAATGTCGTAAAGTCCTGATTTTTGAATCTGTTGTCATATAAACAAACCCCGCCTCGTGCGGGGTTTGTTGTTTGTATATTGCTTCAACTTCCAGAAGTGATTTGACGACAACGGCTCGCAATTTTACATAAGTTGCAATTGAGCCAGAGACGCGAGGGTTTCGCCACCGCTGATGTCAGGGACAATGCTCAATTCGAGAACTATCACCCGGTCTAGGATTACCGTGTACTCTTCTACCTCCCGGGTTGTGTTCGGCGGACTGAAATTATATTGCTGCCGTACCAACTCCCGGTAAGATTTTCCACCATCGGGCAACCACCGCAACACAAACTCCTGTGTGCGGATGTGCTGCTCTTCCTCGAAAACCAGACGGATTCTGCTGAGTCGCATTGGTGCATCAAACAGCAGTCGGATCGTTTGCTCACCAGGGGTTGCAGCCTTCCAACCCTGTCCTGTGCCAGGGAGAAAGGCTGATTCGATCGGATGGGAGGTGGCCTCGGATGTGATTTCGACTTGGGCGAAGCGGCACACATCCAACCAGTGTGGACCCGTGGGCGAGACTTCCTGAACACCTTGACGAACTATCTTCTTGCGCATCAGTATACCTCTCATTGTTTGCAACCCCGTTTCAACTGAGCAGCCCTATCGCAGCGTTGACCAAGGTGCACGGCGAACAGGAGCAATCTTACTTAAGCAAAGGACAAAAACGCCATCAGGGCGAGAACCTTTTCGCACGCCCAGCATAGGCGTTATCGAACCTGCTGGTATCAGTGCACCATTTTCCGGAAACAGCCCTAGCCGTTGCTCGCCAGGCGGAATCTTTTTTTAGCCATGGTTTTCCTCCTTTGATAATCGATCTGAAACATAAAATAGATCTGAACCAATTTTGAGGGGCAAGGTCACTGCGAGAAAACCTATCATATTTGCTGGTTAAGGTCTCGGAAGATGCCGAGCATTGAATAAGAATGGATGCTTTCTAGATTTATCACCTTGCCGACAAGAGCAACTAGCAAGTCATTCACTTCTGCATTCATATTATAAATTACCCTCGTTCAATGATCGATGGGCACGAGCCGCCATTCGGCAAATCCTCCCATATAATTCCCATCGTATTGCAAACAAACACATACGGGTTCCTCAAAGGATACCACTTGGCAGCGGAATGATCGCCAACCATAAGGACGTATGAAAACTCGGGTCCTACCAACCCAGGATTTGCGTGCGACAGATGAACAAACAATAATCGCGGCCACCAATTTGGATACCTGGCAATGTCAAATAATACTGGCCATATCTCGATGGAAGAGCGGGGGATAAACCTTTCATTGGCCATCCGAATCGGTATGCCCATTTAGTCACCTATCTTATCCACAAATCTACTTGGCGAAGCATTGGGATGAACTTGCACTGAGTGCAAGTATATGGTTTGTAACGGGCCACTCTGCAATATAATATTTCCCTGTGGCTAACCGGTTACCATGTGAAATATTGCAGTCACTGATTATGAGCCGACAAACGATCTAGCGGCATTGCAGATGACCACGATCGTAGGCGAGGGATATGTTGCCAGAATGGAAGGAGCTACTTATGCCAAGATGAAAAAAATACCCCAGCCTTATTAATGCATAGCGCATGCACGATGACCTGAGCTAGGATAGAGTAGCTAATGGAGTCTTCACGGCAATGATCGGGCAGTCTATATCCCCATCCAGTACTCTTTGAGATTTTCACAATGTTGCAGGTCTTGATAACCCAAAATGCCACTCGCTAAAATACAAAAGTCTACAAGGATGAAACGCGTCGCGCGCATGGTGTGGAAACTCGTCGTCGGGTTGATCCTGATCGGCTCTATCAGGCTATTGTATATTAAACTGCAGGCCGAGGTCTCGAGTGATCCAGTCACCAAGGCCTTGCTGGACAGCGGTGGCCTATGGAGTGACATCCAAGTGATCACCGCCGCTATTGCCAGGTATGTGCTTGATGTCCCCTTCACGTCCCATCTCTGCGCTGGATTGTCTGCAATGACCGCTTATTTGGCATTGGCCTGGTATGACCGGATCGCACTGCTCCATCTCGGTCGCCTTAAAAGTTTCTCGTGGCAATATGTCGCCCTTTGTTCATTCGTGACCTATGCACTTGGCCACAATCTGGGGGCATCCGTCCTTTCTGGTGGGATCGTACGATTGCGCGCCTATAGCGCTAAAGGGCTCCCGGCCACCGAGGTCGCTGCGCTGGTCGCTATGTGTTCATTCACCTTTTTTTTCGGAACGGTGCTGCTGCTCGGAGCAGTGCTGCTGTTTGAGCCAGAAATCGTCCTATCTTTGGCCAACCTGATCCCGCGGATGGCGCTACCCACCTGGCTTATCCAGACAGGCGGGATACTTCTCCTGGCACTATGCGCCTTTTACGTCCTAGGATCATGGCGAACCTGCAAACCCTTTCGGGTGGGAACACTGGACATCGTCTACCCATGCCTTGGCATAGTTGGCAGACAACTAATTGCGGCTCCCTTGGAGATCATGGCTGCAGCTGGTATTATCTATTTTGTCCTGCCTCAGGCAAGCAATCCAGGCTACTTTGTCGTCTTAGGGGCGTTCATCCTGTCCTTTTCCGCTGGCCTTATCTCACAGGCGCCAGGCGGTCTCGGTGTCATGGAAGCCGTCTTTCTCGCCATTATTGATACAGTCCCGCCAACGAGTGTGATCGCAGCATTGCTTATCTGGCGCCTGCTCTATCTGCTCTTGCCACTCGCCTTTTCCATACCAGTTATTCTGGCTTTCGAGCACTCGAAGGCCACCTCACCAGATCCTTAAAATCGGTCCGGTTTTCTCTAGATAATGAATCCAAAAGTAGACTTGACCATTTATACGCCCCGGTGATTTTTTTCTTCGTGCAGGAATCTTCAGCTTTGCGGAGGTTATCTAGCAGCCCTCTCTCTTTACCAGACTGACACCACTTCTCTGCAAGCACTTTGGTAAAAAGTGGCTGACGAACTGACAGCTCATGCCTCCTTCGATATCCCACTTGAAGTGAGTCCATGAGACTATAGGTGTTTGGGCGAAAGCATCTTGTATTTCTGGCCACCTTCCAATGTGGTTCACCAAGTGTTCATTCCAAACCTCGTGGTTATGATTCATCCTTCCTTCAGCGCCATACGGGCGGCAATGACTATCGGATCCCACACCCCGGCAAAAGGTGGGGCATAACTGAGATCAAGATAGAGCAGATCCTCCAGGGAAAAACCTGCATGGAGTGCAGTTGCTGCGGTGTCAATACGTTTTGCAGAACCTCGGCCGCCGACAATCTGAACCCCGAGCAATCGACCCGATCCCTTCTCTGCCAGCACTTTTACACATATTGTTGAGGATCCGGGGTAATAACGAGGCAGGGTATGTCCTTCGATCAGGCCGACTGAGTAGTGCAGGCCCAGTGCTTTGATCTCCCTCTCGTTGAGGCCGGTTCTGGCGCATTCGGTATCCATGAATTTGGTTATCGCAGTGCCGACAACTCCAGGGAAGGTGGCATATTGACCACCCAGATTCATACCAGCTACCCTGCCCTGTTTGTTGGCTACCGTCCCCAATGCCGCGTGAACTGGCTTGCGACTGACCAGATGATAGGACTGGGCGCAATCGCCCGCTGCCCAGATATTGGGAGTTTCAGTCTGCTGAAGATCGTTAACCCTGATACTTCCTTTCGGCCCAAGCGTGACCCCGGCATTTGCGGCCAATTCACTGTTGGGTGTAACCCCAAGTCCCAGAATAATCAGATCACAGGGGATGGTCCCTTTATCGGTAGTGACAGCAAAGGCCAGGCCATCCTTGTGTTCGAAGCCTTGTACGGTTTCATTCACATGGAGATCGATACCTTTTTCCCGCAGAGCTCGACCAAGGCGTTCGCCCATATCCGGATCGAGGGTAGGCATTACCTGCACGTTGCGCTGGATCATGGTGATTTTCAGCCCACGCATTTGGAGTGCTTCGGCCATCTCCAGGCCGATGTACCCCCCGCCGACAATCACCGCAGTCTTCGGTTGTTGCTCCGCAAGGGCCTGTTTGAGCAGTGAACCATTCACCAGGTTGTTGACATCGTATATATTTCGGCTATCGATGCCCTCGAGGGGCGGGCGAACCGGTCTTGCCCCGGTGGCAATAAGCAATTGATCGTAGTTTTGCCAATATTCTATGGAGGAGTGGAGATTATTGACCAGAACCTTCTGGTTTTCCGGGTCAATGGCGGTAACCTCGTGCCTGGTTTGAACATTAATGTTCATTTTTTCCCGGAACGCTTGAGGTGTCCTGGAAATAAGAGCGTCTTCCCTGTCGACCAGACCGGCGACGTAATAGGGAATACCTCAGGCGGAAAAAGATGTATGGGGACCGCGCTCAAAAACCAGTATGTCCGTCGCAGGTTGCAGCCTGCGAACCTGCGATGCCGCACTCATTCCCGCGGCATCGCCACCTATTATAACGAGCATTTTTTCTCCTTTTTCCATACTCTTTGGGGAATCGCTGGTTGACGATCTGATCACAAGGAGAGCATCTCCGTCTACCCTGGCTGAAAAATATCTACCTGAATCAGAACACTTAGAGCATCGAGTTGATTTTTTCCTCGATCTCGGTTGGCTTCGTGGATGGAGAGTAACGTTCCACAATATTGCCGTCCCGATCAACGAGAAATTTGGTGAAGTTCCATTTAATCGCATCGCTGCCGAGGAAACCAGGGCGCTCATTTTTGAGGAGAACATAGAGTGGATGGGTATTGGGTCCATTCACATCTATTTTGGCAAACATGGGAAAGGTCACCCCGTAGTTGAGACGGCAGAAATTCATGATCTCTTCTTCGGATCCGGGTTCCTGAGCACCAAACTGGTTGCAAGGAAAGCCCAATATAACCAACCCCTGGTCGACATATTGACGGTACAGCATCTCAAGTCCATCATATTGCCCGGTGAAACCGCATTGGCTTGCGACATTGACGATCAGAATAACCTTTCCTTGATAAAGAGCGAGTTTGATTTGCTTACCCTCAATTGTCGTGACTTCCACATTATAAATTTCTTTCATTTCCCTCTCCTCTGGCGTAACAAATTAATGTCCTGATCTGTTTAATCAACTCTTCCGGGTTCTGTCTGAATAACGATCGATTGCTAACCGGTATCGTTTGATCCTTTCTGTTGCGGGTTGATGTCGAGAATACGAAAGGGGAATTCCCCTTTCTTTAAATCTTCACAGAAAAATCTCAGAGTTTCATGGACGGCAGAAAAAGCCAGTTCGTCCCAGGGAATTTCATCGGGAGTGAAGAGTTTCACTTCAAGGCTTTCAGTGCCGGCATGAAAAGCATTGTTGAGAAGGCGAGCACGCAAAAAGAAGTACACCTGATTGATAAAGGGCAGGTTGGCAAGGACGTAGGGCTGTAAATCATCAACTTCTGCCCAAGCCTCCTCTTGTGTTTCACGCAGGGCGCAGGCTGTGACCGTTTCCCCATTTTCCAGCCATCCGGCCGGAAGGGTCCATTTATCTCGACGTGGTTCAATGGCTCGTTTGCACAACAGGATCGCATTGCCCATCACTGGAATGGTGCCGACAACCATTTTGGGATTTTGGTAATGGATGGCATGGCAACCATCGCAAACAAATCGCAGGCGGTCATCTCCTGCGGGCACTTGCAGCGACACTTTGGCACCGCACTGAGAACAGAAATTCAACAATCGCGTCCTTTCTAAAAAAAAGTCTGTTGTCTATAGTGCCAGCCTTTCACGGCCAGTTATTAGTTTCTGACCCCAAATCGTGGAATCTGCAGATCCATTGCCCCGGCAGGCCTTTGGATACTCACCAGGATTTTCATCAGTCCTTGTTGAAAACAGTATCTATATAACGTTCCACATCAAATTTGCGGCGACAGCCTGCCTCGTTCATATAACGAATCTTTCCGAAAACGGAGCGTTCACGCCAGGCTCTGTCGTGCACTCCTCCCAAAGACCAGGCAATACCCGTATAGCCGTTTGGGTCGCGACCGTCCAGAGAGTAGCGGTCATTCAGTGTTATGGCATACTCGAGGGCCGTTTCAGGGTCGGGTGTCCATTCGAGTATTTTTTTTGCCCAGTACATTCTTAAGAAGCCATGCAATTTGCCGCTCTGGACGAGATCCTGCTGGCAGGCGTTCCAGAGAATTTCATGGGTGGTTCCATTTTCGAGTTCGGCCAGTGAATAGATAGAGGCTCTTTTGTCATTTCGATGTTGGTCCAGTGTTTTGCGAGCCCAGTCCGGAAAACCTGCAAACCGGTCATATGCCGACTCATAATAACAGAAATTATCAGCAAGTTCTCGACGGACAACAAGTTCTTCAAGAAACGTTTCCTTGGTCTCTGCAGGCAAGGCAGAACGTGAGACCATCCAGGCTAATCTTTGCGGGGACAACTGACCGAAATGAAGATAGGGAGACAGTCCCGACTGGCCGTCTAGGCAGGGATTATTGCGGGTCTTGGGATAATTTTCCAGCCTCTGCTGCACAAAGTTTGAAGCAGCCATACTGGCGGCCGCTTCTCCTGCCTGTACCCATGAATACGCTTCCGTCGTTTGGCTGGCAACGCTTTCTCCGCGAAAAGTTTCAGAAACCACCAGGGGTGCGTTATTCCAGTTGAACGGATGATGCTGGACTGCGGGAATATCTGTCAAATAATCATCCAGGACCCGTTTTATTTTAGGACGGAGAGTGTATGCGGCATACTCCTTTTTGTCGGAGATGATCCAGGCAGGAACAATGTTGTGGGTATCTACCTCATGCAACGGTATTTCCAAGCTGTCGATCAGCATTTTTTTCCATTGCTGTTTGATCCGTAACGGATCGAAATCACTGACAAGCAAATGGGCATCGATCGTTCCTAGAAAACCGGGAAGTACTGCATCGGGGCTCTGTTCGAGTATTCTAAAGCCGATGTTGTATAGATTGAGTTTTTCCTGCAATTCCTTCAGGCCCTTGCGCATGAAACTGTAGTGGCGTGAGGTGGCTCCGGGATAATCGGGAATCATGCAGAAGACGACAAGCAACCCTTTCTGGTGAATAAGCGCTTCCTGCTGGGCCCATAGAAGGGCCCAATTGTCCTCCACTCGCTGATCACGGGACATCCAGTAAACCACTGGGCCTTGCCCGTGTTGCCCTTGAGCAAGGCATCGACCTCGTCGCATGATATCAATATTTTTCCGGTTCATTCATTACCAACAGGGAATTTATATGATTAAAAAAAAGGCAGAGGCCGTAGCTTGTATTCTTTGCCACCTCTTTTTGCTCAAGTTTTAAAAAACCACTATCCAATCCAGCCCGGAGAACAGGAAGATCGATTGCCTAACACAAATATGCCTGAGCATTTGTCGAATCAGTCCTTGCCTACCGGCTTGCAAGAATTTTGAGTTCGTAGCGGCGTTTAATGAGATTTCCCACTAGTCCGGTCCACCCGGTCTGGTGGGAAGCGCCTAACCCGAGTCCGGTTTCCCCATGAAAGTATTCATGGAACAACCGCAGATCACCCCATTCAGGATCGTTTTGGAAAGGACTGTCGCCGGGAAGTCCAGGGATACGTCCCTCGCTGTTTCGGCGAAATATGTCGATAAGGTTTTCAGCTATACGATTAACCACCTCCTGGAGGTTTAATGCGCCCTCATTCTGGCCGGGAAAGGTCACTGTAAAATTTGGTCCAAGGAAACGATGGAATTTAGTCAAAGCTTGGAGAATGGAATAGTTGATCGGCATCCATACCGGACCACGCCAATTCGAGTTTCCGCCAAAAAGATCCGATTGGGACTCTCCAGGCTCATACTCAATGAGGGCCTTGCCGACGCCGGGCAATGACCCCAGATGTCTTTTATGCCTATGCATCCGGCTCACGCTGCGAATACCATGGGGCGAAAAAAATTCCTCCGAATTGAGGAGTCGCCGGAGGATGGAAGGAATCATGGTGTGGTCCACCATGGCAAGCAACCGCTCGCCGTTTTCGTTGGTATGGGTCGGGCAGGCACAGATGGTGTGGCCGTCAAACATACCGCCTTTGTGTTCTTCGAGAAGAGCTTTGAAACGGGGGACCCTGTCGAGGATATCTGCCGTCACAATTTCGGTTGCCAACAGGGGGATGAGACCCACATAGGAATAGACATTGATCCGGTGGCGGCCACCGTCGGGAGTGGTGATCAGATCTTTAAAGAAACCGTCACCGGGATCCCAGAGGGAAATTTTGTTGGCGGAATGTCCGGCAAGAGAATTAGCGATGGCCAGGAAATGCTCATAGTACTGGATGGCCATCTCTTCGTATTCATCCTGCTCCTGCGCCATTTCAAGCGCCATGGCGGTCATATTAAGAGCAAACATGGCCATCCAGCCGGTGGTGTCAGCCTGCTTCAAGCTGTAACCGGGTGGGAGAGGGTGGGAACGGTTGTAGACTGAGATGTTGTCCAACCCCATGAAGCCGCCTTCAAAGACGTTCAAGCCCTCACTGTCCTTCTGGTTGACCCACCAGGAATAATTGAGGGCCAACTTGTTAAAGACACGACGAAGGAAGTGCAGGTCACCTCGGCCTCTCTGCTTGCGGTCGTTTCGAAACACCTTTAAGGCGGCAACAGCATGCACCGGCGGATTGACATCGTCAAAAAGCCATTCATAAGCCGGAATCTGGCCATCAGGGTGGAGATAGCGATGACTAAGAAGCAATTCGATCTGCTCTTTGGCGAAATCGACATCAAGGTGGGCAAACACCATGCAATGGTAGGCGAGGTCCCAGGCGGCAAACCAGGGATATTCCCAATTGTCGGGCATGGTAAGAATGTCAGCGGCTCGTAAATGTCGCCAGTTCTTGTTTCGACCTTGTTTTCGTGATTCAGGTGGAGGGATCTGATCACCGTCGAGCCACTGACTCACATCAAAATGAAAAAATTGTTTACACCAGATCATGCCGGCCATGGCTTGCCGGAAGATGAGGGCATCTTCATGGGCGGCGCCAGGTACAAGATCAGCATAGAAAGCGTCAGCTTCCTCCAGGCGCCGGGTCATTGTTTCTTCCATCGCGGAAAAAGGGTCATCAATGGTCCGGTCAGTTAACACAAGCTCTATGGTGACCTCTGTGCAGGATGCACAAGTGATTTCATGCCAGGCGGCGAACTTGGTTCCCGTGTGTGCAGGGTTGACCGCATCTTGGTCACCATCAATTAACCGCCGATGGAAGGCGTCTTTGACATACGGCGAAACATTGGCTGCGCCAAAAAGCCGTTCCAGATTGCTTTCGTTCTCTGTGAACAAGGGCTTAGCCTGCTGTCTTCCATACAGAATAGCCTTGCCCAGGGTGGGATGCTGTGCCTCCACCGCCCAATGTGCATTCTTGCCATGTTGGACGAGGCGAAGGACAGGTTTTTCCTCTTGCTGGCCGTCGTTCCATGACCAGGTGTTTCGGAACCACAACGTCGGTAGAACGTGCAGGGTTTTGGTAGCAGGCCCCCGATTGCTGATCAGTATCCGGACGAAGATAGTTTCAGCAGTTTCCTTGGCGTAGGTGATTTCCACGTCCCAGTATCGATTTTGGTCGAAAACACCGGTGTCAAGAAGGCCAAATGGTGGATCTGTACGTAATCTTCGACTGTTTTCCTCGACGAGAGAGGCATAAGGAAAGGCCGCCTGCGGATATTTGTAGAGCGTACGCAGCAAACTGTGGCTGGGTGTGGCGTCCAGGTAAAAAAAACATTCTTTAACGTCTTCGCCGTGATTGCCCTGTTTGTTGGATAGCCCGAACATGCGCTCTTTGAGGATGGGGTCGCGCTCATTCCAGAGGGCAAGGGCCAGGCACAAGCGCTGTTGCTTATCGCAGATGCCACCTATGCCGTCTTCGCTCCAGCGGTACGTGCGGGCGCAGGCCTGGTCGTGATCAAAATATTCCCATGCTTCACCGTCATGGCTGTAATCCTCGCGTACCGTTCCCCAGGCCCGTTCGCTTAAATAAGGTCCCCACAAACGCCAATCCTGTTTTCCGAGTCGCTGTGCTTCGAGCCGATCCTTTTCTTTCATGGTGCGCGCCCTCTACGATTGTCGCATTGCCTTCGTCGCTGGAGCAAGGGTTTCCATAGAATGTGTCTTTGCAAACAGCATAATAATGATCGTTGAACAAGTAAGCCCCGACAGTAAGACTTTATCAAGATAATATATGTTAAATTTACCCAAAGATATCAATATATATGGAGTTATCACGTTGACAGGCCTGAATAGTGAACACAGTGTTAGGACATAAACGTTGCTTTCCCGCTGAAAAACGAGACCCTGCCAGTCAGGCGGCCTATGAGTTGGTTTCGTAAATACCACTAGTTGCAGATTCCTTGAGGAGGAGCACCCATGCCAGCTTTGCAAGCCTTTTTGTGCCTCATCAAAAGAACACTTCTTTTCACCCTGCTCGTCGTTCAACCAATCAACGCCGCAGCGCTGACCGTTGAGGATATTGATTTCCAAGAGAGCGTCAGCATTGATAACAAACAGATTCCGATTCGAGGCGCGGCACTTCTACGCTGGTTGAAAATCTTCAAGGTATACGTGGCGGCTCTCTACCTGCCTGAAAACGGCTCTCCCAACGACGTCCTGGCCGATATCCCCAAGCGTCTTGAAATTAGCTATCTCGTCTCCATACCCGGACCAGATTTTGGCAAAGGGGCAGAAGCGATTCTGGAACGTAATAACAGTCCGAGCGAACTGGCTCGCTTGCGAAGCCGTATAGACAAACTCAATGCGGTGTATCGTGATGTCAAGCCCGGTGATCGATATGCTTTGACCTACGTGCCGGGCCAAGGAACAGAGCTGAGCTACAATGGTCGGCCACTCATCACCATCGATGGGTCAGATTTTGCCGCGGCATATTTTGGCATATGGTTGGGAAAAGATCCTATTGACCTGGAAATGCGCCGCCGACTGATCAATGGAGGTTGAAAACCTGGGAAATACTACGGGGGATTATCATGCCACTTCGTTATCAATCATTTTGGTTGTTCTTTTATGCTCTCATTGCACTGTTAACGTCGAGTTGCACTTCGGTGCGACTCTCTGACTACGCAGACCAGAAACCTCATTTCGACATGCAGGAATACTTCAACGGGCGTGTTGTTGCCTATGGCATCGTCCAAGATCGCTCGGGAAAGGTTATTCGTCGCATGACGGTCGACATGCAGTGCAGTTGGCAAGGCGACACCGGCACACTTGATGAAAATTTTACCTACGCTGACGGCAAGAAAGAACGCCGCGTGTGGACAATCAAAAAACAAAATGATCAGTATATTGGTACCGCAGCTGATGTCGTTGGCGAAGCTGGCGGAGCCGCAGCAGGCAATGCCTTGAATTGGAAATATATGCTTGCGCTGCCTGTTGGTGACAAGGTTTATAACGTGAACTTTGACGATTGGATGTGGCAGCTTGACGAAAAAATCATGATGAATCGGGCCGTCTTCTCAAAGTTTGGGTTCAAATTGGGCGAAGTCCTTATTACCTTTTATAAGCAATAGAAAGGTTGATATGTGCACCTGCCTGGTTGGTCATGAAATCAAGCTTCTTTATGGAACCCTTAACAACTGCTGTTGAAATCAGGGTTCCTGCCGCAGCGGCCTGGGAGCTGTTGATCGACACCCTTCGATGGCCAGAGTGGGGTCCATCGGTCGCCCGAGTTGATTGCGCCGATCGCTTTATTGGTCCGGGAACTGTCGGTCGAGTGCAGACTGTTTTTGGTCTATGGCTTTCCTTTCAGATCACACAATTCACTGCTGGTCAATACTGGCACTGGAGGGTAGCCGATATTCCGGCCACAGGTCACCGCGTTGAAACGATTGGACCCAACCTCTGCCGGGTGGTATTTGAGGTACCGGTGCTGGCGGTCCCCTATCTTATAATTTGCAGATCGGCGGCTCAACGGATCAAAAACATCCTTGAAGAGGAACGACACCCTGCATGAATATCCCTGCTGAACACCTGCCCGTCCTGGAGGAACTCTGTCGCAGTCAACCCCTGGCGGCCCTGGCCACCGACGCCGGCTCCCATCCGTATGTCAGTTTGGTGGCTGTTGCTGTCACGGATGACCTGCGTCGCCTCTATTTTGCCACTCCTCGTGCCACTCGAAAATGGGCAAATCTGGCCAGCAATCCTCAGGTATCCCTGCTTCTGGATAACCGGAGTAACCAAGTATCTGATTTCAGACGGGCCGCAGCAGCAACGCTCCTCGGCACAGCCCAGGAAATCGAAGGTCCAGCGCGTGAAGAAGGGTTGACGTTCTACTTATCCCGGCATCCGCACCTGGCCGATTTCACTGCCGCACCCAGCTGTAGCCTGTTTAATGTGCAGATAGAACGTATCTACCTGGTGACCCGCTTCCAAAATGTCATGGAATTTCATTTATCGCCATGAGGCCGCTCTGCATCGATTTGACAGCATTGTCCGGCACTGACCTGCCCCTGGTCGGCGGCAAGGCCGCGGCTCTTGGCCGATTGGCTGGCGCTGGCCTGCCGGTACCGCAAGGGGCATGCATTACCACCATCGCCTATGAACACTTCATGGACACCACCGGTTTGCGGCAGCGCCTGCCGCTTTTACTGGAACGTAAACCTTTTCAGGAGATGCGCTGGGAGGAGCTTTGGGATCTGGGGCTCCGGATTCGCAGCCTGTTTCTCAACACACCACTGCCTGAAAAGTTGACTGCTGAAATCACCGCATGTTTACCCTCGCGCTTGACTTGTGCCCCGGTCACGGTTCGTTCTTCTGCCCCGGCGGAGGATTCTGTTACAGCCTCCTTTGCCGGTCTCCACGACTCGTTTGTCAATGTCCTTGGCCTACCCGCTATTCTTGACAGACTGCGTCTAGTGTGGGCGTCACTCTGGTCAGACCGAGCCTTGCTGTATCGCCAAGAACTCGGTCTTGATCCCGCAGGCAGCACCATGGCGGTTATAGTGCAAGAACTGGTTCTGGGTGATTGTTCCGGCGTCGCTTTCAGTCGCTGTCCGGGGCGCGAGGAATTGGCAGCAGTCGAAGCCGTCTGGGGATTGAATCAGGGACTGGTCGATGGTGATGTGGAACCCGATCGGCTACTGCTCGAACCCGGTACGGGACGAATCATCGAACGTCATGCTCCTGTGCGGCTCCACGCCTGTCGTCCGGCCAGCAACGGCGTCGCTCTGGTGCCGCTCTCAACCGAGGAACAGGAATCGACCCCATTGAGCGAAGCAACTGCCACCCGGGTGCTGACCCTGCTGCGGCAAACCGAGACCCTGTTCGGCGCTCCCCAGGACCTGGAGTGGACCTGTTCTCAGGGTACATTTTTTGCCCTTCAGTCCCGTCCGATTACCACTTCGACCATCACCAATGAGGACGGCGCGCGGTCCTGGTATCTGAGCCTGCATCGGAGCCTGGCCTCGCTTAAAAATCTGCGCCGGACCATTGAAGAGGAGGTACTGCCGGCGATGGCCGATGATGCCGCCCGGCTGGCGACCATTGACCTCGTGTCTCTGGACAACGATTCCCTGGCGGTCGCTATCGGTGAGCGCCAGCATATTCTTGACGACTGGGAGGCACGATACCGGGAGGTCTGCATTCCCATGGCCCATGGGATTCGCCTCTTTGGTCAGGTATATAACGATCAATTGCGTCCGGACGATCCCTTTGCCTTTCTTGACCTGTTGGCTGGCGATAGCGGCCTGCTGGCAGTACAGCGCAACCGGAAAATGCTGGAATTGGCCGAGATGCTCCGCCATGATCCGTCGGTGGCCGCTATTCTCCGGGAGGGCGGCAGACCTGACCCCTTCGCTCCTTTTTCCCTCGCCCTAGCCGAGTTTGCCGATCGTTTTGGTGACCTCTCTTTCGTCATGGGAGGAATGATGTCGGGAAATCGTGCAATTACAGACCTGTTGCTGGAGATGGCTGCGGTACCGCCATCAGTCAATCGGCGAACGCAGGTCGACGAGGCAATGTTCCTGGCGGCCTTCACCCCGGAAGAACAGGGGTTCGCCCAGGATGTTCTTGCAGTTGGCCGGGCCAGTTATCGCCTTCGCGACAATGACAATCTCGCTATTGGTCGATTATCCCAACGACTGCACGAGGCAAGGGATGAAGCAATTCGCCGGCAGGAAGGTATGGAAATCCCTGTTCTAGCCAACCAACTGGCAACAGGTAGAGAAAGGGTTGTCAAGCGTCTGACCCCAGTTCCGACGGTCGACGGATTTCATGGATCAGGCAAGACTCGGCTGCAAGCTCGCCAACTGGTGGGCCAACCTGCCGGCCCGGGCCTGGGAGCAGGTCCGGCCAGAGTGATCAGCCAGCCGGCTGATCTCGCCTTTTTCAAGACTGGTGAAATCCTCGTCTGCGACGCCGTTGATCCGAACATGACCTTTGTCGTACCGTTGGCCGGTGGTATTGTGGAACGGCGTGGCGGCATGCTCATCCACGGTGCCATCATCGCCCGTGAGTATGGCCTTCCCTGCGTCACCGGTGTGCCGGATGCCACCCGGCTGATCCGCTCAGGCGACATGCTGACCGTTGACGGTTATCTCGGCCTGGTTGTCATTGCTACGCCCTAGCAAATTTCAGAATCCCTCTTCAATGCCTTCCACATGCATGCCGCATTCAACATAGCCTTGAGCAACGATAAGGAGAACCGAAGAAAACAATGAAAGTTGTCGCCATATGCGGGAGTCCCCGCAAGCAAGGGAACACAGCCCTGCTAATTAGAACCGTGCTGGAACCGCTCGCTGAGGCTGGAGCTGACATAGAGCTCGTCGAGCTTGCCGGCCATGCAATCAGAGGATGCACGGCCTGCTATATTTGTTTTCATAAAAAAAACGGCAAGTGTGTCCTGGCCAAAGACCTGGTCAATGGTTGTATTGCCAAAATGGTGGCCGCAGACGCCATTCTTCTTGGGTCTCCAACCTATTTTGCTGATGTGACAAGTGAGATGAAGGCACTTATTGATCGCTGCGGCATGGTTGGCCGGGCTAACGGAGATCTGTTCCGCCGCAAACTCGGCGCAGCAGTGGTGGCTTCAGGCAGGGCCGGTGCAATCCACGCCTTTGATACGATGAACCATTTTTTCCTGATGAATCAGATGATCATTGTTGGTTCAAACAACTGGAATATCGGTATTGGACCAGAGCTGGGCGAAGTGGTCGATGATCAGGAGGGCATGAAAACCATGCGCCAGCTTGGCGAGAACATGGTTTGGATGCTTAAGAAAATAAAGGGTTAGGTCCTGGCGCATCAGTTCAAGCACTTGTAATCAGTTTGCAGTGGCATCGACTCCATTGCCAAAAGACATAGGCGTCTATCTCTGCATGGATGAGGAGGGCAACAGTGAAAAATTTAACAGGGAGGATTGTTCTTATGGCCCTCGGTTTACTTGGTTTAGCCGGTTGTGCCGGTGAGCGTCCCAATAACCTGGGAGCCCGGGAGGGGCTTCTCGCCCCGTGCCCGAGTTCCCCCAACTGCGTTTCGAGTCAGACTGAGAACGAACGCCATAGAATAGCGCCATTGGCATTCAGCGGTGACCCTGATGCGGCTTTTGCTCGCCTGAAACGGGTTGTTTCAAGCCGGAGCGATACAACTATCGTGGATGATTTGCCCGATTATCTACGGATTGAACTGCGGACGATGCTGTTTGTCGATGATGGCGAATTTCTGCTGGACCGGACGAATAAGTGTCATTCACGTCCGCTCTGCTTCGCGGCTTGGTTATTCGGATCTTGGTAAAAACCGGAGCCGCCTTGAAGATATCCGCCGCCAATTCCTGGCGTTGGAGGGAAAATAAGGAATAGCCTCAAACCTTGCCAGCGTAAGGCAGATTGAGACTACCAGGTAACAGCTCTCAAAAAGGTAATTTGATTCCAACTTGATATGCCTACTGTATCTCTTCTGAGAAAGCGCAAAATTCGCGCTCCCCTTAGCGAAAGGTGTTTGCAACAATGTCATATACATCTAAACCATCTGCTGAGCCCTGCGTAACGACCTTCGATGAGTTTGTGCGATTAGCTGATTATTCTCTGATGGATACCTTGAATGCCGACCCTGATGCCACCGGAGATGGTGATGATCACCGTGCCCGTCAGGTTTTTTCTGGTCATTTCGTACCTGTGAAACCCACGCCGCTTGCAGAACCAGAATATGTAACCCATAGCAGCACTTTTTTTAAAGAACTTGGGCTGAGCGACGAGCTGGCGCTTAATGCAAAATTTCGCCAGGTATTCTCTGGTGATCTCTCTGCTACGCATGAGCCTATGCGTCAGGTTGGCTGGGCGACTGGCTATGCATTGTCGATTTATGGCACCGAATATACCCAACAATGTCCATTTGGTACTGGTAATGGCTATGGCGATGGTCGGGCGATATCTGTATTTGAAGGAATACTCAATGGGCAGCGCTGGGAAATGCAATTGAAAGGTGGCGGCTCAACGCCTTATTGTCGTGGTGCCGACGGGCGTGCAGTACTACGTTCAAGTGTGCGTGAGTTTCTAGCGCAAGAATATATGCAGGCTTTAGGTGTTCCGACATCGCGCTCTTTAACACTCTATGTTTCTAAATCTGAGACAGTTACCCGGCCTTGGTATTCTCAAGACTCCCACTCCACCGATCCTGATATTTTGGTGGACAATCCTGTGGCTATTTCAACTCGCGTTGCACCATCCTTTTTACGCGTTGGTCAGCTAGAGTTATTTGCCCGCCGCGCTCGCAGCAATGCTCATCCAAGAGCATTAGAAGAGTTGCGCATGATTGTGTCGCATTTAATTGAGCGAGAATACAAAATCGACATTAACCAACACCTTGTTTTTGCAGATCAATTGGTTGAGTTGGCTAAGCTATTTCGCCAGCGTCTTACTTTACTGGTGGCCAATTGGCAAAGGGTTGGTTACTGCCAGGGTAATTATAATAGTGACAATTGCGCCGCTGGTGGCTTTACCCTCGACTATGGACCATTTGGATTCTGTGAAATATTTGACCCTGAGTTTCAACCTTGGACTGGCGGCGGCGAACACTTTTCATTCTTCAATCAGCCAATCGCAGCGGAAGCGAATTACCATATGTTTTGGACAGCTGTGAGACCGTTACTCGCAGAAGATACTGAAGCTTTAGAACATTTCGACCACGTGCGCCATGGCTTTGCAGAAGAAATGCAAAAACAACTTCAAAAAATGTGGGCGGCCAAACTTGGCTTGACTGAATATAACCCACAGGTATTTAAGAAATTAATGCAGCTAATGACTCACTCAGAGGTGGATTACACCATTTTCTTCCGTGAGTTATCCCATATACCAGAGGATGTTTCAGCATTGAAAAAGAGCTTCTACGTTAAAACTTCACAACAACTCGATGAGCAATGGCAAGCTTGGCTAAAAAGCTGGCGCGATCTCGTCATTAAAGACGGCAATTTGGCTGAGATATCAGCAAGTATGAAACAGACTAACCCAAAATACACATGGCGAGAGTGGTTGATTGTCCCCGCCTACCAACAAGCCATGCAGGGTGACTACACCTTAGTTAGAGAGTTGCAAGAAGTACTTAGCTACCCATACGATGAGCAATCACAAGAAGTAGAAGATAAATACTATCGTCTAAAACCTAGAGCGTTTTTTAACGTTGGTGGCGTGTCGCACTATAGCTGTTCATCTTGATTTTGAATAAAACTGAAAAATTGGAATCAGGTTTACCCAGCTGGTCACAGCTAATAAGTCAATGTTGCCGGACTTGCTAACGCGCCTGATCCGCCACGTTAGTGTTGCCATATCGAAGGTCTGAAAATCTTACCAGACGGGACAGCTTTACAACACTCCTCGAATCAATTTTGCAAAATCAACGACCTTGCCGACCCAAGTCAATAGCTATCCTCAACGTGTTTTTTAAGTTAAGTTCCCCCCTGCCCCTCCACAATATCTGTAAATCAGTATGCATGAAACTCAGCAATCCTAATGGGTACATGAGCAAGACATGCATTGAGTAAACGTAGAGGCAGTTGTGGTTCCCAGAACCTCCGATTAAAGCGGTAACAAAATTCGTCGAGGTATTCTTGGAGACAATTGGAAGAAACACCGTGAAATGTGCCGTTGATAAATGTTTTCAGGTTACCGATCGTAATATGGACCATGGGCAACCACACCGATGCCTGTTCAGGCGGGGTCACCTTTTTTTGATGATCTTGCGTCTCTCCGACAGCGTTAAGCGCTGGCAAGGCATCTGTTTTTACCGTCTGGCCATCTTTCAGGTGCTTGGCAAGAAATTGGCGAACGGTTACTTTGGAAACACTGTCCACCGCTTGCAGAGCAACAAAACCAGCGCCTTTCTCCCGAGTTTCCACAGCCACAAGAACAGGTCGTTTCCCCGCGGCTCCTCGACCTCTCTTGCCAGCACGTTTACCGCCGACAAGGGTGTCGTCGAACTCAATCAAGTTGGCAAGCCGGTAAATGCTGTCTCGGTCAGCCATCGCTTTCCTGATCTTGCGCAGCATGTTACGTGCTGTAATCCAGGAAACACCGACATGCTTGGCGACACGGAGAGCCGAAACACCACCTTTGTCGGAAGCCATCAGATAAATCGCCCAAAACCA
Organism: uncultured delta proteobacterium; assembly: GCA_963733595.1. Classification (GTDB taxonomy): domain Bacteria; phylum Desulfobacterota; class Desulfobulbia; order Desulfobulbales; family Desulfobulbaceae; genus Desulfobulbus. Next base: position 26,900 of record CAVTDN010000009.1, on the reverse strand, counting down.
TTTCACAAGAGGAACTTTGGTCGAATGAAACAAGGTGTCAGCGGTCATCGACACTTGGTGACGACAATGAGAACATTGGTACAATTTACGCGATTCAATGAAGTAGGCCTTCGTGAATCCACAAGCAGGACATTGAAACCCAATGGGCCATCTCACCTTGATCAAGGTCTTTGCGCATGAACGCTCCGTACCGTACCGTTTTTGCCATTCAAGCAAGGTTATTCCAGGCATCTTCATAACAAGGCCTCATTTGGTTTATCAAATTGATCTTGTTACGAAATATAAGCATTATGCTGAGACTTATACAGAGCCATATCAATTAATGAATTGGCATCATTAGTGGACTGCAACACTCATTCCCCCGCTTTGCCGGAAAGCCACCCATTCATCGGGCTTCAACCAGGGTATTGGGCATCCACGACCAGTTATTATGAAACTGATTGGGCTTGGGTGCTCTATCTCGATAAGGTGCTTGCGGTGTCGGATACAAAGCTGAAAACATATTTTATGTTTGGCCAGTTGGCATTTCACGTGTCCCCAATTCGCCGATATGAAAAGAATTTTTTGACCATTTATTTGAACTGAATTTTAAGAGTCAAGATATCTCTTATTGACCTCGAATCAAAAAACCAGCAGATGGCGATCTGCTGGTTTTCATCTGATGAACGAGGATTGATATACTACTTGAAATTAGAAGCCAATCTCGCTGATTCTAACCCATTATCGAACATTTATCGTCGATCTCCACTGTCGCTGAAAACGAAAATTTTGCTAATTCGCAAAGTTTTCGAAAATCAGCTCCAATATTGTAGCAATCATTTTCTTCAACTTGGTTTTAGGTCGTTCTGTAGGGAATCAATGAGTAGCGCTTGAGGCACGCTTCTCCCACAATTCTTTGCCCCATGTCTCCTTGCCAACATCAAAAAGCGACAGGGCTAACTGCTGGAGCGTTGGGGTAATGCAGAACTCCCTGATGAAAAGCTCCACCTCAAGGTCGGCAAGAGCTAAAGCCGATTTCAGATCATTTTCCGATTCAACATTCCAGTGCATCGCTCGGAAAGCTAAGCTCCGGGCAATATAGGCGCTGCCTCGCTGGCCATTGAGGCTTATGGAGACATTAAAATCGTCTACAGCTTCCTCCAAATTGCCCATATTCATAAAAGTCATGCCGCGCAGGAAGAGGAGATGATCGTTTGTCTGGTCATGGTCCAAAGCGTGGCTAAACTCAACTGCGGCCTCGGAGAAATTACCATTCTTGAAAAAAGCTAGTCCCAATGGAACATGGACCTTACCAGCATCCATGCTGGACTTTAAAGCGTTGCCAAAGTCTATAACGCTTTTTCCGTATTCACCCCGGAGAAAATGGTACTGTCCTTTCCTAAATGCCGTGCTACTGTTTTTCATGATAACCTCCTGTCTGTGACAGGGAGAAATGAGGTTGGCTTTTCGATATGCTTATTCATAATCGGGATTGATTATTTTTTTTCGTAGTTAATTAATAATCATCCTCCGATAATGTACAATGGGGGGGGCGAGTGAAAGGAGTGCGTGGCGGTTAGTAATACCGAGGAGGAAATTTGTAATGGGCCACGCACCTCGCATTTAGAAAAAAAATCCTGGTCTAGCAGAGATGTGCCGATCCTCTGTACCATTTATAGCAAATTGGTCATTGTAGACTAGCCGCATCGCTACGAAATTAAAGATTATATCATTAAATCTTTAAGCAAGAAGATTTGGCTTCAGCGCTGAGAAAGGCGTTAGACCAACGTGAATAGGCGAATGGGTTTTCCGAACAGAGTCGGAACAGGGAAAATAACAGCGGTTTTTTTGTTTAAAAAATGAAAATTAAAGGCTGAAGGGCAACAGTATTCAAACACTCATACACGAAGGGAGTACACAAAATGGCAAGTAACGATACCTTTAAGGCTCTTGTAGTTGAGAAAAATGATAACGAACTGGTTGCATCCCTGAAACAGCTGACCGTGGCAGATCTGCCTGATGAAGATGTGCTGATCCAAGTAGACTATTCCGCTCTGAATTATAAAGAGGGGTTGGGATTTGCGAACCGGAACAAAATATTTCGTATCTTTCCGATTGTACCGGGCGTTGACCTGGCTGGAACAGTCGTTGAGTCAAAATCCGATGAATTCAAACCTGGCGATAAAGTCATCCTCAATGGTTGGAGCGTTGGAGAGCGTTACTGGGGTGGATACGCGCAGATGGCCAGAATCAAATCCGATTTCCTGATTCCCCTCCCCAAAGGTATGGATACGAAAAAGGCCATGTACATCGGTACCGCCGGTTATACGGCGATGCTCATGGTCATGACCTTGGAAGAAGCCGGCATTACCCCGGACAGTGGTCCGATCCTTGTTACCGGCGCCACCGGCGGTGTAGGCGGTAACGCGGTGGCAATCCTCGACAAACTGGGATACGAGGTGACAGCACTCACTCGATCTCAACACCCCTCCATTCATGAGTATCTGAAAAAAATTGGTGCCAAAGAGATTGCCTGCGGGGAAGAATGGACCAAGCCTCCCGCCCCGCTTGAAAACCAAAAGTGGGCAGGAGCCGTTGATAATGTCGGCAGCATAGTCCTTGCAAGAATCCTGGCGGAAATGAAGTATGGGGGCTGTGTGGCGGCATGTGGGCTGGCGGCCGGTTATGATCTACCGACAACTGTCATGCCTTTTATTTTGCGAGGGGTGAGCCTGAGGGGGGTTGACTCGGTAAGTTGCCCGATATCACGGAGAAGAGCAGCTTGGGAGCGATTGGTAACCGATATCACGGATGGAGCCCTTGAAACCATCAATACCGTCATATCGCTGGAAGAAGTGCCCCACTACGCCAAAGAACTCCTGGCAGGGAATATCACTGGTCATATTGTAGTCGATGTAAACGCGTAACAGGGATATCGAAAACTTCTATGACTCACAACAAAAGGAGAAAAGAATGAGTACAGTAGCAGCAGGAGCCAAAATTCCGTGTCGTGTCAGCAGGACCCTTGATAAGGGGGATTTTTCCATACTGCATCAGCTCACCTGGTTCAACATGGCGGTTCACAGCGATGCCGAATATGCCAAGAAGACCTGGTTTAAGGAGCGCTCACTGGCAGGCCCCATTATTTTTACTGTTGTTGATGGCCTGATTCATCATGCAGATACGATAGCCGAATTGCTCGCCAAAGACAGCTATGAAATTTATGCATACATCGGCGTGGACAACATGAAAATCACCTCTCCGGTTTTATTTGGAGACACTCTCCGCGCCGAGGCCGAAGTCGTTGACCTTCGTCCCACCAAAAATCCAGATCGGTTCCTGTTTATCTATAAAAACAAGGGATACAATCAGCGAGACCAGCAAGTGATTGAATACCAAACAACAATGATGGTTAAAAAGATAGGTTGAAGGTAGAGATCTAACTCTCTCGTAATTCGATGGCATTGCGGTGGGATCGGTCATGGTGGAATTTTTTCGATGTGGACAGGCTAGCCAGATGAATCGGCTGGTCTATATCTTTATTATTACAGAAAAATACACGACGACACGTACGCCGTAATGCTGTCGACGGTTGGACTGGTTGCGTATCAACATGGGCACTGTCGTTTCTGGTCCATAGCATTCTTCAAATCCATTTTTAACTTAGGTTGCGTTTTCCGTCGGCTTGCGATCAAAATGTTAAAAATCAGCACGTTGAATGCACCGTGGCAAGGTGTACCGTTATCAACCTATCCTAAAAACGATATTTTCATCCCTATCCGCGCTGTCGTAATAATAATGGCAAAACAAAAGGTTAAACATAAAGCTCTTCAACCATCCCCGCCTTGCCAACCTGTCAACCCCATGTTACCTCCTCCAATCCAAGATCCTGCCCTTTGAAAATGTGTACTAAGGGCAGATTCTATCCTAGCGGTTGGGTAATTTTTCCGTGACCAACAATTGGATTGAATACATAGGTTCTTCATTCATGCCACAGATTCACACGTCTGCTTCAGTGCATCCTTTGCGGTAGAGAGTTTTCAACAGCCTGTCTTACAAATTCATACTGCTGCATCATCCTCAGTAAATCAAGCGCTGTCATACCAGTATCTCGATATGAACCTTTTGCAGGAACGGAAGAAAGAGCAACTGCTGCAGTTGGCAGCATGATAAAGGGACCGGCGGCCTCCGACGAGCAACTCTTGGGCCCATTCTCGGCCGCCGGTTTCACTTCGTAGCCACCACATGCGAAAAACTAATTTGCAGAACTTGACGTACACAACTAAAAATTAAAGGCCAGGGCGCGAAGAGAGCTTTACTTTTCGCGAACCTTTCCTTTATATCACAGATGCCTCTGTATGAGGCTGTGGAAGAAAAGTTTACAGTATTTTACTATGGAGGAAAACACGTATGTCTGTTGTATCTCAATCAAAAATTATTTTTACTGCTTTAATTCTCATTGTTTGTGGCGCTTTCTCGCTGGCGACATCTGGGTTGGCTGATGATTTGCCAAAGCGTAAGTCAGGATTATGGGAAATGAAAGTACATATGGCCGGAATGCCCGATTTCGGACCCATGCAGCAATGTATTGATAGCAAGACGGATGATATCCTCCGCCAGGAATCAGCAGCACAGCAGGAAGTTCGTTGCAGCGAGATGAAGGTGAAACATATCGGCAACAAGGTAACCATTCATGCGGTCTGTACCTCTGAGACAGGCACAGCGACCAATGATGCTGTCTTTGAAGGATCCTTTGATAGCGCCTATAAAGGGACGATTAAAAGCAGTCTTACCCCTCCAATGAACGGAATGAGCGAGTTTAATGTCTCCATCGAGGCCAAGTGGCTTGGCCCTTGCCAACCCGGCCAGAAGCCTGGCGACATTATTGGCATACAGTGACCAGAACTGGATAAATCTTTCATTAAAAAGAAGAAGCTCATGAAAAAATTCATCTTGTCCTTCATCGTTATCACGCTTGCTCAGGCAACGGCTTTTGCAGCTACCAACTATGAAAAATGCGTCAGTCGTTGCGACGGAATAATGAGACAATGCGACCAGGGATGCAGGGGAAATAAAAAGTGCGAAAGCAAGTGCAATACCAACAGAAACGAGTGCGCTTCCCGATGCTCGGCTGGAAAATGACAAAGGGAAACAATGGCCGACAGGCCAATTTGTCTCCCCAAGCCACACTCAACATTCTGTCAGCGAGATAGAAAGCGCGTTTGATGCCGATGTGATCCCGGGCCAGAGGAGAGAATCATGAAGAAGATGCACAGGAAAAAATTCATGCCGCAGATAGTGCTTTGCGCGCTCATCGCCGGGGTCGTACCGCCGTCACTCTATGCGGACGGCGGCAAGGAATTCGTCACCGCGCACCCCATGCCGGAGTATCCGGGCAGCGTGCCGATCAGCGATAGTGATCGGACGCACCGCTTGAGCAACGATAGTCTGGACAAGGTGCGCACATTTTTCAAGGCGCACATGCAACCTGACGATAGGATGGAAGAATTCAGCAAGGAGAACGAAACCGGATTTTGCCTTGTTTATGCCGAAAAGGCAGGTAACCGTGAGTTGACGGCGCGTGAGCTTTGCGCAAGCAAAAAGGTAGCGGCAGCAGCGCCAAAGGATAAAGCGATAGAGCAGGTGCTGGCGAATGCTGGCGTGGCCCGCCAGACGGTGAGCCATCCGGCTTTTGACGAGATGGCGGCCCAGGTAATGAAAGGCGCCCATTCCCAGGCCGAGTTGCAGGCCGCGGAAAAAGATTATGGCGAGGTGGCGACCAGCTATTTTCGTACCATCCGCGATACGGAGACAGGAAAAAGCGTAAATCAGGGCGATCTGATCGTCAGACGCGCCCAGAAAGAGGCGCATCCCAATCAGGAGCAACTCAAGGCGGCAGGCAAAAATATTAAAGTGTCAGCTGGAGATAAGGCCGCGGCGCAAGAGATCAAAAAACAGATGCAGGAATTAAAGGCCAAGGGCGACATAGCCGGCATGATGCAATTGGCTCAGAATCGCAAGGAGTTCCATGGGCCGCCTGCCAATCAGCGGGAGGCCATGAATCTGGCTATGGATGACCGCAACCGGGATACCTGGGCTATCTGGCTTAAGTGTTTGCAAGAGCTGAAATCGGCGGCTTACACCACCAAAATTGAATACGGCTCCGGTGTTCTTGCCGAATAGGACGTTTGCATGACCCAGAATGTTCGTTTCGATTAAGAAAATTCGTTTTGATGATTCAAGGAGAGGGAAAGATGGATGATCAAGGGGAAGAAAGGATAGAAGCAATTCAAGAGGATAGTTTTACGGAAGTCGGAAACGAATCATGGTTTGGTCTTGTCAAAATTGTTGTAGCTACCCTGTTTGCTGCCTTGTTGTATGGCTCCGTTGCCCTGGCGGGCGAGGCCGATGTCAAGGGAAGCAAGGATCATCCTTTGCTCACCAGGATGCCCGATTTTCATATTACCGCCTACAAGGTCAATGATTTTGACCAATATGGTTTCCTCACTCAACAAGATTCAAAAACCCGTCAAAGTGAATGTTGAGGGACGTAAATACTATCTTCAATACAACCCCACAAAGGGGCGGTCGAACCGGGAGAACTGAAAATTCGCCGCAACATCCAGGCCTTGAAGAAAATCGGCGGCAAGGTGGTGTGAGACGACAATTTCAATAAATTTTCAACGATTTTTGTTGAACAGGACGGCAAGGAAATCTGGGGGTTGAGGTGCGAAGCTATAACAACATGTATCGCCTGACAACCGTGGAAAAGAAAGCCATGGATCAGGAAGTGACCGCCAATGCCGAGGTCTTTGCCAATGATATCCGCGCCACCGGACATGCGGCGGTCTATGGCATTTATTTCGATACCGGCAAATCCACCATCAAGCCGGAATCGGCAAAAGCTATCGAAGAAGTGGCCAAACTGCTGGCAGTCGATCCCACCTTAAAAATTTAAGTGGCTCTGAATGAAACTCAGCAAAATTTGAGGTGAAGCCGTGCCCGAGTTGGCATTGCGACAAAAAATTAATGCCATCTCCCCATCCAGACGTAAATGCTGAAACAAGGCGAGCAGGCAAGGTGTCAAGCTGAGTTTCATTCAGAGCCATAAAAATTTATGTGGTCGGCCATACCGATAACGTCGGTGGCGTGGAAAGTAATATGAAACTCTCGCAAGATCGTGCCGGGGCAGTGGCACAGGAGCTGATTCATACCCACAATATTGGTGCCGCCCGCCTGAAATCGTCCGGCTGCGGTCTTTTCGAGCCGGTAGCATCCAATGATAGCGAGGACGGCCGCGCCAAAAACCGGGTTGAACTGGTGAAGCAATAACAGCTTGCCTTTTTGAAGCCAAGCAAGGGGCAGCGCTCTGTTGCCCCTTGCGTCGCAATAACCCCCTTCCTTGGAGAATATATGCGTATCCTATCTTTCATTTTACTGCTTTTTCTTGTTCATGGATCTGCTCTCGCAGCAGCAGAGCAACAACCGGTTGTCTTTAAAGTTCAATTGACCTGGGAGGCCAAAGGGCCAAACGGAGCTTCTTCTTCCGGCAGCGCGGTTGGTCAATTTGCCCCGTCTTCCGTTTGGGAAGGATATAGCGGCGTAAATATGCATATGGTCGAAGGAATGAGCGCCAAAAAAGCATACAACAAGACATCGCCTGTTGCCTTTTACAAAGAACTGGGCAGCGTTGCCGCTCTTCCTCCGGGCGATCGGTTGCAATTTGTCCAATCGATCTATTCCGGGACTGGCAAAACCGAAAAAGGCTGCACCTTCACCCAGAATGACGGGGGCCAGGGGAATGTGGCTTCTATCGAACGAGATGAGCACGGAGCGTTGCTTACCTTTTGCGCCGCTTGTCTGGAACCAGGCGATACCGAAGACAAATGCGGTTACACGAGTATCTTCCCCATGGAGTTTGCGCCTAAAGATCAGGAGAAAATAGAAAAATTCAGCCAGTTCAAACTCAGTGAAGAGGATTTGAAGAATTTTAAAAACCTCAATAAATCAAATTCCATGGTGATTGAAACCAACCCGCCTGACTGGAAGATAAGCGTCAAGGCAACGCTCATGGGTCAATAAGAGGAATCTGCCTAGTTGCGAATTGTGGAGGCCACTCTTTGCAGTAGTGTGCACGGAGGTTTTAATGAAATTGGTTATAACGTTGTTGTCCATCGTTCTCCTGGGGTTCTCTACTGCCGCCTGGTGCGGGGACCCGTGCCAAAAGGAACGCGATGATTGGGATCGCGCATTGAAGAGGGTGCGAGCGGCGCTTGAAGCACTGAGGAACTATGAAAGTTCGCCCGTGGCGCCGCTCGCTCCAGGGCAATATGAAAAGGAACTCCAGCAATACAAGGATAACTACGAGGCAGCGGTAGCGGATGCTAATCGTACCGATGAAGCCTATAGCCAGTGCCAGAAAAGAAAATCATGCAAAAAATGGAAAGGCGGCTGGTTTTTTGGTTCTGGCGATGAAGAATTCTCCCAATAGCAGTGGACGGGAGCATTTGAACCATTTCTGCATGGGTGGAATGAACTTTTAGAACGGCTGAAAGCAAACGCCATTGCCATTGAGGAAGGTCCTGTCCCCCGCTGGGGTGCGCATGGCACCGGCATTTCAATCTATTTTCGCGACCCTGAAGGAAACCTGACTGAAGCCCGGTATTATGACCAACTCAATGAAGTGGAGAAGTGCTTTCTTGGATCGTAAATCAAGATTTCTCCAGTAACCTTTAACCAGTTCAAAGATCACAGTTACCGCCGATATCACTGGAAAATTCGAGAGAATCGATGGAGAGTTATGACCTTGAAAAGTTACTTGCTGTTAGCAATTCTGATCGTTTCATTTTCCGCCGTTTCCTGTTTCCATCCTGCTACACCGGATGACGATTTGGCGAGCGGAGTAATACTTGGGGATATTGTTGCAGTTCAGCAGGCACTCGATCGCGGAGCGAGCGCCAGCAAGATATATGAAAATGGCATGACTCCATTAATGTATGCGTGTGGCGAGTATAAGCATTTGCATGGCGAAGCTGGTGGAAATGTCTCTGTCAGCATGAAACTAGACTTCGATAATTCTAAGAAAACAAGCATGAACGTCCAGACGTCTGACACCCACGCTTCTCGCTCGCTTCAAACTTTGAAGGGGAATCGGGAGATAGTGGAACTCCTCATTGCAAGAGGAGCGGATGTGAATGTGAAGGACAGGAATGGCCAGACGGCTCTTTCCTATGCGATCCGCAATAATTTGCCTGAGATCGCAGAGATTCTTCGGAAGTCAGGAGTCAAGGAATGAACAACCGTATTATCACGGAGTTCGCATATCTCCTGTAACTGTTTATTCTCTTTCAGTTTTTACGAGTATTGTTCGATGTACTTTTAATGTTCTTTCGACGATAAATTGAGGATCGTAACGGTTGTTCATGGGTTTGCAACCATCCGAAAAATAACGAAAAGGCTCGAAGGGGTTCGCTATTTCCCGGTCTCCCACTCCGGTAACAGGGGTTCCAGTCCCCTTGGGGTCACCAAGTACATTCAATCACTTGATGATTTTTTTTATAGCCCACAGCATGCTTCACACCTTCTGGTGTGGGTTCTGTGGGTTTTTAGTTTGCGAGAGACACGCGTTATACTGCCGCCTCAGGGCGTTGGTATTGCTCCAATCTATCTTTATTCTTTATTCGCAGTTTTTTTGCATCAATGGATTGCTTCGTTTTTTCTGCTTGAAAACAATTGGAATTTTCAGCATGTTTTTGAAATTGGCCAACCGTTGAAGAACCGTCGTTGCCTTTAGCCTGATTCAGGGAATGCATTTCATGAAAAAGGAAACTGCACGATATGCCTGGCTTCAAGTCCAGTCCCTGGCCTTTTTCTTCCAGCTTTACCATGAACGCCTTCAGGTCGGAATCAGGGCCTTGTTCGAGGCTGTATTCATGTCAAAAATCGAGACAGTACTGCAACCAGTTGACGCAAATTCGTCGCGCTTGTATCGGTATCACAAATCAGTGCTTTAATTGATTTCTATATAGGGAGCGAAAAGTATGAACAGAAGGTGCTGGAGGGTGTTGGCGGTTTTATGGGCAATCTGTTTTTTGACAGGAGGGGCTGCGGCTGAAACGGCAAGCTCGGCGATCTCGGGCTCCCCTAGTGATCCTGCGCGGCAGCAAATGGGAACCGTTCCGCCTCCCTTATCATCGTCATCAGAAGTTGCTCCAATCGCCTCGGAATCACGCCCATCAGGAGGATATCCTGACGTGGTGGCAAGATTGCCCGAACAAGGGCATAAGGGAATAGAGTCGGCCGGATCGGGGAAAGCTCAACCCCAGACGGCTTCCACTGGCGAAAGTTTGCGGCCCGCTTTTGGCCAGTGGCTAGACGACCAGCTGGCGAAACCAGCAATCCATGGGCTGACGCCGAGAGGCCTGCCACCCAAGGTTCCCGAAACCGGTGAGGTTGGGACCTGGAACATCCCGGTTCCTGAAATCAACCCGCTGGGAGCACAGAAGCTGTATACCCTGGGAACCGGGTATAGCAAGGCCAATGGTATTAAACTGGCACTTCAGAGCAATCAGGCCGAAATTCAGAAGAGCCTGTCGGGCGAGGTCTGGACGCTTTCCTTCAGCGCAAAAAAAGGCGATGTCCTGCCGTTCTTGAAAGAGTATGTGCAGAAAATTGGTGGCGAGGTGTTGCCGTCGCGGTCCGAGGACGGGTTGGTCTGTCGACTGTTAAAACCGGACGCCATCTGGTGGTGCGATGTCAGCGTCAAAACAGACGGACGGGTCGACATGAGGGTTCTGCGCCAGATGGTGCTAACCATGAACGAAGATCTGAAGATCACGAAGAGCATGTTCACTAGCGACGGTACGTTCCATTTTCTTGCCGACGTGCCTGGAAAGAAGCTCACGCTGCTTCAGTGCCGCCTTAGCAACGGTGCATTCCGCCTCCGCGCCAACAACGATTTTGATACCCGCGAAGGCAAAACGCTCATCAGATACATGAAATACCTCAACGCGGCCGAATACGGTGATTACACGCTGTATGATTTTCCCCAGGACCCCGGCCTGTACGAGTTTTACATCGACAAATACGGCAGCACGATGCCCGACGAGATCATCATCCGTCTGACCGAGACAGCCCACGACCTGCCGGGATACCGAGGCAGCGGTCTCGGAGAACTGCTGGTGAAGAATGTTCCCGCCGGTAAGATATCGGTGACCCCGCAGAATTTCGTCGAGATCCGGCAAGGTGGTAACTTGAAAGCGGCAGGCGTGGCAGCCGGCAACGATGTCTCCTTTCATGTCCCGGCCGGCTATTACACCCTGGTGAACGAACTGGGCAACGAATTTCGCGAGGCTAAAACGCAACTGGTGCCGGTGTCCGAAGGTGAGCGCACCGTCGTTCGTCTGCCCGACAGTTGGAAGTCGGCAAACCAGGCTCTTCTCGCCAGAGGCGATGACCGCGAGGTTACCGGCGAGATCACGGTGAACGGGAAAAAAGATCTCGGGGCAACGGCGGAAATCGCGCTTTCGGTCAGCGATCCGCGCGAACGTGATGTGTTTCCGACCAAGGAAAATACGGTCATCACCGAAAGCGGCGCTAGAACCGAGATCATCGACATCCGCCGCGAGGTAGCGCCCTGCAGCGTCGCTCTGGTGATCGACTCGTCGGGGTCGATGAAGAAAGACATGAAGGCCACGCTCGCCGCCGCCCGCACCTTCCTGCAGTCGCTTCCCGAAAACAGTTTCGTCCAGATCGTCGATTTCGACAGTGCCGTGCGTGAACTCAAGGGGAGCACCGTGAAAGAGGCGATCAAGAACCTGGGCTCGATCAAGGCCGAGGGCTCGACCAAGCTCTACGATGCCGCTCTCAAAGGCCTCGACCTGGTGCAGGGAAAAACGCGTCCGGCTGTGGTGTTATTCACCGATGGGATCGATTCGCGCGAGGACAAACAGGGCGCAGGCAGCATCAGCACCCGGGTACAGGCGGTGAAAAAGATCAGCGAAGCCAAAGTGCCGGTGTTCACGATCGGTTTTGGCAAGCGACTCAACGCCGATCAGACGATTGACAAGGTCGATGGGGCTCCGGATATCGGATGTCTGACGGAATTCGCCGATTTTTCAAATGGGCAATACTACCCGGCAAAAGATCCTGAGGCTCTGGAAGCGGTTTTTTCGGCGATCGGATCGCGGCTCGGCAACAATTTCGTCATCACCTACAAACGTCCTACTGAGAACAATACAGGTTCCACGCCGGTTCTGTCTCTGGTGATCGATAACTCCGGGTCGATGAACGCTGATCCGAAGAAGTCGAAAGACGGCGATTTTCGGATGGAAAAGACGAAAAAGATTCTGCGCGACTTTGTTGAGAAACTGCCTGATCCTTCGGTGATGCAGTTCACTACTTTTCAGGGCGGCGGGGCCATGCGCGTCGATGTCATGCGTCGCCAAGTGTCGACCACCAGCAAGGCGCAGGTGCTCAAGGCCCTGGGTGAAATGGACCCGGTCGACGGAACTCCAATTGTTGCCGCTTTAAAATCGGCGTATGAAAACCTGGTGACAATTCCGAGTCAGAAGAAGGTCATCATCTTTCACACCGACAGCGGGCTTGAGGTGTCGCCGGCCGAAAAGCCGGAACTGCAAAAAATTCTCGCCCGCATCAAGGAAAAAGGCATTTTTGTTCTCTGGATCGGCATGGGCATTACGAACCCGGCCAAAGAGAAGGTTTTCGCCGAGGTGGCGAAAACGACCGATGGTGAATATGTCATCAGCGAAGGTGCCGACGACATTGCCCGCAAACTGGCATCTCTGCTTGAACGGCTGCAGAAACCGGTCGAGAATCGGATGATACCGCTGACGATCGACATCGCTTATCGGACTCCTCAAGGGGAGACGCTGCGTTATAAGGTCCAGGATCAGGCTCAGTTCAGCCCGCCCGCGAAAGTTGGAACTCCACTCGAACCCGAGGTGGTTGCCATCGAGACGGGTACGAAAGCCCCCGTGAACGACGCCGGAACCGCAAAAGCGGTCGTCGGGGCAGCAGTCGAGAACATCGATACCGTCATCTCCGGAAAAGCCGAGCTCGCCGTGACCATTCATAATAAAGCTATGGAACTGACTCTTCGGAGGGTCATCAGTCTCGACCGCCTGCAGGGGCTCGATGCCCGAAAGAGCGGGTATCAGTTCGTCGCCTGCGAGCTCGAGATGAAGAATCAAACCGAGAAGAAGATTCCGTATCTCATTCCGAGCATCTTCAAACATTTCTATCTCGGGCTCGATGGAAAAAGTCTGTATCCAGCATCCAAGGCCACGTGGCTGGTCGAACATCCCGTGACCAGGCATGGCGACCCGTCAATTCAGATTCCCCCGGGCGGGACAGTTTCGGGCACACTAGTCTTTCTGGTGCCCGCCCGAACCAACGGAATCGCCCGTCAGTCGCTGCATTTCTACGATACCGATTTCGGTCATATTCAGATGCCGATCGGGGGCACATTGGCGCCCAAGTGGTTTGACCTCGAAAAGCTGCCGTCCACAAAACCAGCCAACCTGGCCGAGGCTTTTTCGCTCAACGTAACGGCGGCCGGCCTCGAGAACCGAATCGATTCGTATACAGCCGGTGATTATGCCGCATTTCGCGTGATCGAGGCTGAATTCAGTTCCCAGGTGCAGGCGCTGCTGAACATCGACCCCGCCCAGCGGATCTACCTTCGCTACCCGACCATCGCCGGTGATCTGATGTGTCGTCTCAGCGAGGTAACGGCTTTCACGCCGCTCGGTTTTCGTGAACCTGTCATGTTGGGACCTGGTGCTACAAATGTGATCCGTCTGGTCTACGACGTACCATCTGCTTTAGAAGAAGCCGCATCTGAACTGTTTTTCGACCTTGCCAAGGGCAGTGCTGTTTTTCCGGTGACCAACGGCAAGCCGTTCGCTTCGCTGGCACCAGGATCGGCTGCCGGTCCTGCCACCTCCGATAGTGATGGGAGTACCAAGGCTGGTGCAGAGGTGAATCCCAAAGCAACCGCCAAAGTAAATTCTAAAGCAAATTCCAATGCAAACACCAAAATGCGCACCCAGGCGGCCTCCAAAGGAGGCTCTACGGCAAGCATAAAGGGAAGCCCGCAAGCTGGTTCCATTGCTGATGCAGGTGCCGCCAGTAATAACATAAACACTCAAAGCGACAGTCCTTCTGCTCCCGCCGGAAGCGCCGGCGCTGTCGAGATCGAGGGTGATGGTGTGAATGTCAAAATCAATCAGCTTGTCCAGTTGCAGAAACCGATCACTCTGACCGACAATAACGGTCAGGAGCGCAATCTGTACAAGGGATGCGTGCTGCTTGACGTAACCTTCATCGATCAACCAGGCAACGACGGAACCCTGATTCCGCAGAATTTTTTCGCGCTGGTCAGTTCCTCCTACAAATCCAAAGCGGCCGGTCCGACTCCGGCAGCAGCCGGTCGAATCGGTATGGGAGGCGGCGCAGCTCCTTCCGGAAAGGAACTGTTGAATCCCTCCAGCGACAACAATGGTCTGATCTTTGGCATCGGGCCTCGCTTTGGCGTATTCGAAGGCCAGCAGCGACGCGCGATCGTCATTTTTGGCGAACCGGCATCCGATGTTAGCAACTGGACTCTACAATCTCCTTACAACGACAAGATCCATGTTGCCGTGGGCAAGGGCGATTTCGGTTCTTCGCAACTGCTAGCCTGGCATTCCAAAGTGCCGACGCGTGAGCCTTCCTTTGCGCGTCTGCTCGACGGCGCCGTGACAGCGGCGGTGCAAAAGTATACGGCTCTGAACAATGGCAAAGGAGGAAACTCTGTCATCAAGCTCGAAAAGGACGACGGTTATAACGACGTGGTTCTTCCAAGTATCAACACCTTTGGCATCCAGGCCATGAGTGCCGTTACCAACGAGAAACAGTTTCTTGACCTGATGAAGACCATCGTCTGTCTGCCAAAAAACGCGCACAGCCGAATCCATAACTATGATTATTCCCCGGAAAGCGTTGTCACCCAAGGATTCGGCGACATCGGAGCGACAGCAAACCTCGCCCAAGTGCTGCTGTCAAAGCTCGGGTTTTCGCCTAGGCTGAACCAGCTCGAATTTACCGATGCCGGAGCCCGACTTTTGCTCGACTATTACGGTATCGATGTGAAGCGCGACAAAACCATGCCGCTGGCCGTGTCGTATGAAAACGAGGCGAAAGAGCGGCGCATGCTGGTGCTGCCGTTCATGCGCGAACTCAAGGATCTGACCGGACTGGTCTACCAAGCGCGGGACAACGAGAGCCTTGCCGGCATTCCCGCCAGTCGCGTGGCGGTGGTTACGGTCGTTGCGGTCTACGAGCCGGGTTCGGATGGCTCGGTTGGTGCCTCAGCCATGGACGCCGGTTCCGCGCTGGGCGGTGGTGGGGGCCAGAAGCTCGCTGAGATTCGAATGTTGCAGAAACCTCTGCCCTTCGATGCCCTCAGCCGCGATGCCATCGACCTCGCGTTTGCTCCTGTTCCCACCCGAGGAAAAACGGCATATGGAGCTATTTTGTCTACCCCCGAGGAAACCGTGGTTGGGGAAAAGGCCCTCGAGAATTTCAAGAGCCTCAAAGCTATTCGCGTCGAAATCAGCGGTCTCGACCACAACTATGCACATACCATCGAGCTGACCCCTGCGCAGAAGCCCGAGAGATTCCTGATTACCCTCGGGATCAATCTTCCTGACCTGCCCCGAAAATCGACCCGGGCACTGAACGAGAGCTTCAAGGCCGCATTTGCCGCCGCCAAAAAGCCTGAACCCTTTACCGCCGTGCGCTGGCACCATCGGCAGATTTTATACAAGTTGATTGCCGGCCAGACGGCGTATGACACCGATCTCGTTCCCGCGGGAAAATTAGTATTAGGCAGGATTCACCGGCCCCGGTGCTTGGTCATTGCCTCCGAGCGGGGCGATGACGGCAAACTAACGACCTGGATCGATCTGCTACAGCCGTTCAATGAGATCCATGCCGGCTCCGAGGAACTGAAAAAAGGCTATTTCCTGGCCAACGGTTTCTTCCAGTCGAGCCTCGAATCACGGGTATTGCCCGCCGAGACCCGGATGGGCTATCTTGATCTGTGGCGTGGCGCTCCGAAGGATACCGACATCCTGGCCATGCCGGTGATGGCAAATCGGCAGAGTTTGCACAAGGAGTTCGAAAAAGCCGGCGCGTATCCGCCGCGTTTGCTGAAGTCGGTAAAGGAGAACAAGAAAGTACTGATCTTTCCGTCGAAGCCGACCATGATGGCGGGCCGCGATCGCTTTGCCTGGCTTGAGATCGACCCCTCGACCTATGAAGTGTTGTCCGTGTTCGATAACGGCTACCACGGTGGATCGGCCGAGTTCTCGATGCTGACCACCTCCCTCGGGGAAGACACGCGAGAATTTGTAAAGGGGACTTGGCTTGGCATCAACATGTCTGTCTGGTCCGTCGGCAGCATCGCTCTCAAAACCTCCGACAAGGGGCAGATCTTTACCGAGGCCAAGGCACTGGCGCTTAAAATAGGCGGCATTCTAGCCGAGTTCCAAGACAATCTTAAAAAAGCAAAAGAATACTACGACCAGGCCCAGGAGCTCTTGGACAAGGGAGCCGACATCATGGAGCAAATCGATACAGGCGGTGGCGGTGGCGGCGGCGATGAGGATGACTCGGACGATACCGACTATGGTGGCAAGATCAAGGAGAACCTCACAAAAGTCTTCGAGCAGTTGCCGCGGGTTAAGATCTGTGGAGTTGATGTTAACGCCAAGATCAAAGAGGGCTTTCGTGGCTTCACCAACGGATACGAAACAGCCGTCGATGTTTACTTCCACTTTTTCAGTGGAACCAAAAAACACGTCCAGGTCGAAGGAGGAAATGGCAAGGGACCTAACACAGATGCGCCAAAGAGCAATTAATAGCTGGGAGTACCCATTAGTTTTTGTTTTTGAAAGCCTTCCTGAATATGAATTATAAATGGTCGTAAGTGAGGAGATTATAGTATGTCAGATGAAGATCAATTTACATCAGATAACGATCAGTTCACAGAAGTAGAGAATGTATCGTGGTTTGGGCGTATTGGTGGCGCCTTCAAGGGCATTCTGGTTGGTCTCATTATGTTCGTCGCCGCCTTTCCCCTGCTGTTCTGGAACGAAGGAAGATCGGTTAAAGAATACAAAACCCTGAAAGAAGGCGGCGGAGCAGTCGTCTCAGTCGCCTCTGACCGAGTTGATCCTGCCAAAGCGGGACTGTTGATTCATGTGACCGGCAAGGCCGATAGCGAGGCTTCGCTGAAGGATCCCGTTTTCGGAGTCTCGGCGAACGCATTGAAGCTGAAGCGATCCGTGGAGATGTACCAGTGGCGCGAAAAGTCACAGAGCAAGACCGAAAAAGAGCTGGGGGGTGGCACCAAGACGGTCACAACCTACACCTACAATCAGGAATGGTCAGATAAACTTATCCATTCGAGCGATTTCAAGCATCCGAATGGGCACCAGAACCCGCGCTCCCTTCCCTATGACTCCATCCAGATGGTCGCGGACAAGGTAACGCTTGGCGCCTTCACCCTGTCGCCATCACTGGTGGGCATGATCAACAACTATGAGTCTCTGCCCGTGAGCGACGATACACCGCTGCCGGCAAACCTCGAAAACAAGGCGAAGCTGCATGATGGAGGCTTCTATTTTGGCAACGATCCCGCCACGCCGCAGGTAGGCAATGTACGGATCAAATTTTTCGTTGCCAAGCCTACGGAGGTCAGCATTGTCGCCAAACAGATAGAAACCACCTTTGAACCCTATTTCGCCAAGACCGGAGGCAGCATTGAACTGTTGCAGACAGGTATTGTTTCTGCCGAGGGCATGATCCAAAAGGCTCAGGAAGATAATATACTACTGACCTGGATTCTTCGGCTCGCCGGATTCATCCTGCTGTTTATCGGAATCAATCTTGTTTTGCGACCGCTCTCGGTATTCGCTGATCATCCTGCCTATGCTCGGCAACATCGTGGGCGCCGGCACTGGATTCATCTCGTTTCTATTGGCAGCTCTGGTGGCGTGCATCGTCATCGCAATCGCCTGGATGGCCTATCGTCCGCTTCTGTCTGGCGGTCTGATAGCAGCGGCACTGGCGCTGGCCGTAGCATTAAAGATGAAGCTCAAGCCTGCGGCTAGCCCCCCAATAATAATTTCACAGCCTCCGCCGATTCCAAAGAGCTGAGGTCACCTGCGGAATCGCCACGCGGGTAACGAGTATAGCCAGTAGGTTGTGGGGGTGAGGAACGAACCCTAAAATCGTGGCAAGAGTTCGGAGGGATGCAATGCGATACCGGCGTGCTCGAGTTGATGGCGGCACTTATTGTTCACCATTAAACTTGTTACGTGTTTCCTCTCTATCAATCTAATAATCCATCCACCGACCTATTTATGAGCAAACCCCTATGATTCAGTTTAAGATTGATGACACCCTTTGTATTCGTTGTGGCGAATGCGCCACTGATTGTCCCGCCGGAATTATCGCCATGAACGATACGCCGGAGATCACCAATGAGCAGGGATGCTTTAAATGTCTGCACTGTTACGCCGTCTGCCCCACAGGGGCTCTATCCATCTTAGGTAATAATCCTGATAGTGAGGTCTCGTTAGCTAATCAACTTCCCCATGCCGAACCGGTTATGCCGATATCAATCTGGAAATCAGCCGGGTCAGCGGCGACGTGGTGGCGATGTCGTCGTCTATTGTGACCACCTGGGCCGACAGTGGACCGGGACTGCAACCTGATCCCCAGGTAGCCGTTCTGGCCAACCGGGTGGATAAGATGGGCAATGCTATTGCCGCTGAGGTGATCGCCCGTGCCGCTAAGCCCATTACCCGGACAAGCAACGAGGCCGGTGAATCAGCGTTGGGTGATTTAGTTGCCGATGCTCAGCGCCAGATTATGGGCACGGATTTCGCCTTCATGCATCCTGAAGGCATCGAAGCCGATATCGCCTCCGGCATCATTACTAAGGGGGATCACTTCACGGTGCAGCCGGCCAAACTCAATCTGGTGAAACTGGAGATGACCGGCCAGCAGATCTACGAACTGCTCAATCAGCAATGGAGCGGGGACAACGGACGGGGCCGGTTTCTCCAAGTCTCGGGCCTGAGCTATACCTGGGATGCCGATCGACCGGACGGTCAGCGGGTCGTGGCGGTGATGAAGGACGGTGCGCCGATCAAAGCGAAAGCAAGATACTCCGTGGCCGTCAATGAATATCTGGCGGGTGGCGGTGGTAACTTCACCGCACTGACCAAGGGTGTCAATCCGGTAGTCGGTCCCTTCATCGCCGAGGCCCTGATCCAGTATGTCAGCACCCAGCCCCAGCCAATCAACGCCGATATTGAGGGACGAATCAGCCGGTTGAATTAGGATCTCGTCCACACTGGTCTGTGAACGCTTGATTGATGGAAGAGAGGGATTACATATTGCTCACTCAAATAGGAAATGTAATCAGATTACCATCTGACTCTCGATGCGACTACTTTAGTAGCATGGCACAGTTTTGCACCTTGGTACATAGATCCGTACGCACCCCTGGGTCAAATTCCTGTGGGTGAAAGGTCATGATGGCCACCAGGAAAATGAACGATGCGATCAGCTTGCCACAGAGGCGGCAAATGGCTCCGGGCTTCTGGAAGATGCAGGGTATATCGCTCGGGGAGGGTTGAGGTGTTGATTATTTTTTGAGCTTGGCACAGAGCAAATCAACCTGCTCCCGGATCGAAGTCTCGCGGGACATATCCTTGGTGATAGCTTTGATGGCATAGAGAACCGTTGAGTGGTCGCGGTTATACATGGTGCCGATATCGGCCAACGATTTTGTGGTGTATTTTCGAGTGAGATACATGGCCATCTGGCGGGGAAAGGCGATTGAACGTTTCCGGGAGCGTGAACGCAGGTCGTCGATACTGACCTTGAACTGGCTGCCAATGAGGTCACGGATAGATTCGCCGGTGATCTCCATGGATCGGCCGATGAGACCATAGATCACTTCCTTGGCAATGCTCAGATCCGGCGGCACATTGTGCAGGCGGGATTTGGCCTTGATACCCATAATAGCGCTCTCCATCCGCCGGACATCACCTTTCAGGCTTTCTGCCATGAAGCCCACCATATCATCATCCCCACCCAACCCATGCAACTGCAGCTTATGGCGAATGATCCGGGCCCGGGTCTCATAATCCGGTGATTCAATCCCGGTCACAAGGCCTGAGGTCATCCGACTGCGGAAATCGTCGTCAATCCCGGTGATTTTGTTTGGGGCAAGGGCCGAAGTCAGGATAACCCGGCGGCCTGATTTGAGCAGATTATCCAGGATGGTGTTGAGTTCTTCCTGGGTTTTGTTCTTGCCGGTCAGGGTATGGATGTCTTCCACCAGCAACATGTCGCACTGGTTGACATATTTCTTGGAAAACTGCTCCATGGAGTTGGAACGGATACCCTTGACCATCTCTGCTGAAAATTGCTGGGCGGTCAGATAATGTAATCGGGTCGAAGGGGCAGAGCGGAGCACCTGATGCACCACAGCCTGGGTCAGGTGGCTCTTGCCCAGTCCGGTGGAACTGTTCATGAACAGGCAGTTGCCGTAGGTGGAATCGCCGGTGGCCAGGGCACTACAGGCTGAACGGGCCAGCAGATTTGACTCGCCGACCATGAACTGCTCAAAAGTGAAGGCGGGGTGGAGCGAGCGCAACTGGGCACCCCCACTGGCAATCCCGGGAAGGCGGAGTTGTCCGTGGCTGTCGCTTTCCACCTGCATGGGTCGCTTTTCGGCGACTTTCAGCTGGACATCGGAAATCTCACCCAGCTTTTCTGCTGTATTGCGGATGAGGCCAAGGTAGCGATCTTCAACCCAGGCACAGAAAAATCGGTCAGGTCCGACAATCTCAAGCGCTTGTCCATCCTGTTTTTGACATTCGAGTGGATTAATCCAGAGACCGAATTCGCTATCCGACAAGGTGCCACGCAGAGAGGTCTTGATCGCATTCCACAGCATAACTCGTTTCCTTTATTCTTCAAAAGTTCTTCCCGATAGTCTGAATGGGGTCTGATCTACTGAAAAATCGGAAACCGGTCAAAAGCAGTATGAGCTGATTTACTGCTCCAATCAAGAGGATGTCCACATTGGGAGAGTCCCTGCTGGCAGCTGGGTTTATTTGAGCTTGAAAAGAGTAACTCTTTATAACGATTTGATATTTCGATTAAAACAAGTGATTTGTAGCTATAACAGTATGTTGGATCAATAATTAAAAAGTTATCAACAAGTTGCCAACAAGATGATATCTCTATTTTCCTACGATTTACTGAGTGAATGCTCGCTCATGCTCAATATTTATCTTAGCAGTCGACGGAATTCTTTAACCCCTTTTCACTCCATGATTTCAGAAAATCAAGATCAGAAATAAATATTTTCAGTTAGAGCTGTTGTTTTTTATTCAATAATAACAGCAAGAAAGTGTCTCTACTGCCTCCGGCGGGGCTCATGCTGAAAGGCTGTCTGCCGCTCTTTGTTATCGAAGAAACGGTTAACGGCCATTTTATGATTTCTAAAGGACAAATACATTTCCGTGTCCTTAGAAAAAAATATAAAAACAATGAATTATGAAAATTTTTTTATGGATGGCCGTTTGAACACGCAGCCATTTCCCGCCATAGTGTCCTTTAGGATTCAGCCTGATCGTCAAGCCGGTATTCTCTCCAACGGCGTTCACCCGTATGCCCTAGCCCTGGTTGCCCTGTCGGAGTCAAAGACTCTGGCGGAACTTGCAACTGAGTACCGGGTTCATCCGACCCAGATCGCCCGATGGAAAATGGATCTGACCAAGAACGCTTCCGACCTTTTTGGACTTCCTCGTTCCAACTATGAACGCGGCCTTGGCTTCGGCCTGCGTGTTGGTGATTCGAAACTGATAGCCCGGATATACAGCACAGATATTCGTAAGGGCGAAAGGATTGACGGACTGTCTCCAGCAACTTCGACTGGGTGATCTCCGCAGCTGTCCAAGTCCAGGGCAAAGATACGGCGTCTGGAATCGAAACGGCCTGGAAAACCGGTGGACGATGACCAGTGGCCCGAATAGATGAAATGAATTGAGAGCGTACCGTGACGCTTTGTCGTTTTGACACACGGATCGGCCCCGCAGAGCCGGATCTTTTATGGTCAATCTGCCGGAGCCTGTCCAGGCCGGCACAGCAGTACAAAGGACAGCAGCGGAGAACAGTCCCACGCTGACACTATGGGGGTGAATCGGGAATCGCTTCTGCATGAGCGAAATTATGGGTAGCCTGAAGAAATGCTCATGAAATTAAGAAGAAAAGGATGCTAAATGCTTTCAAATGATCACCCTGATGGATTTGTTCAAGATGGCCCTTCAAGCTAGGGTTGAGCACAAAATAACCCTGAAATTGCACTGTTAACCCTCAAGTTTTTCAAGAGGAAACATGATAAACAGAATTTTGGCTGTTCTGCTCATTGCATCTGCCTGTTTCGCTTGCCAGTCTTGCACCTCCCGAACATGGTTTGATGGGTTCAAGGAAACTCAAAAGCAAAAATGCTCCAAGTCGGAGAGCAGGTCAGAAATGCAGGAGTGCTATGATCAAGTAAATGAAATGTCATACGATCAGTATAAAAAAGACAGAGAGGAAGCAATCAAAAAACCTTGACGAGTTGTCAATAAGGACACTCCGGATGAAGTGCTGAAACGCCGGGAAAATCAAGGTTTGCTCAAGCAATAAAAAAAATCTTGACCACACAAGAAAAGTTAATTACCAATCTTAAATAGGAATCGATTCTTGAAGGGCGAGTTATTATGAAAATCGAGAAGAAGGAAGTCGAGTTGCGAATGAAACACTTCGAGGCGGTCTGCCGTGACGAAGGAATCAAGTTGACGCATCAGCGCACGGAAATTTTTCGTGAAGTTGCGCAAACAGGGGATCATCCAGATGCCGATCAGGTTTTCCAGGGTGTGAGGGGTCGTATACCGACAGTCTCTCTTGATACCGTCTATCGGACACTCTGGATGCTGAATGATCTTGGGCTGGTCGCAACGCTCGGTGCAAGCCGTGAACCGACCCGTTTCGACGCTAACCTACAGAGTCACCATCATTTTGTTTGTGGGCAATGTGGCTTCACTCGTGATTTCTATAGCAATGATTTTGATAACATCAGACTGCCTGATTCGGTAGGCTCTCTAGGTGAGATTAAAGCAACGCACGTTGAGGTTCGAGGGGTCTGCCGAGAATGTGCCGAGAAAAGCAGCAAAAAAATCCTTTCATAAAGGCCGGCGGAATTGTCATGGCTCCTCTATTAAGCTCCATGAGGGGAACTGCAGCGATCGGGAATTTATGGAATTTTAAATCCCGGAGTCGATTGGAGACCTAATTACCAACGCATTTCGAGCACCGTTGCACTGTATTCATAGCAGCACAGTGGAAAATTCATTCAAAATGGGAGGACACTTGATGAGTGATGAAAAGAAGTGCCCGGTAACGGGAAGATCTAACAAGCATGTAGTGGGCGGCAGGTCGAATCTCGAATGGTGGCCGAACCGGTTGAATCTGGATGTTCTGCGCCAGCATTCCTCCAAGTCCGATCCGATGGGCGAGGATTTTAACTATGCCGAAGAATTCAAGAGCCTCGATCTCGAAGCGGTGAAGAAGGATCTCCATAAACTGATGACCGATTCGCAGGACTGGTGGCCAGCGGATTACGGTCATTACGGACCTTTTTTCATTCGGATGGCATGGCACAGTGCGGGCACCTACCGTACCGGCGACGGCCGCGGCGGGGCAGGGACCGGTAATCAACGTTTTGCACCCGTCAACAGTTGGCCCGACAACGTCAATCTCGATAAGGCGCGCAGGCTGCTTTGGCCGATCAAGCAGAAGTACGGCCGGAAAATCTCCTGGGCCGACCTGATGATTCTTACCGGCAATGTCGCCATGGAATCGATGGGATTCAAGACCTTCGGTTTCGGCGGTGGACGTGAGGATATATGGGAGCCGGAGAAAGACATCTATTGGGGTGCGGAAGATGAATGGCTGGCTACGAGCGACAAGCCCCAGAGCCGTTATGCCGGTGACCGTGATCTCGAAGACCCCTTGGCGGCCGTGCAGATGGGTCTGATCTACGTCAACCCGGAAGGACCGGACGGCAACCCGGACCCGATCGCGTCCGGGCGGGACGTTCGGGAGACATTCGCGCGCATGGCAATGAACGACGAGGAAACCGTCGCGCTTACCGCCGGCGGCCACACCTTTGGCAAATGCCACGGCGCCGGCGATCCGGCGCTGGTGGGACCGGAACCCGAGGCTGCCGGTCTCGAAGAACAGGGGCTTGGCTGGAAGTGCAGTCATGGCAGCGGCAAAGGCGGGGACCAGATCGGCAGCGGTCTAGAAGGAGCCTGGAACCCGACCCCGACCAAGTGGGACAAGAACTATTTCAACATGCTATTCGGCAACGAGTGGGTACTGACAAAAAGCCCGGCAGGCGCTCAGCAATGGACGCCGAAGGAGGTGATGGGCAATAACCTTGCCCCAGCCGCGCACGATTCGTCGAAGCGGGTTCCGATCATGATGACCACCGCCGACATGGCGATGCGGATGGACCCGATCTATGAGTCCGATTGCGCGGCGCTTCCATAAAAACCCGGAAGAGTTCGCAGACGCCTTCGCCCGCGCCTGGTTCAAGCTGACGCACCGCGACATGGGCCCGCGAGCGCGCTATCTCGGTCCGGAAGTTCCCGTGGAAGAGCTGATCTGGCAGGATCCGATCCCTGCGGTCGATCATGAACTGATCGATGAGCGCGACATCGCCGCACTCAAGGACAAGATCCTTGCTTCCGGTCTGTCTATCTGCGAGCTGGTTTCCACCGCCTGGGCGTCCGCTTCGACCTTCCGTGGTTCCGACATGCGCGGCGGCGCCAACGGTGCCCGCATCCGTCTGGCGCCACAGAAGGATTGGGAAGTCAACCAGCCGGATCAATTGGCGAAAGTGCTGTCGACACTGGAAGGCATCCAGAGCGAGTTCAACAAGAAGGTCTCGCTGGCTGACCTGATCGTTCTGGCGGGTTGCGCCGGTGTCGAGCAAGCGGCGAAGAACGCCGGTCATGATGTGACGGTTCCCTTCGCGCCGGGCCGCATGGACGCCTCGCAGGAACAAACCGATGTTGTGTCCTTTGCCGTGCTGGAACCGGTCGCGGATGGCTTCCGCAACTACCTCAAGGCCAAATACGCAGTATCAGCCGAGGAGCTGCTGGTCGATCGGGCACAACTGCTGACGCTGACCCCGCCTGAGCTGACGGTTCTCGTCGGCGGCATGCGCGTCCTGAATACCAACTTCGGACAGACCAAACACGGTGTCTTTACCGACCGTCCGGAGGCACTGACCAATGACTTCTTCGTGAACCTGCTCGATATGAGCACAACCTGGAAGGCGGTCTCTGCAGACGAAGACCTGTTTGAAGGCAGTGATCGCAAGACCGGTGAACCGAAGTGGACCGGCACCCGTGTCGACCTGATCTTCGGTTCAAACTCCGAACTCCGCGCCCTGGCTGAAGTCTATGCCAGCGCTGACTCCCAGGAGAAGTTTGTGAGTGACTTCGTGGCGGCCTGGACCAAGGTAATGAACCTGGATCGCTTCGATCTCGCCTGATCGGAGGAAAAAAGTCCTCGAGGGCTTCCGGCGCTTATTCTGAACTGCAAATCGAATGATCGGAAAGAACGATAAACTCAGCATCGTCACGGATGTCCTGAACGTTCAAGGGATCTATGGCAACATATGAGCGCGATGTTTCAGATTGTATTGAAACATCGCGTTTGCTTAAGCACCCACAATCCTGGTCGCAGATTCGCCAGGTGAGACAAACAAATTAGGAGGATTGAAACACATGTCTGACATCAAAGGCTCAAAAACAGAGAAAAATCTTCAAGAGGCTTTTGCCGGAGAATCCCAGGCTCGAAATAAATACACATACTTTGCTTCTGTTGCCAAAAAAGAAGGATATGAGAAGATAGCACAGTATTTTCTCGAAACAGCAGAAAATGAGAAGGAGCATGCCAAGCTGCATTTTAAGTATCTCAACGGCATTGGCTCAACAATTGATAACCTGAAGGCGGCTGCAAATGGAGAGTTTGAAGAGCATACCGATATGTATCCACGTATGGCCCGTGAAGCCAAGGAAGAAGGCTTCGATGAGATAGCCTATGTTTTTGAGGCTATTGGCACTATTGAGAAGGCTCACAAAGAACGCTACCTTAAGCTGTTGGAAGAAGTAAAAAATGGAGAAATGTTTGCCAAAGCCCAACCTGTCAAATGGAAGTGTCGCAATTGCGGCCACGTCCATGAAGGCAAGGAGGCACTCAAGATCTGTCCGGTATCCAGACATTCCGCAAGCATATTTCGAGCTCGTTGAAGATCATTACTGATTTTCCAATGTCCCTTTTGTTGAATAAGAAACAGAAAAGGCAAGGCCTCTTTCGAGGCTTTGCCTTTTTTTGTGTCATGACTAAAACTGGGTCATGGTGACGGTGTCGACCGCCCTTGATGGTGCACTGATGCCAGCAGTAGCAGTCGGGTTCCCCAATTCGGAACGATGAATCCGCCGGGAACTGTCCTGGTTGCTCTTTCGTTCTTTCCGCTATATTGCTTGTGGCGGGCTTCCCTGAAAAAACGAAAAAGAAGGAAAAAGCGCCCATGGCCGGTTGAAAAACGGCTTTTCCAAGGACGGCTAAGTTACTCTGACAGACGTTTGGAAATACGTTTGTAGGTTTCTTTCAGTTCTTCTCCGACGATTTTTGCTTTGGCGATATACTCTTCTGAAGTCTCTACGGTATCATCAGCTATTTCTGAGGCTTTTTCCTTAAGTTGGCTCCAT
>CAVTDN010000008.1:0-40063 GCA_963733595.1 uncultured delta proteobacterium | reverse complement strand
GTATCCCTTTCACGACTTCCTCGACCTCTCCATCTTTCATCCCGTAGAAAAGGGGGAGAAGAATGACCGAATCCCGCGCCCTTTCCGATTGAGGAAGTGAGCAGATCGATGTGTATGCAGGTTCCTGATGAGTGTTCATGATTCCGCGTCTTGTCGAAATGCCGGCGTCCAGCAGATGCTGCATCAGGTGGTCACGGCTTACGGGTGCATGGTCACGGACTTTTACAGGATAGCTCTGCCAGTTCGTTCTACACCAATCCGGCTCCAGTGGCGGCTCCAGCCACGATATATCTTTTAGCTTTTCATGATAGAGGACAGCCAGCCTTCTCCGCTCGTTCACAATCATTGGCAGTTTCTTCAATTGCTCAATGCCGATGGCTGCCTGTATGTCCGTCATTCGGTAGTTGAAAGCGGTGGTCACATACTCTTCGAAGATCACCTTGTTGGCACTGTGCCTCACCGTATCGGGGACTGACATGCCGTGCTGACGGAGCAGGCGGAACCGGGCGTCATATTCGGGGTTGGCCGTTGTGATCATGCCTCCGTCTCCGGTGGCAACGATCTTCCGGGGATGAAAGGAAAAACAGGCGATATCGCCATGCGGCCTGCCGATCCTTTCCCAGCCTCCGTCTATATTTATCTCGCTGCCGATGGCGCACGCAGCATCCTCGACCACCGGCAGATTGAACTCCCTGGCAAGGGCGAGTATCGCGCCCATGTCGCAAGGCATTCCCATCTGGTGGACCGGCATGATCGCGGCGACACGGCCAATTGAAAGATCGGCCTGAGTGATCGCCCCCTTGATCAGGCTGCAGAGGGGGGATTCGCCAACGGCCAGTTTCGCTACGTCACGATAATAGATCCCTCCATCCCTGTACCTCGCATTCATCGGCAAGGCATTTTTTAAGGCTTTCCGGACTCATGTTGAAGGTGGCATGGATCGATATCGATGAAGAGCGGCTCGGCAAAACAGTACCGGATCGAGTTTGCCGTGGCTATGAAGGAGTGGCTGACCGTAATGACAATGTCACCGGGCTTTACCCCAACCGCCAGTAGCGCCAGATGCAGCGCCGTGGTGCAACTGGATACGGCGCAGGCATAAGGTGAGCCGACATAGGCTGCGAAGTCTTCTTCGAATTTTTTTACCTTAGGGCCCTGGGTCAGCCAGCCGGAAAGAATCACCTCTCTGGCGGCGGTGGCCTCCTCTTCACCGAGGAAGGGTTTGGCAATGGGGATCATGGTTTTTCCTGTCACCTGAGTGTAGATATTAACGATACGACTTCATTATTCAGTTAGACGGCACCGTTGGACGCAAGAATCTTTTTGCGCCATTCTATAAGGCGCCTCAAGCCTTCCTCCACGTTTACTTTTGCCTTGAATCCCAGAAGATCTTCCGCCTTCCTGATGTCTGCCAGCCGCCGGGGAACGGGATTAACAGAACGCTCCGGAAGAAATTCGGGCTCCAAGGTGGAACCGGTAACCTTGAGCACGGCTTGAAGGAGCCCGAGAAGACTTGTTTCTGTTCCGCTGGCGACATTGAAGACTTCGTCGGTAACGTCAGATTCCATGGCAAGCATGTTGGCATCGGTAACATCATCGATATTGATCATGTCCATTGTCTGGGAGCCGTCGCCAAAAATAAGCGGTGGTTGCCCTGCTTCAACCCGGTCAAGCCAACGGATAAGGACTTCCGTATACTTCCCAAAAATGTCCATGCGCGGTCCGTAAACATTGAAGTAACGGAGGGCGGCATAGCGGAGACCGTACATCTCGGCAAAAGAACGGACCATACCTTCCCCGGCTATCTTAGCGGCACCGTAATAAGTCCGGTTATTATAGGGGTGGTGTTTCTCGTCAGTGGGAAATGAATCCGCAAGTCCATACACAGATGCGGACGAGGCGTACACCAATCTGCCCACCTTTTTCTCGACAACGGTCTGGAGAACGTTATGGGTGCCCGTAAGCATCACTTCCATACCATCCCGGGGATTTTCGGCACAGGCGGTTATGCGAAGGGCTGCCATATGAAACAGACCGTCCATGCCGTCGGCAAGCTCCATAAGCAGATCCAGATCGCGTATGTCGCCGCGCACGAGTTGCACCCTTGGGTCCTTGAGAACCTCATCAACATTGTGCATGCTGCCGCGTACAAAGTTGTCGAGGAGGATTATCTTCGATGCTCCGCCTGCCACAAGCCGGTCTGCTATGTGAGACCCCATCAAGCCGGCCCCTCCGGTGATCAGGAATTTATTGCCTTCTATCTTCACTCTGCACCCCTTTTTAATTTTTATGTTTTTTTATCAGTATGTTTTGTAACTTCTCATAAGGTCAACTCGTTCAGAATGTCTTGATCACCGCCTTCACCGCGTTTGCGACTCTGTCTTGCTGTACCTTGGTCAACTCCGGAAACATCGGCAGGGAAAGCACTTCATTGGCAGCGGCTTCCGAATGGGGGAAATCTCCGGCCTTGTGGCCCAGATCGGCGTAAGCGGGTTGGAGATGAACCGGAACCGGGTAGTGGATGCCGGATTGCACACCCTGCGATGACAATGCGTTCTGAAACGCGTCGCGTTGCGGTACGCGGATGGCGTAAATATGATAGACATGGCGGTTCGAAGAAACTTCCTCGGGGAGCCTGATACCGGTGTCGGCCAGCAATTCGTTATATCGAACCGCATGTCCTCGACGTGCTTCGGTCCACTTCTCCAGATGGGGAAGCTTTACCCCCAGGATTGCGCCCTGCATGCCTTCCATGCGGTAGTTGTATCCCTTGAGAACATGATTGTATTTGCTCTCCGCCCCCCAATCGCGCATCATGCGTATGGTCTTTTCATGGGCGGCTTCGTTTGTGACGACAATACCGCCCTCGCCATAGGCGCCGAGGTTTTTTCCCGGGATAGAAGCTGAAACAGCCCATATCGCCGATGCTTCCGACACGCCTTCCTTTGTATTCAGCCCCGTGTGCCTGACAGGCATCCTCGATAACGATCAAGCCATGCCTTCGGGCTATTGCCATGATCGGGTCCATGTCAGCAGACTGACCGTGAATATGAACAGGGAGGATGCATTTCGTCCGTGGAGTGATGGAAGCCTCGATCATGCTGACATCCATAGTCAGGGTCCGGGGATCAACATCAACAAAAACAGGTCTGGCGCCTGTATAGACAATGGCCGCCGTTGTGGCGACGAAGGTAAACGGAACGGTTATCACCTCATCACCGGGACCGATGCCGGCTGCGAGCAGCGCAAGATGGAGAGCGCTGGTTCCGGAATTCACCGCAATCCCGAAGCCGGCGTCTTGATAGGCCGCGAACTTTTTCTCGAAATCGCTAACTTCTGCGCCGAGAATATAGGAGCAATTATCCAGCACTCTCTCCACTGCCGGTTTGATCTCCGATTTAATGGTCTGGTACTGCGCTTTCAGGTCGAGAAACGGTACCGGCTTTGAGGCCTCGTCATCAATTGCCGATCCTCCATCGGTGTAACGGATGAAACGGGCCGGTGTACCGGCGACTACCGCATTCGCCGGAACGTCTTTGGTGACAACACTTCCTGCGCCAATGATGGCGTTTTCTCCGATGGTCACCCCGCAGAGAATCGTTGAACTGGTTCCGATGGAGGCTCCTTTTTTCACCAGGGTGGGAACGCATTCCCAGTCTTCCTCGGTCTGCGGTCGGCCGTCCGAAGTAGCACGCGGATACTTGTCGTTTATGAAGGAGACATTATGACCGACGAATACATCGTCTTCGATGGTCACCCCTTCGCAGATAAAGGTATGGCTGGAGACCTTGACGCGTTTCCCAATCTTGGCATTCTTCTGGACCTCGACGAATGCCCCGATCCCTGAGTTATCGCCGACTTCGCAGCCGTAGAGATTGATGAAATCAGCCAATCTGACATTTTCTCCCAGCTTCACATTTTTGAGACTCTGCTTTGCCGCATCACTCATAATTTAACCTCTTTCCCCCTGTGCTTAATGGACATCTCGGAAGCTTCCAAAATTTTCACGACATTCAGTCCGCTGATTCCGTCCGTGACAGGCGTACGGCCACTCTCTATGCATCCGGCAAACTCTGCTGCTACCAGACGGAGAGCTTCACTTGTATCAAGCCTTGGCGCCCACATGTCGCCGAGCCGATAGGAGACGAGGACATCCTGTACGCCTTCAGGGGTTGAAACATCCACCCCTCTGTCATAAACCTTGACCTTCTCGCTTGTCTCCATGTCATTGTAATGAATTGTCTTTTTACTTCCTCCCACGAGCATGGTGCGAACCTTTACGGGCGAAAGCCAGTTATTATGAAAATGGGCAATAAGCCCGCTGGCGAAATAAACGGTGAGGTATGCCACATTCTCCAGACCGTTGCCCACATGGCAGGCACCGGTTGCGCTTACGCTGACCGGCTTTTCCTTGACAAGATGATCGAGAATGGCAAGGTCATGGGGCGCTAAATCCCAAAGAACATTAACGTCGCGCTGAATCAGACCGAGATTAATGCGAACCGAATCGAAATAGTAAAGATCACCAAGGCTACCCTCGTCGATGATCTCCTTCATTTTTCGAACGGCACCTGTATAGATGAACGTATGATCGACCATAAACGTCAGACCACTTTTTTCGGCCAGATCCACTAGCTTCTCAGCCTCGGCCACTGAGGCGGTTACCGGCTTTTCCACCAGTACATGTTTGCCGTTCTCGAAAGCCTTTCTGGCGAACTCGTAGTGAGTG
This sequence comes from uncultured delta proteobacterium, assembly GCA_963733595.1. Classification (GTDB taxonomy): domain Bacteria; phylum Desulfobacterota; class Desulfobulbia; order Desulfobulbales; family Desulfobulbaceae; genus Desulfobulbus. Next base: position 35,334 of record CAVTDN010000008.1, on the reverse strand, counting down.
GCAACTGGAGTGGAAATCACCACCGCATCGACCTGAGGATTTTTCAGCACATCGTCAAAATCGGATAAAAGCTCTATGGACGGATATTTTGACTTCACCAGGGCGAGACGTTCAGGGTTTCTGTCACAACAGGCTACCACACACGTATTCTCGGATTCCTGGAAATTACGGACCAGATTCGGACCCCAGTAGCCAAACCCAACAACGGCAATGTTGATCATAAAGTTAAGCCTCCTGGGCTACAATTATTTGTTGATATTCAATATTATTTGGCATGGACCATTCTCCCTGTTCGTGAAAGACGCCAAAGTGAGTATTCAAAATTTCGTGCCGAACATGAAAGGATTTTCCGCTCTGCGCACAGTAGAGTTTCTCAAATTTCGTATCTCTGACTAATATCAGGATCTTGTATGATTCAGCGACTAAGGAGAGCGGCGGAGTTAATAACTCGATAACGCCATCAGCACGGAGTGTTGGAACAGCGAAACCGTCCATTGTCGTGTTGTAGTTGCAACATGCCACTTCATCGGAGCGGATGAACGAAATGAGAAAGTTCGGATTTGCTATAGTATCACGAACTTCGTATGTGACACGTACCTTTATCCGTTCACCATAGCTGAATAGGTTACGTTGTTGACCTGCCTCGTCAAATGTTTCAATACCTGTTACACAGATAGCCCACTGGGACTCATCGGACCCGATGGATTTGCGCGCCCACTCTAGTGTCTGGATATCATCCCCTCCCTCATACATGCTAATAGCGTCGCCAGGAGACCCGTCAAAGAGCATCTCCCCGCTGGATAATACGATGACTCTGCTACAGAGCGCCTTTATGGCAAACATATTATGTGAGACGAACAAGATAGTCGCATTGTTTTTTCGCAACTCCTCTGTGAAGGCCATGCATTTCCGCTGAAATTGTATGTCGCCGACGGAAAGGACCTCATCGATAATGAGGATCTCCGGCAGCAAATGGGCAGAAACGGCAAAGGCCAGCCGAACATACATGCCGCTGGAATAACGCTTCACAGGCGTGTCTATGAAAGCTTCGATCTCGGAAAAGTCCACGATCGCGTCAAACTTGCGACGAATTTCGTTTTTTGTCATGCCAATGATGGCACCGTTGAGATAGATGTTTTCCCGGCCGGTGAGCTCCGGGTGGAATCCGGTGCCGACTTCCAGAAGAGAGCCCACCCTGCCGTAGATTTCTGCGCACCCCAGAGTTGGTTGGGTAATCCGGGAGAGAATTTTCAGCAAGGTGCTTTTCCCTGCTCCATTCTTCCCTATAATGCCGACAGCTTGCCCTTGCTCCACCTCAAAGGAAATATCCTTTAACGCCCAAAAAGACCTGTCGGTCCGAATGGATCTTTCCTTTCGTTGAAAGATCGACTTCAGGCCATCGACGAGTTGATCTCTAAGGGTATCGTGACGCTGATTGGCCTCCGTGATTTGGTACTCTTTGGCTAGATTCCTTACGTGGATCGCAATGTCACTCATTAAAATATCCTGGGTTTCTTAACAGCCAACAGAGGAGGCTGAGGTATTGTTTTCAAAACCACTTCTTTAGCGTGATCACTCTTCGTTTATCATATGATGTCAGCAAAGGTTTGCTCCATTCTTTTGAAGTATACAAGCCCACCAGCAAGAAGAAGCGTTACGACAGACACCGTGACCGCCATTATCATAAAATCAGGTTTTTTCGCACCCAACAGTGCCCACCTAAAACCTTCGATAACTCCAACCATCGGGTTCAGACTATAGAGCAGTCGCCACTTCTCCGGGACCATACTGGCGGGGTAAACCACAGGTGCTGCATACATCCAAATTTGGATTAAGAATGGGAAGATATGGCGCACATCCCGATATCTCACGTTGAGGGCGGAGGACCAAAGCCCCACGGCCAAAGCCGTCATCACAGCAAGACTCAGGAAAAGAGGAAGTGCCAACAAGCCCCACGTCGGTGCGATCTTGAACCACACCATAAGAAACAAGTAAACTAGAAAAGAGAAGAATAGATCAACAAGAGGGGCTGCCGTAGCGGCAAGGGGAATGAGTAATCTTGGGAAGTAAACTTTCGTTACCAGGGAGGAACTGCTGACAACACTATTTGAACTCTGAGAAAGAGCTTGGGCAAAGTAAGACCAGGGAAGCAATGCAGCGTATGTAAAAATAGGATAGGGCACCCCTTCTGAAGGGATATTGGCCATATTGCCAAATATCAGGGTGAATATGACCATGGTAATCAAAGGTTGCAGGATGACCCAAAGGACTCCAAGCACTGTCTGTTTATAGCGCACGACTACGTCTCGCCAAACGAGTATAAAAAGTACCTCTCGATAAGCCCATACACTTTTCAGATCAAGTTCGAAAAGGCCTCTACGGGGCTGTATTACGATCGTAGGTATTCTTAATGTATCCGGTGCAGCCAACTTCATATCGAAATCCTCATACAAATGGATGATTGGTTAGACGCAAATGTTCGATAATATATATTTATCCCCAAACCTTTTTCATGTGTTGGTTAATTCTATCACAATTTAAAAATTTACTATGCTCAAAATGTTCTGTTCGAAAATTTCATCCAAAAATTCCCTCCAATCAGCCAAGATTAAACTTATTGAGAATTTTATCGCATAAATAGGATCCAATAGGGATGGCCGATGTGGCAGCCGGAGAGGGGGCATTGCAAACGTGCAGGGAACGCTCGGTTTCGGCAAAGAGAAAATCATGCACGAGGTGCGCCGTTCTTTTTGACTGCCTGTGCCCTGAACCCCAGCTGGATAGGATCGCAGGTCAGCCGTCATAAGGCCCGGACAATATTTGCGTACGCGTTGCAAATAATCACGTTTACAAAAGGAGTCTTTGAATTCGCCTAAACCCGTTTTAAGATTGGACCGCATCACCTTCCAGAAACCTTCAAAAGTCAGCATGTCCAGAGTATCTCTCAGGTCCAGGTTGAACCTGCCGTACCCTTCACGCTTCCACCCCAACACCGCATTGGGGCCGACAGTTACCGTACCGTCGATCATGCGGGTTAGATGGATCCCCAAAAAGGGTAGTTCCGGATCGGGAATGGGATAGATCAGATGATTGACGATCCTGTTGTGCTGCGCCGTAAGCCTGTAGTACTCTCCTCGAAAAGGAATGATACGGAAGTCGATGTCGATGCCCATCATGGCCGCGATACGATCAGCCATCAATCCCCCGCAAATGATTAGACACGCCGTTTCCAGACGTTCGGTGCCGAGCCGGATGGTCACGCTGATACCGTCTTCCTTCAATGCTGTTACGGCCGCACCTGTTTTAACTTGGCCACCTATGGCCGTAAACTGCGCGGCCATTTCCGTTGCAATCCGTTTGTAGTCTGTGATCCCAGTGGCCGGCACAAGTAAAGCTCCCAATCCAGTAATGTGGGGCTCCTCTTGCTTGAGCTCTTTTGCGGACAAGCGTTGCACTTGGATACTGTTGCAGACACAGCGTTCCTCCAATGCCGTCATGCGGTCGACTTCTTCATCATTTGTGGCCACCAGCAATTTGCCGCATTGCAACATAGGAATCGCATGCTCCCGGCAAAAGTTCATGGTCGCGACCGCGCCGCGCTTGCAGAAATCGGCCTTCAAACTGCCAGGTTGATAATAGACGCCCGCATGAATCACTCCGGAATTGTGGCTGGTCTGGTGCTGTGCGAGGGTCGTTTCCTTTTCAATCAACAAGATGGCGGCATCCGGGTAGCGTTGCTGCATCTGCCAGGCAGTTGAAATACCCACAATACCACCGCCGATGATGACGAAATCATATGCTTTCAAATAATTACCTCTTGAAAAAAGAACTCAATTCCCTATTGAACGAGGGAACACCGAGAGGGTGCGTGCGGCCTCGGTTACTGAGACAAACGACCACGCTCCTCATCTGGTCAAGGTGAACACCACTTCCATTATCTAACTGAAATTAGGCCTCGAGGACGGTCACAAGGCAAACAAACCTTATGGCCATGGGGATGTAGAGGTATCTAGCAGCCTGACCTGATCGGCTTGGTGGACAATCAGGCTCGGCAGTAGTTAGGGATAAATTTTGTGGCCGGGGTGTTTCTTGCTGGTTCCCGGTTTTCAATAGACCCATGCGCTTCATCAAAGTGCGATATGCTTGCGGCCCACAACAAGACCTATTACTATAGGTCGTTGTCGACCTTGGCGCACATCAACTTGATGTCCACCGGAGGCTCGGACCCACTGCTTTTAGTGAACACATCGACTGCCCGTTCGCTAAGTTGCCATTGCCAATCCGTAGCACTTCAAATTGCTGCGCCAATTCGGCCAGCTTCTTGTCACCGACAAGTGCCGCCGATGCTACTTTCGCCTTGAATGCCGCTGCTTCTCTATTTCACCGATCTTTATCTTAAATATCAATTTTGTAGGTGTTTTTAAGGCCGACTAGCATAGGTGACCTGATAATTTCCACTGGCTGCGAAGAAGCGTGCATACTGGATCCCCTTCACCGTTGTCGTTGTGAAAGCAATTGAACTCCCATTCTGAGTTATACCGGACACCGTTTGATTACTCGTTAAAGGAACCATGGCAACCAGCCCATTGGCACCTTGGGCGGCGCTGACCGAGAAACTGAGGATTGTCCCATTCCAGGAAATTGAATTAAATGATGAGTTGTTGCGGCCGTCCAGCCAGGTAAGCATCTGCTTGGCCGAAACAACAGGGATACCGCGGGCTAAAGCTGAGTTGACAACAGCGTCTGAAACAGTGGATGCCGCTACATCGGGGTGTGCGTTGACAGTGAAAACACCAAAGTACCCTTCAGGACCTGTTGCTCTATCAAGCAAAGTGTCGATGGTGTAGGGATAGGACTGGCCCGACTCATCAGTCATCTGGGTAGCTGCCTGGTATACATCCAAAATATTGCCGTTGATGTCAGCAAACCGCATTGGCATCCCTGAACCTGTAAAGAAACCGGGTCTGTCATTAACCCAACGGTCAGGCCAGTAATAATACGTTGTATCCAGCCGGATCCCATGACTCAATTCAATTTTGGGCTGAGAATCATAGTCACTCCAAATAATGCAGTGCATACGGTGTGTTGCAGGGTCAGGAATACTAGTGAATTGCGAAACAAATGAATTTAACTGGCTGGTGTAGGCAGATTCGAGCGTGTCAAATGTCCAGTCTGAGCAATTTGAGTCAACATGGACGCTGACTTCAAAACCATTCGCATTGAAAGCTGCTGCTTGGTCATTGGTCAGTGGATTACTTGCTATCATTGGCGACACTAAATAGGAGGTTCCGCGGACACACTCCCAGTTGTCAATTATGCAGCCCTCTGGACTTGCCGCCAGATATTGATCGAACCGTGCAGATGTAGCTCCTCCTCCATAAAGGGCTCCATGATCATCACCTGTCATGACGACCGCTGCTGCGAGATTACGAGGCAAATACCAGAAGCGGGGAAGCGGTTTTTTATCGAGGTTCATCTGGATAATTATATTTGCGAGAAGACGCTGCTGTTCATCAGCCTGAGGGATTGCCACTTTATTCAAATCTATCCAGTCTGGCTGCGGATCAAAGCTGGCCGCACCAAAGAAAAGATCGGATGGTCGGACTGCTGATTCGCCGGATCTATTTTGTCCTGCCCAAGCAGGATTTCCTTGGCGAGTATAAACAACGGAACGAGCGAGATCATAGGTGAAAGCGGCTGCCTGGCCTCCGTTAGCTCCGACATTGTTTATCGTAACCGCAGGATTGGAAGTCGTTGTACTTGAACCTGAAAAAAGCGTTGCAATCCTTGAAGCTCCCGTCATCGTATAAAGGTCAGCGTCACCATGATACTGGATGGTCTGGCCGACAATACCTAATCCAGCGTTGCTCGATGTGTCGACAAGGAGATAGGCATTGGACAAAGTTGACCCCATATCTGTAAGACCGAGAATGCCGGCAAGTTTTTTATCTGGGCGCATGGCAACCAGATTGCCGCCTGCAAAGACCCAATTGCTCAACATCGTACTCTGTGAGGCAGTTAGCATCATTTCGCCAAGAATGACTACATCGTAATCAGCGAGAACTGCGGAGGATGCAGTCGTAATGTCGATTTCGGCAAACTCCGTGAAACCTTCAGCACGGAGAATTTCTGCGTAGTATTTGCTGAAAGGGTTTGATGATGCTGAAATGACCAGTATCGGCTTGTCTAATCTTACTATGGCAATGCTTAGCCCTTTGGTAGCGGGGGTCGATCCCGCGCTATCGGACACCTGGGTTGTAAAACTGTAGGTGCCGGCAACGGTAGGCGTTCCGGAGATGACACCGGTACTGCTATTGAGAGTGAGCCCTGTCGGCAGCGAGCCGCTGGTTATGGCCCACGTATACGGCAATATCCCTCCGCTGGCTGTTAGGGTTGTCGAGTAAGAAACATTGATCGTTGCGCCGGGAAGGGCGGCTGTCGTGACCGTCAGCGGGGTGGACTGGACAGTCAAAGCGGTGTTGCCGTTTTTTCCACTCAGTGCTGCTGAAATGGTTGTACTGCCTGAACTGACGCCCGTTGCCAGGCCGGAACTGTTGATGGTGGCTATACTGGTCGTCGACGAAGTCCACGTTGCCTGGCTGGTTATGTTCTGGGTGCTGCCATCCGAGTAGGTTCCCGTGGCGGTGAACTGCTGCGTTGATCCAGTCGAGATCGTCGGGCTGGCAGGGGTCACCGTGATGGTCGATAGCGTCGCCGGAGGCGCTGTGGTCGCGCTGTACACGACGTCCACCCAGTAGTTGGATTCCTTCCATCCTTGGTCGGGAAACTTGCTGGTGGAGCCGTAGGCAAAGACGCCGTTGGGTCCGGAAACTCCGTTGGCCAGGGCATGCAACGGCGGATTATCAACCCCCTTGCTCGTGAAGTAGTTCAGATTGTTGCTATAGTGGCCGACATTGGTGTGATAAGAGGCCACGTAGACCGTGTTGGCCGTAATAGCCACAGGTGTGGAAAAGTTCACCTGCTGCCATCCGGAGGCGGTCTCATTGGTGAAAGTCGCTGTAGCCAGCAGAGTTCCCGTACTTGTCCAAAGATTTCCGATATGGGTGCCGGTGTTGGTGCTTGCCTTGTAGAAACGCAGACCCGAAATAAAGCCGTTCGCATCAGAGCGGAACTTGACGCCCAGCTCCACCGCGCTGTCAGGACCAGCGTCAACCGTTCCAGGAACCGTCGTGCCGGACCAGATGGTGCTACTCGTCTGTTGCGCTGCAACGGTAATGCTCAGCGCCTTGCTGGCAGGGGCCGATCCCGCGGTATCGGACACCTGGGCAGTAAAACTGTAGGTGCCGGCAGCGGTAGGCGTTCCGGAGATGACACCGGTACTGCTATTGAGAGTGAGCCCTGTCGGCAGCGAGCCGCTGGTTATGGCCCACGTATACGGCAATATCCCTCCGCTGGCTGTCAGGGTTGTCGAGTAAGAAACATTGATCGTTGCGCCGGGAAGGGCGGCTGTCGTGACCGTCAGCGGGGTGGACTGGACGGCCAGAGTGGTATTGCCGGTTATTCCACTCAGTGCTGCTGTAACTGTTGTGACTCCAGGGCCAACACCACTGGCGAGGCCAGAACTGTTGATGGTTGCGACGCTCATACTCGAGGTAGCCCACGTCGTCTGGCTGGTTATGTTCCGGGTGCTGCCATCCGAGTAGGTTCCTGTGGCGGTGAACTGCTGCGTGGATCCAGTCGAGATCGTCGGGGTGCCAGGGGTCACCGTGATGGTCGACAGTGTCGCCGGAGGCGCTATGGCCGTTACAGTCAAAGCGGTGTTGCCGTTTTTTCCACTCAGTGCTGCTGAAATGGTTGTACTGCCTGAACTGACGCCCGTTGCCAGGCCGGAACTGTTGATGGTGGCTATACTGGTCGTCGACGAAGTCCACGTTGCCTGGCTGGTTATGTTCTGGGTGCTGCCATCCGAGTAGGTTCCCGTGGCGGTGAACTGCTGCGTTGATCCAGTCGAGATCGTCGGGCTGGCAGGGGTCACCGTGATGGTCGATAGCGTCGCCGGAGGCGCTGTGGTCGCGCTGTACACGACGTCCACCCAGTAGTTGGATTCCTTCCATCCTTGGTCGGGAAACTTGCTGGTGGAGCCGTAGGCAAAGACGCCGTTGGGTCCGGAAACTCCGTTGGCCAGGGCATGCAACGGCGGATTATCAACCCCCTTGCTCGTGAAGTAGTTCAGATTGTTGCTATAGTGGCCGACATTGGTGTGATAAGAGGCCACGTAGACCGTGTTGGCCGTAATAGCCACAGGTGTGGAAAAGTTCACCTGCTGCCATCCGGAGGCGGTCTCATTGGTGAAAGTCGCTGTAGCCAGCAGAGTTCCCGTACTTGTCCAAAGATTTCCGATGTGGGTGCCGGTGTTGGTGCTTGCCTTGTAGAAACGCAGACCCGAAATAAAGCCGTTCGCATCAGAGCGGAACTTGACGCCCAGCTCCACCGCGCTGTCAGGACCAGCGTCAACCGTTCCAGGAACCGTCGTGCCGGACCAGATGGTGCTACTCGTCTGTTGCGCTGCAACGGTAATGCTCAGCGCCTTGCTGGCAGGGGCCGATCCCGCGGTATCGGACACCTGGGCAGTAAAACTGTAGGTGCCGGCAGCGGTAGGCGTTCCGGAGATGACACCGGTACTGCTATTGAGAGTGAGCCCTGTCGGCAGCGAGCCGCTGGTTATGGCCCACGTATACGGCAATATCCCTCCGCTGGCGGTTAGGGTTGTCGAGTAAGAAACATTGATCGTTGCGCCGGGAAGGGCGGCTGTCGTGACCGTCAGCGGGGTGGACTGGACCTCCAAAATCGTGTTGCCAGTCACACCACTCAGCGCTGCTAAAACTGGTTGTAACACCAGAACTTACACCCGTCGCAAGACCGCCCGCACTGATCGTGGCTACACTCCCACCTCGAGGAGGTCCACGTTACCTGGCTGGTTATGTTCTGGGTGCTGCCGTTCGAGTAGGTCCCGGTGGCAGTAAACTGCTGCGTCGCATCCGGTCGAAATCTTTGGACTCGCCGGCGTCACCGCGATGGAGGATAGGGTCGCGGGGGGCGTTGTGGTCGTGACCGTTAAGGTGCTACTGCCGCTTTTCCCGCTCAGTGTCGCCGTAATGGTTGCACTGCCTGAACTTACGCCCGTTGCCAGGCCGGAACTGTTGATGGTGGCTATACTGGTCGTCGACGAAGTCCACGTTGCCTGGCTGGTTATGTTCTGGGTGCTGCCATCCGAGTAGGTTCCCGTGGCGGTGAACTGCTGCGTGGCTCCAGTCGAGATCGTCGGGCTGGCAGGGGTCACCGTGATGGTCGACAGCGTCGCCGGAGGCGCTGTGGTCGCGCTGTACACAACGTCCACCCAGTAGTTGGATTCCTTCCATCCTTGGTCGGGAAACTTGCTGGTAGAGCCGTAGGCAAAGACGCCGTTGGGTCCGGAAACTCCGTTGGCCAGGGCATGCAACGGCGGATTATCAACCCCCTTGCTCGTGAAGTAGTTCAGATTGTTGCTATAGTGGCCGACATTGGTGTGGTAAGAGGCCACGTAGACCGTGTTGGCCGTAATAGCCACAGGTGTGGAAAAGTTCACCTGCTGCCATCCGGAGGCGGTTTCATTGGTGAAAGTCGCTGTAGCCAGCAGAGTTCCCGTGCTTGTCCAAAGATTTCCGATGTGGGTGCCGGTGTTGGTGCTTGCCTTGTAGAAACGCAGACCCGAAATAAAGCCGTTCGCATCAGAGCGGAACTTGACACCCAACTCCACCGCGCTGTCAGGACCAGCGTCAACCGTTCCAGGAACCGTCGTGCCGGACCAGATGGTGCTACTGGTCTGTTGCGCTGCAACGGTAATGCTCAGCGCCTTGCTGGCAGGGGCCGATCCCGCGGTATCGGACACCTGGGCAGTAAAACTGTAGGTGCCGGCAGCGGTAGGCGTTCCGGAGATGACACCGGTACTGCTATTGAGAGTGAGCCCTGTCGGCAGCGAGCCGCTGGTTATGGCCCAGGTATACGGCAATATTCCTCCGCTGGCGGTCAGGGTTGTCGAGTAGGAGACATTGATCGTTGCGCCGGGAAGGGCGGTTGTCGTGACCGTCAGCGGGGTGGACTGGACAGCCAAGAGTGGTATTGCCGGTTATTCCACTCAGTGCTGCTGAAATGGTTGTACTGCCTGAACTGACGCCCGTTGCCAGGCCGGAACTGTTGATGGTGGCTATACTGGTCGTCGACGAAGTCCACGTTGCCTGGCTGGTTATGTTCTGGGTGCTGCCATCTGAGTAGGTTCCAGTGGCGGTGAACTGCTGCGTTGATCCAGTCGAGATCGTCGGGCTGGCAGGGGTCACCGTGATGGTCGACAGCGTCGCCGGAGGCGCTGTGGTCGCGCTGTACACAACGTCCACCCAGTAGTTGGATTCCTTCCATCCTTGGTCGGGAAACTTGCTGGTGGAGCCGTAGGCAAAGACGCCGTTGGGTCCGGAAACTCCGTTGGCCAGGGCATGCAACGGCGGATTATCAACCCCCTTGCTCGTGAAGTAGCTCAGATTGTTGCTATAGTGGCCGACATTGGTGTGATAAGAGGCCACGTAGACCGTGTTGGCCGTAATAGCCACAGGCGTGGAAAAGTTCACCTGCTGCCATCCGGAGGCGGTTTCATTGGTGAAAGTCGCTGTAGCCAGCAGAGTTCCCGTACTTGTCCAAAGATTTCCGATGTGGGTGCCGGTGTTGGTGCTTGCCTTGTAGAAACGCAGACCCGAAATAAAGCCGTTCGCATCAGAGCGGAACTTGACACCCAACTCCACCGCGCTGTCAGGACCAGCGTCAACCGTTCCAGGAACCGTCGTGCCGGACCAGATGGTGCTACTGGTACCATTGATCACCGTGACGTTCACGCCCAATGAGGGAAGCTCTACATTGCCGCTATCATCGACAGAACGGCTAAGGATGGTCACGGAACCAGCAACATTCGGGTTCCATGTATAGCTCCAGGATTCGCGGCCGGTAGCTGGATGCCAGGTGGATCCATTATCGGTGGAGATCTCGACGGCTCCGACCACCCCTCCCCCGCTGTCTGCGGCGGTACCGGTTATTGTAACTGTCGAGCCTGTAGACACTGTCGAGCCTGATGCTGGCGATGTGATGACCGAGAGAGGCATGTTCTGGTCGGTGGAGGCACTTGCAGCAACAAGTCCGACCTGTATTGAAGAGGGTTGCGCTCCCATGTCAGCCATGAGATTGACCATTGCTTGCTGGATGCTGATATCGGTCACAGAAGGTCCGTTGTCATGTTCGGAGTCTAAACCCCAAGACCATTGCACTGTGCCTGCGGAAAAGACGAGCGCACGGCTTGGCGCACGGTAAAGAGTCATGACATGGGTTGCCGTTCCAGGCAGGTAGACGTCTGCAGCGGTGGTTATATTGTCCCCCAGGAGCTTTGCAGATACCGGTGTAGTTGTCGAAGATAACTGGATAAGTCCTGCAGGTCGAAAACCGTTGTCAATGTCCTCATCAAACTCGTAACCCACAACTCTGTCACCGAGAGTAGCAACTTGACCAGCTGCAAGGGAAGCGACGGGGGTATTGCGCCAGAAACGCATTTTCCCGTTTGCCTGGGGTACATCCATGGAGATGCCTAACTCGTTTGGGCCGGTTGAGACGGTAAAAAGAGTTCCGCTGAGAGCGTTCTCCGGGTAACCACCATCTGCCGGCGGGCTGAATGTGGGATTACGCCAAGTGCCGGTCCAGATGGGAGGGTCAAGGGGATCGACAGGAGAGGGGGCATTGCTTTCATTGTAACAAACCATTGTTCGATAAGGTGTTCCCGAACCGTCAATACTGTTTTCCCAACGCACTTTGCGATAAATCTCATTACCGCTGAAGAAGGCCAGGCTGACGCCGGCATCGCGGGCGGCCACGACGTTTGTTCGCTCTTGGCCGGACCAGTATTCATCGTGTCCAACTGAAAAGAAGGTCTTGTGCTCAAGAAGTTCGCCACCCCTTCTGTCAGCATCGACTGAGCTAAAGTAGCTTACATTATATCCGTTTGATTCCAGCCAGCGAATCAAAGGGTATTCGGCCTGGAAGAACCAGTTGTAGGCTCCTAAGCCGTCATTCACTGCACGGGTCAGAAAGGGCCGGTTATAGCTCGCCTTTTTGGCTTTCTGGTTTGGCCAGCCGTAATCGGGATATTCTATATACCCTAGCCCATAAGTATTATATGCCTGCCAGGTGGTATCAGAAGTTTTGAAGAGAATATCAGATTTGCCGGTATCATCTCTGACAATAAAAATAATATGGCTCGCTCCGCCAGAATCGGAACGAACGAGTTTTGCAATGTAAACCCCGGAAACGGCATCTGCTGGTACCTTCCAGGATGCAGATTCAGTCCAATTTCCGCAATCCGTAAGCTTGGTAGTGATATCATTGACACAAGCAGGCTGCAATTGAGGGAGGGAAGCGGAAGGAAGGACCGAAGCCACCTTACGAGCACCGTTGCCGCCATAGTAGCCGAAACGATAGATGTCGATTGTGTAGCTGCTCGAGTTGGTATTGATCTTGAAATGAACGGTTTCGCCTTTGTTTACGCTGATATCAGTCGCAAATCCTTGTATGCTCTGGTCACCTGCGTCTCGCGAAGGAATATCCCAAGTACTCTGCGGAGTACCGGGCAGGCAGTTTTCTGCTTCGATGGCGTTCGCCGGCGAAGAACAAGAACTTTCCGCCTTATCGGGAGCGAAGATTGATACAGCGGCAATGGTTAACAACACGTTCAAAAGTAAAAAAAATCTTGTTAAATTATGATGTTTCATATGCAATGTGATAGATATTTTTTTAATTTTGAGCCGTTACGAATCAATAACGAACTACTTAATCTACTAATTCCTGGCTTGCCATCTTTTTACCGACCCCAATTCCGCGTCGGCGGTTGCGGCAAACCTACCAAGGTAACGGTTCTCGCATTACAAGATTTTTGGTTCCGCGAGACAGAATTTCTTTTATCCCCGCATGAAAATATATGCATAAAAAATGCCTACCCTCATAATGAGGACAAACTTCCTGTATGGAGCTATTATAGATAACAAAGTGGCGTCCGAAATGTATCCTCCGGCAACCTTTTTGTCATTTCTCCTTTGAATACAGCCATTTGGAAAATTAAAGACTCCGGAAAACATGCGCCTGGTTTCATTGCCTCCTTATTCGCCGGAACTCAATTCGGTCGAGCACTTGTGGGGCGAAGTGCGCGGGAAAGCTTTCGGTAATCTTGTCTTCAACAGCTTGGACGCTCTTGAAGACCACCTTGAAGCCATCGCTACGGACGATGGAACGTGATACACTAAGAGTCCATGCCATCGTCGGATGGCCCGGGGGATTATGAATTCATTGGTGAATTAAAATTGGAATAAGTCCTCATAAATGCCTAAATCATGGGCAATTAACTCATTATCCAACGTCTTTATCAGTGCTTGCCGGCGATCTTCTTTTTCCTGATGCTTGATGTTGTCGCAGTAAGTCGTTCATGCGGCAAAGCCTATGAACTTTAACCTTGGCCTGAGGCCAAGGTTTTCTTTATTTGAATTAAATTCGCTTTTCCGATTTTACCAAACAAACATATCTCATTGAAAAAGAAGTGTTTTCTTGAAAATTTCAACATTTCCGGACATCAACGACAAGCAACCACCAGAAAAACGGAAAATTCCGCTAATTTATCAGGCTCATCCAAAATCAACTCTGCGTATCTTCTCTGACACACCTACAGTTCCTGATCTACTGTGGTAGGTGCGGAATCAGAAGTCCTGCCGGAAATTCGCGCAAGACAAGAAGTGAAGGTTTCTGATAAGGACTATTGAAGGGCTGAATCAAGGAGCAGAAAATGGCAAAAGGAACGAGACGGAAACACGCATCGAGTTTCAAAGCAAAAGTAGCGCTGGCGCGCATTGCCCGGTGACAAGACGTTGGGCCGAACTGTCGTAGCAATTTGAAGTACACCCCTATCAAATAACGGATTAGATGCGGCAACTTCGAGACCTCCTGATCTCGATAAGTTAGACGGGCATACCTGCTTGGATTTAATTTTTTAAAAAAATTGCAATTCACTTTATATAGAAAAAAAAACAGATAACCTCCATCATCCCTTACGGGGATTCCAGATAACCATTTTTTTCCCTAATATGAAAGCTACAAATGCATGTCCAGCTGCCAAATTGATAATGCAAAAATAATAGCTCAAAAAAAATAAACGATTTCTTTTTCCCGCCCTTTCAAAAAAAGGAGAAAGTGCGGCGGAACAATAGAAGAATGATTGTAAAATCAAAAACAATATGTACACCTTTCCCTGCACAACCAAAACAATGTTCGAGAAATAGGCTCCAAGCAAGAAGACAAAGCACAAATAACGCAACACCTTGTGCGACCAAAGCTGCCAGGCATAGCCAAGGCTTTTTCCCGGAAATAAAAGTCGTCTCATGTCATAAAGGGCCCATAGAGCGCGCAGAGAAACCCGCATCCGCATCCGATACTCGTCTGCGGTCTTATCCAGGGCATCCTCACACAAAAGCGCATTTGGTTCGTAAACCACCCGGTACCCTTGATCGACCACCGCCAGCGGGAGAACAAAATCAGGTAGCTGGTCCGCGTTCATCGGGATGTAGAGTTGCCTGCGAACAGCATCGACGCCACCATCAACTCCAACGACTGAGCCAATCCGTGTTTCGCACTCCCGGAGAAAATTCTCATATTTCATGTATGCCGAACACCCATCGCCGATAGTGCTTCCATCTGGGTTGGCATAAACCATCTTCCCAGTGACATACCCAACTTGCGTGTCGGAAAAATTGGCGACCAATGCCCTGAGTGCATTCTGATCATGAATGGAATTTGCATCGGAAAAGAAGATAATCTCCCCCCGTGCTTCCGCGATTGCTTTATTGAGCCCTGAGGTCTTGCCTGCTCGGGGCTCCTGCCGTAAGAGCCTGACCCCCTTGTCGGCATACTCCCTGACGATGCTGTCGGTAAGATCTGTCGATCCATCGGAAACTATCAGAATCTCTAGCTTATCGACCGGATAAGCTAGACCAAGCTTATTCTCGATGGTATTCCTAATATGCCGTTCTTCGTTATAAGCTGGAATAATGAGAGTGACCGTCGGTTCAAAGTCCCCCTTGCGCACAACTTGTGGGCGAACTTTTGCCAAAAGTTGGACTAAAAACGGGTATACCGCATACACATAAAAGAGAAGAAACAAGAAACTGAAAAAAAGAATCTCCACCAGCAACATTTCACCCCTCCCTCTGACCACTGGAACGGGACATGTATTGAAGGAAGACAGGATAAAAATCCGAGATAAATCTGTGCATAGTTTGACGCCCATCTTCAGTGGTTTGGTCCTTTAACTCCAAGCTTAATCGCACAAAAGCATTATTCTGACCATAGCCGAAGATTTTCGACTGCACCAAATGCAGTTTCTGCATCAAGGTGTTGGATGCCATTTTCGTATCCGCCTGAAACCAATAGAATAAAAGTTCTTTATTATCATTCCGCTCCGCCACCATGGTCGAATAAGATAACAGCCTTTCTACTCCATGAATCTGCATAATACCGGTGATAGAATCTTTCTCGCGCAGCACCCACCCCTGACCGGGAAAACAAACTAGCGGGTCATGCGCTGCACCCACCTTGGTAACTGTATGATAATAACCAACATACAGGGAAACCGACGATTTACCATCGGAAAATCGGCGATATAAAAAATCGTCCAGCTTTAGCTCCTTCCTGATCTTGGAATCCAAATAAATATCGCCGACCATTCTCCACTCACCAAATCCAGCGAGCGCAGTAGACAACGGTTCGCTAGCAGCATGCAATGTCACATCCTGTTTCAAATTGACCGCAAGCCCAGTCGCCAGTAGCAACACGGCTGCAATGCACACCCGCCACCAACTTAGCGATCCCATCTGCCAAGCCCCGATCGTATTGAAAATAATAGAAGAAAGGCAACAACGAAGGACGCTAACCCATACAAGGAATGCACTGAATCGTCTGTCAGGTCGTATTGATATGAATAAAGGACAAGAATCGTAACCAGCACACGTAAGCAATTCACCAAGATGGCCACGGGCAGGGAAACTGCCATCAGAATAACCCGCAGCAAATGGCTATGTAAAAAAAAATACCCCATGATCAGACTGACCGTCACTAAACTCATCAATGAGCGCAATCCGCTGCAGGCGTCGATAACCGCAAGAGTGCGAGCGGGCAAGTGGATGACATTTCCTTCACGGTAGATCGGAATATCGAAAAGTTGAGCAATGGACACGCTGACTTGAGAGACGAAAAGCTGCAGGGGGACAGTTAAGGAGGAATAAATCTGCTCCGGCACCGGAATCATAAAAAAAAGCAACGTCAGCGGAAAAGATAGTTCCTTCAGATAGACCCAGCCAGCCAGGAAAAACACAAGACAGAATAATACCGATACCATAAACACGGCAGACAAGGTGGTAATTTCTGCATGCCGAGAAATAATGTACAGGAAAAGCAGAAAAATTAAACACAATCCGCCGAACGCAGAGGGTTTGACTGACAATGCTGCCAGCCTCTCTTTTTTAAGCCAAGAAGCATAGAGCGCAATAGGAATAATAAAAAAGCAATGGGAATAATCATCTGACCCTACCCAAGCGTTCCAAAGATTTTGAAACACATTAAGAAAGGCAAATAGTACTGCAATTGCAAGCAATGCCAATTGGAGAACATACCTGACCGGTCTAAAATATTTTTCGTATTCAAAACTCATCACGCCTCACTACTTCGCTTATGGCCAGATAGATTGCAGCAAGAACAGCTTAAGGGAATCTTGAAATTTAGCTCAGCAAGCCTCGTTAGAGGCGTGTAAATAATTTTGTGTAAATGGTCTTTTCGGTTCTGTTTTCAGTAAACAGTTATTCTATCGCCAAAGAGAATGGAAAAGCGGTTCAAGGCTGCCTTCCAATGAGGTGGATCACCGGTGGACTTTTCCTGAACTGCTCGCCTACCCTGCACCATGTCAACAATCTAAGGAAATCAAACATTTATAGGCCTAAAGTTAAAATCATGAAGAAGCTTTTTTAAACGGTCTTCCGTCTTTTCTAAATTACAATAATGACGAAAGCTCGACTTCCACCCAGCATTTAAAATCCTCGGCTGACTAGGATCCACTTCCCATGGATGCAGATAAAAGATAAAGGGCTGCTTTTCTCGAATGTTTATAGCCCGCAAAGCCATCTTTGTGAACCAGTAGGGGAAAATCCGAAAATAGCCACCACCGGCGACAGGAATATTGTAACCAAGCAGCAAGGCGGTCGAGAGAGGGTATTCCACCAAATCATGATTTGGCCATTTGTACCGGAAACGCGGGGAATCGGGGATTCCATAATTATCATGAACAACGGGAAAAACGGAAGAATCCCAAGTGAAACCTAGGGACTGGAGAATATCGAGCGCCCAAAGCGACTTCTTGGTGATGGAATAGGTGGGCGCACGGTAACCGGTAATTTGCCTACCTGTGATCTCTTCCAAAATATCTTTCGCTTTTTTCGTATCTAAATGGAACTCTTCAGGAGTTAGATGATAAATTTTCTGATGTTTGTAGCTATGACACCCAATTTCATGGCCCCGCTTGGTAATTTCTCGCACCATGGCTGGATATTTTTCAGCCGTCCAACCAACGATAAAAAAAGTTCCCTTAACACCGTGTTCATCGAGAAGATCAAGAATTCTGCCTGTGTTGCGTTCCACTCGCGATACATACCCGCTCCAGAGCTCCGGCTGAATAAGCTTTTCAAAAGCGGCAACCTGGAAATAATCCTCCACATCGATAGTTAAATAATTGAATTGTTCTGAACGCATTAATGTTTCCATGGATAGAAGGCCTGTCGGAGGCTTGAAAAAAGGTCACGAACTGGCCATCCGCACATCGAAGTTTGCATCACTGGTGTAGGAGAAAATCTGACCGATCATTGTTGATCGATTTGATTGAATCGAAGAAATTCGTCAGGATGTATAGTTTCTTAAGTCTCAAGTTTCGGAATAGACCATACTTGATCCTGCCCGTATTGAGTGGACATCAAGTTAAGCTGCTTTGAGAGCTTCAAGCGCCATAGGACTGATACGACCCATGAGCACTATGGCGTCGGGTACGGTTGTAGTCAATTTCAATATATTCGAACACGGTATGGCGCATCTCTTCGCGAGTGGCAAAGTGTTCATCATGGATAGCTTCCACTTTCATGGCATGAAAGAAACCTTCAGCACAGGCATTGTCGTAGCAGTTGCCTTGGGCGCTCATACTGCAAACCAGTTGGTGTTTCATCATGAGACTTTGGTATATGGCAGAACAATATTGGCTGCCACGATCTGAATGCAGGATTACCCCTTTGGGCATGTTCCGCCGCCAGAGCCCCATCTGCAAAGCCTGACAAACAAGATCGGCGGTCAAGCGCTCTGCCAAAGCCCAGCCAACTACCAGCCTTGAAAACAGGCCGATAATCACGGCAAGGTAAAGCCAGCCTTCACCTGTCCAGCGATAGGTTATATCGCTTACCCACTTCTGGTTTGGAGCCTCGGCACTGAAATTTTGCTGGAGCAAGTTTGCTGCGACCGGAAGATTGTGATTCGAGTTCGTCGTCGCCTTGTATTTCCTTGCCGCCTTGGCCCGCAGGTTTTGCCGCTTCATGCTGGCTGCAACAGTTTTGCGATCATAAGCGTGGCCCTCATCGTGCAGATCAAGAACCAGACTAGGCGAACCTGCCCGCTTTTTCCGGGCGAAAAAAGCATCAGCAACCAGCTTATCAAGAGCCAGGCGCTGTTGCTGTCGTCTTGTTGGCTGCTCTGCTCGTTGCCGCCAGCGGTAGAATCCGCTGCGAGAGACGCAACACCCACTCATGGAAGTAATCTTGCTTTCGTCTGAATGGTTATGCATAAAGGCGTACTTCAATTCAGGCTCTTGGCGAAGTACGCTGCGGCCTTTTTTACGATAACCAACTCCTCGGCTTGCTCTGCCAGTTGGCGCTTGAGGCGAGCGTTTTCTACAAGAAGCCGTTCTTCCACGGCGCTGCGCTCTTGTGAAAGACGAGCCTTGCTTCGCCAGGAATAAACCTGGCTTTCATGAAGCCCTAATTGCCTGGCTGCTGTCGGAACCCCAACCTTTTCGGCAAGGGCCAGTGATTCTATCTTGTACTGCTGTGAATGCCGCTGCCTGATCTTGCTTGATTTTGTTTCCGTTGTCATCGAACACCTCCGTTAAGGAATATACTCGCTTAACACAATGTCCTTCAAGAACGGGCAAGATCACCACTTAATTATTAACACGGTCGTTAATCGGCGGACATAACCAACCCTGATATTTTATAACTTAATTTATAAATTCAGTATGTTGGCGTGTTTTTGCGTGAAATCCTTATCCGCAATGTCCGGCAATTAACGTACTCATTAATATATATTCAAAGGTAACAGCATATTACAATAACAATCTCTCCCTATATTTCATCACCACCGGAGCAATTCATGTGTAGCTGACAAGGTCAAGAGCACCCTATGCTCATCGTAATCATCACCTGATTCCGAGTGGTCGGCATAACGATATGAAGCCGAAAGGGTATATTTTTCAAGAAATCCGTAACGGATCGTCAGACCAGCATACGTATCCTCTCGGGTGGAATTTAATGGGTCACGGTTGTTAGCCACGGTTGCCCTGATCGTTCCAGCGGATTGGTTAACATCCTCCCTGTCATATCCGGCGGAAAGAATTGACTCTAAATGCGGAGAAAACCGATATGAACAGCTCAATCCTGAGCTCCACATATCGCTTAAACCGGTTTGGTCACCATCAAAATTCTGGTATCCAAATTTTTTCGACGTAAACGCCGTCAAGGTTGCCTGCGGCTGGAAAGCCCAGGCTAATCCGGCATATGCATTATAGCCAGTCTCGTTTGCGGATCTCTCGAAGGTGACGAGAGAGGGCCCGCCTGACAAGGTCATATGCAAATGCTGGCTGAAGTCATGATCCCAGCCGAAGGTGACCTCGTGAATTGTGGAATCTTGGCTGGTTGTATCTTCGTATAACGATTCCGTATATCGTATTTCCCGAAAAAAACATCATGGGGACGCCAACTATAGTTGGTCCGATCGCGCCATGATATTCCTCGACATCCCCGTTTTGCCCGTTTGCTCTAGCCGTCGTCATGGCGAAATTTGCATCCATATAATACCCGTGACATAACTGGCCTCAGTCTCTACTTGCCATTGGGCATTGAAACGATAAGAGAAACGACCAATCCCTTCGTAACGGTCGTAATCCGAATATCCATTGTTATTGTTGCTATCGTTGACCGAGATTGCGCAACACGCCATAATTAAACCCAACACCGGCAACGGAATCCTGAGCATAAGTGTAATCGGTGCTCAGGCCGAAATCGTTACGCCAATATCGATTATAACCATATTTGTCGGTCAACTGCTGAGCATAATTTGCAGATGGTTGACCGGCCCCTGGTACCAGAGTTGATTGCGGAACCGTCGCTCCAGGAATGATAGCAGCACTTTGCTGCGCAGTATCGGTGAGAGAATCTTCCCCGTAAAAATAACTGTCGTTTACCCTGACCAGCCAATCCCGACTGATATTTTTCTCGGCCAGCAGAAGGAGATCCTGACCAACAAAACTACTGTTGTCGATATCATCATAGGTAAAAGTCGGTGCATAGGTAAATTCGAACCTATCACTCACATCCCTGGTGGAAAATCGAATCCTTGGACTTGTATAAAGGTTTCGAACATCATCATTCTGATTATTGCGATTTGCAAATGATTGTTTGTAGTTGCGATCAAGATAATCAGATCCTACCGACAATTCACCGATAACGATGTTCTGACGCGCCCAAGCTTCGCCTCCCAAGAAAAAACCGGTCAAAGCTAGCAGCGTCGCTCCTGCTTGTTTCAAGCTTTCCATATTGCTCCCTGCCGGTTAATGGACAATAACGATATCCCCTGATTTTATATATATATTTTTCTCCAGCTTATTGCCTTTAACCAGATCGTCGTAATCGAATTTGATAGTGTTTTTGCCGCCTTCTCCTTGGGCTGTCTTAATACCATCCCCCGCCCTGACAACCGTAACATTGTGTTTCGCCCATTCGGTGAACCCGCCAGACCTGGCTATAGCCTGGACCACGGTAATCGGATAGTCGAGGTTAAGGACGCCCGGCGTTTTCACTTCGCCCATTACAGTATACCGGCGACTGTTACTCTGGACTAGGGCTACGGTGACCATCGGTTTAAAATAAACGGTCGCATATAATTTTTTTAGGTAATCCGCCGCTTGGGTCGGTGTCATACCCAACACATTGACATCCCCCACATGAAGCAGAGAAATACGCCCATCCATCCGGACGACCACCCCGCCGGGAGTATTGCCCTGGGCTTCACGCCTAGCCTGCTGCTCTCCATCCAGTCCCGGCGCTAACCCTCCGGCAGCAGTCGTTGCCGCCATATTGCCTTCACCGTATATACTTACCGACAAAACGTCACCATGTCCGATGACATACTCCTTATCCTCTCCGGGGAAAACCATTTTGCCGACAACCTCACTCCGCAATTTCTCTTTCATTGTGTCATCAACAACCGCATGGGTTGTCGATTGGGCGGCGATTGCGCCCTGAACCATCCCAACAAGCATTAACATCATTGAAATTAAACAGAAATTCAGATTCCTTCTTCCGTTGCTCATATTTCCTCCTTTAATGCCTTAAGATCTTTAAGATACACCTTCACATTCTTTAACAAGTTGCTTTACTTTAGCACAACACTGAAAAAAAACTAACTTTTTCTAGGAGGAGCCCCCCCTCTAGGTTATATTTATAATCAGTATAGAATACATTTTTTTCTTCGTTCCTCCAAAGGGCTTGCTATGCAAACTTTCTCCAGATTACCCCTCATTCGCACCTGTTCTTTTCTTCTTGTCCTACTCATGCTTTTCGGTTGTTCTGGAGATCCGGAAAAAAAGAAGGCCACCCACTACAAAAAAGCCATGGTCTACATGGAGGAGAAAAAGGATAAAGAAGCGATGATTGAGCTGCGCAACGCCATCCAAATCGATCCCAAGTATTCGGAAGCCCGATATCATTTGGGACTGCTTTATCTCAAAAGCGGAGATGGCCACCTGGCCTTCGAAGAACTCCAGCGGGCTGCGACCCTTGACCCCAATAATTTCGATGCCAAAATCAAAACCGCTGAGTTTCACCTACTCTCCCAGAAAAAAGACGCCGCCCGGAAAAATATCGACGAGGTGCTCCAACAGGCTCCGGACAATAAAGACGCCCTTGCCCTGCTTGCTAATTTGGAACTGCTCGCTGGCAAACATGAGGCGGCCCTTGCAGCTATTGACAAGGCTATTGCCAAATCACCCCAGGAAGATCGTTTGTATGCGATCAAGGGGCGCGTCCTGATAAGCACGCAAAAATTTACGGAAGCAGAAAAAGCCTTTCTCAAAACCATTGAACTGGATGAAAAGAAAATTGCCAACTACTCGACATTGACGGCCTTTTACGTAGAGAGAAAAGAACTGGACAAGGCGAAAAAAGTCCTCGATAAAATGATCGGTTGTCGATTGGGCGGCGATTGCGCCCTGAACCATCCCAACAAGCACTAACATCATTGAAATCAACCAGAAATTCTGCTTCCTTCTTCCGTTGCTCATATTTCCTCCTTTAATGCCTTAAGATCTTTAAGGTACACCCGTCCCATTCCTTTGCAAGAATACATTAGTTTAGCACAACACTGAAAAAAAACTAACTTTTTCTAGGAGGAGCCCCCCCTCTCGGTTATATTTATTCATCAATATAGAAGACATTTTATTCCTCATTCCTCCAAAGGGCTTGCTATGCAAACTTTTTCCAGATTACCCCTGATTCGCACCTGGTCCGTTCTTCTTGTCCTACTCATGCTTTTCGGTTGTTCTGGAGATCCGGAAAAAAAGAAGGCCACCCACTACAAAAAAGCCATGGTCTATATGGAGGAGAAAAAGGATAAAGAAGCGGTGATTGAGCTACGCAACGCCATCCAAATTGATCCAAAGTATGCGGAAGCCCGATATCAACTAGGACTGCTCTATCTCAAAAGCGGAGAGAGCCGCCAAGCATTCGAAGAGCTCCAGCGGGCCGCGACCCTTGACCCCAATAATTTCGATGCCAAAATCAAGACCGCTGAGTTTTACCTGCTCTCCCAGAAAAAAGACGATGCCCGGAAAAATATCGACGAGGTGCTCCAACAGGCTCCGGACAATAAAGACGCCCTTGCCCTGCTTGCCAACTTGGAACTGCTCGCCGGCAAACATGAGGCGGCCTTGGCAGCTATTGACAAGGCCATTGCCAAATCACCCCAGGAAGATCGCTTGTATGCGATCAAGGGACGCATCCTGACAAGCACGCAAAAATTTACGGAAGCAGAAAAAGCCTTTCTCAAAGCCATCGAACTGAATGAGAAGAAAATTGCCAATTACTCGACATTGGCAGCCTTTTATGTAGAGAGAAAAGAACTGGGCAAGGCCAAAAAAGCCCTCGATAAAATGGCTGCGGCTTTCCCAGATTCTCCCCAACCCTACTTACAGATGGCCTCCCTTGATCTTTCGCGAAACGACCAAGAAGCTGCCGAGCAACACCTTCAACAGGCACTCAAGGTTGATCCAAAAAACAGTAACCTGAAAGTGTCATTGGCTGATTTTTATGCAAAAAAAGGAAATGTTGAACAAGCGGAACAACTTTACAAGGAGGCCATAGAAGTTGCCGAAAAGAAGGAGGATTTCGAGGCGCGATTGGCCAACTTCTATTTTGATCATGGCAAATTTGACCAAGCCAAGGTGGAGATGGATAAAGTCATCGCTCAAAATGATAAAAACGCTGCCGCCAAACTGGTCAAGGCCAAATTTGACTTGAAAGCTGGCAAGAACCAGGAAGCCCTCGATATCGTCAATGGATTGGCCCGGGATTACCCCAAATGGGACGAACTTTATTTCGTCAAGGCCCTCGCCCACAGCAACCTCAAGGATTTGAAACTGGCCAACGAATCGCTGCTCGAAACCATCAAGCTCAATCCCGGGTTCGGCAAAGCCCATTCCTTGCTAGCCATGCTCTCGCTGCAGGAGGGCGATTTCGAGACAGCCAAAAAAGAGGCAGCCACTGCCCTGAAGATCAATCCGCGTGATTTCCAGGCAGCCATCACCCTTGCCAAGGCTGTTCTCTTCTCGAAAGAATACGAGACGGCGGAAAAGATGTTCACTGAACTCCACGCCAAGGTACCTGAAAACGTTGAGGTGCTGGGCAGCCTTGGCCTAACCTATATGGCGATGAAGCAGGAAGGTAAGGCCAAGCAGACCTTTGAAAAACTCCTGGCGCTTCAGCCAGATAATGCCAAGGCCTTCACTTTTCTCCTGCAAATCGCCCAGAAAAATGGCCAGCCGAAAGAGGAACTCATCAAAATGACCCAAACCCAGATCGGCAAAGCCCCGAAAAGCGGCGGCTTGCAGACCTTACTGGCCAACCTGTATCTGAGCGACAATCAACCGGATAGGGCTCTTGAAATTTATCAAAAGGCCCAGGAACTCGACCCGGAAAATCCACAAGCCTACACCATGAGTGCCCTGATTCTGACCAAGCAGGGTAAAACAGATCAGGCCATCGCCGAATATAAGGATCTGCTGACCAAGCAACCCAAATCGATCGGAGCCTACATGGGCTTGGGCAGCATCTATGAGCAGACCGGCCAGATCGACCTTGCCAAGGAGGCCTACACCAAGACCCTGGCGATCAAGCCTGATTTTGCGCCGGCGGCCAACAATCTGGCCTGGATGATTGCCGAGAGCAAGGATCCGGATCTAGGCGAAGCCCTGCGTCTGGCCATGACCGCCAAGCAGCAGCAGCCCGACGATGTCCACATCATTGACACCCTAGGTTGGGTCCATTACAAACGGGGCTCTTTTAGCCTGGCCCGCAATGAATTCACACAGGCCGTGCACAAACAGGACGACATGCCCATTTTGCGCTATCATCTGGCTCTGGCCCTTTACGGCGAAGGTAAGAAACAGGAGGCAATCAAGGAGCTTGAAAAGGCGCTCGGACAGAATCAGCCTTTCAAAGAAAAGGAGGAGGCTGCAGCTACCTTGCAAAAATGGCGGAGCGAGCAATAGGAAAACGACGTATTGCACACAAGGGACGACTTCTTGAAACCACTGCGGGAAGAAATTATCAGTAGTCATAAAATCCGGGAAAGGGTACACGAACTCGGCCGTCAGATCTCCCGGGACTACCAAGGAAGGCAACTAGCCCTCCTCGGGGTACTGAATGGCGCCTTCATTTTTACCGCTGACCTCTGCCGGACCATCAATCTCGATCTGGAAATCGATTTCATCCGGGTGACCAGTTACGGCGCCTCAACCGAATCTTCCGGTACAATCCGTCTGCTCAAGGAACCGAGCATCAAACTGGACGGCAAAGATGTGCTGCTGGTCGAGGATATTGTCGATACCGGCACCACCATGGCTTGGTTGCAGGATCATTTCCGGCAAAGCCCAGCGCGTTCCGTGCGCATTTGCTCGCTTATCGATAAAAAAGAACGCCGCACCATCCCGGTCGAGGTCGACTACATCGGTTTTGCCCTCGACCGGGGTTTTCTCGTCGGCTACGGCTTGGACTGCGCGGAGAAATACCGCAATCTTCCTGCAATCTATTCCCTGGATTAACTGTTTCTGCCTGTTTGCTCGCAGACAGGCAGAAACAGTTTTCAACCTACTCTCATGGAGGCTGTTATGCGAAAGAAGAACTTTGCCGTGATCCTTTCCGGTTGCGGGCATCAGGATGGCGCTGAAATTCATGAGGCAACCCTCGCTCTCTGGGCAATCCATAAAAACGGGGCGGAATTTCAGTGCTATGCGCCTGACATCAAACAACATCATGTGATCAATCATATCACCGGCCAGGAAATGAACGAGAAACGCAATGTGCTGATCGAATCGGCCAGAATAGCTCGGGGCAAGATTGCCTCGCTTGCCACCTTCTCTCCCGAATCGGCTGACGCCCTGATCATTCCCGGCGGCTTTGGTGCGGCAAAAAACCTGAGCAGTTACGCCTTTGACGGCGCCAAGTGCACGGTTAACAATGATGTTGCCACGGCTATCAAAGCTATGCACGCTAGCGGCAAACCAATCGGTGCCCTGTGCATTGCCCCGGTGATCCTTGCCAAGGTTCTGGGCGATGTCACCCTGACTATCGGCCAGGATCAGGGCACCGCCGACAATCTTGCCGCCATGGGGGCAAGGCATCAACTAACCATGCAGGGTGAAATCGTCGTCGACCGTGAGCGAAAAATCGTCAGCACCCCCTGCTACATGCTCAATTCACGAATCGACCAGATCGCCGAGGGTGCGGACAAACTCGTTTTGGCCATGCTGGAATTGATGAACTGATTTCGCTTTTCACCATGAAGCTGGTCACCTATCAAGGTGCCTGGTTACTGGGGGCAGCAAGTGACGACGCAGTGGAAACGGGGTGAGCAGGTTGGGCCAAGAGGAAAGGATGGTTTACCTCAGGAAGAAGGTTGGTGCCCCACAACTTTCCTGCTATGCGTTGATCAGGTTGTGGCTCAGCAAGTACAGGGGTCGTGCTGCGGCGGGGGAATTTCGAGAGGCTTCACTGGCCCAGCAAACGAAGGGCGTTACCGCTGGTGATCTGGTCGAAGAGGGTTTCCGGCAGACCCAATCTGCCCAGCATTTTAAGGGTAGTCGCCTGGTCGGTCCAAGGGGAATCGGTGCCAAACAAGAGATATTCGGGGGGGTGGGAGAGCAGAATATCGCGGATTCGTTTCTGATCGAGGAAGTCGAGGGCAAAAGAAAGTTCCATGTAAATGGGCTCGCCGGTGAGCAGGCGGCGTACATCCGCCCATTCGTCCCAACCGCCCAAGTGAGTGGCGATCAGCTTGAGTTTGGGAAACTGCCGGCAGACCTCGAGAATCCGCTGGGGATCGGCCCTACGGATGCGGGGATAGGCGATGTCATAGCCGGCGTGGATCACCAGAATCATCCCCAGTTCACTTATTTTTTGATACAGTTCGTTCAGCCCTGCATCATCGAGGAAATAATCCTGATAATAGGGGTGCATCTTGACCCCTTTGAATCCTTGGTCGTGGACCTCCTGAAGATGCTCAAGCAGAAGGGGATCGTCGGGATGGAGCGAAGGAAAAGGTATAATTCGTTCCGAACGGATTGCCTTGGACCATTCCAGGATGGGCGTGAACTGCTCCGGTCGAGTGGCGATCGAACAGAGCACAGATTGTTCAATACCGCTACGATCCATTGATGCGAGCAAGCCCGCCACGGTGCCATCGAGATACGCCTTGATGCCACCTTCCCGCTCCAACGCAGGGATGGCGACCTTGGCGATGAAGTCGGGAAAGGCATGGGTATGAATGTCAATGTATCCGGCCATGGACGTTGCTCGCTCTTTTCTGTTTAGTCAGGGAAGCCCGCCACAAGCAATATAGCAAAAAGAACGAAAGAGCAACCACGATTGGTTAGTGAGATGACCTGCCCCCCAAGAATAGTTCCACAAATTATGATCCTGCCCGTATTGAGTGGACATCCAGTTAAGCTGCTTTGAGAGCTTCAAACGCCATAGGACTGATACGACCATTAGCACTATGGCGGCGGTTACGGTTGTAGTCAACTTCAATATATTCGAACACGGTGTGGCGCATCTCTTCACGAGTGGCAAAGTGTTCACCGTGGATGGCTTCCACTTTCATGGTATGAAAGAAACTTTCAGCACAGGCATTGTCGTAGCAGTTGCCTTTGGCGCTCATACTGCAGACCAGTTGGTGTTTCATCATGAGACTTTGGTATGTGGCAGAACAATATTGGCTGCCACGATCTGAATGCAGGATTACCCCCTTGGGCATTTTCCGCCGCCAGAGCGCCATCTGCAAAGCCTGACAAACAAGATCGGCGGTCATGCGCTCTGCCAAAGCCCAGCCAACTACCAGCCGTGAAAACAGGTCGATAATCACGGCAAGGTAAAGCCAGCCTTCACCTGTCCAGAGATAGGTTATATCG
Source organism: uncultured delta proteobacterium (assembly GCA_963733595.1). GTDB lineage: Bacteria > Desulfobacterota > Desulfobulbia > Desulfobulbales > Desulfobulbaceae > Desulfobulbus. Next base: position 7,226 of record CAVTDN010000008.1, on the reverse strand, counting down.
CTTACCCACTTCTGGTTTGGAGCCTCGGCACTGAAATTTTGCTGGAGCACGTTTGGTGCGACCGGAAGATTGTGATTCGAGTTCGTCGTCGCCTTGTATTTCCTTGCTGCCTTGGCCCGCAGATTTTGCCGCTTCATGCTGGCTGCTACTGTTTTGCGATCATAAGCGTGGCCCTGGTCGTGCAGATCAAGAACCAGACTAGGCGAACCTGCCCGCTTTTTCCGGGCGACAAAAGCATCAGCAACCAGTTTATCAAGAGCCAGGCGCTGTTGCTGTCGTCTTGTTGGCTGTTCTCCTCGTTGCCGCCAGCGGTAGAATCCGCTGCGAGAGACGCCCAACACCCGACTCATGGAAGTAATCTTGAATTCGTCTGAATGGTTATGCATAAAGGCGTACTTCACTTCAGGCTCTTGGCGAAGTACGCTGCGGCCTTTTTTACGATGGCCAACTCCTCGGCTTGCTCTGCCAGCTGGCGCTTGAGGCGTGCGTTTTCTACAAGAAGTCGTTCTTCCACGGCGCTGCGCTCTTGTGAAAGACGAGCCTTGCTTCGCCAGGAATAAACCTGGCTTTCATGAAGCCCTAATTGCTTGGCTGCTGTCGGAACCCCAACCTTTTCGGCAAGGGCCAGTGATTCTGTCTTGTACTGCTGTGAATGCCGCTGCCTGATCTTGCTTGATTTTGTTTCCGTTGTCATCGAACACCTCCGTTAAGGAATATACTCGCTTAACAGAATGTCCTTCAAGAACGGGCAAGATCATTTTGAGGTGGTCAAGTAAAAATGGACACCCTGCTAAGCAGCTTTTTTCAGAAACTTTTGTTTCTCAAATTCCTTGGGGCTGACATATCCCAAGTATGAATGTCGTCTTCTGCTGTTGTAAAACATTTCGATGTAATCGACGATATCCTTCCTAGCCTCGTCTCTTGTCGTATAGTTTGAGAAGAAAACTCGTTCGGCTTTCAAACTGCCGAAAAAACTTTCGGCCACGGAATTATCCCAGCAATTACCCTTCCGGCTCTGAAGAGTGGTTCTTGGCTGTTATTACCAGTAAGCACCTCAAGGGGATCATGTACTACGAACCCCTTGAGAGGGGGAGATATTTATACAGAAGAATTGACAACGACAATTACCATTCGAAGGAATAAGCTAACTATCTGAGAATAAGTTGAAAAGGGGGGGGCTTCATCTTGGATTACGTCTAAGCTGAATGTCCTCCCAAAGTCTGATAGCTGGAAGTCATGGTACCCTCGGTCGTCCAGGCGGTGGGCTTGGTGGACGGGGCGTGACCACTATAAACGTATTGAAAACCTCATAATCACAACCAGCTGGTCCGGCCACCAATTCCACCAATTACAGGGGCAGGAATGTGTGATAGGTGAGGCTTGCTCGCCTGGATGGTTGGATTCAGGGCGCGATGTCAGATGGATCCACAAGGAGGTAAATCATGAATCTGTTTCAAGTATTCAGCAATTCAGATGAATTGGCTGGCAATAATAAGCGTCTGAATTATTGCCCCAAGTGTGGAGCAGATTTCATTAGAAAAGAGCTTGGGAAATTTGAACGACAGAGCTGTGATAAATGTGGTTTTGTCCATTATCTGAATCCAAGCCCTGGAATCACTATTATAATGAGATCGCCTGACGGGAAAGTATTAATAGGAAAAAGATCAGAAAATGCACGGTATGGAAATAAATGGTGTTTGCCAGGTGGTTATATTGAGTACGAGGAATCCTTTATTGAAACCGCGCATCGTGAGGTCTTAGAAGAGACGGGACTTAAAATACGCATCGAAGGAATTGTTAATGTAGTTTCGAATCATCTTGATGATTTGCATCACACGATCGTCATAGTTTTAATAGGGGATGTATTGGGAGGTCACCAGGAGCCAAGGGATGACTTAACAGAGCTCAAGTGGATAGATAGTGATATGCACTTTGGGACAATCTATGCTTTCGAAGCTGACAAAAGAATAATTGATTGCTATTTTGCAGGAAATATGAAAATATTACCCATAGACGATAGAATCGAAAAGATATGATTCGCATGATATACGCTTCAACCGCCCGCGACGGTTAAGCGTATGTTGCTTTAATGGTTAAGGTATTTCCTGTATTCAATAACAAAGAATATGAAAAATTTAGTCAGTGAGTAAACAGATGAGCAAAACACTTGTACAAATGACAGCTGAAATTATCCAATCCCAGATAACCAGCAAGCAGATGAGCACCGATGAAATCAAAACTGCTCTGAACGAAACCTTCCAGGCGCTTAAATCCCTTCAAGATGCCGAAGCCGGTGGGATGCTTGAGACAGAAACAGAAGCAACAGCCACAGTGATGGACCCTAAGAAATCCATCCAGAAAAACAAGATTGTCTGTCTTGAATGTGGTCAGGAATTCAAGATGCTGTCTCCGAAGCACCTGAAGTCTCATGGTCTCACTTCAAAAGAATATCGCAAGAAGCATGGGCTGTCAGCTCGCCAGCCATTGTGTGCCAAAGCGCTTTCAGAGAGGCGATCCCAGTCTGGTAAAGAGAGAGGTCTGCCGGACAACCTCCGCAAGGCTATCGTTGCCCGCACGAAGAAAAAAGTCACCCAGTAATGAAATGATATTAGCGCCCTCTTCTGGATTCATTTCCGGGAGAGGGCGTACCGTTTTGTCAGCCTCCCCTGCCCCACCAGCCAGTCAATTCCACCGATTCCACCAAGCCCACCGAATTGCAGAGGTAGGCCCTTGTGAATCAGAATCTGTAACAGTTACCTCCTTCCTGTTCCCGTTGTCTTTCTATTTATCCCGCTCTTGGGGAATAATTCTGGTTATTTTATATCTGTCTGATATCATATGGTTAAATATTTAATAGTAATCACAATTTCCAAGGCCCCGTATGAACAAATCAGAATTGATAGAAGCACTCGCTCAAGATCAAGGCCTGCCTCCCAAAACAGCCGCATCCATTGTCAATACGATTCTGGATACAATGATCGAGTCGCTGGTGAAGGGCGAAAATATCGAACTGCGCGGTTTCGGAAGCTTCACAGTGAGGGAATATGAGACGTATACCGGAAGAAATCCCAAGACTGGCGCTCCGATATCGGTAAAGCCTAAAAAATTGCCTTTCTTTAAAGTCGGCAAGGAACTTCGAGAGTCGATAGATGAAAACCGAGGGAAATGAATCCTTGGTTACTGACGAACAACAGCCTGGCGGAGGTTGTTTGGCTATTGGAAGATGTCGGTGTCGGTCAGTATGGGACAGGTAAACCCAAAGACGCTCGTCCCTAGCAAGGTAATGCGAAATACCGGTTGAAGGTTACCCCGCGACTATTCTCTCATTCTACACTGGCCTTTTTCGTCGGAATGCTGGCCGGATTCATCCGGAATACGCAATAGTTGCGGTTTGGAATAGACCGCTTACACCACTCTCAGTCCAGCTATGGCAATGTCAGGATAGGATACAGGATTGATATAAAATGCTAATTTTAGGATGTCCGCCGAAAAGGGGCGTGGAAAACCAGGCCGAAAAATCCCTATCCGGAAAAGGAATCTCGAGCGCGTACCGGAGGACGACCGGAGAACGAAAAAAAGGGTCTAGGAGAAACTCCTAAACCCTTGACTACTTGGTACGCCCGGAGGGATTCGAACCCCCGACACCCGGATTCGAAGTCCGGTGCTCTATCCAGCTGAGCTACGGGCGCAGCGACGATTGCGGTGTAAACGGCCCTTGAAAGTCGGGCTTATTTCGATGGTTGCCAGGGAGGCCGACCACGAAAAGACGATCATCTTACCCGGAAACGATCAGCGGCGTCAACACCGCCGCATCCACGGGACAAGGAAAAATGATCAAACGAGCAAAATGGGCGGTTCCCCCTGCGGAGTACGTAAAGCAACAAGCAGTCGCTCTGGCTCCGTATAGGCGGCAAGCCGCTCCCGATTCGCCTCAAGCACAGGCAATGCCTTGGCCGCCATTTTACCTCCTGCCTCGAAAAACCCGCATTCCCGTTTGATATAGACTCCGGCGGCGCGGATCATGGCCTGGAAAAAGAGCTTCTCCGTCCCCTGGGCTTGCATCCAGGCGTGTTCCAGAATCTCATGTACTTCGAAAAAAAGACCAAGATCCCAAAGCACCAACCCCTGCCAGAGCACATCGTGCGAACCCGTAGCAACTCGGTCGAGGAAACAGCCGTATCTCTCCAGCCGATTCTTGATATACGCCACCAGTTCCGGTTCCGGTTTGGCGGCGAGAAAACGGTCCGCAACTTCACGGGCGGGGCCGAGCTGATGCTCGCGCAGGCAGACAAGTAAAGATTCAGAGAGGTCGTTGCGGATGTCCCTGCTCAGACGGTCACGGAATGGATCAAATCGCTGTTGAATCAATAGTCGTTCTCCGGTCTGATCAGTAGTATAGTGCGTGCAGCCGCCTGTCCCGTACCATCACAGGCTGTGACCTCCTTTCCTGACGATGATTCCAATAATTTTTATAAGGCGAAAAAATGATACTGTACAGTTGTATTACCGGCCCGGACGACGAAACATTCTGCAAGCGCGTTTCCGAAAAACTCAACCGCGGCTGGCAACTACACGGCGGCCCGACTCTGACCCATGACGGCAAGACGGTGATCGCCGGCCAGGCCCTGATCAAAGAGGTTGAGGGCGAGCTTTTCACCATGGACACCAAGATCAGTGCCTATTAACCTATCCCGTCGATTGCCATGCGGCTCATCCACACATCAGACTGGCACCTGGGCCATCGTTTTCACGGGCGGCACCGCCACGAAGAGCAGGCCCGTTTCCTCGACTGGCTTGCCAGCCTGATCGAGGAGCAATCCATCGAGGCCTTGCTGGTGGCGGGCGATATTTTCGACACCACCACCCCTGGGAGCCGGGCTCAGGCTCTCTATTACAGCTTTCTCCACCGCCTTGCTGGTTCCCCTTGCCGGCATGCGGTGATCATCGGAGGCAACCACGACTCACCCGCCCTGCTTGAGGCCCCGCGTGAACTGCTGCGAGAGTTGCAGATTCATGTGGTCGGAATGGCCGATAGCAGCCCGGACAAAGAGATTCTCGTGCTGCCTGACCATCAGGGGCAGCCCGAACTCCTGGTCTGCGCCGTGCCCTTTTTGCGTGAACGTGACATTCGCCTCGCCGCGGCCGGCGAATCCCTGGAGGAAAAGGGACAGCAGTTGCGTGAAGGAATCCGGACTCATTACCAGCAGGTCTGCCTGCTCGCCGACCAAATGCGCCGAAGAATTAACCTCACCATGCCTCTGGTGGTCATGGGGCATCTCTTTGTCGCCGGCGGCCGGACCGTTGAAGGCGACGGCGTGCGCGAGCTTTCCGTCGGCGGCCTGGGTCGGATCGAGGGGACTAGCTTTCCGGAATGCATTGATTACCTCGCCCTCGGCCATCTTCATCTCGGCCAACTGGTGGCCGGCTCACCGACCCGACGTTATTGCGGGGCACCGCTGCCCATGAGTTTCACCGAGGTCAGTCAATGCAAAGAAATCCTTATGCTCACCAGCGAAGGCAGAGAGATCTCTGCGGTGCCAATCGCTGTGCCCTCCTTCCAGCCCTTGGTCTCGCTGCGCGGTGATCTGGAGGAATTGCAGCAGGGTTTAACTGAACTGAAAACAGCGGCAAGCACGGCCTGGGTCGAACTGCATTACGAAGGCGAGGCGGTAATTCCCAACCTGCGGGAGCAATTGCTGACCAAGGCGGAAGGATCGGAACTTACTGTTCTCCGCATCCGCAACAGCCGGATCTACGATTACGTGCTGCAGCAGACCGATACAACCGAATCCCTGGATGACCTCAGTGTCGCTGAAGTCTTTGAACGTTGCCTGGAGAGCGGCCGAATCGAAGAGAGCCAGCGGCCTGTATTACGCGCAGCCCTACTTGAAATTACCGAGGACCTGACTCGCCGGGACAATGAGACGGAGAGTTGTCGATGAGAATTCTTGCCATCCGCCTCTGCAACCTCAATTCGCTGACCGGCTCCTGGACCATCGACTTCACCGCACCCGAATACGCCGCTTCGGGAATCTTTGCCATCACCGGGCCTACCGGCGCCGGTAAATCCACCATCCTCGACGCCGTCTGCCTGGCCCTGTTCGCGCGGACGCCCCGGCTTGGACATATCAGCAAATCGAGCAACGAGATCCTGTCGCGCCGGGCCGGCCATTGTTTTGCTGAGGTCGAATTCGAAACCCAGCAGGGTTCCTACCGCTGCCACTGGGGGCAACACCGCGCTCGCCGCAGTGCGGAAGGCGACTTGCAACCGCCCAGGCATGAGATTGTCGATGCCCGCAATGGCAAAGTGCTGGAGACCCGGAGCAAGGAGGTCAGCCGCCTGGTGGAGCAGGTGACTGGCATGGATTATGATCGTTTTACCCGCTCAATCCTTCTGGCTCAGGGCGATTTTGCCGCTTTTCTCGAGGCTGATGCCGACCAGCGCGCTCCAATTTTAGAGCAAATCACCGGCACAGGCATCTACTCACGCATTTCCATCGCCATCCACGAGCGCACCAGCGAGGAGCGCAAGAAAACCGCTCTCCTCCAGGAGGCCATGGGTGCTGTCTTTCTTTTGGCAGACGAGGATGAAAAGGCGCTGGAGGCCGGAATCAGCCAGGGGGTAGCGGCGGTTGTCGAACTACGGCAACACCTTGCGCTGCTGGGTACTGCCCTACACCGGATACAAACGATCAGGGGGCTGCAGGAAAAAATCAAGGACATCGATCGACTGCTGCTCGACCTGGCCCGCCGCCGGGAAGAGGCCGGGGGTGATCTGTTGAGACTTGACCGCGGCCAGCGGGCCCGGTTCCTGACAGACGATTACACCAGGTTCAAGCAGAACCGAGACAGGATTGCCGTCCTCCACGCCAAGGGCAAGGACATCCGGGCCGCCCTGGAACGGCTGCAGCAGGAGCACCGGCAGGTAGGCGGAGAACATGCCCGGGCCTGCCAGCAGGTGCAGGAAGGTGTCGCTACCCAGAGCCGGAAGAATGAGGTTATCAAGGCTGTGCGAGCCCTTGATCTCAGGCTCCATGAAAAAGAAAAAAGCCATCGCCCAGGTCAGGGATACACTGCAACAGATGGAGAAAGAACGCCACCAGCGCCTGCAAAAGCGTCAGGAGCTGGCGCAGAGGCTTGCCGAGACGGCGGCCCGGCTGGAGCGGTTCGAACTCTTTTTCCGGGAACATACGAACGATAGCCTGCTCGTGGAACACCTCACCGGG